>JAIDFQ010000051.1 GCA_029054245.1 Lachnospiraceae bacterium | reverse complement strand
AGAAATCAAACATCAGATAAACTTCAAAAATGCAGACGAAGACCTGCACCAGCCTATATATTTCACCCAACTTCTCTTACCTCTTATATTTTGCCGCCATGAATCCGGCAAACGCTCTCTGAAACTCCCTGGAACGTGACCTAGCAATCGTCAGCGTCGTTCCGTCTGTCAATTTCACACTTTGGGCGCCAGTTTCTACGATATATGCCATGTTGATGATATAACTGTTGTGCGCCCTTATAAATCCGCAGCTCTCGTTAAATATCTCATAAACGGCATTCAAACTCATTCCGGTTCGTAGTATCTCATTAGGAAAATGCTCCTTCAGCTTTCCGCAGGCAAATACTTCACTGTTCCCATACCTGATTGCAATATATAAAACGGATTCTGGATATACTCTAATCCGGTCTCTTCCTACGCTGTACTTACACATGATATAGGGATAGCTTTTTTGTTCCTTCATCTTACCCACTATCTCAGCCATCTCTTTTAACATTTCATCATCCGAATATCTTTTTAAAAGATAACGGTACGGTGTCACCTTAAAATGTTCTGCCGCAGGTTCCACTTTTCCTGTACAGAATACAAGGAGCATATTTCTGTCAATTTCCCGTAACTTCCTTGCTGTTTCATAACCATTCAAATCTCCCATCTGGATATCCAGTATGACCAGATCAAAATCAAGTGATGCATAAAAAAGGAGTTCCTCACCGGAAAAGAAATCATAAAATGATACGGTGCTCTCATTCATGCCTTCAATCTTCAAAAGCATCTTCTTCAAAAAGGCGATATAATTCCTATCGTCTTCACATATTGCTATTTTGTACATATTTCATCCCCGTGTACATTTATCTTCTGTTTCCAATTGTATTTTAAAGCTGATTCCTGCCCCTATGTTCCAGCATAACGTCAAGTATATCAAAAATCCTGTTCTGTTCCTCCTTAGGCAGTCTGCCGATCTTTTCCATGTATTCTGACATCCTGACCTCATACCCTCTGTTTATGACGCCCTCCAGGATTTCATCTGCAGTGGCTCCCAGCACATTGATGATCCGTACAAGGGTTTCCAACTTAGGGATCTTTTCTGCCCTCTCTATCATACCGATATAAGCGGCAGTTACTTCTACTTTGCTTGCCAGAATCTCCTGCTTCCAAGACTTTGACAGCCGCTTCTTCCTGATATTTTTACCAATGCTTGACATATCCATAGAATCACCTCTAACAGTTGCTGTAACATACAACTAGTTTATCCTACGAACGCTTCTATATACAGAAACCATATGGAAGATACATTAACCATCAGTATATTTATTGTAAATTTATTTAGAATCAAATCACGTCAGTTTCTATTTCTCCTTCTCTTCTTCTATATTTTAAACGCATAGAGGCAGAATGACCATCATGCCATTCTGCCTTTATGCATATACTTTTTCATATTTTCCATTCCATCCCTGACATTGACTGAGAACTAAAAAATATATTTTCAGCCTACTGTAGGTATGAGCAGCCAGCTCCGTTCTTCCCCTTTAAACTAGCGGACTGCCCTTACCCTTTATAGGTATGAAATTCATATTTCCACTGCGGTTCTTACTAATGAAAAGCTTCTCCCATGAGCAAAGATTTATTCCTGTTGCTCACATCCACGTATCGGAAGCTTCCATCCTATTTTAAAAGCAACCGCCAATTGCATATGTAAAATCATCCCTAATAGTTATACCATATCTGCCTGCATTGATGGTATTACCTGAAGTTCCTTTTGTATGGAATCGTTTGGGAAATACTCTTCTTAGCCATCCCCCTCTTAAGATATGATGAAAGTAATGAAATACCTGCTCCCTAAAGTACAAGGGATAACCTGTTGCTGCCTGCTGTATTTTGAAGCCTCCTCTTGTGGTGATTGTATATTCTCTCATGACAGCTATAATCTTTTTTCATGTATGTATTCTTCTATTGTCTCCAATAATCTTCTCCCTCTTCGGAAATAATGCTAATTCCAAATAGTACTTGGAGGAAATCTTTTAAAAATTGTAATACCAGTGCCATTATACAAATATCTTGCCTTCAACTTGCATACTTTTTACTAATCGTTTTCTATGATAAGAGACCCTTGTATCCTTTTCCTTAATGTCATCAATTACCTTTTTCAAATTTAGGGCTTCATCCTCACTATACTTTTTAAACAAATATGAAAGCATGAACGTCGGAATCACGTGCAAATTCTTCTCACGATTATGGAATTGTATTCTTTTATCAACAAACAAATAAAAAATCTCCACTTTTTCAATCCCACCCGCAAAATCAATTTTGCCGTCAAATATCTTTCCGCAATTCTGCTTATCTAACTCCAAAAAATATTTATGCTTATAAAGTTGTTTTTTATATACTTCATTCACCGCTCTTTCTATCTTTACATAATCATCGCTATAAGTATATACATTTTCTTTCCACTTGCACTCTATGATAAGCATGATATTATTCAGCTCATCATACAAAGCCACATCAATATCACTTTGCAAATCGCCTCCATTAAACTTCTCTTCCGGAACCACATATGTGTAATTGCTTGAGAAAATAATGTTAGAATATGTCCGCACACTGTTTATAATATAATCAACTATTGACTTTGCAATCGTTTCCTCATGCTTTGGAAAATGAATGTTTTTATAGTAATGCCCATTAACAATTGAAAATTGAAAATCATTTAGAAGAAATGATGACGGCAGCCATATTACATGATCTCCTTGAGAGGCTGTAAAAAATCTTGTGTCTATGGGGGAAAATCTTTCCTGATATGAATCAGATATGTAGAAATTTGCTGTCG
>JAIDFQ010000050.1 GCA_029054245.1 Lachnospiraceae bacterium | reverse complement strand
TTTTGATATAAGAAACCGGGAAGGTGAAATCAAAACCGCTGGAAATGAAATCGCCTGAAAACAGGCGGATATCAAACTATCGGTTTTTGAAATCGCCTCAAAATGCCTTGATATCAATTCCCTGCTTTTTGAAATCGACTGAAAATGACCGGATATCAAATCTCCGGCTTTTGAAATCGCCCGAAAATGCCTTGATATCGATTCCTCATTTTTTGAAATCGCTTGAAAATGACCGGATATCAAACCGCTGGTTTTTGAAATCATCCGGGGTTATGGGTGGCGGTTCCACTTTTTCGGCTTTTCTCCCGCATACTTTGCCGCCTGCATTGTATCGGGGAGAACATCCGCTGTCAAGTATTTTAGTCCTAGCCGAAAATCCTTGACAGCGGCTGCCCTCCCCAATAAGAGGGTCGACAAGGCAAAGTATACGGGGGTGTCGGCTGTGCCGCACTTCCCCACAACAGCTATCTTTCTCGCCCTGGGTAATAGGCGGCTCTTTCTGCCACTGCCATCTGTTCCTTTGCCCCTGCCTCATAGATATGGCGGAACCTCTCTTTTTCTGTATTGGAAAGGAAAGGCGGCAGCTCTGGGTTTTCACTGAAAAGAATACTGTCATCCCGTAAAATACCGGATAGCCCCTTTTTATCTACCGCTTCAAGGAAACAGCTTATTTTTGCCGCTATGCCTGCCAGTTTCGGCTTGTCAGTTTCCTCTGCCTTATCGTATGCATCCCTTGCCGCATTCTTAAGGCATACCAGTGTATTCCGGGAACATGGGATCTCTTTCTTATTGGCAAGGATATCCAGCATCACAAGCCAGTCCTTCTTCATAAAGACAGGCGCTTTCTTATCCAGTGCATTGATATCCCTGACATGGGCAATGGTTCCTCTTTTTGTCAGGGAAAAAACCGGGAGGTTGAAGGAAGCCGCCTGCGCCGCCATCTGTTCCGTCACTTGTTGATACCCTGCCTGTTTTATCTCCTGTTGGAAGGACTTGATCCTTTCGCTGTCCGGCCTGCCCCTCTGGTAATTGTACTGGTCCATTATCCGCAAGGACTGCATTTCTTCCCACTCCCTGCGGAACTGCTCCATGGATGCCGCTTCAAAGGTTTTCTCCCGCATGGTATGGATTTCCCGTACCGTTGCTGACAGGGAGCGTTCATTTTCTGCCTGGTAGACAAAGGGTAAAAAGTCTCCCCTGCCGGAAAACATATCCTGCCGCATCCGTATCAGTGCATCCGCAAGGTAGGCATAGCAGATACAGCTAACCTTCTCCCCGAACGGCCCTCTGATATACTGTTCTGTGGAAAGGCGGGTGTTCCTGGTTTTTCCGCTCCTGTAGCGGATGGTAAGGGATTTCCCTTTTGCCTGTTTCCTCGTGATCTCTTTGGAAAGCCTGCGGTTATCCAGAACCACTATATCTGCTTTTCCTTCTTTATCTTTTATATGTACAGAAAGGGAAACTCTCATATCTGAGAAATATGGCAATGACCTTGCCATCAGGTTTTCCATGCTGTCCTTCAGATAAATTTCCCGCTCATTTAAGCAGAATGCCTTTTCCCCATCCACATGGATGAGATAGTTTCCGCTCTTTTGTAACATATCAAAATCTGCCGGGAGCTTTCCGCCATCTTCCATGATAAAATGCAGGAATTCGTGTATGTCCACATCTTTGATCCTGTATTCCTTCAATGATTTCTCCCTTACAAATAAACTGCAAATACATTTCTGTATTTTGTTTTTACGCATGACCTGCCTGCCCTTTGAGTTGCCTGAAAAAACAGGATGCATAAAGCACCCTGCTACATTCCCATGAAGCCATCCATAAAGTCCAGGGCGGCCTCATTCAGTTCTTCGGTTTTGGGGGATGTCTGTTCCTGCTGCCCCGTCTGCTGGGGCTGGGCTGCCGGATAGGGGTATGGTATCTGCAAAGGAACGCCGGGGATCGCTGCCACTTCCTTATGTATGATTTCTTCCAGCCTTTCCAATAGTTCCTCGTGGCTCATAGTAACTTTATCGTAATACCCCACCACTGCCTCTGAAATGATGCTGTTATAGCTCCGGTTCTTCCCTTCCCCGTTCCCCTTGCTAAGCTGCTGGATGATCTGCCACGCCCTCCGCTCCGGCTCATCATCCATATCAAACCGGCAGAATACCGGCTTGATGTTTTTGATTATCCCTCTCTTATCGCTCATCTGTTTTTCCCTCCCCTACTTCTGCCGGAGCTTCCTGATCCGGCGCTGGTGGGAGAGGTATTCATAGCCTTTGGCATTGGCGTTGATGTCCTCAATGAAGCGCACCCTGTTTTTATCCAGCTTCCCAAAGTGCTTCATCAGCATGGCTCCGCCCCCAAGGAAATGGAGCTTTGCCAGTTCTTCATTGTAGCCATACTCCCGTAACTTCCGCATGATCTTTCCGGTATATTCCGTAGCGCATTCACCGATTGCTTTCAGGTATTTCTCGCCAATCTCTGCGGTTCCATCCTTTAAAACCTTTTTCATGATAAGGTCATCCACCACCGAATGCACCTTGTTTGTCAGTTCGCTCCGCATTTCTATCACACAGCAGTCTACGCCGAAACGCTCCGTATAGTAGCGGGTGGAATCGGGGATGCCGTCCACCACAAAGATAACGTTCATGGTCCCGTTCCCGATATCCGCCACGATATTGAATCCCTGATAATCCCTTAAATTCTCTGCAATGGCAGCAAACCCCTGTGCATAGATTTCCACGTCCTCAATCTTCACATGGTAGCGTGTGCCATTGCATTTAAAAACCACTTCCTTCTTCTGCATCAGGTACTTCCGGAATGCCCCTGCCTGCTCTTCCAGCCACTTGATGGGGAGCCCTGCCGCAAGGATGACAGACGCATTACAGATTCCCCTGCCCTGCAGTTCCTTCGCCAGTGCCGCAAGGGTAAGCACGTAATAATCTTCATCCCATACCTTGTCCATCTGGTACTCCTTATGGGTGGAGCCGATCTCGTAAAATTTCCCTTCAAACTCAACCACCATGCCGGATAATTCTGTGATGCTCCCCTTCTGCACCACTCCCGACTGGAAAATGTGGTGTGCCGTCTTGATGTTCCCATACCCATGGTCTATGCCAATCCTGTAAATCTGTTCCATGTTCTTCTCCTTTTCAGATTTTTAGTAAAATATCTTTCCTGCGCTTATGTGCCATGCAGGTCATGGTTCACTTCTGCCCGGTAATAGCTGTCCATTGTCGCCGGGGCGTTATACAGTGCTGTCAGCAGGTATGCCTTGATATTCCCTACCTTTGTGGTGTTCCTGTCGATACAGCCAAAGACATACTCAAGGTGGCTGGAATTGATCTTCAAAAACCGGCTCCTCACCACCTCCCTTGGGAAATCGTCTCCTGCAATGCGGATGTAAGGGCGTTTTGACAGGACTACTTCCAGCATCAGCTCCACCGTTTCATCCATCCGCTGTTCCCCATACCGTTCCGTTAAAATACTGTACTCAATATTCTCATGAATGATCTCCCGGTATGCTTCTGCCAGTTCCATCTGATCCATCCCATCCCGGCATCCTGCCGGATAGATTGATTGATGTGTATTTAATCTGTCTGTGTTTGATGAATCAGTATTCAATTGTGCGGGTTTTCCCTGTTCAGGTTTCCCCTGTCCGGGTTTTGCCTGTATTGGCTTTACCTGTTCTGGATTTTCCCGTTTAGGTGGATCTTCTCCCGTTTCCTGTCTTGCAGGCTTCTCATGTATCGTATATTCGATATCCCCCAGCCGCCCATTTTCAAAACGGATGCGCTTCCTTGTGAGATACCCATGCTGCTCTAATTCCTTTAACGTACTGCCAATGGAATCTACCCCATCCCTACAGATACAGGCAAGCCCTTTTGTTGTATAATCCCAATCCTCCGGAAGCGAAAGCATGAGGGATAAAAGCCCCTTTGCCTTTAGCGACAGTTTCACGTTGCGTAAATGGTGGTTGCACATGACAGTGAAATCTTTTGTCTTCTCTACCCTGAATACAGCCATATCAAAATCCCCCTTTCCATATATCCACGCTACCGGGTACAGTCCATATCCCTGCTATGGTCATAATATAGATGCCCTTCCGGTGTAACCTTTGCATGGTTCTCTATCCTGATCTCCCCCTGCTCCTGCCGTTCCTTAAATTTCTGATACCCTGTATCCGTCAGGAACAGACGCACCCTGTCACCTTTACTGCCTGCAAAGGAATCACCTGAAAGCACTTCAAAGATGACCATGTAGCACACTTCCGGGTCAAACCGTTCCAGCGCCATGATGTCATGCCCTTTTAACTGTTCAGCGCCGGACCTCTGCCTTGCCTCCGCAAGCATCTCGCCGACAGTCCTGCTTCCTTTGGGCAGCCTGTAGTTTTTCCTGATATCGTATACAATCTCCATGCATTCACCATCCGTCAGGAAGTTCAGCTTTTTAATAAGGCTGTCCGCCGCTTTTCGCCTGTCCGGGTCTTTTGCATACCTTGAAGCCATAGCCAGCTCATGCAGGACGGCATACCACTCACTTCCTTCCGTCTGGTACAATAGCCGTTTTTCCATTTCATTCAGTTCCATACGTTCCCTTCCTCCTAAAATTCTGCAAAAAGATAAGGACTACCCAAGCACATACACTTGAATAGTCCTTATCACGCAATAAAATAATTGCTTCCTAACTGCTAAATATTCTGTTTCACCTCGCATTTCTTAAAAGCCATAAGATGACCTCATCAATAATAGGCATTTCTGACTTCTCAATTTTATATTTTTGCATTCGTGTACTTTTCCTCCAATCTATCACAAACTGCGTTGAAATCTTTCGCCTTTCCTTCCCTCGCCTGCCTTAGCCCATCCATTACACCCTGTCTTACCTCTATCTGCTGTTGTTCCAAGGTTTCCGCATAAATTTTCTTAACTGCTGCTTCCATGCGATTTACCTCCATTTTTTCATTTATCCACAAATCCCTCTTATCGAAACACCCTCTACATCATAGCATATGATCAAAACCATCTCCTTTGATTATTGCATACAAAATGCTTCACACCAGCACTAACCAGCTTTTCAACCAAATATACAAAACCGGCACACACAAGTTATACTCATTCCTTTGTGTCAAAATCCTGTAATAAACTTGTATCTGGAACTGCACGAATCAAATCCATTTCCAGCTGAATCATTTCCCACTGCTTTCTAAACTCATCATCCTGCAATTGCTCATTTAAAAACTCTCTAAACCCACTCATCAATTTCATCCCTTATTGAAATAGAATAATCATATGGCAACAAATCAGGTTACAAGTTGTAACCCCTTTTCACCAGTATTCGCCAACTCATTCTCCCCTATTATGCGTTACAATCCAAATACCAACATCCTTTTCTTCAATTTCACCAGATGCAATCCCCAAACCTAACGCAATCAATTCTTCTTCGCTACACTCTATTTCCATTCCGTTCAATTCTAAAAATACCAACATAGCATAAATACCGATGCGTTTATTCCCGTCAAAAAAGGCATGATTTTTTATCAGACCATAACACAGTCTCGCTCCCTTCCCAATCATGGACGGATAAAGCTCCATCCCTCCAAAAGATTGAAAAGGTGCTGACAGTGCAGAATCCAGTAGACCTTCATCACGTATCCCATTACTTCCTCCAGTTTCCTGTATCATCTTGCTGTGGAGGTATTTGATCTGTTCCTTGTTCAAAAAAATCATTTTGCCAATTCCTCAAACGCTTTCTTATGCTTTTGCAATATGCGGGTTGCAACAGCTTCCAATGCTTCATTATCCGCGTCCGTATCTTCCTGCAGCTTGCTATAGTCGATCAAAACATATCGGGGTGAATTGTTTTTTAGTATCACAGCTGCCCCATTCTCATCCACCATCCTCGCAACCTTTGAAAAATTTTGGTTTGCTTCCGAAATAGACACCAGATTCTTTAAATCAATATGCATAACACACACTTCCCTTCTTTTTATCTGTAATATAGTATATACTACATTTTAGGATAAATTCAACCTAATCATTCTATTTTATACAAAATTATCTTCATTTATATTTTTATTCTTCATTTATACAAAAAAATTCATTTCATAAAGATACCCCATGCACTACCACCAGCACATGGGATATCCCATCACATACCACCAAAGAATTGCTATTCCTATTCACTTCATCCACTCCGGTACGCTATTCCATATTCAGTTTTTTTATCCTCAACAAATTAAAAACTTAACCTCTCCCACACCTACAAAAAAACTGTTGCCAAGTGTTGCCAACACCTTTAGAGGACGCGCAAATGCCAGTGCAAATGCACTTTTTATCAGGTTTCTAGGAATTCATTCCAGCATACTTTTGCCTTTAAAGATAATTTCACGTTGCGTAAATGGTGATTGCACATGACAGTCAAATCTTTTGTTTTCTCTACCCGGAATACAGCCATATCAAAACTCACCTTTCCAAATATCCATACTACCGGGTAAAATCTTTGTCCCTGCTGTGGTCATAGCACAGATGTCCGCCCGGTGTAACCTTCGCATGATCTTCTATCCTAATCTCCCCCTGCTCCTGCCGGTCCTGAAATTTCTGATACCCAGCATCCGTCAAGAACTGATGCATCCGGTCGCCTTTACTGCCTGCAAAAGAATCGCCTGAAAGCACTTCAAAGATGATCATGTGGCGCACTTCCGGTTCAAACCGTTCCAGTGCCAGTATGTCATGCCCTTTTAACTGTTCAGCGCCGGATCTCTGCCTTGCCTCTGCCAGCATTTCGCCAACAGTCCTCTCACCCTTAGGCAGCCGGTAATTTCTCCGGATGTCACGCACAATCTCCATACACCTGTCATCTGTCAGAGCATTCAGCTTTTTTATAAGGCGGTCTGCCGCTTTCCTCCTGTCCGAGTTCTGCGCATACCTTGAAGCCATAACCAGCTCATGCAAGATGGCATACCTTTCACTTCCTTCTGTCTGGTACAACATCCGTTTTTCCATTTCGTTCAGTTCCATGGTAACCGCCAAATAATACCGCGGTCCAATATAAAATTACCCCAACCCTTTGCGAGTTGGAGTAATTCACTATAATTC
>JAIDFQ010000005.1:168257-188402 GCA_029054245.1 Lachnospiraceae bacterium | reverse complement strand
GAATTATAGTGAATTACTCCAACTCGCAAAGGGTTGGGGTAATTTTATATTGGACCGCGGTATTATTTGGCGGTTACTTTATAACAGCTTCTTCCAAGCGTTCATCTATCATGGAAAGCGATTTTATCTTTTCATCAATGACCGAAATTTTCTCACAGTCTGCCTTTGCCTGTTCTAACCGGGGCTTTACCGTATCGGCAAGACCGTCCTCTGCACTCTGATAGATTACATTCAAAGGCTCTGTAAAATTCATTCCTTCGTCTAAACTTTCTCCCTTAGACAGCTTCGCCGCTATATTCAGAATAAATGTTGTCTTTCCATCTCCCGGATCGCCTTGAACAATAGTCAGCTTGCCATAAGGGATAAACGGAAACCACAGCCAGGAAACTTCCTGCGACTGTATCTCCGACAATTTAATCAACTGCAATTCTGTTTTTGTTTCTTCCATAAACCCTCCATTTCTGAAAAATCGTTGTCACTGGAAGAAACCTCTGCTATACTGGTATTGTGAGATTAATAACAGAGGTTTTCCAGTTATCACAGCCCTAACAGTTGCCGCTGTCGGGGCTATTTCCTTTTTCGTTATCAAGTAAATCCGCCACTCTCCGTTGCTGATTAGGATATAAGTGTCCGTAAGTATTTAATGTAATGCGAATGTCCTTATGCCCTACTCTCTCTTTTATCAAAAGCGGTTCTATACCCTTATTAATTAAGTAAGCTACATGAGAATGTCTAAGGTCATATACCCGGATATTCTTTACTCCGACTTTTGCTATTTGGCGTTTCATCTTATGTTGTACTGCTTCCTGCACGATTGGAAAAAGTCTTTCATCGTCCGGCATACCGTAATGACCGTCAACAAAATCCTTTATTTCCTTTTTCAAAAACTCTGGAATTTCAATAATCCTTACCGACTGCTTTGTTTTCGGTTCTGTAATAACGTCCTGCCTACCAGTGCGATAATACGTTTTGGTTATGCTGATTTGGTTATTTTCAAAACTTATATCGCCCTTTGTCAAAGCTAATAATTCTGCTTTTGTCAAGCAAAATCTAAAAAAATGATCAACGAAAAAGACACCACAGGATCAGCTTCTATGGTGCCTTTCGATAATACTCTTTTTTCCATATCATCAATCTATTCTTTCTCATTCATTAACTGCCGCAGCTCTTCCTTGCTTGGAAGTACCGTTTGATATTTGCTCGCAAATATCTGATTATTGTCTTTTGGCAAAGTCATTTCTACCACCGCATCCTTCTTATCCTTGCAAATAATGATTCCTATTGTTGGGTTTTCATCCTCAAGCTTTACTTTCCTGTCGTAATAGTTTACATACATCTGCATTTGCCCAATATCCTGATGCTTCAGCTGACCAACCTTTAAATCAAATAAGACAAAACATCTTAACAGACGGTTAAAAAATACCAGATCCACTCTATAATGCTCTTCTTCAAATGTAAACCGCACCTGACGTCCCACAAAAGTAAAACCCCTCCCCAATTCCAACAAAAACATCTGCAGATTGTCTATCAGGCGCTTTTCCAGATCGGTTTCTGAATAAACAGATTCTTCCGGCAATCCGGTAAATTCCAGGACATAAGGATCTTTAAAAATATCATCCGGCTTTTCAATTTGCTGTCCTTCCAAAGCTAGTCGCATTACCTCATCCTTTTCTCTACTTAATGCAAGCCTTTCATATAGAGAACTTCCATATTGCCGCGCAAGTTCATCCTTACTCCATCCATTCCGGTATGCTTCTATTTCATAAAAATGACGTTCTTCTATATTGTTTATCCGCATCAGAATAAGGTAATGCGACCAGCTTAAGTAAAACCGCCTGCCCTCAACAGTCATTGGCAGCTGCTCCGAATTTGAAAAGGCTGCATCTGAAATCGCATCTTTTGAATATATCATGTAAAAGCGGCGCATAAGTTTTAAATTTTCATAGGAAAATCCCCTGCCAAATTCTTCTGTCAGTCGTCTGGATAATTCCTGAAGAATATATTTCCCATACGCAGCACGCTCACTGCCATTTTGTTCTTCATCTATAATCATCCGCCCGGCTTCATAATAAGAATAAACCATAGCCATGTTTACCGACATGCTCATTTTACATTTTGCATCCCGGAACAACTGCATAACCTGACTAAAAAATTTATCACCGCTTTTCATATTCTGCATTCCAAACATCTCCTTTTCCAATTCGGTAATTAGTAATTACCGAATTAATAAAATTTTCTATACAGCAAATTAAATCCCTGTCGAAACAAACTTGTAATGCCTATTTAAATATACAATCCAGTACGTCCATCTCCCCGATAATCCCATAATTATAATCCCTTTCATGATAGTCATATTCAGGTACTGATGGCTCCAAATAACTTTCTATATACTCCTCAACATCTGATTTTTCTACCTTTACATTACATTTTGAAATTTTGATTTTATCTAAAATATCTTGCGGAAGATTTTTAATCATTTCAGAAACTTCCTTTTCCACATCCTCTTTTATCCATTCACATACAGTATTCACAACAGATTTTTTATCTAATTCCTCATAATAACCATTATATCTCATGTTTTGTTTTAAAAGGTCACCTACATCATAATCTCCATAATAATCATCCGCTTCCACATCTTCCATATATGCAAAAATTGCCTCCTCTAACGTTTCAGCAAACACACCCCTATATTTTGTATAGAAGAAATCAATATCATATTTCTCCGCTAATTCAATAAAGGTTTGAAACTCCTCTAAATTTAAATTCCAGAAAAACTCCATTAATGAACTATCGTCCAGGCAATCATATGTATGATAAAATGCATCAAATTTATCCAAAAGCAATCTGATAAGTATCTCGCACCTTCCCATCATTCCTTCAAAGAAACCATATGGCAATGTTTGGATAAATCTTTCAACTACATATTTGTAATTGTCATGAAACACTTCACGCCTGCACACATAAGTCAATATAACGTACATTTCTTCATTCTGGTTGGCATAATTGTATAAATTTGCTTTCCCTGCTTGAACTATGTCTTCCATGCTTTCAGAAAATCCACGTTTTATCTGCTCATATTCCGTGATATTTTTCCGGATATTTTCTCTTTCTATATCATTTTTCTGTAGGTATTCTCTCAAAAAATCATTCACAGATGGATTCATTACCCCGATTTCTTTTTTCCGGTTTTTTTCTATAATCTGTATGAATGCACCCTCTAACCGTTTAAGAACCTCCTCCCATACATTCCTGCTTGTATCCACAAGAGTGTTTTGGCTTAATCTGTAATTGAATGCCCGCTTAAGTATATTTTCATCTATACTGGTATCCGTCAGTGAATATAAAGTTGTCAGGAAAACCCTGTCTTCCTGCTGCAGTTTTTCCGAAAACTCATCCTGCCATATTTCTGTCGGGTTATCCAGACACTGGAGTACATATTCATAATAATGGTCGCCGGGGACGTTTTTAAAATTATATTCCCGTGTAACGAATTCCATTATACGCGGCGTATAATTATTGTGTTTGACAACTTCCCTGTAATGAAAATCCTTTAATATATCCTGATAATAAGCCGCTGGCAAACCTTTGAAATAAATATGGTTGTGAAAAATCCTCCCTTTATCTGAAAGAGATAACTGTCCCATGTCCAATATTTTGATTTTAAATCTTTCATCTTCCGCAAATTGCTTAAATTCAATAACATGTTCCTTTGCCTGCTGAAAGATTGTCACACGAGAGTTCATAATCAATTTCTTATTCTTATGACATGCAACATATTTAACCAAACTTAAAAGTTCATTCCCCTGAGTTTCTTTCATTCTAAAATAATGCTGCCCCAAGCAATCGTCCAACAATATGATTTCTAGCAAATCCTTTTGCGTTGAAATCGCATTTTTGATATCACTTATATCCCCATTCGTTGTGTAACGGATTCTATACCCCTTTGAAGCATAATATATGGCAAGCATCTTGGTAGTCACGGTCTTTCCCGTGCCGGGCATTCCTAACAGAAGCAGCATCCTTTCTTTTTCAAGAATATCCAAACATTCATTATAGCAACTAGTTTCCACAAATCTTCGGCTTTCCTCTTCAATATTATATAAAAGCGATTCACAATCAATAAAAATGTTCTGGTTAAATACCTCACCTAAAATTTCTGTTGATTCAAGCCATAATTTATAATGCTTTCGTACAATATCCATATTTTCAGGACATTCCAAAAAATCATCAATGTCTATGAGAGACACGATATCATTGGCACTTTCCATGTAATCTGAAAACATATCATATATTTCCCGTTTATTTTTTGCTGTTAATTTCACAGCACAACATATATAATATTTCTTAGGATGCAACTCCTTTACCTTTTGAACTTCCTTTTTCAAAGTTCCAAGCAAATCGCTATATTTACTATTGATATAATGCTTGACTTGTATAATAACTTTTCTATTTTTAGGATCATCCGTAACATCAATTCCTCCGTCCCTTCCTTTTTGGAACGTATATAATTTAATACCCAGCTTTTTCTGCATAATATCCTTGCACAATATCTCAAACTCAAAATCACTTAAATTATTGTAGTTGTACATCTCGATTTATATCCTCTAGCATCATAATTTGAATAATTGCAAGCACTATATCCTTTGAATGCATTCCATTAACGGAATATATTCATATACACGATACCGCTGCTTATCATTCACCTGCTTTACCAATTTTAACGCAATAAATAAATTAACCATCTTTGTTGCCGTACTATGCGTAATATCGCAATCATTCCTCAATTCCTCTATCCGAAAAAACGGCTTCTGATACATCATAACTAATCCATGTTTCATCCGTTCTTTCATGTGGTTAGGTATATTTTTAGCTTTATCCAGCGCATCCAGGCTCTTATTGAGACAACGGTGCTTCTCTTTTATAAAATTATACTCTGTACAAAACACTTTATCCAGCACACCTAAATAGAAAAGAAGCCACTGATTAATATTGCATGCCTGTCTGACCTCTGCCATACGGTCATCACATTCATTCTTATTATCGTGCATTAGCTTAGAAAGCGGAAGCGATAATTCCGGTAAAATCTTCAGTTCCTGCAGATATTTCACCACAGTGTAAGATGAATACAATATATTATCCATTTCATACGGCGCAATTGTTAAAAGCTGGTAATAAAGCAGACCGCTGAATAAAATGGGATTTAATGAAGTACTTCCCTTTTTTACATCGCTTTTAAACTCTGATGTGATGCGAATCAACTCGTCTAAGCAGCCATTAATCCGATGCGGGGCTGTAGGATTCCACTCTTTTCTTAAGGCCCATATAGTCTGCCTATGAATAAAAAAATTTTCCCTATGCTGTCTCCTTAGCATCCGCAACTCAGAAAATGCTTGCATTTTTCGCCTTTCTTCCAATATAAATTCATCATTACCTGCATAACCGAAAAAATATGTGAAGTCTTGCAGTTGATGCTCGTCCACCCGACAACACATCAAATTCCTTCTGTCAATCAGTTCATCTGTGTTCTTTAATTCTTCTTTATCTAACAACTCACAAATTCCTTCCAGATTTCCAATATTCTGGTAAATTTTCAACAAAAGAATTTTCATTTCTGAATTCAATTGAATTCTGCCAAACCATTTATCAATATTGACAGGTGTATAGCAATTAAGATAAAGCCTCTCCTTCATATCTGTACGCTCATTATAATACCATCCTGCCTGAAAATTCTTCTCCATATATGTCCTCACAAATAATCAAATTATAATTTGATATAACATTTTAACACTAATCAATTTATTATCTATTTAATTCTATTTTATATTCAAATTTTATCATTAAGTCTTTTAACCTGCAAGCTGTAAAATTTCGCCAATCCTACAGCCCGTCCAAAAGAGGATTTCAAAGATTAAATAGTATCGTGTTCCCGGCTCTATCGTCTGAATAAATCTCTGATATTCCTCTGTTGTCCAAAAGTCCAAACTCCTTGAATCAGAATTTCCCATGCGCTTCACTTTCTTACATGGATTTGTGTGCAAATCATAAATGCGTGAAGCATGAGTAAACAAACTGGTCAACTGATTTTGTATCATTCGTAGATAGCTTTCCGAAAATCCCTTTGTCTGCATTTCATTTTGCCACTGTATGATTTGCGAAGCGGTAATCTCACTCAACATCTGTTCGCCAAAGTATGGAATAATGTGTTGCTCCATCATATACCGTTTATTCTTCATGGTGCGGTCTTTCAATTCATTCTGCTTATCCTCAAAATAGACCTCCATAAATTCACTTAACTTCATATCCATGCTTCGGCTACTGCTTAATTTCTTTTGCCGCTCATACTCTAACGCTTCTCTTTTTGTTTCAAATCCTCTCTTTCTCCGCTTTTTCTTCTCTCCCTTTGCCGTTGTTTCAAACCATTGCGCCGACCACTTTTTCGTGTCTTTCTCCTTATAAGCCATACTGTCACGCTCCTCTCCTTAGCTTATTGATAACTCATAACCGTACATTTTCTTTGCCCAAAACACCCTCGGAATACGTCCTGCCATTGTAATATACCCCTGTCCTGCAAGTTCCCTGTTCAGTTCTTTTACAATTTTGTAGGCATGAGATTTTGAACAATTTAACTCTTTGGCTATATCTTCCGCACTCATCATATAACGGTAGTTTGCCACACGTTTGTCCTCCTTTCCCCTTTTAGAAATTCATTACACTATTTGTATTCTGTTTTTGTACGAATTTCGTATATTTATATTAACACCCTATACAAATAATGTCAACACTTCGTAAAAATATTTTTACGAACTTCGTATTTACATTTTTTCTATTTTTCTCTTTTATGTTTTTCGTATATGTGGTATGATGATAAATAGGATTTATGTTTTTCGTAATTATTCAACATATGAAAATAGGAGGTCACTATGGGCGATGGAAAGAAGCTGAAAGAAATACTTGATAGTAAGAATACAAATGTCCGTCAGATTGCAAAGGCTACGGGAATTAGTGCTACAACACTATATTCTATTATACAAAAGGATTCCAATATCCGATTTGATTTTGCTTTGCGATTGGCAAACGAATTAGAAATTGATGTGAATGAAATATGCGCCACCAGTCCGTTTTCCGGTGCCATTACCGAAGAAGAAATATATCCTACACTTCCCAATGGACTGAATGGCGCACTTGACGGAAACAGGGTAAAGACATATTTAAAAAATTCTCTATATCCGCTTATGTACCTGTTTGGGAAAAACAGTATGCCCGATGTGGATAACCTGTTGACTTCATTTTATCAGCTAGACGATGAAGCAAGAAAGGAAGTAGTGGAAACAATACAGTTCAAGTTACAGTACCACAAAGACAAAGAGCGGGCAGAGCAGGTAAAGCAAATAAAAGGTTGGTGACAAAAAGCCCAGTGGATTCCAAATTCACTGGACTTTTATTATAATCATCATTTCAACATAATCACCATATTTTTCAATCAAGTCTCATAAAAAAGAACTTCTCTAAATCCCTTAAAAATCTTTTTCTGTTTAAGGAACTCAATCAAGAGCATTCCGCTTATGACTCCACAATTCAGTTTCAGCTTGGTAATCCTTTAAAAATTGAACCATAACTTTATGCCTTTCTTCCGCCATTTGTTTACCCATCTGTGTTGTCATTCTATCTTTTACCCAAAGAAGCTTTGAAAAAAAGTGATATATCGGCGATGGATCAGGTCCTACTTGACTCATTGTTTCTTTTGATGGATTATCAATATCCCATTCAACCAAACCCAATGTTTCACATTTATGAGCAGCACCAAAAGCAAAAACTCGTGCAATACCACGTGCCCCAATCGCATCTAATAAATCTGCATCATGAACGCATTTTGCCTCCAAAGAATTAGGCAGGATTCCCATATCCGCAGCCCCATATGTACAACGGTCTATACATTCATAAATCCGTTCAATGTCATATTCATCATATCCATTTGTTCTTAGATACCTAGTTGCTTCCTCTGCGGACTCAGTTGCATGTGATTCAAATAATAGCTTTCGTCTTGGAGCATAGTCATGAAAATATGCAGCTATTGTAACAATTCTTAAATTTGCGGATTCATGCTTAGCAATTTCTCTTGCCATTCCAACCACCGCAAGTACATGATCAAATCCATGAGCAAGATCATGCTGTTTTCTTGACAAATTGTTAAAAATATAATCTCGAATCTTTTGTTCTTCTTCTGTACTAATATCATTATAGTTGCTCATAAACAAACTCAAATTATGCGAAAAGGTATTTGCAACCTTATGAATGTTTTTGCTAGGGTAAGGTATTTTTTTACAAAAAAGTTTTAACTCAACCATATTTCCAGCTGCTATTGCTTCGGCAATACACCCTCCACCACAAATTGCCTTATTTTTACAAGATGAGCATTCTTCATAATTGTCCTTTATTTCAGCAATGGCATCATCAAGTTGCATCACAAAAGAGTTAATTCTACTAAGGATAATATCTATCTTATCATGCAGCAAATTGCCCATTTTGTAGTAATCATCATTGGCTATATTAGCCAATAAATGACACGGATATACATTACCTGAAGGATCAATATTTATGACCTTTCCCGCTGGACATTTTTGAAGGCAATTATTTTGTAATGGAAAATTAATTAACTTTATTCGTTCATTAGAGCAAGCTTCTGTATCTTTAACTATCTGAGTTTGCTCCACTTTACCAATACGTAAATCTTGCTTTAAATATCCTACATCATAAGGATTTGTTATATATACGGAGGAAAGATTATCGAACTCGTCGAGTAATTTGTTAATTTCTAAAAGATACTCTGCATATTGTTTCACATTTGCTTTATGAATTACACCCGTTATCTTAACTTGGATACCCTTATCATGTACCATATTCAATAATTTTCTTACCGCCTCATACTCTTTGATATGCATATCCTCTTTATATTTGACACAAGGATCAAAACTAATATTTATTGCTCTAGGCGCATATGACGCTAACTTCTCTAAAAATATACCGTTAAACAAAGCAGCGGTTGAAAAAGAAAAGGATAATCCCATAGTTGCTAATTTATGGGTTATTAACGAAAGTGAATCTTCAATAAAAAGTATTTCTCCACCAGTAATTAATACATCTTCTATATTAAATCTAGGCAATTTATCACAAATTTTAAGCAAATCATTTTCGCTTAGCACAGTAATTTGACTCATATTTCTTTTCTGAGCCTGAAAACAATAATCACAGCCAAATTTGCACTGGTATGTAATCTCCCATACTAACTTGCGTCCACTTTCTGGTATTGTCTTAAAACAACATTCTCGCAATGACATCATCAATCTCCTTTCTATAATTCTGATAGCAAAAATTAAGTATCTTTATAGGTTAAGTGTTCCAAGCACGTGTTAATTTATAAATCATTATCAAAGATTTCGCCTTTTTGCTTAAAAGTTCCTATGACTATATTCAAGTTATTGAAGTTGTGAAATCAATTTTATTTTTCCAATAACCACTGGCAATAACTTTTTATTAGAATAATATAAGCATTGCTATCCATTTTATGGCACCGTTTTGGCACCACTTACAACTTTTTCACTGTTGCAAAGTTTCAAAAAGGGCTTCCCGATTCCTCGGAAAGCCCCATAAAATCTAGCTTCTTACTGATTACTCAATAATCGTAGCAACCTTACCAGAACCAACAGTCCTACCACCCTCACGAGCTCTCGGAAATGAAATCTGAATGTTTTTACTGCGTTTTCCTGCTTGTTTTTCTTTATATTATCCAATTTATCCCTACGTTTTTACTGTTCTGAAAAATTTTAGAGCCAAAATAGAGCCAGTGGCAAAATACCGATTTTCTTCTTATCCACCCTTATTACATGGTGCTTGCACCATGTCTTTTATATCACCAAGAAAAAATTGTTAAACATTATATTCACATATAAACAGGGACTATCTTCTTGATTCATACTTTTACCAGCTCAACAAAAGCGTAAAAAACTACATATAAACCCGATAATAGAAGCTGGTATCATTACTATTTTTTTACTTTTTGTAAAAAAAGTATTCCCAATTATTGCATAGGCTAAAAACAGTGAGCATAAAATCATTATTATTTTGGACATAATGGTGGAAAATTGAATGGGAATAGGTACTACCTTTCCAATATAAAATACTCCCAAAACAGAAAAACAAACGCAAATATTACGTTATTATATCTCTTCCCCTTTGGAATGATTTTATTTTTTCCGCCTAATACATATTCTCCGATAGGCAATCCTATTGATAACATAATATGAAGCACTCCCATAAAAAGGGTTAATATTGCACACCCCAAAGCTATTAATTTTAACATGTCCCTTACCTCACAACAAATTCTTATTTATATCATCACATACAACCCGTTATCCAAAAACATACTGCTGAAATGGCAGAAAGTGGTGTCATTATATACTTTTCTTTTTTGCTTTTGGAAATAAAATTCATTATCGTATTAACTGAGAGATATACCGCCATGACAATACAGATAATCTTTGTTACGTTCTCTGAAAACAATAATGGTATAAATCCACCCACTTGCAAAATTATAACCACAAAAAATATCTGCAAAATAAGTTGTGTTACTAAAATAATTCTTAATTTTTTTGGGAAAACTTTATATTGCCCTCCCATTGTCAACTCCCCTAATGGTAAACCGCAAATTATAAGAAATGATAATATAATTACTATTGAAAAGACACTTGCTCCTATAATAGCTGTCATAAGCAACCTCCACAAACTCCTAATTTGTAACTATTATATCTGTTTACGCTGTGTATGTTCCACCCGTATTTTCTTGGTTGAGAGTTCCCTCAATTTCAATCAACAGACATTTGACTAATTCATTACATATTGGTCGATGTTTCGTTCCTTTTGGAATTATGATAAAATCACCCTCGCATAAGTGTGTTAATCCGTTCTCAAACTCAATATCAAATTCGCCTTCAATACAATAAAACAGTTCATCGGAATTTTCGTGTATATGAAAATCTAAAGTTCTATGTTCCGCTTGTAGTACATTTAACATATGATTATTCAATGTTCCTACCCTCTTATAGCAGAATAGTTCGTCTATCGCATTTACATTCTCTTTCAAATTCATTTTTTGTACCATTATTTTCTCCTATTCAAATCCCGATTTGTTCATTTAATTATATCACTTCCGTTCCTCATTTACCACAAAAATATAGGGCGCAGCAACCGCCGCGCCCCACATTCATTATCGTTCTAACGATTTCTCTATTTTCCACTTCTGCCCTTTCAAGTCGCTCTGTTTCTCATAAAGATTATTGCGCTCTTTGCAGAGTTCTTTCATACGCTCCAACTGCGCCTGCACTCCCTCCCGGCAATCCGGCTCAATCTTTTTATATTCCCCGGTCAGATTGCGGATTGTATTATTGTTTTCCTTTATCTGCTCTGACATACATATCCAATCAATCAGATTCCGTACTTCCATATCTGTATCATATAATTCTGTTTCTGTCAGAATCTTTGCGCATAACCGCACCATGACTTTCTTCTCCATATCCGTCATATCCTATCAATCTCCTTTCCTATCGGCTCATTTCATAGGCACGTTTCGGGCGTTTCTTTGCTCTTTCTGCCTGTTCTAACGCCTTTGACCGTTCTACTATCGACTGTACCTGTTCCCTGCCTAAATGACACTCCAAACGCCCCAAATCAGACGCTTTTTCCTGTAATCGCTCTATGGTGTCGCTCTGCTCCATGACCTTATCTGTCAAGCGGCTAATCTGTATTTGTTGCCCGTCTACTTTGGCGGAAAATTTCTTGCTTTGCTCTGTAAGCTGTAGGCATTTGACAGTCAGATTTTTTACTACCTCTTTCAATTTCTCCACAAGCGGTAAAGCCTTTTTATTCCGGTATGCTTTTGCGCTCATCAATGCGCCCGGCTCTGCTAACTGCCATTTTACATCTTCATCATAGGCGTGTATATTTCTCTCCATAACTTCCTTTGACTGCACCATTTTGTTAAGTTCCTGCTGTAACTTTTTCTGCTGTTTCTCCAACTTTCCATTTTCGGATAACAGCTTTTCTTTATCCTCTGCCAATGTTTCCGTCTGCTCTTTCAAAAGAAGATTTGTAGCGGAAAGTTCTGATACTTCCTGCCGGATTGCTTCGCCCTCTTTCCGTATCTGCTCCATTTCCTGTCCTGCCGCTATCTGCTGATGAAGAATATCGGATAATTCCTCTTTACTGCCAGAGATTGTCTGTTCCAATTCGGCAACCTCTTTCTGCCGTTCCTGCTTTTCAAAATCCAAAACCGATAAATGCTTCTCATGTGTTCCCTTTTTCTCCCACTCAATGCCATGCTGTAACATAATCTCCGCAAGCCGTCCGTCCTTTGTCTTTGCCCCCATATCGTCCTTGTTCCCGATTTGTAAAATAATCTCATGGAATGGCTTCTCCTGTTTGCCGGAACAGATTTTCTCATAGTAATCATCAATTCTACGGTCACTTCTGCTCTGCTTCTCATTGTACCGGGCAAGTGCTTCATCAAATAATTCGTGGTATACGTCTTTGATATTTTCGTTGAAGTATTCTACATTCAGGCAACTCCGCTCCGGGTCAGTGTTCTTTGCATGGAATTTTCTGCTGTTGTGGTTGACAGAGCCTTTTCCTGTCATAACGCTGATTGTCCGCTTCAATAAATTTCCCTTTCTCCCTTATCGGGTAATAAGCGCCGGATACGGCGCATAGCCTTTGTTACTTTCGCAGAAAGTAACGCAAAAGCACTTTCGACAGGCTACGCTCTATCAAAAGTGCATTTGCGCCCTGCCGGGGGCAAGCTGTCCGTTGGACAGCATACCGTCCTTACGGACGGTGCGGCTTTTCGCCGCCTTGTTGCCGCCACGCTTCTAATCAAGGCAGCAAGATTACCCTATCTTTAGAAAAGGCAATCTTGCTATCTTCCTTTGCTATAAAGTCCAGTACCATTGATTTCCTACTTTTACGCTGTCAATGTTCATTTCCTTTTTGGCGTTCCACAGCGTTTTCTTCTTGATACCTCTCTCCTTTGCCGCTTCTGTAATTTCATTGCATGATAACTGCCCCTCTGCCAAAATCTCCGCAAGAAATGATTTAGCGTCCTTTGTTTTCTGTCCTCTGCTTTCGCCGGAAAGTAATTCCTCAACCGTAATGTCATAAACACCCTCCCATATAAAACCGTTGTCCTTATCCATGCGAAACGCTATTGAAGTTCCCTCCGGCGCAAGACTGCTCTTATCATGCGCTATCACACGCAGAGTTGTATCGTCTTTTATCCTGCCGACTACCAACACACTCCGGGCGGTAGCTTGAAAATCTATTGAACCCAATCCCCGGTAAGTAGATTTACTTCCGCTTGCCTTATTCATGTGACCAATAAGGATAATCGCACACCCATATTCTTCCGCAATGTTCCCCAACTGCTTCAGCACTGGTCTGATTTCGTTTGCCCGGTGCATATCCACATCTGCGCCCAAATAGGCTTGTATAGGGTCTAACACAACCATTTTCGCCCCGGTTTCCTTGATTGCCCGGACAAGCCTTTCATCTGTCATGCTTAAACAATCAATACTTTCATCAATTACCAACACCCGGTTACAGTCTGCTCCTGCTTCTACCAATCGGGGTTTTATGGTATCTTCCAAACTGTCCTCTGCGTTCTGATAAATTACGTTGACCGGCTCTCTGCGCTCTGCTGTTTCCTCACAGGGAAGTGCTTCGCCTTTTGTGAGAAGTGCCGCAAGGTGCAAAATAAAAGTGGTCTTTCCCTCTCCCGGATCGCCTTGCACAATAGTCAGCTTTCCAAAAGGAATGTAGGGATACCACAGCCAGTTTACTTCTCTTGCTTCTACATCTTCCATGTTGATTAAACGATAATTTTTCTCTCTTTTTTCTTCCATTTGCGTCCTCCGTTGAAATAATTCGATTGAGTTTCAGCAGAGCCTTTGTTATACTATATTTGCGAGATATAAATACAACAGGCTCTACCTTTGTAGTGAAATGTCCTTGTCAATCGACAGGGGCGTTTTCATTTCTTGCAGCGTTTAGCATATCTGCCACTTTCTTTTGCTGATTAGGATATAAATGCCCGTAAGTATTTAGCGTGATTTTAATATCCCTATGCCCTAACCGTTCCTTTATAATCAAAGGCTGTACGCCTTGATTGATAAGATACGCTACATGGCTATGACGTAAATCATGTACCCTAATCGGCTTTACGCCCGATTTTGCACACGCACGTTTCAACTTATGCTGTACCGCTTCCGCTACAATCGGGAACATTCTTTCATTATCTGGCAATCCATAACAGCGGTTCACATACATTTCAATCTCTTTCGTTAAAAACTGCGGAATGTCAATCACTCTAACAGACTGTTCCGTTTTCGGCGTTGTAATAATATCTCTGCGCTCCGTTCTGTAATAAGTCTTAGTAATGCTAATTTGATTGTTCTCAAAATCGACATCTTCTTTTGTTAAAGCAAGCATTTCTCCCTCTCTGCACCCCGTCCAAAAAAGGATTTCAAATATCACATAATATTTGCTTTCCCGGTCAATGCCGCTGATGAAACAATCGTATTCGTCTTTCGTCCAAAAGTTCAGCTTGTCAGCGTCAGACTTTCCCATTTTCTTAACCTTTTTACATGGGTTATTGTTGAGATTGTAAATGTTACTTGCATGAGTAAACAATGCAGTAATCTGATTTTGCACCATACGCAAATAAGTCTGCGAATACCCTTTTGCTCTGATAGCGTTCTGCCACTGGATAATATCAGCGGGGCTTATTTCGTTCATTTGCTTATTCTCAAAATACGGTAATACATGGGCTTCTATCATGTAACGCTTATTTTTTATCGTGCGCTCCTTTAGTTCTCCTGCCTTATCCCGGAAATACACATCAACAAATGCGCCTAACATCATATCCATATTGGCAGATGTACTTTTCAGAAATTCTCTTTCCCATTCCAACGCTTCTTTTTTCGTGGCAAAACCACGCTTCTTTTTGTGCTTCTTCTCCCCTTTCCAATTTTCGTAATAGCATTGAGCAGTCCATTTCCCGGTCTTTTCATCTCTTGAAGCAGACATTCCTTATCCCCCTTTCATGCGGTTTGGTTCGGCTGATTGTAACCATAAAACTTTGTTTCCCAAAATGCCTTTGGTACTTTCCCGGCAACAACAAGATAGCCTTTGCTCTGTAATTCTTCATTTAATTCTCTTATCAGTTTGTAAGCGTGTCCTTTGGAAACACCCAATGTTTCCGCAACTTCTCCGGCAGTCAATAAGTAGTTCTGTCCGTTCATGCAACCTCTCCTTATCATTTATTTCACTATTTATTAGTGTTAATGATATTCTAGCACCCTCTATCATTTATGTCAATAATTTTTATCTGTATTTTTCATATTTATTATTGTTGTCAATATTTATTGAAAGTGCTATACTATAAGAAAGCAAAAAAGAAAAGAGGTAACGGCATGGATAATACAATTCAGATAGCAGAACGGATAAAACAACTCCGTAAAAATCTAGGTTTGAACCAAAGTGAATTTTGTAAAAAGCTAGGTATAAAGCAATCCACACTATCCAGTTATGAAAACGGAACGGTATCTCCGTCCAACGAGGTACTCTATGCCATAGCAAAACAATATCACGTTTCTTTAGATTGGCTTTTTGGCATTTCAGACAATGAATTTTCTTTATCGTCTATGGGCGATATTATCAGTTTTCTTTTGGAGTTGAACGAATTAAAAGAATTGCGCTATGAACTGGAAATCAACGATAAATTTTTCAATGACATAGAAACCGAAGATAACCGTTGGTATGCCAATATTAAATTCTATGGAAATGAAAAAGGACACTTATATAATGCGGATATGTGTCAATTCCTTGCTTCACTGAATGAGAGTCGGGAAAGTTTTGAATCCTACTTTACGCCAAAGGATATGTTTGATATTTGGAAAAAACAGAAAATTGCTGATTACTCCACCTTGCCTGTGACAAAGAAACTGTATGAGGATATAGACAATGCTACAAGAATGAAACTCCGAAATGAACATTTGGAGCGGCAATTTAA
Organism: Lachnospiraceae bacterium; assembly: GCA_029054245.1. Classification (GTDB taxonomy): domain Bacteria; phylum Bacillota; class Clostridia; order Lachnospirales; family Lachnospiraceae; genus Suilimivivens. The sequence goes on along the minus strand of JAIDFQ010000005.1, from coordinate 172,288 downwards.
GAAAAATCAGAGTGACTAATATCATAGCCAATTGACTTCCGCCTACCAAACGGCAGAAATTAAATTTGTAAAAAAAGCTTGACACTATCTGGAACTTTCACCAATTAGAACTCACTCATGCTAGGCAAAAAAGCTAGAAAATTAATATAAAAATTTTCTAGCTTTAAGATACCAGTATTTTATTCCAAATAGCATCAAATCCTATATACTATAGACATATGCTTTACCCTTTATACAAGTATTTCATCATCCCAGTGAGCTCCGATATATTTAATCATTAAATCCGTTATCCTTTTATTATCTTCTTCTACTTTTTTAATATTGTTCCTTGATGTGTATATGTAGAACAATCCTTGCAGTTCTTCCTCAGTAGAAGCTATCGCTTGAACAGATAACGTTTTAGCTAATGGAACAACATGTTTTTTTGATAATTCAACATAAATATCATTTACAGCTAATTTCTTATAATTACTTTCAAAATGCCCACTACAAATTACGGCAAATTCAAAAGCCAGCCCATACTCTGCACTGAAATTTCGCAAAACCTGATATATTCTTAATGTATTTTTTTCAACCTCTATTCTCTTTGGATCATTATTAATTTTATCTATTACTTCTTTTATTTGATTCAATGCATCATTATAGACCGGTTCATTGATAAAGAAAACATCTTTCCCATTTGCACCAGTGAAAGCCTGCAATTCGCTTCTAAGTTCTCGTAAAACCCTTGCACTTAATTCTTTTTTTACAACTTCTACAAATTCTGCTTCACTTTTCCACAAAGGTTTATATCTCTCATCTCTAGAAAAATACTGTTTGCCTACTTCATTACGACATTCATTTTTCAAAAAAACAATTATATCATCATCTGATAGTAAACGAATATTGATATTATCCTTCTTGGGAAATCCTTCTTTGGAAATTGCCACTACATTAAACACATTTTGATATACTTTCAAGCTTTCATACTTTTCTTTCATGTAACTGTTATATTGCTTAATCGCAATCTCTATCAGCTTACAATCATACAAAACAGTGGGATTACATTGTATCCATCTTCTCTCCAAATCATTCGCATAAGCAACATTTTCAATAACACTTAAAACACTTTTTTTGTAAGCGGCAACCATAGATGGTTTGTTATTTTCAGAAATATACGATGATATAGTATAACCTGTCAAAAGTCTATCAACATCTATTACCATCGAACTATAGCCTGTTACATATGAATCTCTAATTAAATAATCCAATTTATCCACATCATTAACATGACCATTCAACATTCCTATTATCGTATTCAATATTAAGGAATTTTCATGATCTTTATCATATGTCACACCCATTATCGCCCTTACAAATAATTCCTTATCAAACGAAAATGGAATTCTTAACTCTTCTATGAGTTTATAACCTACATAAGCACTCATTGCCTCATGTGGTTTACCATACATCTGCCTGCCTAAATCCTTATCCAATTCTTCAGAGTTAATTGTTTCTGAAAATAATTTTAAAAAATCAGTACTTTCTCTATAAAATTCCTCTCCTGTATGTGAAAACGGGGAATGCCCTACATCATGTAGTAAACAAGCTAATACAAAAGTTTCTTTCCATATTTCCCAATATGATTTTAATTCAGGAAACATATCTTTTATGTTTTTGAAAAAGTTATTTATAGCTTTTCTGCCCAAATGAAAAACCCCAAGAGAATGAACAAACCGATTATGTAAAGCACTAGGATATAAAGATGCATATCCTGTCTGACGTATATTCCTCAATCTTTGAAATTCTGCAGAATCTATAATCGGTATATATTTATCATCAACTTCTATATATCCATATAAAGGATCCTTTATTTGTTTCATCTTTCAGTCCTTCTCAAATTTATATAATGAATTTCCTTTAATTATTTTTTGAATGATTATATCTTACAACGTATTCCCCGTAGTTTCACTACGGGGAATACGTTATCCTAAATTCTGTACCCTAAATGGCTTAGTACCAAACCTTTTTACATCTAAACACGTTAGGCTACAAATCTTTGAACAGCCTCTACAAGAAATTCCGATATATCTGTAGGCAAATAATAAATAAAACGGTACTGCAAATCATCAATATCTTTTGAACTTTTAAGTAATATCCCTATTGCATTTCCATTTTCATCTACTTTACATTCAAAATAATCCGAAAAATCATAAATTGTTTCTAAAAATTGTGGTCTTGATGTTAAAAAAATAACATCTATGTTCTTCATTAGCGATTCCTGCTGAACATAAATGCCATATTTTCCCAAGTTATCAAATGAGACATAGTTGCACCCTTTCTTTTTTTCTTCAATTAGTAAGTTGGCAACCACATACTCTGCACCTACAAACCGTGTCACTTAATCTTCCTCCTATACAAACTCACATCTCTAAAATATCCATTACTAAAAAATCTATTAATATTCCCCACTTTATATTATGATACATAGGCGGAAAAATATCCGACTTTTTAAAAAAATAGAGCCATTTTAGAGCCATCTACCTTAACCAATATAATTTCGATAGAAAGATGGGACTTTCCAAAAAAGTAGAAAGCCCCATAAAATCTAGCTTTTTACTGATTACTCAATAATCGTAGCCACACGTCCAGAACCTACTGTACGTCCACCCTCACGAATAGCGAATGTAAGACCCTGCTCCATAGCGATAGGATGAATCAGTTCGATTGTCATCTCTACGTTATCACCAGGCATGCACATTTCTGTACCTGCAGGAAGGTTACATACACCAGTTACGTCAGTTGTTCTGAAATAGAACTGAGGTCTGTAGTTGTTGAAGAAAGGAGTATGACGTCCACCTTCATCTTTGGTCAGAACGTAAACCTGAGCTGTAAACTTTGTATGGCAGGTAACTGATCCGGGTTTGGAAAGAACCTGTCCTCTTTCGATTTCAGTTCTCTGAACACCACGAAGCAGTGCACCAATGTTGTCACCAGCCTGAGCTTCGTCAAGCAGCTTACGGAACATTTCGATACCAGTTACAACAGTCTTACGTGTTTCTTCCTTGATACCAACGATTTCAACTTCTTCATTCAGGTGAAGAGTACCACGCTCTACTCTACCAGTAGCAACTGTACCACGACCTGTGATTGTGAAGACATCTTCTACAGGCATAAGGAAAGGCTTATCTGTCTCTCTCTCAGGATCAGGAATATACTCATCAACTGTGTTCATGAGTTCCATGATCTTGTCGCCCCATTCGCCCTTAGGATCTTCCAGAGCTTTAAGAGCGGAACCCTTAATAATCGGGCATCCTTCAAATTCATATTCTTCAAGCTGTTCTGTGATTTCCATTTCTACCAATTCAAGCAGCTCAGGATCATCAACCATATCACACTTGTTCATGAATACAACGATATAAGGTACACCTACCTGACGAGACAGAAGGATGTGCTCCTTTGTCTGAGCCATAACACCGTCAGTAGCAGCAACTACGAGGATAGCACCGTCCATCTGAGCAGCACCTGTAATCATGTTCTTAACGTAGTCAGCATGTCCAGGGCAGTCAACGTGTGCATAGTGTCTCTTGTCTGTTGAATACTCAACGTGAGCTGTAGAAATTGTGATACCTCTTTCTCTTTCTTCGGGAGCCTTGTCGATGTTCTCGAAGTCAGTAGCTTCATTACCAGCAACTCTTTCAGCAAGTACCTTTGTAATAGCGGCTGTTAATGTTGTTTTACCATGGTCAACGTGACCAATGGTACCAATATTACAATGGGTTTTGGATCTGTCAAATTTAGCTTTAGCCATTTCTAAAGTCCTCCTTTAATTGAGATAAACATAATTTGTTTCGTAACATAATCGCCTATCATTGATTATATTAAAAATTAGCAATATTTTCAAGCATTAATTGCTCTCACTTATTTTGTCTTTGCTGCCAAGACTCTTTCTGCAAGATAAAGTTTCAATACCTTTACTTTGCCTTTGCTGCCAAGACTCTTTCTGCAAGATAAAGTTTCAATACCTTTACTTTGCCTTTGCTGCCAAGACT
>JAIDFQ010000005.1:13560-168157 GCA_029054245.1 Lachnospiraceae bacterium | reverse complement strand
TACTTTGCCTTTGCTGCCAAGACTCTTTCTGCAAGATAAAGTTTCAATACCTTTACTTTGCCTTTGCTGCCAAGACTCTTTCTGCAAGATAAAGTTTCAATACCTTTACTTTGCCTTTGCTGCCAAGACTTTTTCTTGTACGTTCTTAGGCACCTGCTCGTATTTCTCGAAGAACATAGAGTAGTTACCGCGTCCCTGTGTTTTGGAACGAAGGTCTGTGGAATAACCGAACATTTCAGAAAGCGGAACATACGCTCTTACCATCTTTCCACCGCCGATATCATCCATTCCTTCGATACGTCCACGCCTTGAGTTGATGTCACCGATAACATCACCCATATACTCTTCAGGCATTGTAACCTCAACCTTCATGATGGGCTCAAGTAAAACCGGACTTGCCTTCTGCATTGCATCCTTGAATGCCATGGAACCGGCAATGTGGAATGCCATTTCAGAAGAGTCGACTTCATGGTAAGAACCGTCATATACAGTTGCATGAACACCAAGAACCGGGAAGCCTCCAAGAATACCGCATTTAGCTGCTTCTTCGATACCTTCGCCAACAGCAGGGATGTATTCCTTCGGAATTGCACCGCCCACAACTGTAGATTCAAACTTGAACAGTTCTTCTCCATTGGCATCCATTGGCTCGAATTTAACCTTACAGTGTCCGTACTGACCACGTCCACCGGACTGCTTTGCGTATTTGGAGTCAACTTCAATTGTTTTTGTAAAGGTCTCTTTGTAAGCAACCTGAGGTGCACCTACATTTGCCTCTACCTTGAATTCACGCAGAAGTCTGTCTACAATGATCTCTAAATGGAGTTCTCCCATACCTGCGATGATCGTCTGACCAGTCTCCTGATCTGTATGAGCACGGAATGTAGGGTCTTCTTCTGCAAGCTTTGCAAGCGCTTCGCCCATCTTGCCCTGTCCAGCCTTCGTCTTAGGCTCGATTGCAAGCTCGATAACGGGCTCAGGGAATTCCATGGACTCTAAGATTACCGGATGCTGATCATCACAAATGGTATCGCCTGTAGTAGTAAACTTAAATCCAACTGCCGCTGCGATATCACCGGAATAAACTTTATCCAGCTCTGCTCTCTTGTTTGCGTGCATCTGAAGGATACGTCCTACACGTTCCTTTTTATCTTTTGTTGCATTTAGTACATAAGAACCGGAGTTCATTGTACCAGAGTAAACTCTGAAGAATGCAAGCTTTCCTACGAAAGGATCTGCCATGATCTTGAATGCCAGTGCGGAGAACGGTTCATCATCAGATGAATGTCTTTCAACCTCATTACCCTCTAAGTCAGTACCCTTAATTGCAGGGATATCTGTAGGCGCAGGCATATATTCAAGAATTGCATCCAAAAGCTTCTGTACACCCTTATTTCTGTAAGCAGAACCACAGCATACCGGGATAGCAGTACATTCACATGTAGCTTTCCGAAGAGCTGCTTTCAGCTGCTCTACAGTGGGTTCTTCACCTTCCAAATACATCATCATCAAATCATCATCTAACTCACAGATTTTTTCGATGAGTTCGGAACGGTATAATTCAGCTTCATCTGCCATGTCTTCCGGGATTTCTGTAATGGAAATATCCTCTCCCTTGTCATCATTATAGATGTAAGCCTTCATCTCAAATAAATCAATAATTCCCTTAAAATCGTCTTCTTTGCCGATAGGCAGCTGGAGGACGATTGCATTTTTACCAAGTCTGGTTTTGATCTGGTCTACGGCTCCGTAGAAATTCGCACCTAAAATGTCCATCTTATTGATGAAAGCCATTCTTGGTACATTATAAGTGTCAGCCTGACGCCATACATTTTCTGACTGAGGTTCAACACCACCTTTTGCACAGAACACACCGACAGCGCCGTCAAGTACACGCAGCGAACGTTCTACTTCAACTGTAAAGTCAACGTGTCCTGGTGTATCAATGATATTGATACGGTGCTCCAGCGCACCCGGCTTAGGCTTGCAGTTCTCTTCCAAAGTCCAGTGGCATGTCGTAGCGGCTGATGTGATCGTGATACCTCTTTCCTGCTCCTGTTCCATCCAGTCCATGGTAGCAGTACCTTCATGAGTATCACCAATCTTATAGTTTACACCGGTGTAGTATAAGATTCTCTCTGTCAGAGTCGTCTTACCTGCATCGATATGAGCCATAATACCAATGTTTCTGGTTCTATCTAATGGATATTCTCTTCCAGCCAAAGGTTTTTCCTCCTTATATTAGTCTGGGCAGATTGCCAAAGGCTCATGCCACTTTCTTATCATAAAAGTGATTAGAAGCGGTAATGTGAAAATGCCTTGTTTGCTTCTGCCATTTTGTGCATATCTTCTTTTCTCTTTACAGCTGCACCTGTATTGTTTGCAGCATCGAGAATTTCATTTGCAAGTCTGTCCTTCATGGTCTTTTCGCCTCTCTTACGAGAAAACATAGTGAGCCAGCGAAGCGCTAATGCCTGACGACGGTCAGGTCTTACTTCGATCGGTACCTGATAAGTAGCACCGCCGATACGTCTTGCTTTTACTTCCAGAACAGGCATGATGTTGTTCATAGCCTCTTCAAAGACCTCGAGAGCCGGCTTGCCTGATTTTTCTTCTACGGTAGCAAATGCGCCATATACAATTTTCTGCGCTACACCCTTCTTACCATCTAACATAATGTTATTGATAAGCTTGGTAACCACTTTGTTGTTGTATAAAGGATCTGCCAATACATCTCTTTTCTGAATATGTCCTTTACGTGGCACGGTTCTTCCCTCCTTAATTATTTACTAATCACAATACTGCTATACAGATTTGTGACCCGCGGACACAGGCAGTGTACGCGTACATTAAATCATCGGTACTCACAGTGTTTCGTTCTAATTTTACATTTTGTGTACGTGCGGTAAATCTTATTACTATATCGTAACAGAATTCCAACACTAAATTAGTTTACGTTTGTGGGTCCAATCTGTTCCAAAAACTATTTACCTGCTTTAGGTCTCTTAGCGCCATATTTGGAACGGGCCTGCTTTCTGTTTGCAACTCCCGCAGTATCAAGCGTACCTCTGATGATATGGTATCTTGTACCTGGTAAGTCTTTAACTCTGCCACCTCTGATCAGAACAACGCTGTGTTCCTGCAGATTGTGACCTTCTCCCGGAATGTAGCTTGTCACTTCGATTCCGTTGGAAAGACGTACTCTGGCGATCTTTCTAAGAGCTGAGTTAGGCTTCTTAGGAGTAGCTGTCTTAACAGCAGTACAAACACCTCTCTTCTGAGGAGCAGAAGTATCGGTTGCTTTCTTGTGAAGGGAATTCCATCCTTTCTGAAGAGCGGGAGCCGTTGACTTCTTCACTGATGTCTGACGTCCTTTTCTGACTAACTGGTTAAATGTTGGCATTCTGTTTCACCTCCTGTTTGTAAAATTGCTCCGCTTTCCGCGGAATGTCTTGTAGTTATGTGCCTCCCGCAGACCACATTGCATCTGCAGGCATTGTTATGCACACTAAATCAGTATAAATGTTCACATTTTTCTTGTCAATATGTTTCTTTGTAAATTTTAGACCAAAATACTATATCTTTTACAGCACTTTTACCAATCCCTCACATAAGCCGATCTCCTTCTCTATCTATAGAAGCGGGAATACATAAATTATGTATAAAAGTGCGCCTCCTAAAAGCATTTTGGTTTATAGAACGCACTTACCTATAAAGGTAAGAAAATCTCCGTGCCTACTATATATAGTATACACGGAGATTCTAACCCCTAAACAGCATTATGCTCTCGCAGACGGCTTGCTGTCAGCTTATTTTTCCTAGTAACAGTTCAGCCAGACGTTTTCACTGTTCCGCTTATTCTTCTGTTACTCCTCCTGTCAATTCTTCCATCACTTCTTCTGACACATCTTCAGCCATCTCTTCTGACAGTTCTTCGGTAATTTCGCCCGCTGTTTCTAACGCCTCAGTAATTCCCTCAGCAAAAGAAAGTTCTGTCTCGTCTTCCATGGCAAGATCAATGGTACCCATAAGGTCATTGTCAGTCGAAAGCCGTGTGGTACGGTAACGCTTCATTCCAGTACCTGCTGGAATCAACTTACCAATAATGACATTCTCTTTAAGACCAATCAACGGATCGCTCTTTCCTTTGATGGCAGCTTCCGTCAGCACCTTGGTAGTCTCCTGGAAGGATGCTGCTGACAAGAACGAATTGGTTGCAAGCGCTGCCTTGGTGATTCCAAGCATGACTTGCTTTCCTTCTGCGGGCTCCTTGCCCTCTGCAATTAATCTCTCATTCATATCTTCATATTCAAGCACATCCACCAACGTTCCGGGAAGGAATTCTGTATCCCCGTTGTTTTCGATCCTGATTTTTTTCAGCATCTGGCGAACAATCACCTCAATATGCTTATCACTGATATCAACACCCTGCAAACGGTATACTCTCTGCACTTCCCGGAGCATATAATCCTGAACGGCGCGGATACCTTTGATCTTTAACAGATCGTGAGGATTTACACTACCTTCCGTCAGTTCATCACCCGCCTCGAGCACAGCTCCGTCTACCACTTTTATTCTTGAACCGTAAGGAATCAGATATGCCTTTGACTCTCCGGTTTCGTTATTCGTAATGACGATCTCACGCTTCTTCTTTGTATCCTTGATTGCTGCCACACCGCCAAATTCGGCAATGATTGCAAGTCCTTTGGGCTTTCTTGCCTCAAACAATTCCTCTACACGGGGAAGACCCTGCGTGATATCATCACCGGCAACACCGCCCGTATGGAAAGTACGCATGGTAAGCTGTGTACCAGGCTCGCCTATAGACTGTGCCGCAATAATTCCGACTGCTTCACCTACCTGAACAGCTTCGCCTGTCGCCATATTAGCGCCGTAACATTTTGCACAAATACCAATGTGGGAGCGGCAGGTCAAAATCGTACGGATCTTTACCTTCTCGATAGGCTCACCCTTTTCATCCACGCCCAGGCTTAAGATCTTTGCAGCACGACTCGGCGTAATCATATGGTTGTGCTTTACAATAATATTTCCGTCTCTATCCTTAATATCTTCGCAGGAATATCTTCCTGTAATTCTATCTTTTAAGCCTTCAATCGTCTCCTTGCCATCCATGAAAGCAGATACCCACATACCTGGGATTTCTTCCTTACCTTCCATACAGTCAACCTCACGGATGATCAGTTCCTGCGATACGTCAACCATACGTCTTGTAAGATATCCCGAGTCGGCGGTACGAAGGGCGGTATCGGACAGACCCTTACGCGCACCGTGTGCGGACATAAAGTACTCCAGTACGTCCAGACCTTCACGGAAGTTTGACTTGATTGGCAGCTCAATGGTCCTACCTGTTGTATCTGCCATCAATCCACGCATACCAGCAAGCTGCTTGATCTGCTGATTGGATCCACGGGCGCCAGAGTCAGCCATCATAAAGATGTTGTTATACTTATCCAGACCTGCAAGCAATACGTCCGTCAACTTCTTATCTGTTTCATTCCATGTTTCGACTACTGCACGGTATCTTTCTTCCTCTGTAATCAGACCACGCCTGAAGTTCTGAGAAATCTTATCTACCGTCGACTGTGCCTCATCCAACATTTCCTGCTTCTGTGCAGGCACTGTCATGTCTGAAATGGAAACGGTCATTGCCGCTCTCGTCGAATACTTATAACCTGTGGATTTAATCAAATCCAATACTTCCGCTGTCACGGAAGCCCCATGTGTATTGATAACTTTTTCAAGGATCTGCTTTAACTGCTTTTTGCCCACATGGAAATCCACTTCTGGCAACAATAAATTTTCAGGATTGCTTCTGTCTACATATCCTAAGTCCTGCGGTAGAATTTCATTGAAAAGGAACCGTCCAAGAGTAGACTCTACAATACCGGACACCTCTTCACCTGCCGCATTCTTTTTGGATACTCTGACTTTGATTCTGGAATGAAGGGTACATGCGCCATTTTCATATGCAAGAATCGCTTCATTCACACTCTTGAAAAATCTTCCCTCTCCTACTGCCCCAGGTCTTTCCTGTGTCAGATAATAGATACCAAGCACCATATCCTGTGAAGGAACGGCAACCGGTCCGCCATCTGAAGGCTTAAGCAGGTTGTTAGGTGACAAAAGCAGGAATCGGCATTCTGCCTGCGCTTCCACGGAAAGCGGCAGATGCACAGCCATCTGGTCACCGTCAAAATCGGCATTGAAAGCAGTACATACAAGAGGATGCAGCTTAATTGCCTTACCTTCTACCAAAATAGGCTCAAACGCCTGGATACCAAGTCTGTGCAGAGTAGGCGCACGGTTCAGCATAACCGGATGCTCTCTGATGACCTCCTCCAGGACATCCCATACCTGGGTGTCAAGTCTTTCTACCAATTTCTTTGCATTCTTAATATTCTGTGAAATTCCTCTTGCCACCAGTTCCTTCATAACAAAAGGTTTAAATAACTCAATCGCCATTTCCTTGGGAAGACCGCACTGGTAAATCTTAAGTTCCGGTCCCACCACGATAACGGAACGTCCCGAGTAATCGACACGCTTACCGAGCAGATTCTGACGGAAACGTCCTGATTTACCTTTCAGCATGTCGGACAAGGACTTAAGCGCTCTGTTGCCGGGTCCTGTTACCGGTCTGCCCCTTCTGCCGTTGTCGATCAGCGCATCTACCGCTTCCTGAAGCATTCTTTTTTCATTGCGGACGATGATGTCAGGCGCGCCCAGCTCAAGAAGCCTCTTTAAACGGTTATTACGGTTGATGATTCTTCTATACAAATCATTGAGATCGGAAGTTGCAAAACGTCCGCCGTCCAGCTGTACCATGGGACGCAGATCAGGCGGAATGACCGGGATCGCATCCATAATCATCCATGAAGGCTCATTTCCAGACTCCCTGAAAGCTTCCACCACTTCCAGTCTCTTAATGATTCTAGCTCTTTTTTGACCAGTCGATTCTCTAAGACCCGTTTTCAATTCTTCTGCTTCCGTCTCAAGATCAATTGCCTGAAGCAATTCCTTGATTGCCTCAGCGCCCATACCCACGCGGAATCTGCTTCCCCAGCTTTCCCTCGCATCCTGGTATTCTTTTTCAGATAAGACCTGCTTATATTCCAGATCTGTATCTCCCTTATCCAGAACAATATAAGATGCAAAATACAATACCTTTTCAAGTACCCTGGGGGACAAATCTAAAATCAATCCCATACGGCTGGGAATCCCTTTAAAATACCAGATATGGGATACAGGAGCAGCAAGTTCAATATGTCCCATACGCTCTCTGCGGACGCTTGCTTTTGTGACCTCCACACCGCATCGGTCACAGACAACGCCTTTATATCTGATTTTCTTATATTTACCGCAGTGACATTCCCAGTCCTTGCTGGGACCAAAAATCTTCTCACAGAACAGACCATCTTTTTCCGGCTTTAAGGTTCTGTAATTGATGGTCTCCGGCTTTAAAACCTCACCTCTCGACCATTCTCTGATTTTCTCAGGTGATGCTAAACCAATTCTGATGGCATCAAATGTCATCGGCTGATATGCTTCTTGCTTTGTTTCTGACATCGCTATATCCATGCTCCTTTCAACATCTTGGCACAGCTTCCGGCTGCTTTATCACTCATAGGACTCAGAAGAGAGTACTTCTTCAAACTCTTCCTCATCAAATTCCTCATCTAAATCATCCTCTTCATCAGCGCTCACAAGCTCGCCGCTGTCTTCATCAAATTCCTGCTGCTGATATCCCATGGAGCCAAGAGAATCCTTTTCATAGTCGTAGTTCTTCTCATTTCCCTCAATCTCATAGCGGTAATCTGTATCACCGTAATCAATGGTTTCCATGATTTCCACTTCTGTATTGTCGTCACGCAGAACACGCACATCAAGACCAAGAGACTGCAGTTCTTTGAGCAGCACCTTAAAGGACTCAGGAATACCGGGTTCAGGAATATTGTCACCCTTGATAATCGCTTCGTATGTCTTTACACGTCCCACAACGTCGTCTGACTTCACTGTCAAGATTTCCTGAAGGGTATAGGATGCACCATATGCTTCCAATGCCCACACTTCCATCTCTCCAAAACGCTGTCCGCCGAACTGTGCTTTACCGCCCAGAGGCTGCTGTGTAACCAGAGAATAAGGACCAGTAGAACGCGCATGGATCTTATCGTCAACCAGATGGTGGAGCTTCAAATAATGCATGTGTCCAATGGTTACCGGACTGTCAAAGTACTCACCTGTTCTGCCGTCACGCAGCCTTACCTTACCATCTCTTGAAATCGGAACGCCCTTCCAAAGTTCTCTGTGGTCGCGATTCGCATATAAATACTCCATTACCTCCGGGAGCAGTTCCTCTTTATGCTTTGCCTCAAACTCTTCCCAGCTTAAGTTTACATAATCATTGGCAAGATCCAATGTATCCATAATGTCATCTTCGTTTGCACCGTCAAAGACAGGTGTGGCAACGTTGAATCCAAGTGCCTTTGCCGCCAGTGACAAGTGAATCTCAAGTACCTGTCCAATGTTCATACGGGAAGGCACACCCAACGGATTGAGCACGATGTCAAGAGGTCTTCCGTTCGGCAGATACGGCATATCTTCTACTGGAAGGACACGGGAAACAACACCCTTGTTTCCATGACGACCTGCCATCTTATCACCCACAGAGATTTTCCTCTTCTGTGCAATATAAATGCGCACTGCCTGATTTACACCGGGAGAAAGTTCATCCCCATTTTCCCTTGTGAACACCTTGGCATCCACAATGATACCATACTCGCCGTGAGGCACCTTTAGGGAAGTGTCCCTTACTTCTCTTGCTTTTTCACCAAAAATGGCACGAAGGAGTCTCTCCTCTGCTGTCAGTTCTGTTTCTCCCTTAGGAGTTACCTTACCTACCAGAATATCTCCCGCGCGAACCTCGGCGCCGATTCTGATAATGCCCCTTTCATCCAGATCCTTTAATGCATCATCACCGACACCCGGAACATCTCTTGTGATCTCTTCCGGTCCTAACTTGGTGTCTCTTGCCTCAGCCTCATATTCTTCAATGTGCACGGAAGTGTATACATCCTCCTGCACCAATCTTTCACTCAAAAGAACGGCATCCTCGTAATTGTAGCCTTCCCATGTCATAAAGCCAATCAGCGGGTTCTTACCCAGTGCCAACTCTCCTTCAGAGGTGGAAGGACCGTCTGCAATCACCTGACCTGCTTCAACATGCTCGCCCTTAAACACGATAGGTTTCTGGTTGTAACAGTTGGACTGATTGCTTCGGGAGAATTTCGTCAGGCGAAATTCCATTTTTTCGCCATCGTCACAACTCATTCTAATCAGCTTTGAGGATACGTAATCAATCGTACCTGCCTTTTTGGCAACCACACAGACACCAGAGTCCACTGCCGCCTTAGGCTCCATACCGGTTCCCACAACGGGCGCCTGGGTCGTAAGAAGCGGTACCGCCTGACGCTGCATGTTAGATCCCATCAGCGCACGGTTCGCATCATCATTTTCAAGGAAAGGAATCAACGCTGTTGCCACAGAAAATACCATCTTAGGTGATACGTCCATGTAGTCGAACATCGCTTTCGGATATTCCGATGTTTCCTCTTTGTAACGACCAGATACGGTATTTCTCACGAAATGCCCCTGTTCGTCCAGCGCCTCATTTGCCTGTGCCACATGGTAATTATCCTCTTCGTCCGCCGTCATATAAACTACTTCATCAGTTACCCGCGGATTAGCCGCATCTGTTTTATCAATCTTTCGATAAGGCGCTTCCACAAAGCCATACTCATTGATTCTTGCATAGGATGCAAGAGAGTTGATAAGACCGATATTAGGACCTTCAGGGGTCTCAATCGGACACATTCTTCCATAATGGGAATAATGAACGTCACGTACCTCGAATCCGGCACGGTCTCTGGAAAGACCGCCGGGTCCCAATGCGGAAAGACGTCTCTTATGCGTCAATTCGCCCAGCGGATTATTCTGATCCATGAACTGGGACAACTGAGAGGAACCAAAGAATTCCTTCACTGCCGCCTGCACCGGCTTGATATTGATCAGCACCTGAGGAGAGATTTCTTCCGCGTCATGAGTAGTCATTCTCTCACGAACAACTCTTTCCAATCTGGAAAGCCCAATCCTGTACTGGTTCTGCAGAAGTTCGCCCACCGCACGGATACGTCTGTTGCCAAGATGATCGATATCATCATCGTTTCCGATGCCATATTCCAGATGAATATTGTAATTGATAGATGCCAGGATATCTTCCTTGGTAATATGTTTAGGAATCAGTTCATGCACATTCTTTTTGATGGCGTCTGCAAGGAGCTGCGCATCCTCGCCAAACTCCTCAATAATCTGTGCCAGTACCGGATAATATACGTGTTCCGTAATGCCCAATTCCTTCGGATTGCACTCCACGAAACTCGTAATATCTACCATCATGTTAGAAAGAATCTTTATATTCTTTTCTTCTGTCTGGATGTATACATAAGGAATCGCTGCATTCTGGATCTGGTCTGCAAGTTCGGCACTCACCTTGGTTCCTGCTGCTGCCAACACTTCACCTGTAAGGGTATCCACTACGTCCTCGGCAAGGACATGGTGCCTGATCCTGTTTTTGAATGCAAGTTTCTTATTGAATTTATATCTGCCTACTTTTGCCAAATCATATCTTCTGGGGTCAAAAAACATGGCATTGATAAGGCTTTCTGCACTTTCAACGCTTAACGGTTCACCGGGGCGGATTTTTTTGTATAACTCTAAAAGACCTTCCTGATAATTCGTAGAAACGTCTTTGGAAAAGCTGGCTTCAATCTTAGGTTCATCTCCGAATAACTCCCTGATTTCATCATTCGTACCTACGCCAAGCGCTCTTATAAGAACAGTGATCGGAACCTTTCTGGTCCTGTCAACGCGCACATAAAAAATATCGTTGGAATCCGTTTCATATTCAAGCCACGCGCCGCGGTTAGGAATAACCGTTGAGGAAAATAGTCTCTTGCCGATCTTGTCATGACTGATTGCATAATAAATACCCGGAGAACGAACCAGCTGACTTACGATAACACGTTCAGCGCCGTTGATTACAAATGTACCGGTCTCTGTCATCAGCGGAAGATCACCCATAAAGATCTCATGTTCGCTGATTTCTTCCTTTTCTTTGTTATAGAGACGTACTCTGACCTTTAGGGGAGCTGCGTATGTTGCATCCCGCTCCTTGCATTTTTCGATGGAATACTTCACCTCGTCTTCGCACAGCTCAAAGTCCACAAATTCAAGACTTAAATGACCGCTGTAATCCGCTATCGGCGAAATATCATCAAATACTTCCTTAAGACCTTCTTCCAGAAACCACTTGTAGGAATCCTTCTGAACCTCGATCAGGTTCGGCATCTCCAGAACCTCTTTCTGTCGTGAATAACTCATACGCATGCTCTTGCCTGTGGCAATTGGACGTATTCTGTTCTTTTCCATTAACTATTCACCCCGTTCTTTATGATTTGATGAAGCAATAAGATTGCTAAAATGCATAGCACACCACAATAGTGCACTATCCATTCTACTACAAATGAGAAAACGAGTCAATAAACTTTTTTGGTTTTGGTAAATTTTTGAATTATGAAGTTTTGGTTCACCCGTGAAAAGTAACCATTTAGAGCGATTTAGAAAAACAGGCTGTGCATTACAGAATACAGATGCACAGCCTGCTTGCATGACAAAAGGAATAATTGTTCTAATTATTTTAATGTAACTTTAGCGCCTTCTGCTTCCAGTTTAGCCTTAATATCTTCAGCTTCTTCCTTGGATGCGCCTTCCTTCAATGTCTTAGGAGCTGCATCTACGAGATCCTTAGCTTCCTTCAGACCAAGACCTGTAGCTTCACGTACAACCTTGATGACCTTAACCTTGTTAGGACCAACCTCTGTCAGTTCTACGTCGAACTCTGTCTTTTCTTCTGCTGCTGCACCTGCATCACCTGCTGCTGCTGCAACTACAACGCCTGCTGCTGCAGATACGCCGAATTCTTCTTCACAAGCTTTTACAAGATCATTTAATTCTAATACTGTTAACTCTTTGATAGCGTCGATTAATTCCTGTGTGGATAACTTTGCCATTTTCATTTCCTCCATTTTATTAGTGTTCGTTCTGTTTTAAATGTACCATTTTTAAATGTGCCATTTTTAAATGTACCATTTTTAAATGTTTCATTTATTAATGTCTCATTCTTTTCTGCCAGAATCGGCAAAAACTATTCTGCTGCTGGCGCTTCTTCTGCCGGTGCTGCTTCCTCAGATGCAGCAGGCGCCTCGCATTCTCCTGCTCCGCCTTTTTCTGCCAGCTGGTTCATGACACGAGCGAAGTTGGTAATCGGAGACTGGATACTTCCAAGCAGCTTGGAAAGCAATTCTTCCCTTGAAGGAACTTTTGCGATTTCCGCAATACCGCTTGCATCATATGCTGCGCCCTCAACAATGCCGCCCTTAACTTCCAGCTTGGGCGCTTCCTTTGCAAACTTGCAGAGGATTCTTGCGGGAGCTGTTGCATCTGTTGTAGAGATTGCAATTGCACTAGGACCTTCCAGATAAGCAGTAAGACCTTCACAGTCTGTTCCCTTAAATGCGAAGTTCATCATTGTATTCTTGTAAACCTTGTAAGTAACACCTGCTTCACGAAGCTGTTTACGAAGATTTGTGTCCTGCTCTACCGTAAGTCCACGATAGTCAACAAGAACAACGGACTGCGCATCTTTGATGCTGGCAGAAATCTCTTCAACGATAGGTTGTTTCAATTCAACTTTTGCCACTTTCTTTACCTCCTGTTAGATTTTGGTGCCGATAGGAGTTAAAAAAACCCCTCCAAAGACGGAAGGGCGAAATCTCATACATAAACTCTTCTCCTCGGTAGGCGTTACGCTTACGCCCTCATCTGTTTAAAAGATTCACGGGCACCTACTGTCTTCGGCATGGTCAAACGACCTTTCTTAAAATACCACATACTGTGTTCTATGTCAACCATATCTTTTCAATTTTTGCTCACAAACCCTTCTTCATCAATGCGCACATCAGGCGACAGTCCCCGCATATAAGCGAGGATTCTTTCTTTATCCTCCCCATATGCCAGATCCACCTTGCAGCTTGACTGGATTGCCGGCACAAACTGAAACGATTTAAGCCCCTCCTGTCCGATCGTCACCTTCACCATTCCGGTGTCCAGAGTCTTTGAATTGAACCAGAAATTTCCCATGCTATAAATCACTGGTGTGTCCCCACAGTAAGTAATTCCCTGCAGACAGTGGGAATGATCTCCTATGATCAAATCTGCACCTGCCTCTGCGATACGTGGTGCCTGTTCAAGCTGTGCCCAATCCGGTTCTGCCTGATTTTCTGTTCCCCAATGGATATAGACAATCACAAAATCACTGTTTTCCTTTGCCTTGGCAACCGTTTCATATAATTTGTCGGGATTCCAGCATCTGAATACGCCTGCGCTGCTTTCAGTCGCTCCTTTTGTGTCCGGATTATCCAACCTTTCTATCTGCGTCGCCGCCACTACCGCAATCTTCATATCATTCACAATGAAATAAAGAGGCGCTGAGGCTTCCTCCAAATTTCTACCCGCACCAACCTGCGGTATTCCGGCATTTTCCAGTGTATCCAACGTATCTAAAAGCCCTACTTCGCCAAAATCATAAATATGATTGTTTGCAAGTACTGCCACATCCACTCCCATGTCATGGAGATAAGATACCGTATCCGTATCTGCGCGGAAGGTAAAAGTCTTATCCGCAGTGGGCGTGCCCCGGTCCGTAAAGGGAAATTCATTGTTTGCCACCATAATATCCACTTCCCGCATCTGTGCAAGCAAAGGCTCTGATATTCCGTTTTCTATTGTAATTCCCCGCTTTAACAGACTTGCCATGATCGCATATTCATCGTCCAACAGAAAATCCCCTACAAATCCAAATGTCACGGCATCCTCGGAGCTGCTCTCCCATGCATAGATACGGTTCTTTTCCCGATATTCTTCATCCGAAAGCTCCGCTGCATATCGGGAATCGGGCTGCTGCGGTTCCTCCTCTATCTCCTTTGGGATTTTTTCGGAAGAAACCCCAAAATCCATCAGACCAAACGCCTTTTCCTCCCTCCGTCCAGATGCAAAAAGCCTTAAAAGCAACATACCAGCAATACCAATCGACACCACCATACACAGTGTAAGCAAAAAAGCCGCTGCCGGTCCACTCCTTCGTCTTTGGCGGATACGCCTCCTATTTACTTTTGAACTCTGATTCTTTGATTTTCTTTTCATACTGACAGAATACCACATTCTGCTCAAAATGCAAACAACAGATGCCGCGCTCCGCGAGACATCCTTATCCAAATAAAACCGCTCCTCAAAAGAGGAACGGTTCCTATTTTAATCCAGTTCAGATTAGAATTTTGCAACACTGACCTTTACGCCGGGTCCCATTGTTGAAGTAACTGTAATGCTTCTCAGATACTGACCTTTAAGCGCTGAGGGTTTTGCCTTAACGATTGCTTCCATCAGAGCATCAAAGTTTTCCTGAAGCTTTTCTTCCTCGAAAGAAGCTTTTCCAATCGGCACATGAATGATATTGGATTTATCCAGTCTGTACTCGATTTTACCCGCCTTGATATCGTTGATTGCCTTTGTCACATCCATTGTAACAGTTCCGGCTTTCGGGTTCGGCATCAATCCCTTAGGACCAAGCACCTTACCTAAACGACCTACAACACCCATCATATCCGGTGTAGCGACAACGACGTCAAAATCAAGCCATCCATCATTCTGGATCTTCGGGATCAGCTCATCTCCGCCAACATAGTCAGCGCCTGCTGCCTCAGCTTCATTTACTTTATCACCCTTTGCAAATACAAGCACCTTAACAGTCTTACCTGTACCGTTAGGAAGTACGACTGCTCCACGAACCTGCTGTTCTGCGTGACGTCCGTCACAACCTGTTCTGATATGCACTTCAACGGTTTCATCAAATTTTGCAACTGCTGTCTTTTTAACCAGCGAAATTGCCTCTGTCGGCTCATATGCCACTGCACGGTCAATCTGCTTTGCAGCCTCTACATATTTTTTTCCATGTTTCATTATTATTCCTCCTATGGTTCAATCGGCGTGGGCATTCCCAATCGCCTCCCACTCTACAATTTTATTTGGATTTCTGATTAGTCCTCTACTGTAATTCCCATACTTCTTGCTGTACCGGCAATCATGCTCATAGCAGCTTCTAAGCTTGCAGCATTTAAGTCAGGCATCTTCATTTCTGCGATTTCCTGAAGCTTTGCCTTGGAAATGCTTGCAACCTTCGTCTTGTTAGGCACTGCGGAACCAGATTTCAAATTGCATGCTTTCTTAAGAAGTACTGCAGCAGGGGGAGTTTTCGTAACGAAACTGAAACTTCTGTCTGCATATACTGTGATGACAACAGGAATGATCAAATCACCCTTATCTGCTGTTCTTGCGTTGAACTGCTTTGTAAATTCAACGATGTTAACCCCATGCTGTCCAAGTGCAGGACCAACCGGGGGTGCTGGTGTAGCTTTACCAGCAGGGATCTGTAACTTAATGTATCCTTCTACTTTCTTTGCCATTGTGGCACCTCCTATTATAATGCAAATATCTTTGCATCGTGGTATGGCGCAAAGTCTCCTCTGCTCCCACAGTCTGCGTTTTACATACAGACTTATTCTAAAGTTGCTCTATATTTATGCAGCGTCAAGCTGCAATAAATATCCTGTCAATCCACGCCAAAGACCTCTGTCTTTTATGACATTTTTCTTACTTCTGCAAAACTGATCTCCACAGGTGTCTCTCTGCCGAACAGCTCCACATTGATCGTCGCCGTCTGCTTGCCGAAATCCATTCTCTGTACCACACCGATGGTATCTTTCCAGACACCCGCTACGACTGCAATGGTATCGCCTTCTGCAAAATCCACGGAAATATTTTCTGTCTTGATTCCAAGAGGCTTCATCTCTGCTTCCGTTAGCGGAACCGGCTTGCTTCCGGGTCCTACAAATCCCGTCACGCCTCTGGTATTTCTGACCACATACCACGTGTCATCATTCATGACCATATTAATCAAAACATATCCCGGGAACATTTTCTTTTGGACCGTCTTCCTTGCACCATTTTTCAACTCCACTACATCCTGCAAGGGCACACGAACCTCCAAAATCTCATCTTCCAGATGCCTGTTCTCGATTGTTTTTTCTATATTGGCTTTTACTTTATTCTCATACCCGGAATAGGTATGTACTACATACCAGTTCGCTTCTGCCATACGATCACCCTCACTCTACAGACTTGTCAGGAATTCTACGCCGTACTGCATTAAGAAATCCAATACTGCGATTACGATTCCCATTACAAACGAAATACAAACAACCGCAACAGACTGTTTTAGAAGTGAATCTTTGTCCGGCCATGAAATTTTTTTAAATTCGGCTTTGACACCTTTGAAAAAGCCCGTCCCACCAGACGTCTTATTTGCTGTTTTATCTGCTTTTCCATTCTTAGCGGACTCTGCCATCTCTAACTCCTTTCAGACTTCTGCAAACTATTTCGTTTCTTTGTGCAATGTGTGAGTCTTGCAGAATCTACAATACTTCTTGGTCTCCATCCTGTCCGGATGTGTCTTCTTATCTTTCGTAGTGTTGTAGTTACGCTGCTTGCATTCTGTACATGCCAATGTAATTCTTGTACGCATGATAATTCCTCCAATCTTTTACCGGATTTTGTGCATAAAAAAAAGACCTAAATCTAATCTCGTTTGAATACTATAACATATCCTGTGCTTTCAGTCAACTATCTTTTGCCATTTCTCTTGAAAAATGGTAACAGTTCAGCCCACAGGGGCGGCATGACACCTACAGTAAAGAACCGCTGCCGCTGACATCACGCCCTATCGTTTCAAGTCTCGTCTACAAATCGGATTTCACTAACAGAATTGGATATAGGTATTTTACGACGGACGGGTCGGATCCTGGCGG
This sequence comes from Lachnospiraceae bacterium, assembly GCA_029054245.1. GTDB lineage: Bacteria > Bacillota > Clostridia > Lachnospirales > Lachnospiraceae > Suilimivivens. The sequence continues at coordinate 151,106 of JAIDFQ010000005.1, read as the reverse complement.
CATGGATGCCGCATGGCTCCTAATCCGGCATCCATGCCGGATTCCCCTGATATAGACCAATTCTGTAAGTGAAATTGCCGATTTTTCGCCAGAGCCTTGAAACGATAGGGCGTGATGTCAGCGGCAGCGGTTCTTTACTGTAGGTGTCATGCCGCCCCTGTGGGCTGAACTGTTGCAAAAAATGCTTGTAGTTGTAGCTCTTTTTAGCCTAAAAATACTATTGTTTTCCATACTTTTCCGTGATAAAATCAAATTATAAAAGTAGGTTTTTATGCCCTGATGTAGAAAGCTTCTTGTTCTTTCAGCATATATTATATTATAGAAAGAAGAGGCTTTTTCCCGTCAAACGGTTTTGACGGTTTTAAAATTCATGGAAGAAAGGAGGGGCAGTTTATGACTTACAATACGTCACTTCATGCTGTTTATAACCACTATCTGACTACCTATGCGCCCAAAACGACCACTCAATATGATACCCATAAAAAGAGCGAACTGCGCAATATTTATCATTCGATAGTAAAACTAAACAAAGAATCCCCTCTTTATCTCTTGGATTCCAGCAACGAATCCCGCGCATTTGCTGTCGGTCTAAAAGAAAATGCAAGAGCGCTCCGCAATACGATCGCTTCCCTTGGAGGACTTGACGAAACGGAAATGCTGGGGAAAAAATCAGCCTATTCCAGCAACCCAGATATTGCCACTGCAACTTACGTAGGCGGCAGTAATATCATCGGTGCATCTCCTTCCTTTAATATAGAAGTTACTGCTTTAGCTTCCAATCAGCTGAATTTAGGTTCCTTCCTCCCCGCCAGCGAAAAGGCTGACCTTACACCAGGCGCGTATTCATTCGATATATCTATCAATGACTTAAACTATGAATTTCAGTATAATATTCGTGGAGGGGAAAGCAACCGGGATCTCCAGGAACGTCTTGCACGCTTAATTTCCAATGCAGAGATTGGCGTAAACGCAGACGTATTTGAAGATGATAAAGGCAGGTCCTCCCTGCGGCTCGTCTCCACAGCCAGCGGACTTAAACCTGACAGGGACTATATATTTCATGTATCCGATGAAACCACAAGTAAGCTTTCCGGCACAGTGGATTACCTTGGTCTTAACTTTATGTCAAGGCAGCCTTCTAACGCCCGCTTCCTCTTAGACGGTGAGCCCCGCACTGCTTCCACGAATCATTTTACAATCGACAAGATATTTGATGTCACCTTAAACGGCATCAGCAGTATAGAAGGTGAAACGGCAGAAATCGGTTTAAAGACAGACTTAGATTCCCTTACAGAAAATGTCAACGATCTGGTACATGGCTATAATGCCTTTGTCAAAGCTGCTGCGGAATACCTTGATTCACATCCGCGGAGCAAAAAGCTTATAAACGAAATGTCTCACATATCCCGCCATTACCAGGAAGACCTTGAGCAGATTGGATTTTCTTTTGATAAAAGTGGTCAGCTTGCGATTGACGATGACGCATTTAAAAGTTCCATCCTAAGCGACGAAAACAGGACACGTTTTACTACCATCAGGGATTTTACCAATACCGTCCTTCGGAAAACCAATCAGGTCTCCTTAAACCCTATGGAATATGTAGATAAAAGACTTGTTGCCTATAAAAACCCCGGTCACAATTTTGCAACGCCATATATGACCAGCAATTACAGCGGCATGCTTTTTAACGGCTATTGCTGATATGCTTGTACAGAGACAGATGCTTGCGGCTAGAAATTATCAAAAGGTGATTCATCTTGAATGAATCACCCTTTTTTAAGTGCGCCTTACGGCGCATGTTTCTTCTTTCACCATTTCAAGTGCTGCTTCAATTACTTTATCCATATCATAGTAACGATACTGTCCCAGCCTTCCTCCGAAAAGCACCTTCTTTTCCTTCTGTGCCATTTTCTGGTATTCTGCAAAAAGCTGGTTATTCCGTTCATCATTAACCGGGTAATAAGGTTCATCCCCCACCGACCACTTTGCAGGATATTCTCTCGTAATGACCGTTCCTTCTCCCTTTCCAAACTCAAAGTGCTTGTGTTCAATGATTCTTGTGTAAGGAATCTCTCCTTCTGTATAATTAAACACTGCATTACCTTGATAATTTTCAACATCCGGCATATCTTCCTTTTCAAATCGTAAGGAACGATACTCCAGATTGCCTATACAGAAATCAAAATACTCATCTATCATGCCCGTATACAACACCTTGTCATAAGAAATGAAGTCCTCTCCACGTTCAGCAGCTTCACTTTGCTCTCTGACAAAATCACGATAATCCGTATTCAGCCTAATCTGCGTTCCGGCAAGCATCTTTTCAATGATTGCTGTGTAACCGCCTATAGGGATTCCCTGATACCTGTCTGTAAAATAATTATTGTCATAAGTAAAACGCAAAGGCACTCTCTTGATAATAAATGCCGGAAGCTCCCGGCACTTTCGTCCCCACTGCTTTTCTGTATATCCTTTAATCAGCTTTTCATACACATCACGTCCAACCAGAGATAATGCCTGCTCTTCCAGATTTTGCGGTTTTTCAATAGATAGCTGGGCAATCTGCTCCCTAATGACTTTCTTCGCCTCCTCCGGCGTCCTGATACCCCATAGCCTGCAAAAAGTGTTCATATTAAAAGGGAGATTGTAGATTTCATCTTTGTAAACCGCCATGGGTGAATTTACGAAATGATTAAACTCCGCAAATTCATTCATGTAATCCCATACTGCGCGATTGGAAGTATGAAAAATATGCGCGCCATACTCATGGATAGAAATTCCCCGCTTTACACTGGTATAGATATTTCCTGCGACATGGTTCCGCTTGTCGATTACAATACAGGTCTTTCCATTTCTTTTCATTTCATGTGAAAAAACCGAACCAAAAAGCCCGGCCCCCACAACTAAATAGTCATAATGTTCTTTCATTCAGCTTACATTTCCCTATATTTTTCAAGCTGAACGTAATCTTCCATCATCTCAAGGATTCTCTTGCGTCCTTTTTTATTCAACTGGATGTAATACTGCATAACTCTATTTTCCAGAATCTTTTCACCAAGCACTTCACCTTTTTCAAGAGTTGAAAAATCTACCGGATTCAGGCTTAATCTATCACACATACGAATTACTGTGCCATATGCCATTCCCTCAATCCCTCTATCCAATGCTGTTACTAACGTACTATAAGGAATTTCCATATCAATAGCAAACTGCCTTACACTTTTATACTGTTTCAGTATCTCTTGTTTCAAAATTTCTGCTTTTGTCATTGCATAACCTCCTTACCACGGCATTTTCGCCACTTAATTTCACATATGGTAAGTATAGCACACCCATAAAATCTAGTCACTTAAAAAAATATAAACTTTGTATTAACATGTACTAAAGTACTAATTTTCATAAACCACATAAATACTTATCACATGTCAAAATGCTCTATACATTCAAACTCAGAAGAATCGAAAAATTCCTTCAACGTAATACCGAATCCATCACACAATTTCCCTATCGTCAGTACTCCCGGATTCACCGTTGACTTATCCACGATATGGATCAGCGTCGTCATCGGTACCGCAGACGCATATGACAGTGCATAATATGTCATTCTCTTTTCCTTACATAAATTGTTGATTCGCTCCACTAACATGTCTTGTGCTTTCATCTTTTGTCCTCCCAAATATGGTAATATTATACCTTATTATACAATTCTATTAGTGCCATATATGGAAGTACTGATAAAAACGTAAAAAGATGGGGAAATTTTCACTTACAGGATTCTATCACTGCTTCCCACATCTGTGCAGCCCTCTTTTTCAGGTCAAAGTCCTCCCTGACTTTCCTGCTGCCATTTTCAGCAATCGCAATCCTCTCTTTCTCATGATTCAGATAATACTCTGCTTTCGCAACCAAATCTGCCATTCCCGAATACATCACCAGATCAACTCCATCCTCAAAATACTCCGCTATTTCCGGCTGATAATTCGTCAGGCAAAATCCGCCACAGGCAAGAATATCCAGTACCCGCTTCGGTATCCCCGACTGAATCGTCCTTGACGTAATATTAAGGTTGATTTTACTGTTATGAAAGATGAACGGCATTTCGTTCTCGTAATCCGCATAACCCTTTTCCAATAAGTACTGACCGCGGACGGCTTCCTCCACGGCGTAACTGCTGTACAAAGTCAGGGGATATCTGTCGCTGAGTATTTTAATCACCTGCTCTCTTTCCCTCGCTGTCACTTCAATGCCAATTGCATCAGCCGCCATCTGCCCGAATTGACTAATATAATTATCACTCAGCTTCAGTTCACATTTATTAACAATTTCTTCTATAATCTGCGGATGGAGCGAATCAGCAAGTAAATTGTAACCATGAATGAGCATTTGTGACTTAATCAGCCCTTCCACATACCCGCGCGTATATTCTGTAAATTCCGCTCTTCTCAGACGATTCTTTTCTCCATTATACATATTTCCCACAAAAGAAATATCACTCTTATATTTTTCACTAAGTCCCGGTGTTTCACGCTCTTTTCTTATCACCGTTTCCAGAACATCTCCCTCTACTGCCAACGGAAAATGATAAATATGCTTTGCCCCCAGTTTACATAACTCCTCCGTATACCACGCATCAAAGCAAAAGATATAATTGCAGTCATTTCCAAGCGTCCCCGACATCAGGGTATTCATTGGGCAGTCATAAATCCATGATACATAAGGGATATGATTCAAATCACAAAGCATGGAAATCAGTGGAAAATAATCATAACTGAAAACAGCCTCCACGCCTTCTGCATGGATGACTGATAATATTTCCTTGGCAAACCTGCCATCTGCGTGATAATCTTCCATCCTTTCGGAAAAAAGGATGCACTCCACTCCTATGCTTCGCATACAATCCACAAAGGCTCCATCTCCCAACGCGCCCCAATGGTAAATCAAAATACGGCTTATCATGCTTCCTTCCTCTCCGATATCATGAATTTTAAAATATAGATTTATCAAAAGTATAGCATGCAGATATTGGTTTGTCATGTATAATTTTCAAAAACCAAAACCTTATAGATTTTAAAATTCTTTTAATACCTCCTTTTACATGTTATAATAATTTTGTAATAGTCTTTACATGTAAATCTTATTAAAATGCAGCAAAAAACAATTAAAGGATAACATCATGAAAATCCAGTACCTAAACGGCGGTCTCGCCAATCAGATATTTCAATATATTTTTGTCAGATATGCACAGCTTTCCTGCCCAGAACAGGATAACTGGTATTTTGACGATTCTTTTTTCTTTTTAAACAAAGTGCACAACGGTTACGAATTGGAACACATTTTTCATTTAAAACCAAAACTGCTAAGCCAATATTTTGAGCTTGAGATCTGGAATCAATTAATTGAAGAAAAAAGAGCCGGCGGCAGTATTCCTCAATCCTTTAAGAATCTTGATTTTGACATTATTATGATTACGGAATTTGAGAATTATCATGAACACAATCCATTTGACGGACAAATATACCGCGTCCCTGGTAACAATTTTATTCCCGAAATCATAAAAGCAGATAACGAATTTGTTTATTATCACGGCTATTGGCAGCATCCTGACTGGTTCCGGAGCTATCAGTCTATCTTAAAAAAGGAGCTTTTCTTTCCTCCTATTTCGGATGAGCGGAACCGTTTCTATGCCAATCAGATTTTGGACACGAAATCTGTTGCTGTACATATTCGGCGCGGTGATTACGCAGAATTTGGCTGGGCTTCAACCCCTGACTACTATTTACATAAAATAAAAGAAATTTTGACTCATCATCCAGATGCCGCTTTTTATGTCTTTTCAGACGATATCCCCTGGTGCAGGCAGCATAGCGCTGCACTTGGGCTTACCCTTCCTCAAAGTGTAACTTATATCGAAGGGAATACGCAGGGGAAAAATTATATTGATCTACAGCTTATGAGTATGTGCAATATTATGATCATCAACCGAAGTGCATTTGGCTATCTCGCTATGCTCTTAAATGACCGGCTGGATTATTTTTTCTTTGACGGATCCGAACGATAAAGCCATTGCTGGCAAAGCTCTATTCACAATATATTGAAACCGGAGAATAACACCTATGCTTCCTATTTCCGTCTGCATGATTGCTAAAAATGAAGAGCCAAATGTGCACAAGTGTCTTACCCCTTTAAAAAAACTGGGTTTTGAACTTATCATTGCTGATACTGGCTCAACCGACCATACAAGAGATTTGATTTCCCAATATACAGATCATCTCTATCATTTTGAATGGACAAATGATTTCAGCGCTGCCAGGAATTTTTCAATCTCCAAAGCTTCTAATGACTGGATTTTGGTAATAGATTTTGATGAATACCTGAAAGAGGCAAACCTCCCCAGCCTGATTTCTTTTATTGGCTCCCACCAAAAGGAAATCGGTACGATTACACGACACAATCCCTGTAGTCTGTTGTCTGGTCAAGCTTCCATTATGACAGAGCAGGTAGCACGTCTTTTTAACAAGAATTACAACAGCTACCGCGGCATCATTCATGAACAGGTCTTGCCGCTTGACGATTCCTCCCCTGTTTATTGTCCTGTAGACCTTTCTTTCCATCACCATGGCTATGAGAATGAGGACTGCCTTACCGCGAAAGCCCGCAGAAACTTAGAACTGCTGCTCCTTTCACTCAAAGCTGCCCCCAACGATCCTTATCTTCTGTTCCAAACAGGAAAGTGTTATCAGATTTTAAAGGATTACCCTGCCGCCTGCCAATACTTTGATGCGGGGCTCTCCTGCGATCTTGATCCAGCTCTTACCTATGTTCAGGAAATGATTGAATCCTATGGCTACTGCCTGCTGGAGCAAAAAGAATATGAAGCGGCTTTAAGCCTCGTCAACGTATATGAGATATTTTCTTCCCAGTCTGACTTTGTATTCCTCATGGGGTTGATTTATATGAATAATGCCCTTTTTGATCAGGCAGTATGTGAATTCCAAAAAGCCGCTTCAATGAAAAACGGTAAAACAGCAGGAATCAATAGTTACATGCCCAATTATAACATTGGCGTTATATATGAATGTACTGGAAATAAAGAAAACGCAGTAAAATTTTATGCGAAATGCGGAAATTATGCTCCAGCAAAACATCGACTCTCTTTGCTATCACCTCCGCTTTAATTTGACAGAAAGGTAGAACACTGATGAAAATTCTTTTTTTAGAATGGAATTGCTTTTGTATAGATGATTTGAAAGACGCCTACAGGGAAATCGGTCATGAGGTAGTCTCTTTTCCTTTTTTCCCTGAGAACTACCGCAACGATCCTGATTATGAAACCTCTCTGACTCAACAGCTTCATAAACATATACCTGATTACGTTTTTTCTTTTAATTATTATCCCATCATTTCTAAGGTATGCAACGCAGAAAGCGTTCCCTATGTATGCTGGGTTTATGATAGTCCCTATATCACTCTATACTCTTATACGACAATCTCACCCTGCAATCACATTTTTATTTTTGATAAAGAATTTGCATACGAATTTATAAAAAACGGTATTCAAACCGTTCACTATCTTCCTCTTGCTGCCAATACAAAACGTCTGGACCAGATGGTGGACTTTAATTCTTTTTCCCAATCCCCACATGTTAACAAAACAGATATCTCCTTTGTAGGCGCACTCTACACGGAAAATTATAAAAGCGGATTTTTCCGACGTTTCGACAATCTTACACCATTTGCCAAAGGTTACTTAGACGGTGTCATGGCTGCCCAGCGAAATGTATATGGCTACAATTTTGTGCAGGATACTCTGACCCCTGAGATTATGGAAGATATGATGACTGTCTGCCCGTCCATGACCAATGCCGATGGTGTAGAGTCCAATGAATATATATATTCGCAATATTATGTAAACCGAAAGATTACTTCCATTGAGCGGACTGAACTTCTTCATGCCATTGCTGAAAGATACCCCATAGATATCTACACGCCGGATCAGAGTTTCCAGCACGCCAATGCCATTTTGCATGAACCCATGGATCCCTATGCAATAGCGCCTTACGTTTATAAAAAATCTAAAATCAACCTTAATATGTCCCTTAGAAGCATCAAAAGCGGCATTCCCCTACGTGCTTTTGACATTATGGGCGCTGGAGGCTTTTTGCTAAGCAACTATCAGACAGACTTTCTTGATTCCTTTATTCCCGGCGATGATTTTGCCTTTTATGACAGTCAAAATGATCTCCTTGATAAAATCCATTACTATCTTCTGAATGAAAAGGAATGCATGCAGATGGCTGCATCTGCCCATGACAAAATTGCGCGGGAACATACCTTTGTCCACCGGATTCAAGAAATGGAATCTTATTTATAAAGGAGAGGAAAACATATGAAACCATTTTCCGTTTGCATGATTGCAAAAAATGAAGAAAAAAATATTGAGCGCTGCCTTGAAAGCATTCAACATTTTAACTGTGAAATCATTGTGGTAGACACCGGTTCCACTGACCGCACAAAAGAGATTGCCAAAAAATATGGTGCAAAAGTATACGATTTTGAATGGATCAACGATTTTAGCGCTGCACGCAATTTTTCTATCGCGAAAGCATCCTATGACTGGATTCTGGTACTCGATTGTGATGAATGGGCTGAAGAAAGCCATCCCGAGGAATTTATGATTCTTGCCCGGGAATATCCTGCCTACATCGGACGATTAAGAAGGAAAAACTTTACTCCCAGCGGAAATCAGCAAAGAATCTATATTGATATGGTAGAGCGTTTTTTCAATCGTCGATATTATCATTATGAAGCGCCTATTCATGAACAGCTCACCCCTTCCACATCCCAGACTCCTTACGCCTTTGAAATTCCACTTACTGTTCTTCACACAGGCTATGTCGGTACAGAAGAAGAATTAGAGGCAAAGCGAATACGCAATACGACGCTTCTGCAAAAAGAATTGGATCTCCATCCCGATGATCCCTATTTATACTTTCAAATGGGACAGGAATACTATTGTATGGATAATTATGAAACAGCTGCCCAATACTATTCCCACGTTCTTACATTTGATTTAAGTCCTACCTTAGAATATCTACGGCTTACCATTCAAGCCTATGGCAATTGTCTGCTTCACTTAGGCAGGATAGAAGAAGCGCTCCAGTTTGAACAGATTTATGATACCTTTGCTACAAATCCAGATTTTGTGTTTCTAATGGGAAGAATCTACTATGTGTCAGGACAGCCCATTAAAGCGATGTCAGAGTTTATCAAAGCAACCTCTATGGACAACCCATATGCCGAAGGGACAAACACATTCCTCTGCTGGTATTACATGGGATTAATCAATGAACAAATGGGGAATTTAAATGACGCTGCTTCCTTTTATCAAAAATGCGGTGATTTTGAACCTGCATTGAAACGTTTGTCAACGATTTATGATTAGGTCCAAACAGTATATCTATTTTAATTCCTTGGCATAAAAAGAAAAAGGGAATGGATTTCATCCATTCCCTTTTTGGTAGTTTACTGCAATGTTTATACTCACTCTGATTAGCCAAGTAAGGATAATACACCCTGATTAGACTGATTAGCCTGTGCCAACATAGCCTGACCTGCCTGAGCAAGAATCTGGTTGTTGGAGTACTTAACCATCTCAGAAGCCATATCTGTATCACGGATAGCAGATTCAGCAGATGTAGTATTCTCTACAACGTTGTTCAGGTTGTTAACTGTGTGCTCAAGTCTGTTCTGAGTAGCACCAAGTCTGGATCTCTGCTCGGATACGTTCTGGATAGCTGTCTTGATACTGGAAACAGTAGCTTTGATGTTTGCTTCTACTTTAGTTGCATCTTCGCCTTCTTTAAATACCTGTAATGTCTTGTCGCCTTTTCCATTACCAGCTGTTGAACCAGGCATCTTAGTAGCAGAATTTGAAATTGTATCCCAATCCATCTTCAAGATTGTAACCTTGATTCTGTTGTCATCATCAACTTCTGAACCAACCTGGAGAGCCTTACCAGCAGAGAAATCACCGTTCAACAGTTTCTGCTCATTGAATGTAGTTGTTGTCTGAACTCTGTCAATTTCAGATTTCAGCTGATCAAGTTCCTGCTGGATGTACTTTCTATCTACGGACTGTAATGTTTCATTACCAGCTTTGATAGCAAGTTCATTCATACGCTGTAACATGTCATGCACTTCACCGAGTGCACCTTCAGCTGTCTGTACTGCAGAGATACCATCCTGTGCGTTAGAAACAGCCTGTGTAAGACCTCTGATCTGTCTTCTCATCTTTTCACTGATAGATAAGCCTGCTGCATCATCAGCTGCACGGTTAATCTTGTAACCAGATGATAACTTCTCTGTTGACTTAGCCTGTGTGCTAGTTGTGATTCCTAACATTCTGTTAGAGTTCATTGCTGTAAGATTGTGTTGTACTACCATAATATATTCCTCCTTGAATTTAACGCCGCTTCCCTGCGTACGTTTACTAATTTGTTGTGCAGCCTTGCTTTCGGATTCGTACGCATCCAAAAGCTGGACTGCCTTATGTTTGTAAGCAATTGTTTTGCTTTACTTGTATATTATATCGGAGGCTTTCTCCAATACTTTATACCTGAATTTAAATTTTTTTATTTTTTTTGATCCATGAAATGCGACTGGGGAACATTCTTATTGTTCATGTTCTGATAATATCCATACGCCGCCTTGGAATTTTTCCTGGACTTTCCTAAATTCTGGCGTTCCACCTTAAAGCAGTTTTCTACCAATGCTTTGTTGCGCGCTTCCTGTGCCTGAATCGCAACGCTTCTGTCTGTGATATCTGCTATAAGCCCCTGCATCCGCTTAATCTGCTCTGCATACCTTGACCTATTTCCATCCAGCTCCTGCTTGACCTTCTCATACAGGGATTCAAATCCATCATCTAAGCTGGTAAGTTCCTCTATATACAGATCCTTTTCGTCCACGGTCTTGTCAAATGCCTCCAAATCAACCGGCTCTTTCTTTAAAATTGTCGTCTGGATTTCATTTGCCGCTTGGATACGCTTAAGCACATCTATCTTCTTTTTCAGACTATCTTCCAGTATATTCAGATAATTTTCAATCATACGCTCCCCTTCTCCCTGCCGATACGCATGACTTCTTTCCATGTATCACGCACAGACCGCAGATGCTCTAAAATCTCATTTAAGATTTCTGTATCTTTCTTCACATTAGCAGTTATAAGCCGATGCGTAAGATAAGCGTATATGTTATCAAATTCTTTGGCAACAGGATATTTCATATCCAATGTTGCCCTTAAATGATCGATAATTTTCTGCACCTTGACAATATTATTATGTGCCTTAGGGATATCTTTTTCTTCAATTGCAATAATTGCAATGTTACAGAATTTGATTGCTCCCTCATACAGCATCAGCGTCAATTCTGCCGGGGATGCCGTTAAAACTTTACTGTTATTATACTGTGCATAAGCATTGGGTAAGGGCATGTCATGAGCCTCCTAATAAAGCTGTTACCGCGCTGGCATTAGACTGCATCTTTGCCATTGCAGTTTCCATCGCAGCAAATTTCTTATACCATTTGTCTTCATACTCCTGAAGTTTCTTTTCAGCTTCAGCAATCTTGGTGGTATAATCATCATACTCTTCCTTCATCTTCTTGTCATCATATACCTTGTAGACACTGCTGAACTCCGTACCTTTCATCATGTCGAACATCTTGCCATACAACTTCTGTGACAGCTGGGTAAAGAAACCAACAACTGCGTCAGGATCTGAATTAATCATTGCCATCAACTTGTTTGTTTCGTTCTTAAATGCGTCATCATCTTCGTCGCCGTAGATATGGTATGCATTCTTCTCATTTTCAGCCGCATTGAAGTAACCCATGGTTTCAATACCGAAATCATACAGGTACATCTTCTTTCCATTTACTTCAAATCCAGACATCATAATTTCCTTCATTGCGCTGGATACCGTGCTTAAAGTACTGTCTCTCCTTAACAGACTTTCTTTAATCTTTGACTCCCACTTCTCTATTTCGGATTCTGACATTGCTTGCTTTTCGTCATCAGTAAGAGGCTCATAGCCTTTTGCCGATTCAGCATTGTACAGTTTATCCATCTCGTTGATGAGTGCGCTGTACTCCGTGATAAAGTTCTTAATCATATTGTAGATACCACTGGTATCGTTCTTGGTGCTCAGCGTAATCGATTCGTTTTCTGCCGTTGTGCCGTTGCAGGTAATGGTAAGTCCATTTATATCAAAGGTGTTGCTGTCTGAGGAATACTCCACTCCATTCAATTCTATTACAGAATTTTGTCCCACCTGCTTATTGCTTGCACTGCCTGTGCCTTCCAGATTAGCATAGTCAGCATAAATCCTTACTGCTTCAGCAATCTTATCATCCACTTGTTTACCGATTTCGGCTTCCAAATCTGCAGTTGCATTGCCGTCAGCATCTACAGATACAGCAATTTCAGCAAGTCTGTCATCATTTTTCTTGATGTCTTCTTGGATTCCTTCGTAGCCATTGATATAAGTCATCTCTGCTTTGGCTTTATTCAAATCCGCCTGTTCTTCTGCTGATAATTCTGTCTTTGCTTCTAATGCTGAAATTTTAGTCTCAAGCTCCGTCTTACGGGCAGTTCTCTTACCTGCATCCTCAAGATCATACGTACCGCCTTCACCGTACGCCTGATTATAGTCATCTGCACATGCCTTCAACTTTTCGGTAAGTTCATCATTGCTCTTGTTAAGACTCTCTCTTTCAGCAACCAGTGCCGCTACACGCGCATCAATTCTGGATTGCTTCAAACTTACTATGTCATCATTAGACATCGTAGCATATTCTTTATATGCCTCTTTTGTCTTCTCATCATAAAGCAGGATGCCCAGCTTATCTAAAGCATCCGTACCCTTTGAATTGGATCCAATAATTGTAAAGTCTGCCTCTTCTCCCAGATCACTTGCACCAATATAAAAACGCTGCTGACCAGCATCAAAATTGGCGCCAACGCCTGCTGCTTTGAGCTGATTTACCAAAGAATTAATGGTAGTATTTTCATCAATCGTAATCTCTGTTTTCTTACCATTGGTGTTTACTTCAAAGGTACTGCCTGCCTCTATTCCAAGGCTTTCAGCAACCTTACTGCTACTGCTTAGCTTTTGCCCAGCGGCTCCCTTAATTTTACCGCCTGTGAGATAACCAGCTTTAGCAAGCTGCTTGATCTTAAGACTCTGAACACTGTCCATGGCTGTGTCCTTTGTAATGACACTGACCAGATTACTGTTAGAGACAGTGGTCGTCTTTTTTACAAAGGAAGATGTATACTGAAGATTGTTCAGCGATCCATTGTACAGCTTATAAATCTTCGCATTCAAATCTTTCCATGCTTCCTGCTTCCAGCCGTGCTGGGTCTGTTTCTTTTTTAAATCGTCAACTTTGGTCTGCCTTGCAGCCACAAGCTGTTGAATGATACTTTCTGTATCCAGTCCGGACATCATTCCGGTTACACGCATCGCCATATCGATACCCCCTATCTTCTTTCATCCACAAGAAGCCCTGCCAGCTCCCACGCCTTCGCAATCATGTCAAGGGTCTTTTCCGGTGGAAGTTCCTTGATGACTTCCTTGGATTCCTTGTCAACAATCTTGATCATAACGCGGTTGGTAGCTTCATGGATTCCAAAAACTGCCTCAGAGTGAGACAAATTCTTGTTCAGATTTTCGACTGCTTTCTTGATTTGTTCCGTGCTAGCCTGCTGCTGTTCTCTTGCAGGACTATTTTCGGAATTACTCTGGCTGTTCTGCTGTCCTTCTTTGCGTCCAGCTTCTGCAACCTTTACAGTTGTCGCATCATAAACATTGTTAAGCTCCTGTGTAGCAACATCCATGTTCTCTACCGTTTGTTTCGCCGCAGGCTTAACCTGCTGAGTGTTCTGTGCCTGATATGTCATAGCACTGCTTAATGGTTCTACTGCCATTGTAATCACCTCCGTGTGATATAAATTTGTAAAACTATAGAGTTTTCCTGTCTTCTTAAGTATATATCGGAAAATGACCGGAAAAATTTATAGTAAAATCCGGTTTTTTTACAAAAAAGAGCATCTGCTTTTGTAAAAAACAGACACTCTCATTTCACATTTTATCTTATCCAAGCAAATTCTTTAAAGCTTCCATTCCATCCATGCTGACTGCCTCTTCATTTGCCTCCTGAATCTGTACATAAACCTCTTTCCGATAAACCGGAACTTCCTTCGGTGCGCTGATGCCCAGCTTTACCTGCTCCCCCTTGATTTCAAGCACTGTGATTTCTATATTGTTGTTAATAATTAGGGCCTCGTTTTTCTTTCTGGATAAAGCTAACATTTATTCACCCGCTTTCTTTGCATTTAAAATATCATAAATAGGGAACTTGACCTGATACCCTTCCCCCTCTATGATTACCTGACATGCTTTCTTTTCCACCGCATTGATGATGATTGGTCCTCTTAAATTGACGCTCATCTTTTTAAGATCACTTGGCACTGTGACTGTAACCATCACCAGCGTTTCTGCTGGATCTAATTTTCCAAGCGGCTTGAGCAGTTCATCGTCCACTTCTGGATTATAATCCAGCTTCACCAGAAGCGGATCCATGACAGGCATTGCAAACGCAGGTTCCTGTACCGACTGCAGCCAGTGAATCGCACCAATTCCTCTGTCTTCATCATGTATAAGCGCAAAGTCTACAAGTTCAGGAAATCCGATAATTCCTGCCGGAAAATGAATAATCTTATCATCTGCTATTTCAATTTCCCCAAATGCTTTTGTACTAATTTTCATACCCCGCTCCTATCTGCGTAATGCCACGCCCATTTTAAATGTAGTTCATCAAGGAAGTCTGCATGATCTTTCCAGTTGCCATGAGAGCTGCATTGTATGTAAGCTCCGTACTGGTAAGTTGAACAGCCACCTCCGCAATGTCTGCATCTTCATTTTCTGACTGCAGCGTCCTAAAAGTCGTTCTCTGATCCATAAGACGATTACTAATTAAGGAAAGACGCTGACTCCTAGTTCCATTGTCTGTAATTGCAACATTGGTATCATCCAAATACCCCTGCACCTTGGTAATGGTTCTCTCAAACATTTTGTGAACCTTTTCGCGCAGATAGCTGTATGCCTTATTTGCTGCATCATATTTTTTCTTGACATCCTTATAATCTGCTGTGCCTTCCTCGAGGTCATCAAGAACCGCATCCATATCCTCTAAGGTGGCATCCATCGCCTTTAAATCTGCAAGCGCAAGCTTTAAATCATCGATATCTCTGTCCATATTGTGGCTGAACACCTCATCAGCCGTTGTGTTGACCTGTATTTTCTGATTATAGCCAACATCGTACTCGATGGTCTGGCGCTTTCCTTGGTTAAGCAGATATTCCTGGTTGTAATTGACTTTCTTTTCTGTGTTATCGTCGTTTAAGGTAGTCGCTGTACATGCAAAATAGTGCTCGGGACGAAGGTCTCCGTCCTTCCACTGATTTTTGGTATACGTAAATTTAATTTCTGTATCTGTACCGTCCGCTGCCCTTATCTCATTCTCAAGCTGTTCGTAAGCATTATCGCTGAACAGAACCTCTCCGGTTTCGGGAATAAAGACGATATCCTCATCACCGTTCATGACCTTCAGATAAGGATCTTCAGACAGCGGCACTGTCTTTACCTGCTTTTGCGTCCCAGCAACATCAATCACCAGATCTGTCGTCAAATCTTTCTGTCCAACCAGATCATCGTAAGAAAGACGCAACCTATGAACATCGGCATTGTGTACATCCTGCTCTACCACATTACTGTAGTTTGCATCTTGATAATTGCTTTTATTGAGTCCTTCTAAGTTGCCTATGTCTGTAACATTAACCGTGTCAAAATCCTTAATCGTATTTTGCTCCGTAATCTGGTAGCTTGGATAACCGTCCGGCTGTTCCTCCACCTCTTTGGTGAATGACATGGTAGTGTCTGTACGATATCCTGTAAAAATATATCTTCCGGCATAGTCCACATTTCCTGTAGAATAATATTCATTCTTAAGGGAATCAAGCTGCTCTATAATGATCTCCAGATCCTCAGGTCCTAAGTCCTTGTTGGCTCCTTTGTTTGCCTGCGTAATCATGCTGTTGAACACTTCCGTTATCGTTATCAGAGACTTGCCAGTAACATCCAGCCAGCTCTCTGCGTCCGGCGCATTTTTCTCATAAAACTGCGTCAGCTCCGTAACGCTGGTTCTAAGACGCAATGCACGGATTGCAATGATCGGGTCGTCAGAAGGTCTGGTAATCTTCTTTTCAGTTGACATCATGGTGCTAAGCTTATTCTGCAGTATTTTATTATTATTGATATTATACAGGGAATTATTCTGCATAATCTTATTGGTCATTCTCATGCCTGTTGCCCTCCTTAAACGCCGGTACGTAAAATCAGCTGGTCATAAACTTCTGTCAATGTCTGTATCATCTTGGATGCTAAAGTATAGGAATTCTGGAATTTTACAAGGCTCACTGCTTCCTCATCTTCATCCACACCAGAAATTGAATTTCTCTGATTATCAATGCTATTCCTAAGTCCATTATAGGTATTGTAGAAAGTATTCGCATTGCTGGCATTTAATGCCATATCGGATAGAAGCATCTCCAGCATCTGCCCTGCGGTTCCGTTCCTGAAGCTGAATTTATCTTTACTGGTCAGCATAGAAATCAGTTCCTTAATTTGCCCGCATTCCTCAACGCCCACGTCCGCGCTGCTTCTGGTTCCCAGAAGATTCGCATCCGCAAGGAGCGCTGAATTAATTGCAAAGTTCCCCGCTGTCAGTTCATAATAACCATTTGCACCTGCCACACCCGGCGTTCCTGCCGCCACAAAGTCATCAGCTGTATATTCTTTTCCTGTTCCGTCAAATCCTGTAAAGAAAATACATCCCTGATTGCCGTTTGCGTCTACACCTTGTGTAAATATGTTATTTACAGCTTCCGCAAAACCGCGAATCCATTCATTCATCTGCTGCATGTAGTACGGAATTCCCTGGTACTTCACTTCTGCCGATACTTTGACATCCTTTCCAACCTTACCTGCATCAATCTGGGGAAGTCTATTATCATCTAAAGTAAATGTGTAAGTATCTACTCCATCAAACTCCCAGCCAGTATAGTAATAAAGCGTGTTGCCAATGTTAATCTCACCGCCAGTAGAAGACAGCGTACATCCTTTCATATCTTTCAAAGACTGTGAATCCACTGTAATAGACACTTTATGATTGCCTGCATCCACAGAATCAACCACACCTTTAAAGTTAGCGCCATTGTTGCCATCCCGCAGCTGTGCAAGTCCTTTCAGCTTTCCGCCCATAGCGGCGTTTTGCAGACTAAATTCATTTCCGTTTGCCCACATAATGCGGTACATGCCATCGGCATCGCTCTGGTTGATCTTTTCACTTTCGGTCCGCGCAACATAAGACAATGTATTATAGGAATTTCCATCTACCAACGGCTGTCCTCCGGCAATACGCACCAGATACCGATGTCCCCCGGTTTCTCTCTCAGGATGATATACATCCACGATAGGCATTTCCTCAACCTCAACATCCACATATTCTGATAATTCATCAATCAGAAGGTCTCTCTGGTCGCGCAGCTCATTAGCCGATGCGCCGGAAAGTTCAACTACGTTAATCTGCTTATTTAAGGTTGCAATTTTCTGTGAGATAGAATTGATCTGATCTACACATTGCTTAATCTCCAGATTGATATCCTTCTGCAGCTCCTGCAGATTTCCATACATGTTATTAAAATAATCGGTAAGCGCTTTGGCTGATGCGATGAACTGCTTCTTGGAAGCCTCACTGCTGGCATTTGTTGTAACAGACTGCAGTGCCGCGCTAAATTGATTGAATATGGTCTTAAATCCGCTGGTGCTGTCATCATCCAGATAATCTTCCAATGTTCTCATGTAATACTGCTTCACTGTATATTCACCATACTTGCTCTGGTTATCCCAGTATCTCATGTCATAGAAAGTGTCTCTGACACGTTCGATTGCAATGGTGTCCACACCAGCTCCTGCACATCCATAGGTGGTAAACGTCCTTAGTGCAAGATTCGCCTGCTGGGTCACCTGCTGCCGACTGTATCCTGTGGTCTGTGAATTAGCGATATTGTTTGCTGTTGTATTCAAAGCCGCGTTGGATGCCCGAAGCCCTGAACCTGCTATATATAATCCAAAAAATTGTGATGGCATTTACTTCACTTCCTTTCTCAGCTTCCTAATGTATTGATAACGTGTTCCATCAGCTCGCTGATTACATTGATGTAACGGCTGGCTGCGTTATAGGCATTCTGGAACATAATCATATTGCTCAGCTCTTCATCGGAGGAAACCCCCAGAATCTGTTCTCTTGCGGCAGCTGTGTTGTCCACAGTAATCTGCTGATTTTCACTAATGCCGTATAAGACATCCCCAGTCGTTGCCACCTGCGAAACCAGATTATTGTAGAAATTAATATAATTTGTTGTGGTCTTCACATTCGGATTTAAAGTATGCGTCTCCTCGGTAAAAAGATTTTTGAGCGCATCTGCCGTCTCCTGATCGATCTGGCCATCCTCTTTTTTGAATCCCAGCAGGGAGGGTGCCTGTTTCACTTCACCATTGATGATTATATTTTCTACCGTAAAGGCATCATCATCTGTTTCTCCCGTCTGCGTATTGAATATCGTAAATGGATTGCCTTTTTCATCCCTCATATAGGTGGAATCAGGATTCTTTGCTGTTGCCGCATCAGCTGCCTCTTTCAGAATCTTATTGATTCCCGTCGTAACGTCATGCATCAGTCTGTCAAACTCAGCCTGTACATTCATGATGATAGACTGGGAAATATCCCTGTCATAAGTATCGGCATCCTCTAAATCCTTAAAGGTCGCGCGCTTGTTCCCCCTTGCAAAAAGCATGGATTTAAGTCCGCCGATGTCTGTATTTGTATCGGTAGAAATCGTCTGTTTCATATTAAAGAGCTCAGCGCCTTTGATATCTACCGTTTCAACTCCGTTCACTACCTTTGTCTCTGCAAGCTGCTTCCAATAAGGTGTATAGAAGCCGGTTGCTTCATCTGTGTAAAGACAGATTTCATTGGCCGAATCCATCTTAACAAAATCTTTGCCTTCAAACTTAATCAATACATTCCCATCTACATCTGTCCGGCAGTCTATATATCCCATTGCGGATAACTCATCGATCAGCTGGTTCCTTTCATCCTTCAAATCGTTGGCCTTTTCAATCTTTCCGCCTTCGATTTTCATGATTTCCATATTCAATTCGGCAATACGCTTTCCATAAGCGTTAATTGTCTTGACCTGTTCGCTGATCTTATAATTCAGTTTATCCTGATATTCACAAAGCCCCTGATATACCGCCTGACCGCGTGTCAAAAATTCATAGCATCTTTGTACAAAAACGCCCTGATTTACAGCATTCCCAGGATCTCTTGCCAAGTCCTGTACGGAACCCCATAAATTTTCTATGGAATCTGCAAAGGCTTCACCTTCCAGTTCCTGAAAAAGATTTTCAATTTCCTCAACCGCCGATAAAGACACATCATAAAATGCGCTTCTCCCGGACTCTCTGCGGTATGTTCTATCAAGGAAATAATCTCTGACTTGTTTTACCTGAGAATAATTGACTCCGAGACCGACCTGCTGATAAGAAACAGCAGACGCCGAAGTAGAAAGGGTATTATAGAAACGGGTTCCCTGCTGCACCTGCTGCCTGGTATACCCGACCGTATCCATATTTGACATATTGTGCGCCGTCGTATTAAGCGCATTCTGCCCCATCTGTAATCCACTTACACCAACATATAAACTTCCAAATAAAGACATATCATCACCTCATAATTTTCGCAAGGATTACTGCTTTGCATCAAAGCCAGCCCCGCCTGCTCCCATATGGTCTCCTGTATTATAGGCTCCCTTATTATAGTTTGCTGTTTCGGGGGCTGCCTTCATAGACTGCAGCATGTTCATATCGAACTCCACCATCTCTAAAGCGTTCTGGATCAGAATCCTGTTCTGCCCGTTCACCCGCTTCACCTCATGGACGGCGGTACTCAATCTGTCGTGTACTCTAGCCAGTTTCTGCTGCTCTTCCGGTCTCGACTTTATCATTTCGACCAGATCCTTAAGCATAAGCGTGTCAACATCCTTGTTAATTACGTTGGCGATATCGGAAAAAACTTCCCGTCTTTTTTGTTCAAGACGGTTAATCCCACTAACAACGTTTTGTTCTTCATCCGTGATTTTGGCTAATTCTTCTAAATTTCCGGCTACAATGACCGGTGTTTTCTTCATGGATAGTTCCAGCAAGTTTTCGTATTCCTGGCTTTCCAGGTCTAAGACTTCGATCAGGTTTTCCATTAAACTTGCCACTTAGACTACCTCATTTCTTCGTATTTCTGCATCAGCTTATCAGCAAAGCTTCCCATATCCACCTCATAAGTTCCTGCATCGATTTTCGCTTTAATCGGCGCCGTCACGTCTTCTCTGACATCACTGCTTCCTGCCAGCGCCAGCTTTACGCTCTGTAAATCCTTGCCGATGCCGGATATCTGAAGCTGGTCAGAAACACCTGCCTTGTTCTGCGGCTGGGTCTTTGCTGTTTTTTTTGTATTGTATAGGCTCTGAACCTGTGTGTATGCTTCTATACGCATCTGGATTCCTCCTTCCATAGGTTACTACAAGCATTTCCCGTGTAATCATTTGTTACACTATTTGTATCGGATTATTTTGGAAAGACTTTAGAGTAGGGTGAAAATTTTTTGACCGTTGACTTACACCTTAAGTTGCACTAAAATTTTACATAAGGCTAAGACTTTACAGTAAAGAAAGGTATGGTGAATGATGGAACATTTAGCAGACATGGACAATGTATTTATTTTGAATCACCCCCTGATTCAGCACAAAATTTCCCGTCTCCGCGACGAGAACACCGGCACCAACGAATTCCGCAAATTAATTGAAGAAATCGCGACATTGATGGGCTATGAAGCGCTACGGGATCTTCCTGTGGAAGATGTGGAAATCAAAACGCCTATCGAAACTTGTATGACGCCCATGATTTCTGGTAAAAAGATGGCTGTGGTCCCAATCCTCCGTGCTGGTCTGGGCATGGTCAATGGCATCCTTGCCCTTGTTCCTTCCGCTAAGGTCGGACATATCGGTCTGTACCGCGATCCAGAAACACACGAACCTCATGAATATTACTGCAAACTGCCTGAACCCATCGACCAGCGTACCATTGTGGTCGTAGATCCCATGCTTGCCACCGGCGGGTCCGGCGCAGAGGCAGTTGATTTTATCAAGCAGCACGGCGGAAAGCATATTAAATTTATGTGCATCATTGCAGCTCCCGAGGGGCTTAAGAGATTGCGCGAGGCGCATCCTGATATTCAGATCTATGTGGGGCATCTGGACAGATGCTTAAATGAACATGCTTATATCTGCCCGGGACTTGGGGATGCGGGGGATCGGATTTTTGGGACGAAATAAGATACATGTTATGTTCTATATATCATTTTCAGGCGCGTAGAAGTTCAAACCAACGCGCCTGTTATCTATCCTAAGAAACACTTTATCATGCTTTCTCTTCCTCTGGCTTTATGCAAGCATTTCCAATGTGCATGCAAGTCCCTCTGTCATATGCACCCTGGCTTTCCATCCAATGGCATTCAGTTTACCCGAATCCAGCATTGCCTTTGTTGCGGTAGAATATCCCCTGCGTTCCTTTTCATCAGGAAGCTGAAAAATCACCTGTACGCCTGCCAGTTCTGCAAGACGTGACGACAAATCTTTTAGTGTAATATCCGATTCTTCATCCGCTATATTATATGCCTCCCTCGGTTCTCCAAAACGTATGGTATATAAAATGCCCGCTGCAGCATCTGTCACAAAGGTATAAGAGAACTTCTGCTGCCCCTCACTCTTTAGAATAATATTTTCCCCTGCCGCCGCTTTTTTGATAAACTGTGAAATTGCCTTTGTATCACCAGAAAGCATTGTTGGACCATATACCCTGCTGAGCCTGGGGATTGAAAATGCCAGCCCATGGGTCTGATGGTACGCATTGCACAGGGCCTCACCCAGACGTTTGCTCTCTGGGTATCCCGCCCGCAGGGTATTACAGTCAATATACCCTAAATATTTTTCATCAAATTTCTCTGTATCGCCTTTATTTTCACCGTATATCTCCACCGAAGAAAGGAAGCAAAAATGCTTCACACCATGCACCACCGCATAATCCAGCAGGTTTTTGGTTCCAATCACATTGGATGCAATTGTCCCTATGGCATCCTCTGCATATTGAAGGGGATGCGTGTTACTGGCAGCATGTATGATATAATCCACCTCGCCGCACTCCGGTATTTCCTTATTTACATCGCAAGAACAATATTGGAAATCTTCACGGTTTATATAAGCCATAAAACGTTCCCTTGCCTTTTCTATGCTCCTGCTGAGTGCAATCACCTTTATGGGTGCTTGTGAACTTTCATTCCGCAGCATAATCAAGTCGATTAGACACTTTCCAATCATTCCAGTTGCTCCGGAAATCATGACCGCCCTGCCCGATAATTTTTCCCAAAGTGTGTCCTGGCTCTTCAAGTATTCTAATTCTCTCTCATATAAATTCATACTTTTCAAATCCATAATCTTTAAATACATGTCCTTTCATTTCTGCCACTTTGCTTGCTATACAAATTGGGGTATCTCACTTCCTCCTTACACAAGCATCCATCTTCCCGTATGCGCAATCTTAAAATCCTTCTGATGATAGAGAAAGTAAAGGGTGGTCAGGTTCTCTCCCAGATATCCTATGTAACGGTCTGCCCGCTCCCATCCTTTCGGCTCGCTTAACGCTTCCGTGCGTGCCAAGATCGGGAATAACCAATCGCAGAACGTCTTAAATACCTCTTTTTTTGCAATGAGCATATTGTAATTGTAAAAATACTGCCCCTCAAAAAGGAAGGGATAAGCTTCCGCATAAGAAGGCGCAAGCTCCTCCAAAGCCTTAAGCATGGCGCACCAATCCTGCTCTTTCAAATAACGTTTATGATGTTCTCTTATATTCGGATAATGGACGGTGGGATAAGGCAGTATGACATCCACATCATTTTCAGGGAAACGGTACAGATCCTCCTCCTGCACGTCCAGAATCCGCCGGTAATGGAACAAGCCAAGGTAATCCGCGATTCCATGCTTCCCTACCCAGTACAGGGCGGAGAGTTCGCTGTAATTCACATTTTTTTCAGATATATTGTCTCCCTGATCATCACGCACATCAGCGATGCTGATTTCCGTGCAAGATGCACCAGCCTGAATGGGATAAACCCAGTCCTGTGCCCGATAATCTGATCTTAAGGGTTTGTCTTTGTGGAACCGTGTCATGTATACAGCCAAATCTGCTTTTTGCTGCCCCTTTGGATACGTACGCAGTGCCTGAAACCTACCTGTTTTATTATAATATCTCTCCATAAGCCTTGCTTCTGTGTGGGAATCCATACACACATAATCTTTCAGACCTTTTGCCTCCAATGCTTCCACTATAGACGTATGGTGGTTTTCCGGTGTGGCAATCAGTATTTTTATGTGGTTTTCCTGAAATTCGTCCAACGGTACAACAGGGATTCCATCAATTTGTACCGGATTCCCTGTAAGATCATTTACGATGAAACAGATTACTTTACAATCCTTATATAATGTTTTTATTGCATAATAGACGCTGACCGCCACCATCTGGGCGCCATAAACAGCCACCTGTATCTTATCCACGCTTCCCCGCCTCTTTTCGCATTTCTTCTGCTCCTGCGTCCTTGCCTTGCAGGAATTTTTTCCTTTAACAAAAATAATTGTCTTCCAACTTCCGTCAGAAATATTTCAGCGCCTCTTTCGATACGCATTCTTCCAAACGGGACCAATTAAAATATTCCGTATCATCCCTGCTCCAGCATACGTTTTCTCTGATTACTTTTGCAGGCGTACCTACAATGACGCTGTGTTCTCCAAACTGCCCAGACGTAACTGCATTAGCGCCTACCAGTGAACCAGTGCCGATTCTGGCTCCTCCCAGCAGCATTACCCTGAAACCAATCCAGACATGATTTCCAATTTCTATATCCTTGGGATAATTTATACGTTGATGCGTATTGGCATCAAATATGTGATGTCCATCATGGGTTCTCAACACCACCTGCGTCGAAAACAGACAGTCTTCTCCTACCCTTATACCGCTATGCGCTATATAAAACTCAGCGCCGATGATTTCTGTATTATCTCCAATTGTACAGGAGCCATTGTTGCCAAACACAATCAGGAAATTAGCCGCAGTCACATTTTTCCCTATCTTCAAAAGATTATTAGAGCCCCCTAAAAGGACTGTTATTTTGTCTGAAAGGGTCTGATCAAAATAAATTTTATTCCCGTGCATATCCTCATAACATCCATCAGGAAATTGCTCCTTCAGCATCTTTCCATCCAATATTTTGTTACATCCAATCACTTCATTGACATGGACATATTCCATTCCCAGCGCATCTAAATCACTTTTGATTGCCTCATACATCCAATGACCTGATGCAAATATGATGACCAGCGCATCATCAAGGTTCTTCAAATCTTTCATATGAATCAGCGGAATCCCATCATGCTCTTTCTGACCGCTGTTTTCCCACTTTCTGTCACAAAGATAATCCAGGTTCATGATCGTGGCAAGCTCCCTTTTGGTCTTTTCATAATATCCGCCAGCCGCGCCGTATCCAACTATATTCGCATATTCTTTTCCTCTAAAGACTGCCATTTGTGCCCCTTCTTTCTATCCATGATTCCGCTCCAGACAATGGTTAAGATAAAATTTACGAATCATATAATTTCATAAGCTTTTGGCTTGATGCTTCTATACTATAAGCTGCTTTACCGAAGGCTTCATCCATCCACTCTCTGTCCTTGTCTGCTTTTAAACCGCTCATACCCTCCACCCACTTATGCTCCTCTAAAGGGAGGAATGTGACCAGCCCGGTTAAATCCGTTTCCCTCGTTACGGTATCTGAAACCAGGCACTTAAGCCCCGCTGCCTGCGCTTCCACCACTGATATGGGAAGCCCTTCAAATTTGGAGGGGAGGCAGAATCCATCCATCGCCTGTAGGTAGGCGGGAATCCTGTCGCTCCAACCAAAGCACCTGATATGCTCTGTCATATCCAACTGCGCCACCAGCCTTCTGATATCCTCCGCACGTTCTCCCTCGCCGATCATAATCAAAAATAGCTGTTTATTTCTCTTATATGCTTTCGTAAATGCCCTTACCAGAAATTCCTGATTTTTCGTGTAGCTGTATCTTCCCACATTTCCCACAACAACACGGTCCTCCACCCCCAGCTCTTTTCGCATTTGTTCCCGCACTTTCCTATTGAAACGAAACTTTTTTACATCCACTGCATTAGGCATAATGCGGATCATTTCTCTGGGTATCCGGGAATTGAACAGCCAGTCCGCCGCAAGCTGGGAGCAGGCACACACATCCGTTGCATACTGCATCGTGAAACACTCTTTATAATAGGTATGATCGTTCCAGATCCTCTCACGCTCTGCTTCATCGCAAAAATCAATGCCAGAGCTGTGGGAATGTACAATGACCTTGGGAATTCCCATATCCATGGCAATCTCTTCTATCAAAAATCCCCGCCAGGAGCTTGTGTGAAGATGCACGGCATCAAAACCATTGGCAAGAATGCTCCTGATTTCCTTTTCAAATGCCTGCCGCCCATCACGCTGTACATTTTTCAGATGATAGATTGGAAAATGATATCTCTCATATTCCTTTGAATCTCTAAGCTCGTCTGCCGACTTGGTCAAAAAGGAAAACTCATACTCTCTCTGATCTATAAAAGGCATGTGATTAAAAATGTATCTATACACGCCATTGCTTACCTCTGGCGGTGTCATATGCAGTATTTTCTTCATAGCAATGCAGACTCCTTTGCAATCACCTTATTTCTTGGTGACGACTGCTGTTACAATCAACTGATAATTTACATCATGATAATCTAAGTCTTCCGGTTCCATTTCCTCAAAACTTATGCCATATAAAAAGGCAGACGCCGTTTTTACATTTCCATAGGTACCGATCTGGACGCTCTCCACATCCTCTAATTCCTCAAAAAGCATCCGCAGCGACATATCCGTAAAGCTCCAATAGTGCCCAAAATGGGTTCTCTCATAACTGATGATCTGTGAAATCCCACCCACGGTAATTAATGCAGTCCCGCCTTTTTTCAAGACCCGAACCATATTTTCTGCCGCCTTATGGAGGTCATATATAAACGGCAGTGTCTGGGTACAGATCAGGCAGTCTATGCTTTCCTCCACTATTCCCTCTCCCGTGGCAAAATTCCCACATATCATGTTGTCAGAAGGATCGCTCTTCATAACATGAAGAATGACAGACTCCTGCACCCTTTCCTTTCCATAGCGAACCGTATATTCCCTGTCTCCAATCTCCATCACCCTTCCCTTAATCAGGGACTGATTGCTTTCTAGAAACTGCTCAATATAATACCGGTCCACCGGCGTGCCCCGGTTCATCCCATAAGTGTCATCCAGCGGACATAGCGGCATGTTGACCAGCATATCCTTACTCTGCCGATACAGGAGCGTGTCACGGAGTTTACCCGTAATTGCTTCTAAATCAGAAGGATCCGTTTCTAACTTCAGGTTATGTTGAACATTCTGGTAGATCACATCCCTGCCGTCCAGATAAAGGGTTCCCACTCCGTCTCCAAACAGCATTTTTTCAAATGTATTGAAGGGTTCCATGGAAACGCCGAACCTGATGCGCTCCCTTTCTATGCCAAGACCAAGCAACTGCCTGCTCATCTGTCCTAGTGCGTAAGACAACAGAATAATTGGATAATCCGGATAATTCAAAACATAGAATGGATTCACTACCCATATTCCCGTTTCTTCATCCAGTATCGGCTGTCCGGAAGCATCTACTGAACTATCAAAAAAGAGTACTACTTCATATTGTTCAAATATTCTTTCCTTTTTGCGCTGATAGACCATTCCTCTACCAAAAAGAATCACTTTTTCCTTATCTGCCATCTTCTCCTTCTCCTCTTAGACCGTCAATACTTATTTAAAAACACCTTATGCGTCCTTTTCGCTGCCAAATATTCCCCGAAAGAAGGCTTATAGTACCGCACGTCAATCACTTCCAGCTTCCCACATCTGTTATAGGTATGCATGCCCAGCACCTTTTCTCCTGTTATCACTTGCTGGTTTTCAGGCGTCATCCGTTTTACCACATGCTCCTGGTAAGTGGGCCAGAGCGCATCAATCTCACTGAACACAATACCATCTCCATAGAAATGTGTGCTGTCCTGTGAGACACGATATAATTTTCCATTCGTCTGAATGAGATTGCCGCCTGGTCTGGCACAGCCAACGTCGTCTGTCACCTCAATGGGATCGGATAGCTTTCCGTCTGCCTCTCTTCTATACAAAAGCAGCATCCCCTCATCGCCTTTAAAGGTTGGTCTGAAGGTAAAAACGTACTGTCCATCCTCATACTCCAGAAAAGTGGTATCCACATACTGCACATTGGTAAACAATGTTTCCACCTGCTTCCACTGGTTGGGGAACTTCTGTAATTCGTAGATTCCTACTTCCTTCTTCTGGTAGGATTCCGGGCACATATATAACTTTCCATTGCGGACAAATACATTGGGATAGGAAAGGTGCCAGTGTTCGTCCATCGCCACCTTCCATTCCGAAAAATGGTCGCCCCTAAACTCACAGTATCCAATCACGCCATTGCGCTCTGACCTGTACAAAAACAATTCTGCAAATAAATAAATCTTTCCCTCATACTCTGTCAGAAACGGGTCTGCCGCCCACGCAAATGGTGGATTGGGAACCATCTTAAACGCCTCTTTGGGTGATGTACGGTATGCAATCTGCCAATGCATATATCTTGCCTTATATTTCATTCCTCAACCTGATCCCTTCTATCTTAAAAAGAAATGACATTTTCCTTTAAATACTGCACCACTTTTTCAGAGGCGCTGCCCACATCATAATTCCCCATAGTCCCCATGAACGCTTTCAATTCAGATGCATATCTTTCCCCATCAAACGCTTCTATGGCTCTTTCCATCTCATCATTAGAATGCGCCTTTATATACGGCAGTTTTTCCATGGGTATGTAAAAATTCCTGTCCCTTTGGTATTCACTATAATCTTTTTGATACAAAAAAACAGGCCTTTGGGTATATGAGAAATCATACATGCACCCGGAATAATCTGTGATCAAGATATCCGCCGCCGCAAGAAGCTCTTGAAAATCATCATAATCTCCCACATCAATGTAATCCGCATCCTTTTTAAAAGTATATTCCTGATAATTCACAGGATGCCTGCTGACCATCATATGGAAAGGTTTATGGAATTTCTTTTCCAACGCCTCTGCCACTCGATTGATGTCCAAATCGTAACACTTTATGTTATGGTAGTCGCGGAAGGTCGGCGCATATAATGCTATTCCGTGATTTTCTTCCATTTTATAAAAATCGCATATTTTTCTGCGGACTGCTTCCATGTTCCAGAATACATCATGCCTGGGAAGACCGAACTTTA
The DNA here is from genome assembly GCA_029054245.1 of Lachnospiraceae bacterium. Taxonomy (GTDB): domain Bacteria; phylum Bacillota; class Clostridia; order Lachnospirales; family Lachnospiraceae; genus Suilimivivens. The sequence goes on along the minus strand of JAIDFQ010000005.1, from coordinate 122,402 downwards.
AAATCACGCCATCATACCAGAAGGATTTGCGGTAAAGCCGGGAGTAAAATTCACTTCCCGAGAGAAACACATCTGCCATCTTCGAATCATTCTTGGCGCCTTCTATGTAGTATGCCGGGAGCACATCCTGCACATCCCCCTCTACCCGTTTAATCGGCGCTGCGCCATGCCATGCCTGAACGTAAAACTGCCCCTTGCGCTTTCTCGCCGAAAATGGCTTTCGGCTATTGTCCACCCAGATCTTCGCTGTCGCCAGTTCTTTATAGTATTCCTCACTGCCATAGAGAACCTGCCGGATTCTTCGTGGAATCCCCTCTCTGTGCCTGAACACCGACCATACAAGATCCAGCTTTTGGTCTGTATCATATTCCAGCAGTTTTTCCGCAATATATTTGGGATTGCCTCCGTAGCCTTCACCGGACTGGTTTTGAAAAAGGATTTTGTTCTCCTCAATTGGCGCACGGTACAGTGCATCATAAAATCCGTTCAGCAGCTCTTGTGTGTCAATACAGTAATAATCAGGCACTCCGTTTTCCTGCAATATCTTCTCAATCTCTCCCTGGGTAAAGCTCTGCACCGCTACCATTACAAGTGTATTTTTCAGCTCCTTAATCACCTCTGAAAGCGTAACTGTTTTGATCCCAAATTTATCCGGTAGGTTTGCATCTGATTTTGTAACTACAAAAGCGCTTACCTTGTCTTGCATCTGATTCTGCTTCAGAAAAATGTAAAAAATATCGGCTGCTGCACCAGCTCCATATATAAAGATTGTGTCTGCTTTCCTGCACTTATTTAACAATTCATCGTTCATACACATTCCACCCATCTCACCAATTATCAACGCACTTTACCCGTAGTCTTATCGGACCAAACATCTGCCAAGTCTCAGACACAAAAGTAGTCCTTAAATCCCCGCTTCCGTAATTGAGGCACCACTTGTGCCTGATTTGTTTTGTCCAGACAGACCACAAGCCCCGTACCTTCTATATTGCTGATTTCTGAAAGATAAAGCACTTTTCTGCCCCGAAAGACTTGCTGCTTATTCTGATTATCAGACACAACATATGCCTCTATATTGGGCATTACCGGACTGAATTTTTTGGCAAATTCCCCTGTGCCATATACGTAAATCTTTTCATGCTTCTGACAATAATCTACCACTGCCCTTTTAGAAAGCACTTCCTGTAATTCCACAAAACTATGAAACCCGCCAAACTGTTCCCTGATCTGCGCCCCAATAGCATCCAGATAATACTGCTTATTGATCTCATTCATCCCTGCATATCTTCTGCTCTCAACCGTGCCTGTAAGAAATCCCCTGCTCTGCGCAATGTAACACCATATCCAAGGAAGCAGTTCTAAAAATTCCGGCTCCCAGCTTCTTAAGCATGCAAACAATCCGCCCCTGATCCAATAATTTTCAATGATTTCAAAAGGCGGCTTCAAATAATCCAGATGACATTGCACCTGCTTTTCGTCCATGCACCTGCGCACCTCTTCAAACCGTCCATTCCATCCTGCGCCAGTGCTGCCAAAATAATCTCCAAAGTTAGCCCTGGGCGCCGTCAAAATGCCCACTTTTTCATTTTGTCTAAATAGATCAACTACATTCCTTATATAGTCGTCACTGCCAGCCAAGTTTTCCCATATATTATAAAACTTCGACTTTCCCACATAACTTGGAATCCTGTCTGAAGACATATCTGCATCATGCAATACACAAACCAAATCAAAGGAAATCAGTTTATCGATAATAGTGTGTCTATTATCCTCTATACATTCTATGCATTCCAATCCTTTTTCTTTATATCCATTCAGGAGTTCCTGCGACTTCGCCAAAACCAAAATGTGATATTTGTCCCATAATTTCTTTACTTTTTCCATTACGTATGCAAAGGAACTGCTGTGCTCTATCAACACTGCCACTGCGATTTTGGAAGCCTGTAATCCTCCTGTTTCCTGCTTTTCATCCAAAATATAGTGTAAGCACAGCCTGCGCTGCAAATCAGAAACATTCATCAGACGGATGATATTTTCGTAAATCATGTTGATGTCATAATTTGTGTGCTTTTTTATGTAATCCAATACAAGGGGAATGTTTTCCTGGGTCTGCTGATCCAACGTATGGTATGCAATCTGCTGCTTCTTCAGGAATGGGAATCTGCGCTTTTGAACCAACTCATTGGGTATCATGATGAACTGGTTAAAATTGTTTTTGATGTTGTCAGTGTCGTTGGCTCTTGTATCTGCATAACCAGTATAGCTGTAACCTGCACTGTTAAAAAATTTTGTGAGCTGCTTCTCATATTTTTCAATTGCTTCTGAAAATGACTGGTAATACGGCATCGACTCCCAAAACTCCTGAAATAAGTCAGAATGCAGCAGCTTACTGCGGAATACCAAAAAGAAGGATTGCACATGCTCCGGCGTCAGCCGCGTGCCATCCTGATTGGTATACTCTTTATGCATCGTCAATCCCCAGAAGTCTGCTTCCTTCTGGTTCATTTCGTCAAAAATTTCCCTCATTGGTCTAAATGGTCCAAAAAAAGAATCATTCGCCAATACCAGTTCGTCATACTCCCATACCTGATTCCATCCGATATACTCGCACAGCGCATCTTTAAAGCCGCCGGCGTCAAAGCCCAGATTCTCCCTGTAATATATGTAATCAGCACATTTAAGGAAATGCTCCCCCGATACGATCTGGGGCTGATTACATACCACAATTAAACGATCGGCTATCGTCCTTAACTCCTTAAGCATGTACTCGATATAAGAATCAACTATGCCTTGTTTGTCGTAAGTAAGATAGATACATAATCTTTTCATGTTTCCTATATATCCTCTATTTGTCCCATAATGATTTATCTGTATATCAAAATCATTCTTGTTGCGGTTTGGGGTATTCTGTTGACTTCACTACATCTTCCAGATGCAAGTTATCCCATGAAATTTCGCCCACTTCTTTTACTTTTTGCCCCAGATATTCGGAATGACAGTAAAGCCCTCTGACTCTTTGCCCCACAAGATACTCCGAAGCATACTCTGAGAACCTACCCTCAATCAAATTGGAACAGCCTTTTTTAACACACTGCATCCCGAACTTTTCCGGAAACAACGCATCCAACGCATTCTCACTAAATTGAAAGAAATGCCAGGGTCTTTCGTGGCTGGAATACGAATAATGTGTTTCAATAAAAACATACCCGTTCGTTTTCAGCAATTTCACCATTTCCATGGAAGCTTTCCAGGGCATTGCCAAATGCTCAAAAACAGCACTGCAAAAAATCAAATCGAATTTCTTATTGAAATAGCTGCTTAGTTCGTGTGCATCTCCGACAACATCCACGTTATCCCCCGGATAATAGTCAAATCCAGTATAGTTTGCCTTTGAAAAACGATTACGGAAAACATCTCCCGTAACATTTCTTGCGCCCACCTCTAATATTTCCATACCTTCTTTATTGAACATCTCCTCCAAATAAGACGCCCAATTTCCATGGCTGATATCAGAATCAGTGGGAACATCCTCTAAAACATAAATCTCCGGCGCAATGCAATAGTTATAAATGCCTGCCTCCTTAAGCTGATTTTCAATCTTCTGCGGCTCAAATACTGCTATTACAATATCATAAGCCCTATATGTTTCTAAATATTCATCCAGGCTGATAATCGGAATCTCATTTTCAAACGTTTTTCCCACCAAATCTTTATTATTGTCCAGCACTGCAACAATCTCGTATTTCCTATTGGGATTATGAAAATAGCCCCTTCCCATATTTCCTGCACCGAACATCACTACTTTTTTCATACTGTCATCCCTCAATTCATCATGCTTTATCAGCATAAACTAAGCCTCTCCGAAAATCCATAGAATCGGCAATCCGTTCATCATATACAAAGAACATGTATCCTTCTGATTCCGATGTCCGATATCCCAGATTCTTCATGATCCAACTAATATTCTCTGCATCATTTTTTCTATGATAACTACAAATAGCGCAATTGGCATTGCTCCTTTTTAGGATTTCCTTTCCTCCCAGCAATGCGTCTATTTCAGCTCCTTCTATATCCATTTTTAAGAAATCAATCTTTTCTTTTACTAAAGTGTCTAAGGTAATCGTTGTCGCCGAGTCATATCTTGTTAAGAATTTCTGACAGAATACTACTTTATCCTCATAATCCTTAAAAGTCTTTTTTAATGCTGCCATCCACTCTGGGTCAGATTCAATGAGGTACACTTTTTTTGCCTGATCAATATATCTGAGTGAAAAATTGCCTTCACATACGCCCGCATCAATAATTACGCTTCCATCCCGTATCTGTCCTTCTTTTGTTATGTACTGATGGGGCGAATGCTCTCCCTGTTCAAACAGAACATCATAGACACATTCTCTTCCATCCTCCCTTGGAAATGCATACGCCTTCGGGTAATACATCCTTTTACCTTCAAACATAATAAAAGGCCATCCCTCATTATCGCGCTCTACAAAACAGGGTAATGAAGGCTCCTTATCATAATACCCATAGATATTGAATCCTTTGTCCTGATAATAATCCAAAATTTTTCTTATCTCAACATCCTTGCTGTTCTTGTTTTCCTTCATTAAATCCCTGCAAAGATCTTTTTCCAAATCCTGAAATGTATGAATCTTATCCTCTGATACATGCAGTTCTTCCACTAATTGCTTCATTATTTCATCAATAAATATATTCCAGATAAAAATTGCATCAAACTGAAGTTTCAAAATTTCTCCAGGAGGCAAAATCGGTACGCCGTTAAATTCCGTATGCCAGAGGGCGGAGTTGTTGTCGGTAAATGCGATAATCTCATAATTTCTGTATAGAACTTTTTTCGTATAGTAATCCTTGGCAATCCTGCCTACTCCCCATACAATTGCTTTCATATCTGTTTGCCTCCGCTTTCGTCTAAGCAGCACACCTTGAATCTGCCAGAATGTAAATATACTTACTGCATTTCATATAAAACATCTTCCAGCGACAAAATTGGACAATCCACTTTTTTTGACAATCTTTCTTCTATTTCATCAAAAAAGGTAATCGCTGTTACTACTATCGCATCAACATCATCCAGCGGGTTATCCGGAAAAACGACATTTATATCTGCAAAAATAGAATCTGCTTTTTGATCAATTCCATATGCAATTTCTATATTGCTCCCTTTCAGTTCTTCTACCAAAGTTTCTCCTGCATAGCCCATGCCATATATTGCAATTTTTTTATAATTATTTTTTTCAAAAAAGGAAGCCAGATTTCCTCCTTCCTGCTTCACTTTTACCCATTGGTTCATCATTAAGAACATTTCTAAGTGTTTGTTCCCATAATGATTAGCCTGTTTTAGTGATTCTTCTTTCACTTTCCCTGTCAAGCCGGCTCCTATGGCTGCACCTGTTAATACTGATAATACAGAAATAATACCTTTTTTCATAAGATCTTCTCCTTCACATTTTATTTTTGCCTTAAATTTTCTTCAATTGATCCAAAAAAGGGCGAATCACCTTTGCATAATCAAATTTATTTTTATATATGCATTTAATATTTTTTTGATAATACGAATAATTATTCATAATTTTCTCATATGCCTCTTTTAATTCAGATGAATCATGAATAACGATTCCCAGCTTATACTTTTCAACCATTCTACTCATACCAGGACATTCAGGCACGATAACAGGCTGTCCAAGACTAAGATGTTTAAAAAACTTACCGGATGACATTCCAATATTGTTTATGTTTTCATCCTTCGAAGGGCTGTACCAAATTAAACCAACCGCAAATTGCTTTAAGTATTCCGTAAACATTTCAGGTGATAACTTTTGCTCATGCACCTTTACGCTTGGATGCATTTTGCATATCTTTTTATATTGTGCCCGAAACCATTCGTCAGTCACTCCTGAAAGTGTAATCGGTAAATCCGGCAATGTATCCATACCTTCTACAAACGACCTAAGTACATTTTTATTCATTCCACCAGAATAAATCATTCCATTGCGTTCTGTTCCCCATTCCTCTTCCTCACAATACGTATATGAATTTGGAACCAATAATGTATTGGGATGGCTTAAATAAAATTTTTTTGCTACCCTTTTGCGTAAAGCATCTTGAATGACGAACACTTTGCATTGCTTTGTATAAATAGTCTCTTTCACTTTATTGGGCATATATGCGGCTCGGCACCTTATATTAAAAAGAAAGCCTTGAGGCTGTATATATCGTTCCATGTATGCCGTATATATTTCCAAATTAAAGTATATGAACGACGTTTTTTTCATTACAAATGGAAGATCATAAAGCATGACGGCATCCTCATAAGTAAATGCTATGACATGCTTCGGCGCTATATTCATTATTCGTCTTCTTATGTCTTTTTTGTTTAAATTCAAGGTATTCGTAGCATGATGTATTTGTCCTCTGATTTCCTTATTCACTATCGTTCCAGGATAGAAAACATAAATCTCATAATTTTGCTTTCGCAATTCTTGTATAAGCTGATATCTCGCCGGCGAAAACTCAATCGGACACCCCGCTTGAAGACATAGCAGTAATACTTTTTCCATAATATTCCTTCTTCAATATTTTTATTGCGCCTTTGCCACAAAATAACTTGTCCATGAGTCAAAGCTTGTTTTTCCAAGTGTGTTGCAATCCAAATTGTCCAACAGCTTGAATCCTGCCTCACCTAATAGCATTTCTAATTCCGGTCTGAAAAAATATCTCATATTATGGGTTTCATTTATCGTTTGAACCTTGCTTGTTTCCTTATTAATCACCTGCACCTCATAATTTACATCTACTACATTTTTATCATCATGCATTACCGGTCTTGCAATTCTGACAAGCCTGTTTCTATCATCCTCAATCTCCTTGACCCTTACACTTGGTTTATCACTCAATACCCCTGGACCATACCATACGTCAAAAAGAAATAATCCGCCCTTGCTTAACGCTTTCCTCGCGCTCCGAAAAGCGGCAAGAATATCCTCATTCGAAGTCTGATAACTCATCACATGAAACAATGATATTACCGCATCATACTGCTGCTTTGGCTCGTAATTCCGGACATCTGAAATTGAAAAATCTATCTCCAGATTTTCCTGCTCCGCATTTTCCCTTGCCAGGCTGATCATAAGGGGGCTTAAATCTATTCCTTCACATTGATACCCTAATTTAGCCAGTTCAACATCATGTCTTCCCGTTCCACAGCCATAATTGATTACTGTAGAGACATTTTTTCCATATCTTTTTAAAAGAGAATCTACCTGCAACGCTTCCTCTATATAATTTTTGTCCTTATAAAATGCATTATAATAATATGCGTAATCTCCAAACACTTCCATATTAAACCTCTATATATGATATATATTCTTTATGGTATCTACACAATTCGTTTTCAAATTAACTAATTCCATTTCTTTCATACATTTCAAACGTTCAATACCACTTAAATAAGTAAATTGCCCTTTTTCATCTATGCTTTCTCTGTATTTGCTTTCCACAAATACCTTTGCCCCGGCAGGAACCCTGTCTTTCTTTATGCAGTCCTTTCTGGCAAAAAAGGCATTATTTCCTGCGCTGTTACTTCCCATATAATAATATCCATTTTTCTCAGCCCAGTCGCAAAATGCCGCAATGGATGCTCCCCAATATAAATTGCTATAGTGCTTTTTCGTCCGCATAAATTCCGCATCATAAGGAACACTTACCATCTCTTCCCTTCCATACGCATTGTTGTATTCACAAATCAAAATACGGGGAGACACACAATCTATCGCTTTTAAAATCCAGTAATCATTTCCATCCAAATCTATACTTAATATACCAATATCACCCACATACCCGGCTTGTGAAATAAGAGAATTTATATTATCTTTTGTTATAAAAGCAGCTACCGCGGTTAAATCATACAGCCACATACGATTCCATTTTTTCAGTCGATCTATACTTTCAACATTACCATCCATCACCAGACCGGACCAATTATTATTCATCAACAAAAACTTTGTATTGGCTTCCGAATAATCGTCAACACCAAATTCAACAAATGTTTTATTCTCAATTTCAACATTATGAATCAGCCACTGAATAATTCCATCCTCTCCAAATTGGGAATATACTTGAAATTCTACCTCTTCTAATGTGTTTATTTTTTGATTTTTCGTAGAATTGATAAAGTTCTTGGCACTTAAAAAAAGATTTTTTTCTTGAAGCATATTTAGTTTATGAAATTCATATTCATAATGCACTGCCATCGGCACATTTCCTTTTAGTAATTCCAGCAGATCATCATGATTCTGATAATTATCCTGAACTAACAAGTTTTCCCATACAGTATAAAAATTCAAAATACATTCTTTATGAATCCCATAGCCTATGAGCTGTTTCTTAATTTCATCATAAAAACTGCACGTAACAATGATATAATCGAAATCTAATTTATTAATTTCCTCTGGTTTTACAAGATTTTCACAACCCTCTATCCCCATTTCAAATAAGCTTCTATTGTTATCGCTTAGCGCAATAATATCCATTTTTGACCTGTCATATACATCCAGGAAAGTTCTATATACCCTTCCCAGTCCAAAAACTACTACCTTTTTCTTATCCATTTCTATCCTCCATCAATTAATTTGAGCCATTACCCGCTTTAGAGCCAATATTACTTTGTCCATCTGCTCCTTCGTCAAAGCAAGCCCACTTGGGATATAAAACCCTTTCCTTGCCAAATATTCTGCATTAGGATATTCTTCACCCGAAAACAAACCTTCCTTCTGGTATACCGGCTGTTCATGCATGCACCAGAAAAAAGTCCGCGATCCGATGCCTTCTTCTGCCAAAAGCTTTTGAACTGCTTTATTATCGGTCTGAATATTTCTGTCTAAAATCATTCCGTATACCCAATAGATATTATCTGCGTAATCCAACTTTTCGACTGGCAATATTAATCCATCTATATCCTGCAATCTTTCTGTGTAATACCTGCCCATTGCTCTTTTACGCTCGACAAATTCCTCCAGCCGCTCTAACTGTGCAAGTCCCACCGCCGCCTGCAAGTTCGTAAACCTATAATTATCACTGATTTCGTCATGAACATACCTGACATCTTTTCTGAAACATAGATTTCTAAGCATGCGACATCTTTCAGCCAGTTCCTCATCATCTGTGACTACCATGCCGCCTTCCCCTGTTGTAATATGTTTATTCGGATAAAAACTGAATGTACTGATATCCCCAAAGCTTCCACAGGGCTTTCCCTTATAAGTCTGCCCATGCATCTCGGCAGCGTCTTCAATCACCTTTAAATGATATTTCTCAGCCAACGCTAATACTGCATCGACTTCAACAGGCAGACCATATAGATGAACGATCATAATCGCCTTTGTTTTATCTGTTATTTTGGCTTCTATTTCATCCACTTTCATATTCCATGTATATAAATCGCTATCAACCAATACAGGAACAGCTCCAAGTTTCGTGACAGCCATCGCGCAGGAAATAATCGTGAATGTGGGCATAATAATTTCATCGCCTTCCCTGATTCCAAGTGCCTGGACTGCGACTTCCAGCGCAGCAGTACCATTAGATACGGCAATTCCGTGTTTTCTTCCAACAGATGCACTCATTTTCTGCTCAAATTCTTTGACAAACGGACCTTCTGACGAAATCCACCCGGTATCAATACATTCACATAAATATTTCTTTTCATTTCCATTTAACAACGGTTCATTAACTGGTATAAAACTCATATCATATCCTCTTTATATATCATTAGACTGACTGCTTACGCTTCTGACTGGTCTTTATAAACTACTTCGCTATCATCTATTCCCACAAATCTCTTTTTATCAGCATCTCCTGAATATGGTCCCTGCTTCACTTCAAGCATTTCCACCTCTTCTAAAACCGTAAAACCGTGACCGCCAGAAACCAATAAAATAATGTCACCTGATTCTAAAACAGTGCTCTCTAAATAATCCTCATAGTCATCATAAAAATCAACCCGTAGCTTTCCCTTTTTAATCATGAGTACTTCCTGGGTCATCACTACATTCCTATGTACCAGATTATGCACATGCGCATCAATCACTTTCCCCGTTGGGTGGTGCATATAGGCAACTTGCTGTGAGTATTCGCTTGGTGTAATAAAGTCTACTCCTTCACAGGTATAATTATTTCTTATTACCATTGCCAGTAGTTTACTTTTTTTCTTTATTAACTGAATTTTTTCCATTTGATTTCCCTTTCCATCAGTACAAGACATTTTCTAAGTACCAACCTCTATTTTATCCAGTCTTCTCTTTCCATTTTCAAGAGTGCCTTGAACATTTCCAAATCGTCTATGGTCGTTATCTTTACATTCTTTTCCGTTCCCTTTGAGAAATATACCGTTTCTCCAAGGCGCAACATTAACGTATTGATATATACCTCTCCACAAATTCCTCTTTTATCCGCTTCCTCATACGCCCATACTGCTTTGCCGTATCTGTACGCCTGTGGTGTCTGTACGCGCATGATTTCCTGTCTGGAAATCCCTTCACTTCCTGACTTTCCATCATCTGTCCTTACTATCGTCTCCTGACATCTGACTGCGCTTAATCCCGAGCCTTTACGCCTGCACTTTGCAATGGCATCTGTTATAATTTCCTCTGGAAGAAACGGGCGTATTGCATCATGTACCAAGACAATATCATTCTCCTCGCAAACTCCTTTTAGTGCCTTAACCCCCTTATGAGTGGACTCTTGTCCGTCTTCTCCCCCATCTAATATCCACTTTAGCTTTGAAATACCATATTGGCTGGCATACGCTCTCAGAACTTCATGCCATCCCTCAATACAGACCACGGCAATTCCATCAATGTCAGGGTGACGCTCAAAATTTTCAAGAGTATAAATAATTAAAGGTTTGTCATAAACATTCATGAACTGTTTGGGGATATCCTGCTCCGTCCTGCTGCCGCATCCCCCTGCCAATATCAGTGCTATATTCATTCTTTTGCTCCTTATATATGGTAGGTCATCTGCGTTCTATATTTTCCTCAGGATGTTTCATTCTATACAGGGCACGAAACATTTCTACATCCTCTGTCGTGTTTATCTTCAGATTTAAATCAGATCCTTCGGAAAAATATACCTTTTCTCCTATATTCGTTATCATGGAACTATTATCCCATGCTCCTAAGCTATTCATCTCAATTGCTTTCTGATGCAGATTCCATATCAATTGAAAATCAAACGCCTGCGGTGTCTGCACCTTCATAATCTCATAACGGTTAATACTCTGATACCCTTCTTTGCCATTGCCGGAATGCATAATCGTATCCATAATATAAGTAGCTGCCACACCCATGCCTTTCTTAAGACACATCTTAATACTTTTGGTAATGATTTCTTCTGATACCATGGGTCGGATGGAATCATGCACAATAACGATATCCCCCTGCTCCATTCTGTCTTTCAAAATTTCAAGACCACGGTATGTGGATTCTTGCGCATCCTTACCACCAGGAAAAATCTCTTTCAATTTCGTAATATTAAACTGTTTCCCATATACACGAACCATTTCCTGCCATCCTTCCAGACATGTAACAATAATTTCATCAATATCAGGATGATTCTGAAAAATTTCCAGTGTATATACAATAATCGGTCTATTATTAACATTTACAAACTGCTTTGGAATATCCATTTTAAATCTGGCATCACGTCCGCCTGCCAATATCAGTGCTGTATTCATGTATTTTCCTCAATCCCTAATTAATTATAAAGGAGGTAAAATCGCACAAAAAACAAGAGTCAAAATTGACATTATACCACTTACAATAATCAACCTTTCCTCTTGTGTTCATCCTCCATGATAATTACCTGACCTTCCCTGTCATTCTATTCTTTTATACAAATGCCTTTACATATGGTATGCCTATATCATGCATACACTTATACTCATGATATATTTATCGGCAAATATTCTAAATCCTTTAGCCGTAAACTAATTGCAGGCCCTCTCCTCCCCTCCTCACGTTAAAAATAATCTTTTTTGTGTATCCAATCCCGTACGCACTTATAAAAAAGATAATATAGGAAAAGATATAATTCGCCTCGAATCTCACTGATGGTCCTTTCGGAGCGCATAATACCCTTCAATGTACTCAAAAAATATACCGCTCCTCCCTTTAAGCTGTTTTCTCTCAAAGATGTATACATGCCCGATATCCCCGTCCGAAAATACATGTATCTAATATACGAATCACTTATTCTATTCACATCTATCATGTGATATACAGAAGCCTGTGCATAATACATTGCTTTCATCTTATGTTCCAGCATATAACATGCTACGTGGTTTTCCCCATCCCCACGATACATCAACAGATTATTAGGCATCCCGTCCGGATGAAATCCCCCACATAAATGCAATACTCTCTTCCGATATACACTATTCGCACCAAAGAAGCTGCCCGCCGGTGCCTTATGCACCCTCATATCATCTTCTGTTATATCCCTTTCCCAGAAGCAACTAATAGGTTGAACAAAATGCCATGATCCTCTTCGACATTCATGCTTGTCTCTGAAGTCCTGTGTAAGTAAGGACATATCATATGGAATAACACTTCCCTCCACATACATTACGCTCTCATCTTCAAATGCTGACAAAACAGTATTAATCCAATTTGGAAAAAGGATCACATCATCATCCAGATACCCAATCACATCTCCCCGACTCTCCAGCAGCCCTCTGTTCCTTCCCACATGTAATCCCGGTCTTGCATCATAGATATATCGATAGTTTTTGATTTTCTTTTTGTATTCCTTTGCTACCACCTTAGTTTCATCTGTAGAACCATTATCAATAACAATGACTTCAAAAGCTTCTTGATCGGCTTTCTGCTCCATAATACTCTCCAACACCTTTTTAAGCATATTAGCTCTGTTCTTAGTTGGAATTACAATTGACAGTATCACTCTATTCATAAGCTCTCCCAAATTATATTTATCTAATGCTCAGGGGACCCATACTCAAACTATTGTCAAGTATCAATCCATTACAGATTTTAGCATTGCCGTTTTCATTCCACGATCCAAATATGGATTTCCCAGCCCTCTAAACATCATATTCCAAAGCATTTTCTTTACTCGTTTCTCAATATAATCATACTTACTTCTTTCATGACTCTCTTGAATGTTTCTAATAATATATATCGCTCCCTGAATATATCCTGCCTCCGCCTGCCTGATAAGCCGTGGATAATGTTCTCTAACATCTATACATATATCTCTTTTAAACAAGATATAATCAATTCGTCTGGCATAAAAAACTCCATTTGAAATACTATCTTTCCTGTAGCAATTGAAGTATTTTGCTTCTCCAATATGGAATACATTCCTTGACTTTTTGAACAAGTTATAAACTGTCAGAATGTCTTCACTTACTCTTCCAACAGGAAATGAAATATCTGAAAACAATGCACTTCGAAAGAGTTTGGTACAGGCAGAGCTGCATATTTTTCTTAACAAAATCAGTTCTTCCAATGCATTTTCCTGTGAAAATTTTTCTGCTGAACCTAGACAATAGCTCTTCTGCTTCTTCAATGGAGAAAGGCATACTCTTCCACAACACGTAATATCCACATCATCCTGCATGTATTTTAGCATGGTCTGATACATATCTTCGGCAATATAATCATCACTGTCCACAAAACCTATATATTCTCCGCAAGCAATCTCCAATCCACTGTTTCTTGCTGACGACAATCCACCATTTTCTTTATGTACAACTCTGATGCGTTCATCCCTCTTCTCATATGTGTCGCATATTTCTCCACAGCGGTCCGTGGATCCATCATCTACTAGAATAATTTCTATATTGCTGTATGTCTGCTTCAATACAGATTCAATGCATCTGTCCAAATAGGATTCTACATTGTAAACAGGAATAATTATACTAATTAACGCTTCTTTCTGCTCCATCTTCCCATCCTCCAATTTTATCAGTTCTTGCTTATACCTCTTTCAAAGCATTCCAAATCGTTTCTCCGATATTTTCGCTCCCTTTCACATCCGTATTGTTTTTTTCATTATCATCTGTTTGCATCAAACGCTCTAGACTTTCTGCCTTTTCATAGAGCATAGGTATTTCGCCTCTCTTTTTACGATAAAACCACTCCTCCTGTACTGACGGAAGCCTCATCTTAAGCCATTCTATTTTTTCATCCTTTTTATTAATGCGCAATATATAATTTGCTCTACGTTTGTCGCACCACACATAGCTTTCATCCTCTGTATACGCGCCGTATTTCCCATCGGTATTATCAATGTATTGGATATCCTCCGGGCACTCTGCCTGATTTATTATACTATAATTTTGTAAATCAACAATTAGTATCTTTTCGGATCTGTTAGGTAACAGAAACATTTTATGCTCTGTCACATAGATTTCGCCAAATGGTCTTCCAGTATCCAGACTACTATAAATTTTTTCAACATTCTCTCCTTTTCCGTCCCATATATATACATCTCCTGTAGATAAAAGCAAATAAAATTTATTGTTTTTCCAAACAACACGAATGATATTGGATAATTCATCTGGAATGGTAATATATTCATGCTGAAAATTATCAAGATTAAATTTCACTATCACGCCACAGCTTTGGAACAGATAAATCCAATGACAAACCTGCACTGAGCACACCAGGTTCTCCCTTTTGACATTCTCACTTGTCCAATTTAAATATAGCTCCGAATAAGTCTCCCACTTCTTTTGGCGTAAATCAAATCTAAGTACGAGCAATGTATTTCGCAAAAAAAAGTAAATCATGTCCTCATATACATATATTCCTGCAAATCCATAACCCAGTACATTTTCTTCTACTTCAGGCAGTGGATAATAGCAATATTCATTACTTTCGGCGTTATACTCATGCACACTATTCCTATCACGGTCTAGCCAATATATGCTCGTACCACATGTCAACATTTTATCTAATACTGCATGCTCCTTCCAACTATCGCGCTCCTCCCAGTCAACATAAGATGTTTGCCCTGTCTCTACATCCATGTTCATAAAATAGTGGCTGGTCGAGACAAACCACAGCTTATTAGCATATATTATACAATTATAAAAATAAATACCCTCTATCTCTAATTTATTTTCTTTCGCATACTTCCCTGCCATTACATTTTGCAGCATCATTGGTCTCCCAGTCTGCTGATACATCTGTACAATACTACTGGGATCTCCATAATATGCATCAGAAATTTCAATGGCACGATTCACATCAGAAGTATCATCATATATCCCCCAGCCTTCTTCCCTGTACCTCTCTACAATTTTGTCATACTCCTCCCAAAGCTGGGGACGCATAGACTTTATTGTTGCCTTGATAAGCGGATGTGGTCTCCACAGGAGCGCAACCGTTTCCCTGTTTTCTTTAAAAGTCTCAAATACGTCCTCTATCTTTCGAATCATTTTCTCACTATGCTGCAGAAATGCTGACACACTTGTATTATAGAAAACAATTTTTTTCCAACTTTCATCCGGCTTCTTGATAATCCTCAACCACTCTTCCGGAACATCCAATTCGCCTTTTCGTATATGCAGCACCCTATCAATTTTAGGAGAGCCTAACCCTAAGATTTTCGCATCCCAGATGCTCCTCGTATCCTCTCCCACGGCCTTAGACATGATATTTATATAAATCTGCCGCATCTTTTCTGACTGCACAATTACTTTATCTGCATGGATCACTGCCGGAACCTCGCAGAAATTCTCTACCCCTTCCACCGCCTCCTTATTGGCAGGGTCTACTTCTTCAAGAATAAAGTAAGGAACATACACAAGCTTATCTGTATGTTTTTTCAACTCTTTAGAGTAGTAAGCAGGCAAAACACTTGTTATCAGATTAAATTCATCATAGGGATTATGTATAAAAATGATATCCGGATGCTCTATAACAATATCGTATTTCTCCCATGAAATAATTGGAACATAATTCGGGTACTCGTTACCTTCGTAATGCATTTCCTTAAAGCTTCCATCTGGATTCTTATCACAATAAGGAATCGGTACAACATATGCATCGCAATCCGGATCCGCATCGGCTGCCAGCCAGATGCTCTCCAAACTATCCCACATTGACGCTTTATACGGCAGAAAAACAGCAACTGTTCTAACCTTTATATCATTTTTTACGCTGTTTTCTATCCGTATCAATTCCCTACGCAAATTTTTATACATTTTACCAGTATTAACAGACTTTTGCTGTCTTATCAGCTCATATATCTGATAGACCTGCTCACAATAGTTTTCCAACAATCCTACCGTGGTAAACCCTTCGCCTTCAGTCTCCTCAATCAAGCTGCCCATCTGAATCGCACTATCCTGACATTGCTCCAACAAAGTTAGTGCAATTTCCTGACTGCCGGTCTCTATTGCTTCTTTAATTGCAATATGCGCTTTGTCGAGTAATTTAATTGCGTCTTCTATTTGATTTTTCTGTACTGTTCTCATACGTCTATTCCTTTAAAGAATTTCCCACTTCCATCCAATTTTTATAATATCATTTGCCTGATATTTCAACTCTCTCTTTATTTACCATCTTCATTTCGGCAAACAATTAACTCTTTTTTTCCATATTTTGCCGAAAAAGAAGAAAATACGCTTGTGTTCGAACCCAATACACACATACACTGTGACAAACATAAACAATCAATAATTCCAGATTTCATCTTGCTGCTGCTATCTCTTCCCCATCTTTTACCTTTCTGCGTTACTAATCTATCTCCAAACACGTTTTTCATAATATTTTGCTCTCTAATATCATCTGTTGCCAAAAAAATTTTCAGATCTTCTTGTTCATTCACCATTTTCCTTATTTGCTGTATAAACCTCTCCGTACTGCTTTCCTGTATTGCCTGATTATGATCTGTTCTTCTAATATGTACTCCAATATACTTTGTATCTGATTCAAGAATCCTATCTACTTGCTTCCAATAATTCCTCCTGAACCTAATAACAGTATAATCAACATTTTCTCGTTCTTTGTCTTTGATTATTCCGCAATACGCCTTAATATATACCTCTTTTTTCGCAGATAATTCCTTTCGCACCCTTTTATATGCATTCTTAAGGTGTCTAGTATGACTCTCTCCAGACCACCTTGGCGGAGTAAAATCAATATATTTCTCCCTAAAAATGTACACAGGAAGTTTTTCTTTTAGCCACTGTTCTTTTCGCATATAGATGCTATTTGGTGTCTCTAATTTATTTTCTTCGACCACTCTCAGTTCAATATCATCAAATATATCGTCTGCAAAAACATCATAAAAGTGTATGCCACAATCCCTATCCACGGGCCATATTACCGTTAGCTTTCCACCCCCCCCGGTTTTCAACAAATGATATGCATCGGCTAACGTAACGCATCGGCTTGTCAATCCACTCCATACATATACATACATTTTAAATCCTCCCACATTAAAATTCTATAATAATTCTGCAGCTGTGCTCTCGGCTGCCTTTCCCCCTCTTAATATCTTTCTATATGTCTTTTGTCATCTAAGACTTTAATATCCTTATAGCGCCCCCCGTTTAACGACAACGCAGCTATCGTTTGCCCACTTTTTGCCCCAATTAAATAGGCACATTTTGATAACAATATAGTCTCCTGTGTATATTCTATTACCATTCTACGCGACCTGTCCCTATGCTCTTGATCTTCGCCCATAGAGTCTTCTAGAAATTTATTTCTGGAATTAATCCGCGCTATACTCTCTGCCATGGTCATCCGTTCGCGTTCAAAATAAACAATCTTGCCCGGAAACCTTTCTTCAAATTTTTTAATACTGTCACTATAAACCGATGCCACAAAAATCTTTTCACACTTCCATTTTTTTACGCAATTTTCAACTATATCTAAAATTTCATTTACATCTGCTCCTAGTGGATGATTTCTATATACTTTCCTTTGCCCTAAATTTTTAATCAATGCATAAAATTCTCCCGAAAAGTTTTCTCTTAAGGCTACTCCTAGTATCTTCTCCTTATGTTTAAATATTTCTGTAGATTTCCTATTCGTTTCACGTATAATATACTGATTAAATTTCCAGTATTTTTTCACATATTTATAGATATTCCTATAATACCCCCTCCACTTTTCTTCCGTTGCATGTATATCATAATTTGTTGCGTCATGATTTATATCGGCACAAGTCTCAGGCAGGCACCAGTTGAAACTTTCATTAATCCCACTCACATATATTGTTGCGTCCTCCCTAAGAACATCGCGGCTCTTCTTCTGGCAAAACACGTTTTCCCATATATTTTCTCCTTTCAAAATCCCTTTCTTAAAATCAGACCTCCACTCCAAATCCATAATCGGATACATTCCATTACTCCTCACATACTCAGCAGCGAAAAGATATCTTTTAGCAGCTGAAAAAATAGAATAGACCGGAAATTCCATCCTAATAATGCAATATTTTTTCTTAGAGAACGGACGCCACTTCAGGAAGCATTCTTCTTCATACGACCATACTTTATCCTTGGAATTCATCCTTCGATACAAAATCATAATATATCTATAAAATATATAGGGCAGAGTTTTCTCAAGCAAAACATTAATTTTCTTCTTTAACTCCGCTATCCCGCCGTCCAGTATTTTCTTTTTCACAACAATTCCTCCTGATCCGTTTACCCCCACAAAAACAAGGATAAATTTACATAAAGCAGTATTCATACAAAATCAGATACCCTTTACCAGTTCTTTCAGACTTTCCAATATACTCATACTTTTTTCTTCTTTTTCCGGCAAAAGCTCTATCATTTCAAGCACGATACTCTCATATTCCGCACATATATATGCATTTAGAGAATTTATGGTAAACCTTTGGGAATATTTGCTCAAAGCGCCTTTATATACACTCATCAGAGAATTTATGACTGATAAAATTTCTCCATCCGCAAATTGATGAATCAATGTAGGAAAATCCGTTTCTCCTGGTTCACCGCCCAACAATATATTTTTTGCTACAGCCAGCCTCCATAATGTATTCAAATATTCATATGATGACATGCCGTTAGTATAATTAATCTTGTCTATTCTCTCTTTTAGTGGGGCAACTAAATAATTCACTATGATTTTTTTCTCCATAAGTTCATCCAGTAACCGCACTCCATTAGTCAGAAATTCAGCATTTCCACCAACCTCTGGATTACCCACCATCCAGAATATTCCTCCAAAATATCCAAGACCACTTCTTTTATGCTCACCGGATAAGTAAATATCCTTTATTTCCGCATTCGGGTTAATGTAAAAGTTGTCATGCGAACGCATAATCGTCTCAAATGCATCACAAATATCCCATCCCCAAAAGTCAAAACCATACCCTATAATATCATGAATTGCCTTGCATTTTCCATTATCCTTGTTCTTAAAAAGAAATACAAAATCTAAATCACTATTTTTTCTTGGCATTCCCCTATCACGCAAAAACCATGCAATCACAGTAATACCATACATTTCCTCGCATCGCTTCATACGTTCATCTACATATCTACATATTTCATTGTTCATTTACATTCCTCCATAGTTTTAAGAGCTGCTCTTCCCTAACCAGCAGTTCTTCCTCTTCATCCCTATATGCCGGAAAAGTATCCATAATCAAATCCCCATTTGGGTATATATCAATTGGATATATCAGATTACCATAGTAACTTCTTCCATAGCAAGATGCCTTATTATTACTAAAACGATTTTGTACCTTAAAAAATAATTTCATTTGCTCTACAGATATGCCACATTTTTTGCACAATTGGTTAAACGGCAAATTTTTTTCATAATCCTGCCTTCCCCTGATATAAAACCTATAGAAATCATATAAAAAATAGCATTCTTTATACATCATATACTCATCAATTACAATCCCATTTTGGGAATGTAATTGGATTCTATCCTTATCCACATAGATATCCTGAATCGTGTACAGTTTATCTTCAGATGAAATTAACTTTACGCTCTTTTGAAAAAATTGAAATAATTCTTCTATCTTTTCCCTTCTGTTTTCTACCATTCCATCTGCCAATTGTTCCAACGCATCTACCAAGTGTCGATCAGCCCTAATACCATCAGGCATGACGTCCAACAGCTCATAATGTTTCCTATCCATACCCGAATCAATCACCCGATAATACAATACTCTATGTTCTTGCTCTTCCATGCTTAACTCAACAACAAACGCATTTACAAACCTATTTATAATCCCCTCTGCCTGCAATGTGTGGAACATTCTCTGCTCATCAAAAAAAACAAAACGGTCTTTAGCATATGGTGCCTCATGTGCTCCATAATACATTTTATCAAGTATCGCATCTGTATATATCTGCACAGGAAACGACAAGTCAGGATATGGATAGTAAAATCTGCAATACTTAAATCCTGCTTGTTCACTCATACACATAATCTCATTCCTAGTGAATGTAGTTATATAATTATAGCCATCAAAATTGTTTAAACCGGTAAAAAATTTCCCTGAGTACTCTTCATATGCACCCGAAAAATACTTTAATCCCAACCGATTCTCCGCCAGAAACAGCAAAACCCCCGATGGGGCAAGAAAGGATTTCAACTTAGATATAAACTTCAAGTGAGCTGAATCATCTTTGAAATATTTCTTTGCATATCCAGTAATATCATGGATAACAACATAATCATATTTCGTTTCAGGAATAAAATCCGCATAATTCACATTACAAATCTGGACATTACTGCAATGTTCAAATCTTTTATATAAAATTTTACACCTGCTTTCCTTCTTTTCCAAACAGGTAACTTTCTTTGCTTTCTCAGTCAAAATACCTGTCAAAGCCCCCATGCCTGCGCCAATTTCTAAAATATTTGCATTTGGTTTAAATGGGTACCACCTTAATATTTCATGCCTCTCTTCAGACATCTGTTCATAAACTTCCCGATTCTGAATATCATCCAGCTGGTTCACTCCTCTTTCTAGAGCTGCATATACTGCCTGCTCTAACTCATCTTCTACTTTAGAGCGAAATCCTAAAGTATCATCCATAAATTCCGTATTTAGTCTTGCCATTTCCAACCTCCTCAGTAGCTTTACATCATTATTCTAATAAAATAATCTGCCAAGCCTTTACATCCTTTATTCCTTCAAAAATTAGGGTTCCCTTGCAACTATGAAGTTCCATTTTCGGTCCAAATAAAAACATTCCCATTTTACATTTCCTGTAAAATTCCTCTTTATTAACCTGTGCATATAAATCATAATCTATTAACATAAAATCATAATCATTTTCTCCTATATCCTCAATATCCTTCAAAGTATCCGACACTTGCATAAGCTTATCTATTTTTTTTACTAAATCAGTTTCATCATGCACTATCCTTGTCACTTCCAAACCTAAATACGAAAATGTTCTGGAAATGCTTCCCAAATCATCATTTAAAGAAATCAACATACTCCTTCCACACAAGGATATTTTCCCCAACGGATACATAAATCTTTTCGTCATAAAATGAATCAATTTTATTTCCAATTGGCTGTAAAAATCCCATTCAACAAAAGGGAGCCTTAAATAGTGCGGATGTAATATTCTATGATGATATAGCCTTTCGTCTTTACTCAGGAGGCTATTTGCATCTTCATCGTTCAAATATAATAAATAATCATTTTTACTAATCCGCAAAGGGATATATTTATTACCCTTAGCAATTAAAAAAGCCGCCCTGTGCTTTCCGCTTTTCAAGTTAAAACAGTGCGAAGACGTATTCCATTCTGCCAATGGAGCATTATCAATAAAAAAATCAGGTTCCAGCTCATACG
The DNA here is from genome assembly GCA_029054245.1 of Lachnospiraceae bacterium. Lineage (GTDB taxonomy): Bacteria > Bacillota > Clostridia > Lachnospirales > Lachnospiraceae > Suilimivivens. Next base: position 100,547 of record JAIDFQ010000005.1, on the reverse strand, counting down.
CTAAATTCATTTGCTGGAAAACAGTTTTACGATTATGTATTACATTCTCTCTCCATTTATCCGTAACCATTATATTTTTCTGCTTCATCGCCGAATCTTCACAAAATTTCAAATACTCTTCTGGTCCGTCAGGAGAGAGCCCTAGCAAATAAGAAAAAAAGGCAATGTGTGGAATTAGCTGCACGACATTTATCTCACTCCAAATACTGCTATTTTCTTTTTTTCTATTGGTAAAAACACTCTGCCACGGAATATTAGCCACCACACCTTCATCTGTTTCCTGTACAACGGAATTATCTTTTTTTTCAAAGATAGTCTCTTCCTGTACAGTAGGAACAGACGAAATTTCCATAAATGCATCTTCATCTATCTGTGTGTAAACTGCATTTATTCTTTTCTGCGAAACGTTTCCTGCTCCTGTTAACACTGCGTACGATCTATATATAATCTTGTAAAACCCCTTCGTAATCAGATTTTTTACGATACTGCTATGTTCAAAAACATTTTTTACAGCAATAAAAAGAACCATGTCATTATAAAAGGAAAAATCACTTTCCAGATGCAACACTTCCACTCCCATAAACTCTGTAATTTCATCCGCACGTTTATCAATAAATCCTGCCACCTCGTACCCATGTTTTACAAATCTCTCATACATTCTTTTGCCATAAGACGCGGCACCATAAATAATAATTTTTTGCCCATTTAATTCATAATCCATCGTTATCCCTCTTTCAGAAAAACGCCCAATTCCCGCTTCATCAAACCATCAAAATACCTATGAAGTGCAATATATTTTACAAAACCAGCTTCCGTCATGATCATTTCCTTCTGTAACTCTACATCGCTTATATCTGTTTCAAAAAACAAGATCTCCTTTGTATTTTCTCCCAATTTCCTCAGAAACTCATCATTTCGAAATATCTCTCCATGATTTCCCATAACAAAAACAATATCATACTCTTTTTCATACACTGGCGCAAAACCACTCAAAACATTAACATTTCTTATATTCAGTAATTCATTGTATAAGCATGCCAGCTGCAGACTTGTCTCATCATTCTCCCAACTCTCTATTTCTGCAGCCGCATTCTTACAGGACATCCTACCAACATTTCTTGCAAAATAGGAATTATAATCGCTCATATCAAGAATTCTTTTCCCCGTTATCCCTCTTATTCCCAAAAAACGTATTACTGCCATCAGCACAGAAGGTTCTCTATTCTCTTTCTCTGCTGGGAAACTATAAAATGCCGGATGTGCAACAGGAGTTACTGTTTTCTTTATCCCCTTTCGCATAAAGAATTCCTGGACTTTTTCTAATACACCGTTGGAATATCTTTTATTAAACTCCTTTTCAGACATCATAACAGGTATATAAGCGAGATTTTGGGTCATAAGAAAAACTGCCCTATGAAGCCCCTCTTTGATATGAAGACCTCCATATTCATTTCCCTCAACAATCGATGCCGAAGAGATAAAAAAATCCATTCCTTTATTAATTTCTCTTTTATACATTAAGAAAAGCTGATACCTGTCAACCATTTTTTCTTTGATAATATTTCCTTCAGCATCCAAATATGACTGTGTCTCAAAATACTCCTTTAGATGCTCTTGACGTTCTTCTTTTCCTTCCATTAGCTCAAACAAACTACGATAATGCTCTACAAGCATCAAATTAACCCCATAATATTGCAATCCACACTGATTTTTTCTTATACATACGTTGTTGACAAATATACTTTCCAACCGAGCCCAGAAAGTAACCATTCCAAACTCGTTATTGATTATGCCATTTTCAATACGCAATGCCCTGTTTTTCACCTCATCATAGCTTGGAATTAATATATTTTCGTCAATGCATCCATACAATAAAGAATTATATACCCTGCGCATTAAATCGGCTTTTTTATCATTGATACAACCTTGTGTCGGAAGAAATAACATATCATTAAACCCTTGTTGATACATACTCTCTGCAACATCATCATGTTGTAATGCATTTTGAAACGCAATAAACAGGATCGTATTCTTTACATTCCCGTTGAAGCCTTCCAACCTACTATTTGTAACTGTTACGTTTCTAAATCCCTGTTTCTCCAAATTAGGTAGCAGTATTGATGTACGAATATTATTCCCACAAATCAGTATTGGTTTTATTTTTTTCAATCTAAAAGACATACTATATATCTCCGAATTCTATTCCACTACGTCTGTCCCACGTACAGTTATTACCTACAACTTTAGCAATATTACCTGCAATTACACTGTTCTTGCCAAAGCTTCCTTTCACAACACTTCCTGCACCGACTATGCTTCCGTCCTCAATATGAGAATTATATAAGATAATAACATTTTTACCCAGCCACACGTGATTGTCTATTTTCACATATTTCTCTTTCTTATTTGATATATTCTCTTTATTAGTAAGATCAACAATACTGTGCCCACTTGTTGATAATATTGTAACATCATGTGAAAACATACAGTCATTTCCAATAGTAATAGGCGCATTTTTTGAACATACTCCCAGAAAACGTTCTCCTGCCGTCACATAATTTCCAATAGTAATACTTCCTTCCTTTGCACTCAGCCTGGAATCGCGCATTATATAGCAATTATTTCCAATCTTCATCCTGCCGGAAGCTAGCGCTTCTATACTGACTCTCCCCGCCGTCCTGAAATAGCATCCAATCGCTACTGTTCCTCCATTCTCTATTGTTATCTCAAACTCACTATTTGCTTCAAATCCTGCGCCGATTATAAGCTTATTATTATATCCTTTAAAGCAGACTCGACACTGTAAAGCTTCTTCACCCTCATACAAAATCTCATTGCCATTACAATCTCTGTATTCTTTTTTTACGGCGCATATCGTCACCTCAGGAATTTCTTCTGAAATGTATAAATAGTCTGCATTATTTTTATAGCCATGCTTATTTAAGTAATCTACAATTTCTGCCCGTTTTCCAACTACAGCTATTATAATATAACAATCCTTTTCTCCCAAAACATCTTGTGGACGAAATAACTTTTTCCCCGCATATGCAACGCCTTCCTTATGACCATCAATAAAACCAGCTACCGTGATTCCTCTATTTTCCATCCACTGCAGTACAGTCCTACCATTAACATAGGCACCCCAAATATAAACTTTCCTCTCGCCTATTTCCCTCTGAACACGGCTATAATCAACATTGTCTAACCAATAATCAATTAATGTCTTCATAACATTAGTTCACCTTTCCTAATATGTCATACGTTTATTAATGTCAAGTTTGACATCCGCAAGATAGTCAGCAATCATAAATCCTGCCTTTCCAGTTCCAAAAATATGTTCCGATTCATATCTGCCATGGTTGAGCTGGCACTCAATCTTTTGGGCAATATCCTCCCTGTCATAATCAGCATAAATAACATTTCTACCATGTTCGCGTCCCTCCTGCCGGTTTCCTATTATAACTGACGGTGTTCCAAGAAAAGAAGCTTCACGGATAAAAGAGCTGCTATTCCCTACAAGACATACTGCATTTTCTAAAAAGCAATTATAAACTTCAGGCGGAAAATTTTTAAAATAAAAGAAATTTTCATTTTCATGTCTATCCTTAAAACTTCTGATTCCTAATGAAACGAGATTACTTCCGGCATCAATATTCGGCCACAAAACCATTTTCTGCACTGGAAATTTTCTCAGCGCATTTAATGTCTCCATAATTTGTTTCCTTCCATCCATATACTCCGAAGTAACCGGATGCTGTGTCACCAATATAAATGGTTTACTCAAGTCAATAGTCACATTGGCTCTTTTTTTTATAAAATCCCTACAATCTTCCAATTCCAATTTATCACATAACAATGTGTCAATTGATGGACATCCCGTAACCCTTATTCTCCACTCTTCCTCACCCATCTTGCGAATTCTCTGACCACTCTCCTCAGTAGCCGGGAAATGGTAATGCGCCAACTTTGTAATCGCATGGCGCACAGATTCATCAATATTGCCAGTTATCTCCCCTCCCTGGATATGTGCCAACGGTATATTCAAATAACTGGCAGCAATCGCAGTTGCCATTGTCTCGAATCTATCAGCAACAGTGATAACAACATCTGGCGCTAATTCCTGAAACACAGATGAGAGTTCTATAATACCCATTCCCGTAGATTTTGCCTGCGTTGCAAGGTTCTCCCCTTCCAGCATATAATATACCTCTTTTAAAGGAGTAAACCCATCTTTTCTCAGGACATCCACCGCTTTGCCATATCTGTCAAGCAGCATAGAAGCTCCGACAACAATTTGTAATTCCAGATCCGGATGCTTCTGAATAGCCGTCAACACCGGCTTTACCCGTCCATAATTAGCTCTACTTGCAACTACAACACATATTTTTCTCATTTCTCAATATTCTCCCACTTAATCACAGTATCCTTGGCAATATCCATGAATATCCTCTTGCCTAGTACTTTATCAAAGTCTTCAACAGCTATGCCATCTACACAAAATGGTTTTTTTATTCCCACGGAATCATCGTCTAAGGCTTCACCCGCTCTCAAATCGCGTTTTGCATAGATACTTTTTGAAAATATCGTTCTTAACTGGCTTTTGTTATCCGGCAACTGGCTTTTATCTTCCTGAACTTCCAGCATTTTTCCAATAAATTCAACACCGTCCACAATTTGCTTCAACTCTTGTATAGTCACAGAAGCTTTTACATCTGGTCCAAACATTTCTCTGCTCATAGTTACATGGACTTCAACCGCTCTGGCGCCAAGCGCGACAGCCGCCAAAGAAGGATAAATCGTAGCGGAATGATCAGAAATCCCAATCGGACAATGATAACGCTTTTGATAATGATCAATCATCTTAATTGGGATTTCTTCTGGTCTTGACGGGTATGCTGTCGTACACTCCATTATAAGCAAAGGATTACCCGCCTCCAAAACCATTTTAACCTGCTTGTCAGTCTCTTCCAGTGTACTCAAACCTGTTGAAAGTATAATCGGCTTTCCTGTACCTATCGCCCGCTTTAGCAGCAAATCATTAAAAACCTCTCCGGAACCAAATTTCCATGCTGGCACACCAATCTTATCCAGCATTTCCAAAGCAGCTACTGAAAAGGGAGAACTCAGAAAATCCAGCCCTTTTTCCACTGCATGATCATACAGTCCCTGCCACTGTTCAGGCGTAAATTCCATCCGTTTCCAATAATCATATCTGGTCTTATCGCAATAACTGAATTTGACCCGAAAAGGCTCGTCAGGCGTGCTCTCCTCCTCTGCAATATGTGTCTGGAACTTAATTGCGTCTGCACCCGTTCCTGCTACCGCATCAATAAAAGCATGCGCCTGCCCCAGACTACCATCATGATTCTGAGAAATCTCGGCAATGATATAATTCTTTTTCTTGTTCTGAAAAAAATCATGTATTTTCATACTCTACCTATTCACTCTGCGGAATACAATATAAAATTGTTCCAGAAACTCTATTTGTATAATGTCTAAAATAGTATTTATAGTTAATCCCAAAAGAATCAATGAGTTCTAAAATCTCAAATAAATCCTCAGGTTTATGATAAACACAGATTGCCAATTTGGGTCTATGTTTCTTTATCAGCTTTGACGCACCTTTTAGTGCAGATAATTCCGCACCTTCTATATCCATTTTGATAAAAGTCGGCTGATCCTCTACCACCTCATCCAGCATAACAATATTAATCGTTTCCATTCCATTATCATCTATATGCCCAAAATCATCCTCACCAGAAAATTGCAAAACTCCTGCTTTTTCTCCAACTCCTGCCTGTGTGAAAAGGACATCATGCACATTTTTCAAGTTTCTCTTCGCCTTGCTATATACCTCCATGCCGGGCTCAAAAAAATAAATTTTTTTATATATATCATCTGTATTTTTCACAAATTCCAAAACTGTATCCCCTATATATCCCCCACAATCAACAAATACTTCATCTTTGTGTAATTTCATAACACCAGAATCAAAATATTCCCTTCCATCTCCACATTCAATTGTTATGTCATATGCTTTTTGTATCCAAATAGATTTCATTGTAAAACGATAATTTAATATGCAATCCAATATCTCTCTTGAAATATCATCTGCACATTTAATAAACATTTTTTTATAATCTTCTCTGTAAATGTCCAATTTATTTAAGCTATCCAACAATGCCGTACCCCACTCTTTAAATCTATCATCCAATAGAGGTAAAATGTGATAGGAGAGACTCGGATTAGGTAATTCCTTTTTAATCTGGCTCTCTATATCTATAAAAGATTTAGAACAGATAATGATTACATCATCAGTTTCCACCATATCTGAACTTATAACAGGCACATCATTAATCAATGTTCCTGTCATAACTTTGTTGTTATCAATAAAGGCTATTACCCCCCCCCAGAAAAGTTTTAACTGCTGCAACTGCTTACATGCGAACCTGCCAAGCAAGCCTGTCCCCCAAATATATACATTTTGACTATGATCTATATATGGTTGATATGCTTTTCTTAATTCCTGCCTCAATGTTTCCTTACTAAATTGGTCACATAATCGCTGAAAACTTTCGTATTTCATTTCTGCCATATCCTATTTCCTCTCGTTTCATTTTGATATAAAATCAGCTTCAAGCGTTGCCTGAATTCCCTCCGAAAAAGAAACCATCGGGCGAAATCCTGTATCTAAACTTAATCGGCTTATATCTCCCACCAAATACATGACTTGCTCATCTGCATATTCTTTCTTCCCGATTCCCTCAAGAAGAAAAGGAGCATCCACAATTTTGGTAATATCAGAAATATAGTCTGCAAGTTTTCTTCCATGACCTGATGCAATTGTATATTTGATGCCTGGAACGCCCTTGTCGGCAATTCCAAGTAAAGCGTCTGCCACATCGCTCACATATATGTAATCCCATATCTGCCCGCACTTAGTAAATTCAGCTTTCTTCTTATGTACTGCCGCGTCAAGGCATGACATAATCATCGTACGCATCTTATCCCCTGGTCCATATGCACTAAGAAGCCGCGGCCAATAAAAATCTATTCCATATTGTCCGCACAACTCCATTCCCCTTTCATAGGCATGGCATTTAGCAACTGCATAGGCGGTCTCTGGATGATCAGGGGTTAATTCTGATATCGGTTCTGACACACGTCCGCATTCCGCTTGGGATCCTATTCCCAAAATCTTCTTGCACCCAAGCCTTTTCCCAAGATTGATAACCTTTTCCAGATAATCCACATTTTGCATCTGTCCTTCCATGTTATACCGGGGATTACTGAATCTGCTGCTCCAGCCAATATGATAAATCGCTGCCACTGAATCCGCAACATCTCTTCCTATCAGATCTATATCTTTTAAATCAGATTCAATTACCTGTATCCGCTCTGACTTAAGGATATTCTCTTTACGCGGCGAATCGGACGCAACAACTGCAATAATCTCATATTGCTGCATCTTTAGGATCTTCTCAATCAACGCCTTTCCTATAAAACTGGTTGCACCAGTTATGATTACTTTCCCACTACTCATCAATTAACTCCGTATATACTTTAAAATCTGAATATTTGCGATATAATTCTCTGTCAAGCAGAGGAGTCAAATCAGATATAGGAGGTGAAACAATAGAACCGTCTTCCTGTACGACATTACCAAGCTTTGGCTCAATTGTCTGCTCCACATCCTCATATATCTCGCAAATCGCACATCCGTCCTGACTTAGAACATTCTCTATGACTTCTTCCAATCCATCTTTTTGATCACAGGAAAAATAGGGAATCCCATAAGCAAATGCTAATTTTTGTATATCCGGCAGGACAAGTCCTGTCTCTTTTGTACAGCCTGACAATCTGCCAAAAGTTTTTGATTGTGAAAGAACAATAAGACGATATCCTCCATTATTGAAAACAAATAATTTTATTGGAAGAGCATAGTTTACTATTGTCTGCAATTCTTGTATATTCATCTGGAAACTACCGTCACCAGCGCAACAAATGACCTGCCTTTTAGCAGCAATGGCTGCTCCGATAGAAGCCGGAATATCATAACCCATAGTTCCACAGTTAACATTCCCCCACATTCTTTGTGTTTTTTTCTCAACCCCACACTGCTTTATCGCCATAGATGAACAATTATTGCCCATAATGCATATTGCATTTTCATCCATATATTTTTTTAGCATGGCAGCAAAATAGTATGCATTAACGCCCTTCGCATCGCCAAATTTTGCCTGATAGATAGGGAATTTTTCTCTTAGTTCGCAGCAATATCGTAACCACCAAGCATCCATATCAAATGAAAGTTCTTTCTCTACAAGCCATTCTAAGAAAAATTTAACATCCACATTGACAGGACAATCAATTTTTACTGTTTTCTTTTTTAATTCCTCATTGTCAACGTCAACTACAATTTTTATCGAATTCGGAGAAAACAGTTCATAATTAAAACCAATATGACCAAATGCCAGCCTGCACCCCAGCACCAACAAGCAATCAGCATTTTGAACGATAAAATTCCCTGCCCTTCCACCATTGATACCAAAATTTCCGAAATAGTTTTTATCTCCATTAGGCATAATATCCGCTAAACTTTTGGCAGCAACTACCGGTATGTTCCACTTATTACAAAGCGAATGGAATATCTCCAGTGCTTCTGCAGTCCTCAATGCCGATCCTGCCAGTATAACCGGACGCTTTGCGTTTCTTAGCAATTCCAATACTCTATCTTCGTCAAACTGCCATTCTTCTTTCTCTGGAATATAATCTTCCAAAACATCCGTCTCAATATATTTCCCCTGTACGTCCAGCGGGATATCTATCCAACAAGGTCCCCTTCTCCCAGACTTTGCCAAATGAATCGCTTTCTTTAAATAATATTTTATCTTTTCTGCTTCTTTCACAGTCACAGCAAATTTTGTCATTGCGCTTACAGTTTCGATAATTCTACTCTCCTGCTCCCCAAACTGCCTCAGCGCCAAACCTGTACTTTCCACCATTGAACTGGTTTTTACCTGCCCCGAGATTACCAGCATTGGGATGCTATCCTGCCACGCACATAATACGCCTGTTAACGTGTTGGTTCCTCCCGGTCCGGTCGTAACACATACCACTGGCAATTGATTGTTCACCCTGGCATATGCTTCCGCAGCAATAGCCGCCCCTTGCTCATGTAAAAAGTACGTGCAACGCATATCCTCTGAATTTCCAAATGCATCATTCAAGTGCATCGCTCCGCCACCTGTCAACGTAAAACAGTCACTAATCCCCTCTTTTATCAATATATCTCTCACAATATCTGCTACACGTTTTTTCATTTATCTATCTCCGAAATTTTTAATTTTTAATAACATCTCCAAATTCATATTATATGTATAACATTTCTGCTTTATTGATCATACAGTGGCTAATCTGAGCTTATTATTTCACTTCACCTTATGCCTTTTTGTTTTTTATCATCCATTCAGCCAATTCCAAATCATAAAATGTGTCAATATTTGCAGACCTCTCCTGCGGCATTACATAGACAGCCGGGTTATCGCTTATTATCAATTTAGTTTTGAGCATATACGCGACATCCGTTATAAATATGGCTCCATTTCTAACATATAAAGAGGGGATATCCTGTCTTCTTTTTCCTAATTTATGTCCCTCATTGAGCGGCATTCCAATATTGCCATCTAAGTAATAAGAATTGTACTCACTTATACTTTCCTCTTTATAACAGGAAACCAGCGAATCTACCTTTTCCTGGTCGTATATTTTGATTGCCTCCACGATATCCTCCGCTATTCTCAGGGGAGAAGTAGGCTGCAATAATACCATTGTATCATACTCAATACCAATGTCCGAAAAGAAACGCACTGCATGAATCATACAGTCAACACTTTTAGATGTATCTAATGCCAGTTCATCAGGCCTTATAAATGGAACCTCCGCCCCATAGGCAAGTGCAACTTCTGCGATTTCTTTATCGTCCGTTGAAACAACCACTCTGTCAAGATATCCCTGTTCTTGCGCCTTTAAACCTGCTTCTATTGAATAAGCTATCAGCGGCTTATTATTAATACGATAAATATTTTTGTGTGGAATCCCTTTAGAGCCGCCCCTTGCTGGGATTAATCCAATTCTTTTTTTCATATAGACTCACTCCATAATCCATGGTTTAATATATTGATGCATATCTCTATTTAATAAACTTCGATAAATCTCATCAGGTTCCGGCAAATTCTCCATGTATCGAGCTGCCACTTCATCAGTAAACTCTTTTCGTTTTGCCAGTCTGATTTCTAATTTTGATTCCGGTTTCACTACACTTGTAACATCCCAGTGTTCTTTCAACTTCTGCTGTAATGCTCTAATTACAGCTTCCACCGCTCTCATGCCAATTTCATAAGCATTATATCTCTCCGCCTTAGGAAGCGCATGAAACAAAATCTCCCCTCCATCTAATCTTTCATCAAGTAAATGGACTGTCGCCCCTACATACTCTGGTTTATGATCATACATCGCCCAAAAATTGCATGCACTTCCTCTATAATAAGGACTGACACCAATATGAATATTAATAGCTTTATGGGCAATCAAATATTCAAGCAAGGACCCTTTAATATAACTGGAACCAAAAACAATATAGTAATCTGATCCTTCTATTTCCGGAATATCTTCTAAAGACAAATAACGTAAATCACCATTTTTAATTGCAAATGTCTTAATATTGTCTTTGAAAAATGAATATTTACCAAACACTTTCTTTTCCGCATTTGTGACATAATCAAAATACAACTTCATAACTTCACTTTTCTGAGCAATATCATCTACTTTTCCCGGGAAAATCGTCTTGCATTCCTGCACAGCATATACTTCATCCGCAATCTCAGATAATGCATTAACAAAGGCTATATGCCGTAGTTGATTTCCCGTAAATACTGTTATTTTCATATTGTCGAGCAATTCCTTTCTTTTTCTTAACACTACCCTTATCACCCGGAATCCTTGCGTTTCATTCTGTCTACAATATATGTATGATTTTCTCTGGGCATCTCCAGAGTATTACTTCCCAACATTTGCATATTTGCCCGAAAACCGATTTCAATACCAAGCTTATTCATAATAATTAATGTATCGTTATTATAGTCATTACAAGGATATGACGCTGTATCTACTGAAATATTATGCGAAGCCAATATCTCTTTATTTTTTCTAAATTCATTTAGCTGCTCATCATATGATAAAGCAGACAGCATGGTCGGATGGGTATGCGAATGTAATCCAATAATATGATCCTCTCCATATAATTTGTGAACATCATCAACCGAAATCCACAAATCATTTACTACTTTATGTGCATCATACCCTTTTCTTTCCATCATGATGTGCATAATCTGATTATACGACTCTTCCTTTAAAATCACATCACGGATATAACGAAATTTCTTATCATTATAAGTATAGAATGTCGAATTCTTTTTATAGCTGTTATAGTCAAAATTTTCTATACTTTTCTTATAGTCAATTTGAAAATCTTTTTGCAGCTCTTGCACACACTCAAAAAAGGTTTCATAGAACTCATCTACATCATGAAACATTTTAAACCTGAAATGATGGTACAACTCTAAAACACTTATTCCCCCTTCTAAAGGTAGTGTATTGACAAACCAAAAAGCCGTTAGCCCTCTCGCCTTCAATATAGGGTATGCAATATCATATTGACACTTCAGTGTATCATCAAATGTCAAGCACGCTTCGTTATAATCAAGCTTATTTCCCAGTACTTTTTCGTGAAACTCTCGCGCCGATATCAGTTTATAACTATTCTGATAATAATCCAAAAGTTCGTCCAACTCTTGCGCGCTCAAAGATCCTTGACATTTAATATGCTTATTTTCATCGTGAAAATGATGGAACATAATACCATGCATCATGCCATTTGCTTCTCCTTCAACATATCATTAAAATATCTATTAAATAATTCATCGTTCCCCTGTATTTCGTAGTCATCATCATTACCCACAAATTTATATCTAACGACCATTGCTTACAGAGAATCCTTTGCTCTACCTATGCTCCTCCACCTTTTGCTTCATTTGGCACAACAAAAAAGGATAAAACTGACGTCTTACTTCTTGTAAACATCAACTTTTATCCTTGCTTCTTATCCTCCATGATAATTAACCCGACCTTCCTTGTCATTCTGCTGTGCACAATATTTTTATTATGTCTTTATTATCGGCAGGTTGGGTAAATAACTTTACAATCTTATTCCCAAAAAGAAAGGTGAGCTTGTTTTCAGTTTTTATAGTGCATACAATACCGTTTCTGTACTATTGTCTGAATAGTGTCTAAATCTTACTGCAGACATTCCATCGCAGCTTCCTCCTTCAACAAAGACCTCCTCATCAACTTTATCCTTTCAAACCTCTGTCTTCCTTCGCCCTATAATACTCTTCCACTGTTGTCCCAATCCCCTCACAAGCACTTTGCAAGTCTATTCCGAAATTCTTCATGGCTGCCCCCACACTGTTTACAAGCATTTCTGCTTTGCCCACCTCTATTCCTTCACTTCTACCTTCTCTCCTACCCTCTTCTCTAATAAGCGCTTTTTCTTCCCACAGCTGCATATACTTCACTCCCATTTTCTCTGAGGCCCTGATTTTTTTGACATTTTCATGGATCAGCTTTATCCTGCTGCTCGCTGTTCTGTCCGCCACTGCATCTGTGGATGACATAATGTACTCCATGAAATCCAGAAATTCCTGTGAAAATTCTTCCTTATTGGTTCCCTTTGTATTAATAAAAACTCTCGTTGCCCCATCCTCAAGCTTTAACTTTGGGCATTCCCTGCAGGTACCTTCAAATGTATACCGATACAGCCCCTCATTAAATAAATCAAAGGGCGCTATCAGGATAAAGCAGCTGTCATTGAGCAGGTTAAAGTCTATACACCCAGGTTCAAGCAAGGACACGTCCAGCTGCGCCTGATAGTATCTGCTTCTCTTTTTTAGGTTGCCGGTGTCACTTTTCTGCATCTCTGTGTGGTATACTTTCTTTTGCAGATCCATGCTCACTACATCCAGCCTTACCTGACGCAGTTCCGGCGATACCCTGAGTTCCTTTTCCGTTTCCGGCTTTTCAAGCAATTCTATCTCCCGTTCCAGCAGAATACTCACCGCTGCCTGATAGGCTTCCTTATTTTCCATCGTTTCGTCAAACAGGAATCTGTCCTCAAGATTCAGCTCCGCCAGTTTCGTCGTTACGTTGCTTACCATACATTTTCCTCCTTTGTGCAGGAAAATGTATCAATTCCTTGGCATCTCACAAAACCGCCTATACGTTGATTGTTGACCGCAGTGTCTGCTCCCGCTTTTCTCTACATTTCCTGCCATTTTTATATAATTGGATTGTTAAAGCAGGATTTCAAGAATAGTGAAATAGATAGTTTCAGACACGATTTTGCCCATGGCAAATCATCGCTATAGAAATCGGATGCTTTAGAGATATTTTATCATTTAATTAACGGATTTTCAATCATTCTTTTTAATATTTGACCTTCCTTTTTCCGAAACCCAGCATCATAAAAAACTTTGTGTAAACACCACAGGATACGCATATCTACTCATCTACCGACCTCCTATATAGCAACGGTATCATCTGTCTTACCAAAACGATAAACAATCTCTCTACGAGCTGTCCGTTATTCAAAAATCCTATGCCTGTAACAATCACAGGCATAGGATTTTTGAATATAGTTTTTAAGCTGATTTAGATATCTCAATCACTTCTTTTTTAACTTCCACATTAATCTGCGCATAAAGTTTTGCCTTTTCTACGATTTCATTCCATTCCGCATCGGTTGCATTCATTTCATCAATAATTTTCTTGTAGGATTTTTTCTTTGCTTCTTCTTCATCGCTTTCCAATCCCTTGATGATCCGTCCCACTTCGTCCTCCAGTTCCTGCCAGCAATTCAGTATCTGCTGTGCTGAACTCTTAGCGGTTGTTACCGCCGCTATTACTGCATTCAAACCATTGCAAAAGCCTTCAAGGCTTTGAACCGTTTTTGTCATATCATCCATTTGATTTGCGCAAATCGTCAATTCCGCCCTCTTTTGCTCACAGATAGCGCTTTCCACGATTGTAGTAATAAGAAGAGCCAGTGCTGCTACCCCCACAATAATGCCTATGATAATACCAATCGGTCCACAGGCAATCCCTATGGGTGCTGCTGCTAATGCTACTCCTCCGGCTATGCCAGTGCCCAAAATTATTTTCTCAATTTTTTTAATTTCTTTTTCCAATTCCTCTTTACGTTTCCTAAATTCTTCAAGTTGACCTTCATTTACCTCTTTGGTCTTACATGCCTTTTGAAAAATATCTGCGAAAAACGTCTCATCTCCCTGCAGACGGGATATGTAATTATCAATTGAACTAATGAGATCTGATACCACTGTTTTCGTATCACCAACGTCTTCTTTCAAATCTTCCAAATTCTTTATCAGCGTTTTCTGTACATCTTCATCAAACTCTTTCAACAGTAATTCACAATTTTTCTTTATTCTTTTCGCATACATTTTATAAGCGCTATCATAGTCTATAATTGATTTTGGCACAGAACCTAAGCGTCCCATAATATCATTAAGCCATGTTTGTGAGAAATTTTTGCACTCTACATACTGTTTCTTAAACTCGTCTGTATACCAGTCCGGTGTCTCTGTTGAATAAATCGTAATATTCAAGTTCCTGACTGCCACTGCGTATGCATCAACTTTTGCAATGTTCTCACGATACTCTGCCAGAATCTCTTCCGGCGTCTTTTCCTCAATCGCATTTGTCTGCATTGAGAAATCCACCATCCTGCGTGTACCAAACACTCTTGCGGTTGTTTTTAATCCAGCCAACGTCAGCATACTTCTTTACCTCCTATACGTAAGAAATGAAAAATTAACTTGTTGAATAAATTTTACCACGTTCCCTGTAATTTTTTTGATTCTCTTAATGCCAGATTCAGGCCACTTAATGCCAAAAAGATCCTATACCCAAAGTATTTAGGTATAGAATCTTCCCTGCATCATCTTATCGTTCAGATATTTACTGCAAAAATCTTTTTTCTTTAAAGCTGAATATATTGGTCTAAAATTTCAGGATAATTCAAAGTGGTTTTTCAAGCAATGTCAAACAGTCACTTTCTTTTGTCCCTCCCCAATCTATCAATTGTTGATCAAGAATTTCCAATCCGGCTCTGTTCCCCAGATGCGCAAATAAATCAGCCGACATATAATTTCTTCCATTTGTTCCCGTCGAAAATGTAATTCTATAATCTTCTGTATTATTAGAATGGTGAATAAGCGCCTTTCCTCCCGGCCTTAAAATCCTTTCTATCTCTTTCAAATAAGAAAAAATATCCAACATCTCAAAATGCACCATCGCATCATACGAAAACACTGCCGTATAAGAATCGGATTCCAATCTATTCAAATCATATCCATTATTGACATAATAACAGATTCTGGGATCACCTTTGAATTTATCTTTACATATAGATATGTTTTTTTCAAGAATGTCAACTAAAACTATTTCCTTGGCTTCATTTATATATTCAGGGACATGACGCCCTCTCCCGCAGGCTAGCTCTACCACATTCTCAAGATTTAATTGCACAAACATTTTGTAGAACACACTGTCTTTACCCCAAAACTTATGCATCCCTTCTTCTGTTTCCGCATACTTAAAATAGCTGTCCATCTCCTTTATATGATATTCGGCTATATACTTTCTACTATTAATCCTTTTATCATTCATATCACCATAAAGTTCTCTTTCGATTTCTGTTACGGTAAACCCCTCTTCTCTGAGCATTTTCTCAACTTTTACATATTCCTCACGGTTTGCTATAGATATTATTATTTTTACATCTCTATCTTCCTTAAATTCTTTCCTTATTTCTTCAACAGAATATACTGAAAATTCACCTGCATCACTTGTTACTACGCTTCCTGCTTTATTACTATCACAAAAGCCGATGATCTCCAGATTATGTTCTAACAACATATTTAAATCTGTCTTCCCTTTATTTCCTGCGCCATACAAAATATATTTCATGCTTCCTCTCCTTCTCTGACAAGCTCTTTTTCTTCCTTTCAATACATTTCCCGCCCTATTCATTTAATTGGATTTTCAAGCGGGATCTCAAGAATAGTAAAATAGATAGTTTCAAACACGATTTTGCCCATAGCAAATCATCACTATAGAAATCAGATTCTTGGTAAATATTTTATCATTTTTTATCGATTTTTAAATTTTTCTCTTTAATATTTATAGATTACAAATCCTTTATTTCTCTGGAAACAGCGCTGGGTGCCTCCCTGCCATACCCGATTTTCTTCTGATTTCGTATATGTCCTCCACCTGCTCTGGCGAAAGTTCCTTTGCTCCGCCGAGCATCTGAATCTGATAAAGAATTCTTGCATAAAATTCCACCGATTCCATCTTGTGATATGCATTCATCAACGAATCTCCGTAGGTTAAAGCCCCGTGATTCGCCAGCAGCATGGCATCATAATAAGGCAGATATTCGGCAACTGCGTCAGGCACCTCCTGGGTGGAAGGGGTTCCATACCTTGCCACCGGCACTTTGCCAAGTGTCAGGATTGCTTCGGAAAGAACTGGTTTCTCTAAAGGAATCCCTGCCGCCGCAAAAGTTGTTGCATAAGGAGGATGGGCATGGACCACTGCCTGTACATCTGACCGCTCCTTGTAGACCCTAAGGTGCATCTTCATCTCCGAGGAGGGTTTGAAATTCCCATTTGCTTCAAGAAGCCTGCCATCCGCATCAATTCGGCAGATGGCTTCTGGGGTCATGAATCCTTTACTCACTCCTGTAGGGGTACAAAGGAACTCGTTCTCATTCAGCTTTACAGAAAAATTGCCGTCATTTGCAGCCACCATGCCTCTTTCATAGACTCTTCTTCCAATCTCGCACATTTCCTGTATCATCTCACGCTCATTTGACATTTTGCTTCCTCCCCTATACATCAAACTTTTGCCCGGCTGCTTATTTCCACCAGCTCCATCGACTGCCCGCCGCGCAGAAACATAACCTATTTATTCTAATTCCAATCGTCTGCGTACCAAATACTCGCTCATAAAGTACAAACCAATGGCTATGCCTAAAGACACCACCGCTATTATGATATACATAGGTGTCATAACCGGAAATGGCGATACATCCATATACATATCATCGATTGCACCGTTTATTCTCATCATCATGACGGGCATGATAATGATGGTCGTAAGAAACTGCATCGCACAATTAATTGCAAAGTATGCGCCAACAGCTCCCAAAATCCTGTGCTTTCGCACCATCTGTCCCAGCGTGATAGAGCCAATGACCATCATCGTTCCGCTGAATGCACTTGCCAGCACTAGGAATATGATGCTCGCGCAAAATCCATTGATTCCTCTCAGCGCCGGTTCGTTCCAAAGCTCCCGCAGCGCTGCCGGAAGCTGAACAAATGCCTCCACCAGCTCTCTTGCGTAAGAACTATCCTTCGGCATCAGCGCCAGGAGCGTAACGCCTCCAAAAACAAAGATGCTTACAATTATCGCAACACCGCCAATCAGATTCCACGCGGTCATGGTAATCACCTTGTTGAGCAAAAGCGAGCGGGCGGTGACCGGCAGTGTATGGGTCAGGTATCCTTCATCCGTGTACATGTTCTTATAATATCGTACCGCAAAGTAAATCGTAATGCCGATGCCCACCGCGATCATGGCAAAGTAGAACATCACGATCATCATAACGCCGGAAAGCGGAAGACCAATCCACTCACTGTCCCATATAGGCAGTGCAAACGTACATCCCGCGGCTACAGCAATAATCATCAGTACACCAATCAAAAGCGTAGGAACCTTCCAGACAGCCCTCCACTCATGTTTTAACAATTTCCCTAACATGCGAACACCTCCCTGAAATAAGAATCCACAGATTTTCCTCTGCGCTCCCTGATATTTTCCACCGTATCCTGTAAAATAACCCTTCCATCACGGATAAAGACAACTTCGTCCAGCACTTTCTCGATATCAGATATCAGATGCGTGGAAATAAGGACAGTGGCATTTTCATTATAATTGCTTATGATCGTCCTTAAAATATAGTCCCTCGCCGCAGGATCCACACCCGCAATGGGCTCATCCAAAATATAAAGCTGGGCATCTCTGCTCATGACCATAATCAGCTGCACTTTTTCTTTTGTTCCCTTGGAAAGTGTTTTCAGGCGGGCATTTTCGTCAATGTTAAGATTCGCCAGCATCTGCCTTGCTCTCTCTGGACGGAAATCCTGATAAAAGTCAGCAAAATAGGCAATCAACTCTTTTACCTGCATGCCTCCTTGAAAGTAAGTTCTCTCAGGAAGATAAGACACAACTGCTTTCGTCTCCGGTCCCGGTCTTTTCCCATTCACAAGCACCTCCCCTTCCGTTGCCACAAGCAGTCCACTGATCAACTTAATCAAGGTAGTCTTGCCGCTGCCATTAGGTCCAAGAAGCCCAATAATCTTTCCTCTTGGAATGGTAAGATTCATGTGGTCCAATGCCATCTTTTTCTGTTCATAAACCTTAGTAAGGTTATTAATCTGTACTAACTCGTTCATGCCTCTCCCCCCTGTGCCTGCCTGATCAGTGTGATGATCTCCTCTTTTTGAAAGCCCAGTTTCAACATCTTTTCAATAAAATCATTTATCTGCTCACGTGCAATTTTATTTCGCGTTTCTTTAATCATTTCCATATCCTCCGTCACGATCCGTCCGCTTGTCCTCTGCGCCATCACTAAGCCTTCCCGCTCCAGTTCTGCCAATGCTTTCTGCATCGTGTTGGGATTGACTCCCGCCTGCGCCGCCAGTTCCCTTACGCTGGGTATCTTCGTCCCCGGCTTATACTGCCCTGTAATGACCCGCAGCTGTATTTCTTCCAGAATCTGGGTATAAATCGGACGGTCAGAATCTAAATTCCATGCCATATGCATCCTCCTTTTGTACTATTCTATTGATACAATAATACACTTTCAGGACTTTGTCAAGTCTATAAAAAGGATTTTTTCGCCAAATTTTATCTGTTATACCCAATCACGCTGACGAAAGCGCCTATCATAATACAGAAATCTCCTATATTAAAAATGATTTTTCTTAATCCGAAGGGAAGGTCAAAGCTTACATAATCCACCACATACTTACGCGCAAGTCGATCGTAGGTGTTGCTGTACGCACCGCCAAGCAACAGCGTAAGCCCCCATTTCAAAAGCCCCTTTCCCGCCGTTCCAAGCGTCAGGACATAAAAAACAGTGAGAATCGCCGTCAGCAGGAGGGATACTGCTGTAATGAGTTTGGGTCTGTGCTGACCTGTATTTAAAAAAGCGCCCCGGTTGTGATGTTTTCTGATCAACAGAAAGCCACCGCACTTTTCTTCTGTCTGCCCCTCTTTCTTTGTTTCCTCTATCTTATTTTTGATTTTAAGTTCCAAACCGAAAATTCCTAGTAAGACTGCAAGATATTGCATACATAATCTCCTTTCCTGAAATATGGCAACTGTTCTATTGCGATTTGTGCCACCAATCAATTTTTTCGACCTCCTCTCCTTTGACTTTCATTCATTATATTATACATCATATCTTTCCAAAACGCCCTTACCATCAAATTTTTTTAAGTAAAGAAGACAGTCTGTCTCCAGACTGCCCTCACCTCAATTTCATTATCCTTCTTCTTTAAAAAGCTCTCGAATTTGTGTCAGTAAAATTATTAGAGCCAAAATAGAGCCACATATTTATAATATATGTAGAATCATTGTCTCTTTACGCAAGATACAAAGTCATAAAATTTTTTGAAAGAATTTAAATGTTCTGTAACACATACTCTTTCAACTATTCCTTTAAAATATTCTTCCGTTGCTACATTTTTTGTATTATTTTTAGAATATCTAATTTTCTTATGCCTAAGCAATTCGTGGAGATAATGAAAATGATATTTCGCAATAGTATCCGCATTCCCCACTGGTGGCATCATATCTTCAGGATCACTCTCTCCAATATTATAATGGTTATAGTATTGATAAAAATCAGATGTTTTATCAACTTCTTTCTCTGGATATAATCCACGACACCCCAATAGCCATGTTTCAAAGCAATGATTGCAAACAAACACCACTATATCAAAATCTATCTTTCCAATTTCATAATGTTTACTAATTTGTTCATTCACTTTTTGTATCCTATCTTCAGCCCTTAATTCCTCAGCATCTAAAATTATTACTAATTTATCAATTTTACCTGGATTCAGTAAAATAGTATCTATTGTATCAAAAAGAGCTTTCGTTACTAATTGAGTAACTCCTTGCCCACTCTGCAAAACATAATTTCTTTCCTGTACTTCTTGTATATCCGCAACACGTTTATATCCAAAATTCATATATTCAAACCATAAAGGTAGTACTTTTAGAAAAGATTTTTCATCTTCCAATAAAAAGTAAAAATTCATTATATCTTTCCTTCAAACTCCCATCTATTAATCAAATTGAAATAAGCATCATGTTGACTGTTACCTATACCATAAGCCAAACTACCACTATTTTTTACTACGCAATCATCTCGATCAATAATTCTCCACTTATCCTTATCAATAGCATTTATAATTTTAGGGTGGTGGCTGGTTATAATAAATTGAAGATCATTCCGCTCTGATAGCATCAATTCGGAAAGTAAATCAATGCAATTCACTCCTAAACCATTCTCAAATTCATCAATTAACACCAAAGAATCTTCAGACATTGTGAATAATTCAACAATATAATATATGGTTTTCAACATTCCATTTGAGATATCATGTTGTAATAACTTTTTACCGTATACCTGAATGGATACCAAATACATTTCTCTTACATTATCTTCCTCCACATCTATATCTTCAATTTCTATAAACAATTCCTTTACAGCCTCAAAAATTTTGATATATAATTCAAGATAATATCTCTTTGCAATATACAGTTTCAACGCTACCGGAAGATGACTAAATACTTTAAATTCTACATTTTTTTCATTTCTAATCGTATCTGTCACTTTAGATTTCAATCGACTAAAACTCTCGCTCCGTATTCCTCCTCTAACTGCTAACTCAATTTCTACAGAGTATAACTTGCGTATCCCGGAAATCAGAATTTCAAAATTTTCATTTTCTGAATACTGCAAAATTAAGCTTTCATCCTTTTTGGGTTGTGGAACTTTATCATAGCCAATTACTCTTACTTTCTCGTTTTTTCTTTCAAAAATAATTTTTCCATTGCATAAAAGTTTTTCAAAAGAAAATTCGTATTTACCTTCTTCATTAATAATCAATTCATCTTTACTTATCTCGTTTATTTCATAAATCCATTCATATTCATCATTATCAATTAAAATTCCCATTCCGACACGATATGGACGTAAGATTACATCCTTATCAACCGCAAGATTTAATGAATATTCCACTGCATTAAGAACTTGAGTTTTTCCAACACCAGATAATCCAACTAACAACGTAATGTCTTCGTTAAAGTTTATCCTTTCAATTTTAAGACCTGTTTTCAAATTTTCAAATTCAATCCACTGTATTTTCACGTAATCTATCCTTTCAATCATGGTGAAGTCCTCCATTATGTATAATATCCGGATAATAGAGGAAAAATACCACTTGTTTCATTTATTTACATAGTGTTAACACCATGTAAATATCACACCCAAGAGGACCACCAGCGCAGGTATTCATCTGCCCGCTCTATAAGAGATGTTATTCCTTACATTGTGTTTTTATCTCTGTTTTTTGATTTTATCACAGTATTAGGAATTTTGCCACAAGAAATAAGCGACACAGCCGCATAATAAAACTGGCAGCGCCACATTTTCCCGTCACTTGTCGCCGGCAAAAATCTCTCCCTTTTCTAATATGGCTACGGTCAGACCGTAAGTGAATACAGTGCCTATCAAATAATCAGAGTCATACGCCATAAAGAAGCGCCGGAAATGCCTGGCAGCATCTCCGGCGCAACCCTCACCGCACATTTGCTCGTTTCATAACTGCTTTATCTGAGGTTTATATCCCCGCCAACACCTCAAAGGTCCCCGCAATATCCAAGCGCCCATACCCCCATTCCCGGCTGGGATATTCTTCCCGCGGCGACCTGTCAGCTCCCCGGATCAGGTAATTTTTAAGTTCTCTGCTCTCCACTCTGGGGCGATTCACCTCCACCACCGCCCATTGCAAAAACAGTGCCGCTGCCCCGGCTGCCAGAGCAACCGCCATGCTGGAGCCGGTCCGTCGTCCCACCGCCGTACTGATATCCACACCCGGACTACAGAGATCCGGCTTGATGCGTCCGGTTCTGGTATACCCTCTTCCCGATTCCGACCAGAAGCTTCCATTTTCATCATTATAGGTAGTAGTCGTAATAACCTCCCTCACATTAGCAGGCTCTGTCAAAGTCGTATAGGGTGAGGGACGCAGAAAATACGTATCGCTTTGTAAAAACTCCTTCAGCGGAAGCCATATGTGGAATGTACTTCCCGTTCCATTTCCACTGATTGTAACCTGTATCGTCCAGACACCAGGCGCAGGATCCACAAACCTGAAAAAGATTAGTTCCTCACCGGAACCCGGCTCTACAAGGACATGATCCACCTGAATCTTGGTTCTGGTAAACACAAATTCAAATTCCCGGCTGCTCTGTTCCCTGAAATCCACTTTCGGTGTGACCTCCCCTCCCGGCGTCCTGATGGCTATGGCATGATTTGCCGGAACGCAGCCCCAAAGCTCCGCCGTAAATCCTCTCGTCCCCTCTTCCACCCTAATCTCCACATTGTCGGTGGTTTCTGCAAGACCTTCCGTTGCAGACCCCAGATAGTGATGCGCACTGTTCCCCTCATTTCCGCCACATACGACCACTGCCCTGCTTCGCTTGGTGGCAATCTGGTTCAAATAGTCCGCCATGATGGAGATTCCCTCATGGTCTCCCATATTGGTTCCAAGTCCAAAGCAGATGACCAGCGGTCTTGCAAGCGAAATTGCATAGCTTTCCAGGTAACGGAGCGCTACCAATATATCGCTTTCTGCGTAAGCAGGCACCTCGTCGGGTATTAGATAAAATTCCCGCAGATGCTGTTTTGCCTGCTTGAGCTTTACCATGACGATATCTGCCTGGGGCGCCGCACCTGTAAATTCAAGCCCGCTTCTTAGCACACTTCCTGCGGCAACGCTGGCAATTGCCGTTCCATGTCCGATGTCATCATAGCTTGGAACGATCTCCCGTGGATTTTCGCTTTGCAGGGCTAAATCTATGGTCGCTTTTTTGTACTCTGTTCCATACAATATACCTTCCGGCGGCTCTCCTGTCTGTATGGTCTGATCCCAGATTCCTAAAATCCGGGTGCTTCCGTCTGGATTCCGAAAGACCGCCTCATCATACCGGATGCCTGTATCCAAAAAACCTATGACCACCCCTCTGCCCGTAAGATTTAACGCGTCCCCTTGTACCTGAGTAATCCCACTTCGCAGCAGCGCAGTCGGGTCAAATGTATCCATGGGTCCTGTCTGCATCAGCCCAAACACCTTCGGTATAATAGAGTAAGTAAAATTGCTCACGCTCATGGGCATCATGACGTCGGCACGGTTTATATAGGTCACGCCGATCTCACCGCTTATGAGTTGATAAACATAATCTCCTGCACTTTCCCGCACCTGTGGAGGGAGAATATAATCTGTAATCAAATCATAATAATCATTTGATAAAATCTTTTCCCGATCTGTCATTTACTGTCTCATTGTCTTTTTTTTAATATATGTCAAAGCCTAAAAATGGGTCCCGCGGCAGTTTCCTCCCTCTGCCGCAGGACCCGCTTATCTTTCATCCCTGCATACCAGGAACCGCTGATTAAATCATCGCTTCCCTAGCTCTGTTTCTTATCTTCTATTGCCTTCAGGTTATCTGGATTTTCTCCGCTCACACTGCGGATATCAATCACCGGTCCGCCAGTGCCTTCTATATATTCTCTAGTGATGATGACACGCCCGATATTATCATCCTTGGGAATCTCGTACATGATATCCAACATAAATTCCTCAATGATGGCGCGCAGCGCTCTCGCGCCAGTGTCTTTCTTCATTGCCTTTTCCGCAATGGCTTCCAACGCACCCTCATCAAATTCAAGCTTCACTTCGTCTAATTCCAAAAGCTTTTGATACTGTTTCAAAATTGCATTTTTAGGTTCCTTCAATATCTTGACCAGCATAGGCTTATCCAGTGCCGCCAATGTATAAATTACCGGCAGACGCCCTAGGAATTCCGGTATCATGCCGAATTTCTTCAAATCCTCCACAGTAACCTGACTTAATATATTTTTTTCCTTGTCAAATTTATCTTTCAGCTCCGCATTAAAACCGATGGAAGTCTGTTTCTTTAAACGCTGCTTGATAATCTCGTCAAGATCTGGGAATGCACCGCCGCAGATAAACAGAATATTTCTTGTATTGATGGTAGTTAGAGGTACCATGGCATTCTTGCTGTTTGCACCCACAGGCACTTCCACGTCTGCTCCTTCTAATAGCCGCAGCATGCCCTGCTGAACGCTTTCCCCGCTGACGTCTCTGCTGGTAGTGTTTTTCTTTCTAGCGATCTTATCGATCTCGTCGATAAAGACGATTCCTCTCTCTGCCTTTTCCGCATCATTGCCGGCAGCCGCAAGCAACTTGGAGATTACGCTTTCAATGTCATCCCCAATATACCCTGCTTCCGTGAGGGAAGTGGCATCTGCAATGGCAAGAGGCACATCCAAAAGCTTTGCAAGCGTCTTTACCAGATAAGTCTTGCCACACCCTGTAGGTCCAATCATCAACATATTAGACTTTTCTATTTCGATGTTATCCATAGTCCCAGTGGCGACCCGCTTATAATGATTGTATACCGCCACAGAGATCACTTTCTTTGCATGCTCCTGCCCGATTACATAATCATCCAGCTGTGCCTTGATCTTATGAGGAGGTGGAATATTCTTGATATCCAAAACAGGTTCTTCCCCTGTCTTTGGTTTTTTCTTTTTTACCCTCTGCTTATTGGGAATCCCTCCCTCTCCCTGCAGATCTGCAATATTTACAAAGCGAATCTGGGGATAGCCCTTGCCGTTCATGTTTTTATTGAGATCATCCATAAAGGCGGGATTATTAAGCATTCCCTGATAGTCAAACTGACTTACCGTATCCATCGTCTTATGCATGCAGTCGTTGCACACTGTAATATTGTTTGGCAGCTTGAACATCTTTCCTGTTTTGCTTTCAGGACGGCGGCAGATAAAGCAGACATCCTCATATTCACTTTCCTTCTTATTTTCAGACTCTGTTTTCTCCTTGCCAGTCTCCTTCTCCTTGCTGTCTATATTCTCCAGCTCCTCTTTATCCTCACTGTAGTCTCTTTCATCAAAATCTGACATATAGTTCCTCCATTCTATTCTGCAAAGCAGATACTTTTTAACTGCCTGCTTTTCAATTTCTTTATACGATTCTTCTCACCGACAAAATTTCCTTGTAGGTTGCGCTAGTGATCTTAATCCCTGATTTCTGCGTGCTGGCATGCACGATTTGACCGTTGCCGATGTAAATGCCCACATGCCCTGCGTAACACATGATATCTCCGGGCTGGGCTTCCGAATAAGAAACTCCCGTTCCTGTACTCCTTAAAGAATAAGAAGTTCTTGGCACATTATATCCAAAATCCTTGTATACTCTCCATACAAATCCCGAGCAGTCGGCCCCTTGTGTCAGGCTGGTTCCACCCGGCACATATGGATTGCCGATAAACTGGCAGGCATAATTGGCAATCTGCTGTCCCTTGCTGCCAGTGCCCGAATAGCTGGAAGCCGATGCATAACTTCCTCCCGAAGAGCTGCTCCCAGAAGAAGAACCAGAAGACGAGCCAGAAGAAGACCCGGAAGAATTATTAGAAGAACTCTGTGCCGCCTCATTCTGCAATGCAAGTTCCTGTGCCCGCCTTGCCTCTTCCTCTGCCTGCCTCGCCGCATCTATTTCAGACTGTTTCTTAGATGCTTCCGCTTCCAGCCGCTTGATCTCATCATTTTGCTTCCTGATGTTGGCTTTATAAATCGCTGCTTCCTGCTTTGCCTGCGCCAGCTGCACTTCAAAATTGTCATAAGCTTCCTGTTTCTCCGCCAGGATAATCTCCAGGCTTTCCTTTTCCTCCATCAGCTCATGTTCCTGTGCCTCTAACTCCGCCTTTTCTTCCTCAAGCTTTTCCTTAAGCGCCTCCACCGCCTCTCTTGCTGCCTGGTAATCTAAAAGCAGCTTCCTGTCATACTCATAAAGTTTCTCAATATATTCTACCTTGTTCACCATATCACTGAAATTCTGGCTTTCCAGCAGAATCTGCAGATAAGTCGTATCTCCTTTTTCGTACATGAATTTGATCCGCAGCTTCATTGCCTCATACTGCTCCTGCTCTGTAGCTATAGCGACATCAAGTTCTTCCGTAGTTTCTTCTATCTGGTCTTCCTTTGCCGCAATATCTTCTTCGATCATCTCAATGCTGGCAAGGGTTTCCACAAGGGCAGCATCAATCTCGTCAATTTCTCCTGCCACTTCATCCACATCAGACTGGATCGAATTTACTTTTCCGGAAGCGTTGTTATAATTCTCCTGTTCCTGTCTTCTTCTTTCGTCTGCCTCCCTTTTCTGTTCTTCCAATTCCTCTTTCTGCTTTTCTAAATCGGAAATAGTGGTAGCCCTCACCGGTTCTACCACTAAAAACATCCCTATACATGACCATACAATTGTAAGCAAAGCAATTGCAAGTATTCTGATTCTTTTTGTACTCTTCTTATGCATCTTCTTAATTCACACCTGTCCCCTGTAGCTTAACTCCTGATGCACTATGCAAAGCATCCCTTACTCCGAAACCGGTGCCTTTACGACAGCATTTTCTGCCAGAAATTCAATTACTTTCTGAACCAGCAGATATTCCCTGTAAGCCTCTACATCCAGTTCTTCTTTATATTCCTCTACATTTTCATATCCAAAGTTTGCAGCTTCTTCCGTCAGAATCTGATCCATCTCTTCATCTGTCACGGTAATCCCTTCTGCCTCAGCAATGGCGCCAATCATAAGATACCTCTGCGCCATCATGCCCGCCTGCTCTAAGAGCACCTCCTCATAAGAATCTGCGGCGCCGCCGTATGCTGCTGCCACATAATCTTCAACGCTCATTCCATACATCTGTGCATAAGAGGACACGGTATCCGTCAAGGTTTCCTTCATACGCTTTGTCATGCCTTCCGGCGCCGTTTCAAAAATCACATTCGCTTCCACTGCCGCAATAGCCGCACTGATTTTTTCTTCCTCGAAAGCCGCCATAGCCTGTTCCATGAGACCATCGTGAATAAATTTCGTGTATTCTTCCACTGTAGTGCATCCGTCTATACCAAGGTTTACAACAAATTCATCTGTCAGTTCCGGCATAATCCGTTCGCTGATGCTGTTCAATGTAAAAGTAAACACCACATCCTTGCCCGCCAAATCCGGATTGTTATTATAAGGATCGGGAAACTTCAGATCTGCATCTTTCGTCTCGCCAATTTCCATTCCAATAATCGCATCCTCAAAACCGTCAATAAATCCTCCTGCCCCAATCGTTAAGTCAAATCCATTTGCACTACCGCCTTCAAACGCCACTCCGTCCAATTTCCCTTCAAAATCAACGTTGACGATATCACCGCTTTGGGCGCCCCTATCCGTCACTGGCGAAGATTGTGCATGCGAGGATAACACATATTCCATATATTCATCCACTGACTCCTGCGTCACCTCCGGCTCCACAAGATTTACCTCAACTCCCTTATACTGACCAAGGGTAACATAGTCTTTGGCTTGGAAATCCGAAATGTATGCTGGCTCATCCGAAGCTTCTTCCTTATCTTCCTGACCATCTGCCCCCTCTTCTGGCTCGTCCGCATCCTGCTCCTTACCAGACTCGCCTTGATCCGGCGTCTCCTGCTCATTCGTGCTGCTATTTCCACACCCTGCCATCATCACTGCAAGCATAACAGTCATGATGATTGCTAAAATACTCTTTTTCATAAAATTCGCCAATCTCCTTTTGTATTCCCTTCGTCCTGCAAAGACTGCTTTAAGTTGTCTGGCAGACGTTTGGTAGGTACTTTACTTTTATACCATAAAACTGCGGTAAGCGAAAGTACTTAAGTTCCAATTTTAGAACTAATTAACAATTATACACCAATCTTCCTTGAAGTTCAATGAAACCACTTGCCTATTTCCCTTATAAATGATAAAATAATTTTTATATCGCCGTCGGTTCTATTTGAAATACTGCAAACGGCAAGGAGGCTATCATGAACACTCTAAGTATTGTTTTATTAGTTATTTTGGCAGTTTTAGTCATTGCCGTAGTCGTATTATATTTTCTTGGGAAAAAAGCACAGAAGCGTCAGGAGCAGCAGCAGGAACAGATCGATGCAATGAAGCAGACCGTATCCATGCTGATCATAGACAAGAAGCGAATGAAAATAAAAGAATCTGGTCTTCCGCAGATGGTGATTGATCAGACCCCTAAGCTGATGCGCGGTACCAAGCTTCCCATTGTAAAGGCAAAGATTGGTCCGCAGATTATGACTCTTGTATGCGAGGAAAAGATTTTCGACTCCGTTCCTGTCAAAAAGGAAGTAAAGGCAGTCGTCAGCGGCATTTATATCACAGATGTCAAAGGTCTTCACGGGAAAGCGCCTGTTGCCCCTGTCAAAAAGAAAAGCCTCTTCAAGCGTACGCTTGAAAAAGCTCAGGAAAAAGCTGGTGCAAAGCCCATCAAATAAATTACCAGACACGCCTTATGTTTACAACAGATGCTGTACGGATCCGCGCAGCATCTGTTTTTCATTCATTCCAAATCCAAAGGCAGCTTTTACATCTTTATAACAGGTCGATTCCTTCCTCCCTTGGTTTTAATTCCATCTCGATCCGACAGTCAGCAAGATACTGATAATTGGCTTCCAGTGTATATTCCACCTCCACCCGGATCTGATTCTCCTTCTCCTGCACGGAAATAGATTCTGTATTGATTCCAATGAGGATATTTCCATAAGGCGTCATATAACTGGTCATATTCTTTTTGTTTTCTTCAAACAGCATCTGTACGTTGATCAGCCCTTTCTTGGAGACCTCAAGGCGGGAATCATTAAATTTGATCCTGTTTTTGGTGACAGCTGTAAAACCTTCCATCATCTCTTCATAAAGCACGTAATGACTGCCGTTTTTCTCATAATAGTCCGCCGGCGTAATCGTTTCCATCGCCTGCGCATCCTCTTTATTCTCCATCTGTAGCCCCTTGAGGGACAGAAGTATCTCTTTTGTCATCTTCCCCTAATACTCCTCTATATGAATGATTTTTGCTGATAAAATACCATATTTAATAATCGAATTTGCAAAATGCTTAAACTTTTCTGCCGCATCGCTGACAAAGAAGCGATATTTGTTATCCCCCAGCTTTGCCTCCTCATCATTCAGCATGTATTCTGCCTCCAGCAACTGCTTTAATTCCCTTGCCGTCTCGTAGGCGGGATTGACCAGCGTCACGCCTTCTCCCATAATACGCCCCACAGTGGAACGAATCAGGGGATAGTGGGTACAGCCCAGGATCAAGGTATCAATACCGATATCGATCAGTTCTGTCAAATACCGCTTGGCGATTTCATCTGTCACAGGATCCTGCAAAAGTCCCTCTTCCACAAGAGGAGTAAACAATGGACAGGCTTTTCCGATGACGCCTACATCAGGTCTTATCTCTTTTATGTATCTGGAGTAAATACCGCTGCCTATGGTACCTTCCGTGCCGATCACCCCGATTTTCCCATTTGAAGTCGCCTCCGCCGCCACCTTGGCGCCCGGCTTCACTACCCCCAGCATGGGAATGTCCACTTCCTTCTCTATTTCATCCAACGCATAGGCACTCGCCGTATTACATGCTACCACAATTGCCTTTACGTCCTGCGTCTGTAAAAAGCGGACAATCTGTCTTGCATATCTGGTAACCGTTTCCTTGGACTTACTGCCGTAAGGCACCCTGGCAGTGTCGCCGAAATAAACGATTCTTTCATTGGGAATCTGCCGCATGATCTCTCTTGCAACCGTAAGTCCCCCCACTCCGGAATCAAAGACTCCTATAGGTGCATTCTTATTTATCATAATCCATATCTCTTTTCTGTTGTTGTTCTTTATCTTTCCTGATATAAATATTCCACAAGCCGGCTTTTTATACGAATGCTGCCAATCTTCATGCCTGACTGATCCGCCTCTGCATCTTCTGCGGTACCTGCCAAGAAAATCTCTGCTGCCAGATTTCTTTGTCCCAAATCCCAAGCCACTGTTGCTTCCGTCAGCTCCTCTTCTTCATACTCCTGTTCATACACCTCTTCTGTAAGACACAGATCAGGATACACAAATCCCCACCAGCCTATGGTTCCTATCAATATCATTGCTGCTTCATATATTCTTCTCATTCTCTGCTCTCATCTTTCCGCATACTGCTTTGCAGTAATTTGCTTTCTGATAAGAGTCTTTCCGTTTTAATGACGCTTATTCAATCTGCTTTCATTTTCCAGACGAATCTGCCTGATAATAGACTTTTCCTGATTGTCAATATGGACTCTGGCGGCACGCATGGCACGCTCTTTATCCCGCCCGGCAATGCTTTCGTAAATCTCTCTATGCTCAGCTACCAGCGTATCATGCTGGCTTTCTTCTTTGATGTAGACAAACCGATATCGGTACATCTGCTCGGACAGATTATTCACCAGCTGCTGCAGACGCTGGTTTCCCGTGGCTTCCACAATAATATCATGAAGATCCACATCCGCTTTTGCAATCACCGACGCATCCTTTCCCCTTGCCGCCTGCTCAAAATCCTGACACGCTTTTAGCAAACGGGCAATATCCTCTTCCGTGATCCTGTCACAGGCAAGTTCCACACTGAGTACATCCAGCGCCCTTCTTACCTCCAGCACATCCTTTAAGCTTTTTTCGGTAATCCTTGCCACCTCGGCGCCCCGCCTTGGAATCATAATGACGAGACCTTCCAATTCCAACTTTCGGATTGCCTCCCGAATCGGCGTCCTGCTGACTCCCAGCCGGTTAGCAAGATGTACCTCCATAAGACGCTCCCCCGGCTTTAGCTGCCCGGTCAGAATCGCCTTCCGAAGGGTATTAAAGACCACATCACGAAGGGGCAGAAATTCATCCATATCCACTTGAAATTGCTCTTCCATTTTTACCTCCATTCCGAAGCGTTTTACGCGTAGGAGTGCGAGCAGGGAATGTACACACTCAAAGTGCCACGAAATCCGTCACAAATATCTGTCTGGCAAGTCCCTGTGCCTTTACCGCTTCATATGCTTTCTTTACCGTTTCTTCACCCTCGTATATCCCAAACACGGTAGGACCGCTGCCGCTCATAAGCGCGTTGCAGGCACCGTTTGCTTTCATCTCTTCCTTAATCTGGTCGATCACTGGATATTCTCTGACTGTCACCGTCTCAAGTACATTGCTCATTCTGTCCGTGATTCCCGTAAGGCACCCTGCCTTTAAGGCATCCACCATACCGTCAATATCCGGGTGAATCTGCAATGCATCTACATGAAGATTTTCGTACACAAACTTCGTTGAAACATGGATATCCGGCTTGGCAATCAATAAGTACGCCGCAGGCGGTGCCGGAAGAGGCGTCAATATTTCCCCTATTCCTTCAGAGAGCGCCGTCCCCCCCATGATACAATAGGGCACATCCGCACCAATCCGAACCCCCAGCCTCTTCATCTCCTCAAGACTCATGGCAAGAGAGAACAATTCATTCAATCCGTGAAAGACTGCTGCTGCATCCGTGCTGCCGCCTGCCATTCCTGCGGCTATGGGAATATTCTTCTGAAGCGTAATCTCTACGCCTTCATGGATATCATAAGTTTTCATAATCAACGCTGCCGCCTTATAAATCAGATTGCTTTTATCACAGGGAAGCTCTTCTCTAAGAGGTGTCATTTCCGGCGCATCCTTTTGCTGCAGCGTTATCTTTATCTTTGGCGCACCATCCCATATCTCTTTTCTTTTAAAAGTCAGGATATCATAAATCCCAACCGTCTGCATGATCATCTTAACTTCATGATATCCGTCAGGACGCCTTCTTAACACGTCCAGTCCCAGATTAATTTTAGCATATGCTTTCCGTGTAATCTGCTCCATACATCCCTCCGTGCACCCAGTCATCAGACCATCCGTCTTCATCCATTCCTAAAATAGGTATTTAACGCAACATAGCCACCCACAAAGCAATTTGCCGGCGCTGTATACATAATACATAAGATTGTACTTAATTTTATACAATAAGCGTGATTCTGTCAATGCCTATAACGCATTGTCTTTCTTTTGTCTTGTACCGCAATTTTCAGGTGTAGATTGGGGGTATAATTTGGGGGACGGCAGCTGGCATATTGATTATATGATTAAGCTGTTTAAATACAGAACTTCGGGTGTCCGTGAATACTGGATTGTGGATCCAGACAAGAACCGCGTCATGGTCTATAACTTTTCCAGCAATAATATGAGCGAATATGCTTTCGGGGATGCAATCCCGTCCGGTATCTATCCCAGCTTTTCCATCTGCCTAGCTTCGCTGGATATCTAAAAGGCTTTATGCCTGCTGACAGATATGCTATATTTCAGATACACGAATGCGTACTGTATAAGCAGTACTCCATAACAACAATTTTAATATCTTTGAAGCATCAGCCGTCATTATTTGCTATAATGGCGGCTGCTTCCTTTTCTCGCCGAAAGCTAAAATACTTGTCCAAATCTTATGACCTTGCGTAATAAAAACGATTTTTTCATTATATATTCGTCAGTTTTTTTATCCAGGTACCCTTATTTACCTTAATGAAAATCGGAATGCATTTAAAGATCTGATCCGCATTCAAACACGCCACTACTGCCACTGGCGGCGCCTGAACTACAAACGCCATAAAAAGGGATACCGGTATCACGATCATCCATATGCAGACAAGATCCATCTTTACTACAAACGTTGCATCTCCCCCGCCTCTGATAATCCCTCCTCCAGCCGCCATCTGATAAGACATGCCGACCATAACAAAGCTTAAGACCACCAGAAAAGCATTTGCCATTTCTCTCGTCTTCTCCGAAAGGTTATAAACAGAAAGAAGCGGCTGACGAATAACATAGAGAATGATTCCCGAAACAACACCGATGCATACAAAAAAGATTTGAAGTTTTACCGCATCTCTTTTTACAGCCTCATAATCTCCTGCTCCCACACCGTTTCCAATCATCACAGATGCCGCGCCGGAGGCGCCCATAGCACCGGATTTGACAATCAGATAAATATTGGACGCTACACTGTTTGCTGCTATTGCAATTTTATCGATATGTCCTAAAATAACGGTCTGAAGCATCGTATTTAGCCCCCACAGTCCCTGCGCGGCAATCAAAGGCAGCGCCGTCCTGAAATAATCCCTTCTAAGCACAGGGTCTGTCAAGCAAAAATCTCTGATCCGTATTTTTAATCCGTTGTTTTTCAGAAAGATATAGCCGATAAGCACGATCCATTCTAATACCCTGGCACTGAGCGTTCCGATTGCCGCCCCGACTATGCCCAGTCTGGGAAATCCAAACCGCCCATAGATCAGCACATAATTTATACTACAGTTAACAAAGAACGTAATGACAGAAAGGTAAAGCGCTATCCTGACCACCGCCATACTTCTCAAAAGAGCCAGCAAAACCTGCGTCATAACAAAGAAGAAATAAGTAAAGCGGATAATTCCCAGATAAGCAATCCCTTGCTCGATGATTGCCTCATCATTTGTAAAAATCTCCATCGTCTGATGCGGAAAAAAACTGACCCCTGCAAATAAAACGGTGGCAAAAAGCAAAGCTGTCTGCATTGCCGTAGCGCCGATTTTCTTCATAGGATTCGTCAATCCCTTTCCCCAGTATTGACTGCAGATTACCACAAGCGCTTCCCCAATCGCCACCGTCAGCTGCTGTAACACAAACTGAATCTGGTTCACCGCCGCTACTCCTGAAAGGGAAATTTCATTATACGCTCCCAGCATCATATTATCGGCAAGATTGACGGCAAGCGTAATGATATGCTGAAGTACCAGTGCAAAATACAACGGAAGAAATCTGCCAAGGAACGAGCCAGCTCTTGCTTTTTGCATAAATGCCCTAAACATCATATTCAGCCAACTAATTTATGCCACATATCACAGTGCTGCTTCACCAAATCCTCTGTAACCAGCTGCCATGGCTCATACTGGAACGCTTCGCATTCTGTAGATACGTACCCTTCATATCCGATTTTCTTTAAAATACCCGCAATCCGCTCACAGTCGAAGGTAGGATCCTTCCCTTCTGCATTAAGCTCATCAAAACATTTCGCATGGATATGTGTAATATATGGTCCGAACTCCTCTAAGTATTTATAATCGCTTCTTGAACCCTGGCAGCAGTTTTTAACCATAAGCACATCTAACGGTGAGCCGCCCATTTTCCGGCAGGTTTCCATTGCCGTGTCAATATCCACCCCTTCTTCATAAGCTTTTCTGCAGTATTCCGCCAGTTCTACCTTCGCGCCTTTCGCCACATAGTATTTGAGCATTCTCGGCGGCACACTGTACTGGAATACGCTGATATCTGGACATATGCTGACTCTCTTTGTGTGATTTCGGTCGATCATCTCCAGATATTTTAAAACGGACGGATCATTTAAAAGTTTAGGACCATGTACCTCCAATGAAAGCGTCACATCATACTTCTCAGCATCTGGAATGCATGCTTCTAGCTGCTCCGGCGTATACAGGTTCATGACTCTCACCACATGAATGCCCATTCTGTTTGCAATGCGGATATCTCTGCGCAACTGCTCACACTGTTCTTCCTGCGTCATTTTCCGTGTCTTCAATACCATATATTCGTTAAAAACATCCAGACACGCCGGTTCCACATGATATTTCTCCATCCACCGGTGCCAGTTCTCGTAAAATTCTTCCGTCGGATTCGGGTAGTTATCAATCATCTGCGGTCCAATGATCTCGATTCCCTGATATCCAATCTCGGCTGCTTTGGCAATGCACTGCTCCAGCGTATATTTTCTGTCAAAGTATTCTCTCGCAAAGCTGTATAATGAAATAGAAAGTTTCATTTTTTCCCTCCTTTATTCCACAACCAATATCTTTTTCTGATACGTGGCATCTGGATAATTATGATATGTCACAAATACTTCCAAAAAAACTTCTACCATGTGAGGACCTTTTGTAAGACCTCCCGGCTTTCTTAAATGCAGGTAACCGTATTTGTTGAGATACCAATATTCCTCTGATTGCTCCGGACCTATTTCATCAAGCCGGTACACGTGGGGGTTATCTTCCACCTGAAAATAAATATCCTCCTGAGGAATTAATTCTCCGTCGATTCTGACCTCCAGACGCCTGATCAGCGTTACCGCAAGCGAGCGATACCAGCAAGTCCTGATTGCCAGCGTGCACCCGGTAACTGTATTTCCCCATGTATCATTTTCTAAACTTCCATCAACAATCAAAAATTGCTCCCAGCAGGAACGTGCGCTGTAAACCAGCCGCTCTAATTCCTTGGGGTCCTCAAGTACTGCTTTATATTCCATATGTTCCTCCTTTACTTTCAACATCCACAATGCGGATACAAGTTGGCGTTGCCACATGGGCAACAACTTCTTTACCTGTTAAAGTACCTGTAACTTCATCGATCCGATACCGGCAGATCGTGTCCAGATATTGATTCCCTACATATAAAAATCTGCCTTCAGGATCAATGGCAAACCCTCGGGGACAGGGACCATCCATTTCTACATTTGCCATTCTTGTCAAATGTCCATTTTCAAGGTTTACCGCAAATACCGCAATACAATCCATTCCCCGCTTCGTATGATAACTGCTCCTTTGGCTGGAATATACAAATTTTCCGTTCGGATGTACGTGAATATCCGCAGGCGAGCCATAGGTATCCCCCACCAGCTCTGCTTTCGTAGAAGGATCCATATCGATCATTGGCTGGTAATCAATCTCTTCCAGAATACCTTCTTCCGAATCAAAACGGTATGCCGTCACGGTGCTTGCCGTTTCATTATTTACAAAACAATATGGCAGGAATGGATGAAACGAAAGGTGCCTCGGCGCCGTCCCCGGTCTGGTGTGAAACACAGTGCGGGGCGCAGCCTGCAAAATTCCTTTTTCTCTGTCCACACGATACACGTAAATACAGTCACAGCCTTTATCACAAGCCAGAATCCATTTTCCAGAAGGATCAAAGTTCACGGAGTGGAGGTGGGAACACACCTGCCCTCTTACTTCCAGCGCCCCTCTTCCGACATGCTTGCGCAGATCCGAGGCTCCTCCCAATGCCCCATCTTCAAGAAGCCGGAACATGACCAGTGTGGAATCATCATATTCCTTAACGATTTTGTAATTTCCCTGCTCATCTTTTACCACTTTCGTGACCACATCAAGCCCTGATCCGTGATTAGTGATGACGATGCATTTCCCTTCCGGGTCAGCGCTGATGTAGCTGGTACATGCCCCCAGCGCTGATTTTTCGTTCAACACAGCAAGTTTTCCTCTCTCTGCGTCAAAGGAAAGCGCCAGTACGCCTCCTCCACCGCCCCATACATCCTGATAGTTTTTATCTTCAATCGTGGCATACAGGCGCTTTTTATCCCAAGACACAGCCAGAATACTGTTATTCCTATACCCCTTAAGGTGATCCGTCTCCTTCATGCTTCCCGTTTCCGGATCTATGGCAAAGACATAAATTCCTTCTCCGTGACCGCCAAAATCTTCCCAGGTTCCTACAAATGCATATCTTTTTCGTGCCATCCCGTTACCGTCCTTTTTATTGCTCAAACCTTACCGTTTCTCCCGTTTCTGAAGAGCGTATCGCCGCTTCCATCAAACGCATGACCCGAAGCGCATGCTCCCCTGTCACGATCTGCTCCGCTTTTCCTTCGATTACGTCCACCACATTGCTGTATAATTCGTTGTCATCATAGACTACATCAGGCAGCGGATGTGTGATAAGCGATTTTTCATCCCGCGGCGCCATTGTCTTTGTAAGCCCTGCCCCCGCCATAATCGGCACTGTGTCTTTATCTTCCCAAGAGGCGAGTTGAACCATTTTTCCTTCACACCTCCAGTTGTCAATCACGGCACTTCCCTGCGTTCCAGCAGCATACCATAACGGCAGGGAAACAAAGTTGCAGGTTCCCACCTCCACCAACGCGCTCTTATTGCCGGCAAAAGTGATCAGCATGGTAAAACCGTCGTCCACTTCCTCCTCCAGCACATAGGAAAGCCGGCAATTCACCGTCTGAATTTGATCCGGAATCATAAATAATAGTCTGTCCAGCAGGTGGACGCCCCAATCCAGCATCATGCCGCCGCCGTATTCCTTTTCTTTTCTCCAATCGCCCGGAATCCCTCTTGATCCCTGCACACGGCTTTCAATCCGAAAAATAGATCCAATCAGCTTTTCATCATAAATTTTTTTAATGATCCGAAAATCTCTGTCCCATCGTCTGTTCTGTCTGGGATAAAACAAAAAGCCCGTTTCTTTGGAAACCGCAAGAACCTCTTCTAGTTCCCTGCTGTTCATCATAACCGGCTTTTCACACAAAACATGTTTCCCGGCTCTCATGGCGGCGATGGACATATCTTTATGCAGGTGATTAGGTGTTGCTATCAGGACAATATCCACAGATGTATCCTTTAATATGGCATCATAACTGTCATAAAGCGCAAATCCCCTATCCGATGCCCACCTCATTCTGTCTGGGTTTATGTCATAGACTCCTGCCAGCTCCAGCTTTGTACTGATATCCGTGTTTGCCGCAGAACCAAAAATTTTCGTTCCCAGCTCTTTACTGGAATCGGCATTGTAAACGGCGTTTCCCGTACCGCTTCCGATTGCAATAGCATGACCTCCGCCCATTCCTCCACATCCAATAATCGCAATCCTTTTCATCATGATTTCCTCCTTGCCCAAACCCGGCAGTCCTGAAATTACAGATATATTCTACCAGCCTAAAATCTTAAGGTATTCGCGGCTTCTTCTTGCTGCTTCCAGAGGCGGCAGCTGATAATGCTCATCCTGTTCCACAATCACCCATTTTGACTTTGCCTCCAGAACCGCGTCCAAAATCGGCTCCCAGATCTGCATGCCAAAACCTACAGGTCTAAATTCAAAAATCCCCGCGTCATTTTCTTCCTCTTCGGTCTCAATTCCAATCAGCTTGTACATATTCTTAGGATTACCCTCTTTGATAAAATCCTTAAGGTGTACCACTTCACACCTTGCACCGTATTTCCTGAGATAATCAGCAGGGCTCTGATCTGCTGCCTTGATCCAGCACAAGTCCGGCTCAACCTTCAAAAGCGCTTCCGGGATCTGCCTGTAGATATCATCAAATCCAAAAGTTCCATCGGGCAGCTTGACAAATTCAAAATCATGGTTATGATAAGAAAGCTTGATTCCGTTTTCTTTCATGACCTGCCCGATTCTCTCCATTTCTTTCAAAACCTTTTCATATCCCGGTGTGTT
Organism: Lachnospiraceae bacterium; assembly: GCA_029054245.1. Lineage (GTDB taxonomy): Bacteria > Bacillota > Clostridia > Lachnospirales > Lachnospiraceae > Suilimivivens. Next base: position 61,815 of record JAIDFQ010000005.1, on the reverse strand, counting down.
AGGACGGTATTCTTCCGGCAAATAAGGTACTGCAATATAAGATACACCAATCTTTTGATATGTCTTCGCCACTTTTTGCGCATCTTCCATCATTTCTGCCAGCGGCACGTGCGCACTGATAGGAATCAGACCTGTACGGTCCAATATTTCTTTTACCTGCTCAGGTTTTAGCCCGTACAATCCTGCAAGTTCAACGCCATCATACCCCATCTCCTTGATCTGACGCATGACATTTTCAAAATTTTCCGGTGTCTCTTCTAAAAGATCTCTCAACCCATAAACCTGAATTCCTACTGGAAGTTTACTCATAACCATTCCTCCTTTATCGTCTTCCTATGCCGCCTTCTTAAAAGTCCGTGTCAAACCGATGCATTCTTCCAGCAATCTCCTGCTCCCTCAAATAAGTAGAAGGAGAATTGGCGATAATTTCATCTCTCGTCACACTTCTTCCAAGCTCTGTGGAAAGGAAAAATCCATCGGTAATAATCAGCTGGTTCAATGCTATTTCCGGCGTGTTATAACGGGTTTTTTCATTTAAGATTCCCAATTTATAGGCAAGCCACATACACTGATTGTCATTATAGAGCATCATTTGCGGATTTCTGCGAGCTTCCATCATACCATTCTTATCACAATTTAAGTCAATTCCCACGTCTCTTCCGTCCACGCATCCAAAAAACCGAAGCTCTGGCTCCGTGCCGGGCGCTGTGGGCGCATCGGGATTTACTCTTTCAAACTTGCCGCCAACGGTATCTGTATTCAGCACCTCCAGACCGCCCTTAGAGCCAAGTATATAGGTCATAGAATAATCCTTGTAATTATTCGCTGAAGTGGAAAGGAAATGGAATCCAAGTCCTGTCTCAAATTTTACAAAGCCGTCAATCGTATCCTCCACTCCATATCCGTCAGGGGATTTGATGATATTTTTATCATAATCCACAAAATGCCCCGTAAAACCATTGACAGACTGCACCTTAGGACAGTCGAACAAATGAAGAATCTGTCCAATGACATAGATGCCCAAATCGATGGATGGACCATGTCCTGCAATCCTTTTAGAAAGAAAGTCCTCTGTAAATTCCGGCAGATCATAGCCAGGTCTTCTCCGGCTGGTGCACTGCTCTAAGTTGACCAGATACGGCGTTCCTAGTTTTCCTTCCTTGATATACTGCTTTGCCAGACGTGTCTGGGGGGACATCAGAGAACTGATCTGCACATGAAATTTTCTTCCCAGCTTCTTTGATGCATCCACCATGAGCTTTGCATCTGCATAAGTGACTGCTGCCGGCTTTTCACAATAGCAGTCAAATCCTGCCTTCATCACCTCAATTGCCACCGGAACATGAAGATTATTGTGAACGCACACATCTATCGTGTCGATGTCGTCTCTCTTTAGCATTTCATGATAATCAGCATACAGATCCTTCTCGTCAAATCCGTACTGCTCCCCCCACGCCTTCAATCTTTCCGGGATAATTTCTGCAACGGCAACCACCTCTGCACGGAACCCAAGCAGCTGCGCCCTGTCATTTATATTTTTGTAAATCTGCATATGCCGGTGGGAAATCATACCGCCGCCAATAATACCAACTCTAACTGTCTGCATATTCACTCCTCCTTTTCCTCTATTCACCTAACAATCTTTTCAACATTTCCTGATTTCTTCTTACTTCCTCGATCTCATCTGCATTCTCCTCGCACCCTACATCATGGAAATAACGCTGCCCTTCAAATTCAGTGGCAATGTAACCGTCATACCCACTTTCCTTAAGGAGCCTTACTACATTTTCATTGTCGATACTGGGCTCCTCATAATTTTCTGTCATATGCCAGCATTTGTTATGTACATGAATGATATGGTCCGCATGCTTTACCAAAAGTCCCGGATCATCGTACGTGGCAAAATAGACCCTCTTAAACAATGCATGGTCTACGGCATTAGGGTTCATTTTGGAAATCGCCTCTGCCGCTTCCTGCTGGGGCACTTTATCTACATAGGCTCTGCACGTGTAATCTGCTATTTCCTTATGCGCCCCCGCACGAATAAACTTTTGGACAATGACCTCTGACTGCTGCTTGACATAAATCCCTGTATCAGGAATCACGCCGATGGACTTCGTGTGATGTTTATCAGCCAATTCATAAAGCTGCATGCAATATTCACTTTCAAGAGAATAGGGTGAATGGACCTCCACCCCAAACTTAAGCCCCATATCTTCTGCAACCGGAATCATCATTTCCACCAGCTTTAAAGGGGTTGTGAGCATTCCCCGGACAATGGGAAATCCCAGCTTTTTAGCAAAGCGGAATGCATCCGTATACATCTTCACCTGTTCCTTCCAGGTAAGAATACGATTGTTGTATAGCTTATAATCGTAAAAAATGTCCACTGCACAAGGTTCTACTTCATACTTCTGCATCCAGTCCTGCCACTTGGCAACAAATTCCTTTGAAGGATCCAGATATTCATCAGCACAGTTCTGCTCCGGTATCAGCTCGATTCCTTTGGCTCCCGTCTTTGCCGCTTCGGCAATACATCCCTCAAGATCAAGCTTTCCAAGATAAAAATTTTCCTGATAACTATAAAGAGATATCGCTCTTTTTATTCCCATATTTGCTCCCATCTGTCCGCTTTTGCGGACACTCAAATCAAGTAGGTTGAAAACGCTTTTCTCAAAGCCTTTCCTCCACCCATGCCTTTCTCTGCCTACTGTACAAAAGATTCCGCTTTCAGTTCTTTGCCTGCAATCCCTACAAATCCCAAATGGGAATAGGAAATCCTAAGGTAAATGCCAATCTCAACCGTGCGGTATGCCGTACTGAAGGCACGTCCAAGTCCGTCTGGTTCCATTACAGATACAGTCGCTTTCTCGCCAAAGAGCCAATAGTTGTTCGTCATCGTCTGCATCTGCGCCATCGTAAAGGTACCGTCATGTGTGGTAAAGAGAAATTTATCCGGGTCATACTCCTTGCCGTCCACCCTGATTACAATTCTCTCGATTAGAGATAAACGCGCCGAACGATAGTAGGGAATTCTGATCTTAAGCTGAAATCCGATAGGCGGATCGTCTGGATGATCCTTATCGTAGATATTGCCAAATCCCTCATCACATAATAGATATTTTTCAAACAATGAGTTTGTCATTTTTACCTCCATTCTTCATTTTATTCACCGATCACTTCAGTGCCAAGATCATCAAAACAATTACATTTCTTATTCTCCGGATTTGCAAAGCACATAATGATCTCTGCATTTTCTTCAATGCTTAAATTGATTTCCTGATGTGCATCTCCCGGATTGATGTACCCCGCATCTCCTGCCTTGCATTCTTCTTCGATGCGATTGCCGTCCGCCTCAATAATCACCTCTTTGATTCTCCCTTTCACCAGATACCATGCGCACTCCGCATTCTGATGCTTTCTAAGCTGACTCTCCCCAGCCGGCAAAAGCGTACAATAGGTACCAAGAAGATGCTCCGTAGCGCAGGTATCATTAGATGTCATCAGTTCCGTGACCATCCCCGGCTGCAGCGCTCCTGATTTTGGTGTTAAAGTCCTGTCAATTGTCTGTGTTTTTTTCATCGTTTCCTCCATTCCAAATCGTTTCATCCAAAATATCCGCATAAAAGCATTTTTACAAAAATCCCTGTCCGGCGCCCTTACTGAATGTGTAAAACATCTTCCAATTTCTTACCGCGTTTCCTCATATACTCGTCAACAACATCCGCCTCCTGATAAAATACCGTGTTGGCTCCCTCCGTGTTGTTACATCCTGCATAGCAAAAGATTACTTCACCCGTGTTGTCGGCATTCAAATTCATACCCACATGAATCTCATTGGGGTGCACATAACCTACCGTTCCCGGAAAACATTCCGTCTCCTTATACTCCTCATGATCGACTGTACAGGAATAATGAAGCGAATGACCTGCCAATGTAAACCACTGAACCTCGCATCCAAGATGCACATGCTCCTGGTTTCTGGATGCCGGATTATGAATAGTATCCCCCAACATAATATTGGTCGATCCGCACGTTTCATCGCAGACCAGCGAATAAACTCCGAAGCCCTTTTCAAACCCATTATCCCGGACAAGATTGTCACGATGGATCACTTTTGATTTCCCCATTTTGAATCCTCCTTCTTTATCATTTGCTTGTTGATTTGTGTAAACACATTCTATCATACACAAATGTATAAAGTCAATATACATATGATAATATAAATTATATTTTCACACTTATTACATTCTTATTCACAGGAAACAATCATGATTTCCTCATTCATTTTTATCTACTAGATTAGCCGCGGCGGAGACAGGATGAGGGAGCCGACACGATTGCTTTTAAAGGTTCAAGTCTCGTCTTCAAATCGGATTTCACTAACAGAATGTATCTATGCATTTCAAGACGTACGGGTCGGAGCCAGCGCCATCCATGCCGCAACAAAGGAGCATAGTCTTGCGTATGGAATGTTTTTTGTCTCATAGGATTTGGGTGGCAGGAGAAGCTGGATCTATATCCTCCCTGATGCCATAAGCGTAATGGGACCCCAATCGGCAGCAGCCCATTCTATCGTTTCAAGGCTCTGGCGAAAAATCGGCAATTTCACTTACAGAATTGGTAGATATCAGGGGAATCCGGCATGGATGCCGGATTAGGAGCCATGCGGCACGGATGCCGCCGGGCTCCGACCCGTACGTCTTGAGATGCCTATATCCAATTCTGTTAGCGAAATCCGATTTGAAGACGAGACTTGAAACGATAGAATGGGCTGCTGCCGATTGGGGTCCCATTACGCTTATGGCATCAGGGAGGATATAGACCCAGCTTCTCCTGCCACCCAAATCCTATGAGACAAAAAACCCCCAGGAGAAACCAAATCCTATCTCCCGAGGGCCTTCAAAATACAATATTCACTTGATGCATTCATCTGGTGGTCTCTCTATCCACCACTGAAAAATTGATATTCAACCTTCTTCCCACTACCGTCTTGCCGGAAATCCTGGCATTCATCAGATTAATCGCCTCCACCCCGATCTCGTAGTAGGACTGTGTCACATTGCTTAAAGGGAGCCAGGATCTTTCTGCGCTTTCTGCGCTTCCACATCCCATGATGGATATTTCATCCGGAATTTTAATCCCATATCTGGTCAGCTTGTTTACCACATAGACCGCTGTACTGTCTCTGGCGCAGAAGATTGCATCTGGTCTTTTAGGCAGACGCAGCAGCTCATCTAACGCCTCCTGTACGGAATCTGCCGTCAGGTCGCACTGTTTGACCAGTTCCTCATCCACCGGTTTCCCCAGTTCTGTGTGGGCAAGCCGATATCCCATCTCTCTGTCATGAGAATACTTAAACGGCGTCTTCATCTTCCCAAGTCCGATAAAAGCAATGTTTTTACATCCCTTTTTCACCAGATGCCGAACTGCATCCCGCCCCATCATCACATCATCGCTGGAGACCACAAAAGAATTTTCTGTCATGACTTCATCACAGCACTGTACCACGGGAATGATCTTGTCGATTTCCTGCAATGCTTCTTTCGATTCTGGCGGCAGACCGCAGGTAAGCACACCGCTGATAATTTTATTTTTCAAAAGTTTTTTCATGAACATATTCATTTCAAGGGGACGCCCCGCCGTATAATCCACGGCAATGTCATACCCGGATTCATTGGCGATTTCCAGAATGTTGTCCACAAATTCATCCTGGCTCCCCCCACATACGACATATAATGTTTTTTTGCGCAGCCTGGTTGTTCCGTTGGGATCTGTCTGGTAGCCCAGTTCCTCAATGGCATTCATAACCTTTTCGCGTTTATCATCTGATACCTTATTACTGTCACGAATCACCCTGGAAACCGTTGCAACCGATACCCCTGCCAATTGTGCGACATCTACTACTGTAGCCATAATTTTCTCCATTTTCTTTTATTCTCGTGAGCAATTCGCCAAGCAGACACGCAAGATACTTGACTCTGCATAATTCATCATAATATTATACCTATTACATTATGTAAAATCAACCCTTTACATTTCATTTTCGGTATACTTTTTGTACAGCTTACCTGACTTGATCACACGCATGCACCAGTAGAATACAATTGCAGCAAGAAGAGGAATTGTAAAGAGGAGATACATTCCGCTATATCCCACTGCTGATACGGCAATTCCTGCCATGGATGCCCCCAAAAAACCACCCAGATCATTAAACATAAAGTAGGTTCCGCTTGCTATGCCGTGCCTTTCAAAAGTTGTACTCTTAAGCGCTTCTGCCTGAAAGGTGGAAATCGCGCCCCCGTAACCGTAAGCACAAAAAACCGCTGCAAGCAGGCATACGCCGAAGGAGTCTGTTATACCGATTAGAAAGATACCAAAGGCAAAGGAAAGATTCCCAAGAATGACCAGCGGCGCAAGCCCCCTTTTATCGTATAGTTTTCCGTTCACAGGCTTAAATATAAATAAGGAAAAGGAATAAACCGTATAGAACAGTGCAATCTGATTCCACCCCTTAATACCACCGTACACCACGATAAATGCACTGATTGACGCGTACGCAACCTGGGAAGCAAAATTCAGAATAGCCGGCTCTAATGCCTCTATGGCAAAAAAACTTAAAATAATGGCTTTTAGCCCTTTCTTTTTTGACTTTTCCGCCCTTACCCCCAATGTAACCTTCGTCTTACCACCATCCGGAATAAACGCCACGATCAGCACTGCAATCAAGGACGTAAAAAGGCAAAAGCCAAATAACACCTTCGGACTATATGTGTCATAAAGGTAGACAGAAACAGAGGGTGCAAAGGCAAGACTGATAATGTTTCCCAGCCCAAAAACGGCAATTCCCCTTCCCATCACTTTCTCATCCAGCGAATCACTTGCCATCGTTAATTCTACCGTTCCGCTGATTCCATATGTAATGCCGTTTAAAATCCTCACAAGCATGAGCGGCACAAACCCCTTCACCAACATATAAGTGACAATAATCAGAAGGGAACTGACGACAGACCCCATAAGAATCTTTTTTTTGGAAATGCCCGCAGGTCCTAAAAGGCGCCCCGCAACAGGACGGGAAAACAAAGCCGCAATGGACAACGCGCCCGCAACAATTCCTGCCCTCGTTTCCGTAAGTCCCAGATCCAAAGCATACTTTGATATGATTGCTCTTGTACACAAGAACGCCATTTGATCAAAAATAGTCAATAAAAATAGTAATATAAAGGTCTTAGACCATATGGTTGACTTTGACTTTCGCATTATTCCTTCACTCCTCCCAGAGAAATACCAGCCACAAATGCTTTCTGGAAAAATGGATAGAGCACCAGAATCGGAATCGTACCCATAACCGCAATCGCCATACGCACGGAAACACCCGGCATTTCCGAAGATGTGATTCCCGTATCCCCCATATTTACAAGCAGCTGGAGATTCTGCATAATCTTCGTCAGCATCACCTGAAGTGAATATAACTTGGTGTCGGTAATATAATACTGCCCGTTGATCCAGTCATTCCAGTAGCCAATACCTACCATAAGACCTACGGTAGCAAGGATTGGTTTGGATAAAGGCAGAATAATCTTAAAATAAGTATACAATTCGCTTGCACCGTCAATTTTTGCCGCTTCAATCAACGCTGGATGAATATTATTTGCAAAACTGTTTTTGTAAAGGACGATTTGGAACGCAGTGAACAGAAGATTGGGAAAAATCAACGCCCAGATTGTATTCTTAATATGAAAAAGGTTTGTCCACATCAGGTACTGCCCCACCATACCGCCGTTTAACATCATCGTCACAAATAAAACCAGTGTAAAAAACCTTGCATGCTTATAATCCTGTCTTGAAAGCGGATATGCAAACATGGGAGCAATCAGAATATGCAGACCCGTGCCGATTCCGGTCACGGCAATGGACATGCCGAATGCCTTAAGCAGATTGGCAAGGTTTGATTTAAACAAAAAATCGTAGGCTGCCGTCGTAAAGCCTTTGGGCCAAAACCCATATCCCTCAAGATAAAGAAGAGACTCCGTTGAGAAGGACGACATCACCAACATAATGAACGGCAGCAATGCAAGCAGCATAAGCAGAATCAGAAAAACAGAAACCACCGCCTGAAAAATCTTTGTATTTGTACTTTTTACAGATGTATCCATAGCAATCTCCTTTTCTAGAACAACGCATTATTAGAATCAAATTTTCTAATGGCAGTATTGGCAATGACAATCAAAACAAAACCGACAATAGACTGGAGCGCTGCTGCTGCCGCACCCATACTTAAATTCTGTGTCTCCATGATGGAGCGGTAGATATAAACATCCAGCGTCTGTGTAACCGGATAAAGGGCGCCCGAATTCTGCGTAATCTGATAAAATAATCCAAAGTTGGAATTCATAATATGCCCCAACGCCATAATGACCAATGTTATGATCGTAGGTTTGAGCAGCGGAAGCGTAATATATCTGATCTGCTTAAGCTTCCCACATCCGTCAATCAACGCCGCTTCATACAGATTGTGATCGATACCTATGATAGAAGAAAGATAAATAATCGAGTTATAACCCAGTCCCTTCCAGACTGCCACAAAGGTTAAGATAAAGGGCCAATATTTTCTTGTACCATAAAAAGCAATCTTAGGTCCTTCATACCCAAAAAATGGAAGCAGCGTATTATTGATCCACCCTGTGTTCGTAGAAAAAAGACCATAGACCATATAAGCCACAATAACCCACGAAATAATCTGCGGCAAAAGAATCAGGGTCTGGGAAACCCTCTGCAGCACTTTGCTGATTGCTTCGCTGAGCATAATTCCCACCGCTATTCCAAAGAAATTGTTTAAAATGATAAATACCACGTTATAGCCAAGGGTGTTTCGGATAATATTCCAGATATCCTTGGTCTGGAATAAAAATTCAAAATTCTTAAAGCCACACCACGGACTGCTGAACACGCCCTGTGAATAATTCAGTTCCTTAAAGGCAATCACAATGCCGGACATTGGGATATAATTGTTTATGATCAGATACGCCAGACCGGGTATGATCATAATGTCCAGCAGATTCACCGTTTTACATAAATACAAGATATAAAACCCAAGAATAAGCGCCAGAATCCCCAACGCCAATGTAAGATAAGCGCCATAAAGCACGCTGGTCTTTTTTACACTGCTCATCAACGTATTAAAATTGTACATAAAAACAATGGGCATTGCTGCTGCCACGGCTCCGCCTATCATCGTCATAATACCTGCCGTCTTCTTCTGCCTGCATTTGTATAAAACCGCTGCTGCTGCAAACAAAAGAATTGCCACAATTCCAAGCACAAAAATCTTCTGGGGTTCTATGGTGGCAGAACCTCCTGCAATTCTTTTCCCGGTAAAATAGCTCATGGCGCTCATATGATACGCTTTTTTGGAATATACATATTTTCCATACGGCATCCAATAGGAAACCGCCATAAGAATTGCAAGCGCACCGCTTAAAATCGGAATGACATGTTCTTGGTTCATTTTACGTTTTGACATTTGTTTCCCTCCCATTTTCCTTCTTATTTCAATCCATATACTTTTTCCGATAATGCATCGATAGAATATCAAAAAGCAAATGAATTAAATAATCGTCCATTTTTGTCTCGCTCATTTTAATCTTAAAAAAAGCATCCGCATATTTTTCATATATATTCACATTTCCCCTGGATGCAATAATCATCTTAATTCCCCGGTTGTGAAGCATTTCTACATTCTGCCTGCCGTTCTGTGTTGAGAACAGCGGAGCCACTACAACCGTATTGTTGCTCAAGGTATTTAATGCCTTCTCCATTTCGCTGTACCCCTTCACATGCCAGGAAGCTTTGCCGTGCATGACCAGATCCACTTGGAAGGCATGAAGGTCCAAGTCTCCATGAGAATAAATGAGAACTGTTTCCGCTTCATGAAGCAGCTCTACCGCCCGCTCGATTTCTTCCATCTGAATCCCTTTTTCCAATTCATCAATCTGTGCCTTGACCAATTCCAGATAGTCTGTTTTGAGACTGGTATATTCAATCTGATATTCCCCGGGCATCTTAAGATTCAGTTTGGGAGAATTAAAAAGATCCAATGCAAGCTTATATTTAAATGTAGAAAAATTTTCAAAGTTCAATTTCTTGACAAAGCGGCTGATGGTCGCTATGGAACAGTAACATATGTCTGCTACCTGTTGTATAGAAGCATTGGGAATCTCATCAAGATGCTTGATGATCTGCATCGCAATATTTCTCTCAGTCTCATTAACACTATTATTATTGTCATTGACGATCTGAATCAGCCTGGTGATAGAATCTGTTAAATAGTCTATGTACATAAGCACCTCCAATATAAACCAGTTCGCAATCTGTAAATGAATTATCTCTTGAAACTACATCTTTTATTACAGTGTAACAAAATTTATTTTTCATTGCAAACGCCTAATTGCAATTACATTTTTACAAATCAGTTAATTGCTTCCAATCCTGCTATTTATTTTCTCGCAATGCATAATTTTTCACCTTTTGGAAACCATTTTCACAAACATTAAAACTTAAATGGCAATATGAAGTCGCATTTTAAATTGACTTTTGTTATAGTAAGGGTGAAAATATTAATTAGCAAAAACTAAAAAGGGAGGGTGTATTACTTATGAAAAAGAAACTCATTTCCATGATTCTTTCCATCTCCATGACGGCTGTTCTCTTTACCGGATGCGGAACCACTTCAGAAGAAGAAGTACCTGAATCCACGGATGCAGAAACCGTAGAAAATGCCGAAGGGACGGAAGAAGGCGCAGAAGAAGACAGCGGCGAAATTACAGAAATTAACTACTGGACTTGGGAAGCCGGGGACGGAACCGCCGGATCCAATTCACTGGGCAAAGAAGTGGAAGATGCAATCAATGCGATCACAGAGGAAAAAATCGGCGTACACGTCAACTTCAACTGGGTCAACGGCGCTGACTACGCTACACAGCTTTCACTTGCTATCTTAAATGGCGAGCAGGTGGATGTCGCCGATTACTATTATTCCGGCGCTGGTACTTTTTCCCAGCTGTACTCAAGCGGCTCTATTATGGATATTACCGACTTGGCGGCACAATACGCACCTGACGCCGTAGAAACCATTGGCGATACCGTTCTTTCTGGCGTCACCATCGGCGGCAAGCTGTATGGTATTCCCACCTACCGTATCCTGAACTCCAATTTCTATATTATTATGCGTGGTGATATTCTGGACGAACTAGGTCTCCGTGAAGATGCAAAGAATATGAAGACATGGGCTGACTACGAAAAGATCATGGCAGCAGTGAAAGACAGCGGTTTTTCCGGTTATGCAACCGGCGGCGGCGCAGGCTTTGGTATGATCAGCAATGCCGGCTGTATTTATCAGGGTGAAAACATCAGCGATTCTATTATTTATGATCCTCTCGGCGATGTTTACTTTGCTGTCACCACAGATCAGGACGGAAACGCTGTAAATCAAGTTGCAATGGAAGAAAGCAAGAATCAGTTTAAGATGTTCAAGAATTGGATGGATGCCGGTTATATGTATCCCGATTCCGCTTTTGATTCCACAGGCGCTAAAGAATTATTCAATCAGGGCGTTCTTTTCAGCGTATTTGCCGCTTCCGAATATGGCGTAGAAACCAGCTGGAAGGCTTCCAGCGGTTATGACTGCGAATGTTATCTGGTAGGGGAATCTCCTTTAAATACCAGCAACGTCCAGAAATTTGGTCTTGTTCTGCCTACTACCTGCAAAGAGCCGGAAGCAACCATGAAATGGATCAATCTTCTCTACACAGATCCCGAAATCATGAACCTGATTACCTGGGGTATTGAAGGAAAATCCTATGAAGTAGCCGACGGCGTGGCACAATACATCGGCGATGCGGATGCGCTTACCTCCGGCTTCCACAATAATGATTATAAGATTGGTAACTCCTTCCTGTGCCTGCCTTGGAGCGGCGCTGAACCTACCTTCCGCGATGATGCGCTTAAAGTCTTCCAGGCAGCACCTTCGTCCAATTACCTAGGACTTACCGTTGATACCTCCGGCAACGAATCCCTGATTTCAGCCATCTCAGCTGTCACGGATGAATTCCATGGACAGATGTGCGGCGGATTTTACTCCGATGAATTATATCAGGAATACCTGGATAAACTCGATGCCGCTGGTATTGATGAATACATTGCACTATATCAGGAATCTATTGATGCCTTTACAAAATAACACTAAATTTTGTTTCTTATAAAATACCCTCCTGTGAAAACATCAAATTCAGGTTTTCACAGGAGGGTATTACATGCTCCTTCATTACGATACGCGCCCGCCTGGCATTGACTATTCACTGATTTTCACCATGAATTTTTCGCCAATGCACATCGTTTTTCTTTTCAAGCTTCCCTATACCCATCTGGAAGAACGGGAATTTCATAATGTCTGCCAAAACCTGAAGCGGGATGAGGAATATCCGGAAACATCAATGCAAGAGACGGAATGATGCAGGGCGTTTGAAAGCCTTGACCTGATAGAAGAGCATAAAGAAACCGTAAGGCAGTGGACGGAAGCCATCCACACCCAGAATGCCGCCTACACCATGGTGGTGTTCCGCATGGCAGTGCAGTGTTGTTATTCCCTTCTTGTACAGCTGGCGGATTTAGGGTAACAGAAAAAGCGGCGGTATTTCATACCTTTTAGGTTTATGAATTACCGCCGGTACTGTGTTTTTGTTATAAAATTAAAAAGAATATTTTCGCCCTTATATCCCTAGGTGGGTGCCATTGTAACATGGGTGTTGAGGATCGTCAAAAGAAACAAGGACAAAATGCTATATTGCGTAAACCATTAGTCTCATATGGAAACCAACCCTAAATCTCTTGACTGTGCTTTTTGAGCAATCTCCACTAAATCTTTCAACACTTGATTACCTTCATCTGGTTCTTCATAAGTCTGAAGTAACGATGTATCTAAGATATAATTGCGTACCTCAATTATTTGAGATAAATCATTTTTAGAAACTTCAACATCAACATAAGGATTAATCTCATATAACTTACTCATATCGAATGGCTCTTGTTTGCTTAACTTATAAACGAAATCAATCAACTCATCACTAAATTCTACATTAACATCCTGTTCATCAATCTCATCTATTGAATTGCCTATATAAAAATTCATAATAAAAACCTCCTACTACAAAAACCTGTTTCTTGATTGCGGTTTTCCTATACTTCTGACCTCCGGTACTCGGTCTTGTTTTTCAACATTCCGTAAATGATGTTGATTAGCCTACGGGAAATCAATATCAATGCCTGTGGCTTACTTTTTCCCCTGGCTAACTGCTTTTGATAATACGCATAAAAAGTCGGATTCCTCGGCAAGCCTTTAGAGGATATCTGAATCATCTGAATTGCAAGAAAATAGATTGTTCCCTGCAACCTTCTGTTACCCTGTTTGGAAGGCTTATCATCACCTTTCCCTGCGGAAGAAAAATTCACAGGTGCAATTCCTGCAAAGTTCGCAAGTTTGTCCGCATTGGGAAATCTTCTGATGTCCCCAATCTCCGAAAGCAGCTTTGCAACCGTGGTATCACTGACACCGGGAATGGTGTTTAGGGTACATTCAAACCTTGGAAGAAAGTCAGCAATTGCCTTGTCTGCTTGCTCAATCTGGGCAACATAATGCCGAACAGCGCGCACCAGACCTCTTGTGATTTCATCCCGTTCCGGCTGATAATCCCTTGTAGTATCTCCGTCTGCCTTTACTGCATTCAATATCTTCTGGCACTTGCGAGTGGAGAATTGATTATGGCTGACCTGAATTAATTCCTCTGCCAGTTCTTCCACAGTTTTGTCTTTCAACAATCGTGGTGAGGGATAATGTTCCCAAAAGTAAAGTGCTGTGGGTCTGCCGATATCCTGAAGGAACTGCTTGTAGCTTGGATAGGCTACACAAACCTGCTCATGCAGTTGGTTCTTGAGTCTGATGTGATGAGTCTTTAAATTTGCCCGTCTGTTGACAAGTTGACTCAAAGTCCAGTACATATCCTCCGGCATGGCATCAGGCAACCTATTCAGTTCATTGATTGCTACTCTTGCTACACATTGTGCGTCATAGCTGTCATTCTTTTTGTACTGGGGTACGCTCTTACGATAGGCATAAGACAGAGCCGGGTTAACATCTTTCACAATGTAATCTCGCTCAATCAACCATGCAGCCAAAGCCCTTCCGTAACTGTAGGAATTCTCCAATGCAAAGACAATTCCTTTTCCGTCAGTACAATATCTCTTTACTTTTACTAAAAGTTTTGAGAATTCAGAGGGCTTGTTTTGAAACGTAATCTCCCCGAGCTTTTCGTTGAAGCAGCCCATAATAACTGCCGTGTGCTGTTCCTTATGCAAGTCTAAACCTACATAAATAAACTTTGTCTTGTCATACATAAATCATTCCTCCCAAATCTTTTGACTTTAAAATACAGGCAACCTCAACTGATAAGCCACTATCCCCGAATTACGCACTGGGCAACGAGGTCGGGTGGTACAGCCAATCTACTTATCCGCTTAGGATTAAGGATTTCCCTGTGAACACAGGACACGAAGCAGAAGAAATCTCCTTCGTGGTGTGTGATGTTAGCTCTGACAGGGAAAAGTTGCAAGTCAATTTTGCAATTTGGGAGCAGATTTTTCATTTAAACCACAAAAATGGGCAAAATCAGCTTTATTCCATAGACCAAAAACAGAGAAAAAACGGTAATAATGCACAACTTTACTTTTCCGCCACACAAACCAACTTTCTCTTGCCCTTGTGTGAGCCTGTGTTGCCTCTGTGTGCGATTTTAATCCTATAGTCAAGGTAAGTTACCCATATCAAGAAATTATTGCCTTGTTGGGCAAATGTAAAAGATACGATTTCGTAAGATACCGCCAAAGTAAACAGGGTCGAAAATAGTGCAGGTTAAAGTCATTATGCCGCTAGGGGACGGCATAATGAGAAAAACTCCCACCGGCAGAGCCGTTGGGACATCTGGCATGGCATAACTTTCTCTTTAATCAAAAAACTTTTATGCTATGAATACGATTTTATCTATTCTGCTTTGTTTTCTGTGCTAATTTTTATCGGATTCTGTGAATGGATAGATTCCTACTTCTACGATATCGTGTGTTGGCAAGAAAGGAGGTGTATTTCATGATGGACATGGATATTTTTCAACTGTTCTTCAATTATTTAGAAGAACGACCTTATAACAATATTTATCAAAATGTCAATCAGGACGTCAATTATTTGGAAGCTACAATGCAGGAGAATAAAATCAACGATCAGTGTAAGAAACTTGATTTATCGGATGAACAGCGGAAAGTTATAATGCAGTGGATAGATGCCATCCAAGCACAGGAATCTGCTTACACAGCAGTTGTTTTCCGAATGGGCATGCAGTGCTGTTTTTCCTTATTGATGGAACTGGCTGATTTATAATCGCAGACAGAAAATCAGCGGTATTTCATGACTTTTTAGGGTCTTAGAAATACCGCTGATACTGTGTTTTTATATAAATCATAAGAGGAATTTTTCTCCCCCTTATACCCCCTGGTGAGTGCCCTTTTAACATGGGTGTTTTAGAATCGTCAAGAAAAATGTTACAAAATGTTTGTTACGCTTACTAAACAAATATGGGTTGAACCCAAACGGCTTTTAATTCGCTTGTATTATCTACAACCGCAACCATATTATTAATAACTTTCACCGCTGTATCTTGATCGTCTAACATTGAATTTCCAATACAATACCAACCGGATTCTTTATCGAAATATGATTCCCACATCTTATTTTTATCAATTCTCCAAGTCAAACCAGCCTCATATTCTCCGATTAATCTCAATTCTCCTTCTATTGCAGACGGAACACATAAATCGACTTCTTTCCAACTTTCTCTAGGACTAAATCCCCAAAGACATTTGACGCACATATCTTCTGAATCTATACCTAAATTCAAGTATGCTATTGCTACATTTATATCCACATTTGCGGATGGATTGCAATCAAAAGACCTCTCATTTATAAAATATTGTTCCTCTGTATTTCCAATCTTACTGCCTTTAATTATTTCAAATTTCATCTTTTTTCCCTCTACTATTGTGCAACAAAATTAAAGTGAACTACAGTATTTGTACTTGTGTCTACTACTAATTCCCAAATGCCTGTTGAACCTCTAAAGGTTCCTGATACATCCCATCTAAGACCCGATTGCAAAATTACATCTGGAACAGGATCTGCTGATTGCATAATTTCATTTAATAAAAGTGTTGTACCATCTGAATCAATATATGGCCTTGATAATTGTCCTGCATTTGGTCCTTTTTTAATAACATCATTCATATGATTTTGGACAGTTTGAGACATTTTCAAGTCTTCAGCATTAGGGGGTACATGTGTACCACCCTCACCTTCTCCAGCCGTCGCTCCTCCAGTCTCCCCACTTCCTTTCGCCGTTTCACCCCCCGCCTCTTTTGTCGCCCTATAAGCTCTTTCCCTCTCGATCCTCTCCAAATAAGGCTTTTCTGCTATCATGCACTCATAAAACATAAGTCCATTCGCTAGTTCCATCGCCATCTGCCCAAGAACACTCAGGGTTTTCTTATTCTCCTCCTGCCATCTGTAATAAGACTTCGTTTCTATCCGCTCTGCCGTCTCCGGGTATTCCCTTCGCACCATTTCCAACATTTCTTCATTCAGGATCCGTGCATCCCATCCCGGCACTTCATCCATCCCGTTTATGACTCCTCTGGTCGATAGTCCCTCCACAAACAGTTCCAGCCTGCTCACATCACATGTCACCAGTAGATGCCCCAATGCCGACCTGATCAGCTGCCCTTCCATGTCATATTCCCCGTACAGGGATGCCATCTCCATATCCCCGTTCCGCTTCAAGCTGTCCTCCAGAAAGTGGATTGCATTTTCACACATCCCCTCATGCAGATACAAACTTCCATACGGATCTTTCAGTATCTCCAGCAGCCCCGGATACTTCTGCTCCATTTCACTGACCAGCGCGGCTTCCCTCAGGATTCGTGCCGCCGCCTGTCCATCCTGCCCCGAGTTCACCGGCACAATCCACATCCCGCTCTTTTTACATGTCAGGGTAGACTTCATCGTGATAACTTCGCAATTCCCCATCATCACATTCTGGGGCTCTATGTTTTCCCAGCGGTCCTCCAGCTCGATCATCTGCTCGCACTCAAGCCCCAACGTACAGGTCCCAAAAGGATTAATATTCACAAATGCTTTGCTGTCCCACACATGGGCACTGGGCAGATTGTTGGTATTTAAATTGTCTGACGGCACAATAAGGAAACTGTGCTTAAATCCACACGGACACTTTAACTCCGCCCCAAAGACCAAAGTCTCCGGTTTCTTTTCCGTCTGCTTTTTCGGCTGTTCCTCCTCTTTAAAAAGCCATGAAAAAATTCCCATCCCGCTTTCCCCCTTATCTTACCACAAATTCTTCAATCCCCATACCCCTGACTTCCCGTCTGTATGCGCTCTCCACAAAAGCAAGGCTTACCATGACATGATTTCCTTCTGTCCCCTTTAGCAAAAGCAGCGGCTCTCCCTTTAAAAAATGCCTTTTGCTTAAACCGCACCTTTGGACTATACTGCCCTTCTTGAACACAAGGAAACCGCCTGACTTCTGTCATTGTAACTGTAAATCACCTGCCTGCAGCTCATCACTATTATATCGAGCGAACTGTGGCTGCAAGATAAAACGATTACAAGTTAACGCGCAGAGCTCAAACTGAACCAATATTCCATGAAAGATTACGCCATAAAAATATTTTATTTTGACAATAAATGATAATCTATTGATAAGTCAATGGAACTTTTAAGGCTTATGTATAGAATTTTTGTTCTTTATCCCCGAATATAAATACGTGCTCCACATCCGTGCTCCACACTTTTCCCACATTCATTACATACTCCGTTTATTTCATAACATTTCCTATAAATTTTCCCATCAGCACTAATTTTTTTCATGCCGCATGCCGATAACAATTGTAACCAATATGACCAAGGAGGGTGAAATTATGAGCGTAAATGGAGTTACAGGTGCAAGCGATGCGTATAGTACATACGCTACAAGCGCAAAAAGCACCGAAACCAAAACAGACAACAAGGCAGAAACTTCCAAAGAGACCACATCTGCTGAATCTACCGGTGTAGTGTACGAGCCTTCAAAAGAAACTGCTTCCACTAAGAAGTATAAGCCCGATACCAATATGATCGCTAAAATGAAAGCAGATGCTGAGGCAAGAACCTCACAGTTAAAGAGCCTGGTAGAGAAAATGCTCACCAAGCAGGGCGAAGCTTACGGAAAGGCAAACGACATCTGGAGCCTTTTATCCAGCGGGAAATTCACGGTAGATGCTGCAACCAAAGCACAGGCACAGGCTGACATTGCCGAAGATGGATACTGGGGCGTATCTCAGACTTCCCAGCGTATTCTTGATTTTGCTACTGCTTTGACAGGCGGCGACCCTGACAAGATTGAAGAAATGCGTGCTGCATTCCAAAAAGGCTTCAAACAGGCTACCAAGACTTGGGGCGGCAGTCTTCCTGATATTTCACAGAAGACTTACGACGCTGTTATGAAGGGATTTGACAAGATGGCTGAAGATGCTGGTCTTAAGACAGCTGAGACAGAGGCATAATCACAATTCAAAATCGATTTACGCGAAGACTCAAAGCAGATTTGCTTTGAGTCTTTTTCGGCGTTTGATGCAAACAGCGGATGACCGCTCCCGGTCATCCGCTGTTTTTACGCATTCTTTACAATTAAGATCTTATCCCCCGCCCTCACTTCATCTGACGTAAGATCGTTGGTCTGCTTAATTACCGACACCGGTACGTAGTAGCGTTTTCCGATATCCCACAGGCTTTCTCCTTCTTTGACCATGTATACAGCAATTCCCGGCAGGGACGCCATTTTCTCCATATCCGGTTCTGACACCACAATCTGCTCGACAATCTTTTCCTGCCACGTACTGTAGACATTGGATCTGAAATATAGAACACATTTCACATCCACTTCCCCGTTATCGATAATCGCCACCACGATCTGATCCACAAAAGACTGCACAGGATAGATACAGTTTTCATTGATTCCGTCCGCCTCCAACACATATTGGAAAGGTATCGTTCCCTTGATCACACCATATTTGTCTTCCTCGCTGCTGCACTCATAAAAAATCTGCATGTTCACCACGCCGGTGAGGTCAATTCCTCCCTCTGTCACGTTCTGACCCGTTATCTGCAGCTTACATGTGGTATGCAGGATCTTGTGCAGAATCACCTTTTCATCCTCACACTTAAAATGCCCGGACAACTTTGTCTTTCCGCTGCTTCTTGACAAGAGCCTTCTAAAATCTGCATTCTTTTCTAAAACCGATACCTCATTCACCACACCGTAGACATCCGACAGAAGATCGATCTTTTCCTCCTCATAAACACAGATATCCAAATCCAGACATTGCTCAAATGTAATGACTCTCTCCTCGCCATCAAAATCTGGTCTTACTTCCACTTCTCTGTTCTCAGCCGAAAAACGGATTTCCGGTATCATCCCCTCCCGGGCGCCCGGACAGTCCAGGCTTCCCGCAAAAGGCAGTGTGGTCTCATAATGGCACAGATCCTCTTCTTCCCCTTCTCCCCTGTATAGGAAAAAGGCTCGCAGCTCGCCCTGAACACTTATTTTGTCCTCTAACACTTTAAATTCTACTGCAGCAGGCGTGATTTCTGACCAGACCATCGAAGAGATGTTGGGGAAGCTACCCGGAATCTCCACCTCTTCCTTTACCCTGAAGATATCTTTTTTCTTAATGGTCATAGCCGCTATATCCAAAGTTTTCTTCCGAAATTCCACTGGCTCCTCACTGTAAAGATCTACCGCCGTCTCCTCATCACAGATTTCCCCACAAGACAGCATCAGCGTCACCACTGACTGTATACTGAGCTTTCTGGAATTGATCAGCCCTACGCTCAAATCCTCCAGTTCCCAGTCAACACTCACATTATCCCCGCCTCTGATGCCTTCCATAAAGACCATCTCATCAAAGGGAATTTCTCCTTCCATGTCTGCCACATCACTCCTGCCCGAAGATGCCGGTCCGTTTTCTGTCAGATATAAAACATGAAAGCGCATCCTGCCCTTCACATTTACATGATCATCGCTCACCTTTACCTCTTCGATCATCACATTTCCTCTATCCATGATCAGCTTCGCTGCGTCTGGGCGGGAATCAGATATGATCACGTCATCCTCCAGCGTCATCTGCGTCTGGGCTTTTGATTTGATGCAGTCAGTATGTATATTCCGTTTAATCAGCTCCACAAAAATACCTCCCTACGGTCTACTTATTTTAAATGTATGACCCAGGGAGGTAAAGTATGCCAAAAGAGCCGTTACTCCTTCACACCGCCGATTAATTCACTGATATCTTCTATCTGATATTTTTTCATATAGGCTTCGATTCCTTCTGCCACTTCCATCGTTGCATAAGGATTGACAAAATTCATGGCGCCTACCGCCACAGCGCTTGCCCCAGCCAACAGAAATTCAATAGCGTCCTCCGCCGATGCGATTCCGCCCATGCCGATTACCGGAATCTTCACCGCATGGGAAGCCTGATACACCATGCGCACCGCCACCGGCTTAATGGCAGGTCCTGAAAGTCCTCCTGTTTTGTTCGCCAGTACAAATGCCCTCTTATGAATGTCAATTTTCATCCCCGTTAACGTATTAATCAGGGAAACAGCATCTGCTCCTGCTGCCTCTGCCGCCTTTGCCATCTCCCCAATATCTGTCACATTAGGGCTTAACTTCATGATGACTGGCTGTCTGGCTTTTGCCTTTATTTGAGAAGTAATGTCATACAAACTCTCTGCCTTCTGACCAAAAGCGATTGCCCCTTCCTTTACATTTGGACAGGATACATTGATTTCCAGCATATCGATCTGTGTATCCCCCAGCCGTTCCACCACTTCCAGATAATCTTCCACGCTCTTTCCGCAGACATTCACAATAATCTTAGTGTCGTATTGCTTAAGAAAAGGAATATCTCTCTCGACAAACACATCTATGCCGGGATTCTGCAGACCAATCGCATTGAGCATGCCTCCGTAGGTTTCTGCCACTCTCGGCACCGGATTGCCCGGCCAGGGCACATTGGCGACCCCTTTCGTCACCACGGCTCCCAATTTATTCAGATCTACAAAATCACTGTACTCAACACCAGACCCAAAAGTCCCAGATGCCGTCATGACAGGATTTTTAAATTCCACTCCTGCAATCTCTACTTTTGTATTCATCAGATTTCCACCTCCCTGACATCAAATACCGGTCCGTCTGTACAGATCCTTGCATTATTTACATGAGAATGGGCATCCTTATGAGTAGTTTTACACACACATCCCAGACACGCCCCTACGCCACACGCCATTCTTTCCTCTAATGAAATGTACGCCTCTATCTGCTCATCCTCCGCATAAGACTTGATGGCGCGGAGCATGGGCATGGGACCACATGCCATGATCACATCCGCCTTAATCTGTTCCTCATTCATCACATTCAGCACATTTCCTCTGATTCCCGCACTTCCGTCTTCCGTTGCAATGTATACCGTTCCGTGCTTCTCCAAATCTTCCTTTAGGAAAAGCTGACCATCCCTATATCCCAGAACAATGGCGACCTCACTGTCCGCCGCCTTCAACTGCTTCGCAAGCTGCAGCATAGGCGGAATGCCAATGCCGCCGCCCATCAGCGCCACCTTTTTCTTCTGCCCCTGATCCACGGGGAATCCATTTCCCAAAACTCCTAAGAGTTCCGCTTCCTGCCCCGTTTCCCATGTTGCAAACTCTGCAGTCCCTGCACCCGCTATCCGGTATACAATGCGCAGAGCATTCTTTTCCCTATCCACCTCGCAGATGCTGATTGGACGGGGCAGCAAATGTGCCTTATCCTTAGGGTAAACTCCAATGAACTGCCCTGCCCCGGCTGTTTTAGCCAAGTCCGTGGACAGCCACATGTCATAAATATCCGGTGCGATCATCTTCTGATGAAGCACACGGGCCCTCACTTTTCTTTTTCCGCTCATATCCGGTTCTCCTTTGCCATAATCTAATCATTTCTCTGATACACAATGTTTCCGCCGCAGATGGTATAATGTACCACGCCCGGAAGCGCCTCCCCAATAAAAGGCGAATTCGCAGATTTCGATGCAAATTCCGACACTGTCCACCGCTCCTTCGGCGCAAACAGAACCAAGTCTGCCGCCGCCCCTTCCTCTATCTTGCCGCCATGAAGTTTATAAAGCCTGCACGGAGCTGTGCTCATGGCATGAATCAGCTTCCCATAAGACAGATACCCTGGCTCCACCAGTTCTCTGATTCCAAGGGAGAGCGCCGTCTCCAACCCAATAATACCACTAGGCGCCTGCGTAATAGGACGTTCTTTTTCTTCCCTGCTGTGAGGTGCATGATCCGTCGCAATTAAATCGATGGTGCCGTCTTTCAGCCCTTCTATGATCGCCATCCTGTCCTCTTCCTCACGAAGGGGCGGATTCATTTTTGCTAATGTTCCCTTTTCAATCACGGCTTCCTGTGTAAGCGTAAAATGATGTGGCGTGGCTTCCGCATGAACATGCGCTCCTTGTGCTTTCGCCCTGCGCACCAGTTTTACTGCCTCCTTTGAACTAATGTGCTGTATGACCACTTCCGCTCCCGTTTGAAGGGCAAGTTCCAAATCCCTTTTTACCAGACTGATTTCCGCTTCTCTAGGTGAACCTTCAATGCCATAATAAGCCGCCGCTTTCCCGCTGTTTACTCCATTATTGACAATCAGAGCCGGGTCCTCCTCATGAAAACTGATAGGCTTATGCAGCCTCCGTGCCTGCTTCATTGCCTTCCTTACAAGTTCTTCATCCATCAGCGGAATACCATCATCTGTAAACCCCGCTGCCCCTGCCTTTGCCAACTCTTCCATATCCACCAGCTCTTTCCCCGCCATCTGCCGGGTCACATTCACACAGCTTGCAATATGGATTCCTGTCCGCCTTCCCTTTTCAAGCACATAGAAAAGCGTCTCCACATTATCCACAGGAGGCTTCGTATTCGCCATCAGCACAATCTGCGTAAATCCCCCCCTGACAGCAGCAGCCGCTCCGCTATGGATATCCTCCTTATAGGTAAATCCCGGATCCCTGAAATGTACATGTGTATCTGCCAGTCCCGGTGCAACCATAAGCCCGCTTTCGTCGATTACCTGCACATTTTCAGGTAGCTCCTTATCCAGAGCCTCTCCTTCCTTCAAAATCCTTAAAATCCTTCCATCCTCTATCTGTAAGTCCGCCTTATAAGTAATATCCCTGACCGGATCAATAATCGTACCATTTTTAATATAAAGCATTCCTCCGCCTCCCACCACGGTCAATTTTCTCGCCTTTTATCTACAAACTTTACAAAAACAGCAACAATACATTTCTTCCATTCTACCATATCCCCGCCAAGTCCACCAGAAAATCTTTCCATCTTGTGGCATGGGACGCCTAACGCTGTGCGGACTTTTACTGCTAAGACATACAACGGGCAGCACGCTTCGCGAACTGCCCTTATGTTAACAACGCGCAGTGACAAATAATGCCGCTGCGCGCTATCTCCAAACTTTTCAATTGAACACTACTGGTTTATCCACAAATTCCGTCTTAATCACGATATATGGATAGGAGGGTGCATTCTTCTTTGCCGCCGCTGCATCCCCCGGTTCCGGTCCCAGCAGGGTCGTATCTGCATAAATCGCATTTTCCGTAAGGTACAAATCATTTACCGTAATACTATAACCGCCGCTCACCTGTTCGCCATATCCGATGCAAATATACAAAAACCCATTGTCCTGATAAGTAACCTTAAACGTATTTTCTTTTTTCTCATCAATGACTGTCTTAAGTTCATCCGGTATATTATCCTCCGCAAGCACCGTAAATTCCAGATCCTTTATTTTCTCCATTGGATCCTTCTCTTTCGCACATCCCGCAAGCAGGCTAATCATCACAGCTCCAAGCACACATATCCCAAATTTTCCAAACCGAAGACCAATCTTTTTCATGCATCACCCATAAATACTGTCATTTCTTTTTATTAATTTTATGAGTCCATCAAAAAAAGAATGCGTGTTTTTCTACTGAACGCTGCTGGAGCCTCCCAGTACTACTTCGACCGTATTCTCGCGGTATCCGTCAGGATATGCCTGCATCAGTTTCAATGTTACCGTCGTTCCTGCTGCATAATATTGCAGTTCACTCTTAAGCTCTGACATGGAAGTAATTTCTTCGCCATTCATTTCCACGATAATATCACCTCTCATAAGCCCTGCCTTCTCTGCCCCTGATCCTTCAGTGACGGATGAAACATATACACCCTTAGGCGCCCCATAAAGCTGTGAATATTCCGATTTTACATCCACGCCTGTGATTCCCAGATATCCTCTGTCCTCTTCTGCAACCTTCAGCCTCGTCTCCTTTTCCATCAATTTTTCTATAATCGGCTTTGCATCAGAAATAGGAATCGCATAGCACATGCCTTCTACACGGGTATCCCCAATTTTGCTGGAATTAATACCAATAACCTCTCCTTTGATGTTCAAAAGAGCGCCTCCCGAATTGCCCGGATTAATCGCCGCATCGGTCTGAATGAATGTATTGATCTCTGTATCCATATTCTCAGACATGTTTTGCGTTGCGGCAGTTCCTATGGTCCTGTCAAGCGCGCTGACCACGCCAGTAGTGACAGACTGTCCATACCCCAGCGCATTCCCGATCGCTATGACCGGCTCGCCTACGGTAAGCTCATCTGAACTTCCCAGTTTTGCAATGGTAATCTGATCCATGACTTCATTGCTGATATCGCCAAGCTGCACAGCAATGATTGCAAGGTCTTTATCCTCGTCTACACCCTTTACCTGTGCCTGTGCCTGATCGCCGTTTACGAACTGGACCGTCAGCTCCTCTGCTGACTGAACTACATGAAAATTTGTTACCAGAAGAAGTTCTGTATCATTCTTTCCGACAATAATCCCTGAGCCGGATCCCATGCCTTCCTGACTGAATTCCTGTCCCCAGAAGGTCATCTTCTCTATATACTTTCCATTGACGGAGACCACCGACGGCATCGCATCCTTTACCACCTGTGTTACATCCGTCACTGTGGTCATGGTCACCTGACTGCCCTCTGCCTGTGCCGTGCCATTTTTTCCTTCCGAACTGTCATTTTCTCCTGCCGCCTGGGAATCTTCTTCCGACAAAGAATTCTCCTGCACCTGTGCTTTTCCGGCACTTGGCATCATGAAATCTGCTGCAAAATCAATTGCCTGAAAGCCCAATCCGGCAAAAATCCCGAACAATAATCCGCAGCAGATTCCAATTATCAGCTTTTTGCCTACTCCAAAATTGCTGCTCTGCCTCTTCTCTGGCTTCCTCCCGTACCCATGCCCATCTCCTCGTTCACTGTAAAAACCATTATTGGCTCCGCTAAAACTGCCATTTGACCCATACTGGTAGGTATTCCCATTTCCCTGACTCTGATTTGTATGGTTCATCCTATTCTGTCCCTGCACAGAATGATCATAGTTGTTTGGATAATTATTTTCGTACATAACAATTACCTCTTTTCCTTTCCTGTGATGCACGGCTTTTATACCGTTTGCTGTCTCTTAACTATGCACTTAGTATATTCAGTAATTGTGTTCATTTTGTGATAAAAGTTTGATGATTGTGTTATAGATAACATAGACCTATTTCCAATATCCTTGATTCATAGAAATTTTTTTTACCAATTTTACAGGCAGCTTCTTGTATCTTTTTCCTAAAAAATATCCTAAATATTTACAACCACTCTGCCACACCAACTTAAATATAAGCCATGGTCTTTTGATGTTCCAAAGATGCGCACAAGTTTTCTTCACAAGACGGATTCCCTCCGACTCCGTGGAAAGTCCTGCAAAAACCTCAGGATGATCGGCATGAGAGACCCCTAAGTCAAAGTTTCTCTTAAGCTGCGCTATTCCACTATAATTGTGAGAATGTACTACCTTTGCCTCTGCTGAATAAGCAATTTGATAGCCCGCATTCAAAAGCCCTCTGGCATAAATCATATCTTCATTGAAAATCGTTCCTTCCGCAAAACCCTTTAATCGGTCAAAAACATCTCTCCTATATGCAGCACAGGCATTTGATGCAAAAAAAGCTTTAATTCCCATATCCTTTAAGTTTTCAACTGATTTAAGACAAGAAATATTTGGGTAATTAAAAGAACGGGTATAACGCTCAATTATGCCGCACTCCTTGACCGGCATCTGCCTCGCATAAGTCATCCCCACCTTCTCCTCCTTAAAAGGCGCAAGCAGACGCTCTGCCATTTGATCATCTGCCGGGACTGCATCATCCGTCATCATGATGAAATATGGCGCCTTTGATAGAGACACCCCTAAGTTCCTAGTACCCCCATGATCATATTCTTCCTTCGTAATGTGCTCCACTCTCAGTTCTTTATATTTTTGCCAGAAATCTGTCCCAGCGGTGAGCTGATCAAAATATTTCTTTTCTGTGTTGATTACAATGATCTGGTTAATCGGCTGACTTTGCACCTGAAGCATATCCAGAAGCCTAAGGAACTTTTCTGACGGTTTGTATACCGGTATAATGACATCTGCCTTTACCATATGTCATGCCCCTCCTGACAAAATTTCTATAACGCAGAAAGGACCAGCTTTCGTTGGTCCTTTCTATCCAATACGTCAGCCCAAAACGTGCCGTCGCTTGGTATTTTTATTTTACATACGGACTCGTATCAGCCGCAACCTTTTCACTACATTCTAACACGGTTGCAGAAGGAGAATATTCTTCATCCTTAAACAGGAACTCATGCAGCCACTGTACATTCTCTGCAAGGGATACTGGTACGACACAACTTCCCTTAGAGCCAATGGTACCTGTAGTACGCATACTCTCCTCTGGGAATCCTCCCTGATCCACAATCTCATATCTGCCAATTTCACCTAACAGTTCAAGTATCTCAGAAAGATCCAGAGAGGTATATATTTCATCCTTATCAAATATAGCATTTGCAACAGAATTGAGGGTTGCAGGTGAAGCAGTTTTTGCCTTATCTGCCACTGCCATCAGCACTTCTCTCTGGCGCTCTGCCCGCTTAAAGTCATCCCCTGCTGTATAACGGATACGACAGTAAGCAGTTGCCTGAAGCCCGTCTAAGAGCTGATACCCTGTGCTAGTTACCGGCACATAATCCCTCTTTAAGTTTTCTGCCATACAAATCTGATAGTTATTGATATGCTTCAGTTCCTCTGAATCCACGTCAATCATAATACCGCCAAGTGCATCAATCGTATCACTAAGACCCGCAAATCCTACGGTGACGAAATCTGTGATATTCATATCCAAATTCATGTTAAGCATATTGATTGCCTGTTTGGGACCACCCTTTGCATATGCTCCATTACATTTATTATAAGAGTCATTGCTAAGGTTCAAATAAGTATCTCTGTATACGCTCACAAGTCTGCACTCACCTGTGTCCAAATTGATGGACGCAATCATGATCGTATCGCTTCGCGTATTCTTCGTGAGGGCGCCTGTTGTGGAATCCACACCAAACAATGCGATGTTCCGGTACCCCCTCATGGTAGTCTCTACCTGCTCCTCAACCTCTGGATTGATTACGATTTCCTCCTTCGGCAAGTCTACCTTTCCGACCTTTTCTACTTTGAGAACGCCGTATAAAACTACAACCATTATAAGTAAAATGAATATTTCCAAAATAAACAACAGTATCTTGGTACGCTTTTTCTTTGATTTCTTTTTCGCCGATACAGGCTCTTTCCTTCCTTTAGCGCTGCTCTTTTTCTTTGCGCTGACAGGTTCTTCATACCTGGCAGGTCTTTTCTTAACCGGTTTCTTTGATGTTGTTGTCATATGATCGACCTCTCCCTTATTTACTTCATTTCATATCTAACTGGGCTTTATCATCTGTGATTTCTCACAAGATATTATTTTGGCACAAAATTCCCCATTAGGCAAGCCCTTAACAGCTTTTTTAATCTATCCTTAAGATTTGTAAATTGCCTCCATTATATTCACAAAGTTTTTAATAAGCATTTTTATTGATGAAACCTTTAAAAATCGTGAGGAACATAATCTTAAAATCCATGCTCAAAGTCCAGTTTTCAATATAAAAAAGATCATATTCTATTCTCTTGCGTATGGATGTATCTCCCCGATACCCATTAATCTGCGCCCAGCCCGTAAGCCCTGGCCTGACCTGGTGCTTTATCATATAACGGGGAATCTCTTCTTTGAAAACCTCCACAAACTGCGGACGCTCTGGTCTTGGTCCCACTAAAGACATTTCTCCTATAAATATATTAAATAATTGGGGAAGTTCATCTAAACTAGTCCGGCGCAAAAATTTTCCTACCCTTGTGACCCTGGGGTCATCTTTCACCGTCCATGCTTTCTGCTCTGTGGAAGGCTTCTGCATCTCCATGGTTCTGAATTTATACATCTTAAAAGTTTTATTATGAAGTCCCACTCTTTCCTGCTTAAAAAGAATCGGTCCGCGGCTCGTCAGCCTTACTGCCAATGCTGCAATAAGCATAATAGGAGAAGACAAGATAAGTCCACATGCTGATCCAACAATATCCACCACCCGCTTGGTCACCCAGTTCAGGGTATTGGTAAGAGGCACATAGCGGATATTGATAACTGGCAACCCCATCAGATCCTCCGTATAAGGATGACTTGGTACCAGCGAGTTATAATCGGGTATAAACTTCGTATGGACTCCCGACTTTTCACACAGATCCACAATGTACTCCAAATGATCGTAGTCCTTTAATGCCAAGGTAATCGCAATTTCATCCAATTTATTTTCAGGGAGAATATATTTGATATTTTCTATCCTGCCAACCACCTTGACTCCCTTGTACACTGTACCGCTGGGAATCCTGTCGTCCAGTATCCCCCTGACTACATACCCCCACTGAGGGTTCGCATTGATTCTAGTCACATATTCCTCAGCCGCCCTGGAATACCCTACAAGAAGTATATATTTTAAATTATATCCTTTTTTCCGAAAATAAAGCAGCATATTCCGAATCAACGTACGGCATATCGTCGTAAACGCAATATTGATTACATAAAATGCACCCATCATAAAACGGGAAAAGTGCTGCTGTTTGATAAAATACAGGAATACGATAAAGAAGACAATGCCAACGGTGTTCGCCTTGACAATGCCTTCAAGTTCATATTTTCGTCTTGTCGCGCGCTTTGGCGCATACATATTAAAAAAATAGTATAATATAATATATTCAGGCACAACAAAATAAAGGAAACTGAAATAGGTCCTCGTGTCTAATGCGCCTGCGCCTGGTTCCGTGTCGGCAAAAATGGTGCAGAACTTTATATACCATGCAAACAAGTAGGCGACGGCTACAACTGCGGCGTCTACCAACAAGTGCAGTCTATTGAAATACTTCTGATTATCCTTTATCATATCCTGCTACCTTCTTGCAAATATTTTACAATATTATTACAAAAAGTACAACTTAAAATTCAAGGGGGTCCGGTAAGGAAGGGAAGGATGGGGGATGGAGCGTGCTGCGGCCGCGGTCTGGCTTTTGGGGTCTGCTGTAGGAGGGGCAGGGCGGAACGGTACGTCTGTCACAGGCCTTATGGGAAGCGGTTAGAAGGGCTTAGTATCCGATGAATTAACAGCAATCGGCGGACAGGACGTCCGCCGAAGGCGTAATTTGCCCCATGAATGGGGCAATACGCCGGTTGCGTCCTCACGGATGCACCTGCGCCAAGGATACTTAGCCCTTCTTGCCGCTGTACATAGGACTGTGACAGACGTACCGCTCCGCCCTGCCCCTCCTACAGCAGACCCCAAAAGGCCAGACTGCGACCGCGGCACGCCACGCACCGATCTCCTTGACCTAAAACACCTTCCTAAAAATATTCCCCCACAGCTGCACCTGTATCCACAAATAATTTCTAACATTGCGCAATCTGAATTTCACCTTATTTTTTCTGCCTTCTTTTGAAAGCGCAAGACGAAATCCCTGAAAAACCCCTGTAAGGTAAGCTCTTCCCATCCTTTTGGACGCAAAAAAAGAAAATTTAATCAAATGCCCCACTGTCAGAAATGGCAGATTAATCAAAAACTGCAAAAAAGGCATATTCTTATAAATCAGATAAATATTATTCCTTGCAGATAGCGTCACTTTGAATTTATTATGCCGTGAACCTGTAGCGGCGCTGCCGGCATGATATACCTTTGCTTTCGGAATATACCTATTATGATATCCATAAATATTTGCACGATACCCTATATCAAGATCTTCCAAATAAGCAAAATGGTTTTCATCAAAATAGCCAATGTTATCGAATACTTCCCGCCTGTAAATGGCGGCGCCGGCACATGCCGAAAAAATGCGGCAGGGCTTATCATAGCCTTCCGCTGGTTTGTCCTTTCCTCTGGCAAATGCCCAGCCAAGCGCACAATAAAAATCTCCTGCGCCGTCCAGCTTTTCAGGTACATGGAGATTCATCATTTTCGCCGCTGCTGAAAATAGACTTCGGTCATTGTCAAGTGCCTGCTCCAGGCAAGACACCATCTGGGCGTCCACCTCCGTATCATTGTTAAGCAGAAGGACGTAGGGCGTGTCCGCTGCCTTGATTCCTGCATTTACTGCCTTGCAAAAACCCATATTTTCTGTAAACTCTATGACTTTTACTTTATCATACTTTTCTTTTACCAGGGCAAGGCTTCCATCTTCCGAGTGATTGTCCACCATGATGACCTTTGGGATAATAGTTCCTCCATAAATGGAGGAAAGACAGCGGTCTATATAATTTATTCCCTTGTAATTTGGTATCACCACAGTCGTCTTTGCCATGATTTAAATCCTCATTTAATCTTTTTAGTCAATTTTTTCTGACATGGCAGGATCCCACACAATTCGGTATCCCTTTTCCCTTATCTTATCACAGAATCTCCGGCTTAAATCCAAGAAATCCACGTCCTCTTTCAGACAATCCCGCCAGTCAAATCTGCCTGTCCCAGGATGCTGTAAATAGGGAAGCCCAATCATCTCTTCCAAAATCGCTTCCGCCGCCAGCGATACCCGCATGCAGCGGATATCCACCATCTCTACCTCCTGCTGCAGCGCTGCCCTGTGCATATATCCGCTGTATTCCTTATGAAGTCCTGCATAAAGAGGCTGTCCATCAGCAGTATATATTCCACCCTTTATTTTATTTTTTTTATCGAGGAGTCTTCCCCCAACCACTGCCACATCGGGTCTGTTTGCAATCAGATCCGGTTGATAATCCACTCTGTAAAAACCAAGATGGGGCAGGTGCGACACTATCCCTTTAAATCCTCTTGCCCTTAAGAAATCCTCTAACGCCCTTTTACCTGCATCATAGGCATACTGCTTGCTTGCCGGATTTTCAGAGGTGGAATGAACATGACATCTCCAGTGATACAGCACCTTGGGGATATGTACCACCGGCACTTCTTTCTTCTTGGTCCGCATTTTATCTTTTCCCAACATGCTGCTTAAAGCGCGGAGTATCAGGTCATAATCCTGCGCGCCATCGCAAACACTGCGAAAGCCCAGCTCCTGCATCAGTTGGCGCTTCATCACCATAAAGTGACAGACATAATTATTTGTCAAAAGTAAATCAATATTAAATTCCGGTTTCCGGTTAACTTCAAAATAACTGGTCTGATTTTCGTCACATTTGTCCTCATCTGAATACAAAAGCTGTAATTGAATATCCTCTGCATCATATTTTGCAATACATGATGCCATTTCATAGAGCGCGTCGGGCGTAAGCACATCGTCATGATCAAGAAGCCCTGCATAATCCCCTGTGGCATACATCAATGCCTGATTTGTGTTTGCAGAAATCCCTGCATTTTGTTTCAGCCGCCTGTACATGATTCGTTTGTCATCATAAGCACGGATGATATTTTCTACCCTGTCACTTTCGCTTGCATCAGCCACGATCAGTTCAAAATGTCCATAGGTCTGTGATAAAACGGAGTCCAGCATTGCCTTTAAGTGCTCTTCCTTTGTTTCAAAAGCAGGTACCAGAATGCTGAATTTAATTGAAAATTGTTTTCCGTCCTGCATCTGCCATTCCTTTTGTTCTTCGCTTAAAGGTACATAGGTATAATCTTCTTCCGTCTCTGTCTCGATCCGTTCCTTCATGGCATAGTATGCCCGGCGTAATCCGTTTTTCTTTAGATAGCGCAATGTTTTTTTCAAATTACTGATTTTGGCTATTTTCCCCAATTTATCACCTCCTCTTTCATTTGAAAATCGCCCCGAATAACAGGGATATACAAAATTCAGCCTTACGGCTTTACTTTCATAAAATCCGCCCCATTTAAAATTTGCCTACGGCAAAGGGGCGGATTCCTGACTGTTCTTCCTTATTGGCTGTTCTTAACTCTCCTATTTACATGAATCGCCCTTTTGGCTTTTCACACTTTCTTTCATTTCCTACAGATATGCTTTCAGCGCTTCTGTCAGCTTCTCCACTTTGTCTTCTGCGTCCGCAAGACTACTTCCCTTGACGCCCATATAAAATTTAATTTTAGGTTCCGTACCAGAGGGACGCGCACAGCACCAAGAGTCATTGGTAAGATCAAAGTATAACACATTCGATTTTGGCAGTCCGGTCGGTTTCTCTTCACCTGTTGCAATATCCTTGGTGATGCCGCTGCCATAATCTCTGAATTCCTTTACCGTAAGTTCACCGAAACTCTTAGGCGGATTACTTCTTAATTTATCCATCATTTCTGCAATCTGCTTGGAGCCATCAATACCCTTTAACGTAATCGCATACTGCGTTTCTTTGAAATATCCATATTTTTCATATAGTTTCAGCATCTGATCCCAGACGGTGATTCCGTTCTTTTTGCACCATGCAGCCATCTCACACAGGCACATAACAGCAACCACCGCATCTTTGTCCCTTGCATGGGTGCCTGCCAGACAGCCATAGCTTTCTTCCAGACCAAATACATAATTGTTTGACCCACTCTGCTCGAATAATTTAATCTGTTCTCCAATATATTTAAATCCAGTCAGAACTTCGATAAATTTTACATTGTAATCTTTTGCAATGGCAGCTGCCATATTCGTTGTAACAATCGTAGTTACCAGTGCGGGATTTTCCGGCATCGTATTGGTAGCCGTTCTTTCTCTTAAAATATATTCTGCAATCAACATGCCGGACATATTTCCTGTGAAGGGAATGTATTCGCCAGATTTGGTGTCAAGCGCATAAATCCCCAGCCTGTCTGCATCGGGATCAGTTGCCAGCACGATATCCGCATTCTTCTCCTTTGCAAGCTTCAGTGCAAGCGTAAATGCCTTGGGATCTTCCGGGTTTGGATATTCAAGTGTTGTAAAATCGGGATCCGGCAATTCCTGTTCCGGCACTACATAAACATGCTTAAACCCAAGCTCGGAGAGGATTCTTCTCACCGGCACATTGCCTGTTCCGTGGAAAGGTGAATAAACGATTTTGATATCATCAGCCACTTCCTTGATAATTTCAGGATGAATGATCTGCTTTTTTAATTCTTCCATGTATGCATCATCGATTTCCTTGCCAATTACCTGATAAAGACCTGCCGCAACAGCCTCATCCTTATCCATGGTCTTTACCTGATGGTAATCTGTCACATTTTTAACCTCCGTGATGATTTCCACATCCTTAGGCGCCGTGACCTGTGCGCCGTCTTCCCAGTATGCCTTATATCCGTTATATTCCGGTGGATTATGGCTTGCCGTAATGACAATGCCGGAAATACAGTGCAGCGTCCGGAGGGCAAAAGAAAGTTCCGGTGTGGGACGGAGTGCATCAAACACATATGCCTTGATGCCGTTCGCCGCAAGGCACAAAGCCGCTTCATCCGCAAACTCAGGTGACATTCTTCTTGAGTCGTAAGCAATTGCCACGCCCCGCTCCTTTCCTCCTTGTTTCAAAATATAGTTAGCAAGACCCTGGGTCGCCTTTCTTACGGTATAAATGTTCATCCGGTTCGTACCTGCACCGATGACGCCGCGAAGCCCCCCTGTTCCAAATTCCAGTTCCTTATAGAAACGATCCTCTATTTCCTTTTCATCTCCTGCGATACCGCGCAGTTCTTCTTTCGTCTTCTCGTCAAAATAGGCATCTTCCAGCCAGAAATCGTATTGTTCCTTATAACTCATCTTAAATCCTCCTCGCATCATCTTCATCTATAAATCTAAAATGCTTATCACACTTGTATTATTTTACCATAGTCCTGCTATATTTTCAAAGCAAAGTCACTACGATCAAGAGAAAAATTCGGATTATAGTAGGGATCGCCCAAAAGAAGCACGTCCTTCCACTTTTCCCTAAAGCGCTCTGACTCCCTATTATACCGCTCTGCCCTCTCGCCGCCGTCATCCAGCCCTCTGGATACCGATTCCAAATGATATAATTCTGCAAAAGGCGTAAAAACATTCAAATATCCCTTTTGCCGAAGCTTTAAACAAAAATCCACATCGTTTAGGGAAATCGCAAAAGATTCATCCAGTCCTCCCACTTCATCAAAGAGTCTTTTTTTTACCATAAGGCAGGCGCCTGTGACTGCAGAGACATCCTGTGCATAGCAAAGCCTTCCCATGTAGCCCAGATTATCTCTGTGCTGCCCGTAATGACTATGCCCTGCCGTCCGGTGCGCGCCAAGCCCCAGCACCACACCTGCATGCTGAATGGTCTTATTGGCATAATAAAGCTTACCGCCCGCTGCGCCCACATCTGATCTCTGAGCATACATCAAAAGCTCCTCTATCCAGTTGACGGTGATCACTTGGGTATCATTATTAAGAAGCAGAAGATATTCACCCCCGGCATGTAATGCCCCCAAATTGTTTACCGCTGAATAATTAAAGCTCCCCTCAAAGGTAATTACCCGAATCTTTTCATTTTCCTTTAATTCTTCATAATAATCAAAAATCGATTTTTCCGTACTGTTATTCTCCACTACGATGATCTCGTAATTTTCATAAGTGGACTTGTCCAATATGGAAGTTATGCATCGCCTCAAATCGTCTGTGTGATCCTTGTTGGCAATGATAATAGAAATCAAAGGACTCCCCATAATTTGGTAGCGGATTTTAAAAATGGTTTCAAAGGCTCTTGTGGAAGTAATTTGAAAATGTTCAAATCCATGTCTTCTCAAATGATCTGCCACTGCTCCCTTTGCCGCCTCAATGGCATAAGGCTTTGCCCCAATATCAGATGCCACGCTGTCCGGATGGCTTCTCCAATAATAAAGAAGCTTAGGGACATGCACCACATTTTTTGCCCGATCCGTCAGTCGAAGAATCATATCGTGATCCTGACTGCCGTCAAATCGGGAGCGAAACAGCTCGGTCCCGTCCAAAAGGTTTCTGTCAAAGACGCTGAAATGGCAGATATAATTGTTTGCCCTCAGATTATCAATGGCATAATCAGGCTTAAAATGCAGCGTCAGCATCTTATTGATATCCCCACTCTTAAAGGTGGTCTCATCGCAGTATATGTAATCCGCATTTTTTTCATTGATCACCTTTGCATATTCATACAGTACACTGGGATGAAGAATGTCATCATGATCAAACAACCCGATAAATTCTCCTGTCGCCATCTTAAGGCACTGATTGGTATTGCCCGAAATCCCCTCATTTTTTTCAAGCTTCCGATAAAGAATCCTATCCTTACCGGCTGTTTCCTGATATTCTTTCACTATTCCTTCTATATAAGAATGAGCGCCGTCAGAGCCATCCGCCAGACACAGTTCCCAATTCTCATAAGTCTGGTTCACCACCGATTCAATCATCTCTCTCAAAAATGCCTCCGGCGTATTATATAAGGGCACAAGGATACTGAATTTAATCATACGTGAAAACTGCTCCCGTCTCTGTCTTTTAGCCTCTTCCACAGATGGAAAGCTTTTCGTACCGTAATTTTCCCTTGCTTTTCTTTCAATTTTTTTGTAATTCAGCTTTGACAAAATGCCTCTAAGGCTGCCACAGTTTTTCAGCCGGTTTTTCTGTCGTATCATAAAATGCATACATCTGCGCAAAGGCGCTGACATTTTCCAGAGAGGATTTTCCTTGATTCTGTTTAGCTTAAATGCAAGGTCATCACATTTTGCCTCTAAATCCGCTACGCGCCCTGCAAGATCCGCGTTCCGTAAGTGCTCTTTCTCATATTCTTCCCTATAATCAATCTCAGCCTCATTTCCGTACCTAGCGCTATTTATTTCATTTTTCTCCATCCGACGTCACCTCCAGCACCCAATTGCTCCAATTTACCAATTTTTGACTGGAACATTTATCCTCTGCCAGCATGCCAAACTGATATATCCCCGCCGGAATTTCCTCCCTGCGCATCTTGGCTGCGAATCCAGTTAAATCTACATTTAATTGGTCTTTCAAATTATCTTTTATATCTTTACGGTACCGGTCATCCACTTCTATCATCCAGATATGATGGTCAACCTGATTCTTAAGCAATAATTTCTTTTTATAACAAGCGTTATCCGCTCCTATAACAAAAGAATATCCTTGAAAATAATATCCCATATCTTCAGGTTTTATCCTGATCTTCCCTTTTTCCGGAGACACTCCATACTGCCATTTATATAGATCCATGGCACATTCCATTCCAACCACAAGACACTGATCCTCTCTCACCCTGTGGGTGCGTATCCTTTTATCCGCCAAAAGCGCCTTGGACCACGGCATGTCAAGCGTCACCTGATACCTATAAGCCGGTGAATATTCCGATTCTAACATATCAGTCGTAAGGTAAGGATGATAGTAGGGATCCTTTCCGTACAACGCCTGATGTCTTTCATAAAGAAGATCCTTTTCTTTCAAAAGGCGAAGCTGCTTCTCTGAAGATTCCCCATCTTTTCCTCTGCTTAACGATTCATGATGGTAAAGCACTACATCATTTCTTACAATATTATAGTACCCATGCTCGTAAATCGTATAGCACAGATCAACGTCATTAAAAGCAACCGCAAGGTCTTCGCAAAATCCTCCCGCCTCATCAAAGACCTTTTTTGACATCATAAGACATGCCCCTGTAGCTGCCATCATATTGTGAACCCCTCGGTTCATGCCAAAATAATGCTCCGTCCCATCATTTAGAAACTGCAGCTTATGGGCGGGTCCCACTCTTAAATTGGTAATTCCCGCATGCTGAATCGTATCAGACTGGGGATACAAAAGCTTTACCCCTACAGCCCCCGCACGGGGCAGCATTGCCTTTTCCATCATCCGTTCCAGCCAGTCGGACTTTAGAATCTCCATATCATCATTTAAAAAGAGAAGAAAACTTCCCTTTGCCTTTTCTGCACCCAGATTACACATACGGGAGAAATTAAACTCCATGGGCTGGTACAGGTAATGGCAGTCTGCCAAGCAGAATTGCCCTTTCTCAGATGCCAAATCATGATTTATCCTTGCCACCTTATCTGAAACAGCGGCTCTGTTTTCCTCACTGCTGCCATTGTCCACCAGAATAAGTTCACTGCGATAGGTACAACATGTTCTTTTAAGAAGCGAATCAAGGCACTGAAACAGCACTGCCGCATTATCCTTGGAGGGAATGATGATAGATAACACAATTTCTCCCCGATCATATGCCTGATTTGAACTCGCCAGCTCTTCTTGATGAACAATAGCTGGGAGCCTAAGCCCCTTTATCTGTTCATAGCCCTCTTCCGCGCTATGGTAGAGCACTTCTCTTATGTGATATACAGGCATCTTAGCGCTTATGTCCCTTTTGGCAAATCCGCCGCATACTTTCAGCATCTGATAAAGTAATAGATATACTAGCTGCCGGGGATTCTTCTTCAATTCCTCCATTTCCCCGCTTTTTATACAAGATTCATATGCCTCTTTCAGCGCATCTGCCCGTACCGCAACAAGCCCGCCGAAGTAAAAACATGATAAAAACAAATCGGGAGACCAGTCCGGCTTAAACCATGGGTTTTCTCTCACACCGCTTTTCTTTATGTCTTCATCTCCATAAATCAGAACAACATCCCGATCAGCAAAAAAACGCTGTGCAATCAACCTGTAGGCTGTCTCGCTCGGCTCCCCCTCATACATATTTAGTAAAATGACGTCCAGAACACACTTTCCAGACAAAATTTCCAAATTTCTGCCAAAAGCATCTACAGATATGGATAAATATTTCTTTTTTTCCTCTATCTGACTGTTTCTACCAATTACTTCCACAAGGCGACAGCATTCATCGTTTTTTGAATAATTTCCGCCATTTAGACTGTCCGCTCTCCCAAATCCTAAAAATTCAAAATCATTTGTCAGACACTTCTTAGTTTCCAATTCAATCGAATTATCAATTAGGATTTTCTTCTCCTGTTCTCTGATCCAACTGTCATATGTCAAATTTTTTGACATTACTTCTTTTTTATAGTATTTGTGCTGTCTATTTATCAATATCTGCTTTAAATTCTGTTTCAGAGAAATCACTTGCATTTCCTCGCTTTAAATGTAGTCGCATGTACCGCTTGCTATTTACCTTCAAAACAACTTCTTGACTGCGTTCGTCATATCATTCGCCATATCCGTCGGCACAGGAGCCAGCTCCATTTTGACAAAAAGCAGGTTCTCACCATGCATGGAAAGGTGCGAAACTGCAATACATACATTCGGATCCTGGGTTTCAAAGACATAGCACCCCGGCTTTATGGTCTTCCCATTTGTCTGTACATATTTCTTTTGCAATGGAACATCCATCTCATTTTGCCGCAATTCTTTTATTTTAATCATGCAGGACCGGTCAGCAGGATCGATCCGAAGCCTTCTGACATTTCCATCAAATGGGATTCTGGCTTCGATTTCATATTCACTTACGTAA
The DNA here is from genome assembly GCA_029054245.1 of Lachnospiraceae bacterium. Lineage (GTDB taxonomy): Bacteria > Bacillota > Clostridia > Lachnospirales > Lachnospiraceae > Suilimivivens. The sequence goes on along the minus strand of JAIDFQ010000005.1, from coordinate 22,755 downwards.
ATATCCGGCATATAGAAGGAGTCTTCTTCTGTAAATCCATTCCCTCTGTCATAATAAACCTGGATTCGCTGATTCAGAATCTTTTTAAGATGGCATTCCATCAACATTTTCGGGTCTACGCTGTAAGTACCGATAGACGCTCTGATTTCCCCCATAGAACTGCGCCTTCCAGTTACCTTCTTTTGGAATTTCCCTTCCTTTTCCCTATAATCTTCTGCCTTCTGCTGGCTGATGCCCAATTTGTCCATAATCAAATCTAAATTTAATTTATTTCTCTTTTCCTCCTCCAACACATAGCAGTAGACCGCCCTGAATGCTATTTCGGCAGAGGGAATCCGCTCATCCAGCGTCCACTCATAATCAATCACAGTCCAGCGGTCTCCATCCACAAGAATATTTGCAAAAATCAAATCATAATCTGTTACATCCTTCTCCTCTCCAAAGGAAATCAATTCGTAATATCGGTCGAATAAACGGTAAAATCCGTCCATATCATCCCGCTCAAGGCACCTGTCCAAAAGTTCTTCCAGTGTAACCCCCTTTTCATAAGGAAATTCTGCATAGCTTCCATTCTCTGACAGGGTACATTCGTTAATTGCCAGCCCGCTTCCCAAATACCTCTCCTTCAAGCGTTCGCAGGAACGCTTCATTCCCTGTATGTGTTCCTTTGCCAGTTGATTTAAGGGAATCTTACGCACCACCCTGCCTTCCGGCGTATCTACAATCTCCGTCCGAAGCGCATACTTTTGTGCCCTATCATTTGAATATTTGACATAACTAGTCTGCGCGCTTCCCCCTATCAGTACCAGATAAGAATTTGAAAAATGAGGGAACAAATCATCCGCTATGATCCCGTCAAACACATATTTTTCGTTGAAGAGCACCATTCTGTCGCGGTCAAAATTACGCATATTATCCGTCAATTCACCAGCTCCGGGCAATCTTTTATCTGAATATATGGTCGTAGGAAATTTGTAATCCGGGTAGGGGTAGTAAAAAGAATAATTTTCCACACCACAATTCTTTAAGATTTTTTCAAGACCAGGTCTGGTAAACGTACGGGCGCTTCCCCCCTCCGGATATCCCTCCAGACCGCTGAAGTAAGTTCCTACATGATCTTCCTTGCACCCCGCCCAGTATTTGAGCCCAAATTTATTTTCAATTGCGATTACAATGCATCCCTCTTTTTTAACATGTTTTTTCATAATTTTCAAAAAGTCTTCATAAGGGGTCTTCGTGTGGATATAGGATTGACCATATTCAAACACACCAATCATGCAGGCAAAATCATAATCTTCCGAAAGTGAAGGTTCAATATCGCTGAAATTACCCACACGAATCTCAATGTTGTCCCTATCCTGATTCCGATATGCATTAATAAGGCTCCGCTTGGCAGACAAATCAATGCAGGTGACGCTTCCTGCCTTTTCTGAAAGCTTTTCTGTAATTGCACCGCAGCCGGCTCCAATTTCCAGCACCTTATCACCAGGCTTGATTGGAAGCCAGTCTACAATATTTCCCCTAAGGGGCGACAAATGATACAGAATCGGCCAGCTTTTCCTCTCTTCTATAACAGACGGATATTCCACCCTTGAAGCTTCTTTCACAATGGCAAGTATTTCATCTTCAATGGCTCCATCACTATACAAATCCTTCCCCGGATAGTATTTGTAATCCAGAGTCACCTTGCCGATTTCTTCTGGCAGCTTTCCTAATAGTTCTTCTTCTTTCAGGAAAATGGGCTTTGGCCTGCTCTTACTTTCGTTCATGAAATGCTTCCTTTCTAGCGCTCATCGACAACCTCTATCTTTGAATTGGTATCATAATACCCTACCGTATCTTTATCCGATATTACCGTCAGATTCATCACATCATAAAGCCTATGATATACCGTAAAGTCTTCCTTTTCATACCCTGTAACGCCGAGGGAAAGAAGGTATTCCCCTCCCTGCAAATCTAAATTTTGCGTAAATACGATATGCTTGATGCTTCCTGCCTTTACAGGCTCTAAAAATGCCTTCTCCACCATGGTATTTGTTCCGGTGATTTCCACGCCCTTGATATTTTTTATCGTAAAGGCAAAAATAGGCTCACAGATATCCTCCTTAAAGCATACTTTCATATGTATGCTGCACTGTCCTCCCTTAATGACAGCGCTACAGTTCCTGCCCGCCTCATCCGTGATAAAATAATTCTCTATAAGCGCCTGTTTCGTTCCATATTCAAGAAGATCCGGGTTTACACTGGATCCGGAACTGCTCTCTGCAATATGACTTTCCATCCCAGCGCTCTCTGATGCAATTTCCTCCGGCAGACTGCACTTTTTTGAGTCACTTTTCCCGGAATGCTTTTTCCCTGCCCTGGCTGCGGCTGCTCCGATATCCTCGTCATCAAGTAAGGACCCATTCTCCTCCTGCGGAATCGGATATTGCCCCACAAGCACCTGCTTATAGGCATCTATCATCTCCTTAGGCGTCCCTTCTCCTAATTTCACACCTTGATTAAGCAGGATCACACGGTCACAATATTTGCTGATACTGCCAAGATCATGGCTCACGAACACGATGGTCTTCCCCATCTTTTTGAATTCTTCAAACTTATGGTAACATTTCGCCTGGAAAAAAACATCTCCCACAGACAGTGCTTCATCTACAATTAAGATTTCAGGATCAATATTAATCGCCACCGCAAAGGCAAGACGAACGAACATACCGCTGGAATACGTTTTTACAGGCTGATAGACATAATCTCCAATATCTGCAAATCCCAAAATTTCATCCATCTTAGCGTCTATTTCCTTTTTAGAAAATCCAATCATGGTTCCGTTCAAATAGACGTTTTCAATTCCATTATACTCCATATTAAATCCTGCCCCCAGTTCAAGCAGGGCAGAGATACGTCCGCTTACGTCCACAGATCCTTTTGTGGGATTCAAAACACCTGTTATTATTTTGAGGATAGTGGACTTTCCGGAACCGTTTGTTCCGATGATTCCCACCGTCTCCCCTTGGTAGATTGTCATATCCACCCCTTTTAGGGCGTAATGCTCCTTATAACGCTTCTTCCTTCCAAATCCCAATGCCTCTTTCAATCTGTCCGAAGGCTTATCATAAAGCTTATACGCTTTCTCTAAGCTCTTTACCTGTATGGCAGTCTTTTTCTCATCCATCTTCCGATTTTCTCCTGCTTTCACCTTTCTCTCAAAACCTTTTCATGATACCGCCAGACCTAGAGTACATCTGCAAAGTGTACCTTCAGCCTTTTAAAAATCAATGACCCTACGCAAAACAGCGTAACCGTAAAGATCCAGAAATAAGTAGAAGAATAAAAATGTTCAAAGAACCATTCATCACCATATATGGCATTTCTATAGCCATTTACAATATAAACCAGTGGATTAAGCTTAAAAAGGGTGATGATCTTATCATTATTCAACATATCAATATTCCAGAGAATAGGTGTCGCCCACATTCCAACCTGAAGGCTGATATTAATAATCTGCCCTAAATCTCTGAAAAAAACAACAATTGCACAACTGCAATAACTCATAGCAAGCACCAGAATAAACAGACAAAAGCTATAATAGAACACCTGCAGCGTGTAAAGATTCGGATAATATCCGTAAAAAATGGCAACCACCAGCAGAACACCCACAAAAAACAAATGAATGAAAGTGGCTGCAATCAACTTAATAATTGGAAGAATACTGATATTGAACACCACTTTCTTTACAAGATAACTGTATTCCAACAGTGCATTGGTTCCGTTAGTAATCGCCTCCGAGAAATAAAACCAGGGCACCAGTCCTGCCGTAAGATATAGGACGTAAGGCACCTCCACACCGCTTGCCACCAGCTGGCTGCGTGTCTGAAAGACCTTGTCGAACACGATCCAGTACATGAGCACCGTCACCACAGGCTGCACCAACGCCCACAAAAAGCCAAGATAGGAGCCTGCATAGCGCTTTTTAAAATCATTTTTGGACAATTTCCAGATCAATTCCCTGCTTTGGAACAATTCCCCCGGAATAATAAACATTCTGTCATAATACAGCCCAAAAATGATACATGCAAGCGTAAGAAGCGCACATGCACAGAACTTTTTCAAATCTTCCGTATGCTGATCGGGCGCTAAAGGATTATTATGGGCAAGCACCATAATTGCCACCAAAATGCAAATCCCATAAAATATACCAATGCCCAACGGCTTAGGCAGTTTTTTCAATTTAAACTGCTTATTCTCTTTCACATCACCTATCATACACTATCCGTTCTTTCTGCTTTCCGCATATTCTTTGATTCCGCCCCACTTTTTATCCTTGTCGGACATAATCAATTCCGCACCTTGCGGAATGGGCCACAAAATCCCAATGTCTGAATCGTCAAATCTGATTCCCCCCTCATCATTGGGATGATAGAAATCCGTACATTTATAAGCAAATTCAGCATAATCTGACAAAACTACAAATCCATGGGCAAAATTCTTCGGTATAAAAAACTGCTTCTTGTTCTCTGCCGAAAGGATGACCCCAAACCACTTTCCATAAGTTGCGGAATCAGGTCGCAGATCCACCGCCACATCAAATACTTCTCCAGCTATCACACGCACAAGCTTATCTTGAGGATAGTTGATCTGAAAATGAAGTCCTCTCAAAACATTTTTTACGGAAGAAGACTGATTATCCTGCACGAATACCTGATCAATACCGGCTTCTTTATAGTCATTATAATTGTAAGTCTCCATGAAATATCCCCTCGCATCCCCAAAGACTGTAGGGGTAATTACCTTTAACCCTTCTATTTCACATGTCTCTACTGTTATTTTTCCCATATTTTCCTCCATCCGCTTTATAAGCCTTCTGCAACTTCTTTCATATATTTACCATAATCTGTCTTCATAAGTGGTTCTGCAAGCTTAAGAAGCTGCTCCTTATTGATAAATCCTCTCTTATAGGCAATCTCCTCAATACAGGAAATATACAACCCCTGGCGTTTCTGGAATGCCGCCACGAAATCAGCCGCATCCAGCAATGAGTCGTGATTGCCTGTATCCAGCCATGCAAATCCTCTTCCCAATGTCTCAACATGCAGAGTTCCTTTACGTAAATATTCGTTATTGATACTGGTAATCTCAATCTCCCCTCTGGCAGAAGGCTTTACATTTTCGGCGATTCTTACCACTTCATTATCATAAAAATAAAGTCCCGGCACGGCGTAATTGCTCTTTGGATGTTCCGGTTTCTCTTCTATAGAAAGCGCTTTCCCAGACTCATCAAATTCAACCACCCCATATTCTCTGGGGTCGCGGACATAATATCCGAAAATCGTCGCTCCTTTTTCCCTTGATGCCACTTCCCTTAACACCCTCGAAAAACTCTGTCCATAAAAAATATTGTCACCGAGCACCAGCGCCACACTGTCTTTTCCAATAAATTCCGCCCCAATGATAAACGCATCGGCAAGTCCCCTGGGCTTGTCCTGAATCGCATAAAAAAATTCCATTCCCAGTTGGCTTCCATCCCCTAAAAGTTCTTCAAAAACCGGCAGATCTCTTGGAGTAGAGATAATCAGCACCTCCCTGATTCCCGCCAGCATCAGTGTAGACAGCGGATAATAAATCATCGGTTTATCATAAACCGGCATAATCTGTTTGCTGATTGCTTTCGTCAGCGGATAAAGCCGCGTCCCTGCTCCCCCCGCCAATATAATCCCTTTCATATGAAACACCTCCAAAACATCTCTTTCAACGCATACCACGCATAATTCATTTGATTATACCACAAAATGGGAGTGATTGTAAATCACCCCCAACTTCCGCTGACTATATTCATAACAGTTCAGCCCACGCCGCCATATATTATTTATTCTCATACATTGATGCATAATATTTTTGGTAATCACCACTGGTCACATTCTTCATCCATTCTTCGTGTTCAAAGAACCATGCAATCGTACGTCTGATCCCCTCTTTGAACATCGTTTCGGGCTCCCATCCAATTTCTGCTTTGATTTTATCCGGTGCAATGGCATATCTTCTGTCATGCCCTTTTCTGTCTTCCACATAAGTAATCAGATCTTCGCTGACCAGCTCTTTTCTGGGATCCTCCTCTGGCAGCATCTCCTTAAGCGTATCTAAGATGATATGAATAATCTCAATATTCTGTTTTTCATTATGCCCGCCTATATTGTAGGTCTCAAAAAGTCTTCCTTTTTCCTGTACCATGTCGATGGCTTTGGCATGATCTTCCACGTACAGCCAATCGCGGACATTTTTACCATCTCCATAGACAGGGAGCTTTTTGCCCTGAAGCGCATTGTTTATGATGAGCGGAATCAGCTTTTCAGGGAATTGGTAAGGTCCGTAATTGTTGGAACAATTGGTGATATTCGCCGGAAATTTGTAAGTATCCATATATGCTTTCACGAGCATGTCCGAACTTGCCTTACTGGCGGAATAAGGGCTATGAGGCGCATAAGGCGTTGTTTCATAAAAATAACCGCCATCTTCCTCAAGTGAGCCATACACCTCATCCGTTGAAACGTGAAGAAACTTTTTATCCGGTTTAAACGTACCGTCTGGGTTCTCCCATGCTGCTTTTGCGCAGTTGAGCATAACCGCAGTCCCTAACACATTGGTCTGAACGAACACCTCCGGTGTCCTGATGCTTCTGTCCACATGGCTTTCTGCCGCAAAATGCACCACCCTGTCAATATCGTTCTCTGCAAAAATCTGCGTGATTGCTTCCTTATCACAGATGTCTGCCCTTATGAACGTATAATTTTCCCTATCCTCCACGTCCTTAAGATTCTCCAAATTACCTGCATAGGTAAGTGCATCCACATTAATGATACGGATTTCATTATCATATCTTTTAAACATGTAATGAATATAATTAGATCCGATAAACCCGGCTCCCCCTGTCACTAAATAAGTTCTCATTTTCTTTTCTCCATTCTTTTTGATAAGGCTTCCTTCTTAATATCCCATATAACTGATATTCATGTCAACGTTTCCTTTGATCCCCGATACGCTTCCTTTAGAAGAATACTGCCACATGTCATATCGGGTCTTATTGTAGGTAGGCGCTGCCGCATACTGCGCCAGCCAAATTTTATATCCTGAAAGGCTCGGCGCGTCCACATAACTGTTCAGCCATGTTTTGTTCGCATAAATGCCGGCTTTGTATCCAGAATTTTGTATGGTCTGGCAGAATGCCTTACATGCCGCTGTTCTGGTAGACGCATTGATACTATCTGCCCGCCCATTACTGGGCTCTACATCCAGGAACACCGGATAACTGATATTATACCCCTTTATCAGTCCTAATACCATAGAAGCTTCTTCTACAGCCTCCACTTCATTCACTGCCTGGGTAAAGAAATAAACACCGACCTTAAGCCCCGCACTGGAAGCTCCCTGGATATTGCTCCTGAACATAGGATCTTCAATCAATGCCCCTGTTGTGGAACCGCGGTAACCGCATCGGATGATAACATAGGATACGCCACTGTTTTTCACGGCATTCCAGTCTATATTCCCATTCCATTTAGAAACATCTATTCCCAACTGTCCCGATCCGGTATTGAGAGATCCGTCACTGTTGAAATTATATTTCGCTCCTTGGATGACCTGCTCTCCTGTAACTTTATTGCCATTTTTATCAAAAAAGTAAGTTACTCCGTCAATCTCCTGCCAGCCTGTATACCTGTAATCACCTGTGGTTTTATTTACCCTGCGATAAAATTCCGTCGCTGTATAATAATCCGCATATTTTGCTTCCCTGAATTTTCCATCCTTATCTTTCACCCACAAGGTTTCACCGCTGGTAGTCTTTAGTGTCGTCGTCGTATCATTTTGCGGATCATTGGGTTTTGCCGTAGGTGAAGCAGTCGGCTGCCCAGTAGGTGTTGCTGTAGGCTGCGGCGTTGCCGTAGGCGCAGGTGTCGCTGTTGGCACAGAAGTCGGTACTGGTGTTGCTGTTGGCACAGGAGCCGCTGTAGGCGCCATAGTCGGCTGCGGCGTAGGCGGCGCAGCAGGCGGCATAGTAGGGTCTGGTGTGGGAGGCAATGTTGGTTCAGGGGTCTGTGTCTGAACAGGATCCGGTTCTTTCGTCGGTTGCGGGGTCGGATCGTTTGTCGGTTCAGGGGTTGGATCCCCATTCGTCCCATCGCCTTCTCCTGTTCCGTTATTTTCTTCTTCATTAGGCGCTGTAAGGAGCCTGAAGGATAAGGATGCCTGCTTTCCTGGATCCGCTATCTGACTCTTATCGACCTTCTCATAGCTATCTTCTGAAGTTTCCGTTCCTTCAATCAAAGTCTTGGTGGACTCAACCCACTCCACAGTATCTGTGTTCGTAGATTCCACTACCGTTGCATTGACCTTTGTGTCCTCCACAGCTGCATTGACCTGTGATTCTGTCTTTACTTCATTAGATACATCTACCTTCTTATATTCAATGGTATCCCTTACTGTAATTGCCGTTGCTTCTTCAGAAATACGATATGTATCATGCGCACCTGGGGCTATCATCTTGATCTGATATCTGCCCGGTTCCATATTTGTCTGGTATATAATTCCGTCTTTATCATCATCTTTAAGCGTAAACGTCCCGCCCGACGGCTTTTCTACCTCCACCTCAAACGCAATATCCGGAATCAGTTTGCCTGATTTTGAATTGATAAACTTAATTTTCAGATCCTTTTGAATAGAAGTCATATTCATGGTAACTTCAATTTTTTCTTCCGTGCTATCCTCCGGCTGCGTCTCCTCCTGTTCTTCCATTGCTGCCGCCATGAGCTTTGCTGACTGTGCATCGGAAATCGCCACCAGACCGCTTTGCCCAATCATAGTAATATCTTCCATTCCAGTTCCAATTTCGGCAAAAGCTTCTATCTGTGTCTGATTCTTCTTGACGCCAAGATACATTGTTCCTGCGACTACTGCCAGCAAAAGAACTGCAGCCCCAGTAAACGCGACAATATAATCTACTGCGGGCAAATGCGTGATCTTATATATGATTTTCCCTACACCGCGTTCAACGACTTCTTCCTCTTCTTCGTAATCTTCATCCTCGTAGTATTCATCATCTTCTAATTCATCATATTCATCCTCATCGTACTCGTCATCATCATACTGTTCCTCATAATATTCGTCATCTTCTTCATCATATCGTTCTTCTTCATCCTCATAGTATTC
>JAIDFQ010000005.1:0-13460 GCA_029054245.1 Lachnospiraceae bacterium | reverse complement strand
CGGTCTTCTTCATCCTCATAGTATTCATCATCTTCTTCATCATACCGGTCTTCTTCATCCTCATAGTATTCATCATCTTCTTCGTCATACCGGTCTTCTTCATCCTCATAATATTCATCATCTTCTTCGTCATACCGGTCTTCTTCATCCTCATAGTATTCATCATCTTCTTCATCGTACCGGTCTTCTTCATCTTCGTAATATTCGTCCTCGCCTACCTCATCATCCCAATCTTCTTCCTCCTCGTAATAGGCGCCGTCTTCTGCTTCATCATCGTCTTCGTAATATTCATCCTCTTCATCTATATCATCATACTCATATTCTGTCCACCGTAATTTTTCTTTTTTATTTTCATATTCTTTTCTCTTCGCAGAGCTTTTCAAACGTCCAAAAAGCTTTCCCATTTATGTTAACCCTCCATATTAATAATTTCGTAATACTTTCATATTGACATTTCTACAGATCAGTTGATATTATAACATTTATCTGCAATAAGTACAATCTCTTTGTAGGTTCATCTGTTATAAAAGCTTAATATTTAGATTCTTTGTAGTTAACATAAATATTTATCAAATCCTGTCGTCCAAATCTCTTATATATTACCTATAAGTTATTGACATTTTCTCCAAAACCTTTAAACTTTATTACAACAATATGAATATGCTTGATTAAGAAAAGGGGAATTCTTATGATGTACATGCATTACTGCAAGCCCTGCCACCGAATTTTTATGCTGAATGGACATAAATTGATATGCCCCAAATGCACGAATCCGTTGGCAGAACTCCAGATTTCATATCTGGACTACGTCAACATGGACATGGAAGAACGAGAAGCCTTCAAAAATGCCTGTGCAGACGAAAATCAACTGTGCAAACTGAGATCCAGCTACCGTATGTATAAATACAGCAAATGGTATAAGGAACTTCAGGCAAATAACAAAGATAACCTTCCTGTCACCACTTTACTGGCTACCATGGTCACCCAAAGTGCTGAAGGATGCAATGTACACCAAATGGATTAAACAATTATGACTAAGGACCGGATTTTCCGGTCCTTTTCCATGAGAAATTTTATTAAAAGACTTTTGTAATGTATATTAAATTTTTATGAATATATGGATTTTTTGTCCAGATAATAGTAGAATGACAATAATTGTTTTGCGTATGAATGAATAAATCAAAGGAGAACCCTATGGAAAACGATAAAAAAGCCCCCTCAGAACACGATTTGAATCAGCAGAAATCCCCTACAAAGCCTGGTATTCATGTAAATCTTCATATCATCCTGATTGCTTCCATTTTTCTTATAGCAATCGTGGCTGCCTACAGACTATATAAATGGAACAAAGGCGTCCCTTTGGATACAGACACTGCGGATGTGGATACATCACAATTTGACGTGGAACCCCTTGATATGATTATCCCCATGGATTCCTCGCTTTTGGCAGGGCACGAGGATGACGGGGTCACAACAATCCTCTGTCTGGGAAACAATCCTTTCACCGACGACAGAAGTGAAACTGGGCTTTCTTCCCTAATTGCCGCTAAAACAAATGCCGTCGTTTACGACTGTGCCTTCCCCAATTCCTCTGCCGCATGCAAATATCCCATATATAATCCAGAATACACCAGGGATCATTTTAACCTATATTATGTGACAGAGTGTTTCCGCAACAATGAATTCACCGCCATTTCTTCTATTGCAAACGACGAGCCTGATCCAGTCTACGCCGAAACGGTAGAAGTCATGAAGACAGTGGATATGGATAAGGTCGATGTCATCATCATCATGTATGACAGCACCGATTATAACGAGGGCACTCCCTCAGACAATCCCGACAATCCTAACGATGTCACAGCTTTTACTGGAGGTCTGCGCACCACCATAAATAATATCAAAAATACTTGGCCGTATATCCGTATTTTTGTCATGTCTCCCACCTATGCCCAGTACATGGATGAGGATGGATCGCTCCATAACGGAACAACAACAGACAACGGAAACGGCACCTTGAATCACTATGTGGTAAAAGAATCAGATGCTGCCATGGACTGTGGCGTTTCTTTCATTGATAACTATTTCGGAACCATCAATGAAGATAATTATAAAGAATACATGACCGACCACATGCATTACAATCAGGCAGGAAGAGAAAAGCTTGCCGACCGCATTGCAGATATTATCAATAATCGGATGAGTACGGTAAACTCCACTACAGCTAAATAAGCATTACAAGCTGACTTAAATTGCCAACTGCAAGAAAACGTGCACCGCTAGGCGCACAACATAAAAAGGCAATGTGAAAGATGCCTATGGTGCCTTTTACATTGCCTTTGCATTGTATCGTACCAAAAATTTTATTTCCGAGACAACAGTTCTTCATAATCAAAGTTTTCTGCAATTTCCCTCATGTGCTGCAGATACTCATCTATTCCCTTTCCTTCCTGTCCCTCCTTGGCCACCCGGCAAGTTCCATCTGCAAAGCATTCTGCCATATAACGGTTAAACTTGGGATGATAATGGCTGTAATCCGCGTAATTATTTAAATTACAAATAATTTCCTCCTGATCTGGGAAAAAATAAACTTCTACATTTTTATAACCATTCAGTTTATCTGCAATATATCTGTATTCCTCCATGGTAGCCTTTAAATGATTTTCTTTCAAAACATCATTCCAGAACAAAATACTATAAGGAGGAAAGAAAACCACAAAGTCCGTTTCCGGATTTTCTTCTATATAGGGACAAATATTTGTCTCAAGATTTGCCTTCGCTGCCTCCAGATAAGCCTCCGGCGGCGTCTCCTCCTCTATCTGTGCCGGAGACGTATAATTGTGAAGCACCCACTCCTCACTATAATATTCCTCCGTCCACCAACTGGCGTACACATTAGACAAATTCGTAGGATCCGGATCTGCCAATGGACGCAAAATATAATTCAGCACCACATCCTTATTAAGCACATACGCAACATCATTGAAATAATCGTCATCATACAGATACTCTGGTATGGGATACTTCGTCTCCTCCACACCGCCTGTATAAGTGATAACATCCACCCCTAAGAAAACCTTCTTTATCCGTTTTTCCCCTGTGTTATTATCACTCTTGAAAATAATCTCCATAATATTCGCCTGATCCTTGGGAAATGCGCCGCTGTAACTGAGCTTGATCGTATCAAGCCCCATCAGTTCCTTAAACCAGTCCGTCTGGAAATTCACCGTCATAGAAGATCCCAAAATCACACTGTCATACTCCATATGCGCCGCCATCCCCGGATTCTGAGACAGCTGATTATCCACCAGATACGGAAAACCTTCCAAGGGCGCATGATAATGAAAAAAAGGATCCACGTAAACTACAAAAGCGCACGTCAGTATACATGCCGCAGCCACCATCAATATAAAGCCTGCAATAGCACGTTTGAAGGGATTTTTGTTTTTATTTTTCTTTTCATCCTGTTTGATATATTCGTTACTTATATTCTTCATTTTCCTTCCAATCATCTCGTCATGCAGCACAAGAATTAAAAATTCACATACAGGAATGAACTGACCCCAGAAAGGGAAAGGACACTCCAAACAAATAGAATTGTTATGAATATCGTGGATATCGCCCTAGGTTTAACGCGTTTTGCCGTATCATGTGCATTTTTGCTGAAGAACACTAAGAAAAGCATTGCAAGCAGGAGTACTGACATGAGGATGTAATGGGCATATTGCCAACTGTCTATCCCTGCCACTTTGATTATATACCAAAATTCATCTAAATTGAAACAGCCTGCCAGGTTCCAGTTAATTCTGCTAAATCGAAAGGCGCATATGGTTTTAATAAGCGTAAATGCTTCACCAACTGAAGGCGCGCGGAAAAAAATCCAAGCAATGTTTACGTATAAGAATGTCAGGAACACGCTAATGCCATGGATAATCTTATTTTTCCCTTGCTTGTGTACACCTTTTTCTGCGCGATAATCTTTCCATGCTCTGGTTGCCACGTATAGTATGCCGTGTAAAAGCCCCCAGATCACAAACGTCAACCCAGCGCCGTGCCAGATGCCGCTTATGAGGAATACAATCAGGCAGTTTACGTAGGTTCTGCACTTTCCTTTACAGTTCCCTCCAAGGGGAATGTATAGGTATCTGGTAAAGAAACGGGTCAGTGTGATATGCCATCCCTGCCAGAATTCCATGATGTTGGAGGCTTTGTAAGGGGAATTGAAGTTTAGGGGCAGATTTATTCCAAACATACCGGCAATGCCCATTGCCATATCACAATATCCGCTGAAATCAAAATAGAGCTGAAGTGTGTAGGATAGCATGACGATGATGGCGTCGGCAGAATTTAACGCTGCCAGATTGGCATAGCCGAACTCGACCGCCCCTCCCAAGGTGTCTGCCAATAATACTTTTTTAAATAAGCCTAAGGTAAACAGATAAAGACACCGGTAGAGCCGTTCCCAGTCCACCCGCTTATCTGGCTGCCCAAGCTGGGAAAACATCTCATCTGGCAGGACAATGGGACCCTGCATCATTTTGGGGAAAAAGCCCACATACAGACCATAGGAAAGTGCTTTTACCTGCTCAAGATTTCCTCTGTAGCCTTCCATCAGAAATGCAATCTGGGTAAAGGTAAAGAAGCTGATGCCAAGAGGAACAAATGTGCCTGTGCCAATATATTTAAAGCAGGCAAGGATACCTAAATGAAAGACAAGTCCGGCGGCAAGCGCCCTACCTTTGTGCCGTGTTTTTTCTATCTGCCAAAAAAGTCCGTAATTGACCGCCATGCTTCCTATCAGAATCGGTATATACGCCGGACGATTCCACCCGTAAAACACGAAGGAAGCTGCCAAAAGAAAGGCATTTCCAATACTAATGCGGCGATTGTCATTCCAAAACCGTTTTCCTGCCTTTTGCAGGATAAAATATCCCAAAAGGGTAATGGGTAAAAATAAAAATAAAAAGGTATATGAATTAAACAGCATTATTTCTCATCCCCATAGTATTCCTGCCACTGCTGCTCCTGCACTTTCGCCGTGACCGGATCTTCATACACACGATATCCATCGATTACATCCAAAAGAAGCAGACCGCAGTCTTTTGGATCTTCATCCGTCCGCTTGTGTTCTGCCATGACAATGTACCGGCAATTCTCTGTCCTGGTCGCCTTAAGCAGCTCCTCCATATTGACGACATCCGGCTTTTCCATCGCCTCATAAACCGCATTATAGTAATCCCATTGGTTTACCAACATCTCCCTGCCATACGGCATATTAATCGAAGCGTCATACTGCCTCACAAAATGAATCAGATCCGCGGGCATCACTGCCGACACCCTCTCCCCAGAGCGCTCGGGTCTGATCAGGTCACAAATCCTGATCACCGCATCCGGTATATGGTACAAATTTTCTGCCCTGGATATATAAGGGCTTTTATATACATAGCTTCCACACAGCACGATAAGAATCGCCGAAAGCGCCAGTCCAATCCTCCTGTGTGACGCAAAAAACCGACAGGCGCCATAGACAAAGATAACCCCCATAGGAACCGTCCATAAAATACGGTAATAAGTTTCTCCGTCCAGCCCTGCGGCGACAAACACCTTTCTGCTTAGCGGAAACAGGAAAAGCAGGATGGTGATGATCGGCGCATACACCAAAAGAATCCGTATCTTTTTATCCTTTTCTGTGATAAGAAGATAAATCCATGCAAGCGCCGTAAGCACAAGCAGGAACTTTAACCCTGTATATAATTTGAAAATAACCAGACTTTCCATAAAAATTCCAAACATAAAGTATCTCCTTTAGATTTACAACGCCAGCAGCCCATGTGTCAACGCTATATAGAGAAGTACATAACCCCCTCCAAGCACACAACTAATGCCTCCTTTTATGAAAATTCCCATTCTTTTCTCCTTGATGGCAAACAACAGGGAAAAGCCTGCCGTCATCAGACAGCTTAACAAAATGGCAAGGGAACTGCTCGCCCCTCCGGCAAAGTTCAGACAGGTCAGCAAAATCCAAAACCCTATCCTGCCAGTATTTTTCTCCTCCATAAGGCATAAGAAAATCCAGATGACTGCCGGTATCACAAAATTACCTGCAAAGGATTTGCCCTGCCAGGTTCTCGTCAAAAAGAAGGTCTCTGTGGTATAGATAGAAATATTTCCAAACATCTGCCACAGGGCAATTAATACCATGAACATAGGCAGCAGCTCTTTTTTCTCTTTCAAAAGCTGCCTCCCTAGAAGGTTATACAGAATATAAGTAAGCGGTATCAGCAAAAGCGGCGCCACACTATGACATATAATCGTCGCATGAATCCCGCTCATGCTTCCGATGTAAGCCTCCCATATAGGAAAAAGCGCCAGACAATGGCGCACGTCAAGGGGTGCGCTCCGCCCCGTATAAGGATTCACCCGGTATAACGTATCAATCTGCTGCGCAATCACTGCCTGCGCCCCATAATAAGCATCATCCCCGTCAAAGGATGCCCGTGCAAAGGACATATATAGTTGAACCCCTGCAAGCACAACAAACAGGATCAACATGATTTTTTCTTCCATAGATCTATCTTTGCATGCGGATATGCTCTGAAAATTTAATTCATACCCGTTTTTCTTTTCCCGCCACGTGACAAAAATCCCCGCAGCCGCACACAGGACTGTCACCGGCGCAAAAACATTCTTAAAAATCGTAAAACCATTATAAACAGCCAGAAGAACCACCGGTATGCCCACCAGCTCCAGCGCCGTAAACAAAAGAATGTAGCCTGCTGCCAGCACCGCCCCCGGTGTCCGGAAACGCTTTTCAAGCAAGGGCATAGGCAAAAGTCCCATACCAAACGGAACTGCCAAAAGCCACAGGATTAAGCTAACTATTTTCAGCACCACCATCTGTTTTCTCCTCTCTCCTACTCCATTTCCCGCAGTCTGAACAGATAATAAGTAAACTCCTGTCCTTCATGATACCACGGCTCTTCCGATACCAGCTCATATTTTTCAAAAATCGCCTGAGGATAATCATTCCTTGCAATCACAAATGTTGTCTGCCCTTCTTTGATATAACGCTCCTGCTCTTTCAGCACATCATCGATTGCCAGTGTCTGTGTCTGGAACCATCTGCAGCTGGGAACAATATCACACACCGTATAAAGCCCTGCATCCAGACAACCAATATTAAGAAGCGTAGGATTTTCTGTCTCCTCCACGATTTCCTTAAATTTATACAAGAAAAGATCTTCTCTCTTTTCGGACATATAAGGAATGTTCATAGAAACAGCAAAAACTATCCCAGCGCTAAGTATCGCAGAAACCATTCCTGCAACGACACCTGCCGTCTTCCCTTTCTTTGTATCCTGTGCCTTTTTCCCCACAGCAACATGCGCCCAACCCCACTTCAAAATCCTTCCAATCAGCGCGAAGCCAAGGGGCGTAAACACCGCCAGCGGGAAAGCATAATAGGGCAGTTCCGAACCGCCTACATAAATACCCAGAAACAGGAAAAAGCATAGTGCCAGCGTGTTAAAGCGCGCCAAAAGTTTTTTCCCTCTGCCAAGCACATTCCATATCACACCGGGTATCAAAAAGCAAAAATAAATCATATTTTTTCGGATGACCCAGTATAGCAGCTTACTCAAAACATAAATCCGCTCAAACAGTCCCGGACCTTCCTCATTTAAATTGCTGTACACAAATACGTTGATATGTACATATCCCCAATACCATTCATACAGCCCATGGTTCCACGCAAAATAAATCACCCAGGGAATAAACGGAATCGCCATGCCCCCCAGAAAAATAAGACACCCTTTGACTGCCCCCAGGAAATCCTTTTTTGCCAGAAACGAAAAAGCAATACACATCATCCATGCAAAGAAAAAACCAAGCACGGTAAATTTAATATTTGCCACCATCCCCGCCAAAATACCGTTTATCAAGATGACCTTCCACTCCATGATTTCCCTGGGATATCTGTTTTGAAAATAATCAAGCGAAAAATAGAATCCCCAAATCAAAAAAGGGAAACAGACTTCCTCCGCACTTCCTCCCCAATAAAAGCTAAAGGAGCTTACAACGACAGAGAGCACCAGCGGACTTAAAACAAGCGCCATGCTCCTCTTTACATAGAGCTGCAGAATCCTACAAATGCCAAATAAATTAAATGCGGCGAGAATCACCTCAAAAAGAAAGACCCCTATAAAGGTGGTATGGGATATGAGATAACACAACCCATAAAAAAAATACAGATACATTCCCTTTTGGTCGAACACATCCCGATAAGGCATCCTTCCATTAAATAGCGCTTTCCCAACAGAAAAATAGCTGTTGGCATCATTCCAGTTATTACATGGATAGAGAAAAGAAGACCGGGTGGCAATCATCATGATCAAAAATGCGGATGCCATCAGATATACGGATGCCACAACACGTCCATCCTTTAAAACCGTTCCTTTTATTCTTTCAAACATTGATTGCTCCTTAACCTTTTACTTCACCGTCATGGGCAAGAAGTGATACCGATGTAATCCCCTTCATTTCAGAAAGGCTGTCCACAAGCTCCTTTTCCTTTCCTGCCCTCACCTCCAGAATCACGTCCATACCGCTTTTCGTAATGTTCTTTGATTTCAATTTGTATGATCCTGCCATTTTCTTTACGGTCTCTATCATCTCGTCTTCCACTTCCTTCGTATCTGCATTAATAATCAAAAGATAGGGACTTAGCCTGACCGGCAGCATATCCAGAATCAGGATTCCCACCGTTACAAGAACGGCAAGGATAATTGCAATTTTATAAAGCCC
Source organism: Lachnospiraceae bacterium (assembly GCA_029054245.1). Lineage (GTDB taxonomy): Bacteria > Bacillota > Clostridia > Lachnospirales > Lachnospiraceae > Suilimivivens. The sequence goes on along the minus strand of JAIDFQ010000005.1, from coordinate 4,661 downwards.
CGCTCCGCAGATTATACCTGTCCCAATCGACCAAAACAAAAACAATAAGTCCATCGGATCTTTAATTGCTGTACGGAATCTCACAATGGAAAGCGCTCCCACCATACCCAGGGAAATCACAATGCTTGACTGCATGGCAAGGATGATTCCTGCCGTCACCACGGAAATAATCGCCATGGAGACATTAAAGCTTTTAAAATAAAACGCGCTCTTGGTTATCTTTTTATATACACAAAAGATATATACCGCAATTAAAAACGTAATGAGCAGCGTCGTCACAATTTTCGCCGTTGACAAATCTGCATAAGAAAACCCTTCTAAGACTGATTTTTTAATTACATCGCTAAAGTTCATAACATTCCTCCGTTCTTGTACCTCTAATTCTGTCCATAGTTTCTGGCGTAATAATATTTTGAAAAAGCGCTTCTCTGTAAAACTCCGATTTCCAGCGCCTGTGCAATATATTCAGGAAGCAGTTCATCGTATTTCACTTCCAGCACATGATTTCCCTTAGGCAGCAGCGGTACCGCTATGACTTTTCTTTCTAAAAACTGCCCTATCGCTTCACTGCCGCTGATATTTTTATCGAACGTGACCCTGACATTTCCTCTTGGTTCCACAAAAGCACATCTCTCATATTCCACAACCGTCACAGGACACATCCCGTTTATTTTTATTTCCGTATACAATTCCTTTTCCAGTTCTGCACTATCTAAGGTCAGCTGCGGCGTTCTGCCGGACATATATGACAAACAATCCTTTCGGGAAATTTCTCTGCTGATTTTTCTGGTCATGCCCCTGCATTTGATTTTCTTTTCCAACTTGATTGTCTCATCGCTTCCGTTATAAATCCGAATCCGGTACTTCCTCCTTGGGTCATTGCCATTCTCATTTTCCTCTAAACAAGAATTGCTAAAATCATCAAAGTACAGGCTCCTAACCGTATAAACGCCTTCCTTCTGATGAAAATCCTGCCGCATCAACAACTTTAACCGATACCGTAGCAGTTCCAGCTGCGCATCCGAAACCAGAAATTTCAATTCATGCCTGTAATCCATGCATCTTACCTCATCTGTCCAATATAGCTGTCCAAAAAGTCAATCCTCTTGTCGATATATTCGTAAATATATTCATTCTGCCAGTATTCTCCTTTAGGCGGCCACTTCTGCTGGTTCCTCACATATGCCCCCGAAGAATAAAGATAAGCATATTCCGCATCTACTTTTGCATACAAAGCTTCCTTTGTAAGGATGGCTTCCCGAAGATGCTGCCACCGCTCATACAGCAAAGCGCCGATTTCTTCCGGATTACGCTCATATAGCGCCTCCATATCCGGGGTCCATCCTCCTATACTTTCAAAATTCTTCTCCTGAAACAGATTGAAATTACAATTATAATCGTCAACCCAGGAATTTCCCCATGTCATGTTAAGATCCCACGGAAGCTTAATAAATTGAAAACTGCCGTCCGCCTGGTAATCTGCAAAGAAATAAATATTTTTCATAATATTATCCATCCCGCATGTAAGCAGATTGAACAAATTATAATCGACTGCATTTTCTAGATTGAGAATTGCCTTTGCCGATTCGTAATCCAGAATTTCATCAAAACAGAACATAGAGGTCCACTGCCGCAGCGGCTCCCAGTCCTCCATCCCAAAATCCTTGGGATATTTTAAGACAAAGGTAGGGTTCATATCCTCTGTGAGTTCCTGATAGAAATCCTCCTCCCCGGGATTTTCCTGGTCACAACATTTATACAAAATATCCTGTTTTCCCAATTGCAGCGCTTTCTTATCAATCCTCTCGGAAAGACCATAAACGCCGAGATAAGTATCATCCATAAATAATTCCACATACTCCATGTGGATACCCTCATCATAATCCACATGATTATCCGCCGCGATTTCCTGCCATACCTCATAAGACAATTTATTGTGAATCAGTCCTTCGTCATCATAAAGTCCATGCAAAATCCAGTCGTCATCCTTTCGCATTCCCAACAAAGAGTATTTTTTATCGGTAAGTGTCAGCCGGTAGCTGGATTTCTCATAATTCAAAGTCGTTGCTCCTCTTAAATGCCAGGCGCACGCTGCCTTTTGATACCTGGCTGCACTGTGATACTGATCATATACCCACACATCGCCTGTCATGATTCCTTCTTCATTCGCTTCCACTTTAGTTGTGACAGAGACAACAGGCATTCCTGTAAAATATACATTATACATCCAGCATCCTGTGTCTCTAAGCCAGTATAAGTGAAGCATTCTGCTGTCCCTAAGCGTACCTTCCTTGTCATTCAATGCCTCATCCTGCATAAAAATCAGCCTTCCGTCCGGTACCTGCAAAATACCGTCAAAACCCGCATCGGATAAATTCTGCGGTATCAGCAGTAAATTCAGTGCACTGTCATAAGCAATCTTTCCTCCGTTTAAGGTAATCTCCGGTTCCATATAGGCATCTTCTTTTCCCTCGCACAAAGCTTCTATCTCTTCCACGGGAAGCACTTTAGCGCCCATCACATCTGTGCTAAACTTGTCTGCTATTTTATCACTCATTAAATATATGCACAAAAAAATTACAGAAAATATCATTATCCAGATTTTTTTCATGTTATGTCAGCCTTTCAAGTAAGTCAACTGTATCCGGTTTCCGTTTCCTTCCATTCTACACCAATTTTTCCATAAGTACTAGTATAACTTCTTTTTACAAAACTTAATCCTACCAACCATCGGCTTAAACTGCCGTATGATTACCACCTTTCATTCCTTGAAAGACACAACCATCAGTTTTCAAATGTGGACACAGTTTTCAAATGTGGACACAGTTTTCAAATTATGTTACAATGGTACAATATATATGGATCCAGACAGAACATGGTTCCATACAGGAAAGGTGGATATGAAAGCATGAAGAAAGCTCTTGTCATAGGCGCAGGTCCCGCGGGTCTTACCGCCGCTTATGAACTTTTGACCAAGTCAAAGGACATTGAAGTTACCGTATTTGAAGAAAGCGATTGTTTTGGCGGTATTTCCAAAACTGTAAATTATAAAGGGAACCGTATGGATATGGGCGGTCATCGTTTTTTCTCCAAAATCCCCGAAGTAAACGAATGGTGGGACAAGATGCTCCCCATGCAGGGTGCCCCCACTTATGATGACATTCTTTTGGACAGACCCATGCCTCTTACAAAGGGCGGTCCTGACCCCGAAAAGGAAGACCGGGTCATGCTGACCAGACACCGTGTATCACGTATTTATTTTGATTCCAAATTCTACGATTATCCTATTTCCTTAAAGCTGGAGACCTTTAAAAATTTCGGATTTCTGACCACCATGAGGGTTGGCTTCAGTTATCTTGCCTCTCTGCTACACAAAAGACCGGATGACAACCTTGAGAATTTTTATATTAATCGCTATGGACGCAAACTCTACTCCATGTTTTTTGAATATTACACTGAAAACCTATGGGGACGCCATCCCAGCGAAATCGATGCCTCCTGGGGCGCTCAGCGTACCAAAGGCTTATCTATCATGGCAATCATTAAGGATGTGTTCGAAAAAAAGTTCAAAAAGAAAAACCGTAAAGTAGAAACTTCCCTGATAGAAGAATTTAAATACCCCAAACTCGGTCCCGGTCAGCTCTGGGATGTCACCGCCTCCGAAATCGAAAAACTAGGCGGAACCATCCTCAAAAATGCAAAGGTAACAAAAATCCACAAAAATGAAAATAATGTTATCACTTCCCTCACCTACGAAAAGGATGGTCAGGAGCATACCATGGAAGGCGATTACTTCATCTCCTCCATGCCTGTAAAGGACCTTGTAAACGGTATGAACGACGTTCCCGCCGATCCTGCCAGGATCGCCGCAGGACTTCCCTACCGCGACTATATGACCTTAGGCGTTCTTGTTCCCAAGATTAACCTGAAAAACAAGACCAAATTAAAAACCGTCAGCAACATCGTTCCTGACTGCTGGGTCTACGTTCAGGACAGGCATGTAAAGCTAGGTCGCTTCCAGATTTACAACAACTGGTCCCCCTACATGATCAAAGACCTAGAGCACACCGTGTGGATCGGACTTGAATACTTCGTAAACGAAGGCGACAACTTCTGGAACATGACCGAAGAAGAATTCTCCAAGATCGGCGTAGAAGAAATGATTAAGCTCGGTCTCATCGACACCCCGGACGTCGTCTTGGACACCCACATGGAAAAAGTCAAGAAAGCATATCCTGCTTACTTTGACACCTACGACGAAATCGACACCTTAGTAGACTACCTAAGTTCCATCGACAACCTCTACTGCGTAGGACGCAACGGTCAACACCGCTACAACAACATCGACCACTCCATGGTAACATCCTTCGAGTCTGTCAAGAACATCTTAAACGGTAAAAAGGACAAGACTAACATCTGGAATGTCAACACGGAAAAAGAATACCACGAAGAAGGCTCTAAAAACGAAGCCGAAGTAGATTAATCCTATAATCTAAATATAATTATTATTAATGAATAGCCTGCGCCGAGCGCAGACCGGAAGCCGCCGGCAAAGGAAAAGCGCTGCGGAGCGCTTTTCCTTTGCCGGCGGCGTGCCGGGTGGGGCCGGACCGGCGTCCCATGCTTGCTTTAAAATTGGGTGGGGTTTAAACCTCTGCGCG
>JAIDFQ010000049.1 GCA_029054245.1 Lachnospiraceae bacterium | reverse complement strand
ATAAATATGGTATTGAACTGATTGACCAGGGACACCCCGGATACCGCTGATTCCCCGGCATAACTGATAACCAGCGTATCCGCAAGCCCCACAAACATCACCAGAAGCTGCTCTAAAAACAGGGGTATAATCATTTTTTTCAGTTCCTGATCAGAAAACAAATCATTCTCGCCCATTATACTTTTCCTTTTTTCAAAAGAGTCATATCCTGCCTATTCTATCATCCCATTTGTCCTCAGCCATCGTTGCACGGTAAGCACTGCGCATATTCTTAGCAAAATCATTCCAGCCTCCGCCACGGTATACCCGCAGCGTCCCCGTCTCCGCTCCAATCGGATCTGTCACCGCATCCGTACCATAATCCCCATAATAATCCCATACCCATTCGCCCACATTGCCGTGCATGTTGTAAAGTCCCCATGCATTAGGTGAAAGGCTGTTCACGGCAACGGTTGTTTGACTGTACTGTCCCGGTTTTGTGGTCAGCTTCTCCTGCGAGAAATAATTGTATAGACCGGCTCAAAGCCTTCTTTTTCACTCCGACCATTTTTCATCGTGAGCCTCCTTCCTTCTCTTCATTTTTCTGCACAGAGTTTTTTGATGTGGGAATGCTTGCGATTCCCTTCGATATATAACATGCAGCAAAAACCCAAAAGCCCATCATTGCAATATATTCCACAAATACAGCCTCCGCACTCTGCTCAAAATCAAAAAACACAAACTGCTGCTTAAGGAACATATAAGAAAGAATATCCTTTCTGCCAAAGAGATACAGCCCGTACATGGCAAGCAAGGCTGCCATCACTCTTAAAATCCATGTAATAGCCTGTGGTTTTTCCCTGCTGCCTGTCAGTTTCCGACACATTCCCAAAATCATGCTCCAATGAAGCCCTAAATGCACACTCATCAGCACAAATCCCCAATAGGAGGCCACCAGATGCATTATCCTTGCCGTTGCCATCGGACCATGGATAGAAAACGCCGCAAATACATGTCGCGACATCACAATCCCACTGAATCCCAGGCACAACATTGTAATCAGGACACCGAAATTAACGATAGTCTGTATGATACGAGGCAGCCTGTATTTTCCTTTGAATAAATTACCATACCATTTCATATTCAGGATATTATGCAGCAGGAACAGCAGAAACTCCCCTGCACCAAACCACTCATGCAGCTCCTGCCCGGTAATCTGATATGCCATTAACAGGAGAAGCAGCACCGTCATCAATAAATCGATTCCTGTTTTTATTTTTGTCTGCATAAGGCACTGCCTCCCTTCCAGAACGAAAATCCATTTTCCGCCCTCAAATCATTCTCCAAAATCCAATCCAAGACCGTTTACCCATTCCATAACCGTATCCTGCGAATCGTTGCCATTCAATCGCTTTCCCGGAAGCCAGTCTGCTCCATCTGTGAGCTGCTCCAAATTTGTTGCGGAAGAACCCACGCCACTGCCGCCGGAAGTGCAGAATGGAACAATCGTCTTTCCTGAAAAATCATAGTTCTCCACGAAAGTGCTGACAATCCTCGGTGCCTCGCCCCACCAGATCGGATATCCAATGAACACAATATCATACTGTTCCATATCCTCCACTGAACCGGAAATAGCAGGACGGGCATCCGGATCATTCATTTCAATCGTGGTACGGCTGTTATTGTCATTGTAATTCAAGTCTGCGTCCGTATATGGTTCTTCTGGAACAATTTCATAAATATCCGCACTCAATCCGTCTGCGATATGCTCTGCTATCCCTTGCGTTGTATTTGTAGCGGAAAAATAAGCCACCAGCACCTTTGTTCCCTGTTCTTCCGGAATATCCGGATTCTCCGGTTCGTTCGTCTGTCCTTCAGAAGTGGCCGTGTTTTCTGCATCGGTACTGTTTTCTACAGGTTCCTCACTATTCACAGTGCCTGCCACCGGCTTCTCTTCCGTAGAAGGCTGCCCGGTCTGGCTTGCAGAGTTTCCACAAGCTGCCAGACTCAAAATCATCAACAAAGAAATTAAAACAGTAATCACTTTTTTCATCATAAATACCTCCAATTTTTTATTAGCATAATCCCACTCTCTAAATATGTGGGCATTACTTTTTACTGTGCCAGCGAAAAAGTAATCTCCTCCCGGCTGTCAAGGTTCTCAAATACTGCAAGGTCAGAAGTGACACGGCCGATAGGAATCACATCTACCGACAGGTCGGGGTGGTCAGTCTGTGCATAAAAGATAGCCATATTGTGGTGTGCTTCACAATAAGTAATATCTCCGTTCTCAAAATTCTTCTGACCGCCTTCCAAATTCTCCGGGTAAAAATCCACACCGCCGTAATACTCCCTTCCGCCATATCCTGACATGGAAATCGTCAGCGGAAAATATGCTTTTATTTCTTCTGCCAGTGGCGTATCATACAGAACACTATCTAATGTAATATCGCCAATTGTGATTTGAATAGCAGTTTCACTTCTCGTCACATCCTGCTCCTGTGAGCCTGTGGAACATCGGTTGCCCATACCGGATAGCCTACAAACACCATCTCATATCCGGCAATATCCAGATTGCTTTCCTTAAGCTCCGGCAGATAATTCCGTCCCATCTCGTCATGGTTTACATCCCGCAGTTCATCAAAATCTGCCGTGTAAGGCGTAACCGTTTCAATCAGGTGTAAATCCCCGCCTTCTGATCCCAAAGTCTGCTGCGCATCTGAAATATCTTCTTCATGTGAAAAATCATCCTTCCCGCTACTTTCCTTTACAGAAGTTCCCGTGCTTTCCTCACCGCTTCCCTGTAAAATATTTTTCTCACTGCCACAGGCGGCAAAGGAAAAAATCAGTAAAGACACCAACAACAAAGATAAAATTTTTCTCATAAAGTGCCTCCATTCTTTTTTATTTTTGTTCTTTCATTTTGCAGATAATATAATCAATCTCATCAAGGGACTGCTGCTTTCCATGTATTTCATCCAGTAATTGATACCGGCATTTCCGCAGCATCCGTATCTGTATCTCCTTATCATCACACCTAGTTATTTCCTCAATCCTTTCTTTACTGAAGCCGGCTTTGGAAAGAGCATAGATATCTGGTTCCATGAAAAAGCATCCCCTCCTAAAACAAAAATGTAAGTGCGGTTCCGAAGCTGCCTGCCTCATCCCTGCACTTACATTATAATCATATGCCTGACATATATCAAATACTTAGTTTTTATGGCTCACTCATGCTTAAAAAGCATTTTGCGTATTCTATAAATTTTGTAGCTGCCAGACTAAATGGCTGTTCCCGTTTCCATGCTAAGACACATGTTGTCATAAGCTCCGGATACAGCGGTCGGCAGACAATCTTTGATGAGTCCCAAAAAGGAACCGCACCTTCAATGACCAAAGAATATGCCAACCCCCTGCTTACCATAACTGCACCGTTGGTACTCAGATTACTGGTAAACAAGATATTCAGATTTTTATAATAATCCCCAAACCAACTTGCCAATTCACTCTGCACCTGCATTCTTCTCGGAAGAATCAACGGCAGTTCTGCCAGTTCGTCTGCCTTGACATACTTTTTCCCTGCAAGCGAATCATCCGGCGGCATCAAAGCTACCCATCTTTCTTTCATATCCAGACGGATAAACTCATATTTCCCCATCTCAACCGGCTCCAGGAGCATTCCTAAATCAAGCAGTCCCTTATCCATCTGTTCTTTTACCAGATCCGCAGTCGCTGTAAACAGATCAAAAGTAACAAGGGGATATTTCTGATGGAAATTCCGAATCAGATCCGGGAGCATCTGCACAGACGCAACTTCCCCGCATCCAATAGAAATCTTTCCCTCTACCTGTTCTTCCTGCTCTACCAATTCTTTTTCTGTTTTATCAACCAACTGTAGAATTTCCTCTGCCCGGCGGCGAAGCAGTAGACCTTCATTCGTCAGTCGAATCTTCCGTGTCCCCCTGTCAAACAACCTGACACCAATTTCTTCCTCCATCTGTGCAAGTTGGCGGGAAAGCGTCGGCTGTGTAATATGTAAAACTTCTGCGGCTTTTGTAATGCTTTCTTCCCTGACTACGGTGAGAAAATAGCGAAGAACCCTAATTTCCATATGCAAACTCCTATCAGCTTTATCCATGCTTTGCAGATTGTATTATAATATTTTTATGCCTTTTAAGCAATACAACCATACCTTTTGATTTTGCCTTTAGGGGGTTCAAATTTTTAGAAACAGAGGGTTCAAATTTCTGTGGGGAGGTCTTATTCCCAGTCTTGGCTTTCGCATAGCCGCTTGCCAATGGACGCGCCTTGATGACCAGCGTTTCCGTCTGCACCTCCCGACTCTCTTCATTGGTCTTGCCCTCGATCTCGGAGATTTCCCCTGTTACAAATTCATAGCTGATTTTCATTCGGGTGTCCTGCCGGAACCCAGCAGGACGCAAAATGTTTTGATTTTTCAGACATAACGCTCTCCTTTCTTTACGCCTTCGTAAAGCCAGAAACGCTATTTTTTTTGATATGAAACTACCTAGAAACGTAAAAAGCCGGAGTAAGCTAAGGCACTGGTCTCTAGCTTTACTCCGGCACTTCGCAGCTCGTCACTTGACCGCTCGCACAATTGAGTAAACATTTTTTCGTTTTCAATGAGGTCTGTATCAGCCATTCCAGCCTGACTGTCCTACCGCAACATTCTTCACTTATTTGTCACGCTGTATCAACTAAAACCTATGCTGTGCTTATCCCATTAGCAGTCCTCTTATGGTAGTACCCTTATTCAGCCAAGCAGTAAGGCACCGCCTGCCGCAGTTTCAGTCATGACATTTGCTTCATAGGTGCTGGATGCTTTCGCCATCTGCCCTGTACTCATTCAGGGTCGCACCGACTGTTATCAGCACAGAACAGTTCCTCGGTGCATAGGAGTCCGAGCGGCTCATTCCTTCATACAAATATACATCTTCTAACTACCCTGTCAAATTCCTTACTGACCTTCACCTCCTCTTGCGATTCACCAATCTGCCGGAAAACCGGGGATGCCTGCCCTGTCCGCCCTCTGTGGCTTATTGGGGATAATTCCCTTCTATGCCTTGGCATCAAAACTATTTTGCATATCTTCCACATTTACTGGTTCTTCACCCGCCAACGAAATGCCCCTTTTTGCGTTTCCCCATGCCTCATTATAGATCATGCACATTTCCGTCTGCCTGGAAGCCTCCGCATTGGTGGTATACATCGTCCACCCATTGTTGGAATAAGTCGCAACCATTTCACCGTTCTTATCGTAAAACTCTATGTAATCGCTGTTGCCTGATGGCAGTTTCTGATATTTCACTTTCCCTTCAAGCAGAGTTGCCACAAAATCTATGGGCTTAAGCACATTCTGTCTGTTCTTGGAGACAGCTTTCAGGCCAGAAGTGATGATCCCTTTTCTGTCCGGGGATACTTCCGATGTGTAGCTTTTCATCAGCCTGTTAAATCCTTCTGATTTATTCTGGAACTGCCCTTTTGCAAAATCCTCATATGCCTGTTCCCTGATCTGCCTTCGGTATTCTTCATCACTGGTGCCGCTTTTCTTTTTGGAGAAAACATATTTATCATTAAAGTCTGGAAGATGAATGCCGCCTATACTGCCTGTTCCTAAAAAATATCTGTTCTGCAATGAACCATTGACCGAATTAACCTGCATTATTCCACCCTCTCCTGTAAGTTCCCTAATCTGTTCAGCACTTCATACATTCGGCTATTGCCAAACATATAATTTTGCAAGAAAAGCGGCTTCCCCACCTGCCTGCTTTCCCGGTACAGCTTCATATAAGCATCCTTTGCCTGATAAAAGCTGTCTTCCAACTCTTCCAGCTCCTTTGTTGGCATTTCAGAAATATTTCCCCGAATGACCTGCCCTTGGGATGCTATTTTGGCACAGGACTTCTGCCACACCACTTCCTGCTCATATTGCATATCCAGCCACTCAATTTCTTCTTCCTTTGTCAATGGCGTACCATCTGCCTTATAATACTGTTCACCTTCATGGCGCTGTTCGATTTCAGAATACAGCCTTGCATAGCTCAGCCCACAGGCATTGACAACATCGGAATAACCATACTGCCCTTTTTCTTCCCTGATTTCTTTTAATATTTCAGCCCTCGTATCACTGAATGACGTTGCTGACTGCATCACCGTATGCCTAATTTTATCTACTAAGATTTCCCTGTTTTTCGATAATTGGGAAACTTCGCAGGAATCTCTATGAAATACTTTCTGGTCTTCATTTTGACTTCCCTGAGATTTCAAACATTCTCTATTAGGTTTAAGCCCATCCTGCAAATACACAGGATAATTTGAGATACTAATTGCCATACATTTTTCCTCCCTGTCCACAATAATTCTGTCCTACTCCACTAATAGCCATTTGTTATTTCTCCATTCTTTTTGTTCACGCGCAATTCACAAAGCCAATCCCATTATCTGTCAGAAATCTGCCCATCTTCTGTAGCTTATTGGGTATGCGTCCGTTTGCTATTATATCCGCCCCGATTTACGAAAATAATTTTTGAGTATTTGCTGCAAAACTTGTATTCTCATTTAAAATATCTGAAAGTATGCTTGTAGCTGCTCCTTTTTTGTAACCAGAACCTTTGAATGCCACCAAAAGCATTTCTCTTGCCTGCTCCATTATTGATGTTGCGGTATCCCGGTATTCTGTATCAAAAAGCCGGGTCTTATCGTGTGTTTTTCCTTCCTCCTGAGCACCGTTCTTATGGAAATACCATGAACTGTCTGGATTTTCAAATGACCTATTTGTCTGCTGACAGGTAATATACCCCGCCAAATTTGCCAGCCGCATCTTATAAGCCTCATCCAATCCAGCCAGATCTTCGTCAAGAGTCAGCGACCTTTTCCTCGTAAGTTCATAAGAAACTTCACGGTCTCCATTCTCATGTGCTTTTACAATCTCATTGTAACGGGTTTCATATGTATCCATTATAGATTTCATTACATCTTCCACATTATAATTTCCGTCTTTTAATGTCTGGCTGCTGACGCCCCGCATTGCCGCATAATGTTCCCATGCGACTTCATTTGTATTTTGTATTGTCAGTTCCCTTGCATTGATATAATCTGAATCAGGTTCAAATCTGCTTGCCATTTCCCGCAGCATATTTCTTCCTTCATCAGATATAGAAAGATTTGCTGATTTCTCCGCCGTCTTCCTGCCTGCATCCTTGGCGGTTGCCTTCTCCTGCACATGATTTGTTGCAGCCCCTATATAACAATAATTGCTTCCAATTCCATTAACGCTCATTTCCCAATATCCTCCATTATTTTTGATGTAACTGCCCTCTACTGGGCATAAATAATATTTACACCTTTAAATTTATTAAAAATAGTTTCTATTTGATTTATCGCCAACCCTGACAGATTTTTCATAGTTTTGGCACGAACTGCTCCATTTTGGGAATGAAATTTCTGATATCCTATCAGGTTACTGCTAATAGTTCTCCAGTTCTTCATTCACTGAATCAGGCGCACTTTTAACAAGTTGGGAAATATTTGCCATATGGCTTCTCATATCATGCCGAAGCCCTCTCATATCAGTGTATATGTCCTGTATTTCTACAATCTCTTTCTGCATTTGTCGCACTTGATTTTCCAGTATGGCACGTTTCCCGATTTCCTCATTGTACTGTACCAATTTCTGAAACAATATGACGCTTGAAACAATAGCGGAAAGCAGCAGGACGCAGATAACAGGTATCCAGAATTTTGTTGCTGAGACAGTATCATAGATAATTACGGTCATTCCATTTTCAACTGATATAATCATCATCTTTATTGTTACTGAAATACATAATGCAGCAATGCAGGGTAAAATCAGAAAAAATTTCACAATTTCTTTCCCCGCCACTTGATTCCAAGTGATTTCCCTTATCAGACCGCCCTTGACCTGTACAGGGAAGTTGTACTCCCTGTACCCTTGCACAAAGGGCTTGCACCCTCTGTACTCCCCTCCGTATCAGCTTTCGCTTATGCGGTTTTTGCAAAATTCCCTGCCGGAGATTATTGCAAAAAATAACCCGACATCCGATACAACTTTTTATAAAAGTTTCGACTGTCGGTTTCCATATCTGCCCTTACAGACAGCTAAGTTTTTTCTCACTATGTTACGCAAGAAATTGTGACAATTTTACATGAAAAAAGCATTTAAGATTTCTCCCAAATGCTCAATCATTCTGTTATTCTTTTCTTATATTGGATATAGTTTTAGCAAAATATTTTCCTCTGAATTTCCAACGAAAAATATGAAATTATATATCTAATTTTCGGTTTTTATTATTAGAACTACAGATTAGTTCACATCATAACCTACTCATATTCCCACGGTATTTCATTGAAACATTTGTAAAACTCGCTATTATTCCAATCTGACACCGGACGATAATCATAGGCCACTCCATCTATATGGAAATTCGGGCAACTGTCTGTAGCCATAGACAGTTTCACTACATCCCCGTTTACCAACGTTAATTCCAAACAGGCACATTGTGTTCCGCACTCTGTTCCGCCATACATATATTCCGCATTACTAAACCACTCTTCAAACTTTTGCAGTGTCTCTGCATCTGTTATGGTCTGACTATAAAATTGCCCTCCAGTAAAAGTAGACTTAACATCTAACTTAGCGGATGCAATATCTTTTATATTAGAAACATCATAATTTTGATACCCCATTTCCTCTGTCAACATAATCTGTACATAGTCACATAACTTAGGCGCCTCTATGAAGCATTCCATAATACCATTTTCATCATTATAAGTGTAGTATAAGTACCCTCCTTCAAACACTCGGATTTCCATATCGTTATAGATTATCTGCCAGCCTTTTTCTTTATGACCTTCCCAACGTCTGTCAAACGGCTGTCCTTCCAAATCCAGCGCCTCTACTTGTGCTGACAGCCATTCCTGGTCTTTATCTGTAGGAATATAATAATAATAAGCGTACTCCCTTATCATGGAAGGCTGTACTTTTATACATACCTTGCCGGATTCCGGCTGCTCATAAAGCATGATATTCCCTATAGTATCATTTTCTACCGGCATTTCCTCCGCCTGTAAAGAAATATATTTTTCAAGAATAGCATTTTCTTCCCTGACCTCTGTCGGCAGCAATGTAATTTCCGTATCCCCAAGTCCTTCACCAGCATAAAATGTAAGCGTATTACCTTTGGGACTGATTTCCTCATCCGAATAACAAAAGGGGTCTGTACTTCCTGTAGGAATTGTAATTCTTATCTGATACTCTTTTGTGGGATTCGTCAAAAAGCATACCGCCAATATTGCTAATACCGCTGCCGCTGTTAGAATAATCCATAATGTTGGCTTTTTATAATCCAATACGGATTTCACTCTTTCCCTTACCCCCACTTCCCCAAAAGCCAACGGACACACAAAAATCAGGCTCCTCTGTCTTGCACAGGATATCAGCACTTTAGAATACTCTTTTTTCTCATGGAATGTCATATCTTTGGCTGCTTTTTCATCACATGCCAGTTCAATGTCCTTGCAGAGCAGGGAATATGCCATCCAGCAAAGAGGATTAAACCAATAGATACATAATAATAAATAACCCAACGCTTTCCACCAATGGTCTTTTCTTTTCAGGTGTGCAAATTCATGTGCAAGGATATAATCCATCTCTCTCTCGCGCAGTGCGGAAGAAAGATAAACCCTTGGTCTTAAAATCCCCAAAATAAAGGGCAATTTTACGGCGTCACAAATGTAAATATTACCCCTGACACATACCGCTTCTCTTACAAGTTTATGCAGCTTTATAGCACTGCCCATTGCACAAATTATTAATAGAACCATACCACAGCACCAAACAAGACCGGCAGCATATGTAACTATCTGCAAGGGAGCCACACTATCTGATTCATTATACGCAAAGGTTTCTGTCAGCATTGGGTTTATCGTATTTTCCACAATCGTCAGGCGGCTGTCTATGGACGGTATATAATTTTGCACTTCCCCTTCCACAACTGTGCTGGATTTTATCGGCTCTGTACTTGGCAGTATACTGAACTGGCTTTCAATGGAAAACGGACAAATCAGCCTGATTGCTACTACTCCCCACAACAGACAATTCACCCATTTGGGAATTTTTCTAAATAATAGCCTGATACATAAAACTGCCAATATTAACCATCCAGCAGTAATGCTCATATTTAATAATTTCAAAAAAATATCGCCCATACCCTTTACTCCTCTGCCCTGTCAATCATCCTGCGGATTGCTTCCGCTTCATCCGCTGTAATCTTGGAACTTTGCATAAATGCCGCAATAAATGCCGGAAGTGAGCCGGCAAAAGCATCTTCCACATATTGTCTGCTCTGCATGGAATAAAATTCATCTCTGGAAATCACAGCAGTTACCACTCCATTTTCATTACGGAACAATCCTTTGTCTATTAATCTTCGCAATACATTATGTGCCGTGGTTCTCTTCCAGTTAAATTCTACCGCTGTCATCTTTACCAGTTCAGACGAAGTAACCGGCTCATGTGCCCAAATCATATCTGCATATCGTGCCTCAATAACACCCAGTTGTATTTCTGCCATGTGTTTCGTTCTCCTTTCACAGACCACTCACAGTAGTCTTTATTGCAGACTACACTAAACGGTCTCAAAAGTCAAGATTAAACTCTCTTTCATTGGCTCTTATATTCTTTTCATCATCGCAGATTGCAATTCTTATCACATCCATCTCCTAGTCATTACTGAATGGCTTCTTCTGCCTCGCCGATGATTTCAATCAAGTAAATTTCACAAGGTGATAAACTCATATTTTCAGTGGATAAGCTATTTGCAAGTTCAGCAGACTTGTCTATGAGCATTTTTTTGATATTGCCGCCCGCGATTTCTGCTTCGCTTAGACCATTCAAGTAATTTTGCATTTCTTCTTTGTATGTCAGCAATGCCTGGTCTCTATCTGCTACCGTTACAAGTTTCGGGTTGTCGATGGCGTAAGCGACATCCGCCTCAACAAAACAGTTAAAATCATATACGGTTTCCCCATCCTCGTCCACATAGTTACATGGTCTGCTCTCTTTTACCAGACTAATAAAAAATGTAAATTCTTCTCCCATATGCTCGCAATACAATTCATGAGACGAAAAACTCATTGTTGTGGTGAAAAAATCATAGTTTTCGTCATCGGGGGATATGGTGCTTATCACATCAGCTATTGCGGCAAGAAACTCTGTTAATTCATCGGATGTCGAAGCAAGCGCAGTATGAAAATCGGCCACGCTCTGCTGCCCGTAATCTTCGGTCTTGTATGCAATCAGCTTTTCATATGCAGCAGACACATTAGGGGAAGCGATCGGGCTGGAACCCCCATTTGTTGACAGTGCACTTACTGTTACGAGGGTGGCAAAGATGATGGATAAATATTTTTTCATAGTAGAATCTCCTTTCTGTGAACAACGATTTTTGTTGTTTTCCCTTTTCCGGGTACAATGAAAGAATACCATTCTAACTTGAACCTACTTTGAACTGAATATGTTTTTTATGTGGAGAAACGCAACCCTTGCATTAGAAAAGACGGCAAGCTAAAAACTCGCCGCCTCCTCGATATTCCTAAAACTGCACGGAAACAATAACACCCTGAACAGTATTAGCAATTTTAATTTCTGCTCCATGCAGGTCAAGAACTGTTTTCACAATATACAATCCTAATCCTGTGCCGCCTGTTTGTCTGTTTCTTGATTGGTCTACCCGGTAAAATGGTTCAAACAGTTTGGAAATAGCTTCGTCGGGGATATGTGCGCCTGTATTCTCAATCGTCAGATTGGCTTTTTCATTTTCTTTCCATAACCTCACGATTATTTGATTTCCAGCTCCCGAATAGGCAGCCGCGTTTCCTAAAAGATTATCTAATACTTTTTGAAGTAGTTGCATATCGCCCAAAATATAAATCTCTGGGGATATGGATTGTTCAACCGTCAAATCCTTTTGCATAAATAAATCTTCAAACGCTGTAAGACGGTCATTTATGAGGTTGCTAAGATAAAGATTGCATTTTTTGCAAGTATAACCCGGAGTATCTAATCGGGATATTGCTAAAAGCTCCTGCACCATTTTTTCTAAAGTGTCTGTAACTTCTAAAGACCCGGCAAGGTATGTTTCCCTGTCCTTATAGCGTCCCACTTGATAGAGCATGCCTTGAAGCTGCCCCTTGATAATGGTAATGGGCGTTTTCAGTTCATGGGATGCCGCCGAAAAAAACTCTGCCCGCTGCCGTTCAAGCAGCCTTTCCATATCAATATCTGCCTGCAGCTTTTGGTTAGCTTCCTGCAATTCCGAAAGAGTTGTCGCCAATTTTCGGGAAAGTGTATTCAGGCTGTCAGACAACACGCCTATTTCATCAGTGCGTCCGACAGGGCAAAAACCGCTAAAATCCATATCTGCCATTTGCTTTGAAAGTTTGCTCACTTTCTTAATGGGTGCAGTCATATACCATGAATAGAAAATGGCTGAAATGATTGCGCCCGCTAAAATGACAATACAGAGCGTCGGAAGCGTTTTTTGTATAGCTTCCTCTGTCTGCGTATGTTTATCGGGATTTCTTGTCAGTAATAGAGTATAGATTGAATCGCTGTCAGCAAATGAAGCTGTATAAGTTTTTGTTTTCTCAACTTTGTCAAAATCCGTAATCTGCCCACCGGCAAGTTGGTTAATATTATGCAAACTAACTTCCTGTCCGTCTGACTGAAAGAAGTGCAACTCAAATTCATTTTCATATTGTTCCTCTATCCAGTCAGACATAGATTCAAGAAAAATATAAGCGTATTCCTTTTCGGTTCTCGATATTTCATCTGGCCAAAAGCTAAGCTCCAAATCGGCATCTTCTATGTCATATTGATAGTTTTTGGGGGCTGCCTGTAAAATGAAACTATATGTTGTAAAACAGCACACCGCTATCAACAACAATGTCAGCAAAAATACCTTAACCGATAGTTTACTCCTGATCGTCTTTATCAATTCTGTATCCCACCCCTCTGATTGTTTCAATATAGTCAGCCAATCCGAGTTTTTTCCGTAGGTTCTTTATATGCGTGTCAATGATCCGTTCCTCTCCAAAAAACTCATACTTCCAGATTGTCTGCAAAAGGTTCTGCCGTGTCAGAATCCTGCCCCTATTGGTAAGCAGCTCCCGCAGTATTTCAAATTCACGCGGGGTAAGGTCAATGCTTTCTCCTCCCACATAAACCTTATACCCGTCTAAGTCCAGTGTTAGATTCTTATAGCTCATGGTCTGCGGCACACATCCAAGTTTTGATGAACGGCGCAGAACAGCGGCTATTTTCCGAAGCAGGACTGGCATGGAAAAAGGTTTTGTGATATAATCATCAGCCTGCAAGTCCAATCCTCTTATCTGGTTTTCTTCCCCATCCAAAGCCGTGAGCATAATAATGGGTACATCAGATTTCTGCCGGATAACCTCACAGACACCATAACCGTCAATTTTGGGAAGCATAATGTCAAGCAGTACCAGATCAAAATCCTGCCCGGAATATTTCGCAAGAGCCTCTACCCCGTCAGACGCCAGTGTAACGCTATGCCCCGCCTCCTGTATAAAATCATGCAGTAATGCCTGTATGGATAAATCATCCTCCACAATTAAGATTTTACTCATAGCGCACCTCCTGTATATAATAGAAAATCAGCTTCGCAAGTTTTCTATTATCAAGAATTATAACAGGGTAATTTGAATCTATTGTGTAGATTTGAAATTTTTATACTTCTTCCTATACATCATTCCATCTCCCTGAACGTGCCAGCCATTCCGCCCACAAGGCTCCACTGGCGCTGCATATAGGATTTCAGATTTTCCGTGCTTTGTCGATATGCCTCACAAGCCACCTGCGGATTATCAAAATACGCCATGATTGCACAGGCGGCACAGTACCCGCTCTCCATCCCGGCAGATATCCCTTCGCCCATAGGGTTCAAAAATCCGGCAACCTCCCCGGCGAAAAGGACACGCCCCACACCGTAGTCTACACGGCATCCCTGACGGATATGCGGCATCAGCCACTTCTCGCTCCTGGTCTGTCTGCTGATACGCAGGTGGTGCTTCTCTTCCATATAAGCAATGAAGCGCCCGTAATAATGACCAATCTTATCCATATCCTTCACGGACACCCCAAGCACCAGCAGGTCATCCTTTACATTGAACCATGCATCATATTCCGACAGTTCCGGCTGCAGGTACGCATAGAAGTAACGCGGGTCTAAATCTATGCTGCCCTCGTTAAATGTCTGGAATGTGGTTATGTATCCGGGAACCTCCCCGGTGATCTTCCCGGCATATTGCCCAGCAATTTGCCGTTTTAATGATCCGACAACGCCTTCGCAGTCCAGAACATACTTTGCACTTTCTGTATAATTATTTTCATCGTGCAGACTGACTTCCACAAATCCATCTTTTTCCACGCAGGAAAGAGCCGCCACGCTATCCCTGACCTCTGCACCGCTCTCCTTTGCTTTCCCCGCAAGCCACCCGTCAAAATGGCTGCGCCATACATTAAGCCCTTCCTGCTCGAAGCGGTATTCCTTCCCTTTGTCATTCGTGAATATCATGCCCTTGTTCTCTGTCGGGGTACACATGGCTGACTCCGGCACTTCCTCCCCGAAATAGGTCTTCACAAGTTCCATTGATTTCTTTATCAGAACGCCCGAACAGGATTTATACCTTGGCATCTTAAACTTCTCCACCAGAAGAACCTCATAGCCCTTTTCCGCTAAGGCCTTGGATGCCGTACATCCCGCAGGCCCTGCGCCGACCACTATCACATCATACATCCGCATACCACCCTTTCTGTTATTTCCTATTACTTCGGCTGAACGCCGTTCCTGCTAAAGTCAAAGCGCTCACTTATTATACCACAGAAGTTTTCCTGTATTTTATTGGATTGCATGAAACGACTATTTTTCTGGAATGAAAAGCACAAAGCGACCTAAAAAGGAGCCTGCACAAGTGCATTATCATTTTCCAGTATCATTTTTAATGCTATAATCATATATCATTTGGCGAAACCCTTATACTTTTGGGCAAAACTAAACTTTTTGACAAAAGTCGAAGGTTTCGCCAAATTGTGTCCATCTATCCCTAATCGCCATGCTATCAGAGGTATTCAAAAACGCCAAAAACAGGGGTCCACGCTACTCTGGTGAACCCCTTGCTTTTGTGCTATTTATGTATGCTATCAAGATTGACACAATGATTCCAAGAATCCTCAAAAATGCAAAAAATACTCTAAAGTTTTTCGCTTTTTCAAATTCTGTAGTCGTTTGGTGCAATACTTACCGGATAGCATCGCCGTTTTCGGCTTGCATAGTTTTATTCTTTCTTCCGTGTCAGGAAAATTCCAATGATTGCACCAATAAGGATAATCGGTGCTACTCTAACAAACAGCCATTCTAATGAGTGAAAAGCCACTCCAAGAACAGCGGTTTCGGGGTCACTATAATTCCACCCTAAGTAAGAACTTTCTAATTCCAATAAGATTACAAAAACGATTACTATGATTGCACATAACGAAATAAGCGACCAATGAATAATTTTTCTTCTTGTGGTTTTCCTTTGTGCCAGTTGCAAGTTTATCACCTCCAATTTTTCTGAAATGGCTTTTAAAGTATCAACTTCCGTTTCGATAACAGTTTCTCCCAACAGCGTGCTTACAGGTGTTTCAAGCACTTCCGATAAGGAGATTAACATATCAGAATCGGGAACTGACAGTCCTTGCTCCCATTTAGAAACTGTCTGCCGCACGATGTTCAGCTTGACAGCAAGCTCTTGTTGTGAAAGTCCCTTTGATTTTCTAATTGCTTTCATATTTTCGTTGAGCAATTGGGATAGCCTCCTTTCTTTCAGTTATGATCACTATTATAGGAAAAACCGCCCGTTGCCACAAGCAACGCAAATTAACATTGACCTTTTTACATCAAAGTGACTGAAGGTGGCACAAACAGTAACCGCTGTGTAAGCATATTACCTCTAGCTTCCCCACTTTCCAAGTGATTTTCGTTATCAGACCGCCCGGTCTGCGGAATTAGCAAGTCGCCGCATATGGTTTTACTCCATACGCAGCGACTGTCTTTTGTATAATTCCTCATCCTAAAGATTTCAGGTTTCTGCGGTATTCCGCCATTTCCTCCTCACTTACCGTATCCATGATATGCTGCATCTCACTGACCACGGAATCCCTCTCCTTGGGCAGATAGGCAGTGACCGGGTAAAAATTTGAACTGGAATTGGCAAACAGGTGCGTCCGTATCTGTAAGTTCTGAATAAACACCTGCAGTTCCTGCAGGCGCTCCTTCTCACCGGCGGGAATAAAACTGCCCTCCCGCTCCATGCGGTACAGTTCCGTGTCTGGGAACAGCGTAAGGGAATCCACTGAGATAAAATATGGGTTTAACTGGCTGAACAGCTTTGCACTGTTTACCGCATTCCAGTATCCCCTGCCTTTCCCCGCCAGCCCAGTCATGTAGACAAAATAGTATTCAATCCCTGCCTCGTCCAGTTTCCGGCACTGTTCTATAATATCAGCCGCCGTATATCCCTTGCCCGCCAGTAAGAGCGTGTCATCATCCCCACTCTCCGTCCCGATGCTCAGACCGTTTATCCCCATCGCCCGGAGCTTCTTAAGCTGCCACACTTCCTTGTCCTTAATATCCCTTATGCTTGCGAACATCGCCATCGTCTGGCACTTGATGAGGTAATCCCTTACCGTGAGCGCCCGGAGTTTCAGGTTCTCATAGTTCATGGCAAACGGGTTCGCCCCAGTCCAGAAGATGCGCCTTGCATATGGCTGGTAGCTTTTGATCTCCTCCAGGTCTTCCTCGAATTCCTCTATCGGAGACATACGGAAACACTCGCTTTTATAAAGGCTGCTGAAACGGCATTTTTTATATGTGCAGCCGGAGGTTGCCTGTATGATGACGGAATGCGCCTCGTAAGGCGGCCTCCATGTCCTTCCCGTAAAATGCAACTTGAAACACCTCCCCTACAGATGGCGGACGCTCTTACGGTAGTGCCGCAGTTCGTCCTCTCCTACATTCTTTATGACATCATCAAGGAAATCCAGCAGTTTTCCTTTGTCTTCCGGCAATGCTCCATGCATCTGAAATGCATTGGATGCACCAAGAGCCGCAAAAGTCGTGGGGATTTCCAGATTCTCCACTAATGTCCGGACTTCCCTGTATTTCGACCTCTCGCTCTCCTCTTTATAGTTCCCCTGCCGGATTTCCCCATACAGTTTTGAATCCGGGTAGATGGTCAGCATATTTGCACCGACCAAAGTCGGATGGAGTTTATTGCATACAGCGGCGGTGGTTCTTGCCCCATCCTCCCCGCGCCCTGCGCCGGATATGCCCGTCAGATAGAAAAAGCTGTAGCGGATGCCTGCCTTATCCAGACGCCCGCACTGCTCCAGAATGTCTGCCGCAAGGTATCCTTTATCCATGAACCGCAGCGCCTCGTCATCCGCCGTCTCGATGCCGATTGTCAGCCCGTCATACCCTACACCGTGCAGGGTGGCAAGCTCCTCATCTGATTTTAGGGTAACATCCGTCACCCTCGCAAAGCTGCCGATGGTCTCCATCCCCGGAAAGTATTTGTGTACCAGTCCCGCAATCTCCATCAGCCTGTCATATTTCAGCACAAACGGGTTCGCCCCTGTCAGGAAAGTCCGTGACAACTCCCTCCCCATAAAACGGCGGTACGTTTTCTGTGCCTCTTTCAAGTCCGCCTCTATATCTTCCATCGGTGACATCCTGAACTGAAACGGCAGGTCTGCGTAAAGCGTACAGAATTTGCATCTGTGGTGCGTACAGCCTGCGGTGGCTTCCAATAACAGGGAAGATGCCTCATAGGGCGGCCTCCATATGGTTCCTGTATAGTGCATCATTCATTCCTCCTCGTGTCTTTCCTCTTTAGCACTAAATTACCTCTAAAACTCCACGAAATCAAGTACTGTCTTTTTTCGTTGGTAGTTCCCTTTTTCGTACTATCTATCAACAATAACCGTATCTTGATTTTTTCCCGCCGCCGGGATATACTCATGGGAAAGAGGTGGAATAAAATGGCTAAGAATAAATTCAACAACGAGGAAACCATTGCCCGCTGCGTCCCTATGGGCAGGCTCCAGTCCGTGATCGGAGGCAAATGGAAAATCCTGATCTTATGGTATGTGTCCTTTTACAAAGTCCAGCGGTTCGGTGAACTGACGCGCCGCCTTGATGGTATCACACAGTCCACGCTGACAAAGCAGCTCCGGGAACTGGAAAGCGACGGGTTCCTCCACCGAGAGATTTACAAGGAAATCCCCCCGAAGGTGGAATATTCACTTACTGAGTTTGGGAAGAGCTTCATCCCCGTCCTGCAGACCATGATGGCATGGAGCGAAACATATCTCTGCCCGGATTACCAGAATCCCTATGAAAAATAGCATAGGGACAGGTTCATTTTGCAGTTTTCAATTAATACAGATTCATCATATTACCCTTCCAAGTAATTTCCGTTATCAGGTCGCCCGGTCTGCCTATGGAAATAACTGACCGCCGCATATGGTGGCGAGCCATTTACGGCGGTTAGCTTTTATGCATTTCCGTGTGGTAAGTTCCGAAAAACTTGGCATAGTCATATTCACTGACATTGTTTGCCACCATTCCAAACTCTGTCTTTGTTGCCGCAGGTGCCAGCACCCTTGCCTTCATTTTCGCACACGCTTCTTCCAGTTCTCGTGCCAGCCCTTCCGTAAACGTACTTACATAAAACTTCGCCGCACAATATGTCACTGCCGCAGGAACAATGGTGTAGCCCCCGCATGAGGATATATTGATAAGCTGTGTTCCTTCTACATCCTTGTAATCACGGACATAAAGCGAGGAAAGAATGGTCAACGCCTCTATGTTCAGGTTTAACATCATCCTGATCTTATTCAAATCCTGATCCGCCACGCTGTCATAATTGCCAACCCCTGCATTGTTGATCCATGTTTCAATCTCATAGTCCCTCAATCCTTCATAAAACTGGTATACATTTTCCGGTATAGACAAGTCCACGCTTCTGATGACAATATCCAAATGCGGGTATATCCCTAAAATCTCCCATTTCAGTCTTTCGAGATTATTTTTTCGCCTTGCTGCTATGACCAGATTTTTACCCCACTCCGCAAATGCCTTTGCCGTTTCGTACCCAATGCCTGAACTCGCCCCTGTTATGACCGTATATTTTCCTGTTCCCTGATCCATTTGAAAATCCTCCTTCGATTTGGTATAATCCAACCATACAATGTAGAGTGAACTCTATGTCAAGAGGATTGAGGTGATTTTTTATGGAATATTCCATCGGAGATTTTTCAAAACTGACGGGGCTGAGCATCCATACCCTGCGCTATTATGAACACGAAGGCTTGATTACACCGGAAAGAAATTCCAGCAGCCGCCGCTGTTATTCTGATAAAGACCTCACATGGATTGAATTTATCAAACGCCTGAAAGACACTGGAATGCCCATTAAGGAAATCAGGCACTATGCCGAACTCCGGGCTGACGGTGATCCCACCCTTTCTGAAAGGATGGAAATGCTGGTGCAGCACCGACAGGCGCTTAATGAGCAGATAGCGCAGTTGCAGGAGCATAAGATAAAATTGGAGGAGAAGATAGAATTTTATCGAAAAAAAATTGAACGTGTACATGATGCTCCCTTACCGAAAAGTGAATATACAAATAGCGAACCGCCACATACGGGTTAAATCCATACATGCGGTTAGTTTTTGTGTCTTATTCCAATAAAAACCTATGCAGTATGAAGGCTGCCACGCTTTAAGTCCAAAACAACATCCGCCTGTGCTGCCAGTTCATTTGAGTGGGTTACAACTATCACGCATTTATCCAGTTCATGTGCGCTTTCTTTCAATATGCCCGTAATTTCGCCCGCCGTATCCTCGTCAAGGTTCCCTGTCGGTTCATCCGCTAAAATGACCGGGGTATCTGAGGCCAGGGCGCGGGCGATTGCCACACGCTGCTGCTGCCCGCCGGACAGTTTCATTACATTTCGTTTCACTTCCTCGGCTGTCAGACCAAGCCGCAGGAGCAGGGGCAGAGCATCCTTTTTCGCTGACAATGCCACATTTTCTATCGGCGTCATATAGTCAATAAGGTTGTAGCTTTGAAATATCAATGAGACATGGCTGCGCCTGTGACAGGCAAGCCCACACTGTGTAATATTTTCACCATCAAAGAGGATTTCACCTTTTTGCGGAGTATCCAGCCCACCGATTAATGACAACATCGTTGTCTTGCCGGAACCAGATGGTCCAAGGATAGCATACATTTTCCCTGCTTCAAATTCAGCATTAACGTTTGATAATATTGGTCTGCCTTTCTCGTAGGCATAACATATCCCTTTCATTTCTAATACAGTCATTTTATCTTCTCTCCTTTTCCTTAACTCATTTTCGACAAGATTTCACGGGGCTTCAGGCGCATTACCGACAGTGAGGAAATTCCCACTGAAAGAATGATAATGATAATACCTATAAGGTATAGCTGTAGCATATTGTAAAAATCAATCGTAACGCTGATCTGCTCCGTGTCTGGCTCTGCCCCATCTATCGAAACTTCCACCTCCGGACCGGTATCCCGACCAGATGGCATATCTGGCAGAACAGAATCATCTTTTATGCTGACCGCCACATCCTCACTGAATCCGTCTTTTTTGGTTATGGTCACTCCCGCTGCCTGTTCCTCACTTACCGGAATATTCTGCTGCAGCAATCCATTTGCAAGCTGCCCTGCCACTGCACTGCTTGTAAAATAAGAGCATCCAAAGGCGATCACCGCAATCATCAAAACCTCAGCGAGATACTGCCCGATAATCCTCATCTTTCCAATGCCAAGGGATAGGAACACACCTGTTTCGTGGATACGGCTCCTTCCCCACATGGTGAGTATCAACGAGAGGATGACTGCGCTCACCAATACAATCACCCATATTATGGATGACACCAAAGCCTGCAGTTTCTGCAATGGTGCGGCAGCATCCAGGTAAGTCTGGTTATCTGCCGCCACTTTAAAAGCCCGCCAGTCAATAGCGGATAAGCCTTTCACTTCTGACATAATGCTGTCAAGCTGTGCAGGATCATATACGGAAAATGCTGCCTCGTAAAATCCCACCGGCATATCCCCAAATAAATTCTGTAAGGTGCTTGTGTCAATAAAAATCTGGTTTTCCAGTTTTTCATAAGTGACAACACTCGCAAATGCCGGATCTGGCTTTCGTATTTCATAAATACCAATAATCTTAACCTCTGCCTCCTCATCAGCCTGCAAGGAAATGCTGTCACCTATCTGCAGGTTGTTCTGCTCTGCCATATCTCTGCTGATAACTGCTGCATTGTTCTCATTTCCCGTAATGTGTTTTCCTTCGGTCAGTTCCATGATCCCCGACTGAAAAAAGCTGTTATTTTCAGTTCCGGCGACAGTCCGGGCATATACCTTGTTATTAAGCTCCCCTTTCAAAGGAACATTACCGGGAAAGATAGTAAGGTTTGTAGAGACAAGCGTCTGGGTAGATGCATCATATTTTTCAATGCCGCTTATTTCCATAATGGCATTAATCATATCCTGTGTAACGGGGAGCTCCGTGTAAAGGTCAAGAGCGCCTTCTCCATCATCGACTATCCTGAAATAAGGATTGCTTTCCGATAATTCAACCGAAATGTAGAATTTGCCGCCTAAAGCCTCCCGCAGATTTTTTTGTGCCTCTTGCGATGCTTTTTGGGTAGAAAGTCCGGTCAATACAAAAGTTGCCATGATAAGAAGAATGAAAAAGAGCAAGATACTTTTCCCCTTTTTCCGTGTGACGTAGAGAAACGCCCGTTTGATAATCCTCATTTTGATACCTCCGTTTTCTGGTGTTATTCCTTCTAACGTTGGTATCTTACACTTCCAATGTGGAACCAGTATGAAACGTATGTGAAACTGAGAAGAAATTAAAAAACTCCCCGGTCTGCCGGAGAGCTTTTCCCATTCATGATTTTCAATGAATTGTTATAAATGAATTGTAAATCTCATTCCCTGCGGTTCTTCCATCAAGCAGAATGAGTAAGAAATGTCCATTGTCTTTAATAATGTGTCTACGATATACAGCCCAAGCCCGTTCCCGCCCTTGTCACGATCTCTTGCAAAGTCGGGACGATAAAACGGCTCAAATATATGCCGCAGTGCTTCTTTGGGTATAGGTACACATTCGTTTTCTATAAGGATATCGCATCTGTCAAAATATACGGAAACTGTTCTTCCCGGTTCTGTGTATGCCACGGCATTGGCAAGGATATTTGACACTGCTTTTCCAAACATCTGAGGCGGCAGCACTGTTTCAAAACTGTCCGGCAGCCCCAGCTGGAAGATGATTCCTTTTGCCTTAGCGATCAGCATATACGGCTCGCATAAGGAGGAAAGCAGCTCTGACAGATCAACTTCCGCTACCTCTTCATTTTCTGCGATCATCCCTGCCTTTGAGGTTTCGAGGATATCATGTATCATATCTGCGAGACGTCCTGTCATTTCCCTGCACTCCGGCAGATAAGTGTCATAATCCTTATATTTCCCGACACCGAGTATCATGTTTTCCAGTGTGGCATTCAGCGCAGTAACCGGCGTCTTCAATTCATGGGAAGCCGCCCGCAGGAAATCAGCCTTTGACCTCTCGCTCTCGCTTACACGCTGTTTCTCGATCTCAAGGCTCTCGATAGCCGACAGCAGGCTTTGGTATAGATGGTTGATATTATCTGCCAGTATGCCTATTTCATCTTTTGAGCTGATTTTGCAGGCAGCGTCCTTTTCCATCCGTGCCATCTGCTCCGTCACCGCCCCGATCTGTTTTATGGGAACCGTGATCTTCCGTGAAAATACAAAGGAACAGGCTATGGAAATAACCACACAACATATCAAGGATAGCGGCAGGGCTTTCAGTACAGTCTGCGTAACATAGTCTGCCACATTCAAACTTGTGTTGAGAGACAATTCATCGTGCGGGCTTACTGAGATTACAAGCCATTCCGGTTTCGTAAATAAATAGAGCAGTAAGTGGGCAATCCCGATGATAAAGAGCATCAGCCCTAATGTGTAAAAAAAGGTTTTAGGGAATAACTTCATCTTTTTCATTGCTCCACCTCGTATTTGTATCCTATGCCTTTGACGGTGACAATACAGTCAAGCCGGAGCTTCTTCCGCAGGTTTTTAATGTAGGTATCAACCGTCCGGTCAATGATCGGGTAGCTGTCTCCCCACAGGTCATCCAGTATCTGTGAGCGGGTAAGCACCAGCCCTTTATGCTCCACAAGCAGCCTTAACAGGTCTATTTCTTTCGGGGTAATGTCAATCTTGCCGTTTTTGTCCTTTGCCGTGTAGCCGGAGAAATTTACCGTTACATCCCCAAAAGTCATGATGTCAGATACCGCGCCTTTTCCGCACCGCCGTAAAAGTGCTGTGATGCGCCGTCCTAACAGAATCATGGAAAAGGGCTTTGTGATGTAATCATCCGCCTGTTCATCAAAACTTGTCACCTGCGTATATTCGTCTTCAATCGCCGTAAGCATAAGGATGGGGACTGAACTTTTCTGCCGTATCTCATACAGGACGGAAAGCCCCGATACTTTGGGGAGCATGATATCAAGTACAACAAGATCAATATTACCCCTGCCA
The DNA here is from genome assembly GCA_029054245.1 of Lachnospiraceae bacterium. Classification (GTDB taxonomy): domain Bacteria; phylum Bacillota; class Clostridia; order Lachnospirales; family Lachnospiraceae; genus Suilimivivens. Next base: position 1,704 of record JAIDFQ010000049.1, on the reverse strand, counting down.
AATATCTGCAATGCCTCATCACCGTCATAAGCGGGAATGATTTCATGTCCTGCCGATCTCAAATATTCACATATTGCCTCGTTTGTTTTTCTGTCATCTTCCACAATAAGTAATGCCGCCATATAAGCACCTCCTGGTATTTTGAGTTTACAATATCAATGTGGAATATATGTGAAATCATACGAGTTAAAGGAATATTTTTCTCTCAAACAGCTTGCTGAAGATGTCGTTTTGGAACATGGAAGAGGAACTTATACATCATTCCATCTCTCTGGACGTGCCAGCCATTCCTCCCACAAGACTCCACTGGCTCTGCATAAAGAATTTGAGTTTTTCCGTACTTTGCCGATAAGCCACACAAGCTATTGACAAATTCCGTTCTCCCCTATTACTTCGTCAGAAAGCCTTTCCTGCTAGAGCAAAAGCGCCCACTTATTATACCACAGAAATTTTCCCATACACAATTTGGCAAAACTGCCACTTTTGCCAAATTGTTTCACTTTCGCCAAATCGTACCCGACTTTTTCCATTTCCCCATATTTCAACAAGATTTACAGACAAAATATTATATCTTTCAGCCAAAATCCACAATATTCTATTCCTTTTTACATACAATTCCGGAAACCCCTGACTTTTACCGAAAGGTATACTTTTGCCAAAATGTATCAATCGCCACGTTAACAGCGGTATCAAAAACCCACAAAAAGAGAGGCTCACCATTCATCCCGGTGAACCTCCTTACGCCCGAAATCCCTTGATTTCAAGCCATTTCTATGCACTTTCGCCAAATCGTTCTTCCTATGGCATCAATTCTGAATAGCCGCCTGTGCCGCTGTGAGATTTTGATGACTTTTACCCCACTTTACCCCATTTACCCCACCCAATTCGACATTCGACAAACGGGATTCGACAAAAAACCTTTGCTTTTTTGCGAAATCCGGTATAGAATGGTTTCAGTGGAACGCTCCGCAGCGTTTGACAGATGCGGGGAAATCTGCTACAATGAAAACACAAAAGGGAATACTGCCGATAGACGGTCAGCCCTTAGAAATTAGTTTCTAAAAAAGTAACCGCATCCTTTGGCCGAGGGCGGTTACTTTTTTGTGCTATTTATGTACGCTATCAGAATCGACACAATGATTCCAAGAATCATCAGAACGACTGTAAGCAGTTCATAGTCACTCATAAGCAATCCCTCCTTTCCCGGTTTTACCCGTTGTCAGAGGGATAGTCCCTCTGCAAAGAAGAACTGACCGCCTATCCCGTTATGGCAGTACCCCGTATGGATATTTTATCAGAAAATGTCGGACGCCACAAGATAGTTTCCGGCTTTTTTATTTTTCCGCTTGCTATCCCGCCAAAACAGAGGTAAGCTACGACACCACGGAAGGAGGGATTGGATTGGAAAAAGATTCTGCATTGTACCAGCTCATGGATACCCGCATGATGAATATTATCGCTCTTGAGAGCCACCAGTCTCAATCTTGGGAGCCGCCCGAAATTTCAAGTTTGAGAGCCGCCCTAATACACAAGATATAGTATAGTCCCTATTAATCGTGCATGATATTATGTCAAGAATCATTTTAGAGCTGCAAGGGTAAATGCACTGTTTTACAGCCCTTGCAGCTCTAAAATGCTCTTGCTTTAGATTCGTCAAGCGATTAAGACATACTATATATTGTGGTGGCTCTCAAGGGCGATAAT
>JAIDFQ010000048.1 GCA_029054245.1 Lachnospiraceae bacterium | reverse complement strand
TGCGTCATATTCATATGATGCACAGAATCCCTCCTGCATCCTGATTTCCTTTAATCTTCCTGCATCTGTATAACGGTGTTCTGTCAGTATCCCCTTGTCGTCATCCGAAAGGCGCGCAAGCCTTCCGTTTCCGTCATAGCCGTAATGGACCGTCTTCCCGCTGCTCCGCTTCTCCAGCAGCTTCTCGTCCGGTCTGTAGGCATAGGTGTAGCAGAATCCCCCTGCCACGGATTTCTTCAGCTGCCCGAAGTCATCGTATTCCCATGTGCCCATCACATGGCGGTTACCCTTCTTGTCTGTACAGGTCTGGCGCACGGGCTGTCCGTACATGTTATACTTCGTCTCCGTAGCTATGCCCCTGCGGTCTGTGTGCTGTATCTGCCTTCCCTGTCATACCGGAAGGTCTCTGTATTCCCGCTCTGGTCCGTGATGGCACAGACCTTCCCCCGGCTGTTGTAGGCATAGCGGATCTTCCCGCCTCTGGCATCCACCGTCTCCGTGATATTGCCTGCCTGGTCATAGGCATACTCTTCCCGTCCGCCCTCTGCATTGCTGACAGCTGTGACCCTGCCCCAGCCGTCAAGACCATAGCGCGTCTTCCCACCGCAGCCGTCTTCCACGCCTGTAATCCGTCCCCTTGCGTCATGGATAAGCCTCTGCGCCGCTTTCCCCTGCTTCCTGCTGCCTGCAGTATACAGCTCCGTCTGTTCATCCTAGATGCCGTCTCCATAGTATTCCAGGAGGTTTCCCCTCACATCATAGCGGAACTCCCTCCTTGCATGGCTCTCCGCTTCTGCCGGAAGGAGGTAATCCTCCCTCCTCCCCTGCCTTCCTGTCATTCCTGTCATAAGAGAATCCGAATACCGGTCCGTCCAGTTCCGATGCATGGATCAGCCTGTCCTTCAGGTCATAGCCATAGAAGATTTCCCTCGCCTGTCCGTCCTTTCCTTCCTGCCGCACGAAAGGATATTCCCGGCTTTGTCATAGGCGATGCGGTATCCTTCCGAATTGGTTAAAATAGTCAGGTTCCCGTCTTCATCATAGGCGTAAGAAGCCATGCGGTAACATTCAGGATTATATATCTGAACAATTCAAATACTCTTCACAATAATTATGAAGTTCTATATTTGAATTGATACAATTTCCAGTAATCCTATTTATAACTTTACCTCTTAAATCATGGTTTTTGTGACCATCTAACAACTCCATCATTCCATAAATAGTTTCATAAGTTACGTCATTTAGCAATTTCTCCACATCATCATATTTTGACATTTTGATAGAGAAACATTTACTACATAGTCTTGAATCTTTTGAACTTCTTTCCAAAAAATCTCTTGTTTTTTTTTCAACTAATACTCCTTTACTGATATTTGCCATTATATAAGTATTCATATAGTTGTTTAACATCCTTCGTATACGGAGATGCAACACCACGATCAAATATTTTAATTCCTACTGTATCACAAACATTTCCATTGGCATTATTTCTTACATACTTATTTAACATTCTTCCTTCTGCCTGACGATTGTATCCTTTTAAAAAAAGCCTTAACTAACATTATGTGTTGCTGTACTACCCTCGTCAGCCGCCTTAATAATCTCCGACTCCCATCTTTGAGTGTGTCATTTGAAAATGCACGCTGAAATTATAATACATTATAGAATTATTTTCACAGTCTGTGATTACTCATACAACTACACAACCAGAAAAGCAACACCAATGAAATCCAAATACATTTTGCTCCTATCTCAATATTTCATCTGATAATTTGCTTTAATGACTCTTTCAGAATACTTAAATTAACCTTATCTATATCTTTGATACATATTCCCACCCAATTGTTATTTAAATCTAAAAGAAATTCAACATTCTCGTTTTCCATGCAACTCGTTGCTTCAGTTCTAGAGAACAATACATATACGTCATTTCCCTTAAAATGCACTTCTACCACCCCTTCTTCATCAATATATGAATTATCACTTAAATCACATATCGATACAATAGGGCATCCACTCGTTACATCTTGAAATCGTCTGTGTGATTTTTTAGACTCAAATACCTTATCACAACCAACCAAAGTAATTGATCGAATTTTCTGGCTATATTTTCCAATCCCAACTTCTATAATTGATTTTTGGAAATCTCCTGTTCTCCAATATGCTGTTGGCTCTAAAGCATTATCCCAATTTCCAAATTTTATATCTATCGGAATATATAAGTCATATTCTATAGATATTTTTTGAACTTCTCTATTATCATAGATTTTTATCATCTTGACTGACCTCTCAATATTATGGAATATAAACAGCATGCTTAATTACAGGTAATAAACCTTCTCCACGTGGCTGACTAAAAATCAACTCCCAATTTCCAACTTTCATCATTTGTTCATATATTATTCCTTGTGCAGCTGCTTCGCCGACAGCACTTTGGAAACTAGATAAAATAGTTTGACTATTCATTGGCATCCCGTGTGACATCGCATTTCTGTTAATATATTCTCCCATATGTTTTGTACCATTTGGATGTACACAAAACTTTTCACCGTTCACTGTTATTTCAAAAGACTTTGGTATTTCAGTCCCCTCAATCTTGGGTTGGGTAGAATTAATACTGTCCCAAACTGTGCCCGTTAATGCTCCTCCCTCATTAACAGTTCTAGGATTCTCCGGCTCCACTACTGGCTGTGATACTTGATTATGCCCGCTGGGGTCATAATACATCACCGGATTATTCCCACAATACGCATACAGATTCAGCCCGTCTCCCCTGTATGTATCTTCCTGAATAAAGCTTCCGATTACCGGGTTATAGTATCTTGCCCGTAAATAATACTGCCCCGTCTCTTGGTCATACTTCTGTCCTCTGTAAAGGATATCATTCTTTATCCCTTCCTTCCGCTCAAGCATATTCCCAAAAGCATCATAAGCATAACAGTTCTCAACTGCTCCACCATCCCCAGTGATATATGCAGTACTCCCCTGCTCATCCTGATAGCAGGCATGATACATGCCGTCATTTAAAGTCTGCATATGGGATAATCCCATTCCTGACAGATGCCTTCTCACCGGCACACCATCCCCGTCACACTCTGCAAGGATCTCCCCATTATAGAACAGGAAGCTGGATC
>JAIDFQ010000047.1 GCA_029054245.1 Lachnospiraceae bacterium | reverse complement strand
GCTGTCTGCCATGTTCGCTATTTCCTGCCGTATCTGGGGCGGTAAATTCTGCCATTCGTCTTTCAAGGTTCCTCACTTCCTTTCCGTGTCCTGTAATAAGGGCTGCCCGCTCCTGAATGTCCCCGGAGAGAAGCACGTCCATCAGGTATTCCACCCGGCTCATGTTCTGCAGGGCTTCCACAAACCGGGGATTCCATGCTTCATCGGGCTGCCGTGGGGCATATTCCTCCTTCCAGCGGCGCAGGAGATGGTAATAGTCGGACAGCACCCGGAAACAGTGCCGCTCCATGCGCTTAAATTTCTGTTCCTCGGTTTCCCTCCGCAGGCGTGGACGGATGGGCGGCTTCCCGGCGTTCCTCCCGTCCTCATAAGGGATGGAGAAGTCCTGCGCCAGCATGAGGGCGGCTTCTTTACTGCCGATACCGTGGAGCCGGGAAACAAAGTCAATCACGTCCCCGGTGGCTCCGCAGCCGAAACAGTAAAAGCGGCGGTCAACCTTCATGCTTGGGTTCCTGTCGTTGTGGAACGGGCAGACGCACATCCCATTTCTGTTCACTTTAATTCCATAACGCTCCGCAGCCTGCCTTGTGGTGACGGACTGCTTCACGGCTCCAAATACGTTCAATAGGCGTTCCTCCTGATAATCCCAACGTGGGCGACACAATGTCGCTCACGTTGTCTGTAAATCTTTCCAGTTCAAAATAAAAGGCACTTGTCTGCGGTTTCCAATCACAAAACAAGTGCCTGTTTAAAGTTCCATATTCTGTTGTTTCTGTGTCCGGGGCGGCTGGCGTTTCTCTGCCTTCTCCTGCCGGATGCGTTCCTGCCGCCCTTTCAGGTTCCCCTGTACGGACGGTTTCTTCCCCGGCTCGGCGGTCTGGCGGTACTGCTCGGACGGCAATACCTGATTGAGCCAGCGGCGCACATCCCGCAGAACTTTTACATCTGCCTGCACCGCTTCCAGCTCCTCCCCCTGTTCCGGCAGGGCAGAAGCAAGCTGTTCCCGTTCCGCTTCCAAATCTTTGCGGGAGTAGGTATTGCCTTTCAGGTTGGCTTTCAAATACCGGATAGCGGCATAGTAAGCGTCCAGTTCCTCCCGGTGGCTCTCCGCAAACTGCTCTTTTTTCTTCTTCCAGCCGATAGCGGCATACTCCTTATGGACTGGCTTGCCCGCTTCGTATTTGTCAATGTAGGACAGCATGGTGTTGATGGCTTTGATGCGCTTCTCGCTTTTTTTCACGCTCGCCATGACAGAAACGGCGGTCTGGCTGATTTCATCCAGCCGGGTGTCAAGGCTCTCTACGGTGGAGATTTCTTTTTTCCGCAGAAAATCCATAGCCGCCTGTACCTTGTTGAAGTCGGCAACTGTGCCCTTGAGCTTCCCTCTGGAAGTCCAGTCGGCACGCTGTCCGCTCCGCAGTTCTAAATACTGTGAGAGCAGCTCCGATATGGTCGGCTCCTTCGTCTGTTCCAACGCTTCCATCAGAGCGGCTTTTTTCTCCTTTAAGTCGGCAATCCAGCCTTTTAAGTGGCGCACCATCTGGCGGATGGACTGCATGAGGGAGTTGGCGGCTCTGATGTCCCGGTTCAGGTTGCCGATGCTGGTCTGGATTCCTTTCTTCTCCATCTGGCAGGCGGCAGGCCCCATGTGGACGGTAGGGATTTGGTCAATCCCTTGCCGGGCATAGGAGCGCAGGTCAAGGCGTTCCGGGCGGTCGTTTGCTTCCAGATAGCGGTTAGCCGTGTCCGCCCATCCCTGCCGCCAGATTTCAGCGTACTTCTGGTCGTTCCAGTCCACGGTGTTCTCCTTGTGGCTTTTCCATCTGCCGGACGGGAGCCGGATTCTTTCGCCGTTTCCGTCGAGGTCGTATACCTTGCGGCACTTGGGAAGCCATTTCCCTTTTTCGTCCATCGCCCGCATGGTAAGCAGGATATGGGCGTGAGGGTTGCCATCCCCCTTGTCGTGGATGGCAAAGTCAGCAATCATGCCTTTGGAAACGAAAAACTCCCGGCAGTAGTCACGGATAAGGTCGGCGTACTGTCCCGGCGGGATTTCCCTTGGGATGGCAAGCACGAACCTCCGGGCAAGCTGGGAGTTCCATTGTTTCTCCTGTGCTTCGGCAGAGTTCCATAAGGTATTGCGGTCTGCAAACTCCGGCGGCACATGGGGTGGGAGCATGATTTCTTTGTGGGTGACTTCGTTCTTGTAGGGATAGTATTTCTGCTCTTGGTCGTATTCAGAGAACAGCTTTTCGCCGCTCTGGTAGGCGGCGGCAGAAACAGCGGATTCATTGTTGCTCCGCTTAATGATGGTGATTTTACAGTGCGGGCATGGCAAGTGTGCGCCCTCCTTCCTCCCGGATTCCGGGCATAGAAAAAGCAGGATACCTTTTTTCAGTTTCCTGCTTGCGTTGCCGCTGGTGGGCGGCAGGTATTTAGTTTTTGATGAGTTATCAGTTTGATAAGCTTAAATTTTACAATTTGAATTTATTCCTACAAAAGTACAAATACTCTTTAACGGTTATTTCTTTACTATGTAAAATACCGATGATAACAAATATAATTCCTGCGACTGTAAGGTAACAGTCCTTAATATCAAAAATAAAGAAGTTTGGTATCTGCAAAAAGTCTAAACTTCCTCCCCAAAAAATTTTATCTATTAAGCTACACAAACAACCTGCCAACCCAAAAACTAAAATTATTTTCACTGAAAATTTAGTTTTCTTCGTTTTTGCTCTATACAATAAATATCCTGATAGAATAATATAAATGGCAAGAATGTTAAAAACAACCATAAGAAATGAACTTGAAAAAACATCAGCAAAATTTCCAAACCATGACAAATTTGTATTTTGTTCTGGGTTAAATCGCAACAAATGAAATATTATATCAAACTCGTCTTGCATAAATAACTTTAATATAATTATTTTTATAGTTTGGTCTATCAATGTCAAAAAAAGTACAGGGATAATAAATGGCTTAATCTGTTTGATGATAAAAAACTCCTCCTCTCAAATCCTGATTTATCGCTGGCACTATTATACAGCTTTAACTTGCTAAATGGAATACGCTTTCTGAAAGATTTCCGGGTGGCAAAGCCACAAAGGGGTAGCTGGCAAAGCCAGCGCAGGGGAAGGGTAGCTTCCCCTGTGATGATTGGAGCAGATTGAAAATCTGTGGAAATCATCTGCTGTCCGCAGGACGCTCCCGGCAGGGCGCAATGCACCACTTCCCTAAGTGGTGTATAATTGCGCCCTCTTCCAGAGGGGGATTTTCCAGCTTGTCACTTCGGAATCTGTCAACGTGAACGCGCCCGGCTCGTCCACGTTAAAACTTCCCTTCAAAAATCAAGACGCGCCCGGCGCACTTTGATTCTGGAACAGTCTTTTTTATCGTTCCTGCTGTCGGGGCTTCTTGTCAGGATAGAGTTTCCCGGCGACAACGGCGGCATGGCTCTTTATCTTGATTTCCCCTTCCTGTTCGCTGTGTTTTGCGTTCCGGTAACCTTCATCGGAAAGGAAGAAACGGAACCGCTCCCCCTTGAAACCGACAAAGCATTGCTTCTGTACTTCCAGCGTAATCATGTGCCGGGTTTCCGGGTGGAACCGTTCTATCCCTGACAGGTCATGCCCCTGCAAAATCGGCTCCTGTGCCTTTGCCGCCGCAAGCCGCTGGCGGATGGAATTGTCACGCTCTGCCAGGAACCGGGCTTTTGTGGCGGCGACAAACTGGCTGCACTCCGGCTCCGGTATCTTTTCCAGTTTTCGGATGGCGTTCTCCACGATTGCCTTTGTCAGTAAGTCCTTTATCACCGGCACGATTTCTTTCATGCCCACAAGGGTTTCCGCCTTGGTCGGTGCGGCATACTGACAGAATAATATCCAGCTCGCTTTTTGAAAATTTCATTCTGCGTCCTCCTTCCGGTTTTCGGTAAGAACC
>JAIDFQ010000046.1 GCA_029054245.1 Lachnospiraceae bacterium | reverse complement strand
ATATTTGCCATACGCATACACTGTATCATTTTTATCCATTCAATGTCCTCGTCTGTATATTGCCTGTATTTTTGGCTTTTTCTAGCTATTTGGGGCAATAATTTTTCTTTTTCATAATATCTTAAAGTTGCTGTTGATAATCCGGTTATTTTGGCTGCTTCCTTTGCTGAATACATATAAATCCGCCTTTCTGTTTCATCGTGAACTATGAAGCGCACTTCAAGTCAATAAAAAATTATATCATAATGAGCAGGTGGTTTATTTTGAATTACTATCTTTAATGCCATGCTTTTTCCATTTTTGTAGCATTTACAGCAACCAACACAATATTTCAAATTCAAGTCTGCAACATTATAAAATTGAATTTCTACATTAGGGTAAGTTTCTAATTTTTGATACATTTCGTGCAGTATCAATGCTGTCGCGCCATTTTTTCTGTGGCTTCCGTTTATTATTATAATCTTCATGTTCTTTTCCCTTTCAATTTTTATTATAAGAGTATATAATACTTGACAATTACTGGGGGGATATAGATATTGTTGCGGAGAAGAATGATGTTAAATATAACTTAAACAAAAATAGTTAAGAACAACAAAGAACACGCCGAGTTCGAGTGATGAAAATTTTTACACAGATTATTTTATATAGCAGATAGTCCATAGGAACGCCTGCTGTATTTTCAATTTATTATTTCAGAGAAATCAAGGTAGTGAATTGTTGCTAGGGGAAATACATATTTATATCAAATTGCCAATAGCTAATGAGGATAGTATATGAATAGTACAAAAAAGGTTCAGAGAAAGTGGAAGAAAAAATGCCATTTACACAGAGACATCCTAGAATTAATTTTATGATAGGGCTGGTTCTAGTGGTAGTAGTTGTATTCATAATAATATGGCTAATATGGTTTGTTTTTTCTTGTTTAGGAAGCGGGATTGAGCATTTAGTTAGCTTCCTGAAAAAATTTGTAAGTACGACAGATAAAGTGATTATTGTGGCAATGATCACAGGTATGGTTTCTATAGTCGGCGTGGTTTTTACATCTGTAATAGCAAAAATTATAGATTATCGGTATAATGTGAAAAAATATTTATATGATAAAAGGGAGAAGCCGTATGAACAGTTTATTAGTATAATTTATACTGTTATGGAAGATACAAAAAAACCTCTGGATGAGCAGATGACAGAATTTGAGAAGACTAAAATGATGTCAGAATTTTCGAAAGGATTAACATTATGGGGATCTAATAGGGTAGTAAAAAAGTGGTTAAAATACAGAAAAGCATCGTTGGAAAATATGAGTCCGGAAAGTTCATTATTACTATTAGAAGATATAATTTATGAAATCAGGAAGGATGTAGGACAAAGAAAGAAGCTGGGTAAAGGAGATATGTTATCTATTTTTATAAATGATACAGAAAAAATAATAAAGAAAAAATGAATGTATTTAAATAAATATATGTATAGCAAAATGCTTTACAAATGCTACAACATGGCGTATACTAAATATATCATAAAGGAAGAGGTGATATAATGGCTCAAATCAGTTTGCGTATAGAGGATGATGTAAAGAAAATGGCAGAACAGGCTTGTGCTGATATTGGAATGTCTTTATCTACGGCAATTAATATTTATCTTAAAAAACTGGGGCGGGAGAAACGGATACCATTTGAAGTGGCTGTAGATCCTTTTTATTCACAGGATAATATGACCAGGCTTAAAGAGTCAGTAGCACAAATGGAAGCTACAGGCGGTACAATACATGAGGTGGATCTTGATGATTAAGGCATGGTCAGATGCGGCATGGGAAGATTTTGAATATTGGATGAAGCAAGATAAGAAAACGTTAAGGCGCATTCTTCAGTTATTGAAGGATATTGACCGGAATGAGTATGAAGGGATAGGAAAACCTGAAAGGCTAAGTGGCGATTTGGCAGCTTATTGGAGCCGACGGATAGATGAGTCGAATCGTATTGTTTATCGTATAGAAGATAATACAATAAAGATTGTCCAATGTGGTTCTCATTATAGAGATAAGTAAGAGTGGCAATATTTTGGCAACAGAAAATCAGCAAGCCATAATAAATGATGTAATTGATGTAAAAATGGGCGTGTATTCATATAAAACTTAAACAAATACAGTTAATAGCAACAAGGGACACGCCGAGTTCGAGTGATGAAAAATTTTACACAGATTATTTTATATGGCAGGTAGTCTATGGATTGCCTGCCATATTTGATATTATTTCATTTAGGCTTATTTGTAAAATTTTTGTTGCCAGAAAATTGTATACAAAATGATTGACACCATATACGACACCACATATAATATAGATAGGAGGTATTCAGAATGTCAAAGTGGGATAAACTATTAGCACGTATTTGCACTTTATCAAAAGATATTCGGTTTGATGAATTGCGTAAGGTGTTAGAGAGCTATGGATATGAGATGAATGCCCCAAGAAGTGGAAGCAGTCATTATACATTTAGAAAAAAAGGGTGTATGCCAATTACGATACCAAAGCATGAGCCAATTAAGAAAGTTTATGTTGAGATGGTGAAACAGATCGTAGAAAGTGAGGAAAGAAATGATGAAAACGCTGAATGATTATATGGCAATGTCTTATCGGATGGAGATTGTGGAGGATAAGGATGAAGGTGGTTTTGTGGTTTCTTACCCTGATCTGCCGGGATGTATTACTTGTGGTGAAACAGTAGAAAAAGCGGTGGCAAATGCAGCAGATGCTAAGAGGGAATGGATTGAAGCCGCACTGGAAGAGGGGATTAAGATTAATGAACCAGACAACTTGGAAGACTATTCTGGTCAGTTTAAATTGAGATTACCTCGCAGCTTACATCGCCTATTGGCAGAGCATTCTAAACGGGAAGGTATCAGTATGAATCAGTATTGTGTGTATCTTCTATCAAGAAATGATGCTGTTTATTCAAAGTAAAACCAACAATATAATATTGAAAAGATGGCAACATTTTGGCAACAGAAAATCAGTGAGCCAGAATAAATGATGTAATTGAAGTAAAAAGCGGCGTGTATTTGCATAAAACTTAAATAAATATAGTTAAGAACAATAAAGAACACGCCGAGTTCGAGTAATTTGCAGGTGCGTCAGAATATATTGCAAGGGCATTTTCATATTATTTTGAAATAAATAAATGTGCGGAGTAGGAAACTGCTCCGCATTTTCTATGAAATGTGGATGAATTTTATTAACTGGCATGGT
>JAIDFQ010000045.1 GCA_029054245.1 Lachnospiraceae bacterium | reverse complement strand
TCGACAGCAAATTTCTACATATCTGATTCATATCAGGAAAGATTTTCCCCCATAGACACAAGATTTTTTACAGCCTCGTCCTTATCATATTTTTTACCATTCACATAGACCCCCTGCTTATCGATATGGACATTGTCTCCCTTTTTCTTATCATCCACATGAATACCGTCCCATCCCACATGAACCTCTCCGCTTTGATCCTTTACATGAATCCCCTGAAAGCCAACATGCACGTATTCCGGCTTATCGTCCTCTCCTGACCTTCCCTCCTGCCCACTGTCTTCTTCCATATTCCTTTCTTCCTCATCCGGTCTCGGAATCTCATCATCTGTCTTTAAAAGTTCATCCAATGAAACCCCGTAAAGCCGCGCCAGCAAAATCAAATTATCCGTATCAGGCGACGCCTCCGCCCTCTCCCACTTACTGACCGCCTGCCTGCTGATCCCCAGCTTCTGAGCCAAAGCCTCCTGAGAAAGATTATTACTCTTCCTCAAATTCACTAACCGATTCGCAATTTCAATATTCATCTTTTCCTCCTCACATTCTGCTCATAATCATGAGCCGATTATATCCATCCCCCTCCGGTTGCGCCACCAATTCTAGTTTGAACCCCAGCAACTATTGGTTTCCCCCTCGCCAACAGCCCAAAACAAGCCTCATCCCTCATTCCTTATATAGGTGATAAAGCTATTCCCGTTCTCCTCAAACCACTCTTTGGAGTCATTCATCCCCACTTTATACACTGTCCCCATCTCAGGATTCATCACCACAGTATTTAACTCGTTAAATCCAATCAAAAGCACCGCCGATCCATCCCGCATCATAACTAATACAGGGATATCCTTATTTACATAATAAAGTACCGCGTCCAGCGAGCACCCCGTCAAGTCAAGTACCTGCACATCAGGAAGACCCTCCTTTAAAATACCTAAGACTGATTCCCCACTTGCCAGCATGTACTTGGAATTTCTGATAACCCCCTCATATTCCAGCATCGTATCCAGACAAATGGCAAGAGAATCCTTTTCATCCGTCATCGTCTCCCCCTGAATCGCCATGATCTGATTCTTTAGGCTCCGGTTCCCCCTCGACCACACATAATACCCGTCTTCATTAATAACCACCCCGGAGATATTTTCTGCATGGTTAACTGCATTGCTTTCATTGGTAAAAATTTCCTCTATGCCATCCTTCCCATATACATAATATCTGCCTGGCTGTTCCTCTGGAATAGCTAAGTTCACCGTTCTTTCGCCCTCAAACAAAACCTCTCTGGGCGTCAGCTGTTTCATCGTTGAAGCATTGATTGACCTCATAACGGCAATCTGTGTCAGCTTTTCATATTTTTCTGTAACTGCCGTTTCAATCGTATTTTTACTCTCTAATGCCGTTTCGCCGTTCATAATCTGATCATCTTTGATTTCCTGATAAAAACCGTCCTCTCCCTTTTCCACACGGGACAAGATGATCTGGTTTCCACTGACTTTTCCGCCTGTAATATAAACATTGTCCTGCCGGTAAGTCTTAAGCACGCCTTCCGTTTCATTTTCAATCTTTACGCAGTACATTGGAAAAATGGTATTGCCTGCATAATCCATTACAATATCCCTCTCCCTTGCAACACCATATATGAGATCTTCTCCCATAAAGCCAATGGGCGCGATCACTTCCCCCGTTCCTGCCTGAATACTCTTTTGCTTGCCATTCGTCAGATTCATCAAAATCAGCTCTTTCACATGATAAGGGTCATTCCCTTTCTGCCAGACTGCCATTTTATTGCTGTCAGAAACTTTGTAACTTCCCTCGGAAAGGTTCTCAACCATCACCTCGCAGGTCCGTTCCATGATATTGATTCCGTAAATCTGGCTTCCCCACTTCAGGTAGAGCATGCTGTTTCTGTTGATATAGGCAAGCTGATCCACTTCCTCTATAAGAAGATTCTGAGAGCTGGTAAACGGTATATACACCATTTCTTCCACCGTGTTCACCGTACTGTCATAGTAATAGACCGAAATCCCTACCTGACCTTCATGATGTCCCCGGTTCATATAACCGTAAACCAGAAAAGTGACATTGCCGCCTTCATCCACATTTAAAATCTTAATCTCATGACCGTCGTACAGCGTCCGCTTATCCAGATTTTCTTTGTCATAAAAGCCAAACAAAAGCGCCATCTTATTGTCCGCTACATTATAGCTGTATAAACGGTCTCCAACAACATATGCAAGAACATTTCCCCCATCGCTTTCCTTAAGCGGCACCTGACCGCTGGTAATGCCGACCATAATCTTATTGTTGGCATACACATCCCCTTCCGCCTCGAACATCTGATCCATTGTCCTCTCAAAATCCAAAAGATACATCCGCTCAGGCGTATAGCGCACACGGTAAAATTCTTTTACCCTGTAATAATTCTTATCTCTGCCATCCGGTGTAGAGACATAATACTCCACCATAAAACTCCCTGTCTGGGTTCCCAGTTCTTTGATGGTCATTGCCGGCTGGGTTTCTCTTGTAACCTCCAGATCCCCCCATGTCACCTGCTTAAAACTGCTGTGAATCGTGACTTTTCCTAAGGTCGTATTGTCTCCCTCCGCATTGGACTCGAGATACTTTGTAAGCTCCTTTGCCGCCTCCTTATCAAAGGTTCTTCTGGAGAAATCATAGACGTAATCAAGCTTATCGCTTGCGTGATACTCTTCTGTGCTGACGACTCTGGTATAATATCTGATCTCACTCCCATTATCCAAGGAAAGCAGGATGACCAGCATATATTCCTGATTGACCTCTATCAGATCCTTCAGAGCAAAAGACAGTAAAATGCGCCCATCTTCCTCCTCAAATTCCGTCACCTGCGTGCTTTCAATCAGGCGGCTTCCATCCAGACTTCTCACTTCATATACAATCTGGCTAATCTCCCTTCCGTAAGTATCGATTTCCAGACTCACCTTTCTACCAGCGGCAAGAGGCGTAATGCTCTCCCGCATCTGCCCCAGCTCCATCACCTGGCCGTATCCGTGCATTTCATTGATACGGAAACCTCCGTACTGTATCCCGATAACCGGATATGAAGCCTTGCTCATCTCCATGGTCATATCGGTGTTTCCTTTATTCATAACACTGCTGACAATAAAAAGGGTCGCAAAAAATACTGCTGCTACAATGACCCCCTTGATAACCATTTTTTTCATATAACTCCCATCTATTTTTGCATTAATTTCTGCAATGTCGTATCGATTGCAAACGCCTGGCTCATCTGGCTGATTTTACTTCCGCTCTTAAGATTCCTCTGTGCCCCTTGCCGCTTAACCGCTCTTATCAGTATATTCTTAGGTGTGTGCTCCATATCAATAAATTCCAGAACTTGCGTATCATAGCCGGCTTCTTCTAAGAGATTTGCGCGAATCCCATCCGTTATAAGAGCTGACAACCTCTCCTTTAAGAGACCATATCTTAAAATCGGTTCCATTAATTCATTTTGAATCTGTCCATTTACCTCATGCTGACAGCAGGGAACAGTAAAAATAACCTTTGCATTCCAGTCTACCGCCTTCTTGATGGCATAGTCTGTGGCTGTGTCGCAGGCATGAAGGGTGACTACCATATCCACCTTTTCCACGCCCTGATATGCACTGATATCTCCCTGATAAAAATGCAGGTCCTTGTAACCATACGCATCTGCCAGCAGATTACACTTCTCGATTACTTCTTTTTTCAAATCCAGCCCTGTAATGCAGACTTTTTTTCCTTTTAATTCATGAAGATAATAATACAAAGCAAACGTAAGATAAGATTTCCCACAGCCAAAATCAATGATATGCAAAGCTCCATCTGTCTCTAATGATGGTAGTATATCCTCAACAAATTCCAAATATCGGTTGATTTGTTTAAATTTGTCATATCTGGAACGAATAATCTTCCCATCCATCGTCTGTACGCCTAAATCTACCAGAAAGGGAACCGCAGTGCCCTCCTCAAGAATATAATTCTTTACCCTGTTATGTGACATATCTGGCTTGTCCACAGGTATTTTCCCTTTGTTTTTGTGCTGTTTTATCGTGACTTTCCCCTTTTTGCTGACTAAAGCCGTCAGCCTTCCGTCCATGCTTTCTGCCTCTAACTGCTTAAAATCCGCCTCCATATAAGAAAAGATTTTTGACAGCATCTCATTCCTTTCATAATTCCTATGAAAGACCTGTGTTCCCTTTGCTATCGTCTCTTGGAAACAAAGCTCCCCTTTCACCATGACCGGACGTATTTTTATTTTAAAAGCGCCCTCATTCTTTCTGGGATTGCTGATAATAATCTGATATAACCTGTCCGACAACACAGCGGACAATTTCTCCTTTAATTCTTCCACCAATTCATTCTCCTGTATCTTATCCTGGCAGGCTGGCGCCTGCCTTGTATGCTCCTTCCAAACATACAAATATAGCCATAACTTTGCGTCATGACTATATTTTACTTATATAACTGTAAAATCACAACCAAAACTTTATCAGAATCTGAGAATCCCTCTTCTTGTATTGTGTCTTCTTTTGTATACCTCATAACAAAGAAGAATCTGCACCAGATCCCCCAGCCATTCCCATCGCTCTGGAGGGAACCCGCCGTCAGGATTTTCTTTTTCTTCTTCCCGCTTGATCCGGTCTAATATGTCCCTGGAGAGCTTATAAAGCCGCCATTTATCTGGATATTCATCATAAATCATACTGCCCTCATAATCCAGTTTATCCAGGATTCCGCTTATGACCTTCTGATACCGCTTTGCTTCTGACGGATACATCTGCTGCAGATATTCCAGATCCCTTATAATAGAATCTTCCTCCTCATAATACATAGGCAGCGGATATGTCATATAAAAGGGCAAAATCTTGCGCTCATACATAGAAATAACTTCCTTACTTCTTTATTTCTATCATATGCATTCCCGCCTCCTGACGTGCCTATGCATGGGATGCTTCACCCGGCACTGCACGACAAAAGAGGGCAGTTTCCTGCCCTCTGATTGCTTTATTTTATGACATGAATACGTGCCAACGCTCTTTGCAGTGCAGTCTCTGCACGCAGGATATCCGTCTCCGGTGTCTTGCTGCGCAGCCGCTCTTCAGCACGCTCCTTTGCCGCCTGTGCCCGGTCTATATCGATTTCCTGCGGCCATTCGATGATTTCCGCCAGAATCACCACCTCATCCTGCAGAATTTCTGCAAATCCTGCGTGAAGCGCGGCTTCCTTCGTCCCTTCCTCCTCTGTGATCGTGAGGATGCCCGGATTCACGATTACCGTCATCGGCACATGCTTCTTATAGATGCCAATCTCTCCCTCCGTAGTATTGAATTCAACCATGGAAACAGGTCCCTCATAAAATACACGGTCAGGAGTAATGATTTTTAGTGAAAATAAATTATTGTCTGCCATTTGCTTCCTCCCGTCATTACTTCACGCGGGCAAGTACGTCATCAATACCTCCGGCATTTAAGAAATAGCTTTCAGGTATATCGTCATGCTTACCTTCCAGAATCTCCTTGAATCCGCGAATGGTTTCAGCAATCGGAACATATTTTCCTTCTAAGCCAGTGAACTGTCCTGCAACGAAGAAAGGCTGAGATAAGAATCTTTGTACCTTTCTTGCACGGGAAACTACCAGCTTATCACTCTCTGACAATTCATCCATACCCAGGATCGCGATAATATCCTGCAGTTCTTTATATTTCTGGAGGATTTCCTGAACGCCTCTGGCTGTGTTGTAATGATCCTCACCAAGGATTCTGGGATCCAGAATTCTGGATGTGGACTCCAAAGGATCAACCGCCGGATAAATACCAAGTTCCACGATTGATCTGGAAAGAACGGTGGTCGCATCCAGATGGGCAAACGTGGTTGCCGGCGCCGGGTCGGTAAGGTCATCCGCAGGCACATATACAGCCTGTACGGAAGTGATGGAGCCGTTCTTGGTGGAAGTGATACGCTCCTGCAAAGCACCCATTTCTGTCTGCAGCGTAGGCTGATAACCTACCGCAGAGGGCATACGCCCAAGCAGCGCGGAAACCTCTGAACCTGCCTGCGTAAAACGGAAAATATTGTCGATAAACAGAAGCACATCCTTACCGCCTTTGTCACGGAAATATTCCGCCATGGTAAGACCGGAAAGACCAACTCTCATTCTTGCTCCAGGGGGCTCATTCATCTGACCGAATACCATGGTGGTCTTATCAATAACGCCTGATTCAATCATTTCATGATAAAGATCATTTCCCTCTCTGGTTCTCTCACCTACACCGGTAAATACAGAATAACCACCGTGCTCCGTTGCGATATTTCTGATCAGCTCCTGAATCAGCACGGTCTTACCTACACCGGCTCCTCCGAACAGACCAATCTTACCGCCCTTCTGATAAGGACACAGAAGGTCTACGACCTTGATACCTGTCTCTAAAAGTTCCTGCTGGGTTGACTGCTCCACAAATTCAGGCGCAGGTCTATGTATCGGTTCATAGGCTACGCCTTCCGGCGCAGGCTTATTATCAATGGGATTTCCCAAAACGTTGAACATACGTCCAAGTGTATTCTCACCAACCGGAACACTGATCGGCGCACCAGTCGCAATTGCTTCCATGCCCCTTACCAGTCCGTCGGTGGAACCCATGGCAATACATCTGACCGTATCATCACCCAGATGCTGCGCTACCTCTACAACAAGCTCTCCATTATCCTTTAAGGGAATCTTGATTGCTTCGTTGATTTCAGGCAGCCTGCCATCCGTGAATTTGATATCCAGAACGGCACTGATAATCTGTGTAATTTTTCCCGAGCAGCTGCTCTTGCTCGTATTTATATCTGCCATTTCTCCTCCATTCCTGTCCGGCAGAAAAAAACGCCGAACCATGTTTCTTTCCTTATAATACACTGCTCCTTAAAGGTTCCATTAAGAGATTGCGTTCGCGCCTGCAATAATCTCCGTCAGTTCCTGTGTAATAGAGCCCTGACGCGCTCTATTGTACAGCAGTGTCAAATGATCTATCATTTCCTCTGCATTGCTGGTAGCAGAATCCATCGCCTGCATTCTGGCTCCGTTTTCACTGGCTACCGATTCAACCATACCTCCGTAGATCAGGCTGGTTATATATTTAGGTATAAGCAGATTCAAAGCTTCCTCATCCTCCGGCTCGAAATTCATCAGCGCCTTATCCTCGCCTCCTGCATCTTCACCGTCCTCCCTTTCTATTTTTCCTTCCTCATTTACTTCCACCGGAAGAAGTTTAAGAAGGGTCGGTACATGCACCACCGTATTTTTAAACGCGGTATACGCAAGATAAATCTCGCTGATCTCACCTTTGGCAAAAGCTTCAAGCACTTCTTTTCCAATTACCATTGCATCTGCATAGACAGGTTCTTCAATCACATCTGAATAATCAGCCTTAATCTCATACTGCCTTTGCAATGCATCTTTTCCCTTTTTTCCGACTGCATAGATTGCAAGATCTTCCTCTGCCAATTCTCCTCTTGTAATCAGTTTGATTACATTAGAGTTATAGCCTCCTGCCAATCCCCTGTTGGAGGTAATCACAATGACAGCCTTTTTGCCGGACGCACCAGATTTTAAATATTTATGATCCAGGTTTTTTGTCCTCTGCAAAATAGAATTAACCGTCTCGAACATACAGCGGAAATAATTTCCTGATTTCTCTGCATTTTGCTTTGCTCTCTGCAGCTTAACAGTGGAAACAAGCTTCATGGCCTTGGTAATCTGCTGGGTACTCTGAATACTGCCCTTACGCCTTTTTATATCACGCATTGAAGCCATACTATCACCTTATCCTTGTCTTTTCCTTATTTTAAAAATGCTGCTTTGAACTCTTCAATTGCTTTCTTTAAAGTTTCTTCCGTCTTTTCGGAGATTACCTTTTCGTTTGCAATGGCACTTGGAACCTCAGGATATCTGGTATCAAGAAATTCAAAGAACTCTCCCTCAAACCTTGTAATATCCTCTGTAGGCACATCCAGCAGATATTTGTTGGTAACTGCATAAATGATAATGACCTGATACTGTACCGGCATAGGCTTATACTGAGGCTGCTTTAAAACTTCCTTGATCCGTTCACCCTGTGCCAGCTTTTCTTTGGTATCCGCATCCAGCTCTGATCCAAACTGGGAAAATGCTGCCAACTCTCTGTACTGTGCCAACTCCACACGGATTGGCGCTGCAATCTTTTTCATTGCCTTGATCTGTGCAGCGCCTCCGACACGGGATACTGACAGACCTGCATTTACCGCAGGACGGAATCCAGAATTGAACATTTCTGTCTCCAGATAAATCTGACCATCTGTAATGGAAATAACATTGGTAGGAATGTACGCAGATACATCGCCTGCCTGAGTCTCAATAATCGGAAGTGCAGTAAGGGATCCGCCGCCATATTCCTCATTCATTCTTGCTGCACGCTCAAGAAGTCTTGAGTGCAGATAGAATACGTCACCCGGATATGCCTCACGCCCAGGGGGACGCTTTAAGAGCAGGGAAAGCGTACGGTAAGCGGCTGCATGCTTGCTCAAATCATCATAAACTACAAGCACATCTTCACCCTTTTCCATCCATTCCTCACCGATTGCGCATCCTGAATAAGGAGCAATGTACTGCAGCGGAGCAAGCTCACTTGCGGTTGCTGCAACTACCGTGGTATATGCCATGGCGCCCGATTCTTCCAATGTGTTGACGATGGATGCTACCGTAGACGCCTTCTGTCCAATGGCAACATAAATACATTTTACACCCTGTCCCTTTTGATTGATGATGGTATCGATGGCAATCGCCGTCTTTCCGGTCTGCCTGTCGCCGATGATCAGCTCACGCTGACCTCTTCCGATGGGCACCATGGAATCAATTGCCTTGATACCTGTCTGAAGGGGGGTATCTACTGATTTTCTGGTGATAACACCAGATGCAACTCTTTCAATCTTACGATATTTATCTGTCTGAATGGGGCCCTTTCCATCAATGGGCTGCCCAAGAGCATTGACTACACGTCCTGACATGGCATCGCCTACAGGAACCTCAACCACACGTCCGGTTGTTTTTACCGTATCGCCTTCGTTGATATTCTTCTGGCTTCCTAAAAGAACGGCGCCTACGTTATCTTCTTCGAGATTCAGCACCATTCCGTATACTTCGCCGGGAAATTCCAGAAGTTCTCCCTGCATTGCGTTTTCCAGACCATGTACACGGGCAATACCGTCGGCAACCTGAATAACGGTACCGACTTCTGAAACTTCAAGCTCTGAAGCATATCTTTTAATCTGCTCTTTAATAACAGAACTGATTTCTTCCGGTCTTAAATTCATGGTTCTTACGCACCTTTCTATCGTTACTATATTTGCGTTTTAAGCAGCTCCCGCTGCAATTCAAACAACTTGCTTTTTACACTGCTGTCCACAACACGGTCCCCGATACGGATGACCATGCCGCCTATCAGATCTTCATCCTCCTGATAATGCATCTCCATCTTTTTAAAGGATGTGGTGGTAAGCAGCTTTCCTTCTATCTCTTTCTTTTTCGCTTCACTTAAATGAAATGCTGTGGTCACATAGGCAATGCCTATCCCTTTAAGAGCCTTGACTTCATCTATGAAGTAGTCCAAAATAGCATCAATCTCGCTATATCTGTCCTTACTCACTACAAGGTACAAAAAACCAAGCAGCTCCTTTGAAATGCGATTTTCAAACACTTCTTCAAGAACCTTAAGCTTTTCTTCCTTCAGCACCTTTGGATGATTCATAAGTCTTCCGAAATCTGGATTTTCATTAAGCAGCCTTTTTAACTGCGTGATTTCCTCTAAGAATTCGTCTTCCTTTTTCTCTTCCACAGCCAGTTCAAACAAAGCTTCTCCATATGTAGCGCCAACTAGCTTTGCCATGTGCTCTCACCTATTTCCTTTAATGTTTCATTTACCAGGCTTTCCTGTACGGTTGTATCGATAGATGCCTTCACCACCTTACCGGCGATCATGGACGCAAGCACTACCATTTCGCGTTTCACATCATCTGCCGCCTTTTGCTTTTCAAGCTCGGCTTCCACCTTTGCCCTGTCTATGATTCTTGCAGCCTCCGCCTTCGCCTCGGCAACAATCTTATTTTCACTCTCCAGAGCCCGTTTCCTTGCATCCCCTAAAATCTCTTCAGCTTCCTTGTCAATATTTTTAAGCTTTTCTTCATACTGAAGCTTTAATAAGGACGCATCTTCTTTATCCTTCGCCGCCCCGTCCAGTTCATCCTTAATCTTTGCCCGTCTCTTTGCCAGCATTTCCCTTGCGGGGTTAAACAAAAAATAAGATGCCACCAAAAACAGCACAAAAATCGCGATGATCATCAGCACTGCATCCGAAAGCAGCTGCAGGTCAAGATCAAACAATCTCGGTTCCATCCGTCAACCTCCTTTCCTCATATCATTCTTGCCGCCTAAGAAACGCTCTTGTTCGTTTTATTGAGCAGCTCCCATAAGAGGTCTTACGAATAACAGAAGGATAGCTACCAACAGACCATACAGACCAGTTGTCTCCGCAACTGCCTGACCAAGCAACATAGTAGAAGTAATATCAGATTTTGCACCGGGATTTCTTCCCACTGCTGCTGCCGCATGTCCTGCTGCAATACCCTGTCCTACACCAGGTCCGATACCGGCGATAACTGCCAGACCTGCACCGATTGCTGAACAACCTAAAATAAAGTTTCCATTAAAATCCATTTTTGTTTCCTCCTTATGCTTTTTGCATGAAAAATAATTTTAAATAATTAACTCTTTGATTCCCAGACACTATTCTTCTGTGCTGCATGCATCCGTTATGTATGTCATCGTAAGCATGCAGAATACATAAGTCTGGATTGCACCTGAAAACAGGTCAAAATATACATGAAGCGCTGCCGGCCATATAATGGCAAACTTATTCAGCAAAGCATATATAAGAGCCATAATTGCTGTTCCCGACAAAATGTTGGCAAACAGACGCAGCGAAAGCGAAACCGGAACTGCCAGATCGCTTATGATGTTGATCGGCGCCCAAATCGGCCATGGATTACACAGCCCCTTCAAGACACCGGACACCTTCTGGTATTTAAATTTATTGAAGTGAATCAATGTAAATGTGATAATACCAAGCGCAAACGTCACTCCATAGTCTGCTGTCGGCGGGCGCAACCCTAAAAGTCCGGAAATATTGCTGACCAAAATGAAAATAAAGATCGTTCCAATATAATTCCGGAATCTGACAGCCTGACCTCCCATTACGCCGCCAATCATTCCATCCAGCATTTCCACGATCATCTCCACCACATTTTGAAATCCCCCGGGTACCTCAGTGGCATGTTTTATTGCCCGGTTTGCGGCAATGCAGAATCCAATGATAATCAGCATAACAATCAGGACGCATATATGCGTTGTCGTTATCCACACCTGCTGACCAAATAATTCATAGGAAAAGACCCCATGAATCATAAAATCCACTTCTGTGCTTCCTGATAACAGAATTCCCTGTCCCATATCTTCACCTCCTTACCTATCCTGCTCTTTGGCAGGTTCTTCTATCAGCGGGGGAAGAATTTCTTCCCCATAAATAATACTACTGATCTTGCGTGTTATAAAATGCATATACGCGGACACTTTCAGTCCCATAACGCCTAAAAAAGCCGCAAGGGGATCTCCAATCCCGCTTACTGCCGTCCCTGCAAGCACTGTCACAATAACCAGGTAGCGCAGTATTGCATGGGCGCTCATGGACTTTACAGCCGAACGCTCTGGAAGATCAAGCGCCCTGTCTAAAGACCACCACATATGAAAGGCACATACCGCCGCTGTCATTATCCCCATCCAGAGCCCACGGCTGTACCATACTTTATCCTTCATCAAAAAGACAAAAATCTGACAAACTACACCAAATAAAGCAATCCCCGTCTCAAGTTCAAACAGAGTCCTGTTTATCCTGGTGATCTTTTCCTTCATCTATCTCTCTCCTGCTTTTTCTGCTCTTGTGGAGATACGCTGACTGCTCGCTGCCGCCTGCATAAATCCCTCTGGCAAACCGATACACATTATATCCGCCCGCCACCGCACCTACAAAAAACAATACCACTACAAGAAAATTCGTCCCCAGTTTCTGGTCAAGAAACATCCCAAGAAAAGAACAAACAAAAACAGGGACCAGCATGTTGATTCCGAACTGTCCAATCATCGTTAATGCCTGATAAACCTTCCGATTAAACTTCACATGACTCTCCCTTTCAAAGTACCTTTTTACTATTTATGCTCACTTATTGATTATACTCACTTTTTCTATTTCTGTCTAGAAATAATGGTAAAATAATCATGAAATTTATATCTCCCCGTTTTCCGCAGCAATCCAGGAGCAGTGACGCGCAGCTGAGTTGACAGGATGACCCTAGCTTCAGACTGCAAGGACGGCGCAGCAGAGGATATGGAACCTCCGCAGGCTTTAGACCGCGCAGCTGGCCGCACATATCATTGTTTCATGGCTCTGGCGTAAAATTGGCAATTTCACTTACAGAATTGGTCTATATCAGGGGAATCCGGCATGGATGCCGGATTAAGAGCCATGCGGCACGGATGCCGCTGGGCTCTGCCCCGTCTGCCTTGAGATACCTATATCCAATTCTGTTAGTGAAATCCAATTTGAAGACGAGACTTGAAACAATGATATGTGCGGTCAGCTGCGCGGTCTAAAGCCTGCGGAGGTTCCATATCCTCTGCTGCGCCGTCCTTGCGGTCTGAAGCTAGGGTCATCCTGTCAACTCAGCTGCGCGTCACTGCTCCTGGACTGTTATCCGTTTTTGAGCGAGATTTGCAAATTAGTTGACTTTCCCTCCAATTAATAGTAGTATTTTTGTAAACAAACAATTATATTTTGGAGGTTCTATGGCAAATCCCATTTTGTACCGCAGGCGAATTATTCCAGAAGAATGCGTTCTTCTTAAGGATGACATCATCCTCTCCTGTGACGAAGACCATATCGTCACCTCTTGGCATGCGCTGCATCCCAAAAAAGACCTCCATCACGGCAGTTCCTGCTACTTCCTAAAAGAGGGCTTCAAGGTAAGCAAATTCTGCCGGGAAAACGGAAATCTGCTTTATTGGTACTGCGATATTGTGGACTTTGACTTTCGTTCTTCTGATAACAGCCTGATTGTTACAGATCTTCTCGCCGATGTAATCGTCTATCCCGACGGTTTTGTAAAAGTCGTGGATTTAGATGAACTGGTCACTGCCTTAGAAACCAATTCCATAGACCTAAGCACCTTAAAGTCCAGCCTTATACGGCTTGATAAATTATTGAAGATTATCTATTCTGGTAAATTTGATTCCCTACAAAAATATATTCTTTGAAAATATAAATAAACGTAAAATAAGCCATTGTAAAAACAGGCTATCCTTCTGTTTTCACAACGGCTTTTCTTCTAAACTAAGCAAACTTGCAAAGCAAATTGGCGTTTGGTATTAGTAAAAAATATGTCCGCCAATCTGGGTCCCCGTAAGTCCGTCAATGGGCGTCCTAAAGAACAGGCAGTTTCCCACCGTAGTCTGCCCCGCCATGGCAGCATCCGCTGCGCTGTAGCAGGCGGCTGTGGCGTGATTCTCCGCCAAGGCAAGGGCAAGACGCCCGCTTGCAACCGGCGAAAACTGCTTATTCTGATAGATCACGCCTACCACTGTATCTGGAAATACAGAACTCATAACGCGGTTCATAACGACTGCTCCTACTGCCACCTGCCCCTCATAAGGCTGATTGCCCGCTTCGCAGTAAATCAGGTTTGCCAGCAGATACCTGTCCCCTTCCGCAAAGGAAATCTCCGAAATATCTCTCCATGCAGACTTTGCCGCCAGTGCGGAAAGCCGCCTTTCCTCTGCCAGCTGTGCCTGAAGATTGGCAATATCATTCTTCTGTTCCTCAAGTTCCTTTTCGTACTGCAGCATTTCCGCTTCGGTCTGGGAAATTTCATTCTGATAATTGGAAATCTTACCGGAAGTCTGATTTACCAAACCTGCCACATGATTTTGTTCCTGTTCAACAGCTGCCCTTAGCTCATCCAATTCTTCCTTTTCTTTTACCAGCTGTGCTTCCTTTTCCTCAATGCTGCGCCGGGTTTCCTTGAACTTATCCAATTCCTTTCGGTCATACTCCGAAAGCTGCTCGATATAATCATTCCTGTTTAGCAGATCTGAGAAGCTCGCCGAACCAAAAAGCATCTCCAGCATCACAAAATCCCGTTTTTCATACATGAACTGAACCCGCTTCTTCATAGCGGCATACTGTTCTTCCTCTTTCTTCCTTGCTTCGTCTAACTCATTCTGGGTGGTCTCTATTTCCCCATTCTTAACTTCTATCTTCTGTTCAAGATCGGCAAGATTATTGCTGACCGTTGTTAAGTCCTCATTCAGTCGGTTCAACTGTCCCTTAAGCCCCTCTGCGGCTTCGTTAAGATCCTCCAATTCATCCTTTTTTTCGTTGATTTCGTTCTCCGTCTGCTCCTTTTCGGCATTTCTCTTGTTGATCTCTTCTTCCAATTCCGATATCTTATCGGCATACGCAGTTATGGGAAATGCACATACCAAAAGAACACTCGCCATGAACACGGCAATGTTTTTTTTCTTTACTCTTCTCATTTCCTTTACTTATCCTTTACGCCCTTAATCCGTATTTTCCAGTTTGCCTACTCTGCGCACGTGATTTTCGCCCTCCGAAAATTCCGTGTCAAGAAAGGTATCTACTATTTCAATGGCAAGATTTTTCCCTGTAAATCCGCCTCCCAGCGCAAGCACATTGGCATCATTATGCAGACGTGTCATTTTCGCAAGGTATGGATCCGTACACAACGCACAGCGCACACCAGCAACCTTGTTCGCTGCAATTGAAATACCAATTCCAGTGGTACATACCACGATTCCGCGTTCACACCTGCCATCTGCAACAGCCCTTGCCGCTGCTTTTCCAAAATCAGGATAGTCACAGGATTGCAAATCATAGCACCCAAAGTCCTGATAAGGAATCTCCCGTTCCTTCAAGTGCTCCATAATGTGGCATTTAAGCTCATATCCGCCGTGGTCACTTCCTAATGCTATCATAATTACACCTCCTCTATACCGCATCCGCGGCACTTCATTCATAAAAAAGCTTCTACTGCAAATATACGACCTGATGTCCCGCCGCCTTTAAGAGCCTGTTCATGATTGCCTCTCCCACTCCGTGACTTTCAAAGCTTTCTGCATAAATCACCTGCACCTCTTCATCATCAAATTCACGTAGGATTTTGAAAAGCTGCCTTGCGATCTGCTCCTCGTCCTCGCGCTTTCCTACACTCTTGATGCTGTCTGCAAGGTATCGATCCTTTGTTTCGTCCGTTGCAATCACACCAGTTTTGATTCTCTCTAATTTGTATTGCCGCAGCTGTTCATTCATATAAGAAACCACCTGCGCCTGCGTTCCCTCTACAAGAACCAGATTTCCCTTAGGCGCATAATGCCTGTATTTCATTCCCGGCGCCTTTGGTGCCTGCTTCGCATTGCCGTCTAAAATCGTCCTGTCTGTATCAACTCTGCCTATCGTCTCCTTGAGCATCTCTTCTGTAATATACCCTGGTCTCAAAATCACAGGAACATCACCTGTCAAGTCAATGATGGTGGATTCCAGACCAATATCAGCCTCTCCCCCGTCAATAATCATATCTACTCTGCCGTCTAAATCCTCTATCACATATTTCGCCGTCGTAGGACTTGGTCTCCCCGAAAGGTTTGCACTTGGCGCTGCTATGTACCCTCCCGCCGCTTCAATCAATGCCGATGCAACCTTATGCGACGGCATGCGCACAGCCACTGTTTCAAGCCCTCCTGTGGTCTGCGCCGGCACGCACGCTGCCTTGTTAAAAATCATAGTAAGGGGACCCGGCCAATACCTCTTTGCCAGTTTATAAGCTGCCTCCGGCACCTCCCTTACAATTGCAGCAAGCTTGTCCATACTAGCAATGTGTACAATCAATGGATTATCGGAGGGTCTCCCCTTTGCCTCATAAATCTTTCCTGAAGAGGCGGCATTTAGGGCATCTCCGCCAAGACCATATACCGTTTCTGTGGGAAATGCCACCAGCCCTCCCGCCCTAATGATTGCGCCTGCTTCCTCTATATATTGCCAATTAATATTTTCTTCTTTTATTTTTATTACCTTTGTTTCCACCTTATGTAAGCCCCGTAAAATCGCTTTTGCGCTAAATCCTTCCGTCTTCTCACACATACTTTATCATATTTCATTCATTTTGACTACCTTGATTACTTTTGCCCAAAGCAGGCACATGCGAAATTTCTAACCAGTTCCTTCATTTCATTCCGTCCGGTCGTACTGAAAATGTCAGCCATGCATCCAAAACAGTACTGTATTTAGTTATATTATGTATACTCAAGCAGAAAATGTCAAGACAGATAACATATTCTTTATGAAGACTAAGATTCCTTCTTCTTACTCCCCCGCTTCAACGCCGTTTAAATATTTCATAATTCCCATATAAATATTCCACGCTACCTTCTCCTGATACAGCGGGGTAGACAATTCTTCCGCCTCCTCCCTGTTGGATAAGAATCCGCATTCAACGATTACGATTGGCTTTGATGTTTTTTTCAGCAGGAAATAACTGTCGTTCCCCTTTGCCTCCCTTTTGTTTTCCGGGTCTAGGCTGCGGAGCTGTTCCTGAATGATCCCGGCAAGCTGCCTGCTGTTCTGACTGGTTTCATAATAGAACACCTGCGCCCCCTTTACATACTCCTCATGATAGCTGTTCTGGTGGATGCTGACCACGAGCACCGGATCTGCTTCTTCAATCAATGCCAGCCTCCTTTTCATGTCCTGTACCTTCTTGTTGGATGCGTCTTCATCATACAGCCCGGCATCCCCTTCCCTCGTCATAACCACTGTGATTCCCTCTGCCTGTAAAAACTGCTTCAACAAATGCGCAATCTGCAAATTAATATCTTTTTCCAATTGATTGTTGATGCCGACTTTGCCAGGATCAGCGCCTCCATGCCCTGCATCGATTACCACACAGATATTTCTTCTATCTTCCACCTGCGTAGAATTTACATAGACAGCGCCCTCTCTCGCCACAACAAACATGGAGAACATTAAAATTCCTGCCATTACCAACTTTAAGATTCTATTTTGATTGTTTGTCATGCTGCGCCTCTTAACATTTATCCTCCTTTATATGTATGAAAAATAAGCTGTGGGTATGCCCCACAGCTTATCCTTATATCTTATTCCTAAAACTTATTTCTATGTGTGATTTTTATGCCTCTTCTTGAAGGTTACATCTTACCGTTACTCTGTTCCTACCTCCATAAGTACAGGTGAATAAAGTCAAATCCCAATCTCCTTCTGACATCTCTGACACCTTCTTACCGCCTACGGTTTCAATTTCGGCTACTTCATAGAAGTGTTCTCCCCCATCCACATCCAGAAAGACTACCTGGTCTCCC
Organism: Lachnospiraceae bacterium; assembly: GCA_029054245.1. Taxonomy (GTDB): domain Bacteria; phylum Bacillota; class Clostridia; order Lachnospirales; family Lachnospiraceae; genus Suilimivivens. Next base: position 59,440 of record JAIDFQ010000045.1, on the reverse strand, counting down.
GGGGAAAGATATTTGATGTTCCCGAAATGCCTTTGATAATTATGTGCCGCGATAATCAAAGAATTTTCATTGTAATTCCCTTCATACCTGCCCGGTGCGATCTTAAGCCCCTCGCTGGTAACGGAATTCATGACAGGGAGCGAAATATCAATTGCCGGAATCGCAACCTCTCCAATATAGGTGAAACCATCCACTTCAATTGTTCCCATCGTAGTATCGATTTCTTCAGGGGTTTCTTCCAGCAGCAGTTCCGGCTCTGCAGCCTCTGATGTTTCCGCCTGCTGTGCATTCTGCTCTATCTGCGCGAGCACACTTTCTGCTGCCCGCTCTGCCCTTGCATTATCCCAGTTGTTATAGAAAAGGATTCCCATGCCGCCGATAATCATAAGCGGTCCCACGCTCATAAGCAGCATGCCCTTACCTTTCTTTGCACTATTGCTTGCGCCTTCCTCTTTACTCTTCCTTCCGTACTTTCTCATCCATCCGATGAAGAATAGAAGAACTCCCATTCCTGCAAGCACCGGTATCGGCCACTGTAGCGTTCCTGTCTGAGGAAGTCTTCTCTTTCCTAATACACCTTTTTCCCAGCCTCGTCTTCTACGCATACCTAACACCGCCTGATCGGGCGTGGGTGTGGGATTCGGTCTGTTATTCGTAATCTGTGGCTGGTCTGTAGGCTGTGACGGCGGATCTGTCGGATTCTGCGGTGCCGGAGTTGCCGGCGCTGTAGGTGCCGGCGGCGTCGTCGGTCCTGGTGTTGGCGCCCCCGTAGGTCCCGGTGTTGCTGGCGGCGTCGTCGGTCCCGGTGTCGGCGCTCCCGTAGGTCTCGGTGTTGCTGTAGGTCCCGGCGTAGATGACGGTGTTGCCGTAGGTGTTGGTGTTGGCGTAGGTGTCGGCGTTGGTACTGCTTCTATCTTTGCTTCCACGCTCACGTTATACTCCACATCACCGTTCTTATCTACCCTCGGCACAAATGCCAGAAAAGGAGACGTTACCGTATAACCATCCGGCTGCTTCGTTACGACCACCAGATATACACCTGGTTCCAGCTTAGAGAATGATGCTACACCATTCTTTCCTGAAGAACCTGTTTTATAAGATGAAATCGTATCATCCCCGTTAATATATGCTTCCAGCGACTCGGCTGCCTCTTTCAAAAACTTTGCATTCTGTCCTCTCAGACTCCCGATATACAAGTTTCCAAAATCAGCAAAACCTTCGGACCATTCAAGATCCTGGTCTGCCCCTGCTTTGGTCCAGTGCTGCACCTTATAGATTGTAAACTCTGCACCGCTGATACCTTCGTTCTCATCCCGGACATCAATCGCAAGACTTCCGTCTCCACTGATATCCCCGTCAGCATAAGCGACAATGCTGGTGAACATCATGAACATCACCGCGCACATGATTGGAACGACTTTTCTTATCCACCTTTTCATTTTCATCTTATCTCCCTCTTTTCTCTACATCTGATGAAACAGCCAGTGACACTTCCAAAATTCCAGCCTACTCATTACTATTTGTTTCTTCTTCCACCCGGACCCCTCTGATTAAAAGTCTATGCGTATTCACTGCATAAGGGGTGCAAGTCACTAATGTGACATAATCTTTACCTTCTATAATCTCCAGCGGATCCGTTTCTTGCGGTTCAATCACCAGAATCTGATCCACCTGATAATTCAGTACTCTGCCAAGGATATTAATTTGAAAATAATCTCCAATTTCCATCTGATCCAAATCTGTAAAGAGTACTGCCGACGGCAGCCCTCTGTGTCCAAATAATGCAGCATGCGTATTTTCTCCTCCCACCGGAAGGGAACTGCCTTTCAAATGGCCCACGCCGTCATGAAGCACTGCATCCTCCGTTCCATGGCTGATGGCAAGCCTCACATCAATCTTGTCTATAATCACATACCCCATCACGCCATTTCCGCTTATATTAAGGAGCTGGTCATAATTCTGACCGTTCACGTTAAGTCTTTCATCATTTGCGTCTACATTTGCGAATGAAATTCCAAGCTGATACAATTTTTCATTATAAATTCTCGCCGCATCATAGATTTCTGTAAATTGTTCTGTATCTAGTTCTTCCACTTTTCTTTCGTACTCTGAAATCAGCCTAGACTGCATCCACAAATTCCACCAATTACTGATTGTGGGGTACAAAAGCACCCCCAGCCCGGCTAAGCATACGATAACTGCCAGAACGGCAGGCAAACCTCTTCTCATCTTTGCTCCCATCTGTCACACTCAAATTTAGTCCTAATCCTGCCTACGGTATGTACTCAATATTTCTCTTATAAATAGCATTTGATCAGTCTAAACTGGAGCTTTTTCTTTAAACGCTGTCTCTTATATACTGCCTTACCTAATTTAATATAAGCATTCCTCACAAATATAAGATCTTTCTTCCCCTGCTGCTGATATCCATAATGTGCCTGCAGTACCATCTGCGCCAGCGATTCTATCTGCTCTGCAGACAAATCCTTATATTTCTTTGCAATCTCCAAAGGGAACGCATCATCAGAACATCCTAGTTCCTTTTCCCATCCGTCAAACAAAAGCATATCGTAAAAACTCTTGTAAACAGATTTCATATTTTCCTTTATATCTGCCTGCGGCACCCTGCCAAGCCTTCTCTTTAGCAGATACTGTCTATGGACAAACAATAAAACCAGTAAATTTATGAAAAGAAAGAACGCCACGATACCTGCGATTATCCATATTCCAAAAGGCGACGTTTCCTCCTCGTTTGCCGGCTTATCCAAGGCACCAACCTCTTCCTTAGGCAAATCTTCCTCTTCTTTATCATCTGAGGTCTTCGAGGATGTCTCTGCGCCAGCGCTCCTGCCCTCATAATCTGCTTCTTCCAACATAGCCACAAAACCCGGCGTGGTTTCCACCGGCACCCATCCTACACCGGAAAGAAAGATTTCCGTCCATGCATGGGCATTGTCATCCTCAAGGATTGCCGTGTAAGTACCATCCGTCTGTCTGGAAAAGATGCTCTTTGGCGCCACATACCCTACCACATATCTTGCAGGCACACCGAACATACGGAACATCATCGTAGCAGCCGCCGCAAAGTGCGTGGAATAGCCTTCTTTTTTTTCATACAAAAACCACTCTACAAAATCCTTTCCCTCGGGTAGGGACTCCACATCTCTATTAAAAGTATAATTCTGCGAAAGCGTATCTACAACATACTCTTTAATCTCCTCAATATCTGAAAGTTCCATCGCTTCACACTCTGCCTGAAGCTTCAAAAGACCGTCCTCTGGAATCTGCAGATCCACAACTTTGGCATAATTCTCATAAGAGATAAATGCCTCATCCAGAACACTATGATAATCTTCATGAAGCATCCATTCTTCCATCGCTTCCTGATAACTTTCCCTTGGATAATAAGAAAAAATATCATCCTGCCGCGTCTGTCCTTCCACTGCACCGTCCCCGGCAAGCATCACATAATACTCATTGAGAAAAGCATTATAAGGCAGGTAAGTGTAAGCATCATTGGCATCTAAGTTCTCCACCGTCAATTCCTTTGCAGAAGTTGCCACCTCTCCTGCAAGTTCCGGCGTCACATCCTCCTCATTTTCAGAAAACGTAACGTTCTCAGAATACATCATCCGGAGGAAAGGGAGATTCTGAATATATAAACCTGGATTATCCTGAGTCTTCCAGTTCGATGCCGCATTTAGGAAAACTGCTTCATCTATAGCGTCAAACCTGCTTCCGCTATAAAGCGAGCCTACGAATCCTTTCAGATAAACGGTTTCTTCGGGACGCTCCGGCGCTGTCAGCTTAAGCGCCTGTACCTTACCGAAATAATATCCCTCCACTTCCCCCAGGGTTCCATCATCCACACCGCCGCCGGTTCCTTCCAGCGACAGCTTAAGCCTTCCGCCGGAAACCCTTGGCAAAATGCTCCAAACCGCCTGTAAAATACCATTTTCTGCCTTCATACCGGACTCCCTCGCCAATTCTATGGGAACAGCAAGCCCCGGCTTTAGCAGGAAAAAGGAAGGTACTGCCAGCGTTATCACCAAAATGCTGATAAACAGAACCGTCTTGCTGCGAATGCTCTCGTAGCAATGCATATTCTGTACAAACTGCTCCTTGTCACCTTCTTTCCAAAAGGTAGGCGGATCTTTCAGCGCCGAAGCGGTAATCGTTCCCACCAAAGACAGCATAACCAGACACAAAAATAACATATTTGGAATGCCGCCCACCAGCAACACGCCTGCAAGAAGCGGAAAGAATACTGCCATAAGGCACCATACATTAGGGCGATACATCACGCCTGCTGAAATCACCCCAGCTACAAGGAAGCTTGCAAATATCAGGAAAAACGTGATATGTACTGGATTCTCTGCCACCTGATACAGCGCCAGATTTCCATCGTAACCCTCGTTCAATTTTATCATAACACAGTTCATCGTTTCCAGAAAACCGGAAATGACATAACTCTGTAAGATCAAAAGAAGCACGCTGAACGCTATCAGCGCTGCCAGCAAAGCTAAAAATCTATAAACCCCTTCCATTTTCAATCTTGAAAACCCTGCCCAAAACAGGCATACCACAAAAAGAAAAGGGAAAAATATCGGGGCAATATAATTAAGGGAAAACGCAGAAATAAAGGTTCCCGCGAATCCTGCCGCTGCCATAATCAAAAGTACTACGAGTATTCCAAAGGAAAACAGTTTATGAAGTCTTCTTCCTTCTGTCTGGACCAATTCTCTGGCTGTGATGCAGATATCTTCACTATAGACCTGCTCTTTCTTTTTCTTCTTTATTAAAGCCTTCATAATCCACACCAGCCTTATACACCGATAAAAAGTTCAGGCAACGCCTTTCCGATATCCTTATCCGAAAGAGATGCCACACATACCCCTTCCAGATAAAGGTTCCACCGGGTATCTATTTTCAAAACTTTACTGCTGCTGCCTAAAGAATAACTCTCCATGTAAACATCTTCCAAATTACACTGACCTTCATACACACCCGCATCCATAAGGGAGCCAGCCAGCTCATAAATATCTTCCTCAGCAGTAATCGGAAGCTTGATGAACTCATCTAGAGATTCGCTAAGCCATGCCACCTCGTGAGGACAACCCTGCACGAGCAGACTATAAGAAATCGAAGCAATCAGCGTCAACATGCCGTCTGACTGCATATGCGTCCATTTCTGCTCCCCGGACCATTGAAGATCAACGAGCAGCAACACCATACTCTCCACTGGCATACTGAACTCCCTCACCAGCAGTTCATCTGTCTTGGCGCTCAATTTCCAGTGGATTTTCTGTAATGTATCCCCGTCCCTGTAGCTTCTGGTGTCGAACACCTCTGAAACATCATCGCCGCTTCGCTCATGGGAATGAAAATCCCCATCCTCTCCCAGACGCATGGTCATATTGTCAAGGTCTAATCTCACCTGATACATATCCGGCACCACAAGCACCTCCAAAAGGCATTTGTCAACGTTCACACGCCAGCCGGACAACTTCAAATAATCATATATTTTCGCCTGATCCAGCCGGAAACCGATTTTTCCAGCATATCTGGCCGTTATTTTCAATCTTAATATTACTGTACTGCGGGAGTCAACCATTCCCAAGGTCCTCTCGCTTATTTCTGTCTTATCAAAACCATCTATATAACAAATCCCCACTGCCACATTTGCAATGGGCAGCCTGGAAGTATTTTCAATCTTTACTTCTATCAGTATCTGTTCCTGCTTCGGCACCGTCAAATCCGGAATCTGCAGGCTAATCTTTACCTTCCTGGACAAATATATAGGAAAAAGTAAGAGAACTACTAGAAAAATAAGTTCAAATGCCAACATAAAAACCGGAAACTCATACGGACTTACAATTGCAATGAACAAGGTAAGCAAAAGCAAAAACAAATAAATCAATTTATTTTTCATGCTGTTATCACTCCGGTCATCCCTTCTCCGGAGAGGGCTTCGGTGTATCTTTCAAAATTTGCGACAGCACATCAACTTCACTCTTGTGATTCAGCTTCGCCTTTGCACTCCGCCTGATCCTGTGAACCGCCACATCAGAAAATACTGATGCCACATCCTCTGGGATTACATAATCCCTTTTTTGCAAATATGCCCTTGCCTGTACCATCTTGGATAAAGCAAGGGTTCCTCGGGGACTGATCCCCAAATCCAGCATTTCACTCTTTCTGGTTGCTGTCACCAATCTAACAATATACTTATAAACTTCATCATGAACAAAAATATCTGAAACTTCCTTCTGCATCATGACAAGATCTTCTGCCATGATTGCTGGGACAACATTGTCAAGCGGATTTTCTTCTCTTCTATCCTTGATGATATTGATTTCATCCTGCATATCCGGATATCCCATGCTGATACAGATGATAAATCTGTCAAGCTGGGATTCCGGCAGCATCTGCGTACCCGCAGAACCAATCGGATTTTCTGTTGCGATAACAATAAAAGGTGTCGGCACCTCTCTGGTTACCCCATCCACGGTCACATTTCCTTCTTCCATCACTTCCAGCAAAGCTGACTGCGTCTTAGGAGAAGTACGGTTGATCTCATCCGCCAGCAGAAGATTGCACATCGCTGCGCCTGGCTGATAAACAAATGATTCTGTTCTCTTATTGTAAGTAGAAAAACCCGTAATATCTGTGGGAAGAACATCTGGTGTAAACTGCACACGATTCTGTTTCAGGTTCATCGCCTTGGCAAATGCAAGCGCAAAGGTCGTCTTTCCTACTCCAGGGATATCTTCAATCAGGATATGTCCCTGTGCAAGTATCCCTGTCATAATCTTCTCGACGCATTCATCCTTTCCGACAATGACCTTCTTCACTTCCTCCATGACCCTTCGGGCTTTTTCTACGTTTCCCATCAGTCGTTATTGTCCTTTCTTCTGCTTTTCCTTTGGGGACGCTTTTTTAATTTTGTTTTCTTTTTGGGTTTTTCCTCTGAATCCTTCTTTTGGTTCTTTCGCTTTACAATCAAGAGGAAAATACCAGTTTCCACTATTGCCATGATCACCAGTGATACAAGCAGCCACGGCCATACATCCACGATTCGCTTTGTAAGCGTACCTGATTGAAGCTCACTATAGGTAATATGCTGTTCTTCCTCTTCTTCCGGAACATATTCTGTCCGAACGCCGCGCACAAGCATTCTGTGCGTATTGATTGCATAAGGATGACATGTCACCAATGTACAATGATCTTCTCCCGGTACAATTTTTAAATCATCAATTTCCTCCGGAAGGACGATTTTAACCTGATCCACACGGTATGCAAGTATCTCGTCAAGCACATGCAGGTAGAATAAATCCCCCACTTCCAGCTTGTCAAGATCGGTAAACAGTACCGCGCTGGGCAGACCTCTGTGTCCGGTCAAGATTGAGTGCGTGCTCTCCCCGCCAATCGGGTAAGAAGACTGTTCCAGATGTCCCACACCCTTTTGCAGAACCTCATCACTTGTGCCATTATAGATTGGCAGATACACATCGATCTTAGGGATATCAATGAAGCCAATGCTCTCACCGACATCAATCAGATCCAGGTAGCTTATACTTTCATCCTCCTGGTCGATACTGAGGGTGACTGCGTTGCTGAGCTGTTCATTATACTTCATCGCAGCCTCCCTTGCAGCATCGATATCTTCCTGATCCATCTGGGCGATGTGCTCATCATACTCGGCAATCGCCCGGCTGGCATTTGACTGCGCGATCAGGTTACTGACAAACGGATATAAAGTTATGCATAACCCTGACAAAAACAGGATTGCTATAAACCATGCTCTCTTTTTATCCACAATTGCTCCTTACTAACTTACTTTGCCTCTTTTTTCTTTGATGTGAAGAAAAGAATAACTGCGGCTGCCATCATGGCGATACCTACGAAAGTGAATACGAAAGTACCCATACCACCGGTGCTAGGAAGCGTGAATCCCTGCTTATTGATTACAGTGCTGACAATAATACCTTGTGCATTATCTGTTGCACCAGCAAACACTACCTTTTCTACTTCATGTTTTATCAATGTTGTCTGACCATTCTCGTCTGTAGTGTACTCGTCTTTGGTCGTTATTGTGTACTGAACCTTCAATTCAACTTTAACAGGCGCCTTTAATAAATTATATCCCTCATTGGTCTTTAACTCTACCAGATAATATGTTCCATTGGCGAGACCTGACTGACTAACTTCACCGTTTTCATCTGTCACCAGAGGATCTGTGTTTACCTTAACCCATGATTTTCCAGAAGGAAGACCTAAATCTGCTGCGTTACTCACGCCTGTTTCACCATCTTTTGCTTCTCTGTATAAATCAAATTCTACTCCTTGAAGCGCTTTTCCGTTCTCTGACTCTGCCTTCTTTAAAATCTGAACCTTAAAGGTAAATACAGTTGCTGAATCTTCAATCTTGTCTGTTTTAGGCTCCTCGTCAGTATTTGGATTCTGGGGATCATTCTCTGGTAATATATTGTTTGAATATTCCAGTGTAGCCTTGTTTCCATTTCCTATCGGTGTAGATACTGCTCCTTCTAATAAGGTAGCTTCATATGTAACAACGATCTTTTTGCCCGCATAATCAGCCATCTGCGCAGTTGTAAATTCCATTACAAATCCATTGCCTGACTCTGTTATTTTATATGCTCCGCTTGCCACATCAGCAGCATCACATTTCACCTTAATTGTATTTATATCATCTTTCAAGTTCGTCGGAGTATCTGTAATCTTGAAAGTTTTAAGATCTACAATATTAGCAGGTACATCAATGGTTACGGTATAAGGAACCTTATCACCGACACTATAGTCAGCTCCCTTACCTGGATCCTGTAAATTTCCATCCTTATCTGCTACTTGTTTTTCAACGTCAGGTTTTTCATTCTTAATTGCAACTTTTACGGAATCTGATGCTTCAGCGCCGTTATATATAACTGTTCCTTTATCTGTCACTGTAAACTCATATGTTGTCTTACCATCCATAATGTAGTTGTCATTATTTCCTACGGATGTCTCGATAAATCGGTATGTTCCCTGTGACAGACCTTCTACTTTGATAATACCTTCTTTATTTGTAACAAGATTCAATTCTGCTCCAGTATCATCGCCACCTGCTCCTGATGCCTTTGTGATCGTCATCCAATAACCAGGCTCTTCTACATCATTTGGATCTCCTACATACTTCTGAAGCACAAACGTGACTCCCTCTAATTTTGCACCATCTTTTCCTGTCTTTTCCAAGGTAACTCCGCCGTACGTAGTTCCATTTTTAGGGAATACGTGTACGTCGTACAGCCAGCCTTCGCCATCTACCGTAGTCATAGGAACGGATACCAAGAACGGAGCTACTGCTTCCGTTACCGCTGCCGGTTTCGTTGTTTCGATTACTACATAAAAACCTAATTCCAAGTTTTCAAATTTTGCAAGTCCATCAGCACCGGTTATTATTTCCTGCCCTACCTTATTACCTGCATAAGCATTTTTAATCTTCCCATTTTCAACATAAGTATCGATACCAGGAAGAGCTGTGGGATTCGCACTGTAGTAAGCATCCATACCATCTTTATCTACAACCTTATAAATTGTAAATCCTGCTCCTGCCAATGGCTTTGCATCAGCTGGAACGGTATCGCTTTCACTACCCGTTCCCTTGTTTACTTCTGTTCCATTGTACTCATACTTGTGAATTGTCAGGCTAGCGCTGCCATCTTTTGAGTCTTCAATGGTTGGTGCGGCAAATGCTGTGATTGTCATCATGGACATTGCCATTGCCAGAGTTACGACTCCAGCCAAAAATTTCTTCAATTTCTTCATTTTGTCTCATTCCTTTCTTTTTTGATTTTTTACTGTTTTGACTTTCTCTCTCTCCCTCAGGAGGCTTTACCCTCCTTCCTGCGCTTACGCATGCTGTCTATATACATAAGGCTGGCAATCATACAAATACTTAAGCCGCCTACAGTAAACGGAATCGGTCCGCTGCCTCCAGTTGAAGGCATTACAAGGTTCTGACCATTCTTAATCGTAATCTCAATCGTGTTGTCCACTGGTGTCTGCTCTTTTCCATTAATTATGTACTTGAGTTCTCCATTCGTATTGATTGTCACCGGTATGGGACTTGCAAGAAGCGTATGCCCCGGCACCGTCGCTGTTTCAACTAATTGATATTCACCACTGGGAAGATTTGCAAATATAATGATACCTGCACCTCCTACCGGATTTTCATCTTCAGATGGTGTTATAATCGTATTTGTGGTCTCACCATTTACTGTTACCTCTATAGGAGTCCATCCCGCATCCGTTTTCTTCTGCAGCTGGAAGGAAACTCCTCCCAGCGGTTTACCGCTGCCATCTACTTTTTTAACCTTTAGTGATACCAGATGGATATTGGTAATCGTGGTTTCAAACGACTCTTCCGCATCAGCGCCTAGATTTTCATCCCCAAATACAGGATCTGAGTAGACTGCCTGGAATTTATTGCTTAAGACGCCTCCATTTACCACTACGGTTCCGTCTTCTTTCACTTCCACAACGCGGTATTCCCATAAAACCTTATCATCAGCCCTATTGTCTACGAATTTGTCAAGATCTTTAAACTCATATTCCCAAGTTCTCGCCTGATTATTGCCAATCTTGATATCCGCTGATTCCTGACCTTTGATAATTACATCATTCCATTCGCCCTTTGAGCCCTTTTCTCTTCTCTGTAAACGAATCGTAAGATATTCGGGCAATTCGTCCTCTGTTACGTCTGAGCCATCTGCATTTTTCCAAATCTTCTCCAAATGGATATCAATAACAGGTCTTAGCATATTGACGAATGTCAGCTTCACCTCACTTCCAGCGGGAGTGATCTGTCCTGTTACCACTTTCGTCTCTGGATTAAAGGTGATTGCATCACCAGCTACTGCTTTCACATCCTCAATAAAGGACTTATCGGACGGTGTCTCTGTAATGGAAAACTCCGTATTGATTGGGATTCCTGTAATCGTCCTTTCTTCATTCTCTTTTAGCGTAATTGTTTTGACAATTGGCTCGCTTTCCAGACCCATACCTGCCACATTGGTAAATGTGATATCAAATCTGTAAGTTCCTGTCAATGCATCTGATCTCTCTGACCGCTCTTTACGAATGGTAAGTGAACCAGTCTTCACTGTGTTTCTGTACAATACTCTAAGTTTCGTCATACCTGAATCCGTATCGGGATCATCATAAGAACGGAATACGAAAACTGGATTGCCTCCCGGTCTGTGCGTACTTGTATACCCGCTATTGCCCTGATATACACCTTCTGCATCATTTGAACCGGAATAAACCTCTGTTCTTCCATCATTCACGAAATTGTCTGCTGATGTAACACCGGTGAGATTACTGATGCTGCCATTTTGTACCTTAGAGCCGCTTCCCATGCTGGTCACTGCCTGACCATTTTCATACATGGTCCATGAAGTTGCAAAGACATCTGAATCCACCATTTCTCTTAGTTCGATGTAGCTTCCTCGTCTAAACTGGTCTCTGAAAAGAACGTTTTCCCCATCTCCCAGTGCAAACTGTCCATCAGATCCAATCACACCATAAGATACATTTCCATCTGCTGTTGTCAAGGTGTAAAGTGCACCCTTCGGGTATTCCAGATTGCCTGATGTAGCAGAACCATAATCTGGAATATCATACTGTTTTGTTATAAATCCGGTCAGCGCACTTGCTCCCGAAGTTGACTTGAAAACAAAGTCATCTAAGTAAATATCTCTCTCGTAATTGTAGCCAAATCTGACAGCCGTCACGCCTGCCCAGTTAAAAGTAGCGCCTGCTGCAAACTTCTGCAGATCCACAGTTATCGTCGTCCACTCGCGCCTCTTTAAATTGACAGTTCCGTATGTCATACCATTCAAGGTATGCGATATCTTGTGTCCCGTATTATCCACCAGTTCAATGTACATGTGGTTAATTGCAGGATTACTGTTATTGTCATAATAAACCTTAAACTGCAGATACCGGTTAGCATCTGTAAGATCCATTGCTCCGCCGCCGGCAGGATAAATGATTCCGCATCGCTTATCTCTATATCCTCCGCCGGGTTCGTCATATTTTGCTCTCCAATGAACCACGCCGTCCCTTCCGGCATAACTGCCCACGGCTTCAAATATATTGGCTGTAGAATCCTTGCTGATTGAACCTGCAAAGGAATCATTAAATACTTTTTCTACGCTTTCAGCAGTGGTCTCCACCGCATGAGGTCCATAATGCGTTGCCTGATTGCGGATAACGAATGAGAAAAGGCTGACTCCCTCGAACAATCCCTGGAAAGCCGGATCCACACCGCTTACATCAACTTCCTTCTCAACTGCCAGCTGATTTTCATCCGGGAAGTTAAAGCTGACTGCCATATTAGACTCCCACATACCTCTTTCCATGTAGAACATGGTCAAAGTGTGCTCATCTGTATTGCTGCCTATCATTTCAAAAGATGTTGTAATTTCACCATGAGAAGTAGAACCGCTACTGGTCTTTGTGTCACTCACCCAAGCTGTCTTATTGTTGAAATTTAATTTTCCTTGTACACGCGCATGAGCTCCACCTACATCCAGCGCAAGCTTTCCATCAATGAATACCCAAACATCATCATCTCCGGCAAACTCAAAGGTAATCGGCACAGGATTGCCGTTACTGTCTAAAACAGTACCATCCTTGGTCAGTCTGAACTTAAACTCCAGCTTTGTTCCATAGCCATAGTTGTAATTTTTACCACTTGCGGCTGCACTGGTTTCATTAAACGGGAAGAAGCCATACTCTGTCGAAACACCATCAACTCCGCCCGTTGTACCCGTACTATTTACATTCTTGCTCCATCCCTGATGTCCCGTGTCCTGCAGATAATACTGACCCGTTGAAGAATCCTGCCGCATTGCCAGAGTCGTATCCTTACTGTCAAAGGTCCAGTATTTAATACCGTTATTATCTCGGTCTACTGCCTTGAAAGGGAATGCCACATTCTCGTACACTTTGCCAAGCACCGCATTTTTGCTGTTATTTCCTGCAAGGAAATCCGAATCAAAATGGGGAAGCAGCCCAGAACCGCCCTTAATGACCACACTTCCATTTGACAAAGTATCAGAAACCAATCCCTGTGCCGCAGCGTTGTAACGCCCTTGCGTACCACTCGCATTTATTGCTGAGTTATTTGTAGAATAGAAATAGTTCTGATTATCAAATCCATATAACTTTAGGGTATCGTTCATTGCGTTAAACGGGAAATAACCCCATCCAGGCCACTGGAAATGTCCGGTATAAATCGGTACACTTGCACTGTTCTCTTCGTAAAAATCACTTAGTGCCTGATCAAACTGCCTAAATGTCACCCAGTTCCGATGGTTGGAAACATTGCTGCCGCCATAATTATCACGGTTATTGCCGTTTAATTCATAGTCTGAATAATAATCATAAAAGGTAGAATCCACATAAAAAACATCTGATGCTCTTGTGAGCGTCCCCGTTTTGATATCTACGATTTCCTTATCTTTATAAGCCTCCGCATCTCTGGTCTTGTAAACCTCTGCCCAATATCCATCACGCATCCCGCCATCATATATTACAGAATCACTGTTATCTGCATAAAAACAGGGATCATCAATATTGGTAGGAATATTCATAAGCTTTGTTGCTTCGCCATTGCCATTTTGCACATTGGGATTCTGTTCGTTGGCATAAGCTAAAAACTTAATCTGTGTATACCCTTCTGGCAGATCCACCTTCCAGACGTCTTTCCATGACTCTTTTTCCGCCTTGACCATGACATCGGATAAGGTCTGCATGCCAGGTCCTGTCGCCAGATAGTAAACCGGTTCTGTATCACTTGCCGGAATACCTTTTCCGCTATTTTTAGCGCCATCTGATCCATAATAGGATAATTTTGAAAAAGTTGCGTCAAAATAAATCGTATTGCCTTTCCTATATTGCCCCAAGACCTTAGCTACTTCATACTCCTGGGTAACCAGATTGTTTCCATCCGTGATGGTTGCGCCATTCTCTTCTAAATCAAATTTATCCCAGAAGAAATGATATTTCGTCCCATCCTGATCTAAATAAGTAAGAACGGTCTGGCTGGTCGCTGTGGAAGCAGCATCAAAGACATAGCTGTATGTCCGCTTATCATTTTCATCTGCCGTCAAAGCAATTGGTGCTTCCGTGCCAATCTGGAACTGGGCGCCTGCCTTTGCTGCTTCTCCTTCCATTCCATCCATGACGTTTATTGCATTTACGCTGTACGCACCATTTTCGTCATCTATGCTAACTGCTGCTTCTGTTGTTTTGGTAACTTTAAAATACAACTTATCAAAATAAAGCTTCCTGCCTGCCAGATTTACCACTGATTCAGACGGTCTTGCACCCCAAGCGCTGATTTTTGTTCCGTCCACTTTTTCGGTAGCGCCATAGTAAAAGGTGTTCATGAGCTCTTCATCATAAGTAACTCCCTTAATTCCATCTGAGCTCTTATTAAATAAATTATAGGTTTCTCCTATCTGATTGCCATTTGCATCATAGAATGCCACCGTAGAATAAGGCTGATCAAGCAAAACCACATCCGCAGGTATTTCATATCCTCCATCGGAACCTCTTAACACCTCTGTTTCCGAAAGTCCTTCTCCCCCAAACCTTGCCACAATGTCTTCTGCTTTCAACTGCAACGTCATATCGTAGAAGTAAACAGACTTTCCAGCTTGGGATAATGGGCCTAAATCTCCCCAATATTTAACTATTCTTTTTTTAGTTGCATCCTGATTTCCTCCATCAAGTGAGTAACAAGGATAGGAGCCTTCTGTCGATGCCAATGTGCCTGTATAAAGTCCTACATCAATCGTTTGCTGCCAATTTGCGTTCGTTACAAATCCTTCCTGTGGCAAAAATATTACTGTTGTAGCCTTCTCCGCCTCTTCTTCAGTAAGCGTGTATTCCCATAATTTTCCTTTTGGCGTTGAGGTCACAATGCTTTCCCTTTGAGAAAGCTGCATCTTTTTCGTCACGCTCCAGTTGCTACTGCCAAAAAGGAAAATATACATTTGATTATTGCTATTGGTTCCCCAATTATCACCACTAGTCCAACTTATACTTGATGTATCAAAATAAATTGTCTTAACCTTTCCATTTCCAATTCTTAACGCTCCAGCGCTGCGGAACAGCATTGTAGCGCCTGTACTGGATAACAGCGACATCGTGGTCTCAACCACCGGTTCATCTTCTCCACCTTCCGGTGTAGCTGAGGGAGATGCACTAGCCATGCCGGGGTCACCTGAAGGATCAGGCATCTCTCCTGTTCCATCTCCCATATCAGGAACAGCGGTAGGTTCTGCATCTACATCTGGAGCAGATGTAGGATTTTCGTCCGGTGTATTTGTCGGCTCTGCCGGAGACTCGGGAACCACCGGGTTCTCATCCGGCGTTGTCGGATTTTCCACCTCCGACGAATCATCCGGTGTCCCTGGTACTTCCGTATTGTCCGAATCATCTACATTGCCCGAATCGTCTGTGCTATCATTCTCTATCGTGTCAGCTTCATCATTGTCTGTTCCAGGCTCTGTTCCAACCCAAGTCATTGCATAAGATTCCTGGACTACTGTTAAATCATCAAAGACAGCTGGTACCTTTATGCTCATAATCCGTGCCTGCTCCGCTTCCTGCGGTTCATCACCAGAATCGTCCTGTGATTCATCATTTGAGCTGCCTTCTTCCTCACCCGGCTGTTCATCCGTATTTCCCGAATCCGGATTCGTTTCATCAGTAGAACCCTCTTCTGGCGTCGGTTCTGGTTCTGGTGTCACAACCGGTTCTGGTGTCGGATCTGGAGCCGGCTCTGCCGTAGGCTCTGTTGTCGGCGCCTCTGTCGGCTGAATTGTCGGCATCTCTGTAGGTGCCTGTGTAGGCGCTTCTGTCGGACCTGCCGAAGGTGTTGCTCCCGGGTTCGCTGAAGGTGTTGCTCCCGGCGTTGCACTCGGGCTTACACTTGGCTTGCTGCTCGGCGTTGCGCTCGGGCTCATCGAAGCATTCATGCCAGGCGTTGTGCTAGGACTGCCGGACGGACTGCCTGAAGGCATTGTGCTAGGTGTCGTGCTAGGACTGCCGGACGGACTTGCCGAAGCATCTGCCAAAGGTGATGCGCTAGGACTACCGGACGGGCTTGCACTCGGTGTCATGCTCGGACTTGCGGACGGACTCGCCTTTATGATTTCTTTTCTATCCAGCGTCATCTTATAGCAAGGCTCCGCATATTCCATCCAGTCATTTGTAAGAACCTCTGATGCCACCTCTGCATCCAGAGAATCGCCTAATATGAACTGAAGATTTTCATAAGGTCTTTCCATCGTATATTCATAAATATAATCACCTGCACTTGAGGCAACCATTTTAACCGGATTTTCACTTAATTTATCATCCGAATCGTTAAAGGCATATAAGTAAACACCATTTTCTATAAAAGCTTCATCCTCTTTAATGTCAGATGCATCAAAATAAACCACATACCTGAGATTTCTCCATAAGCCAGTGGATTCAAATCCATCCACTTGTTCAAGGAAGAAGCATGGTGCGCTGTAATTCCACTCCATATAAACTGGTGTTGTAGCCACTTCATAATTCCAGCTGCCATAACCGCCCATGAAAGCAATGCATTCATAAGGTCTATCAAAGCTGTATTCATAAACGCCGTCACCTTTGTCCGAAGCTTTCATAGCCACAGGGACAGCTGTATATCTATCTTCATTGGAAGAATTATACGCGTAAATGCCTACACCGTTATCTGCAAATGCACCTGCTCCTGAAGCGCCGTTTAAATCAAAGTAAATGGTATAGAGACCATAAAAACGCCCCCCGTCAGAAAGCGCCTCACTATTGAACATATAGCAAGGAGCTCCGAGACTCCAGTCGATTGCCAATTGCTCTGTCTTCGTGCCAGTATTCAAATCTGTGCCTTTTGTGAACTCTACATATGTATAGTAATCGTCAAGGACAAGCTGATAGATATTTCTTTTTCCATCCACCTTCTCCATAAGAACAGGCGCATCAGAATATGTATTACCCTCGCGATCATATAAGTATGCCCCGATGCCGCTCTCCATCACATCCGAGTCAGCTCCGATTAGAGATGTATCGACATAAATGCAACGCCCGGATCCTACCTTGTCTTCATGCGCAAGCGCCAATTCTATAAAACCGCTCCACGAAGGCGCTTCCAGTATCATTAAAGCAGCCAGTACGAGACCAACCGCTTTTCTTATGAATCCTTTTCTCCTTGTTTTTTCTCTTATTGTAGAGATCGCTTTTTCCATTTTTTGTTTCATATTCTTCAACCCCACATCTCTTATCACCGTCAGCATGCCTCTGCCCGGCAACGTTACCAATTGCTTATGCTAAACTAACGCTATTTATATGTATCTGTTACTTTTTTCCTAATTCTAGGGTTCATGTTTAGTATAGTACTCTTAAAATCTACTGTCAAGTTTTCGTAAAGTTTCCGTTAATTTTCGTTAAGTCTTACAAATTATTTTTAGAGATTTTGTGCAATTTTAGAATTGTTTTTTTGGAATATATGACGAGCCCTCAAGTTGCGCTCCGTGTTGCGCAGCCGCGCAAGAACAGCCGTTCCCAGATCTATTCACTCTTATGCTCCTCTCCCTTGGATGCCCTGCGCCACTTAAACGTTTTCGCAAGATATAGATAAAAATTCTTACCTTCAAAACAGAACTCCGTCCGCTGGCGGAACTGTTCAAACTTCAAAATGACAAGCCTTGCACATAGACGAAAGCAGCAAAAAGGCATATCACCCTTCATAATTCTGGTGATATGCCTTCTTCACTCATATTAGAATAATAAAATTTCCTTCCTATCCCTTAGATGGACTCATGGAATGTACGGGAAATAACGTCAGCCTGCTGTTCAGGTGTTAACTTGATGAAGTTAACAGCATATCCAGAAACGCGGATCGTAAGCTGAGGATAATTCTCAGGATGCTTCTGAGCATCTAACAACATGTCTCTGTTCAATACATTTACATTCAGATGGTGTCCACCCTTTGTTGCATAGCCATCCAATAATGATACTAAATTATCTACCTGTGCTGTATTTGTTGCCATGGTAATTTACCTCCTTATAATTCTTAATGAAAATCATCCAAACCATCCTCCAGGGTAGGTACGCTGCACGCCAGAGGCGTTCTGGAACAATCTGTGCATCCCATGGTCTGAACTTCTTTTGATTTCTCTTTTGTCTCGTCATAGTCTACATTAACATGACCTACACCCATAGCCATACCGGAATCCAGCATTTTTACAAGATCATCGATCATCTTTTTGTCATCCATTGCATTGTACCTCCTGAAAGCGGATTATTGTTTACTTTACTTATTTAAGTCGAGCTCGATATCCCCAGCAAATACCTGATCTTCCTTGCCAAGCGCGCCCGGAATAATCGTGAAGGTATTGGAAATACCATCCTGTGCATCATTGAAAGGAAGCTTGGATACAGAGGATAAGGATGCTACTGCACCGTGGGTATCGCGTCCATGCATCGGATTTGCACCAGGAGCGAAAGGCTGACCTTTCTTACGTCCATCAGGTGTGTTTCCGGTTGCTTTACCATAAGTTACATTGGATGTAATGGTAAGAATGGATGTTGTAGGAACACCATTTCTGTAGGTGTGATGTCTTCTGATTGCTGTCATAAATTTATGAACAACATCCTGCGCAATGCTGTCTACACGATCATCATCATTACCATATTTAGGGAACTCACCAGTTGTCTTGAAGTCAACGATGATACCGTCTTCATCTCTGATAACCTCTACCTTAGCATGCTTGATAGCGGATAAGGAGTCAGCCACGATGGAAAGACCTGCAACACCTGTTGCGAAGTAACGCTTAACATCTCTGTCATGAAGTGCCATTTCAGCTCTTTCATAGCAGTATTTGTCATGCATATAATGGATGATGTTCAGAGTATTTACATATACATCTGCCTGCCATTCCATCATATCGATGAACTTGCTGTATACATCATCATAATCAAGCACATCGCCTTCAACAGGACGATACTTAGGGCCAACCTGTTTCTTGGTAACTTCATCAACACCGCCGTTCAAAGCGTAAAGCAGACATTTTGCAAGGTTTGCTCTTGCGCCGAAGAACTGCATTTCCTTACCAATTACCATAGAAGATACGCAGCATGCGATACCGTAATCGTCACCGTGTGTCACTCTCATGAGGTCATCATTCTCATACTGGATAGAAGAGGTCTGGATAGACATCTTTGCACAGTATTTCTTCCAGTTTTCAGGAAGCCTTGTAGACCAGAGAACCGTCAAGTTAGGTTCCGGACTGGGACCTAAGTTTGTAAGTGTATGCAGATAACGGAAGCTCATCTTTGTTACCATGGGGCGTCCGTCAACGCCAACACCGCCAAGAGATTCTGTTACCCATACAGGATCACCAGCAAAGATCTGGTTGTATTCAGGAGTACGTGCAAATTTTACACATCTTAACTTCATGATGAAGTGGTCAACAAATTCCTGAATCTCCTGCTCTGTGAATGTTCCATTCGCAAGATCTCTTTCTGCATAGCAGTCAAGGAATGTGGATGTACGTCCAAGGGACATAGCAGCACCGTTCTGCTCCTTAACTGAACATAAATAACCAAAGTAAGTAGCCTGGATTGCTTCCTGTACGTTAGTAGCAGGTTTGGAGATATCGCAGCCATAAGATGCAGCCATTTCCTTCATCATCTTAAGGGCAACCATCTGCTCAGAAAGCTCTTCGCGAAGACGGATAACGTCATCTGTCATAACACGTCCTGTAGAATCCTTCTGTGCCTGCTTGTCTTCGATCAGTCTATCGATACCGTACAGAGCAACACGTCTGTAGTCACCGATGATACGTCCACGTCCATAAGCATCTGGAAGACCAGTGATGATATGCGCGGAACGACATGCTCTCATCTCTGCATTATAAGCATCAAAGCATCCTGCATTATGTGTCTTTCTGTGTGTTGAGAAGAACTCACTGATTTCAGGGTCAACTTCATAGCCATTGTCAGCGCAAGCTTTTTCAGCCATTCTGATACCGCCGTAAGGCTGGAGAGAACGCTTAAAAGGCTTATCTGTCTGGAAACCAACGATTTTTTCTTTGGACTTGTCTAAGTAACCGGGGCCGTGTGATGTGATGGTTGATACAACTTTGGTATCCATATCAAGAACGCCGCCTGCCTCACGCTCTTTCTTCTGCAAGTCAAGTACCATCTGCCATAAGTCTTTTGTGTTCTGTGTAGCTTCAGCTAAGAAGGATTCGTCACCATCATAAGGATGATAGTTCCTCTGGATGAAGTCGCGCACATTGACTTCATTCTCCCACTTGCCGCCTACAAAATCTTTCCATTCTGGTCTCATTTTGTGTAAGCCTCCTATAAAATGATTTAATTTATTTGTGCATAAAAACTATGCTATTACCGTACCCTCATTATATGTTAGAATATCATTTATCGTCAAGGTAAAGAGTGTACTTTTTTATGAACAAAGTACGGATTTTAGGGAAATTTTACATATTTTTTGTAAAAAGGTTACAGCAGCCTTCGGCAAAGGGCAAATAGAGGGGCTGATGGGTTTAGACTTGCCAGAAAGTGGGCAAAGTATTATACTATAAAAGCGCAGACGCAGGGTCTGCTACAGCATCTGCTGTGAAAATGTATACAATAGAAGGAGGTTCTATATTATGGCTCAGATTACCAAAGACATGACAATCGGCGAGATTTTGAATACCAACCCGAACGTTGCGCCCATCCTCATGGAAGCAGGCATGCATTGCCTTGGCTGTCCTTCCGCGCAGGCGGAAAGTCTTGAGGAGGCTGCTATGGTTCATGGCATGGATATAAATGATTTAATGGCTAAGATCGAAGCCCTCTGATTGAGATGGCAAATATTTTTCTTTTTATAAAAACCGGGCAGTCCCTTTAAAGACTGTCCGGCTTTTTTCTGCCCCATTTTGTGGTTCATTCTTATGATTCATTCTTTCTGCGGTTCAGCGTCCTTATAATAAGCAGACAGGCAAGAAGCAACAGAATCCCGATTGGAAGCGGTATCCATGGATTTTGCACAAAACCGGAAATGATATAGGTCACAAAGGAAACTGCTGCAACCACAAGCACATAAGGCAGCTGAGTGGAAACATGGTTGACATGATTGCACTGGGCGCCAGCGCTTGCCATAATCGTCGTGTCTGAAATAGGAGAACAATGATCTCCACAGACAGCCCCCGCCATACATGCAGAGATGGAGATGATCATCAATTGGGGATTTGTCTCAGCAAACGCCGAAACCACGATAGGAATCAGTATGCCGAAGGTTCCCCATGAAGTTCCCGTAGAGAATGCCAGGAAGCATCCTACAAGGAAAATGATTGCCGGAAGGAATATCATCAGCCCCCCAGCGCTTTTTTTCATTGCTTCCGCTACGAACACGGCAGCTCCTAAGCTGTCAGTCATTGCTTTCAAGGTCCAGGCAAACGTCAAGATCAGAATTGCCGGAACCATTGCCTTAAAGCCAGAAGGAAGGCACTCCATGCACTCACTGAAGGTAAGCACGCGCCTGATCAAATATATGATAATAGTAAGCAACATCGCAAATATGCTTCCCAGTGCAAGTCCAACCGAAGCATCCGAATTAGAAAATGAAGTAACAAAGCTTTCTCCGCCGAAAAATCCTCCAGTATAAATCATGCCTATCACACAGCATATAATCAGTGTGATAATCGGTATCACTAGATCAATCACCTTTCCTTTCGGATTTTTTGCACCAGTTTCGTCTTCTTGGGCGGCTTTCCCAGAAGTAAACAAATCGCCATTCAATGCATTTTTCTCATGAATGCGCATGGGACCAAAGTCAATATTCAAAAGGATAACGGCTATCATCATCACAATTGTAAGAAGAGCATAATAATTGTAAGGAATTGCCCTGATAAAAATGGAAAATCCATCTTCCCCTTCAACAAACCCAGACACGGCAGCTGCCCAAGAAGAAATGGGAGCAATAATACATACAGGAGCTGCTGTGGCATCTATCAGATAAGAAAGCTTTGCACGGGAAACCTTGTGCTCATCCGTAACAGGGCGCATAACGCTGCCTACCGTCAGGCAGTTAAAATAATCATCTATAAAAATAAGGACACCCAATGCCACTGTGGCAAGCTGCGCGCCAGCACGGGTCTTAATCTTTTTTTTGGCAAAATGCCCGAATGCCGCCGATCCTCCTGCACGGTTCATGAGGCTAACCATTGCCCCTAAAATCACAAGGAATATCAAAATACCTACATTATAGCCATCAGACAGTACCGCTACAAACCCATCATTGAAGATGTGATTAAAAGTACCTTCAAAAGAGAAACCAGAATAAAACAGCCCACCCACAAGGATACCTACAAACAAAGAACTGTAAACCTCTTTGGTTATGAGTGCAAGTACAATTGCGACAATCGGAGGCACCAGCGCCCAAAAGGTAGCATACATAGATGGCTGCGGCGTCCCTTCCTCTGCTGCCAAGACCAGCATGGGCGCCAACAGAACGCAAATCGAAAGGACTGATGCGCCTGCAAGCAGTCCACGTTTCATTTTTTTCATAATTTGAACCCCTTTCTCATTCGTATAAAAATCTCAGTTTTCAACTAGAACTGCACAGGTGTTTCGCAGACAATTTATTGTATCATTAAAATATGATAAAAACAACATAAAAACAGGCAGCCACGTTATGCGGGCTGCCTTAGCTCTGATTTTAAATGCAGGATAACGACTGCAATGCAGTATTTTGAATAACCGGTTCAAAATGTTCTTCTAGGTATGCCTCGGAAGCCGGTACCGATTTGACAATCGATCCGTATTCTGAAAGAACATTACATACCTTATTGAAATCCACCGGCGAATGTTCGCTTTTAGAAAGGACTAATATATAAGAACCGTCCTTTTGCTTGTATAATGAGTTCGTTCCGTTATAAAAATCAGACAGAACATGCGCTGAACCAATGATCTCCCTAAGCGATTGGAACGAATAAAGCTTGGTAAGCTCTGTAGGAACTGCAGTGTCAGAAAGCTTTTTCTGCAGGGCATTCTTGAAAGACCGCTTGGCGCTTTCTGCATCTGAACTATTTTCACCAACAGATGATGCTCCTTCAGAGGGATTATTTCCTGCTTTTGTGTTTTGGATTTTCTTGAATAAATCAAGAACCTCGTCGGCACCTTCTGCAATGGTATCGAGAACATCCCCCAAAGTATTGTCTTCTTCGTGAACTGACGGAGCAAACTTTGAAAAACGGGTATCGAGCTCATCCGGATCCTCCACCTTGGTGATGATAAGAACGATACATTCGGAGTTTAAAGGAATCGCTTCTATCATCAAAGGAATGTCTTCCGCTTCAAATCCAAATTCAAAAGATGCCTGCTGCATCATATCGCGAAATAAATCTTTAGCTTTTTCTGTACCGTAAGCAAGCTCGCTGAGCTTCAATTCCCTGTCTGCCAAATCTTCTCTGGTAAGGGTACAGCGAATCTGATGATCGTTAACTTTTTCTATTTTCATATTATTTTCACATCCTTACTATTAAGATACTGTTATCCTGCCGTTTGGTGACACTTACAGTCACTTAAAATTATATTATACTTTGTGCGAATTTAAGTCAATAGGACAGAAAAACAGTTTAAAAAAATTTAATAAACTACTTATTTTGGGGCTTTTTATAGAATTTCTGTTAAAAATATATAAAAAATCATGGGAATATCTTGCAAAAATTAGTAACAAATGCTATTCTCATTTTCGTAAGATGCTTCCGGATAAGTCCTGTATCGGGAGGAGGCATGATTTTTCAAAATTTTATTTATACGAATCTAAGCAAATTTAATCTAGGATGAGCGGATCAAACAGTATAATTCCATTGCTGTCAAGGTCAGCGCATCTGTCGATGTCTAACAGGCTTCGTGCCTGTCGCGAGTTTTCTATAGTCTTTCTATAGTTTTTCAATTGTTATAATTCACCCAGTTAGAAATTCGCAGCGGTAGTTTATTTTAGATACGTGTCCGGCATCTTATCTGTTTTTATTATCGTCATTAATACGAAAACTATAATCAGTTTTGAATTTAATTTATCTTTTTGACATGACATATCACGGAATCCTTTTGGAATTTGTCAAAAACAGATTCAAAACAGATAGGAGAATCATGTGCTCAAAAAGCAAAACAGATCCCGTTTCTCTTAGACCACGGCTCAAACAGCTGGAAAAGGAAGGCGTAAAGCTGTACCTAAATGGCGTTCCGTCCACTACGGAATATATTATGAAGCATTGCGTAAACGAGGATACAGTCTATATGCCAGACTATGTAATCGACGAAAACGGCAAGCTAAAGGAAATCAGGTATGACCAGATCTTCCATAATTAATGCCCCTATCTAAACACGCCGGGGACCGGAGATGCAAGCAACCGAAAGCCCCTTATAACCAAAAAACAAATGGTATGCTCCGGTTCCCCTTATGCGCAAATTATGCCGAAAGAAAATGTTGTAAAAAGTCAAAATGGGTAATGACGATGTGGGAATAGTCTGCTATAATATAGGACGATTGGAGGTTACGGAATGAAAAAAAAAATAATACCTGTTCTGATAGCAATCGTCCTTATTATAGTTATTGCAGGAATAAGCTTTGGGACAAAGATATTGGAAAAATATTCCTACACGAAAGAACGTGCCGACCTTAATGCTTATTTTCAAATAGCTGGAGACGACGACGTTGCGATCGTACTACAAAATGAAATAATTGAAGAAAGAGCACGCCTTTTTGATGGCGTTTATTATTTGGATTTAAACACGGTCCATAAATATTTCAATGACCGTTTCTACGAAGATAAAGGCGAGGGGCTTCTGCTTTACACACTTCCTGATGACATCATCCGCACGACTGTGGGAAGCAGCGAAGTCACCACCAAAAACGGAGCTGAAACACTTGCTTACCAGCCCGCAAGATATGAGGGAGATACTTTATATCTTGCCATAGATTATGTGAAACGATATACCAATTTCTCCTACGAGGGATTTACAGAACCGAACCGGCTGCAAATTTATCTTACCTGGGAAGAGAGAAAGACCGCAGAGGTTATAAAGGACACCGCCGTAAGAGTTTTAGGCGGCGTAAAGAGTGAGATCCTTGAAGATGTCTCTGCAGGAGATAAAGTAATCCTTCTAGAACAGATGGAAACCTGGTCAAAAGTCAAGACTGCCGATTCCGTGATAGGATATATCGAAAACAAACGCCTCGAGGAAGCCAGGACAGAACTTCCCATACCTGTCACCGACTACGAAGAACCGGAATACACCAGTCTGACGAGAGATTACAAAATCAATCTCGGCTGGCATGTGGTAGCCGGGCTCGCCGGAAACGATACCCTTGATGCCGTAACAGCCAACACCAAAGGACTCAATGTCATTTCACCTACCTGGTTTAAACTTAGTGACAATGAAGGAAACTTCACTAGCTTTGCAAGTCAGAGTTATGTGGACAAGGCTCATGGAATGGGACTTGAAGTATGGGGACTTGTGGAAAACATTGAATATAAGAACAGCATCGACATGTACGCGATTCTCTCTTCCACAACCACCAGAGCAAAGCTGATCGATGGTCTGATAAATACCGCGCTTACGTATGGACTCGACGGAATCAATGTGGATTTTGAGCAGATCAGCATGGACTGCGGAGAACATTATATAGAATTTATCCGGGAGTTATCCATTCCCTGCCGCGCAAACGGCATCGTCCTTTCCGTGGATAATTATGTACCCACTGGATATACGGATCACTACAACAGGCAAGAACAGGGCGTTGTCGCCGATTATGTAATCATCATGGGATATGATGAGCATTATGCCGGAAGTCCCGAAGCAGGAAGCGTGGCATCCATCAGCTTCGTCGAAGAGGGCATCGAAAAGACAGTTTCTCAGGTTCCTGCCAGCAAAGTAATCAACGCAGTCCCATTCTACACCAGAATCTGGGAGACCAAAGACGGCGCCCTAGACAGTCAGGCAGTGGGGATGGAAATGGCTGAAGAATATGTAAATGCCCACAATATCCAAATAGAATGGAACGACGAGACCTGCCAGAATTACGGAGAATACTCAGAGGGCGGAAGCCTGTATCAGATTTGGCTGGAGGACGAGTCTTCCATGGAAGTTAAATTAAACATTATGGAAAAATATCAAATAGGCGGTGTGGCATGCTGGAGATTGGGATTTGAAAAGCCTGAAATCTGGGATATCATCGAGGCTTACTTGGCAAGATAGTATTTAATGAAATTTATATGCAACACAATGGACTGTAAAGTTTTCAAAATTTTACAGTCCATTTATTATTGCCAAAAGCACTCTTGCTCTATATTAACTATTGCGAATATTTTTTTAGAATTACGCCGAGTGATTGGTTTTTTTTGTGCAATCTGATATACTATAGATTGAAATAGGAAGGGAGATTTTGTTATGCAAGGAAGAATTCATTCGTTAGAAAGTTTTGGCACCGTAGATGGTCCCGGTACGCGGTTCGTAGTATTCGTTCAAGGATGCCCTATGCGCTGTGCATACTGCCATAATCCTGATACCTGGGCAATGACCGGCGGTACAATGATGGAACCAGAAGAAATTTTTGAGCAATATAAAAGAAATGAAGAGTTTTACAAAAAGGGAGGCATCACTGTTACCGGCGGTGAACCTTTAATGCAGGTAGATTTTCTAATCGACCTTTTTACAATTGCAAAGGCAAACAACGTGCATACCTGTATCGATTCATCCGGTATCGCCTTTAAGCGGGACAACACAGAATTTATCAAAAAACTGGATAAATTGATGGAACTTACCGACCTTGTGATGCTTGACATCAAACATATTGATCCTGAAAAACACAAAGAGCTTACCGCACAGCCCAATGACGGCATCCTTGCCTTTGCAGAATATTTGAACCAGAAACATGTGGATATGTGGATTCGCCACGTCGTAGTCCCCGGTATCACTGATGATGATACCTACCTATTTGAGCTGGGCTACTTTATAGGACAATTCAGCAACTTAAAGGCTTTAGATGTGCTCCCCTACCACACCATGGGCGAATCCAAATACGAAAAGCTGGGCATTCCCTACAAACTTGCAGGCGTACCCGCTATGGACAAAAATAAAATAGTGGAAAAGAAAGAAGTCATATTAAAAGGTATCCGCAAGCGCCGTGACGAAGCAGTCATGTAGCTTGTAAGCCAAACAGCTCCAGCGCCGTTACAAAAAGTAATTTTAGGGATATTTTACTTGTATTCCCCATGATTTTATATTAAAATGTAAGAAGAGTTTGATAATAAAATATCAATGAAGGTCGTATTTTTAAATACGAACATATTTAAGGAGGATTTGATCATGGCATATGTAATTAGTGACGCTTGTATCTCTTGTGGTGCTTGTGCTGGACAATGTCCTGTAGGTGCTATCAGCGAAGGTGATGGAAAGTTTGAAATCGATCCTAATACCTGCATCAGCTGCGGTTCCTGCGCTGGCGGATGCCCTGTAGGCGCTATTTCTGAGGCATAAACGAAGGTATAGTTAAAGCGTTCAATCATACGATTGAACGCTTTTTTCTTAGAAAACCTCTCTTCATGCCTTTCTGCTTCTGTTCCTGTTCTTCTCCCTTTCCGCCTTCTTCCTCCTGCTTCACAGGAATTGCTTTTTCCCGCATTTTTTTAGCCCTTCTGCCTTTCTGATTGTAAGCGCGAAGCATTTCGTCAATCTTCTGATAGTGTTCCTCCTGCTTCTGCAGACGTTCCTCCTCTCTGGCGTCTTCCTTTTCCTCCTGCAATCTAAACTGATAATCCAGTTCTTTCAAAAGGGTCTCTTTGATTTCCTGACAAATCTGCTTGTTGTTCGTCTGCACTGCTTCCACGATCATCTCCTTTAAAAGCTGCTGAAGCCTTAAGCTCTTTTGCTCCCGGCTTTCCTCCTGAATCGACATTGTGCCGCCTTCTACAGGGAGAAACTCTCCCTTCTTTACCATAATCACGTGATGCTTACCTAAATCCACTTCCTCCGCAGCGGATGATGCCTGTGATTCCGCCGCCTGCACAGTCTGTATTTCTTTTTCGACTTCTGGCTTCTCAAACAGCATGATCGGTGTCTTAAGATCACCATTCTTCAGCATATGACGTATTGCCTTAAGCTGGAGTCCCTGTTCCTTTAGCTCCTTCACTTTCTGGAATCTGCTGATATCCTCTTCTGTGTAATAGCGGTGCCCCATTTCATTCCGCTTCGCCGGCACCTTTAATTCCTCCTCCCAGTATCTGAGCACATGCGCCTCCACCTGTACTTTTTTCGCTGCGTCCGAAATCATATAAATTTTTTCTGCCTGTTTCATATTGTTCTCCTTTCTTTTTCTATTTTTGAACAATGGCGTCACGCTTCGCGGACATCCTTATGTTAAAAAAGAGAACATGCCCTTATGGCTTGTCCTCTTTTGTAATGTATATGGTAATATGTACTTGAAACTACTTTTATTTCTGCAAATTCGCAAATTTGGTGTAATCCGGCAGCCATACCAGTTCTATGGTGCCGATGGGACCATTTCTCTGCTTGGCTATAATGATCTCCGCAATGCCTTTCTTTTCTGTATCCTTATTGTAGTAATCATCCCTGTATATGAACATGACTACATCCGCATCCTGCTCGATGGCGCCAGATTCACGAAGGTCTGAGAGCATGGGTCTATGATCTGGGCGTTGCTCCACTGCACGGGAAAGCTGGGAAAGCGCTACCACCGGCACATTTAGTTCCCTTGCCAGTGCTTTTAAAGAACGGGATATGTCTGAAATCTCCTGCTGCCTGGAGTCTGACCCTCGTCCGCTTCCTGACATCAACTGCAGGTAGTCGATAATAATAATCTTTAAATCATGTTCCAGCTTATATTTCCTGCACTTAGAGCGCAGTTCCGAAATACTGATACCGGGCGTATCGTCTATGATCAAATTAGACTTTCCTATCACGCCTGCACTTTCTATCAGCTTTTCCCACTCTGCATCGGAAAGATTACCGGTACGCAGATGCTGGGAATCCACCTTAGACTCTAGGGAAAAGAGACGGTTCACAAGCTGTTCCTTACTCATTTCCAGACTAAATATTGCCACCGTCTGGTTCAATTTAAACGCCACATACTGGGCAATATTAAGGACAAAAGCGGTCTTACCCATGGAGGGTCTTGCTGCAACCAAAATCAAATCAGAGGGCTGCATGCCGGCTGTCCTGTAATCCAAATCGATAAATCCGGTTGCAATACCCGTTACATTTCCATTGCTCTTAGATGCTTTTTCTATTTTATCCATGGCGTTCATCACTACCTGCCTGATAGGGACGAACTCTCCAGTATTGCGTTTCTGCACCAGTTCAAAGACACGTTTTTCTGTGTCCTCTAAAATCACTTCAAGATTTTCCTTCCCTACATAACAGGTATTGGCAATCTCTTCGTTCAGACGAATCAGCTTCCGAAGCGTTGACTTTTCGGCGACAATGCCCGCATAATATTTTATGTTTGCGGAAGTCGGCACTGCCGTAATCAAATCTCTGATAAATTCAAGGCTGCTGACCTCAGGAGGCACATCCTTCTCCCTAAGCCTGTCCTGCAGCGTCACAAGATCCACTGGTCTACCCTCATCATTCAGTTCTACCATGGTGTCAAATACAGCCCCATACTGCCTGTTATAAAAATCATCACCAGATATGATTTCGGACGCTACCGTGATGGCCTCCCTGTCCATAATCATGGATCCAATGACCGATTGCTCCGCCTCTATGCTATGGGGTAATACCCGCTTTAAAAGCGCTTCCTCCGTTGCTGCCATTTATCATCTAACCTTTCATCTGTGTTACTTTCACTTTTAATTTGCCCGTTACACTTGGATGAAGTTTGACACCTACCTCGAACACCCCAAAGCTCTTAATTGCCTCGGGAAGAATAATCTTTTTCTTATCGATTTCCTTTCCACACTGGTCCTTATAACCCTGTGCGATTTCCTTGGTAGAAATAGAACCGAAGGTTCTGCCGCCTTCACCTGCTTTGATGGATAGGACCACCTCGTCCTCTTCCATCTCTTTTGCAAAATCCTGGGCAGCCTTAAGCTGTTCCTTCGCAAGCTTCTCGTCATTTGCCTTTTTCAATTTTAAGTCGTTCATGTTTTTGTTGTTCGCTTCTATGCCAAGCTTCTTCGGCAAGACAAAGTTCCTTGCGTATCCGTCATTTACATCTACCACATCTCCCTTTTTACCGAGACTCTTTACATCTTCTAATAATATTACTTTCATAACTACTCCCATCTGCGTGAAACTGCTTTTCGCTTTTTCTCTTAATGTTGAAAGCCTACTCTGCTGACAGATCGCCTTCGGCAATCATCTTGTCTAAAGTCCCTTTCAGAATGCCAATACCCTCAGGAATGGAAACGCCGTTAAGCTGACAACCTGCTGTGCCTAAATGTCCGCCGCCGCCCATCTTTTCCATGATGATCTGCACATTGACCTCATCAATGCTTCTTGCGCTGATAAATACCTGATTCTGATACTCTGTAAGGACAAAGCTTGCCTTTACGCCTTTGATATTCAAAAGTTCATTGGCTGCCTGTGCGCCAACAACGGTAGGACTCTGTATATCTTCGCTGCTGCAGGTCGAGATTGCATAGGACTTCCGGTAAATCTCCGCCTGACTCACTGCATCTGCTTTTGCCTTATATTCCGTGGCATCTTCCCGGGAGAGTTTGCGCACCCTGGTCACATCTGCACCATTTCTCCTTAAGAATGCCGCCGCCTCAAAGGTTCTGACACCTGTTTTCGTCATAAAATTATTGGTATCCACTACAATGCCGGAATACATGCAATCTGCCTCTTCCGCCGTGATCTTGATGTTTTCTCCAATGTACTGTAAAATCTCTGAAACCATCTCACAGGTAGAGGAAGCATATGCTTCCACGTAGGAAAGCGTGGCGTTTTCAATAATCTCCGCCCCCTGCCTGTGATGATCCAGTACTACAATGGATTTGCACATTCTAAGAAGTTCAGGACATTCTGTAATACTGGGTTTGTTGACATCTACAACCACAAGTACGGTTCCATTTCCCGCCAGCTCTAACGCCTGCTGGCTGGTAACGATCATATCTTCATTATATTCCTCATGACTCCTAATCAAATCCACCATAGGCTTCATAGAAGCGCTCACATCATTCAAAACAATGTTGGCTTTCCGATCCAGTGTGGTTGCAATCCGGTAAATTCCCACCGCCGCGCCAAAACTGTCCACATCGGCAAGTCTATGCCCCATAATCAGCACTCTTTCCTTCGTGGAAATGATTTCCCTAAGGGCCTGTGCCTTGACTCTCGCCTTCACCCTTGTGTTCTTCTCCACCTGCTGGCTCTTGCCTCCAAAATAAGTGACATTCTGCGGGGTTTTGACAACTGCCTGGTCGCCTCCGCGCCCCAGTGCAAGGTCTATCGCATTGCGGGCAAATTCATAATTCTGCGCATAAGTCAGACCGTCTACGCCAAGACCGATACTGATGGTCACCGCCATCTCATTGCCAATGTTGACCGTCTTCACATCCTCCAGGATATCGAACTTGCTTTCCCGAAGAAGCATCGTCGCCTTTTTGCGGAGGATAATCATATACTTGTCCTTCTCGATCTTCTTGCAAATACCGTCAAGGGCGGCAATATATTTATTGACCTTTCTGTCTATCAATGCAATCAGCAGAGAACGCCTTACTTCTTCTACGCTCTCGAGGGCTTCATCATAATTGTCCAGATAAATCATGCCAACTGCAAGACTCTGGTCATCCACCTCCTGAAGCGCGATCTTAAGCGCTGTTTCATCGAACAGGTAAAATGCAATCAAGAAACCGTTGGAATCATCCGCTTCCACGATATCACTGCTCTCAAGCATATCCCTCATTGACAGCTTGCGCATCTTGGCAACATAATTGCTCTCTTCAAATACAATATCTGTCTCCGTAAATTCCGTCTCATAAGGAAGCTTTTCTTTCGTGATGGAAGGAAAAAGAGATGTGATTGATTTCTTATAGCCCTTTGCCTTATGTACCACTCTCTCAAAAGCTTCATTCGTCCAGATAATGTGACCCGCGTCATCCAACATCGCATAAGGAATCTCCAGCTCTCTTAAAAGCACCTTTTGAACTTGTCCATACTGCGTGGCAAAGCTCACCATTTCATTCATGATGACAGGCTTATTATAAAGCTGCAAGGATACCACTACTGCAAAGTATAGCAATGTAAAACAGGTCACAATAAGACCAGCTGGTATGCTGAAAAGATATACCGCCAGATTTACGATCATCAACAAAAAACCCAGATATAAAGAAGTCTGCATGTATCTTTTCAGCCTTCCCTTTAATCTCATTTTGCTTCTTAATGGAGCCATTCTAACAAATACCCCTCTGTAGTCAGATGTAATTGATACAAATATACTTACTTAGTATAACATTTTTCCTAAAAAGTTTCTACCCAATTATTCAGATGCTTTTAGACAGTATTTTACCTTTTCCGGCACTCCCAGCATCAAAACTGCGGATTATATGTCGAGAAATAACAGTTTTGTCTAAAGTTTTCCACTTGCCGCGTCAAGAAAGTAAGAAACTGGGAACAATTTAGCAATCCAGTCTGCCCCCTCTATATAGTTTCCCACGCGGATAAATACGGGACAGAAAATGCAGCTTCCCAAAATCAGCGCAGGAAGAAAGCTGTACAGAACCCGGCTCTTTTTGATGAAAAGATTTAAAAACCGAACATATAGCTCAAGCACAATGAAAAAAACGAAAAGAGCCATGACATCTCTAGCCGCCCCATGCCTGCCGCTTCCCAGATTCCTCATCAGAAGGCAGCCGCCGCCCATCAGAATGCTCCCTAGCACTGCCACATGAATACTACCAGACTTCAGACGCCTATGAACGTTGCCAGGCATCTTCTTAAAGGTATTCTCCTGTTCCATGGCATTCCCCAGCCCCAGAAGGCTCATAAGGAAGATCATCACCCCGATACAGCCTCTAAACGTATCGAGATTTTCAGATTTTTCACTGCCCTTCTGCTCAACCGCCTCATATTCAAAATGAAAGGTGCTCCCATTTTGCGCATACTGCTCCTCAAGTAAAAGAAGCCCTGCTGTTTCAAAACCGATTCCATCAAAATATTGAACTAGAATGTCCTCAGAGAGCATCTGAAATAAATCCGCAAATACCACCTCATAGGAAATCTTGTAAGCGGAAGATGCAGGTGAGTAGTAAAGCGTAACCTGATTCCTCGCCCCTTGTTTGAGCACCTCCTCATAAAAGTCCTCTGGAAAAAGATAGCCGCATTCCAGTGTTCCGTTTTCCACATGCCTTATCATCTCTTCTTTATCCGCATACCCAAGGAACCGGAAAATCCCTTCTTCGTTTTCAAGCATCTGAAACAATTCTTTTCCCTTTTCATCCTCCCAGCAGACACCGACTGCAATTCCACGGTATTCTTCTTTGCCAGAAGTGTCTGCTTTTCCTATGATGCTTGCCGCAAAGCAAAGAAGAAGCAGAAAAACAATCCACAGCCTGTGCTTTTGCAGATATTGTTTCCAGAGGATTGTATATATCTGTAGCCAATTTTTCATCTATACCTCCCTTTCCCCTGCAAAGCAAGCCGATCTCTGCATACGGCTGCCAGAATACCTGCCGCCAATGAGCTCAGCCCAATGGTATAAAGCGCCGACATCGTCTTCCTATCATATTTTCCCTGCAAAATCATTGCCATGCCTTCCATCCATGCTTTATAAGGAAGATAAGTTCCTGCTTTTTCTACAAAAGCAGGGAGAAACGCAGAGGGAATAAAAACGCCGGATGCAAACATAAACGCCATCAACACAACAAAACATACACCCATGCTTCCTGCATGGTTCCCTAAAATCTGGAATAACCCCCGCAGAAACACGCCCATCAAAAACCAAATCGGCAAAATCATGATCCATACAGGACCTACAGCAAAAGAACTTTTACTGTTATGAATCACAAAAAGATAAAACGGGAAGGAAAGGATGGCGCCAAGCAGGGCAAAAACAGCTGAAAATGCCGCCGTCTCAATCAAATACTGTTGCACCGTACCGATTCCGCGGCTTTTAAACAGCTTCTCCCTCTCCTCCATTTCCACCTGCATATATCTTCCGAACGCAAGCCCTGCAAAGGATAGAAATGCAAAGAGCAGGGAAATGGTATAATAGTCTGTCAGGTTTACCCCTTTTACTGCGGTCACCTCTTTTTCCTTAAAAAGCGTGCTCCTTGCAAGCGCATACTTCAGATATGCCGCATTCAGCGCATCCTCCGTCTGCCCGATCAGGTCTGGTCTTTCGTTTTCCGCACAGAAGTCATCCGCTGCATAAATTCCTGCCTGCGCCGTTGTAAGGAGGGATGCGCCGGCGTGGGATAATTGGGCAAAAACCTCCGTCTCTATTCTGCTGTACGCACTGCCGGTCAATATCTTTGCCGGCACGTTCTCACCAGAAAGAATGCTGTCCACAATTCCCTCTGGCACGATTACAGCCCCATAGATTTCTCCTTCCTTAAGCAAAGACTCCGCTTCTCCCCTTGACATAACCTCCAAGGAAACCGCATCTTTAAAGCTATCCATGCCGCCCACGAATCGGATCAACATATCCGCCATCCGATCATCCCCCTCAGCGACAATTCCAACCTTAATCTCTTTTATCGCCTTTTCACCGTAAATCGCTCTTGTCGCATAAATACCGACCCCCGCCAGAATCAAAACAAACAAAATAGTTTCCAGTAAGATAACCGGAAGTATTCTTATGAATTGTTTTATTTTGAATCTCAATAACATCCATCTGCTATACATCTTTTTCCTCACTGCCCTTCATGAATCCGGCAACAATTTCTTCCAAAGATAATTCTCGAGGAAGCGCAAATGCCTCTCCCCCCTTAATCGCCCACAGCCCCTGGCATGCCGTAATTTCTCCTTCATCATGGCTGGAGAGCAGGACGCTTCCTCCTTCTTTTGTAAAATCCTGGATATACCCTCTAAGCTCTTCCTTAAAAACCAGGTCAAGGGCTGCGCTGGGTTCATCCATCAACAAAAGCGGCGGCTTATGAATCAGAGCACACACAATGTTTACCCGCTTACTCATACCGCCGGAAAGATTCTTTACCCTCTCTTTATAAAAAGACTGAATCTTAAATTGCTCACACAGCTGCTCCAGATTGCGGCAATTTTTCCGGTAATCCCCGAAGCTTGCCCACAATTTCAAATTGTCGCGAACCGTCAAATCCGGCATCAATGCACTTTCCTGCGGTATATAGCCTACATGAGCCGCCATCTGGCGGGAGGGTTTTTTTACTTCCTTCCCGTTTACGAAAATCTGTCCGCCGTCTGCCTTCTCCACCCCCGCCAGAATCCTAAGGAGTGTGGACTTACCGCATCCATTAGCGCCTACGATCCCCACGCACTGCCCCGCCTGCACCGTCAGGCTGACCTTACAAAGCACCTGCTTTTTCCCATAACTCTTTTTTATATCCTTTAATTCTAACTCCATATCTTCTATCCTCTGTACGCCTTTACCTGAGTCGGCTCTTAGCGGCGCAATTAAACGCCAACGCATTGCACTAAAATAGAGCAGTGATTCCCACCGCTCTATTATCATAATACCAAAATCAATTGTTGTCCAACTTTAATACAAGTAGTATGCAATCTCATACAGAATTTCATACCAATCATCTTCCGTCATCTTAAGCACATTGCGAAGATCCCCCTCCGGCACCTTTATTTCCTCACATTCATTGGAAACAGTGATATCGCCGTAAAATAGCTCTTCATCGTCCACTTTAAAGGTGTCGATGATAATCACGTATTCAGAACCCGGCACTGTCTTTTCTATACTTCCCTTCACAAGAACAGAAAAATAATATTCTTCCTCAAGTGCAAGCCGGAAATCACCAGAGTCTTTATCGTACTCTGCGGCAAGTATCAGTTTATCCCCATCCACTTCGATCTGATACTCCGCCTCATAATTCGTTCCTTCCAAGTCTCCGCTCCGCCTGATTACAAGTTCCTCCGAATCGTATGTAATTGTCAAATCTGTATTTTCAAGCGGAAAGTTTCCGCCGCAGATATTCCATTCCATGGACACCTCTCCGCTTTCAAAGCAGATCTGCGCAAGCACTCCATTATAAACGTAACAGTAAACCTTAAGATCTCCCAACTCAGCGCAGGCTTCCTCAAGCTGGTCAAACGCCTCCAGCATCACCTCATATTCAATTGCATACCCTGATGTACTTATTGCCACCTGATCCAGATAATTTTTAAGCGCCTCATTGTTTTCATAAAGCTCCTTATAGGTATGCAAGAAATCGGTCACCTGTCTATCCGCAATCGTCACCACGTATCCCTCACAGCTTCTTCGCTTCTCATTTACTGTGAGCATTTTAGCGTCCGCTTTATCAACTTTTGCCTCAGTCCACATATTGCGCATAGCATCGCCCAGCTGCGTGAACGCCTCATCCAGTGATTCACTGTCTGTTTCTGACAACGCTTTCCCCTGCAGTTCCTTTCCCAATACACGCAGTTCGTCAGCCAGTTCATCATCCAGATCATACATCTCTATAAACTCTTCAATATCCTCATTGTACGTTGCAAAGTCCACATAAAGCACGTAATCCGTCCATTCAGGAATGCCCAGACGCATTTCCTCTTCGTCCATATACAGGTTTGCCTCAAGTATGGAAATCCCATAATAGCCTGCACCCATAAGCATGCCCCACCTGTCATGGTCTTTATCAAACTTTATTGCTATATTTCCCAGCCCCGACAGGTCTATATCGGCATCGATATGCAACTGCTCCTCTTCAAACATATCAACATATCCGTCAATCTGCCATGCGTCTTTTATGACATCCCCACTCTGCGTAAATGTCTTTTCAAAAGCTTTTGCAAGTGTTTTTTCAGGATTTTCACCTATATACCCTGTTGCCACCGCTACCGCCAAAAGAATCGCCACCAATACAAGACCGACAGCTGCCGGAATGATAAATTTGACTGCATTACCGGATTTCTTTTCATTCATCCCATCCATACTTACATCCTCCTGGAAAATTGGACAAAAGGGCTGCCGATAACCGGCAACCCTTTACTGTTTACAATTTGACACGCCTAAAGCCGCATCTTGCCTGCATATTAATCACAAGTATAAGGCATTAACGCAATGTGACGAGCTCTCTTGATAGCAACTGTAAGAGCTCTCTGATGCTTTGCGCAGTTTCCTGTGATTCTTCTGGGAAGAATTTTTCCTCTCTCAGACACATATCTTTTTAATTTATTTACATCTTTGTAATCAATTACATTGTCTTTGCCGCAAAATACACAAACTTTTTTCCTTCTGCGCATTCCGCCTTTTTTTCTCATGGGAGAATCAGACTTCTCTGCTTTATTATATGCCATAATTATTGCCTCCTATCTTTATTGAAATAAAACTCTTAGTTAAACGGCAACTCCTCGTCTATTCCATCTGGAATATTCATGAAACCATCGCCTGCTCCTGAAGGTTCTAAAGACCTGCCTCCGCCGGTATAGCCCCCATTAGAACCGGCGCCGCTGTTTTTGCTCTCGGCAAATTCCTGATCTTCGGCTACCACCTCTGTGGTGTACACCTTGACACCATCCTTGTTGGTATAGCTTCCTGTCTGAATACGACCCGACACCAGAATCTTGGTTCCTTTTCTGAAATATCTTTCAGCAAATTCTCCTGACTTTCCAAATGCCACACAGTTGATAAAATCTGCGGTATTTTCATCCCCGTTGCGGTTGAATCTACGGTCTACAGCCAGTGTATATCTGGCAATCGCCAATGCGTTTTCCCCCTGTGAATATCTCACTTCAGGGTCTCTTGTCAAACGCCCCATCAGTATTACTTTATTCATACCTGCCTCTACTTTCCAGCATATCTTTCGTATACGCTTTATGCTTCGTCCTGTCTAACGCATAAAAATCTGATAACATTGTCCATAATGCGAACACGATTTTCGATTTCGATGGGCGCTGTGCTCTCAGCATCGAACTGGATAAAGTAATAGAAAGCTTCTTTCATCTTCTGAACTTCATAAGCCAGTCTCTTCTTGCCCCAGTCGTCAACGTTTGTAATCGTACCACCGAATCTTTCAATGAGAGCCTTGCATTTGTCTACGACTGCTGCTCTTTCCTCATCTTCGATTTTCGCACTTACAACAACGGCTAATTCATATTTGTTCATGCTTAAGTTACCTCCTTTTGGTCTCTGGCCCCCATTTGTGGGAGCAAGGAATGTGTTGTTTCCGCATTTTGCGGATGGTTAAAACATACCACGGAGTAATATAATACCACGTATTTCCCTCTTTTTCAAGAGTTTGTCCGCGAAATCTTTTTGATCTTTTTTTCAATCTGATTCCGGGGACTCATGATCTGATGCCCGCATCCTGTACACTTTAACCGGAAATCTGCTCCGATGCGGAGCACTTCCCATTCAAAACTTCCGCAAGGATGAGGCTTTTTTAACGTTAGCTTATCGCCTACCTGAATATCCATGAATCACGGTCCTTTCTTATAATTTACAGGTTGGCAAAAATTTCCCCGATGCTGCCCTGTACCACCAGATCCGCCGCCCCGTCTCTCGCCGTGGGCGTCTTATTAATCAAAATCAGTTTATTTCCTTTATAATAGTCTATCAGACCTGCTGCCGGATATACCACCAAAGATGTGCCTCCGATGATCAGGACATCTGCATTTGCAATATAGGAAATGGCATCACGAAGGGTCTGATCGTTCAGTCCCTCTTCATACAGAACCACATCCGGCTTGATTCCTGCCCCGCATGCATCGCACCCAGGCACTCCGTCGGCATGAAGCATATACTCTGCATCAAAGAATTTTCCACAGCTTTCACAATAATTACGAAGCACGCTGCCATGAAGTTCTAAAACATTTTTGCTACCTGCTGCCTGATGGAGACCATCAATGTTCTGGGTGATGACTGCTTTTAATTTTCCCTCCTGCTCCCACTTTGCAAGCTTAATATGCGCCGCATTTGGCTTTGCGCCAAGGCAGAGCATCTTATCCTTATAAAACCGAAAGAATTCTGCAGGCTTTTGTCTATAAAACGTATGGCTCAAAATGGTCTCCGGCGGATAATCATATTTCTGGTTGTAAAGCCCATCCACACTTCTGAAATCGGGAATACCACTTTCTGTAGAGACACCGGCGCCGCCAAAAAATACGATGTTGTCGCTGCCGTCTATGATTTCTTTTAATCTTTGCATCTGATCCATCCTTATCCTCCCCTTCTGCCTTGGGACTCATCACTGTGCCCACGCTTTTTTATTGGTTCTATGCCATTATGCTCTTTCATCTGACCGACTATAATAGAATCAGTTTACTACATGGTGAAAAGTTATTCAACTGTCATCATCATTTCCTCAATCTTGATTATGTCAGCCTGAGTCGGCGTAAAACGTATCCCTCTATGTAAAAGATTTCTTACTCCTTATGTTAAAGATAATTTAAAATATTCTTAATTTTAATTGATATGCTCCTTTTTTCTCTTCATAAATGTTAGAATAACTGCAAGATTTATATTCAGAAGGGAGTAAATATGTATCTTATATTATTTTTATTGGGCATCCTCTCTATATGCTATTTCTTATGTATTGCATTCTTTGTTGGACACGGAACCAACTTCTTTTTTATATGGCTGTTGATCGGAATCGGACTAATCACATTTGCAATTCTTTTGAAAAAGGGGTTTTGGGCTTCCCATTTTCCTCTCTGGCTGCGCAGAATTTTTACTGCACTGATATGTCTTGGCTTTGCCCTCTTTGTTCTTGTACAAGGATTTATCATCAGCGGATTTTCCCAAAAGGGACCGGAAGGACTGGATTATCTCGTGGTCTTAGGCGCACAGATGAAAACAAGCGGACCTTCCAAGGCGCTCCAATACAGATTGGATGAAGCCATCCGTTATCTGGAAGCTAACCCGTACACCAAGGTTATCGTATCAGGGGGACAAGGACCAGACGAGCACATATCAGAAGCCCAGGGAATGTATGATTATCTGGTAGAAAAGGGAATTACACCCGACCGGATCCTGTTAGAGGATCAGTCAAAAAACACCTTTCAGAACCTTACGTTTTCTGCCGGATATCTGGATCCATCTAACAATACTGTGGGTGTGGTGAGCAATAATTTTCACGTTTTCAGAGCCACGAAGATTGCCCAAAAAGCTGGCTACCAAAATGTATATGGAATTGCCGCTAAGGGAGAGCCCTTTTTGCAGTATAACAACATGATGCGGGAATTCTTTGGTGTTGTAAAAGATTTTTTGGTTGGAAATATGTGAATTGTGTCATCATAACTTTGCAGGATATGGCAAGGTGGCGGAAAGTCCGCTCACCTCACTATTTTGTAATACGTCTTAGCCGTGGTAAGATAACTAATTCCATAGATAAAGACGAACATCAAGGAAACCAGCGCCGTCCACAGGATCATCAGCTGACCGTCAAACAATCCAAGCGCCGCCATCAGATTTTCTACCATAAACATACCGGCACAGGTATGCATAAGCGCTCCTGCAAGGGGAAGAAGAAATACCAAAAGGATCTGCCTGTGAATCGTCCCTTTGATTTCTTTATCGCTCATCCCCACCTTCTGCATAATAGCAAAATTGTTCTGATCCTCATAGCCTTCTGAAATCTGCTTATAATACATGATAAGGAGCAGGCACATAAAGAAGATCATGCCGAACAAAATCCCTATAAACAAAAGCCCTCCATACATTGCCTTGTTATTCGCCCGCTCTTCCAGACCATTTCCGACACCGGTATAGCCCTCCTGTCCCTGCATCCATACGGACAGCTCATTTACAAAGTCTTGCTTGTCTGCATCTTCTCCTTCCAGAACGATACCCAGCCTCTGATATCCGCTGTCCAGAAAGGCTTCCACATCCGTAATGCCGTTTTTCCTTGCAAAGGCTTCTGTACATGCATCCCTTGCCGCGTCATCCTTTACCACAATGATAAAGTCCGTTCCAAAATTATCCTTTCCTGATTTGGGAAACGGATACATATGACTTAATTCCTCTGCTACAGGCAGCTCCAGCCCCATAAACCCTATACTCTTAAATCCAACATCCGCTCCTTCCGAAAGAAGCAAAATCTGATTGCCCTCCAGCGTCTTATTGTCATTCTCCAAACTGTTATAATCCTCCAGGGTCAGAAAATAGAGTGTAAAGGTATCTTCAAATTTTGAATCCTGCTGCTTTTGCTCAAACTGATTTCCATTTTTCAGACAGGAAAATTTCATATAATCAAAGAGGTCTGATCTCACAGCCTGCCTTCCGTATTTTTCTTCCAGTTCTCTTACTTTGGCATCTGCTGTTTCGTGAGTAATATCCCCTTCTCCGTACTCCGCCCACACATCATAGGGATAGCTATAAAGTCCGATACCGTCAAGTCCGTGATACAGGGTAAGGGTACAAATCAGCGTAATGATTACCATTGTTGAAAAAATACAGATATTTGATAAGCTTGCCGCATTTTTTTTCATCCTGTAGAGCATACCGGAAACCGTCACAAAATTCTGGGGCTTGTAATAAAATTCTTTCTTCTTCTTCAATATTCTCAGCAACATAACACTGCCGGATGTAAATAGAAAATACGTGCCCACGATCACCAAAAACACCGCAAAGAAAAAATCCACAAAAATCATGCTGTTCACTTCTGATAAAATGGATATCTTATATCCCAGCGCCAGAAGAACTACGCCTAATATCCCATAAGCGGCAATCCACTTTGGTTCCTTCTCGCCCTTTTTACTCCCAGAGAAAAGCTCCACCGGCTTTGATCTCCCAACCTGAAACAAAGCATATACCAGATTGATGAAAAAGATAACCAAAAAAAGAAATGCCGTATCCTTCACCGCCTGCCAGGTAAACACAAATCTCACATTTATCGGAAGCCCGCTGACCTTAAGAAGCAGCAGGAAAAAAAGTTTAGAAAGCACGCTGCCAAGGAGAATGCCTCCGCACACTACAATCAGATAAAGCAATAGCGTCTCAAAAAACAGCATAATGCCGATATGCCTTTTTTCCAGTCCCAGAATGCTGTACAAACCAAACTCTCTGGTACGCCTTTTTATAAGAAAGCTGTTGGCATAATATAAGAACGGAACAAATATGATTCCAAGCAGCCCCCTTCCAATCAAGAGCATCATCCACGCATAAGCTGCCTTTGGCAGATCTTTGATCAGTCCTTCATTGTATATAATGGAGGAAAATGTAAAAAACGTGAATACCGAAAAAATACCTGCCATCATGTATGGATAATACACTTTTCCATTTTGCCCCACGCCTTTCACCGCCAGACGGGGCAGTAATTTCCACTTATTCATCATCCGAACCCTCCCTGTCGGCAGATGCATCTGCTCTGTTGTCTGTCAATGCATTCAGACTGTTGTGGCTTTCAATCTCTGTCTGCAGAACTGTGAGTGTATCCGATATCATTCTGTACATCGTATCTTTGTTCCGGTTTCCTCTATAAATCTGGTGGAAAACGCAGCCATCTTTGATAAACAAAATGCGTCCTGCATGGCTTGCCGCCTGTATGCTGTGTGTGACCATCAATATGGTCTGCCCCTCCTCGTTAATCTCGCCAAACAAATTCAGCAGCTTTCCAGAAGCCTTGGAATCCAATGCACCGGTTGGTTCATCTGCTAAAATGATATCAGGCTGGGTAATCAGGGCACGACATACCGCCGCCCTCTGTTTTTGCCCTCCTGAAACCTCATAAGGATATTTTTCCAGTAAATCCTGTATGGATAATTTCTGTGCCAGAGGACGCAGCCGCTTTTCCATGGTCTCATACTTTACCCCTGCCAGCACCAGCGGAAGGAAAATATTATCCTTAAGAGACATGGTATCGAGTAGATTAAAATCCTGAAATACAAATCCCAGATGATCCCTTCTGAACGCACATAATTCTCTTTGCTTAACTTCCCCTAAATCCTTTCCTTTCAAAATCACTTTTCCGCTGGTGGGCTTATCAAGAGATGCTAAGATATTGAGCAGCGTTGTCTTGCCCGAGCCTGACTCTCCCATAATTGCCACATATTCACCTTCCTCCACAGAAAAGTTCACATCGTTCAAGGCATTGACCTTAAGCGCACCGAAGCGCGCCGTATACACCTTTTTAATATTTTTGACTTCTAAAAGCGCCATATCATCTTCTCCTGACCTTTCTTTGATCTAATTCTAATATGAAAGAACTTTCCTACATGATAACAAAAGGGGAAATGTGCTGCCATGCATCCAGCTTACATTTCCCTTTTTAAACTTACATTTTTGTCACAATTCCTGCTGGAAACCCAAAAGAATCTTTGTACCCTCTTTTTCCTTGGACTTTACCCTGATGGTATGGTTAAGCCTACCCATAATCTGGCTGCACAGGTAAAGCCCTATACCGGTTGACTTTTTATCCATCCTGCCATTATATCCTGTAAATCCTCTTTCAAAAATGCGGGGAAGATCTTCCTTGCAAATGCCGATTCCAGTATCTTCTATCACAATATAGGTTACAATGCCCGCCTGCTTCTCTCCTTCTTCGTTTGCTCCGTAAATGGATATACCGCCCTTTTTCGTATATTTTATGGCATTAGACAGAATCTGCTCTATCACAAAGGACATCCATTTTTCATCGGTAACCGCCTTGCAGGAAAAATCTTCCATAGAAAAGGAAAGACCGCTTCCAATAAACAGAACCGCATACTTACGGACTGCCTGTTTCACAACTTCATGCAGCTCTATTTTTTTAAATGCTAAATCGGAGGACAGACTGTCCAGTCTGGCATAGTGAAGCGCCATCTCCGCATACTGTTCAATCTTGAACAATTCCTCTTCAGCCTGTTTTCCCACTGGGCTTACACCCGCCTCGTGCACATCCTCAAGCAGAAGATGCATTGCTGCAATAGGCGTTTTAATCTGGTGAATCCACATAGTATAGTAATCCGCCATATCCCTTTTCTTTTCGTCATACTCCGTGACCATCTGGCGCATTTCTTCTTCTCCGGCAGAAATGATCTCCTGATAGATTGCTTCTTTGAGATTATCCACTGACGGAAGGCTGCTTTCTCTTGCGCCTTCCTTACAGACAATTTCCTCCAGTTTTAAACACTTCTTCTTATAACGGACAAAATCATATACCGTGTAAACACCTCCAAAAAAGAAAATGATCACCAACCCATAAGACATATTGGCAATCGCGCCCTCATATCCATACAGACCTGCCAAAATAAATAAAATCAAAATGCCCAAACCATAGGCTGCCGCATGCCAGATATGCTCTTGGATATACGCCTTTCCAATCCTTCTATTCGCCAAGCTGATACCCCACTTTCTTTTTGGTTATAATGGTCACCTTAATTCCTGCCTCTTCCACCTTTTTCCGCAAGCGATTCATATTCACTGTAAGTGTGTTGTCATCCACAAAACATTCATCATCCCATAGCCGCTTCATCATACTCTCACGGGTGACCACCGCCCCTGCATTTTCAAACAAAAGCTGCATGATTCTGAATTCATTTCTGGTAAGCTCTAATCTTTTATCCTCATAAGAAAGAGACATATCGCTTAGATTTAGTAAAACTTCCTTATATTCCAAAACAGAAGGCTGATTTTGAAAGGAATATGTCCTGCGCAGAATCGCCTGTACCTTCGCC
This sequence comes from Lachnospiraceae bacterium, assembly GCA_029054245.1. GTDB lineage: Bacteria > Bacillota > Clostridia > Lachnospirales > Lachnospiraceae > Suilimivivens. The sequence goes on along the minus strand of JAIDFQ010000045.1, from coordinate 14,590 downwards.
GCCAGCACTTCTAAATCAAAGGGCTTTGCAATAAAATCATCTCCCCCCATATTCACTGCCATCACAATATTCATATTGTCAGCGGCAGATGAAATAAAAATAATGGGAACCTGAGAACTCTTTCTAATTTCCCCACACCAATAATAACCATTATAAAAGGGGAGTCCTATATCCATCAGCACCAGCTGTGGGTCAAATTCATGAAACGTCTGTAATACATTCGCAAAGTCAACGACACATGCCACCTCATAGCCCCACTTTTCCAGATGCTTCTTCATTTTTTCTGATATCTTCTGATCATCTTCTACAATTAAGATACGGAACATATTTTTTAACCTCATCCATCTTTTTGGATTACTGCTCCCCTTGCACTCTGAGCTGTAACCTTTCTTGCTATTATAACATTTGATGATGGCTTACTCCATTATTATTTCACTTTGATTTTTATGGAATCTTCGTAGAATTAATCCACGATATCTGTCAGGTTTGATGATTATGGCTGATGAATATTATCCAATATTGTTTCAAACTCATCCATTGATATTTCATTATTCCTATACATAAACATATCTTCATCAGAGTATTCTGTCCCATCATATTCTGCATACAAATGGAACCAATCAGTCAAGCAACAGCAAGGATCAAATTCCATTATTTCATAACTCTTCCTCCCTGTATGGGTCAAATCTGTTCTCGCAATAACTCTTTTTCCTTTGTAAACGGCAATGTAAGCAACATCGTTGGTACTGCCTGTCTCTAATACTTTATAAACGGTATCACCTATAACATCAAAAAATAAGCATCCTCCCGCATAGCCATGTATAATCAGCTCCTCGTCCCCATCATTATCAAAATCCATATATTCCACACTTCCCCAAGCTTCTTCGCCTTCTGTGATGTCATCAAAAAAATCTTCATAGCTTCTCATAACAAAACTTTCTTCTGGAATACTTCCCATCTCTTTCACATAATCCAGTGCATCAATTTTTCCGCTTACAAAGTTATTCAACACTATTTTTATATCCGATGTAGCGCCTATATTTTCATATGCAGCCTCTACATTTTCATATAAATAACTACAGGGAATCAATTTATCATATCCAAGGTCAGATAATTGACTTAAGAATTCAGCATTTTCTATTTCTTTTTCCGCATTATATGTATGCCATGTATAATCAATACTTTTAGCTTCAAGTTCCGTCTCAAATAATCCATTCGTATATTTGAGATAATAATCATGCCTTTCCTGATCGTTGCCACCATGAACACGTATTAATCCTTCATAAGGAACATATTCAAACCAGTAAAAGGTCTGATGTCCTGATTCTTCAAAGTTATGTTTTGGTCCATACGAATTTGCTTTGATTTCTGTATTAGACATAACTGCCGACTTTATTTCGTAACCATCAAACGAATACACTCTATACTCTCCGTCCTTAAGAACCAGCAACTCGGGTATGGAATCTTCATCCAAATAAATGAGTGCAACACTTTTGGCATTTTCCTGAACAGCAAGATTATTGTATTTATCTAAGAATACCATTTCTTCTTCAGATATATTGTTATCCGATAATTTGATTGCATTGTCATTTGTATCTAATTCATTTTCCGAAGTTATTCCATGACAAGCGCACAAACTAATACAAGTGCATATGCATATTAGTAATATCCTTCTATTCATTTTTAGCTTTATCCCTTTCGTGATTAGTATTATTGGTAATTATTATAACCGTCTGTAACTCTGCCCACTTCATCGCAAACACACCATACTGCCATTTTTCCTCATTTATTCTTCAACTATTAATATACATGACATATTTAAACAATGTTTGCAATATTTTTACCTAATTTACCAAACATCCAGAACGAAAATTCCTATGCTTCAAAAAACACCTTTTCCTCATTTTATCAATTTACCCATTGCAGATGAATTAAATCAGTAAACAAAAAAGCCCGAATAGAAATAAAATGTCTTCTGTATTTTCGTTGAGTAAATCACTCTATCTTTTTTCATCCCCCTATGCTAATGTTAAAGAAATACTCAATATATTTATAAAGGAGTGTTCTTATGACACGGAAAGAGCAGAAAGAATTCAGAAGACAGCAGATTTTTCAGACTGCCCTTCAGCTGTTTGTACAACAGGGTTATTACGGCACAAAGACGAGTCAAATTTCCAAATGCGCCGGAATCAGCGAAGGGCTTTTATTCCATTACTTTCCCACAAAAGAAAACCTTTTGGAAGAACTTGTCCGTTTCGGCATAATAGGAATGCAAACCCCTGCACAGATAGAAGCGGCAAACGGTCTGGATTTCTTCTATCAGTTTCTCATCATGTTATTCAAATTTCTAAAGCAGAACCCCTTTATTGCTCAAATGTTTGTTTTTATGGCACATGTAGTAAGGTCAGAGGATATTCCCGCGCACATTCGCGAAATGGCGATTTCTGTAGACCCCATACAGGACAGCTGCCACAGAATCAAGGAAGGGCAGGCAGACGGCAGCATCCGGGCTGGAGATCCCATAGCGCTTTCAAATATGTACTGGTGTTGTGTACATGGTCTTATGGAGCAATATTCTTTAAATCCTAGCATTTCTCTGCCGGAACCCGAATGGGTTGTAGATATGCTTCGTGCAAAACCCGACTGCCAAGCGGAAGCAAAGTCAAAGATTTAAATGGAAACAGATAAATTACAGATTCTGCGATTGTAAATGAAAATGCCGCTTGCGCGGCAAAATAAGGAGGAAAAATGAACACAAAAAGGAATCAGAAAATACAAAACAAAATCGTAATTGTAGGCGGCGGCATTGCCGGACTGTCAGCTGGCATCTATGGTTGCCTGGCTGGTTATGACGTAGAGATCTACGAAAAGAATCCCGTTGCCGGAGGACAGTGCATGGGCTGGAATCGCAAAGGTTGCCACATCGACAACTGCATCCACTGGCTTACAGGTACGAAAAAAGGCACCGCCCTGCGTGAAGTATGGGAAACTGTAGGAGCGCTTGATGAAAACACGCAGTTTGCAGAGTGTGATATCTTCTACACCACCGTTTTGGATGGTCAGCGCATCACCTTATGGAAAGATCTAGAACGGACGGAGGCTGACCTTCTGGCATTATCACCGGATGATGAAGCAGAAATAAAGAAATTGATCCAACACGTGCGATATGCATCGGAATGCGAAGTGCCTGCCGAAAAGCCTATGGAAGCCATGGGGATAAAAGATTATATCCGTCTGGGCGCTTCCATGGCAAATATGCCAAAAGTAATGAAAGAATATGGCTCCATTGACCTTAAGGATCTGGCAGCACGTTTCCATCACCCACTGCTGAAGACACTCTTTACCGACTATATGCCAAAAGAATATGTGGCAAGTTCCTTTCTTGTTTCTTATGGCACTATTGCATCGGGCAACGGCGAGATTCCCCTTGGCGGTTCCCTTGCCATGGTAAACCGTATGGTCGATAGATTCCATCAGCTGGGCGGAAGATTATACTGCAACTCCCCCGTTGCACATGTTTTGATTGAAAACAAAAAAGCCATCGGCATCCAGCTGCAGAATCAGAAGCATGTCATGGCAGACTATGTGATTTCCGCTACCGATACAATGGAAATGTTCAGCCATCTGATAGGAAAAGAATATATGAACAAGAAATGGAAATCCTGTTATACAGACAGCAAAACTTACCCTCTGTTCAGCGGAATGCAGGCGGCATTTGTAGCCGACCGTCATGCATACCCTGAAAACGACACCATATTTTTTGACTGCCTCCCCATGGAAGCAGGAGGCAGCCGCATTTGCCGGATGTCGCTTAAAAACTATGACTATGAGCCATCCTTTGCGCCAGAAGGAAAAACCGTGCTGCAAGTAAACATTGCACAGTATGATGCAGAATATCTGTATTGGAAAAGCCTGTCAAAAGAAGCCTATGCCGAAGAAAAGCAGAGGATTCTTCGCGCGATAGAAAATCGACTATATAAACAGTTTCCAACTCTGAAAGGACATATGGAAGCCCTTGACTGTTGGACACCGCTTACCTATGAGCGGTACTGCAATGCCTATCACGGCGCTTACATGAGCTTTACAACAAAAAAAGGCATTAAATCTTTTCGCGCAAAGCAAACTATAAAAGGCATTAAAAATTTTTACATAGCCAGCCAATGGATCATGTCACCGGGAGGGTTGCCTATGGCTGTGACATCCGGGAAATTTGCTATCTGGTGGATAGCAAGCAAAAACAAACACAAAATATAATACTTACGACTATTCAGCCTGTAGGGACAACGCGGTAGGGGAGACGTACTTTACAAGATGGACAAATTACAATAAAATATATTTCATAGCAGACCATTTTACTAAAATGAGGATTAGATTATGGACATACATTCTCTAAAGGAAAATGCCAGACACGGCACGGTCATCTTTCCGCTGGCGTTGTACGAATGGAACGGCATCGGTAACTGCGGCGCCGGCAACTGGCGGGTCCCGCTTCATTGGCATGACGAGATGGAACTGATTTATTTCAAGGAGGGGACCTTTCAGACATGGTTAAACACCAAAGAATTTCTAATCGAGTCTCCTGCCCTCATGTGTATCCATGCCGGTGAGCTTCATTCCCTGATTTTGGGTACCGACTGCCTGGAAAGCGCCGTCGTCTTTAACCTAAATATCTTGAGCTTTGAACACTATGACGCCATCCAGGCAAAGCTGATCCGCCCACTCATGGATGGTCGTCTTCGCCTGCCTGTCTTAATTGGGCATTCCGATCCTGCTTTTTCCCACATAAAAGGTCATTATGAAAAAATGGAAGCTGCCCTCAAAGAGATGAATGCCTGCAGCCCGGAGGATGAAATCACAAAAAATTCTGCGTATCTGCAAATCAAATTACTCCTCTTTGATATGCTTGCTCTGCTCTATAAAACGAACAGCCTTATACATGTGAAAAATATACACAACGAAAATGAACATCAGATTGAAAATCTGAAAAAGGTTCTTTCCTATATCAATGAGCAATACGCTTCTCCAATCTGCCTAGATGAATTGGCTTCACTGGTCAATCTGAACACCCAATACTTCTGTAGATATTTTAAGGAAAACATCGGAAAAACCACTACTGAATACATCAATGAAGTCCGCATTGAAAAAGCTGCTGCCGCATTGCTTGAAACAAACAGCAAAATCATAACCATCGCCCAAGATACAGGTTTTGACAACATTGGCTATTTTATCCGAAGATTCAAGCAGATAAAGGGGGTCACCCCTTCCGAATATCGAACCGAGTATCAAAAAGAATCAAAAAGTCAAAATAATGTAATAAATCAGTGAATTTTAAGTAAGATTTCCTCCGTATGAGATAATATAATGTCATTACAATCTCATGGAACGGAGGATTTTTTATGAAGAAGAAATGGTGGCACGATAAAGTTGCCTATCAGATTTACCCTAAAAGTTTTTGTGACACAAATGGAGACGGCATCGGTGATTTGAAAGGGGTCATCGACAAGTTGGACTATTTAAAAGAGCTGGGCATCGACATTATATGGCTGTCCCCTATCTATCAGTCTCCCTTTGTGGATCAGGGTTACGACATCTCAGATTATTACAAAATTTCCGAGCAGTTCGGAACCATGGAAGAATTTGACACCCTGCTTGCCGAAGCCAAAAAAAGAGACATGTATATCGTGATGGATCTGGTCATCAATCACTGTTCCGACCAGCATGAATGGTTTCAAAAAGCACTGAGAGATCCAGAAGGAGAATACGGCGACTATTTCTACTTCCGCAAAGGAAAAGAGGGCAATCCCCCCAGCAACTACCGCTCCTACTTCGGCGGCAGCGCTTGGGAACAAATACCCGGTACCGACTATTACTACTTCCACATGTTCGCTAAAGAACAGCCGGATTTAAACTGGAACAATCCCAGACTTTTAAACGAATTATATACCATGATCAACTGGTGGCTTGAAAAAGGCGTTGCCGGATTCCGTATCGATGCCATCATCAACATCAAAAAAGATCTTACCTTTGCTGACCTTGAACCGGACGGTCCCGACGGGCTTGCAAGCGTATGGCACATGGTAGAAAAAGTCAACGGCGTCGGCGACTTATTGGAAGATCTTAAGAAGAATACCTTTGAAAAATACCAAGCGTTTACCGTGGCAGAAGTCTTTAATATGAAAAAGGATGAATTAGTTGAATTTGTAGGTGAAAACGGGCACTTCTCCACCATGTTCGATTTCTCCGCTCATTCCCTTTCCATGGGGGAACATGGCTGGTATGACAGCAAGCCGATCCAGTTTGATGATTTCAGGAATGCCCTGTTTCATGCACAGTCCGAATGTCTGGACGTGGGCTTTTTGGCTAACATCATCGAGAACCACGATGAGCCAAGGGGCATCAGTCGCTATCTCCCACCCCATGCACAAAATGATGTGGGAACAAAAATGCTGGGCACCATCAGCATACTGCTTAGGGGGATCCCTTTCTTATATCAGGGACAGGAAATCGGCATGAGGAACTGCCCTATGGAATCCATCGACGACTACGATGATATCAGCACCCACGGTGAATATCAGATGGCGCTTGATGCAGGTCTCACAAAAGAGGAAGCCTTGGAAGTCTGCTGGCAAAACAGCCGGGACAATGCCAGAACCCCCATGCAGTGGGATGCTTCCGAAAACGCAGGCTTTACCACAGGACAGCCCTGGCTTAAAGTAAATCCCAACTATAAAGCCATCAATGTAAAATCGCAGCTTGAGGATGCAAATTCTGTTCTCTCCTATTACAAAAAACTCCTTGCACTGCGAAAATCAAAAAAATATAAAGATGTGTTTACATATGGAACCTTTCTTCCTCTTTATAAAGAGGAGGGATATATCTTCGCCTACGAGAGAAAGCTAGATCACAAGTCCCTCGTCGTATTGGCAAACTTTGGAGATACGGAAAAAACCTTGCCTTTAAAAGGCAGTTCCGACAGCGTTGTTCTTCTTAACAATCAGGATGAAATTCAAATTCAGGATGACCAGATTACCTTAAAACCTTGTCAGGTTATGGTAATCGACCTTCTGGATATGGAAAAAAGAATGCTTGCCGGGCTTCCTTACAAGACCACAAAAGAACTATTCGCGAAGCAGGCGGTAAACAAAAAGAAGATTGCCCGTTTTAACCATCTCGATCCCACTGACTTGGATGAAATCACAGCTTCCCTAAAAGATATTTTGGGAAAAACCGGAAAAAATGTTTTTATCAACGCTCCCTTTCACTGTGACTACGGAAAAAATATCGAAGTGGGCGAAAACTTCTTTGCCAATTATAACTTTACCGTTCTGGATGTAGGCAAAGTCATCATCGGGAAAAATGCGCAGATAGCGCCGAACGTATCTATCTATACCGCCGGACACCCCGTCCACCCTGATGCCAGAAATTCAGGTTATGAATATGGAATCTCCATCACCATAGGCGACAATGTATGGATTGGGGGAAACACCGTGATCATGCCCGGTGTCAAAATTGGAAATAACGTAGTAATCGGCGCAGGAAGCGTTGTGACAAAGGATCTTCCCGACAATTCAATTGCTGTGGGCAATCCCTGCCGAGTCCTACGTGAAATCACCGATGAAGATAAAAATTACTACTACAAGAAGCGCTCTTTTGATGTGGATGACTATCTTGGCGAAGGATATTCCTGGCTGTAACAAACAACGTTCAACACGCTTCGCGAACTGCCCTTATGCTGATAGCAAAAGTGCCGCAAAATCTTAATCCGTTTTGCGGCACTTCCCTTTTATAAAACATCATCTAATTCTTTTCCCATCTTTTTTTCAAAATATCTTTTTATTTCTATATTTTTATCCCATTTATCCTGTGGATAAGAGCCGTATCTGCGCTTCACATCATTCATACGGTCTTCTATCTTCATAACGCCCTCAGCCCCGCCCACACTGTCACACAATTGTATCAGCCTGTCGTAATCGTCATATTTGACTGCCGCCAGCGCTTCCTGAACCTCTCTATACTCTTCTTCCGTAATATCGATATTGCCAATGTAAGATGCGATGTCCTGTGTAGGAAAGGAATGGGTCAGGCAAATTCTTGCTGCCTCGTCATATCCCTTCTCCCGCATATAATGATAACCGTCATAAATATGCCCCATGTGTCTTGTCCCGAATTTTCGTCCGATATCATGCAAAAGCCCTAATACATATGCTTTTTCAGAGTCCATCCCCGCACATGCCAATGCGATTTTCTCCGCACACGCAGCTACCACCCTGCTGTGATCCCCCCATGGACCGGGATTACACGGTTCCGCCTCCCTTAAGATCTTTTCTGCTTCTTCCCGCTTCGGTATCATACTGCCTCCTTATCTGCGCGTGCTGCCGCCTTTCTCTTTTAGATGTTCATTTACAATTTTATCTATGGTATCTCTTGAAAGAGGATAATGGTATTCCTTTATGATTCTGTCCGTGTCGTATCCTAAGTCTGCCAAATGCCTGATTGCCCCTCCATATGCAAAATCCTGCACAAAATTCTGAAGGGCTTCATTAAAATATTGATTTTCCATTTTCATCCCATCCCTTGCTTCTGACTTCATTAAAATAATGATGCCTTACCAGTCTGCTGCGCAACTGTATGTTCCGCTCTCCTCCTGCTGTCACATACAATCCACTCGTCCAGTGTCAACGGTTCATAGTCTGAATACTTACAAAAACAGTTAATCATATTGCAGGGAATGTGCCGTACATTTCCCTTTGCATCTGTAATGACGGTATTCCGAGTCATCTCCTGAAACTGCTCCAGCAGCCTCTGATCCTGTGTATCGTGCACATGACCATAAAGCATATAGGTCTTAGGCGCTCCCTGATCGTCCAGCCGATACTGCCCATTATAGCACATAATCGGATAATGGCACAGTACCACCTTTCTTTTATTGTCGTAAAGCTCTTCATAAGGCTTAATCCATCCGAAACGGCTCATGTCCAAATCCTTTTTTCCAAGAAAACGGTCATGATTGCCCTGAATCAGATACAGTCTTCCATTGAGACGACCCAGAAGCATATTCGTATCCTTGGCGCTTCCCCACGACAGATCACCGATAATAATCACATCATCCCTGTTGCGCACCTTCCCGTTCCATTTCGCCACCATATACTCATTCATCTCTTCCACGCTGCCAAACCCCCTGTGGTCCATGCAGTCATTCATTGCCGCGTGAAAAAAATGCAGATCCGCAATATAATATCTCAAACCATCACATCCTTTTGTTTCAGTTTATATGTTTTTTCTTCGGATGACAAGACCAATTCGAGCACGTAAAAACTCTGCCTCGGATGCCTCGGAAATCTATTGATTGATTCCTCTTTAGAGAATTCTTAGAGATAAAAATGATATTCTTCTTTTAAACGGTAAATCTATTCAACTGTCTCAAAAGAGGAATCATAATGAAAAGATCACATAATCAAAACAAATCTCTTATACGCAAAAGAAAAAGGAGGAAACGTATCCTCCAAAGAATAAAGCTTACCTTTCATCTCATCACCACCTGCATTCTCTTTGGAATTGCCGTCTTCCTTGCAAAAGATCTTATACTAGATCATATACCGCGTGAGGATGCCGCTTCCATCTCCTTTAGCACCATCTGCGGCTATACGGCAGATTACCGTGCAGATAATCTTTCCTCTGCCCCCGATATTTCTTCGGAAAACGCTGTTATCGTGGACACAAGAGGTTCTCTTACCGATGCTGAAATAGATACGAAATTGGCAGCACTGGCATCGGTAAATGAAGATATTGCTGAAATTTATGCAAACAAAAGTGCATATCCAGAAGATCTGTTAAAAGCACTTGCAAATAATCAAGAAATCACAGCATTTGCAAAAGGTTATCTTTCTGCCGATGGCACTGTAAAAGGCGGTATCAGCCCAGATGAGGAACTACAAAACTTTCCTTTGTTCCTGCAATGGGATCAGCGTTGGGGCTATGCTCCTTACGGAAGAAGCTGTATCGGCATAGCCGGCTGCGGTCCCACCTGCTTATCCATGGTTATTTTTTCTCTCACCCGAGACTCCTCCGCCACGCCGGATGCCCTTGCTGCACACAGCATGACCCAGGGCTTTTATACAGACGGCGTAGGCACCGACTGGCTTTTCATGACAGATGCCGCATCTCAATATGGACTCCGTGCCAGAGAATTGGGGCTGGACGAAGCTGTAATGAAACAATATCTGGATCAGGGACATCCGATTATCTGTGCCATGCGCGCCGGAGATTTTACCACTGCGGGGCACTTTATTGTGCTCTATGGCTATGATGAAAACGGCTTCATGGTCAATGATCCTAACAGCTTAGAACGCAGCAGCAGACGCTGGGATTTCGATACCTTACGCTATCAGATTAAAAACTTATGGGGTTATTCTTTATAGCAAAACTTTGCATTTCAAGATTTCCATCCCGGAGAAACCAGTGCGAGGGATTGCGGCGGCTGTATGGCTTCCAGCGGTATCATATCGGCAAGGGTGGCTGGCTCTTTGATGATGTATTTGTTCTCCCCTACAAATGGGAATTTGAATTATCTTTTAACATAATTTTGATATGGCTTATCATTAAGTGATCCTTTACAGCCTAATTTTTTAGCAAATACTTCCAAAAACAATTTCCTTAATGGACTTAATACATTGTTGAGAAAGATTACTTTTTTAGAAAAATATTCTGGTTTAGCAAAGTCATTTACCACTTCTTTATTAAAGTAATTGTTTTGAGCATAATATTTTCCCATATTATAAAAAGGTTCTACCATTTGTTTTCTGATTTTACCATCCATAAAGCTAACTGCAAACATATCCCCTTTTAATAAAGTTCCATTATACTCACATCCTAATAAAGATGGTAATGTTTCTAAATATGATTCACAACACCTTAGTTGAGATGCCTCTCCAAACCCACCTTGTAATAAAAATCCTATTTTGGTATTATTCTTTTGTTTTGGCTTTAATGATTCTAGAAATTCTGCCATAATTCCTGGGATACACTCTACATATAGCGGTAAAGCAAATAAAATATTATCACATTCATAGAATTTTTTTCTAATAATTTCCCATTCATTTCTTTTATATAAATATAATGTCTCTGTTGTATTTCCGCATGATTCATATCCTTTTTTAAATTCATCTAATATTTTATCTGTATTACTTTTTTCTTTAATTCTAGGAGTACAACTAATAATTAATAAGTTCATTTAAAATTTCCTCCTCATTCTCAATATTATATGTGCCAATCGATGTTCCTTCAAAATTTATCATTACTCTTTCAAACCATTTTTCTAAAAATTCTTGATTTCCATTTCCTTTATATATTAACCCCATTTTATAATGTTTTTTATATCTAAGGTAATGCCTCATTTGTCCATTTTTAAATCGTAAATTCATTGTCGCAAGAGGTAATAATCTATCAATAATATTTTTTAACTTATAAGATACAAAGCCTAATTTTAAATCTGTTATAAAAATAACTTGTTTTGATTGTAAAAATTTTATAAGCAATTTTTCATAATCATCTTTTATAGTGCATACTCCTGGTGTTACAAGCCAACAACGATTACAACCTATGCAACCTTTTATATTCATATCTTCTGCATAAATAATTTCAATATCATTTGTGTTTTTTTGTATATTTTCAATTATTTTTTTATTATATAAATCATCTTTCTTAAGTGCTGAAATAATTAAATTCATAAACTCATCTCCCGTTCAAATTCTGGTTTCGCTTTGTTAATCAGCTTTGCATTTTTGCTCATTTTTATTTCTTGCTTCCTTACTGAAAAATATTTGTGTTGTTTTTTCATAATAAACCTCTTTCTTTTATCAGATACATTATTCCAAAATAGGCATTAGACAATGTGTTTATACAATATGCTTCATCATAAACCATTGCATTATTGGCAAGCAGACTGGCTATTCCATGTGTTACTAAAACAATTTGAGAAAATATGCTATATGCCTGTCGATTGTCTACCTTTGCTTGTCTCTTCAAAATAGAAAATAAAGAACCAAAATTTTCCCCTGCAAGCCAATCAGAAAGGGAAACGCCTGTATAATAGTTTGAATGAAATAAAAAGCGAAAAAGATTTTTTTCTTCTACGGCAAACTGAATATGTCTCATACCCACTTCTAACATAGGTCGTTCGTATTTGCCGTTTAAATTTGTTACATAGTTAATATGAAATTCGCTTGCTTTTTTATGTGCTGCAATTCGGACATCTTCAATCGTTTTAAAATGATATAAAACGGGTTGCGTTGAACAGCCGAGTTTTTGCGAAACTGTCCGGGCGTTTATGTTTTCTGCTCCCATTTCTTTTGCAATTTCAAAAGCTGCGTCTATAATCATTTCTTTTGTGACTTTTGCGATTGCTGGCATATTGGCACCTCTATTTATAATTTGAATTATATATAGTTTTGATTATATATAATGCAAATTATAAATCAAGGTAATCTTTCTGTCAATCCCTCTTGCTAAACTTTTACCCACTTTTCACCTTTCCCAAAAACGGTAAAGCGGTAAATTGTTCTATTTTGGTCTTTGGTTTCTTTGGTTCGGAATAGTGTGGTGCTGACGGTCTATCGCTTGTTTTCGGTTGCTTGCATCTTTACCGTACATGAGCATTCATACCGGGGATCCAATCGACTTTCTTCTCAGCCAGCGTGACCGTGAATTGCAGGAACGGCTCTCCTATGAGCAGAATCAGCCTGTACCATTTCCACTATCCGATGAAGTATATCTGCTTCAGAAATTCAGATGGCTGATCTTAACCAATCAATCAAACATCCGTTATCATGCTGATTCACGTATGGATTCCCATTTCCATGCGCTCATGAACACTTATGATTATGAGGATGCTTTGTTCCGCATCTATTCTGATTTAAAAGACTATCGAAATTTAAAAGAGTTATACATTCAGTTCAATTCCAGAAACCGTTTTTTATACGCAGCAAGATCTGCACCCGTACTGAACGGCGTTGCAGTCTACAATCCATCTGTATATTTTGAAGACGACCTCTGCTATTGAAATTGGATAGAAATCTAACGTAAAAACGAATACGCACAAATGCTCCGAGCAATTCTGGAACAAAATGGAATCGACTATCCTGAAGAGATATGATAAAAATATCTATAAGTAAAGGGTCTGGTTTAGCCCAGACCCTCAAACTGTCCCCTCAGGTTTGCCCCTCATGAAAGACCCTCAAATAGATTGGCAACCCCTCAAAAACTTTGATTATCCAAATTATCTTCATCCTCATCCAATTCATGGCTTTGCGGAAACAGACTCAAGCTGTTAATCACTTTCTTAAATCCTCTCACCATATCGTTGCAGTCCCGGCCCTTTCCTGCTGCAATGTCATGGTAGCTTTCCATTACCATCTCCCGTACCTGCTTCTGATTTTCATCAATTTCCCTCTGGTAATCCAAAGCCTGTTGTGCTGGACTCATACAACTCATCTCTTTCCTTTAAGTGTATCTCTACTATACTCAAAAACTACCTCCAATACAAGAAAATAACTTATTAAATTTTTCCATAGTTACGCAGAGCGCTCCGTCCTTGTGTATAACTTGTCTTAGGATTTGTCTATTTAATAGATTATTTAATATAACATGTTATCTAAACAAAAGCATATCACAGCTTTTCACATAGCCCCATGACACATTTTTCACAAAAGCACTATTTCATCCCCATAATTCTCCTCTCTGCTTCTGTTTGAACAGATATTTTTGCTAAAATCTCGATTACTTTTCTATTGTCATGCAGGAATGCATCCAATTCGTGTTCTTTAAAATTTATGGGCATTCCTGAATAAATGGAGTATGTATATAATCCTGTCTCTTCATTATAGTTTTGCTTTTCATCAGATATTCTTTGAGGGCGGATTACCACTTCTATGGAGTGAATACAAACTTTGATACTGCCTCTCTTTAAGGCTAATCCGTTTTCCATGAGCATCGTATATATAACTTTCCAGTCTTCTGTGAGTTTTTCAAATTCTTGTGTCAGACTATAATCTCTATTGACCAGAGTGAACTTTGAGCCTATAAGCAATTCCAGATTATTTGATTGCAGATAATTCATATAATCCCTGTCATCTGAAAATCCTTTATTCTATCTACCTTATCAAGAACATACGGAGGCTTAGGTCTAAAAGGACAATGTGGGAAAGAGTGGATAACAAAAAACCCCGAAAAATCGGGGTTTTCGAGAGGCGCAGACCGGATTTGAACCGGTGGATACTGGTGTTGCAGACCATTGCCTTACCACTTGGCTACTGCGCCATGCTATGTAATTATAACAAATCGATAAATCACAGTCAATTCCCTTTTGTCTGTAATCTATCGCATGAAATGACTCCGACGGGAATCGAACCCGTGTTACCGCCGTGAAAGGGCGATGTCTTAACCGCTTGACCACGGAGCCTTATCTTTCCTTTTAGGATCCGATACCTCTTCGCCAGCCTCTCTTCTTCTGCTGGCAACTCCCCGAGTAGGGCTCGAACCTACAACAACTCGGTTAACAGCCGAGTGCTCTACCATTGAGCTATCGAGGAATGAA
>JAIDFQ010000044.1 GCA_029054245.1 Lachnospiraceae bacterium | reverse complement strand
TGCCTTTTCAACTCCTTTGCAATGCACTCCACATATGCCGCTGTACGTCTGATGTGTCCGCCCGTATTATCGTCCCTGTTCTCCACGACCTCCGCCATGAACGTAATCATACCCGACTGCATACGGGAAATCCTTTCATGGTAAAAAGAACGCCTATTGCCCTGCATAATGAGCACGATAATCGTAATCGTCATAACAAAAGCAGAAACACTGGTAATCCCGATAAAAGGAGCCAGCCCCCGTCCGTATATACTGTCTGCTGCCCGTACATTACCGCTGTCCACCGTAATCTGCATTGCCGTATGGTTAGAAAAGAGCAGCATCAGGATTCCGACGATCCAAAGCAGATACTTTTCCGATTTCCGCAGACTCCTGTGCTGCATATTCTCATGAAACCAACTGCGCCAGCTTTTCCCTTTCACATAGAATAAAAGAAGCAGCATGAATAATACCCCATATAGGATAAACTGATAAACTACGGTTTTCTGTGCCGACAGCGCAAAGAAATACGGAGGCACAATCAGTGTCGGGACAAGAAGCCCGTTGATAATGCCCGGAAACGGCAGCATCTGAAGCAGTCCGCACAAACGATGCTTTTTTCTGCCAAGGCAGATATTTAACCCAATTAAGAGCAGCGCTGTCATGTTTGCGACATCTTTTCCAAAAATCAAGAATGCAGCGCCAATCAGGAAAAAACTGACCAGATAAAAGAATTTCTGCTTCTTTGCCTCCATATCCGGCTCTAAGAATACATACTTTTTTATCAGGAAACCGCTGACTGCGATTGCCGCCGTTTCCAGTATTTCCAATATTACCGATTCCATAGCTTATGCACCGTCCCTTTCGCTCTTTTTTCGTTTCCTGCACCCTGCACAAACATTTTCTCTTTCCGCATCAGCAAATAACTGATTCCGCCGACAACAGCCGCCGAAACCAGCCCTGCACCATTCATTGGTACGATATGCGCCTGATAAAATGAATCACTGTATGCCACTAATGCCGGAAACAGATTCGTTACAGCGTGAACCACTGCCGCAGGAAACAGCGATGCACTCTTTTTTGTCAGATAGACCAGAAATCCCTGTGACAACAGATTGGAAAGAAATAAATCACACAGCCCGATCAGCGGGTGCGGGAGAAAAATCAGGATTCCCAAATGCCACATTGTCCGTATCAATGCTAAAAGCAGCATTACAGCTTTCGTTCCATGCAGTTTCTCCAGCTTAGGAAAAAGCCAGCCGAGCCACCCCAGTTCTTCTCCAAGCATCTCAACCGAAGCCAGAACGCCCAATATTGTCATTCCAAAAATCTCTCCCAATCCACGCAGGGTAAATGCTCCTGCCTGAAAAGATACCTCTCCCCTGAACATAAGATACATGAGCAGCTCGTTTAAGTAAGTCATGACGAGCGCACCGGCTACTGCAAATAGGTAGATTTTCCATGCTTTTTTGATGTTCGGAAGAATCATAAGATTTTCCCATCCTTCCCTGCTTATATTACATAGAATAAGCGAAGTCAGTGCCGGAAGAAATGAGGTCAGAATGACAAGCGAAGTCGATACGGACTCGTCTCCCGCCGAATATGCAGTGTACCACAGTATATTGGAAAGCGGCAGACAGCACAGCAGGAATATCCATATGTATTTTTTCTTGTTTTTCAAATTCAAAACAGGCTCCTTTATCTGTTCAATAATTGATATTCGCTTTTCTCGCCTGACTGCACAAATCACGGGTAGCCAGAACGTATTTCTTTCCGTCCTTAATAAAATGTGTCCCGCACTGCCGAAACTCAAAATGTACTTTATGGGCGATACATTGTTCCCGTATGGAAAGCACCCATGCATAGTCAAGCGGTCTGGCGTTTCTGTCCGATTCGCCGCCAACCACGACTAATTCAACATGGTTAAGATAGGCACTAATGTCTATTTCCTCAATCAGTGGCTGGCAGATAATATTTTTATGTCTGATTGGCAGCTCATTGAAAACGGAAAGCCTGTAATCAGCCCTGTCCTGATTTTCCACCGTACAGCCAACCGATACATTGTCGTATCCATCATTCCAGTCCTCCGGGACGCAATCCATAAACCGGTCAATACGCTTTGTCAGGAACAAAAAATGCAGGTCAGAACGCTCCCGTATCATCTGCCAGCATTCCAAACGCCATTCATCAGCCTCCTCAATCAGAAAATCCGTGGAGAAGCAAAGATATACTGTTTGCCCCGATTTGATTTTGTAGTCCCCCGATTTATTTTTAGCGACAGGTGCATAAAAATTGTCTGTTTTAACAATATTGTCCGTATCCATCCCACGCCTCAAATCACCTTTATGAATGTAACAGTATTTACACCCCTCGCTATGTTTGTGGCAGCCACGCCACGGATTCCACATTGCCATAGTTACAACCTTTCATCAATCAATTGGGGAAACGAATCCCTATTTATATTTTACAGTCCTGAATTTGTGTTCTATCCAGAAAGTTGCCTCCAATGTATGGAAATGAATAAATCTTATCTTAGGATCATCAATCCCTTTTGGGAAAAAACTCTTATCATCCTCATTCCATAACTCCTGCATTTCGTTTCTGTCCGTTATGATCTCAACTTCTCCCACCAGTGTTAAAGAATCGCCCCCATGCTGGAAACAGATACTTGACTTTTCGTTGGTTTCAAAGTGTTTTGCCTTCCCCTGTTTTTCACTTCTTTTGGAAGTCACAAAATATATATCCCGAAACCCCTTATCGCTCAACTTATTTACGCAGCATACTCTTGGATATCCCTTCTCATTCACAGATGAAACAAACATAATACTGCATTTTTGCACTAATTCATCTGCTTTTTCTTCGATTTCCTTAATTCTTTGCTTTTGAATGTCACTTGCCTTTAATTCCATACTATGTTCCTCCGTTTTTCCTCCGTAATTTATGAAAAATTTGTAAAGCTGTTGGTCTTTGAAACACTGTCTACATGAATATACACATCCATACAGGTAACGCTTCCTTTTTCATAAACATACTCAAAACAGGATAAAGCATTCTCCTTCGGTTCTTCACAAAATCCATTTGCGGCTAAAAAATCCATTATCTTTTTATAACCGCCCCGGATACGGTCTACCGCCATAAAAGGGTGGTAAATTGTTATCACTGCATAATCAGCTTCTTTCTGGACAGCATATTCCACACCCGGACAGTCTGTTTCAAATCCTTCCGGCAGAATATAAGCTGCCACGTATCCATGAATGCCAAATCTGGTAGTCATCTCAGGCGGGACAAACGGAAAGTCCCATCCAATCCGCATTGCATCCGGCGAAACTTTTAGCAGACCAGACCGCCGCGCCCAGTTTTCCATGTATGCATTTACATCATCTTCCGGATTCGGTGAGAGCATTACATATCTTGCCATCTGAAATGCTTCTACCTTTTTTACAATAATTTCTGAATAAACTGCATCACCGGCGCTCATATCTTCTTTGACCATAGCGTCCAGTTTACAGGCAAACAAATCGCTTAAAGCCACGATCTTATCCAGTTCGGGAATAACTTCATCTGCCTCCCATTTCGATATTGTCTGGCGGGAAACAGACATCATTTCAGCTAACTGTTCCTGTGTAATCTTCTTCTGCTTCCTCAAATGTTGAATGTTTTTTCCTAAATTCATAATCATTTTCCTCCATTTATCTGTTGATGACATATTTAATTTACTGTTTGAATATAACAGAGTAATAAAGGAAATTCTACCATACCAAAAGCAACATTCAAGGAGATAATGTCAACTAACGGTTTACATCATCATTTTTCTCCAAACTTACAACTAAATTTTATTTCCCTTAATATGGCTTTTTCCCATTAAGCCAGCCTTTATCCCTCCAATAATCGGAATCTGTTTTATTCCAGCCATTTTTTTGCGTCATACGAAATATGTTGAAAAAGAACTTTGATTTTAATCCTATTTTCTTATTTTTCAGACACCTTTTTATTTTGCCTGCTTTGACCTTTACCTGTTTTTTTATTTTATCTTTATTCTTATAATCTGCGTAGTTACCGCCCATTTTCATAGTCGTTACCCCATAGTGATAAATGGTAGGTACTCCCCAATAAAACATATTATTTTTAATAAGCCTTACTGTATCTTTTACTCCAGAACCTCCTGCCGATATTATAATTAAACCCACTTTTTTAAACATACTTTCTTTTGGTCTATGTACTAACCATATATATGCAAGGTGGTCTAACAATGCCTTCAATCCACTCGAACAGGACATAACAAATACAGGCGTAGCAATTATAATTAAATCTGCCTTTTCTATTCTTTCGATTATGGGATTTACTAAATGAAAATGAGGGCATTTTTCTTCCCCATTTAATATGCAATTTGCGCACCCGTAACAAAATTCCTGAAAATCATTTGGAAGAACTATTTCGTCAAATAAATTATTTGTATCTTCAAATTCCTTCAAAAATAAATCAGTTATTGCTCTTGTATTTCCTTTATGTGGTGTTCCTATAATTGTCAAAATTCTCATTTTCTTCTCCCCATATATTCCGATTTTATACTCGCCACGATTTTCTGACAAAAGGGCAATTCCGTACAACCCAATACTTGACTTCTCAACAAACTCCTTTTCTTTTTTAATTCTAAGACAAATTAAAATGCACAATTTGTTTTGCCGGGTGAAACTTTATTAACCCAATTCTCTCCAATTTTCCGTTAATAGGCAATTTTCTTTCATACAAACAATTTACTGCATTCAATAATTGTGTTTTATCAATTTCTCTTGTTAATTGACAATCAGGTTTCCATACTCCCATGTCAAAAAAGTCAATAGGCAATAATTCAGAAAATTTATCACATTTTTCTCTTATTTCAGTTTGTAATCTTAATAATTCCATACTAACAGCCATATCTATGTTGAAAAAAGGCTGTTCATTCGGATAAAAACTATATGATTTAAAAACAACATCTATTGATTTTGTCTGTTTAGCAATACTTCTGATTTCATCTACTATATTCACCTCTTCAAGATTTTCATACATGGCAAATTTAATATGAGGATTATTTTCAGAATGATATAAATAATCATCTACACCATTTATCATCAAATCTTGCCACAGTCCTCGTATTCTTTCATCTGTTTCTTTATCAAAATATCCTACAACTGCATATCCCATATTTTCCTCCCACTAAATACCAATTTTTTGTTCTATGTAACTCCGCTATGAATTCTTTAGGTTAGAATCGATGATGGTGTAAACGAAGGGGCAGTTCACTGGAATGCCAAAACTGCTTTTTCGTTTACCCCATCATCGATTCTAACCTAAAGAATTTACCATCTGTCATTCTATTGCTATAAGGTCTGTCCTCTCATAGCGATTATGCCCTTGTAATTGCTTTTTGTATTTCCAACACTTAATTGCTTCCTCTAAAGATTTTCCAGTATTGTCTGTAAAAAAATCTCGAATATAAGTATTGTACTCAAACTGCTTATCAATTTTTGTTTTTCCTTTTTTCTTATCCTCAAGAATTTGATAATAAGCAGAAATCGCTTCTTTATAAGTTTTTCCAGTATTGTTTTTTAACCATTTTTGAAAAGCTACATTGAATGAAAAACCATTTCCTATACGCTCTCTAAAAAAAGCTCTATGTTTTTCCGAACAAACAAAGTTTGCTTCAATTTCTGTATATTCGCTAATGGTAGCTATTGCAACTGCCTTTTTTATTGTCGTTGGAGCAGACATTACTTTGCCTGTATCAAGAAAATAAGCAATTCTATCTGTTATTTCTATTTTCCCGCCCGAAACAGGAATTCCGTTTTTTCTACAAAAATTCACCAATTCCTCTTTCAAATAGTAGAAATCACGAAATGTTTTGCTATCTAAGTTTCTATCTAAAGCAGGTCTTTCATTCATACTATATGTCCCCTTTTCTACTGCACATCAAATCCCGATTTGTCGCAGAGTTAATTAACTCTGCGTTTTCGTTTTAAACCCTTTAATTACCGTTACCTGTAAATTCTTTGCGTCAATCAAACTTTCCTGTCTGCACTTCGGGCAGTAGAGAGGAAAATTTTTTAATTCTGTATCTGCCCTTATCTGTAACCTTGTCTTATTTTCGCAGACAGGGCAGCGCACCCATTCAACCTTGTTCATTTTCGCTAATTCCCCCAAAACCACGAAATAAGTAAATTCCCAATACAGCATTAAATCCCGTAGCAGCAAACACACTAAAACGCTCTGGAATACCAAAAAAATCCCTCGGAACTATATTTGTTCCGATTGCTCCCGCAAACATAAGCAGCAGTGCCATTGTCGCCCATAGTGCCATAGAGCGATATTTCTTGTCCCGATACCCGCCAACCATAATAACAACAAGTGAAACAATGGAAAGTAGCACGACAAGCACTGTTATCACATAAATGTGCATAATATCTTGAAAAGCTCCTGCATTGCCGCTGTCTGATAATGGAAACATTGTATAGCCTACATTTGACACCCAATTCATTACGGCAAAAAGATAAATGCCGATATGGATTGTTTTATTTAGTTTCCCTTGAATAAAAACACAAACTGCCATTATTGAAACAATCCCGCATACACCATACAAAGACGCTAATTGTTCCCATAGTGTTTTGGACGGAGCATTGTTAGCACTTAAATCGCTAACTGCCTGTGCCATCCAATTATAACCGGGATATGCCGTCGGAGCAAAAATTACCGCTGTGGTATAGGATAATAATGATACTACCCCCAAAAGTCCTAACCAGTTAATCAATGTTTTTTTCACCATTCATTCCTCCATGTTGGTTGCAAAACCATTTTATATAATTTTGTATCATATCCTGCCCGACAGGTTCGCCGGAACACGAACAGTCTAATTGATAGTCCATCATGGCATGAACCGTCATAGCAAAAGAAGTAGCAGCCATATCAATATCCTTTACATGAATTTTTTTGTGTACTTGCAAGGCATAAAACAGATTTTTAGTCGCCAAAATCATTTTTCTTGTTTCCTCTGCCATGATTTTAGCAGCGGTTGGATTGACGGAACGCTCTGAATAAATGACCTTGTAAAAAGAGAACATTTTATTTTCGGTGTTTATGTTCCTGTAATTTGCTACTGATTGCGTTAATGCTTCTTCCATGCTTTTTCCTTTGATAAATTCCCCATAATCAATATCCGCAAGAGATAATTGCTCCTTTGATTTCTCTCTTAAATACTGATACATTGCAGCTATAATTTCTTCTTTTGCTTTGAAATGGTTATACAGCGACGGTTTTCGTATTCCCATTTTTTCCGCTATTTGAGCCATTGACACATTACTTAACCCATTCGCTGCTGCAAGCTCCAATGTAACAAGGATAATTTCTTCTTTCCTGTTCATCAATGCACCTCTCGTACTCAACATTAGTTATTGTACTACCATTCGTTAGTTTTTGCAATGGCTATCAGCAAACTTTCACCCAATTTTCACTTTGCCGAAAGACGGTATAGCGTCAGCGGGAATTGTTTTAGCTAATTGATAGAACAGTGTAGACATATCCAAGAAGAAAAGTGAACAGTAAAATGTAATAGGGTGAATAATTATGGCAAAAAGACCAGTACCAAAATACGACTTCAAGGCTTTTGGGCAGCGATAAAGGCGGCGCGGACAGGGCGCAAGGAGAGCCGCAAGAAAGCAAGCGACGAAATGTTTATCTCGCCGCGCTACCTTGCGAACATTGAGAACAAGGGGCAGCACCCAAGTTTACAGATTTTCTTTGAGCTAATGCTCCGCTACAATATATCCGTAGACCAGTTCCTTTTGGAAACGCCGCCGGAGAAAAACACGCAGCGGCGGCAGCTTGACGCGCTCCTTGACGGTATGAGTGATACGGGCATACGGATTGTGAGTGCAACGGCAAAGGAGATAGCGGAAGTCGAAGCAGAGGGCAGATGAAATGTGTCCATCAGAATTACATAAGGTTTAGAGAGCGTTGTAATCTTTTTTGAGATTGCAGCGTTTTTCTTTTGCGGAAGTTTGGCAAAACCGGGCATAGCTCCGTAGTAAGGGATAAGGGCATAAGGGATAAAAACATTCTTTTTTAATTCTGTATCTGCCCTTATCTGTAGCCTGGTCTTATTTCCGCAGACAGGACAAAAAATCCATTCAGAAATTATCTTTTCCATCCTTACACACCCCTTACCATTTTTGCTGTTGGCAATTTAATCAGCATGAGCATATTGCTCCACGGTGCGCCTGCATTTTCTGAACTGTAATTAAATCCAAGGTAAATGAGCGGCAAATGGGCTATTCCCCAATAAAGACCATTCATCAATGTTCCTTTTCTCACTCCGTACTCCGCTATTTGTTTCGGGAGCAGATATTCTCTCCAACCGATTTCTTCCCCAAGCTCCAGCACTTGAATTGGAATACATACCGCCGCAATCAATACACATATCACGCAGAATTGCATCGGGTTAGCGATATGTATCACCTGTTCTGTTCCTATCAGACTGCCCAAATTGAAGATGCCGCTGTATTGTTCGGGAAACAGCACAAAATATAGAACTGTTCCCATCACAATTAAAGTACCGGGAGCAAAAGCGCAGAAAGCCCATAGCTTTTTGTTCTTCCATATACGGAAAGAAATGCGCCATTCTGATTTGTCCCCCGTAATACGTCTTGTAAAAACAGCAGCTATAACGGGAAATGCTGTAAAGCCCTTTTGCAAAATTTGATATTTGGTATTTTGACTGTTCCCTTGCAAACAAAACGCTGCTATGCCAAGCACCCAGCAGATACCAATACAAATATCAAGTATATTCTAATCTGATTTCGGTTATCATTCATATCATTTATTTCCTTTATCTTATTTTGCAGACAGAGCAGAATATCCATTCGCCTTTTTCCATAGAAATCCTCACATTTTGCCACCTTTCGCTTTCTGCTCCAGTTCCGCACCATAACGTATAACCATAGCAAGCAGAAGTAAGCAGATCCCAAGCGTAATACTGCCGCCATCATCAAACATATTCCATGACGACAAGTGAATCCTCTCATAAATAAAATCTGTAACACTCACAGATATGACAGATAACACAATCGTGATAATTCCAAGCTGCTTTACCCTGTCAGCGCCTGCACTTGTAAACGGCGTACCCTCTTTCAGCTCCTCCGTAAAATAGCGATAGGCAAATGCCGTGGGGATGCCGCCAAACAGCAAAGAGGCAGCCGCAGCAGTCAAAATCCCCACAAGCTGTCCTTTGCTCATTTCAGCCGTAACCGACAGGCAATGGAGAAACTGGTTTTCCATGCTTAACACATCCGATGCCAAAAGGGTTGCCCCGATGGACGCTATAGCCACTCCCACAATGGCAAATATCAGAATAATTTTTGAGAGTATCTGCAACACCCTCATTCCTTTTTGGATTTTCTCTAAATTGCTCATTCTTTACTTTTCCTTACCCCGCTATCATTGTTTTTCAAAAGCCTTTCAGCAGTCTTATTCCTTACAAGTACGGCAATCGGTGTGATTACCAGATACAGAACTGTCAAAATCACAAAGAATCCTATATCCGCATCCAAAAACACATAAATGATATTAAATCCAAAGTGCAGCAATACCGAATAAATTAGGTTATTATGCCGTTCCAAAAAGATGTTCATCAAAACGGTCATGCAGGTAATGACGACAATATTGGAAATGACATAGGGGACTGCCCGCCAGTCGGTAAAGTCTGAATCCACTACCCACAACAGGGTATGCCAAAAGCACCACACCAAGCCCTGACTAACAGAGGATTTTAAGAAACCATATCTCTTGTTAAATTCCTCCCGCATAAAGCCACGCCAGCCCAATTCTTCTCCTGTCGGTCCCGATGTAAAGGACAGGAAAATACTGAGCGGCAATGCTGTTATCCCAAAATTGATATAGGACAGCATAGGCTTTCCCATGATAATGGAAAAGATGAACAATGCCAAAACACTAATACCAAATGTAAGTGCAAAAGAACATAACAACGGAAAAAGTTTCACTTTACCCGAAAAACACCGCTTTACGAAAATCCTTCTCGTTTCGCCCGGTCTGAAATGTTTCCAGCCGATCAGAAGCAGATACGTTGGCGACCATGCAATCAGGTTGCGGACAATCCACATGATGACGGGCGGTGCATGGAACACAAGGCTTGCCGTACCTGCCACAAAAATAATGAGCGCCCATACCAAAATATAGGAACTGATGATGTATTTCTTCAAATAATTTGCTTTCATACCGTCAGCCCCTTTCCCTGTCCATGCAGATAACAAGCTCACTCTTAATTCCATTTAGTTCAATGATGTTCTCCGCCTCCGGCTCACTGAAAGACTCGGTCTGCTTTCCGTCCTTCTCATAGGATATGCTTGTGCCAATCCCCTTCGCAACGGCAGTAAACGCTGCGTCCTTCGGAACATGGATTTTTGAAGTTGCAGACACTTGGTTGATTGCCACCTCCCCGTTTAAGGAATGGCAGACCACATCCATATCAAGGTTACAGTTAATCTCTACCGTTCCGGTGACGTCCGCAAGGATAACATCCGGTGTCTTTATATCAAGTTCTATGCTCTCACACTCCAAAGAACGGATTCCCACCGTTTCCGCATTGACCGCACATTCAATTTTCCCAATATACGGCGTCGGTATCTGGACAAAGATGCTGACCGCTTCTTTTGCCATCGCCTCTGTCACCCCATTTTTACGACTTACGTCCACATCAATCCGTTTTCTGATGTCGTCAATCCTGACCTTAAAATCATTCTGAAGCGTGGGCATGGTATTGGATACGAGGCGGACTCGGATTTTCTCGCCATCATATCCCGACAGTGTGAATTGCTTTGCACCGCCGAATTTCATATCGTAGCGTTTCGGCTCATCAATGTCATACTCCGTAATGCTCTCATAAAAATAGTCTGCCGGCTCTTTTGCCCCCTTTTCATTGGAGAGCAGCTCATCTATGGAAATGTCAAACAGGGCGGATATCGCCATCATGTTTTCAATGTCCGGAATGCCTGAATCTGTTTCCCATTTGGTAACTGCCTGTCTTGATACGCCAAGTTTCTCCGCCAACTGCTCCTGTGACATACCTGCCTGCTTGCGGATAGATTTTAATTTTTCTGCAAATGTCATGTGAAACCTCCTAAAGTTTTAACTTTTTGTTTTCCGAAGCAAAATTCTACTGCCATTGCATGGAGTAATGCCCAGCAAGCTGTGCGGGATTTTGCCTCTTTGTTTTGATATGCCAAGTATAGGAAAGCCTGTTTTGCATTACAAGCAAGCAGGGATTACATTTCGTTTTTTTCTGCTACTTTGCGTGGCATCTCTCTGATTTAGTCATTACATTAGACCGTCTGTCTGTCTATAATCAGCTAAATAATTGAGGGACAATAGTGCCCCTCAATTATCCACGATATGCATTTCTCCAGCAATTTACTTCATGGTGTGTGCAGTAATAATTGTGTAGCTGTAAGCATTAACGGTCAGCCTTACATTATCAATTTCACAATACCAATTTTTGCCCTGTCGGTAGATATGACAATTCTTATTCATAATCAAACTTTCGCAGTATCCAACAACATCATCGGTATTTAATTTCAAATTTCTCTTAATCCTGTCAATTCCCATTTTGGTAGTATGAATCTTATCTATATTATCAATCAATAGTTCCCAATCACTCATTATACCTTACCCCTATAAACACTATACCGTATTACTTATTGCTGTTTTGAAAAATGGGAATAACAGCCGCTTTCATGCTATCTTGTTCCATATTTAACAACCGTTCCAGATTATAAATAAATGCAGCTATTTTTCTTTGCTTTTCTTCTTCGCCGTGTTCCATAAGGTCATCAAACACTGTATTTGCATATAAAAAAGTCATTTCCGCAGCTTCTTCGGGATAATCCGTCTGACATATCCCCTGCTCCATTCCCTCTCTTATTAAATCCGTAATAATAGGATTGATACCAGAAAGCAGGGACTTCTCCATTTTCTGATGCATAAGGGCATTCTGCGGCTTATGTATCTGTTTCAGGAGTTCCTGCCCAAAATTACCGTCGCTCACATTTAATGAAAGCATCATCATGGTAAGGCGCTCCAGCACAGGTACATTTTTTTGTACTGCAATCACTTCCGCTTTTTCAATCAGCCTGCTCATCATGCGGTTGATCATTGCGTCCAGAATTTCTTCTTTGGATTTGAAATGGTAATAAAGAGTCCCCCTTGCAATGCCGATTTCATTCAGAATGTCACTGGTGCTGGTGCCGTCAAAGCCCTTTGTTCCAAACAGTCTCTCTGCCACGTCCAATATTTCATTTTTACGTTCTTCCGCTTCTTTTACCACACGCATTGAATCTGCACCCTCCTATTGTCTGTAGACTGACTGTCGGTTTAATATTAGCACTGAGAAAAAAATTTGTCAATCTATCCAGCTGAAAATTGATAGATCTTCTATCTGCCATTAAAACAAGGACATGTAAACAACCAATCCATACAATTATATGCCTTTTAAAGACGGCGTTCTCTCCATCTATGCTATGTACGGATTGAGCAGTGGACTTCTTTCGGTAAGTAACAAGCAGCCACATTAATTAAAATTTCATAAGCATAGATTGGACCAAGACAAGTTTATGATGAATATTTAAAGAATTATCATAAAAAATGTGGTACTGAAAAAAGAAATATAAAAAAGTAACCGAAGAACTTTCCGACTCCCTAAAAAAACTTCAAGACGATATTGCAAAAAAATGGGAGAATACAGAAAACATAATTACACAGACATTTCCAAACTACAGAATAACTTAAATGAAAAAATCAAGGATACACAAAATATAATATCCAATTTTGAAAAAAGCCATCATACGGAAATTCAAATAAATATTGATTTCTTGGATAATGACAAAGTAAAAGAGTTTGTTGATTTATTGCATAATCAAGGTAATATTGGTGGAAAAATACTATTTTCCATAAATACAGAAGTTACCAGCCAGATGTAAAATACTGTCTACTCACTCTTTGCTACCTTACCCCTTATCTTTCTGTCTTGCTCGATAACCCCTGCCTACTTCTCTTTCTTTTACTATCTGCTCTTTCTGCCTGAGCCTATCCTTGATGCTCATGGAATCTGCCGCTTTTTCTCCGTAAATTTTCTCATACTCCGCACGCGCCGAACGGTTGAGTGTACCGACAGAAACGGCAATGCCAATCATCTGCTGGTTATGACCATTCCGCAAAGTCCTGAGCTACACGCTAACCAGCAAGACGAAGTATATTACCGCATGGGCGACAAATCCAAAAAACTGAATTTCGACGAGCGGCTGCAGTTCATGTATGTAAAAGGTTCCCGCTATTACGAGGACGAGCCTGTTTATCGTTCCTCTATGGAAGATATTGACTTGAATCTCGTCGCTGAATACTGTAAGAAAATCGGTATCTGATGAACGGATGAAGCAAAATATCGACAAAGCAGGCGGTAATGGTACAGCAGAATTTGTTAAAAAGGCTATTTCAGCTTATCTGAAAAGCAAACAGATATAGAAACTTTTTTGCTAAAAAACCATGAATTATTCCACTGCTGTATATCATAAAGGCACAGCAGTGGAAGCTTCATCCTTTTTTGTTACACATCGACACGCACTCTATTTCCTGCATATGCAGCTGTCACCATCTCTGTAAACAGGACGGCTGAGTCTATATCATACTTTTCGCATGGCGTATCATATGCAATCGACTCCATCCAGTAACGCAGAGGATAGGTGTCCTCCTCGGGAATCTCAGATTTTTGTACCTGCACCCATTCGCCCTCCCCAACTCTGTACCTAAATCCTGCATCATCGCTTCGGATAACTCCATTTACGCCGTATACTTCAAATGCTGTTGCATCCTCCGTTAGCCAGCTGGTCTCTGCAATACCAATTTTGCCAGACTCAAATTCAAACACTGCAATGCTATTTTCATCTATCTTCTTCTCTTTCCCATAATCCGTAAACGGGACAAGAATGGAAGCAGCACGTACAGGTTTGCCCAGGAACCACTGAATCCTGTGAATATTATGATATCCCATATCAATCATAGCGCCGCCGCCAGTGCATTCCACTTCATAATACTGTCTTATTGAATCCTGATCATTAATGGCACATGCATTGCTCATCCTCGATCTTACACTAATCAGCTCTCCAATTACGCCCTTATCCACCAGTTCCTTGGCATACAAAAGATCACCATGACGTACAGGATCTGAAACGGTAAACTTAATGTTACTACGCTTTACTGCTTCTCTGATCCTGTAGGCGCTTTCATTTGTTGTCGTAAGCGCCTTCTCCACAAAGACATTTATACCAGCTTCCGCCGCTTTCACAATCAACTCTTCATGCATGCTTGTCTCAGATGTAATCAGAACACCATCTATATCGGGAATTGCAAGAAGCTGATCATAATCCTCAACAAACATGCAGTTCATTGCTTCCGCCCATTTTTCACCTCGCTCCTTATCATTATCCCATACAGCAGCAAATTCCTTCTCCAAATGCGGCACTTTCTTAGGCGCTCTGTCCATTGGAAAATCCAATGCATGTATGTGCCAGCCGCCTGCACAGACAAATTTCAGTTTTTTCATTTAGTTCACCTCTTTCTTATCAAACGTCCACTGACGCTTCCAGACAACCTCTTCCCCTGGCGCAACAGTTGACTTAAAGTTCACCTCCGGACAAAGCATGTGGTCATAACTCCAAATACAAACCTCCGCCGGACGGAAATATTCCGTCCCTGTTACAGAAACCCCTGCACCTGCATGGCTGAGCCTCCATACAAAAGGAACCTTTCTGCTGATATCACCTTCTTGAAGCTCAAAAACTGCCGGTCCAGGATTATGATACCTTGGGCGAATGGCGCCCTCCTCTACATCATATAAATGCCTGCTTCCCGTTCCTCCAAAATCTGGTCCCTTCAAAACATTACTCTGTAGATTTATTGCATTTGGAAGTTCCAACAGATAATCCGGTCCCAGTGCCAATCCGTCAAGACTGATGAAATTGTGACAATACTCACGAAATGTAATTTCCTTAAAACCTGTATTTTTCAATTGAATCGTCATGAACAAGCTGTTTTCCTCCACCGCAGCCGTTCTTCTTGTTTCAACTGCATACCCCATGCATTCTTCCGGCAATGTTCGGAAAGATATCCTTTTATCATGCAAATCAACCAGTTCATGCTGAAAGGGTTCTTTTATGTATTTTCTGGAATGAACAAAATCTTTTTCATCTACTTTTTTCAATCGTCCTATACCAGGTTTAGGTACCCATTCACCGACAGCAGCCTCCCCAAAGGCATCAAATCGAAATTCACTGCACAGCCCTCTTCCCCCAGAGGAATCTTCCGTCATATTATGAGGCTCAGATGCTGCGAAATACATAGATTGATCCAGCACAACCTCTGTAATAAAGCATGTGGGATCAAATCTGGATGTGAAATTCATAACCTCTGATGGCTCCTGGATTTCAATTCGCAGCCTGTTACTTTTTAACACATACAATTTATTTCCCCCCTTCCTTTATTTCATCGCTGGTCAAACGTCGTTTTGCCCAGCTTCCGCAATAGAAGTAAATAATGCCTATAATGACCGGTCCGAGATGCGCCAGCGCATTCCCAATCCAATAGCCAATTACACCTAGTCCATAAACATAAGCCAGAATGTACGAAATCCCAAGTCTTAAAACAATTCCATCAAGAGCCCCATACGCAAAACTCAATTTTGCGTTTCCACTCCCTGTGATGACTGATGTATATGGTCCCTGCAGGCTATTGAGGAAAAATGTAATCAATAAAATAGAAAGATATATTTTCCCAAGTTCTATAACGCTTTCATCGTTGGTAAACAGGGAGAACAACTGTCGTGGAAAAACCAATGACACAAAAACTTCTACTGCACAAATCAAAGCACATAGCCCCAAAGCAGCATAGACTGTCTGTTTTACGCGTTCAGGTTTTTTCGCTCCGAGATTCTGGGCAACCATCGCGCCAGCAGCTCCATTGATACTCAGCGT
This sequence comes from Lachnospiraceae bacterium, assembly GCA_029054245.1. Lineage (GTDB taxonomy): Bacteria > Bacillota > Clostridia > Lachnospirales > Lachnospiraceae > Suilimivivens. Next base: position 55,351 of record JAIDFQ010000044.1, on the reverse strand, counting down.
TACAACACTGATGAATTGTCCGATTTTATTCCCTATGCTTGTAGTCGCAGCTGCAATCATCCCCCATCCATTCACCCATGCATTGCAGATAATCTGTGATACATGGATACACCCAAACTGTAATGCAAGTGGTACTGCTATCTTTATAACAGGCATGATATAGATTGTCTGAATCTTAAACCTGTTCTTTTTAAAATTAAATATATCCTTCATTTGTGAATTTTGAATATATAAAAGTGACACCAAAAATGCCATTACCTGTGCAGCCACTGTCGCGATTGCCGAGCCAGCCGCTTCACAAGGAAATACCACGACCAGAAGCAAATCCATAAACACATTAGAGATTGCTGAAACAGTAACAAAAAAAAGAGGTTTTTTGGATTCTCCCATTCCCCGCATCACACCACTGACCACATTATACCCCAAAACAGCGGGAAGCCCAATGGCGGCAATCTGCATGTAATTCCTTGCCTGCCCTAATGCTTCCTCTGGACAATGAAGCAACTTTAGGAAAGGCTGGGCAAGCAAAATGCAAACTGCTCCTATCACCAGAGACGCCAAAAGTGTTACATAAAGCACCGTGCTTCCCAATTCGCCAATTTTATCTCTTTTTCCTGCTCCCCACATATGAGCAGTACAAATCTGTGCAGCGCTTCCAAAAGCATTGCCGACACCTGTCAGAAATGTAATGAGAATGCCGCCCGTCGAAACTCCTACCGTCCCCACACTCCCAATTACTTTTCCTACAATCATCATATCAGCCGCGTTATACAATTGCTGAATTAAATTTGCAAGCAGCAGAGGAACAGCAAAGTCGATCATAATCGGAAATACTTTTCCCGTCGTCATGTCCGTTCCATGGCTGCCTCCGTTTACTTTTATCATTGTTAAATTCTCTTTTCCAGAAAAGTACTGACTTAACGCCAACCTACATTTTCTTATAATTATTCTTTCATCCGCTGCTACCGTTAACGTGCTCGTCCTCCACAGAAATTAATCGCGGAACAGCATAGTTGCAAATTCACGTAGTCCCATTCTCCAGCTGTCCCATCTGATAAAACGTCCATCATGAAGAACCCTGCGATACCCTGGCATCTTTCCTTCAATACCTGCCTCCCTCATAATTTCCGCATCCTTATTAAATAATGGAATATGATCTTCCTGGGGGGTAGCAGAACAGAAAAATACCTTATAGTCCTTCATAAATTGCTCCGGATTCGCCATCACCCTTGGCCATGGACGTTCATAGGTCGTAAAAAAGTCTGTGTGATACATGGTACTTGTAAATGAACCCATATTGCCAAAAATATCCGGATGCTTAAATCCAATATCATTTGTCTGCATAGAGCCCATAGAAAGACCGGCAATGGCACGATTCCATTTATCTGCTTTTACCCGGTATTTTGACTCAATAAAAGGAATGCAGTAATGAATCAAAGAATTTTCAAAACACTCATCTACATAATTAGGCGCTTCTAATGCCTCATAACGTATCATGCCGTTATTCATTACAATGATAAACGGAACGCACTCACCTTTGGCAAGGAGATTGTCCATAATGAAATTCACTCTGCCGCATGATACCCAGACAGTTTCATTCTCAGTTCCCCCATGCTGGAGATAAAGAACCGGATACGACTGAGTACCTTTTTCATACCCCGGTGGTGTATAAACCAGACATCTTTCGTATCGTTTTGTTTCGCCTGAATAATAATACTCATGTGCCACAGTGCCATGAGGCACATCATAAATATAAGAAAATTTCATATCATTATCCGGCACCTCCACATAATTCCATACTTTGCCGCCTGACCAGAATACTGGCAGATAAGGCCACACCACGAAGGTTCCATCAACAAAAATATCAAGATTCCTGGGTCCTGTTTTTCTCTCATCAAAGGGAAGTACTACTGTGTGAACCCCTTCTTCATCCTTTACTGCATGCAGCGGCGTATCTCTCCATGGCGCATAGCCTTCCGGCGTGGGATCACCAAACCAGGGAACCACCTTAATTTCTTTCGCATCAGGCGCATAAAATTTAAGGATATAATCGCCATTTGGCTGTAATACATAGCTCTTATCCACATCCGGGTCAAAAGAACACCCTTCTGCTTTTCTTTTTCTTGGTGTAAAGTCAAAATTCATTTCCGAAAGATCAAATATTCTATTTGATAATAATTCTTCTGAAAATTCCATCATTCTCTTCTCCCTGTTTTTTTATTTTTCAAATAATTCTTTTGTTTTTATAGAAAGCTGTTCTAAAAGATATCCTGCATGTGCTTTGAACCCATCATGAGGGGTAAGCACAAGGTCTGCCTTTTTACATAAGGCATTTGTATCGTCATCCAGAACATATCCCGGATTATCCAGCATCAGGCTGCAGTCATGATTGATTACAACCGTGTCTTTCTTTGGGGAACTTTGTTTGATGATTTCTCCCAATGAGCAGAAAAGCTCCCCATTTACCCCTATGAATGCAATTTCACCAATATTAACAAGATGCAGGCGTATTCTGCTGTGGCTCCATGCATCCTCATCCCTCTGCTCCCCTTCAGGAACAGAAATAAACGCCAGCGCTGAATAAATCTCTCCGTTTTGCACATCACAGACAATTTTTTTATTTGCTTCCAAAATATCCAAAAGATGCCTTCCTGCCAGTCTGTCCCGAAGTTCAACAGACATTGAAAAATCTTTAAAAGGCGTAAGATCAGCGCGTCCGCTGCTGATATGTGGAAAATAATTCTGAGTTGCCATAATTGGATTAAGATCTCCCGCTGCACCACTTGACCAGACTGCCACAGCTCCCGGGTATCTTTTTTCCAGGTTAAGGCTGACCGCTCCTCCCATATCATGGCTGATATGAATGCCGCCATCTCCTGCATCGTGCAGAAACATTACAACATTATGACATGCATAATTAACGAAGAACGCTATGGGCTCGCCTGAAAGAGATTCTATTCTCATCACAAATACGTCTCTGCTTACTGGTCCCGCGCCATTATAGCCGGTTTCTATCAGCTTTTTCTTGTCCCCCTGCTCATTTTCTGCCTCGTAACTGCAAATACGATTCACATTAATAAAGCTTTCTCCATGCCCGCATCCGATTTTTGCCGGTTTGAGCCCTGCCGCCGCCTCTTTTGCCGCTTTGAGCAATCCTTTTTTTATAAGATCTGTATACTCATAAAATGCTTTCTGCTCTTCTTCTGGCAGTTTTTCGACATCTAACGGTTCAAAAGGACGATATCCCATAACGGGCGCTGTATGTGTATGTATTCCAAAATAGAGAATTGCTTCTTTAGGAACACACGTTTTTTCACTTAATGCCTCCAGAAACTCTTCCTGATTTGGCGCTTTGTCAAGATCGACAGAAACCAGCATCGCTTTATCCTGTCCACTTTGTATAAGGATAATCCTGACAAAAAGCGGATCTAAAATACCAGTGATTTTCTGTGGTCCAAGTCCCGGAAGTAACGGAGCCATTTCTTTGGGAGGCGTAATTTCCGCCCTCCCTGCCCCGCAGTATAACTGGCTCATCATTTTAGCACCTCCTCCATCTCAATATTCAATCTTTTCGCCATCCTCTGCCGCAATGGTATCATTTGCTTCTATCTCATATTCTGTTCCCTCTTCCAGCCTGTACATTGCAAAAAGTAATGCACATCCTGATACTGACATTGGAAAAAGCTTTACAAAATCCTGCCAACTACCGCCGCCAACAATCGCAAGTAAAAAGTATATGATTGACATAAGACCAAACAATGCGGCGGCTGCAAAGCTTAACTGCCTAAGCCTGACTGAAGCGGAGCGGTAAATCCTAACTGTCATTTTTTCCTTCGCCGTTCCATAATAGAATACTGCTGCCAACAGCCAGAGCAATGCCAGTGCCAGAAAGCCCTGACAGATTCCGCTCCATTTGGATATGTTCATCTCCAATGGACGAGTTGCCAGATATCCATAATCCATTACAGCCAGCAAAAAGAAAGTACAATAAAGCATTTTTCTCAGCTTTCTGCTTCCAGAAGAAATGACCGGACAATAATAATCACCGGTATAAATCCTCTCTATTCGTTCCCTGCCTTTTTCCATGACAATACGTTCTGTATATCCTTCAAAAAATTCATGATATCTGCGACTGTTATACAGTACCTTTTTAGACATGCTCACCAATCTCCTCCACCTTACAACATGAAACAAAATGATTTGGCGTTATCTCCTTCAATTCCTGTTCTTCATAGCACTCCTCGGAAGCATAAGGGCACCTTGCTGCAAATCTGCATCCTGGTTTGGGATTAATTGGAGATGTCAGTTCTCCTTTCAAAAGAATGCGCTTGCTGGGATGATCAATATCAACCGATGGAATAGCCGAAAGAAGCGCCTTCGTGTAAGGATGAAGCGGCATCTTAAACAATTCCTTTGAAGGGCTTGTCTCTACCAGCTGTCCAAGATACATCACACAAATATTCTGGGAAATATGTTTTACAACAGATAAATCATGCGTAATGAACATCAATGTTAATTGATCTCTTTCCTGCAAATCCATAAGCAGATTCAGAATTTGTGCCTGAATTGAAACATCAAGAGCCGATACAGGTTCATCACAAACAATAAATTCGGGATTTAATGCCAAAGCTCTTGCAATACCCACCCGCTGACGCCGTCCTCCATCAAGCTCATGAGGATAGGCATTGCGCAGACGTCTTTCGATACCCGCTTTATCCATACAGCATTCTACTTCCTTTTGAAGCGCTGCTTTTGAAAATCTCTTAGACAACGCAAGCGGTTCCCGTACCGTCTCCTCCACAGTCATCCGCGGATTAAGGGAAGAATAAGGATCCTGAAAGATAAACTGCATCCTTTCTCTAACCTTCTTTAACTCCTTCCTGCTTACATGCGTAATATCACTTCCATCCAAAAAAATCTGCCCATCCGTGCTTTCATGCAGATGTACGATTGTACGTCCAAGCGTCGATTTTCCACATCCAGATTCCCCCACAATTCCCATTGTGGTCCCTTTTTCAATCTTAAAAGATATATTATCTACCGCGTGCAGTTTACCTCCGGGAGTGTCAAAATACTTTTTAAGATTTTTAATTTCCACACAAGTTGACATTTATTCCTCCTCCTGCATCATAAAACATTTGCAATAGTGATCACTGGATAGGTCAACCCTGAAAGGTCTCTCCTTCCGGCATTTATCAGTTGCGCAAGCACATCTTGGAAAAAATGCACAGCCTTCTGGAAGATCAGACGGATCAGGCGGCAGCCCTTCAATAGGATGCAGCCTTGTTTCTTCTTCTGCCAAACTCGGGAGCGAATGGAAAAGCCCTAACGTATAAGGATGTTTGGGATTCTTAAAAATCTCTTTTTTAGAACCATATTCTACAATGTCTCCCGCATAAACGATAGCAACGTCGTCACACATTTCCGCTACCACGCCAAGGTCATGGGTAATCAGAATCATAGAAGTACCCAGTCTTCTTTTCAAATCAGAAATCATATCAAGAACCTGTGCCTGAATTGTAACATCGAGCGCTGTAGTTGGCTCATCAGCCAACAACAGTGTGGGATTGCAGGCAAGCGCCATAGCAATGACCACCCTCTGCTTCATACCACCTGAAAATTGAAAGGGATATTCATCATATCGTTCTTCCGTAATGCCTACCATATTCAGCATTTCAATTGCCCTTCTTTTTGCCTCCGTCCTCGTAATTTCATTGTGCAGCAGGATTCCCTCTGTAATCTGTCCTCCAATGGTCATAACCGGGTTAAGTGCTGTCATGGGATCCTGAAAAATCATGGCAATCTTATTGCCGCGGATTTTCAGCAGATCCTTTTCCGGCATCTCCATAATGTTTTCGCCTTCCAAAAGAATCTCTCCCTGCGGGATTCTTGCCGGCGGATTTGGCAGGACTCTCAAAACGGCTTTCGCAATTGAGGTTTTGCCAGCGCCTGTCTCACCCACAAGTCCTAATGTCTTGCCCTTTTCTAATGTAAAGGAAACATGATTTACGGCATGGATAATATTTCCGCCGGATGTATACTCAACAACAAGATTCTTCACTGAAAGGAAGTTTTTATTATCTTCATTCATATCAAACTGTTCCTCCTAATCTTTCAGTTTTGGATCCATGGCATCTCTGAGACCGTCACCAAAAAGATTGGCGCACAGACAGGTAACAAATATAAATATTCCTGGAAACAGAACCAAATGTGGGTAATTGCGGATGGAATCGCGACTTGCGGAAAGCATTGCTCCCCATTCAGGCAGCGGCGGCTGAATACCCAGTCCAAGGAAACTAAGTGACGAGGCAACCATAATCGTACTTCCAATGCCCATTGTTACACCTACAATAATCGGTGACAGAATATTAGGCAATATTCTCTTGAACATGATTCGGGCAGGACTACAGTTAATCGCGACTGCTGCCTCCAGATATTCAAGCCCCCGCACGCTCATAACCATGCTTCGCACCATACGCACGGTAGAAGGAACACCGCCCACAGCAATTGCCAAAATCGTATTGATGTACCCCGGTCCAAGAACTGCAGACATAACAATTGCAAGAAGAAGTCCTGGTATTGCCTGCAAGACATCACAGATACGCAAAATCACATTATCTTTCCATCCCCCATAATAGCCGGCAATAGAACCAAAAATAATTGCCGTTACCATAGAAAGCAAAGATGCACAAATCCCCAGAGACAAAGAATACTTACTGCCATAAATCAAGCGGCTGAAAACATCTCTCCCTAAAGCATCTGTTCCGAACCAGTGCTCTTTGCATGGCCCCACATTAAGAGCCATAAAATCCATTTCCTCATACCCATATGGAACAATCACCGGAGCTAATACTGCCAATACGATTAGAATCACCAATACCATGCAAGCTCCCATTGCCACTTTATTTTTAGCCAGACGTTTAAAAGTCTGTTTTAAATAACTTTCCTTTTTATCACGTACTCCCATAGAGGAATCCTTTGCTTTCTTAACTCTTTCAGCCATTTTTCTTCCTCCTTCGCCCACATTTTTTGTTCTGTGCCACATACTGTGCCTTAATTCTCGGATCCACCCAGGCATACACAAGATCAACGATCAACATAATAACTGCAATCAAAACTGCCATAACAATTACACTTCCCTGAAGCACCGGATAATCACGTGCATTAATCGCTGTAGAAAGATAAGTGCCTATTCCCGGCATGGAAAACACCTGCTCAATAACGATTGTTCCGCAAATAGCGCTTCCAAACAATCCTCCAATCGTTGTAATAATCGGAATCAACGCATTTGCCAGCATATGCTTTCTGATTACTCTCCCTTCTGGAACCCCCTTTGCTCTTGCAGTTGTAACGTAATCAGAACGATATACTTCCAACATACTGGAGCGCGTCTGCCGTGCCAATGAGCCAATTCCCTGCACCGAACCGGAAATTACCGGCAAAACATAGCATTTCCAGCTTCCAATGCCAAAGGACGGCAGCAGATTCAATTTCAGGGAAAAGACTAGTGTAAGCATCATTGCCAGCCAGAAATCCGGCATGGAAATGCAAGTCATTGCCATTACCATAAAACTCTTGTCCTGCCATTTATGATGGTGTACTGCGGAAGTGATACCTATCGGCAGACCTATCACTGTACTTGTCAGCACACAAAGGGTTCCAAGCAGAAAAGTTCTCGGGAATCTGCTTTCAAGCCCACTGACAATCGAAGTATTCGTCACCCATGATGTACCCAGATCAAAATGTAAAAAAACATTTGACAGAAAGCTGCCGAGGCGTACCAGATATGGCTGGTTAAGCCCCAGCATCTCTCTTTTTGCTTCCACTTGGGCTGCAGTGGCATCAGCTCCTAATATGAGCCGTGCTGGGTCACCTGGTATAAAATACATGATTGTAAAGATGAGAAACGCTGCACTGATTACGACAAAGACCGTCATAATTAAACGCTTAAAAATGTATTCTTTCATGTAGTTCCACCTTTTCCTTGTATAATTACCGGGTTACTGCTTACCTGCTTAGTTAATATAATCACATGCCCCTGGAAGAACTGCTCCCTTAAAGGATGTAACTACTTTCGTGCAATCACTGGTCACTACATAGTTGCTCTTAAAATTACACAGCCCGTATCCATAAGCATTATCAATGATGTATTCATGCCCTGCCTGCACAGTTTCATCAGAATGGCTGCTGATACTTCTTGCTGTATTAATGATATTCTGAAGTTCATCATCAAAAATAAAGTTCTTCGAACCGCCCCATGCATAATTTTCAGCAGAAAGAAGATTCTTCCAGAGATTGGGGGCGTAAGCATTGGTAGCATTTTTACAAACCAGAATATCCCACTGTGTAGCGTCTTCCATTGCTGTATTAATCTGGGCGCTGTCATATGCTACGACTTCAGAGGTAATGCCTACTGCACTTAAAAATCCCTGCAACAGCTGAAGTTCATTTGCTGTAGAAGTATCGTTTGCACCAAGAATTTTGAGCTTTAAAGAGGACGGATCCCCACCCCACAGCTCCAGACATTCTTTCGCTTTTTCGGGATCATACTTGTAATAATTCTCTTCATTGATCCATGATTCCTGCGCATCCGGAGCTTTCTGCGCTGCCATGTCATACATTACGAACGCACTTCCTCCGTAAACTGACTGAATAACCGCTTCAGAGTTAATCGCATAGAAGATTGCCTTTCTCAGATTTACATCTGCTGTAGGAAGCCCTTCTGTTACATTACATAATACATAGTCGCAAAGATCATCTGTCGCCTGGAAAAGCCAGTAAGCGTCAGTGCTTGTAAAACGACTGATATCATCTGTACTTACTGTCCAGCTCATATCAATAGAACTGTTCTCAAGTGCAAGAGACATCTGAGATGTTTCTGTCAGAATAAAAAAGTTGATTTCCGAAACATTTGCTTTGTCTCTGTCCGCAATCAGACTCTCATCTGTCTGCCAATAATTTTCATTTTCAACAAGCGTCAAACAATATCCCGGCGTATATTCTTTTACTTTATAGTGAGATGTACTTACAGGCATCGTTGCCATGCCATCTCCGCTTGCCTCATAAGCCGCCTGCGTAACAACAAGCAAGTTGTTAAATACATTTTCAATATCATTCAAATAAAGAGCGTGATTGAAATGGAAACGTACTGTATAATCATCAACCACCTCAACGCTTTCAACAATCCCAAGGTCCGCAAGGTTGCCAAGCGCTTTACCAGTTTCGAGACTGAATTTAACATCATTTGCTGTTAAATGGTTGCCTGCTGAATCATATATGTAATCATATAAATGCATTTCAAAGTAGGGATGCTCATCCTCGCCACCCCATTCATATTCGTCAAAAAGAACACCCACAATCTCACCGTTGATCACATGCGCCAATCCCTGATATATATTGTTAAGCGTATCTTTCCTTCCCGTATTCGTCGGTCCGAAAGGGCTGAGCTCGCCAGGATCTCCCTCAATCCCTACATTAACGACATCTCTGTGCACTGTTTCTGCGTCGTCTGCCGCATTTTCATTTTTTACACTCTCTGTCATGGCATTTGCCTGAGTGACCTCATCAGATGCCTGATTCTCAGATGAAGACAATTCTGCTGTGGAATTATCTGCCGGATTATCCTTCCGACCGCAGCCTGATAATGCTCCCAACGTCATCACTGCTGCGAGAAGTAATGCCATTGACTTAAAAAATTTGTTTTTCATAGTTTTCTTCCCTCCATGTAACATTATAGTTTTATATCAACACTATTCTCTGAATAGTATCAATCGATAAAAAATCTTCCTCCTGTTATTTTTTTATGCTATACTAATGGCAAAACGATCCGGGAGGTGCCCCAATGCGAGTATGCTTTGCTCTTACGAATCAAAGCGATTATGAATTTATCTTAAGTGCACCCATTTTTTCTGCTGCAAACGTATATTGTGGTAAAGTGGTGTACTCCAGTGAGTATCTGCTTCCGCTCCTATCCAACGATTTTACAGACGTCCTTATCATTGATGCCGAAATACCCGGTCCTGATATTTTTGAAGCTATATCTAAAATTAAATTCCAAAAATCCCTTGAGGTAATCGTTATTGCCCCCAGTGCCGATTTTCAATATGCCTACAAGTCCATGAAGGCTCATGTCAGTGAGCTTCTTGTAAGACCCTTTACCAAAGAACAGATTTCCAATGCACTTCTAGATGCCTCCAGGCTTTTGGGAAGCAGTTCTCAATCCCAAATCCCCATCAGCTCCAAATCTCGAAATATGTTTGCGGAGCAGCTGTCCGTGATCCTTAATGGAATAAAAACCATTCATGAAATCAATCATGTTTTCCATACTACCTTTCAGGAAGGACTTTTTCGTGTTGCCACTTTTGCTGTGGATTATTCAAATGTCAGCCAGATCTCTGAAATTGCCGAACAGATTTGGCATGTAATCTTGCGGTTCCTTCACAATAATATCTGGTTCAACACCTATGATATCGTTTATTCAATTATTTATAATGAAATACGAATCGTTTTTAATTATCCGGCTTTTGCAGATGCGGAAGTACTCCGCCAACTGCCCAATTTGTTTTTATATACCCAAAATGTCTGTAATACTTCACCTGACCTTAAAATCTTTATGGGGGTAGGGCGTGCCTATCCCGATATCAATAACCTGCCTGACTCCTGCGATGAATCCAAACACAGTATCTGGATCAGAATGTCTCCAAACTTTCCCAAAAACAGGATTGTCACTTACACAGACGGCGCTCTTTCCAATGATGATCGAACAAAAATCCTTACACTTGATAAGCAGATCAAGAATGCAATAAATGCTTTAAACAAACACTTATTTATTCAATATATCAACGATTTTTTTACGCTTCCTGCCGATACCCTTTCCTCTGTTCTTGCCAAGCAGACGCTCCTTAATCATGTGAAATTTTTACGTGACAAGTATATGGACCGGATCAACTATTTTGAAAATGCTTATTCCTTCTACTATAATACCAAGATGACCCTGCTCACCTCTCAGACCTTTGATGAATATAAAATGCGCTATATCAAAGCATTTACTGACATGTTCGATCACTTATCGGCATATAATAGTGATTCCGTTCAGGCAAAATACATCATCCGGGTAAAAAATATCATCGAGAACAATTATATGAAAGCACTCTCCCTTGAAGCAGTAGCCGAGGAAATGAAATTGAGTCCTAACTACCTCTCAAGACTTTTTCACAAAACAACCGGCCAGACTTTCTCTGATTACCTCTTAAACCAGCGTATTATAGCTGCCCAGACTCTTCTAAGTGAAACCGACTATCGAATCAAGGAAATCAGCAGCTCCGTTGGCTATTCCGATCAACGGTATTTTTCAAGAATCTTTTTTAACAAAATCGGTATTACTCCGTCAGAATACCGTAAACTTCACAGAAACAGCTAATTGTTCCTGAATCTATCTTCAACTTCTTTAATATCCTTGCGGATACAGATTACAAATATCATTGCAAATATGATTGGAATTGTCATAATTCTCCACATAGCGGTGTAGCCAAAACATTCTACAATTATACCTGCTACAGGGGCACCTATAAGCATCCCTAAATCATTTGCAATATAGCATGTACTGCTGGCTGCGCCTCTTCGCTCTGTAGATACACATTTCATGCACAGTGCCTGTACTGCTGGCTGACAGGCTCCTGTTCCAAACGCTGAAAAAAAGGAAGCCAGAAGGAACATCCATAATCGACTGGACACACTGATCAACATATAGGATGTCACAAAACAACACAATGCAGGAATCACAATCTTTGTAATACCATATTTATCTGTCAGCTTACCCACCATCGGTCGGGAAAACAGCATCACACAAGCGTAAAAAGTAAAGTACAGTCCAATATGATCCACAATTCCTCGACCAGCAGCGTAAATAACAAGATAAGTACTTACAACACAAAAAGAAAAATTGAAAATGAACAGCAGCAATGCATATTTGACTGACTCCTTGGCTACAATGCTATTGAGCGATATCCGGAATTTTTTCATCTGCACAAAAGGCGGCTGCTTGTAAAAAACAACAACTATTGCGGATACAAACATCAAAACGGCACTGATTACAAACGTCATCTTGAATCCTACAATTCCCATCAGCCAAAGACCAATGGTAGGACCAATTGCCTGTGCTACCGTTTCAAATAATGCAAAGATGCCAATCCCTGAACTGAACTTATCTGCCGGAAGGGTATTGGAAGCTATCGTCAAAAGACAAGTAGCTGTAAATGCCTGCGCCGCACCTTGCAAAAATCGAAACACAATAATGATTGGAACCGTATCTGACAGTGAATACCCAAAAAAAGATATTCCCAGGGCAATCATTGCCCCAATCAAAATCTTTTTTCTATTACATGAATCCAATGCTGGTCCTGAAATAAACTTAAATATCAGCGCTGCCAATGCAAAAGTACTGGATACCAATCCCACTATGGCAGCCGTTGCGCCAAGAGAATCCACATATTTAGAGAGTATGGAATTGGACATCTGTTTACTTAGATTCATAAATGCATTGGTACCGCAAACACTTATAAATGCAGGTGTCCATATCGAAACTGTGTTCTTTTTTTTCTGCGTCTGATTTTCCGACATGATTATCACTACCTCACCATTTTTTATATATAATCAACTAATTTTGATATTATTTATTTTAAGCAGAGCTGACATACATTACAATGCAAGGTTTGTGCTATTTTGTGGATTATTTTATCCTCCTCTCCTATTATCCTTTTTATATCAATATACCCTTCTTCTTGCTTCTTTGTAAGAGCCAATTTATACCTGATATAACATTTTTAGGAATTAGATATAGGGCGCTAAAAACCCCGGAAAGCTGCCTTTCCGGGGTTACATTATTTCCATATCATTGTGTGGATTATTTTATCTATTCTTGCTGGTGTTCACATATTTTTCCATATATTCGCGTTTTTCATACGCATGTTCTTCTCTAAAAAGCATTTTTATATACTCATAGAGTCCCATACGCCAACTGGTCCATTTTGTTTCATCTTGATCGTGAACGATAAAGCGGTATCCCGGCATATCAGCAACACCATTTTCGCGACATATCCTATTATCTTCATAAACATAATCTATGTAGTCTTCCATTGTCGTCGCTAATTGAAAGAATACCCTGTATTCCTTTTTTACCATCTCTCCATGATCCTCAAGCATTACCCTTTCCCATGGTCTTACATAATTTTCCTGGGGAACTCCTCCATGGTACATGCATCCTGTAAAGGCAGCCACATATGCAAAAAGCTCTGGATGTCCCATCGCTATATCATTAGAAGCATAAGCTCCCATGGAAAGCCCCGCTATTGCACGGTGATATTTGTCTGTATAAACTCTATACTCGCTTTCTATAAACGGAATATTGCTTCCAAGAAGGTTATCCTCAAATGCCATATCACGTAAAGATAGATTACATCCCGGATAACGAATCATTCCATTATTCATCACTACAATAAACGGAACACATTTTCCTTCTGCAATTGCATTGTCCATAATTATTTTTCCTTCGGTTTATCACAATCCCCGTTCTCCTCTAAAAATGCCCCTGTCTGCACTTCCTTACTCCCCTTCTTTAAAACGATATTCTCAGGCGCTATCTCATCAAAACACATTGGCAAATTACTGAATAACTTGTTATTTAAATATTCCCTTTCAAAATGCATTTTTCCTCCTTGCTACTTAATTGACTTCATGCCAGATGGCATTTCTGTCTCCTGCAATCGTATTTGTATAAGCCATGGTATTTCCTCTGATTCTCAGCCATCCCTGTGTTCCACACACATCCACTGCATTTTCATACTCTGGTACGCCACAATTTGCTTCCGCTATACCTAGTTTTTTATCCCCATATTCCAAAAGAGTGACCCAGGATGTGCGCAAAGAAGAAACGACCTTCTTCTCCCCAAGCGCCTTCCCAAAAAATTCTTCTATCACAGACTTGGCTTTATCCATTAACACTTCAGGATCCTCTTTCCCACAATAGTGAACCCTTACATTCAAAATATCCCCCATTTCCCCTGATTTTGCCAGATTTAATGCATACTCTAAATTCGAGTCTGCAATCTCGTCCCAAGCAATAGAGGGCGAAACATAAGGTTGACATGGATGAATTGAGGCTTCTTCCACTTTCTCCGATATTTCTGTCATCAGCACCGAAACCTCAATATCATCTCTTTCTATACGATTGTTTTCCGAAATGCAGTCAATCCAATAGTACAGGGGATACTGCTCTGCCTCTGGAAGCTCTTGATCCGGCACTTTTCTCCATACCCCATCCTCCAAACAAACATACATCTCGTACGCCCTGCAGGACACACTTCCTTTCGTGCCATACAAATCAAAACCATATTGATACCATGGCGTAACCCATCCTGTTTCGATAATTCCCATAACATCATTTTCAAACTGCAAAACTGCAATGTCATTGTCATCTACCCCATTATGATCCGCAAGTTCCGTATGAGAAGTATAAATCGCTTTTGCACTGACCGGTGCACCTGCAAACCAAGAAAGTAAATGTATAGCATGATTTCCCATATCAAGCATTGCTCCGCCGCCGTTTTTATCCCGTTCATAAAAAGACGGATCATGCGTGCCCAGAAGACCTAATTCATGAACAGTACGATATCGTATACTGACCAGATCTCCCAGCAGTCCTCCTTTCAACATTTCAATTGTTTTTAGATGCATCGGCTTTACAACCGGGCTGCCCAGCATAAATTTTACTTTATACTTTTCGATTATATCTCTTGCCTTTTTGGCTTCCTCCTTGGTCACAAAGGGTGGCTTCTCAACATATATATGCATTCCAGCCTTCGCCGCTTCTATAATCATTTCATAGTGCCGTGTAGTTTCACATGTAATCATTACGGCATCAATTGTCTTATCTGCCAGAAGCTCCGCATAATCTGAATAATAAGGACATCCATATTCTTCTGCCCACCGCATACCTCTTTCCTTTTCGTTATCCCAGACAGCGGCGACCTCCGCATTTGGATAATTGTGCACCTTATCCGTAAAATCTTTGGAATGGATATGCCATCCTCCAATTCCTGCAATTCTGATTTTTTTCTCCATTAGCTCCATCCTTTCCTTCCCTATAACTAATTTCATTATATTTATTTTTGTTTTTCTCCTCAACGAAACTTTTATGCTATTTTGTGGACTATTCTATCCTAGTTACGGTTTCCTTTCTCAACTATTTTCCTTTTTTGGTGTATATTTAT
This sequence comes from Lachnospiraceae bacterium, assembly GCA_029054245.1. Taxonomy (GTDB): domain Bacteria; phylum Bacillota; class Clostridia; order Lachnospirales; family Lachnospiraceae; genus Suilimivivens. The sequence goes on along the minus strand of JAIDFQ010000044.1, from coordinate 40,085 downwards.
ATTTTACATTTAATAAATCGTATAAAAATCTTAAATAACACAAAAGAATATACAGTATAAAAAATCAAAAAACATACGGCAAATCCTCCCATAGATTTCAAAAGAATCCCGTACATGGTATCAGGCAGTATCTGGTTCAACTTTAAATTCAGCAAAGGCACGCTGCAAAGCAGAATCACAAACGCCATTATCACAGGCATAAATAGCCTGACCGCAATCTGTTCCTTCATCAATCGTCTGACCTGCCTGCTGCTCTTCCCCATATAGTGCAGCACCCTTAAATTCCTTGCTTCCTGTTTCAAGTCAATTACCTGATTCAAAGATAAAATTGAGAAATAGATTACAAAAAAAATAATGCAGATACTGACTTGTAAAAATCCCATCCACTGCTGTCCGTTTTTATCGAAAATTTTTACCTCCGGGCAAAGCATCATAACGCCAAAGACAAATGATGCTGCCGAAAAAAGAATACAAATACAAAGGATACCATTCAACACTGCATTCGTTTTTACCCCCGACGTCACCTGCCCGATTATATAAATTCTGTCTTTTTGATACAAATAATCCACCTGCTTCTGCCTTAAATGATACAAAAGCCCAAAAGCAAACTTATAAAACATAAAAATCGTGCCTATCAGTGGTATGACTATAACGGAAATCATTAAGCTGCCTGCACTCGTGGGCAAAAAAGCAATTCCCCACACCATCCCTAAAAAGCATATAAAACAAACTGTAAAACCACATCCCCATTTCAGATAGTCCCCCTCCCGGCTTATCCTCTGATTACGTTCCTTCTCATGCATCAACTCACGTATCTGCAGCCTGCCCATCGTCCCTTTGATCCGAAGTGCAGCCACTCCTTCCGCAATGCAAAAATAGGCAAATGTATGCAGCATGCTCTGGCAAATCTCCTGTATCGCCACTTTTTCATGCCATAAGACAACATTCATGATTCCATAAATGCTTGTGCCAATAAACGCACCTATGAAAAAGCAGATAATTCCTATGATAAAAAACTCATACAGAAACAAACTTGACAATTTACTTTTTTCCATACCCAGCAATAAATAATTTGCAAATTCCTTTGCCCGCTGTCCCAGCATAAAGCGGTCCACATAATCGACCAGTATTACAAGAATTATCATGATCAAAATAGGCAGGGAAGCGGTCTTGAATCCTGCCTGCATTTTTCCTATAACCGCAATACATTCAGATACCTGCATAATCGTTATCAGTGTTATGACTGCCATTATATATAAAAAATAGTTGAAAGCAGAACGCCTTGCATTGCGGAGCGATAATTTAAAATACATTTCCGCCCTCCTCCATCCATACGATTTTTTCCAGTATCTTTGTCAAAAAATCCGGTCTGCTCATCTGCCCCCGCGAAAGAGCTGCTTCTATCCTTCCATCCTGCATAAATAAAATTCTGTCGCAATAGCTGGCAGATAGCACATCATGCGTAACCATCAGAATCGTTGTCCCATATTCCCTGCAAAGCATGACAAAAATATCCAACAGCTGCCGTGCGGCATGTGAATCCAGCGCGCCCGTAGGCTCATCTGCCAGAATTATGTCCGGCTTTGCCGCAACTGCCCGTGCACAGGCACATCTCTGTCTCTGCCCGCCCGACACTTCATAAGGGTACCTATCGACAACAGACGTTATGGCAAGCCTTTCTGCCAGTTCAGAAATAATCTGATTCCTATTTTCCCTTAAAGTATCCTTTACCGTCAGGGCAAGCGCAATGTTTTCGTAAATCGTCAGCGTATCAAGCAGATTATACTCTTGAAAAATAAAACCTAAATGTTCCCGCCGAAACTGCGCTCTTTTGCATTCCGACAGATCAGTTATGATCTGCCCGCCAATATCAACTTTGCCGTCTGTAGGTTTGTCAATCGTTGCTATTAAATTGAGCAGTGTTGTTTTTCCCGAACCTGATTTTCCCATAATTCCTACAAAACTTCCCTGCTGCACCTCGAAACTGACATCATCTACTGCCAGCGTTTTTCTATTTTCCGTCTCATAAATCTTGGAAACATTCGATACCTTCAAGATTCTTTCCGATTTATCGCCGCTTGCCTTTCTCTCCCTTTCCTCCTGCCCCAGCCAGTTTGTAATAACCTCCATAAGCACTTCATCCGTCTTTGAACGAAGCTCCTCTTCGGAAATATACGCCCCCGCCATCAGTTCATTAACTGAAATTTCAAGCAGACTGCACAGGGAAGAAAACAAAGACAAATCTGGCATGGACCTGCCTGTTTCCCACTTTGAGACAGCCTTCCCAGTCAAACCAAGCTGTTCCGCAAGTTGGTTCTGCGTCCATCCTCTTTTCTTTCGGCATTCAGCAATAAAAGCTCCTATCTTTATCTGATCCATTACTTGACCCTCCTTGCCGTCTATTATAAACAAATCAATACAAAATGAACACCTACCAGCGGTAGAGTGCAGAATATCCCCTGGTTTATTGCGCCAAACGCCTTCCGGCTTATTGTGCCAAACACCTCCGGCTTATTGTGCCAAACGCCTTCGGCTTATTGGGGCTTATAAAAATCTGTATATTTCAGCGGACTCCTATAAACTTTTTGCCCAAATGATACGAAATATATAATAACAAAGGAATTGTTTTACAATACACTATTCAAATACGCATCCAAGGAGGGATAATCGCAGCAAAAGGATTTTCGAGTATTTTTATGGTGCATTCAGTAGCAGCTATTCCTAAGACTGGGAAGATCAAACGTGACCAACCGAAGGCATTCGATTCCGAATCTGGGAATCAGAGTTCTAACGGCTCTTTTGCAAAGGTACTTGAAAATGCCAAAAGAGAAACGCAGAACGCCTCCATGGATTGCCACACCACCACTTATGGTCGTGACAGCCGGATACAGACCTTCTTCTATCAGCCAAGGGAATATCACTTCTGAACGACAAGTGTCCACACGGGAATGTTAAAAAAGACTTTGAAGCATCATCTTACTGATTCTTCAAAGTCTTTTTTGTCCAGTGTTATCGCCCCCTAACTGCGCAGCAAGTGCGCTATTGGAGGCGAAACTATTTTTCCTTTTTCACTGTACCACACCAGTTCCCGGTCTCGTCCACACAATGTTCTCTCGAATCATCTGATCGATATCCATTCCAATGATCTGCGATGCCCGCTCCTTTGCCGACGCCTCATTGGGCGTCCCAAGATTTTTATAAATATCATAAGCAGGCTTTTTGTTCCCATTTAAATCGCACAGACCAAGTGCCAGATGACTTTCCATCTCGTGGGCGTCATCTGTGTGGCGGAACAAAATGAAAGCATCAATATCCGGCATGGATGCCGCTTTCAAATAGCCATAGGCAATAGATGCTTCCTGTGCATCTGTTCCAAAATCAGAGGTATATCCAATCTCTGCAAGAGAGATGCTTCTCACCTCCCCTGCCGGATTTAAGAACTGCTTCTGATGCATATAGTTAATCAAAATATCAATATTCTGCATGGTAATGTAGGGGCTCGTGATGCTTTCCTTTACCCACACCTCTGGTCCGTTCCACGCATAAGGATCGTACAGCGGAGAATTATAGGGGTGGAAAGAAAGACTCCAGTCAATATTGCCTTCCCGGATCATATAGTAATTGAACTGATCTAAATAATCCTTTGCCAGAAAGCTTCCCGGATTGGATTTGCGATTCCACTCCTGGTCTATGGAGTTATAGATTCTGACGTTGGCATTCATGCTCTTCATTTCATTGTAAATGATGCGGAACGCCTTGACGTAGTTATTTACATTGTAGTCCAAAGACGAAGAATTGCTGTACCACCACGATGTCCGGGCATTTACTTCATTGCCAACGATCCAGTTGTCAACCTGACCATATTCAAATCTGCCGGAATAGCGCTGACCTAAAAAGGCTCCGATTGCTTTTAAGTGATTGGTTCCAGAAGCATCTGCTATATTCAAGGCATAGCCCTCACAAACACCGTCCCTTGCAGACGGGTGAACCAAATCCTGCGAATATGCCCCTTTCCCACCATTTAGCAACACCATCGTGACCTGCATTCCATAACTGTTAAAAGTCCGCACTGCTCCGTCATAATTTCGAACCATCTCACCGTTAAAATAATAAGTCTGACCATTGTACGCAAAAGGAATGGCGCCCGGTACTGATGCATCGGAGCAGATATCATCCAGATGCATATTATAAACGACCTGCTGAATGCCCAGCTCCTGCAAATCTCCATTTGTAATTTTCTCAATTTCCGGCAAAATTCCCTTGATCCCCACATTCATACGGGGAGTTGTCAGCGCTGCAATCGCTTCCGGATTGGTGATATAATGTTCATCACTTACCTGATACATCTGCCCATTGCGCTTTACTGCCACCAAAAACTTGCGGCTCAAGTTTGAGTCTGCCGTGTTGTAGTTCAACGGAAAGCTCACCGTAACAGACGTGCCTGCCTTCACCGATGCCACGACTTCTCCGGCTGTCCCATCCAGATAAACCTCATCTGCATAAACATAAAACTTGCCGTCGTCACTTGCCGGAATGCTGCCAGTCTTAATATGGCATACCACATCCGATCCTGAAATCAGGCAGGAATCAATTGCCACGCTTCGTCCCGCAGCTTCCACCTGCAGCGGTTTTTCTAAAAAGACCGCTATAATCAATATCATCAATATGATGGCAGCTGCCGCTGCCATCATTTTTATCATACGTTTTTGAATTCTGTCCATTGCTATCTCCCAGTTACACTACTCTGCTCTCGCCATCGCCGTCTTGAAATCTTTCTGATCCGTAAAGATTTCGTTGGTGTAAGGATTCTTCTTCTGTGCTTTTGCACGTTTCAAAATCACGGCAAGTACCACGATATTGACTGCAATAGAAAGAATGGAGATTATTCCTTGTGCCGTCGGATTTGCCATTGTGGGCATTGCCTCTCCAAATGCTGCTGCCGCTCCTCCTGCTCCATATACAGATGATACTGTGGTAAAACGGCTCCCGTCCTGGAACAGCGGAAATACCTGTGCAAACATACACCATAACGCCAATGTATTTGCACGGTTCTGAATCCATCCGCCCTTATTCCAAAGCGCATTGGCAACCGTAGGCGCCAGCAGAAGGGCAAAACCGCAATACCATGCATGAGTAGGTAGATTCAAGTAAGTATACTGGAAATTCCAGATATCATAAGCCAGAATGAAACACCATGTCATATCCGGCCAGAGCATATCTTTTTTGTCCTTAGAGGAATAGATTCCCCACCAGCCCGTCATACACAAAATATTAAGAATGCCGGCGATACCATTTAAAATGTTCCACCACCCGCCGTAAAGCCACACACCTTCAGAGGATTTCCACCATCCGCCCATGATGTTTCCGGCTCTCACCACAGATTCAAAATCAGACACCACCGCAATCAGTATATTGATTGCAACAATCACAAAAGGAAAAACCTTAAAAGCATGGGACTTTCCTAGTTTTCCCCAATGATATTTGATAATCATAAAACCGATACATCCGGCTAACGCTGCATACAGCTTTGCATAATGGAACCAGCTATTCATATGTACATAAGTCTGGTTATTCAGCGCCCATTCGGCGCCCTGTGCCGCTCCCACATAGATTGCAATAAAATAAACCGTCAGCACTGCAGGAATCGCAAAAAAGCAGATGCCTCCTCCAATCTTGGTCCGGCGTGCAATCTCATTCATAATGATCAGTCCCGCAAACACCATGACCCAGCCTAACAAATGCCAGCCAATCATTCCATCATAAATTTGAAAAATCATAATCTCACCCTCTCCTTCTTCTTTTATCTGCAAGCGGCATTTCTTACATGCTGTGTACACCACACCTCGTGTGTATCACACTTTGTGTTCAGTACACTTCGATCTCTTTAATATTAAATTCATTCCCCTGCAAAAGCCACGTATCTGGGCTTTTGCAGTAGGGACAGATTTTTCCATATTCCACAGTAGGATAAGTCTGACCGCATCCCTCGCAGTAGGTGACAGCTGGAAGTTGTTCCACAATCAATTCCGCTTCTGCAAACAGTTCCCTCTTTTTTACCGCCCATTTCCAGCAGTTTTGCAGATAAGACTCAATCACCGTTGACACCTCGCCCAATTCCAAAACCACCTTAGAGATACCCTTTACCTCATTTTCTTCGGCAACCTTTTCCAGATTATCCATAATGTGAAATACGACTCCTAATTCATGCATAACTTAATCCTTCTTCGGCGCGAATTTGACCTTCAAAGACTGTTTGATCATATTGGGCAGCACATACTTGAGCTTATCTTCCGATTTCACCATTTCCGAACAGCCCGGCAAGTCCCTATGCAGGGTAATCGCATCAAATACACATTTCGTCGTGCAGATACCGCACCCAATACATTTATTGGGATCTACCACGGATGCGCCGCAGGAAAGACAACGTGAGGTTTCTGCCTTCACCTGTTCTTCCGTCAGCGTGTGGGACAAATCACGGAAACTACGCATCTGTGCCTCCTCCGCCTTCTCCGGTCTTTGCCTGTCGGTATTGTCATAGCTGGAAATAAAGATATCTTCCTTGTCCAGCTCAATAAAATCTCTCCGGTTCCTTCCGATGGTCAATGTACAATGTTCATGTACAAACCGGTGTAAAGAAATCGCGCCTTCCCTTCCTGCCGCAATAGCATCTATCGCAAACTTCGGTCCGGTATAAACGTCACCGCCAACGAAGATATCCGGTTCAGCGGTCTGATAAGTCAGCCTGTCGGCAATAGCTCCTCCATTCGGACGAAGTTCCACCTTCGTTCCCTTTAAAAGGTCTCCCCAGATGATCCCCTGTCCTACACTGAAAATAACACTGGTGCAAGGAACCGTCATGGTATCTTCTTCATCATATAGCGGTGCAAATCTATGATTCTCGTCAAATACGCGAGTGCATTTCTTAAATACGACTCCTACAGCCTTTCCGTTTTCCGTAAGAATTTCCTTAGGGCCCCATCCATTGTGGATGGCAACCTGCTCTTCGGAAGCTTCCAGAATCTCTTCGCGGCTTGCAGGCATCTCATCCCTGCTCTCTAAACAGAACATAGATACCTTTCCCTGACCGCAGCGGGTGCTGCTCCTTGCCGCATCAATAGCAACATTTCCGCCTCCGATGACAATCACATCGCTGCCTAAATCAAAGCATTCCTTTGATCCCACCTCCTTTAGAAATTCCACAGCCGTGTAAACCCCTTGGGCATCCTCGCCGGGAACGCCTGCCTTTCTGCCTCCCTGACATCCGATGGCAACATAAAACCCTTTATATCCCTGAGCACGGAGCTGATCAATGGTAACATCCTTTCCTACTTCTACGCCACACTTAATTTCAACGCCCATGGCTTTGATTATATCAATTTCCGCCTCTATCAAATCCTTCTCCAATTTATAAGAAGGAATTCCATAAGTCAACATGCCTCCGGGCTTTTCATTTTTCTCAAATATGGTGGGCTTATACCCCTTATCTGCCAAAAAGTAAGCACAGGAAAGCCCAGCCGGACCAGCGCCGATAATGGCAATCTTTTCTTCAAAATATCCTTTCAGAGAAGGAACAGTAGGCTTCGGAATATAGCGGGTCTCGGCTTTTAGATCCCTCTCCGCCACGAACCGCTTCACCGCATCAATGGCAACTGCCTCATCCAACGTTGCACGGGTACAGGCGTCCTCACAGCGACGGTTACAGATACGTCCACAGATTGCCGGCAAAGGATTGTCTTTTTTAATCAGTGCCAACGCTTCTTCGTAACGCCCTTCCTTTGCCAGCTGAAGATACCCCTGTACCGCAATGTGTGCAGGACATGCCGTCTTGCAGGGCGCTGTTCCGGTATCATAACAATTGATCCTGTTCACATCTCTATAGTTATGGGTCCACATATGCTCTCCCCACTTCTGTTCCTGTGGGAGAGGCATCTTCGGATAAGCAACCTCACTGCCGTCTTTTTTACAAAGCTTCTGCCCCAGCTTCACCGCGCCTGCCGGACATGCCTCCACACACTTGCCACAAGCAACACATTTACTTTTGTCTACCTTTGCCACATAAGCGGAACGGGACATATTGGGCGTATTAAAAAGCTGTGAAGTGCGCAGGGCGTAACATACATTCACATTACAGTTGCAGATGGCAAAAATCTTGTTGGCGCCGTCGATATTGGTAATTTGATGGACAAACCCGTTATCCTCCGCCTGTTTGAAGATTGCAAGCGCTTCCTCTCTGGTGATATAGCGTCCATCCTTCTGGGTCTCCACTACATAATCCGCCATATCGCCTACGGCAACACACCATCCCTCAGGATCGTCTGCACACCCTTCATCATGATACAGCCGCGAACGCCGACAGGAACAAGGACTGGCCGCATACTTGCCTTCATATTTCGTAAGCCAATGAGAAATATGCTCCAAGTCGATGGATTCGCTTTCCATCTCGATTGCCTTCTCCACCGGAATAACATGCATGCCAATCCCATTGCCGCCTTCCCCTACAAAGGGGGTGACATGTTCAAGGGGAAGTCTTGACATGTGCTCAAAAAATAACGTAACTTCCGGGTTATTCTGCATAACAGCGCTATTCATGTTAAAAAATTCTGCTGCCCCCGGCACAAACATGGGAAGCACATATTGCTTTTCATGCTGAGGATTTTCCCAGTTATACTCTAAAATCCCCTTGACAGACATTTCCTGCAGCTTCGGTTCTAACTTTTCTTCCGACATGCCTGTCAGTTTCACCATCTCTTTTAAGGTCTTAGGTTTTCTTACTCCCATTTTCAAAGCGATTTCCGCTTCCTCATCCGTGAGTACTCCTGCAAGCCCCCAATACTCAGGATCATCCTGGGTGATTTTCTTGATTCCCAGCTTCTGGGGAATCCTGTCCGTCATCATCTTCCCAAGTTTGATTATGCTTTCTCTGGGCGGTGTGCTGTGATCCGCCTGATGCTCGGGATAAACATAATCCGGATATAGTTCTTTGTCTAACTTTTTCTCCATACCTTCCTCCCTTTTGTATTTTATCGTTTCTTTTGTAATACTTATTAATGAACTCCTACAATCATTCGGTGTTTTACGCCTTCCCCCTACGCCAGTTTGTAACCTCTTCCGTAAGCCATCTGCTCCATTCCTCTATTCCTTCCCCTGTCTTGGCACAGATAGGAATAATCTTTGCCTTTGGATTTCGCATGTGAATATATTCCTTACACTTTTCCAGATCAAAATCAAAATAGGGAAGTACATCAATCTTATTAATCAGCACCACATCGCAGATGGTGAACATCAGCGGATATTTCAGCGGCTTATCATGCCCCTCTGGTACAGAAAGAATCATAGCATTCTTCGCTGCTCCTGTGTCAAACTCCGCCGGACAGACAAGATTGCCTACATTTTCAAGGATTGCCAGTTCCACGTCGTTGGTTTCCAGTCCTGCAAGTCCCTGTCTGGTCATTTCCGCATCCAGATGACACATGCCCCCTGTGTGGAGCTGGATGACCTTTGCGCCTGACTTAGATATGGTCTGCGCATCCACATCCGAATCAATGTCAGCCTCCATGACCCCAATCTTAAACGTATCCTTCAATGCCTCAATGGTACGCATCAGCGTGGTGGTCTTTCCAGCGCCAGGAGAAGACATCAGGTTTAAAAGAAATACCCCCTTTTCCCTTAAATCCTGCCTCAATAAATCCGCCTGCTGGTCATTGTCAGCAAAAACACTCTGTTTGATTTCTAAAACTCTCACTTCTCGCATGGATGTACCTCGTCTTCCGCACTTATTCTCTTTATATCAGTATAGCCATTCCCAAAATCAAAATCAACCCACATTAGACGATATATTAAAAGTGTAAATTTAGTATCCGAACACCTCCACCGCCTTTTTCATCTTCTCAATAATCCCTACCCCAAAAGGACAATTTCCTTCGCATCTGCCGCATGCCACACACTCTGATGCGTGGTGTTCTAAAAGCTTATAGTGGTCCGCTACTGTCTCCGGCACCTGTCCCTGTGCCAGGGACAGATTCAAATATTTATTAATATCCGCTACGCTGATTCCTACGCTGCATGGCGCGCAGTGTCCGCAGTACATGCAGTTGCCCTGGAACTTGAATTTATCCATCCGTGAAAGAACCAGCGAATAATCTTTTTCTTCCTTTGAAGCATCATAATAAGATACTACTTTCTCGATTTCACTTTCGCTGTGGCAGCCCGCCATAACAGATACCACGCCAGGCCTGGTCAGACAGTATTCAATGCACTGATATTCATTGAATGCCACGCCGAAAGGAGACAATTCTGCATTCAGCATGTCTCCCCCTCCGAACACCTTCATGACGTCAATCGCCACATCCTTTCTTGCACACAGTTCATACAATGCCTTCCGTTCCGTATTCATACCCACGAAACCATCCTTATACTTTGCCGGATCAAATAAATCATTGCAGTCCTCACTTGCCGGCTGCATGTCATAAGCAGCATTCACAGAAAACATTAATACATCAATGAGACCTGTTTCCACTGCCTTTCTTGCAATCACTGGATTGTGGGAGCTAAGACCGATGGCATGAATTTTTCCTTCTGCCTTCAGTTTCTTGCAGTACGCTATGATTTCTCCCTGAAATACTTCTTCAAAATCCCGTTCCCCGTCCACATAGTGAATCATTCCAATGTCAAGGTAGTCTGTTCCCAACCTTTTTAACTGGTCTTCAAATCCTTCTTTCGCTTTCTTCAAATCCCTGGTGCGGAGATATTGACCGTCTTCCCACACAGAGCAGATATGCCCCTGCAAAACAAACTCATCTCTCCTTCCTGCCATAACTGCGCCCAGATTATCTCGGAATGCGGGATTCGGGGTATACATATCAATAAAATTAATGCCAAGCGCCAATGCCTTATCCAGCATCTTCCTGAATTCCTCCGGTGTCTTGTCTATAAATCCTTCACATCCCAGAGCAATCTCACTCACCTTTAAATTGCCGCATCTTTTCAACTCTCTGTACTTCATAACGCTGCCCGCCTTTCTATCATTCACTTTCTTTGCTAAGCTTATTGCTACATTTTTTTGCTTATCTCTACATCCATGCTCCCAGAACGAAATCCTTCCATATCTAATGTTATATAAACAAATCCTAAGTTTTTCAAATAAGAAATAATTTCTTCTTTATGGCTCAAAAAATCTACGAATATACTTTCATCCACTTCTATCCTAGCCAGCTTATCATGAACCCTGATTCTAACATTATGTAAACCAAACCCTTTTAAGAATGTTTCGCCCTTCTCCACCTGTGCCATTCTTTCATAACTAAGTTCTGTTCCATAAGGGAATCTTGTGGCAAGACAAGGCGCTGACGGCTTCTTAGCCGACGTAAGCCCATACTCACCTGCCATCCTTCTCACCTCTGCCTTCGTAAACCCGATTTCTGCTAACGGGCTGGTAATCTGCAATTCCCTAAGTGCTTGTATGCCGGGACGATATACATGAAGATCATCCTCATTGGTTCCCTCTAAAATCACACTTACTAAAAGTTCATCCGCCCGCTCCCTCATCTTGAGAAACAGATATCTTTTGCACAGGTAGCAGCGATTCACTGGATTACTCATAATCCCTGCACCCTCAAGCTCGTCCGCCGCAATCACGATATGGACTGCCCCGATTTCTTCACATACCTTTCTTGCCTCTTCGATTTCCCCATTCGGATGTAGACGGGTCTGCATCGTTATTGCATAGACTCTATTCCCCGTCTCTTCTGCCGCCGCACAAGCCAGCTTCAAAATCAAACAGCTGTCAACACCCCCTGAAAATGCCACCGCCACATCCTGACTGGCATACTGAGCCATTTTATGAATTAGCTTTCTTCTTTTTTCTGTATACTCCTCCATATAACCTCCTGCAAAGGCATCCCTTTTTTCTTTGCCAGCTTCGCTGCACTTTCATACTCTGGATAAAGCCTTACTTGTCCATCTGGCAGAATACATCTTTTTGCCTTCACGTTCTCATCCCCAAGTGTGATTTCCGTATTCTCTCTCTCTAGAACCGTGCGCTCCATCTTTACCCTGCGTATCCCTATTGTGGTGGTTTCTTCAAAAAGAATCTGCTCCAGCTCCTTTATCTGCCTTTCATCACAAATAACCGTAAGCATATAGCCAGGACGGTTTTTCTTCATATATACAGGCGTAAAATGAACATCTCTCGCCCCAGCATCCATCAGCCTTTCCATCACATACCCAAGCGCTTCCCCTGTACAATCATCAATATTTGTTTCCAACTTGTAAATCCAGTCCTGCTTTAAGGATTCTTCTGCCTGCCTCTTGTTTTGATCTGTTTCTTTTTCCTCTATCAGCATTGCCCGAAGCAGGCTTGGTCTTTCATAATTGCGCTTTCCCGCTCCCATTCCCGTTTTGGAAATCGTAAACTGCGCAGGCAATTCCGATGTAGTCCTAACCGCTGCAAGGATTGCCGCTCCGGTGGGCGTCACAAGCTCTCCCTCCACATCTGTTATCCTGATGGGAAGCTGATATGCTTCCGCAATATGCATCACCGCTGGAACCGGCACGGGAAGAATGCCATGCTGACATCTCACCGTTCCCTTTCCTTCACATACAAAAGGCGCCACCACTTCCGTGATATCCAGATTATCCAGACATACCGCCGCCGCGACAATATCCACAATGGAGTCCACCGCTCCCACTTCATGAAAATGCACCTGTTCTATCGGCACACCATGCGCCTTTGCCTCCGCCTGTGCCAATATACGAAAAATTTTTTCTGCTTTCTTTTTTGCGCCTTTGCTGATTTCAGCGCCTTCAATGATTTCCAATATTTCCGGCAGTCCTCTATGCTCATGTGCATGAACGCCATGCTCATGTTCATGAACACTATCTTCATGATGATGTCCATGCAGATATTCCATATCATGATCATGATTCTCATGCTGCGCATCCAGTTTTACACAAAAATCACATACATCCAACCCTGCCTTCTTCACCCTGCTGATTTCAATTTCAAACCCATGCACAGGAAGGCTTTCAATTCCTCTTTTAAGCACATCCACATCCGCTCCCAAGTCCAGCAGCGCTGCCACCGTCATATCACCGCTGATTCCCGAATAACATTCTAAATATAAAGTCTTTCCCATTTTACCTCCATTCCAAAGCATTTTATTCAACGTTTTATTCAGCCTTTACTCTCCCCGATCGCCCCCTGCATCCCAGCCGGTTAATCTGCGTTGCAATATATCCTGCCCCGTAGCCATTGTCGATATTGACCACCGCGATTCCGTTTGCACAGGAATTAATCATAGTAAGCAGTGCTGAGAGCCCGTGCATGCTTGCTCCATATCCCACAGAAGTAGGCACTGCAATCACCGGTCTGCTGACCAGACCACCTAACACACTTGCCAGTGCACCCTCCATTCCCGCCACCGCCACCACGCAGTTTGCCTCCTGTATCACATCAAGGCGGGAAATCAGCCTGTGCAGCCCGCTCACACCCACGTCATAAATGCGCTCAACAAAGGACCCAAAAAATTCCGCAGTCTGTGCCGCTTCCTCCGCAACCGGGATGTCCGCCGTACCGGCAGTACAGACCGCAATCTTTCCGCACCTTTTCTTCCCTTCTTTTTCTACTTTTAAAATGCGAGACACTTCATCATAAGTTACCTGCGGAAGAACCTCCTTCACCAGTTCATACTGCCGCCTTTCTGCCCTAGTTCCAAAAACCTCTCCATTTTCCTCAAACAGTTGCTGATAAATGGAAATCAGATATGCATCAGGCTTATTGCTACAGTAAACCACTTCCGGAAATCCCGACCGGATCTCTCTGTGGGTATCCAGCTTTGCATAGCCCAGTTCTTCAAAAGGCTGCTTCCGAAAATATTTTTCCGCCTCTTCTATCGATATACTCCCTGCCTTCACCTGCTCCAATATTTCTCTTGCTTCCACCTGATATCCTCTCCATTCTATAATCTGCCCCCTGCCCGGCGGGATACTCCGCCTGCGGCGGAATTTACTATGAGACAAAATAAGGCATTCAAACTTACAAGCTTGAATACCTTATATAGGAATTACTTTACTTCCACAATCCATCCCTCTGGCGCTTTGATCGTTCCCATCTGGATGCCGGTAAGTGTTTCATACAGTTTCTTCGTAACAGGTCCCATTTCTGCCATTCCGCTGGGGAAACAGATTTCTTTTCCGTGATCCACCACCTTACCTACCGGTGAGATGACTGCCGCCGTACCGCACAATCCACATTCGGCAAAATCATTCAGTTCGTCCAGATAAACCTCTCTCTCTTCTGCCTCAAGTCCCAGATACTCTCTGGCAACCTGCATCAGGGAACGCCTTGTAATAGAAGGGAGAATGCTGTCTGACTTAGGTGTCACGACCTTTCCATCCTTCGTCACGAACAGGAAGTTTGCTCCACCCGTTTCTTCTACCTTTGTCCTGGTTCCTGCATCGAGATACATATTTTCATCATATCCCTGTTTATGTGCATCCACAATAGCGTGCAGGCTCATTGCATAGTTGAGTCCTGCCTTGATATGACCGGTTCCGCACGGGGCTGCACGGTCAAAATCGCTTACGCGGATAGTAAGGGGCTTAACACCACCTTTGAAATAGGGTCCCACCGGTGTAGTGAACACCCTAAACTGATATTCGTCCGCAGGTTTTACACCAATAACCGCATTGCTGCCAAACATATAAGGACGCACATACAAGGTTGCGCCGCTGCCGTAAGGAGGTACATAGGCTTCGTTCGCTTTGATTGTCATAAGCACTGCCTCCACAAACCGCTCTTTAGGAAAAACAGGCATTTCAAGGCGTTTTGCACTCTGTTCCATTCTATCTGCATTCAAATCAGGTCGAAAGGTAACAATACGTCCATCCGCTGTCGTATAAGCTTTCATGCCTTCAAATATTGTCTGCGCATACTGCAGGACACCTGCACATTCGCTGATGACTACGTTTGCATCCTGTATCATAGCGCCGTCGTCCCATGCGCCGTTCTTATAATCAGATACGAATCTGTAATCCGTTTCGATATAGCCAAATCCAAGATTTGCCCAATCAATATTTTTCTTTTCCATAATACTGCGCTCCCTCTTAAGTTTCTTTTTATTATTATACTTTTTGCGCTAAAAGTCAACACTTCTCATATTTCAGGAAATGGTAAGTAATATCGAAATAGGTCTGCTCGTCACTGTCTGCCGTAATCCGCCACTTAGGCATCTCATCTAAGTTAGGGAAAAAGGCATCCGCATCGTACGCATGATCGATTTTTGTGATATGCGCCACATCGCAGTATGGAAGAAGCTGCCTGTAGATACTTTCTCCTCCTACGATGTAGATATCCTCTGTGTCATATTTCTCAAGTTCCGTAAGCAATTCCTCAAGGCTGTGCACCACCTTAGCATCTTTCACCTTATATTCTGGATTAGCAGATAAGATGATGTTTGTCCGGTTTTTAAGGGGCAATCCCTGGGGAAAGGTTTCTAAGGTCTTCCTTCCCAGCACCACCACTTTTCCCGTTGTTTCCTGCCGGAAATTTTTGTGGTCCGCCGGAATCCTAATCAAGAGGTCCCCGTTGTTTCCAATTGCCCAATTTTCATCCACTGCCGCTATCAGATTCATATTTTATCTTTCCTTTCTTAAATCCATTTCCTGCATGTTTTATTGCCATAAGGATGTCTCGCGAAGCATGGCATCTTTTTTTATATTGCAATTGGGATATTCTTAATCTGTTCGCCCGTCACATAATTTTCCACCCTGACGTCATCCCTGGTAAACTGATAAAAATCTTTCACCTCAGGATTAAGCCAAAACGCTGGCGCCGGATACGCTTCCCGCTTAATCAGCTCTTCTATAATCGGGACATGCCTGTCATAGATATGTGCATCTGCAATCACATGAACCAACTCTCCCACGTTCATGCCGCATACCTGCGCCAGCATATGGAGCAACACCGCATACTGCACCACATTCCAATTGTTGGCAGCAAGCACATCCTGAGACCGCTGGTTTAAGACTGCATTCAGGGTAAGTTTTTCCTCCCCCTTTTTCTGCGTCACATTGAACGTCATGCTGTAGGCGCACGGGTACAGATTCATCTCGTGAAGATCCTGATGTACATAAATGTTGGTCATGATCCTGCGGCTGAAAGGATTGTTCTTAAGGTCGTAGATCACTCTGTCCACCTGATCCATCATACCCTCTTTATACTGATGCTTCACCCCCATCTGATAGCCGTATGCTTTGCCAATGGAGCCGTCCGCATCCGCCCATTCATCCCAGATATGGCTGTGCAGATCATGAATATTATTGGATTTGCGCTGCCAGATCCAGAGCATTTCATCTGTAGCGCTCTTTAATGCCGTTTTTCTCAATGTCAATATGGGAAATTCTTTTGACAGATCATACCTGTTCACCACTCCGAATTTCTTGATTGTATAAGCAGCCGTCCCGTCCTCCCATTTGGGGCGCACTTTTTCTCCCTCTGTGCTGGTTCCATTTTCAAGGATATCCCTGCACATATTGATGAATATCTCATCTGCCAAACTCATTTCCACGATCCTCCATGTCAGAGCAGTTTACTGCGATCTGTCCTTTGTTGTCTTTATGTGTCCCACTTGTCGCAGAGGGAATTGATCTGATCGGCAAACTTTGCCAGTTCTTTATTAGGTCCGCCCTCGTTTTTGCGAATTACAGCAACCAATCTCTGGCCTGCTGCCACAAGACGCGCAAATACATCAGATACCGTCTTCGCCTTCTTATGAATCGGAATAGGCACTGCTTCGTATTCAAGCTTATCCGTCAGCAGATTAAATTCTGTTCCGCTGTAGGGCGCATATGCCTTGATTCCGTGTTCTGTCCAAAGGCACTCTGCAAAACTCTTACATACTGAATCCTCACCATGCACCACAAAGACACGCCTCGGTTTTTCTTTAAATCCTTCCACCCATTCGAGCAGTCCGTTCTTGTCCGCATGCCCCGAAAGTCCCACAAGGGTACGTATGGAGGCACGCACGGCAATAGGTTCACCGAATAATTTCACTTCATCAATGCCTTCTATCAACAGCCTGCCCAGCGTGCCCACCGCCTGATAGCCCACAAAGAGAATCGTACATTCTTCTCTCCACAGATTATGCTTCAGATGATGGCGGATTCTTCCCGCCTCACACATACCGGATGCGGATATGATGACTTTGGGTGTCGCTTCAAAGTTGATTTCTTTTGATTCCTCACTGGTAATCGTGAGCTTAAGCCCCGGGAATGACAGCGGATTAATTCCCGCTTCCACCAATTTCATCGCCTCTTCGTCAAAGCAGCTTTCTTCATTTTTGTAGAAGATATTCGTTGCCTCCACAGCCAGCGGGCTGTCCACATACACGGGAAAATTTCCGTGTCCCGTCACCAGCTTATCCACCTTTATCTTTCGCAGGAAATATAAAATTTCCTGGGTCCTTCCCACTGCAAAGGAGGGAATGACCACATTTCCGCCCTTGTCAAAGGTTTCCTGCAAAATCTTTGCAAGCTCCTTCACATAGTCAGGGTGATCCCCTTTATGAAGCCTGTCACCATAGGTAGATTCCATAACAACATAATCTGCCTCTTCAATTCTGCTGGGACTTTTTATAAGTGGAAGATCCTTGTTTCCAATATCCCCCGAAAAGACGATCTTCCTAGTGCTTTCTCCTTCTGATGCCCATACCTCGATGCTTGCAGAGCCCAGCAGATGCCCTACGTCTGTAAAACGGATCTTGATTCCCTCGCAGAGCTCTATTTCCTGCCCATAATCACAGGGTACGATTCTCTTGATGGCTGCCTCTGCATCCTCCATCGTATAAACAGGCTCCTGGTAAGCTACATTTGCATGTCTCTTTGCCTTACGGCTCTTCCACTCTGCTTCCTGCATCTGAATATGCGCACAGTCACGCAGCATAATACTGCATAAATCCGCCGTTGGCTTGGTGGTAAAAATCTGTCCCCTGAATCCTCTTGCCGCCAGCCTCGGAATCATACCGGAGTGATCAATGTGCGCATGGGTAAGCAGCACATAATCTATGTACGGCTCCTGTACCGGTAAATCACAGTTTTCAAACACATTTACGCCCTGTTCCATACCATAGTCCACAAGAATGTGCTTCCCGCAGGCATTCAGATAGTGACAACTCCCCGTCACCTCGTGTGCCGCTCCTACAAAGATTAGTTTCATAGCCTACCTCCTTTGTTTAATTAGCATGCCATATCATATAGTCAGTTCTTCCAAACATCGTTTCCACTGCTGCCAAAAAAATATCTTTGTCTTCTTCTTTTTCTGCATCTCCATGGAAAAAGAAAACTCCAACATCGTAAAGCCTTTCCAGTTCTTCCTTCACCATTCTGCCAAGTTCCTTATTTTTGTTTATCAGCGCAATAAAGCACCCTTCGCTGGCGTATTTTTCTAAAAGAGCGTATTCTATATTCCCAACCTTTCCGGCAAGGACACATACTTTTGTATCAATCATGACATATTCCGCACCTTTCTTTGCTTATGCTGACAAAATCTTTCAAATATCGTAGTCAAATTATACCATATATGAATATAATATAGCAAATCTAAAAGGCAGTATGACATGACCTTATCTATTTATTTTTTTCTGCTTCTGGTAATCGTACTTTCCATGGACGCTTTTGCCGCGGGATTATCTTATGGAATAGAAAAAGTACAGGTTTCTTTTGTTGCAGTTTTTATCATAGCGCTTCTGTCAGGCAGTATGCTGACAGCCTCCCAGCTTGCCGGAAATGTTTTCCTTTATCTGATTCCCGATCAGCTTACAAAGGGACTTTCTTTTTCTATACTTTTTCTGCTTTCACTATATAAGTTTTACGATGCTCTGCCCCAGCTCCATAAAAAAGATAAAGGATTGACCACAAGGACTATTTCGCGAAAAATAAACAAAGAAGATAAAGCAGTGCTTTCCTGCCGTGAAGCTGCTCTCTTAGCATTTGCCCTGTCCGTAGACAATGTCTCTGCCGGGCTGTGCACAGGAACAGTCTCCTTACCTCCTATTATACTACTGCTTTTGACAACTGCAATCCATTTTCTTGCAATACGGCTGGGTCTTTTTACCGGGCACCTGCTCTCCCGCAGAAGTTCACACAATTTCTCCTGGCTGGGAGCTGCCATTCTCATGCTCTTGTCCTTTGTCCGTATACTCTGATGCCCCTATATCTGCTCTTTTTAGCAGGGTATCCGATAGCACTAAAAGTTCATGAACAAACAGTGGCATACTAGCAAGCATTCCAAGCATTCCCCATTCTGAAAGGCTGAGCCTGCTGGTCCCAAACAAATTTACAAAATACGGAATTTCCGTGACCAGTGCCTGAAGCGCGAATCCTGCCCCCCACGCCACAATCATGTAAATATTTTCCAGGTGATTCATTCTAAAAATAGATCTATTCACATCCCTCATTCCTACCGCATGCATTAACTGGCTCATACCAAGCACAGTAAATGCATGCGTCTGCGCTTTATTCAAAACAAGTGGAAGGCGAAGAATTTTCTCTAGGTTCTGTATATTCACAGGCAGCCCTTTTGCAACAAGTTCCTGGTAAGGAACTGCCACAAAGGCAAGCAGGCTGATAATGCCAATAACCGTTCCAAAGCACAATGTACAGGCAAGCCCGCCATGAGAAAACAGACTGTCGGTGCTTTTTCTGGGAGGTTCCTTCATCAAAGCGTCTCCATCGTTTTTGTCTACCCCCAGCGCAAGCGCCGGAAGAGAATCCGTAATCAAATTAATCCATAATATATGGCTTGCCTTAAGCGGTGTGGGAAAACCTGCCAAAATTGCAACAAGCATGGTAATAATTTCCCCAAAGTTGGATGAGAGCAAAAATAAAATTGTCTTGCGGATGTTTTCATAGATTCCTCTGCCCTCTTTCATTGCTTTTTCGATGGTTGCAAAATTATCATCCGTCAGAACCAGATCCGCCGCATTGCGGGCTACATCTGTCCCCTCCTTCCCCATAGCAATTCCTACATCCGCCGCCTTTAAGGAAGGTGCATCATTGACGCCGTCTCCTGTCATTGCTACAGTTTTGCCTCGAGATTTTAGTGCCTCCACGATCCGCACCTTGTGCTCTGGCGAAACCCTTGCAAAGACACGGATTGCTTCAACCCGGTTTAAAAAATCTCGGCAATCCAATTCTTCAATCTCCGCTCCGGTCATACACTCTCTCTTATCCGTTGCGATTCCTAAATCCTTTGCTATGGCAAAAGCCGTATCCACATGATCTCCTGTTATCATTACGGTATCTACATGGGCGCCTTTAAAACTTTCCACCGCCCCACGAGCCTCTGTCCTAGGCGGATCGATCATTCCCACAAGCCCCACAAAGACCATGTTCTTTTCGTCTTTTAAATCCCCCTTATGCTTTACAGCAATTGCCAGTACGCGGTAGGCTTTGTTTGCCATCTCCTCCACCGCCGCTTTTGCCTCTCTCCTTGCTTTGGCGGAAAAAGTCATTTCCTTCCCATGCATGCAGACACTTTGACAGCGGTCAATCATCTCATCCGCCGCCCCTTTCACATACGCAATCTTCTCGGCACCGTTTCTATGTACGGTCGTCATCCTTTTGCGCTCAGAATCAAAAGCTTTCTCATCCACGCGGGGAAGCTTTTTCTCCAGACGATTCTTCTCCACCCCATGTTTATAAGCAAGATCAAGAAGCGCCAGTTCAGTAGGATCTCCAATCCTGTTCTCTCCAAGCGATGCGTCATTGCAGAGAGTACATGCCTCCAGCAGCAAATGATTTCCATTAAGATCCAATTCCTCCTCTTTCACCAAATGCCCGTCCACATAGCATTCCTTTACCGTCATCCGGTTCTGGGTCAGCGTTCCTGTTTTATCGGAACATACAGTATTGACCGCTCCCAAGGTTTCCACCGAGGGAAGACGCCTGACAATCGTACCGACTTTAACCATACGCGACACACTAAGAGCCAGCACAATCGTGACAATCGCCGCCAATCCCTCCGGCACTGCTGCCACCGCAAGGGAAATCGCCGTAAGCAGCATGTCCCCCACGTCACGCTTCTGCAATACCGCCACCAGAAACAAAAATGCACATATACCGACGGCAAGAATACTGAGCAGTTTCCCTAAATCTGCAAGTCTTTTCTGCAGCGGTGTCATTTCACCTCCATCTGCATCAATCAAGCCTGCAATCTTGCCGATTTCTGTATCCATCCCGGTTGCAGTTACAATCCCCACTCCTCTGCCATATGTCACCGTTGTAGACATATACGCCAGATTGATTCTATCACCGATGCTTTTTTCTCCCCCAGACAGCTCTTTCGTGTTTTTCTCTACAGGAACCGATTCGCCGGTAAGCGCCGATTCCTCCACCTTTAAGTTTACTGCCTCAAGCAGCCGCAGGTCCGCCGGCACCTGCCTTCCTGCCTCCAGAAATACAATATCTCCCGGCACCAGCTGTGCGCTTGCTATCTCATATTCTTTTCCCTCCCGTTTTACCAATGCCTTAGGGCTTGCCAGCTGTTTCAGTGCCTCAATTGCCTTTCTAGCCTTGTCCTCCTGAATGACGCCTACCACGGAATTTAGAATGATGACTGCTGCAATAATCGCCGCATCTCCCACTTCCTTCAAAAAAAAGGATATGGCTATCGCCACCATCAGAATATAAATAAGGGGATCGTTTAGCTGTTCCAAAAACAGCATGAATATCCCCTTTTTCTTCTGTTCCTTAAGCTGGTTAGGACCATATTTCCGAAGCCTTGCCTCAGCTTCCAGACCGGTCAGTCCCATTTCCCTGCTGCTCTCAAGCTGCCTTATCACCTCTGCCGTGTTCTGATCTGCATACATAGTTCATCCCTCCTGCTCTTATGATTTTATATGCCGCCGCAGAAAGGAATATGCGCAGGAATTTTTAAGCATTCAAAACTTATACTGTAAAGAAGGCTGCCGCAAAAGCGACAGCCCAAAACTTCTAATGTCCGATAGCCGGTGTATAGTTGTCAAAATAACTGTAATTACATCTGATGCAGGTATAAGCCGTGTAACCTTGTGTCGTCGATGTAGCTGATATGACCACTGCACGGAAAGTGTGATTATTCATATCAAGTTCAATGCTTTCCGCCTTACTGCTTCCGCAACTGCATACAAAGGAACGGATGCCTTTTTCTGTACAATTTGCCTCTTTCAGAACATAAGATTGATAGTTGTGTGAATGAGGCGTAGCTGAAGGCGCTGCCGACGGTGTCGGAGCACTGGTAGGCGCTGAGGAGGAGGAGCTCTGACCAGCGCTTGCTGCCGGAGCAGGCGTCGTGCTGGCGCCGGGGCTTGGAGACAACATATTTACCGGTCTTGAATCCAAAAGGACACCACATACTACACATGTCCTCTCCTCTGTTCCCATCATCGTGGTGGTAGGTTCTGCAGCCACCGTCCAGTCTGTTGCCACATGGCCAGGCGCTGGTATCATTTCTGTATAAAAATTTCCGCAACTACAGGTATATTTCCGAAGTCCTGCAAGAATACAGCTTGGTTCTCTTTCTGTGGATGCCGTATATTGATGTGTATGAGGTCCCTGGGCTCCCTCATTGGAACCGCTTCCCGAAGAACCGCCATTTACATTTTCAAACAGAAGATTTTCCTGTGCCATAATCTCATCACAGTAAATACATTTTCTTACCCGAAGTCCCTCATTATCTTCTGTCGGCTTCCTGACCGTTTCCCAATCACCTGCCACATGACCGGTTGACATAACATCTACGTAATAAGTCTCTCCACACTCGCAAGTGTATTTAATTCTCCCTGCACTGTAGCAGTTTGCCCGCTTCTCCAAAGATTCTTCATAATCATGAACATGGTCAAAGACAGGAAGCACATTTCCCATGGGCGCCGGGGTCTGATCTGGCTTCGGAGAGGTCTCTTCCGGCACCTGTGTGGGCACCGCTGACGCTTCCGTGTCCGTTGGTGTTTCTGTTTCCGCCGCTATTTCTGTGGGTTCCGGCTCTTCTTCTTTTGAGGTTTGCACACTGTCTTTACTATTTTCCCCATCTATCAGAGAATAACCCACAATTCCTACTGTAGCAAGACAGGCTAACACTGCTAAAACGCCCAAAATGCCCGTTAATACTTTTACAATTCCATTCATTTTGGATTCTCCATTATCATTGCTGTCATTTTCACTTAACTTCTATCTTTTAAGTATATAATCTTTCCTGGTTTTTGTAAAGGCACTATGTTCATCCACAAGGTCGTTTCGACATGGGAAAGTACCGCGGACACAGCAAAGGTTCCTGCCAAACAGTCCACGTGAAAGTATTTCTCTTTCATCTTTTTTACTCACCTGCATAATCTTCTATGATTGGAGGAATCTGTGAAAGCATGTTGTCAATATCCTCGAACATAGCACTCTTCGTCGTCCCTAAATTGCTGGCACGATTAATGTGTTTTACGACTTCCTGATACTGTCTCTTTGTATTTTCAAAAAAGTCATACAGCATCTGGAGCGAGGCTTTGGACTCATCAACTACCTGGGCAATTTCTGCCTGCACAGCTGTTGTTCCCTCTGCTGCCTGTGTAATGCTGTCAAATGTTTCATAAGCTTCCTCCACTTTTGAAAGGCTCTGCTCTAATGCCTCATGGGACGTGCTTATGCTGGCATTAAGCCTATCTGTTCCCTGCTCCACATCGCCAATGCTGGAATCTACCTCTGCCGCAAGATTTTTGATTTCATCAGACAGACTCTTTACCTCCTCGGCAACAACTGCAAATCCTTTTCCCTGTTCCCCTGCCCTGGCTGCTTCAATGGAAGCATTAAGCGAAAGGATATTGGTCTGATCAGCAATAGAAACGATCTTTCCCATACATCCCTTAATTTCTTTTAAAGACTTCTGAAATTCCTCAAAAGTATTCTGCATTTCACCGAAATGTGTTTCTACCAGAAGAGAACTGTATTTGAGCTGTTCGATTTCTCCCTGGGCTTGAACCACAGATTGGGAAATGTTATCCTTTACAGCCGCAAACTGTCCTGATACCGTATTAATGTTTGAAAAAGTTTCTCCAAAATTCCGCAGTGTATCTTTAAAGTTTTCGGATTCATTTAGCACGCTGCCAAAGGACTTGCTCACCATACTCAATTCCCATAAAGAGGAAACTTCACTCTGCACAAGCTCATGATGATAATCCTTAAGACTTCCTATCACATATAATACCGGGTACAAACTTTTAGATTTGCGCCGGGGTTTTTTCTTTATTATCATATCCCTACCTCCCTCTATTCAAACACAACACAAGTCATAGACTGGTTGACAAATCGATTATTATAATGCTCTCCATATCCTACCAGACCAGCATGACTTCCAAGCGCTGCCATTTCATTCAAATATTCCTGCATATAATGATTGTCTGTAAACAGCCGATATCTAAACAGACAATTCACAGAAAACACTGCAGATCTCTTCGGGAAATCCCTGCGGATCTCCTTTATGGTACTTTTCACAATCTCTTTATAGTCTCCCAATTCCAGCATAATAAGCACATCCGAATCATTTACCTGCCGGAAACAAGTCAATGAATTGCCGCTCACTTCTTTAATGGATATGATACAAGTGTCATCTCCGTTGATTTTTCCAAAAGGATTTTTAAAGGTTTGTGTCAGTATCTCCTTTTCCGTCACATGCAGGATATCCTGATAGACCTGTTTTGCCGGAACACCGTTTAACTTTCCGAGAATGTAATTTGCCTTATCTGTTTTAGAAGCGATGAAACGGTAATTGCCCATCTGCTTGTAAATATTTTCCTTGTAGGCTTTTACTCTTCCATGATTATTCTTGACCAGCCCATACGCTACTGCATCAGAATAAATTTTTCCATTTGCCGACACCTTTCCCCCGTCGCCAGTTCCCCCGACCAAGGAAATATTTTTATGTTTAAGGACGCTATGTATGGTAGTCAGCACGCACGCATCGTTACCGCAGCAAAAATCAATACAAATTGTATCGTCCAGCGAACCATTTATAGTGCGCACATCCTGCTCCAGCCGATCAATGTATTTCACTGGCATAACAGATACTTCTTCCAACACATTTGCCGTTGCAGTGATTCCATCATAAAATGCAACAACACCTACGCCCTTCTCCACTACCTTCGTATCGTAGCTCATTCCAATACACCCAATGCTGGGGATTTGGGGATAAAGCTCTTCCAGCTTCTTTACATGTGCTTCAAACTGGTCATTGTTAGATAACAGCATAATAAACTGGGGGTTATGCAGCCCCTTGACTGCTTCTTGCAGATTTCCGCTCTGGCTCATTCCGAAAAACTGTTTCAATGTCTTATCCTCTCTTCCTTTTAAATGAATTGTTTTCCTCTACAAGACTATTTTTGCCTTCTTATATATGATGTAAAATTATACCATATACAGCATTTATGCACAATAAACATATAATTGAAAAAGTTGCCGAAATTATCGTACACACTTTGGCAGGAGCAGGGGCGGCAGACAGGACAGATTCCCTGCATCGGGACGGAATCACGTGGATTCTATTCTACTGATTTCTAAGAATAGTATAACGATGTTAGTATTTTAAAAAATCCCTGTAATGAAAATTTCTATACCTATTATGATTAGGATACTTCCGCCTAGTACGGTCGCTTTATTGGACAGGCTGGTTCCAAATTTTTTGCCTGCCATTAGACCGGTGAGGCAAATGCAGAAGGTCACGAATGCAATGATCAGTGCACTGGCAAGCGCCATGACGGGAGTGTATGCTGCAATCGTAAAGCCGACGGATAATGCATCGATTGAAGTGGCAATTCCCTGTATGAGAAGGATTCCCAGACTTATTTGGGTATTGGGGACCTCCTCCTTGTCTTTTCTTCCCTCAATCAACATTTTCCCGCCAATAAAGAGAAGCAGGAGCAATGCGATCCATGGGATCATTTTCTCAAAAGCTGCAAAATATCGGGCGGCTGTATGCACGCATACCCAACCGATTATGGGCATGAGTGCCTGAAAAAAGGCAAACACACCTGCAATTGCACTCATCTTTTTTTTATTCATCTCCGGCTCATTAAGACCATTTGCCAGCGACACAGAAAAGGCATCCATCGAAAGCCCTGCCCCAAGCAAGATGCTGTTAAAGAAAAACAATAGGTTCCATTCCATCATTCGTCCCTCCTGTGTTAATGAACTAGGGCAAAAGATGTTCCTTCGCCCGCTGCATAAACTGATTTATTGAATAAAATATCCCGGTACAGCTTCAGGCTATACCGGGCTCCTGCTTACATACGGATATCTCGCAAAGCGCAGCAAACGTTGTTTGCAGATAGACAGACTCCATGCATAGCTTAAATCTATACATGAGTCTCGCAATTTAAAGCAAGCCAGACCAATCAGGTCAGTATGTTGACTTACTGCGCTGCGCGCTTGCTACTCCCTCATGGGATTTTATAAATAATCTACCATTCCTCTCGTCACTTGTCAACTTATATATCTGGCTTCCTTCAAATAAAGCTCGTCATCATTTTTCCTGATTAAGAGAAGCCAGACTCATTACTGCACATCTCAATTCTTTATCTGCCGCCCTTCATAATTAAGATGATACTGATCCCTGTAAATCAATTCCGAAAGCGGCACGATCTCATATCCTTCCGCCTCTAAAGCCTCAATCAAAGCATCCAATGCGGCAGCTGTATACTCCGCCCCATTATGGCACAGCACAATACTACCATTTCCAAGATTCTTATGCTCTGTCACCGTCTCAATGATGGAATCTATCCCCTTGTTCTGCCAATCCAGGGAATCCACATCCCATTGAATCCCATAATAACCGCATTCCTTAAGCACATCCACGACAGCATTGTCATAGTCGCCGTAAGGCGGTCTGAATAGGAACATATCATATCCTGTAATTTCTTTTACCTTTTCATGTACCTTCATGATCTCTTCTTTTTTCTCTTCATCAGAAAGCTGACTCATGTTCTTGTGGTTTTCGCTGTGGTTGCCTAAGTCGTGCCCTGCAGCAAGTATGCTTTTCACATCATCCGGGTAGCTTTCCACCCATCCGCCCGTCATAAAAAAGGTCACATAAATATCATGTTTGTGCAAAATTTCAAGAATTTCCTGTGTGTCTTCATTTCCCCACGCAGCATCAAAGGTAAGAGCAATCTTTTTCTCCTGGGTATCCACACAGTAAATGGGTAACTTGCGCCCGTTCACATCATGGTCTGCCGTTGACATGTCTACCAGACCTTCATTCCCCCTTTCGCCTGCTCCATCCTCTTCATCCGCTCCGACTCCTGCATTTATTGTGAAAAAATCACTTCGTTCACCATTATCAAGCGCAATTTTTTCAAAAATATATTCTGTACCTGCACTATTGTTTTGCTCCCGCATGACATAAACATATTCTTCAGCCATGCCCATCGTCCAGCCATTGTATCCACTGTCAAAATGCGTAAGCATCTTCGTCTCAAGTGTCTGTGCATCCTTTAGATACAGTTCTTTCCCCCCCGCCTCATTATAAGAGGAACATAGAAAATAATCCTTATTCATGGCTTCTATGTCATTTTCACCGAAAAATGTTTCCTCACCTGTCTGCGGATTTATCATCACCAATTTAAAATTTTTATTCATCAATAATATGTATCCATAATTTTCCACACTCTCAAACGGCGTCAGCCCTCTGACCATTTGATAACCTTCTGGGATTATATAAGGTACACTTTCAGTCAATGTCGCAGAGAAGGATAGTTCTCCATCTTCTCCAATTTCATATGCCTGTACGCCGTCTCGAAGAAAATAAACATAAAGCGCCTGCCCGGAACAATACATGGTATCTAATGGCTTTTCCAGCTCATCCATTTTTTTATAACCTGTTCCGTCTGTATGAATCATGGAAAGGATTTCCTTTTCCCCATAGGCATCCTTTCCATATTCGATAAAATACAGCTTGTCACCTACAAGTACTGCCTGTCCATCCGCATAGCCGTACATATCTATTTTTTCCGTTCCACTCTCCCATAAAACAGTCACTTCCCGACTGTCCTTATCAAACTTCCGTATCTGCCTGGTGCCGCATATATAGACAGCCACCTCATCCTCCAGTACCACATTGTTGCTTCTGCTATATTCTATAGATGCCTCTTCCCAGGCATCCGGTTCTGCCTCCTTGGCACCTGTATCGGCATCCTGCACGTCTCCTTTTTCCTCCAAAATCTCCCCGCATCCTGTCAAAAGTGCAACAATCAGCGTCATCATCAAAATCCATTTTTTCCTCATCACATCAATTCTCCTTCGTATCTGTATTCCTTTATAGCCAGCATTGTCATTTAACCTGCCACAATCAAAGACTGCGATGCAAGAACGATTGACACACCAATCATAAGCCCCCACAGTAAAATACCCCCGATTTTCCGTAAGCGTCCTTTTTCCTTTTCATTTTCCAAATCAATATACATTTCCCGTTGCATCCATCTATCTCCTTTAAACTTTTATTTTCCAATTCTCCATTTTGCCGGATCATCAATCAGATTTCCGTTAAAATCAAATCTTGACCCATGACAAGGGCAGTCCCAACTACATTCCTCCGGGTTCCAGCTAAGCTCGCACCCCATATGTGGACAGCGAAGCGATACCCTGTGTATCGTTCCGTCCTTCTCTTTATAACAGCCGTACCTTTTTAATCCCTTCCGCACAACTCCCCCCTGTCCGTTTTTAAGCTCTGCCTCCTTTTGCGTCGTGAACAGATTCCTCATCCATAACAATCCCACACTGCTTTCCCCAAAATCGACCATAAACTTTTTTATTCCTGCGGTAAAATTCCACCTCTGTGGAGAAAACAAAGCAGCAAAAGAATTTTCCTCCCCCATAACCGCATCTGCTATGACCGATGCCGCAATCATTGAAAAGGTCATACCCCATTTTCTGAATCCTGTTGCCACATACCAGTAGGGACGAAAGCGGGAATACCTTCCAATAAAAGGAAGCTCGTCGTGGGTCATACAGTCCTGAGCTGACCAACATGCACTCTCCTGTGCCTTAGGAAAAGCTTTTTTTACTTCCCGCCTGATAGACTCATAACATCCTTCCGGCTTACGCTTGCCAGTGCGGTGTGCGCTGCCGCCTGCCAGAAGAAAATTTTGATAACTTCTATAGGAAAGCCCTTCCGTATCCGCGCTATAGTACAATCCATCCAGTGGCTCTACGCCTGTATACGCCACCACATAACTTCTCTCTTGATGCTGCCGCAGAAAATAAAATCCAGGGATATTCACAATTGGATAATGGGTTGCAAAAACAATATTCTGCGCGGTTATCTTTCCATGATTTGTCATAAGCACGTGCCCTTTTACAGATAAAACCTTTGTGCCCTCATAAATCTCCAGCTCCTTTGCCAGTTCCCTTATGAACTTTAACGGATGAAACTGCGCCTGGTCTTCAAAACATACTGCGCCTTTTACCGCAAAGGGCAGGGGAACCTTTTCACAAAAGTGTGCAGATATTCCAAGGCTTACGGCTGCTTCCGCCTCCTTTTTAACCTTTTCCTCATCCTCCATAGAGTATAGGTAAGAAGGAAGTCTTTCAAAGTCGCATGCAATTTGATGTTTCTCAATCAATTTCTGATACCTATCAATTGCCTCCTTGTTCGCGGCGGCATACCTACGGGCTTTTTCCTGACCATATGTCTCAATCAGCTTTTTATACCGCATTCCATGCTGCCCCGTAATCTTGGCTGTGGTGTTTTTCGTCTGCCCGCTGCCAATTCGGTCTGCCTCAACGACAAGTACCTGCCTGCCCCTTTCTTTTAGAAGATAAGCAGTCAATATTCCCGCCATCCCAGCACCAATGACCACCACATCCGCGCTTAGGTCAAAGGGGCACACCGGTCTTTCCGGTATCTGCACACTTCTGCTCCATATAGATTCCATTTTCTATCTCACTTTCTAATAGCATTCTTGTAAGATAGTTTTGGCTTTTTTTAACATTTTAGTCACCAAATCTAAAGGTCTCCTCATTTTCATCATAATAAATCCGGCAATCCATTCTCCACAATTCTTCCTTTTCATCTGCAATGCCGAGCACCAGTTCGTGGACAAAACCATCCTTTTTCTGCAGGCATCTATTATAGTACAGTAAAACAGGATCTTCTTTCATAATTCCTATATAAAACTGCTCCGGCAATTCCACTCCTATTAGTTTTTCATAAGATTCCTTGATTTCTTCCGAAGTGTAACAGGCTGCCGGAAGCACCTGGGCTTTTGTAAGAAATTCCTCCGCTGCCTTTTCAAGCACCCAGACCGGCTCCTTCTCGGTACCATAATCGCATATATGATAATCGTACAACGAATCCTTCTCCGGTGTCATACGACCTGTCAATACTTTTGGAATCGGTTTTTGAATCTTTTCTTCAAACTGCGCCACTAGCCTATCAAGTTCTTCCTGCTGTAAATCTGCCGTTTCTGTATCCTCTGATATAAGAAGGAGTTCCTTGTATTCCTCTTCCTCCCCTACAGCAGCATATTGTTTCCATTGATTACTTTCCTTGTCATCTATCGTCAAAATCATTCCCGTGGTAGCGGCATACTGCCTCAAATCTACTTCCCACTTTTCTTTCATCCTTCCTTCTTCATACTGATAAACATTGAAGTTTCCTGTTCGCCAGTCGTTCCCCCAACGCCAATTACCTCCTCCAGACACCAGAACAGTCAGCATATTATCCATAATCATGATTTTCTCATAACGATCGCCATAGGGCTCTCCCATGCCCTGTTCTAATGATTCTATTGGTGTAAGCGGAATAAAGCTTCCATCCTCCTTGCCGATGAAAAGATACACATACCGTTTTCTAAAATCCCACTTTTCTCCTTCTTCTACAGTAGAAAGCCCAGTAATCGCCATATCTTCTATACCGTCACCATTTAGCTCTCCTTTCGCAAAATCTTCTGCCACAATCTCTTTTCCCGGATAATAATGCTCCAGATAAGACTGTAATCCTTCAAATTCTTCTCCCGCAATTTCATATCTGTTGCCCCGCTCCGACCAGACGGCGATCGTCATCCTCACAATATCCTGCCATGGTTTTCCATCCACACAGATTATGTCAAGCGTTTCCACATTTTCAATTGGTGTATATCCTTCTTTTTCGCTATCCTTTTCCATCATGCTGTTAAGCTGCTGGCAGTACAGCCTATTGATCCATCCATCCTTTTCCATCAAGGCAGAATTTATCCCCTCCCCACAAAGAACTGCGTCTTCCGGTTGCACGTTCAATTCCTCCGGGGTTCTCCAGAACCGTACATCTGCAGCCGCCTTCCAAGTCTCACGGCTCTGCTGCCAGATGCCTGCAAGGTACCTTCCTTCTTCATCCAGATTCTCATAAAACTCCATGGTAAGTGTTCCAAGTTCATTACACCAGTCTAAGTCAAATGCCTCCTGTCTGCACCTAATATCAGCCTCAGCCCCCTCATACATAGATACTGCATATTGTCTGTCGATATCGTTAACAAACCCGCCGCACACCTCGTAGTTGACCCCTGCCGGTACCTGCATTTCCTTTAGCCCTACGTTCATCACTCCCAAATTTGCCTCTTCGTTGATAAACTCTCCATGTACATCTTTGATAAAAGCACAGCGATAAATCTGTGCGCTGTACCAGAATTGTCCGTCTGCCTCCACTCCCATGTAATCCATCAGTTCCTTCTGGGCATCTGCCGCCATTTGAACCGCAGCAAAATATTCCTCTGACATCTCTTTATCTTTTGCATACCTGCACCTTGATCTGTAATCCTCCAAATATTCCTCTAGCTGTCCTTTCCATGCATTTTCATAGCTTTTAAGCACAGCCACTTTGTCTTCCCCACTGCTTGCAAAAATCACAGGAAGGTAAAACTCATCGATGGGATTATCATATCCCCCCACTAGCCTGAATATATCATCGTCCTCCTCTATGTCTGCCATCTGCCCCGGTTCTGCCATGTCTTCTCCTTCTTCCGGCTTCCTTCCAGCCATATATGTATAAAGCATCCCAATTACTGACAATAAAATAAGACAGGAAGTAAATGTAAATAAACTCTTTCCTGTCTTTTTCATTTCTCTGCAATTTCTTTCCCTGCACATACTATGATGCTCCTCTCCTTCGTATCATCCATTTGTAATTCCTTTGCCTTATACCTATAGATTACACGCCCGGTGCATCAAATTAGCATCATTTTTGCATCAAAGTTGCATCATTTTTTCCAATTCTATTTTTGCTTAAAGATTGTCGCCCTCACTTTAAGACGCTGAAGGTATCAGTCTTTTCATCATAATAAATTTGACCATCTTTTACCCAATATTCTCCCTCCTCATCCGGTCTGCAGAGCCTAAGCCCGTGAATGAAGCTGTCCTCTTGCTGCGCACAGCCGCTATAGTACAAAAATACAGGCGCACCTTCCATAAATCCTATATAAAACTGTTCAGGAGGTTTTACCCCTATCAGTTTTTCATAAGATGCGCGGATTTCCTCGGATGTGTAACAGACTGTCGGAAGGGACTGCGCATTTGTGAGAAATTCCTCTGCTGCCTTTTCAAGCACCCAGCAAGGCTCTCTGGCGGCATCATAATCATATATATGATAGTCAAACCAACCAGCAAGTTCCGGCGCCATATCCCCTACACGTATCTCTGGAAGCGGTTTTTGAAATTCATCTTTAAACTGCCCCAGCAGCAAATCAAGTTCTTCCTTCCGAGCATCAGCCTCTCCATTATCCTCCTCTATAAGAAGAAGTTCCTTGTACCTTTCTGTATCCCCTACAGCAACATAATGCTTCCACTGCCCCTTTTCCCTATCATAAATGGTATAGTCCATCCCTGAAGTAAAGACAAAATGCGCTATATCCGTCTCCCACTTTGCCTTCATCTCTCCTTTTTCATACTGATAGACACTGGTACTGCCCCATCGCCAATTACTGCCTCCATAAACCTGCACCGCCAACATATTATCTGTAATAATAACGCCTGCATAGGGGTCCCCATAAACGCCTCCCGAATCGGGGCTTAATGTCGCCACAGGCGTAAGGGGTATAAAGCTTCCATCTTCTTTACTGATAAACAAATACACATACCGTTCCTTATCTCCAAAATCCGACACTTCCTCTTTATCCAAAAGCCCAGTAACCGCCAAATCTTCCACGCCGTCGCCATTTAAATCTCCTATTGCAAAATCTTCCGCCAAAATCTCTTTTCCCGGATAATACAGATTCAGATATTCCTGCATCCGCTCAAGCTCTTCTTCCCCACTTTCATATGCGCCGCCCATCATGAGCCAAGGGGTAAGCACTAGCTTTCCAATATCCTGTCCCGGGTTTCCTCTCACAGAAAGAGAATACAGCCTTTCCATTTCCATAATTGGCGTATAATCTTCTATCAGATTCTGGCTAAGTCCAAGATACTGCATCTTTCTCATATCGCTAAGCGCAGAAATATCGCTGATTGCATTCACATCAAGGGAAAGATTATACATTTTTGTCATCCCCTTAAGAGGCGTAATATCTTCAATCCGGTTATCCGCTGCTCCAAGCGCCGTCAACCCCTTTAATCCTTCAAGGGGCGACAAATCCGTGATCTGATTGGAATTCAGATTAACCGCTTCCAGCCTGCCCAGATTTTGCAGCCCTTCAAGATCTGCAATCCTGTTTCCTTGGAGCCCTGCCTCCTTAAGATTCGGCAACTGGGACAACGCACCAATATCCGACACATCATTATATGCCAGCGAAATCACTTCCAAATCCTTACAATTCGTAAGCGGTGAAATATCCTGGATTTCATTCCTATAAAATGACACTTCTGTAAGGCTGGGATATTTGTCCAGAAAAGAAATATCGGTAAGACCGCAGCAAATCATTCCAAGTACTTTTATGTCCGGCAGTTCTGCTAAAAAATCCGCTTCACCAAGGGAAAGATTTTCAAAAATCAATTCATCAAGCGAAGGCGCCATATCCGGTTCAAGATCATAATGAATCTCTCCTCCCTCTGATCCAGTCAGTGTCAAGCTGGCAAGATGGGGGAGCTTTTGCAGATCATGAAGCGTCTTTATATGCTCCGCCCCGGAAATCTGCAAAACGGTAAGTTCCATAATCTCTTCCCGCGAAGGTGCCGTATCATAGTTGCTCTGGACTCCATTATAGACAGCCTGCCTGACATATTCATCATCCCAGTCAGATTCATCATCCGGCAGCCTGTTTTTCCCCATCATGAGAACTTCCTCTATACTCTCTATCGCTCTCAAATATATTCTGTTTCCCCCTGTGGCTGACTCTCCAGCTTTATCTGCTTCTTCCAGGGCATATCCTTCTGTCCCTGCGTCCGCTCTACTTTCTCTCCCTTCGAGCCCTTTTCCCACCATATATGTAAAAAACATCACGATTCCCGACAATAAAATAAGGCAGGAAATGGGTATAATCAATCTCTTTCCTGCCTTTTTCATTTCTCCGCGATTCTCTTTACTACACATAATATGATGCTCCTCTCCTTCGTATAATCTTCATCCTACATCTATAGATTACACGTTCAATGCATCAAATCCGCATCATTTTTGCATCAAAGTTGCATCATTTTAACGCAGCTCTTACTTCATTCTGAAAAGCATGGTTCCCTCGCTCTGCAATACCTCCAACTCTTCTTCCACATTCATGTATTCTTCATAAAATTCTCTCGTTTCGCTATCACACAGCCAGACCACAACACCGTCATAACCTGCCGGAACATTGATACAGAACTTGAGCTTTATTATGAGCGCGTCTTCCACCCATTCGTCCTGTAATACCTCACATGTATACATCGCCTGTGTATAATCCTTACCATTGAAATTTACCGTAAAAATATCATTGCTCCATGATTCATTTGCACTTTTTACATCATAATAGTCGCTGATGGAATAAGCATAATTTGCGACCCCATATTCATTTGCATTCTCATCATCAAATGTGAGCGTACAGGTAACCGTTCTCCACTCATATCCGTCCCGCTCTTCATATCCATCATCTGATAAAAATACATCATAGTCTGAAAACATGATTTTTCCAACAGTCGTTTCTCCATTGTCCACACATTTGTTCACAAAAGGATATTCCACATCCTCCTTGGCATCGCAGACGATTCCATATTTTTCAAAGTCAGGCTGTAAAACTTCACCCTGCGTCAAACCGCATCCCGTACAGGTTTCTGGCTGTTGATAATTAGCTTCTGCAAAGTCGTGCTCCTTTATCTCTCCGCTGGTCTTCCCACATTTGCTGCAAACCATAGGGCTCGTACAGGTCGCCTCATAATATGTATGATTACAGCATCCTGAAAGCATACAGCCCATGATAAGAATCCAAACTCCACATATCCATTTTTTGTAACTCATAATCTTCTCCTCTCATACAAATCCGCTATTTTGTTGCTATTCAACTGAAAATTATAGCATAGGGAGCTCGCTGTTTCAAGAAAATACAGTACTATGCAAGCAATCTGAGCGCAAATGGTGTACCTTTAGATTGTATTCTGGAAACACTCGGTCATAGCAGTCTGTCACCCACACTTGGATATGTATACAATCCCCTCACAGAATCAGAGACATATAACCTCATAACAAAGGCTTTATAGACTGTCTTCAACTGTCTTCAAATTTGTAGACACAAAGAAAAACGGAAACGCTGTATTTATCAACGTTTCCGCCCTTTTTCAAAGAGCGCGAGACGGGACTCGAACCCGCGGCCTCGACCTTGGCAAGGTCGCGCTCCACCAACTGAGCCACTCGCGCATTTCTTATATAAGAACATCTCTCATGATGCTCATCGTTCATCCGTACCCGACGGACAAGTATTAATATACAGTATGTTTTTCATTTTGTCAACTCAAATTTTAAAAATTTTGATAAAATTTTTATTTTTGGTTTTTCCGGCATCCTCCTGATAAAACAATCCACTGTAAGACGAGCCCCATCAAGCTTTCCGTCTCCTCCAGGCTTGATGAGGTAGCGCCTCCAGTATTCAAACTATTTATCCTACTTCATTCTTCTTTTTTACCCGAAAAATTCTCCGCAAGGATTCGTTGATTCTCTCTTCTGAAAGTGTTCCATTATTTAAAGCTTCAAGCACACCATTATATGCCGTTTCATAATCTTCCGGCATCAGAATCATATCCGCTCCTGCCTGCAGTGCCTTAACTGCCGCCTCGTCTGCCGTATAATAATCGGTAATGGCTGTCATACTCATAGAATCCGTAATCACAATTCCCTGATACCCTAGTTGTCCTCTTAATATCTCCGTAATCATCTTTTCAGACAAAGATGCTGGTGTGTTGTCTCCCACCACATTAGGAGCAGAAAGATGGCTTACCATCACCATATCCACACCTGCATTTATACCTGCCTGATAAACAGGAAAATCTGTTGCATTAAAATCCTCCAAACTTTTCTCCGTACTTGCCATGCCGTCATGGGTATCCTCTGTGGTATCACCCAACCCCGGAAAATGCTTCAGGCAGGCACTCACCCCAGAAGCCTGCATTCCTTCCACTGTTGACGCTACCATGGACGCAACCAGATTAGGGTCAGAACCGAAGGAACGGTTTCCTATGGTCTTATTTCCTTCCGTCACAACATCCGCCACCGGTGCAAAATTCAGATTAAATCCATACCCCGAGAGATAACCGCCAATTGCAGCGCCTGCTTCCTGTGCCACCGCTACATCTCCCGTGGCACCAATATCCGCCATATTTCCTACATCATCAGCCAGTCCGCTTCCGGCAACACGGCTTACTGATCCGCCCTCTTCATCAACCCCAAGAAAGAGCGCATATTTACTCCACCCCTTGGTATTTTGAAGCATTTCTGTAAGCTGGGCTGAATCCTTTATATTTTTAGCAAAATAAATAAGCCCTCCCACAGAATGTTCCTTTAAGCTTTGTTCTGTGACTTCGCCGGCTCTAATCACCGTATCTGTACCTGTTAGCGCTTCTGGCGTAATTATAAAAAGCCCTGCTACCTTGTCCTCAGGTGTCATGCCTGCAATAATTGACTCCACCGCTTCTCCCAGATAGTCACTTTCTTCAACTGGCTCCGCTGATTCAACCGGTGCTTCAACCACCGGTGCCTCTCCTTCTGTTTCAGCTAATTCCTCCAACTGTTTTTGTAATTCTTCTGCTTGCTTTCTATCCTTAACTACAGATATAATCTTATTTGCCAGAATCACTCCCCCTATAATAGCTCCTATCAAAATAATTGCAAGAACCACATAAGCTATAATTTGATTTTTTACCCTGCGCTTACGCCGCAGCACTCTTTTGTCTGTTTCTTCATCATATGCTTCGTTTTTTGCCATTTCTCATCTTCCTCCGTACATCCTTTATCATAACTTATTTGTCCCTTAATTTCCACCAAAAATTATACTGTTTTTATAACAGCTCAACCTTGATGCCATTTAATCAGGGAATAACACTGGCAGGACATCAACAGGCAGGAAGGGTGCCTCAACACGCAAAAGTCTTGCCCGACCACAGCGAAGTGGGTATCAATCTTTCCGATTAATACCCACTTCTAAACTACGCTATCCAATGGTCCTTACCTCTCTTTTCTTTTTTTGGATAATGTTCCTTATTTAGTTTTACTTTTTCTCTTTCGTACTTTTCCTTTTTTTCTTTTGTACGCGTGTACTGTAACTTCTTTCTTGTTTTCGTTTGTCCTTCGTTACTTTTTCTTCTGTACTTAGTACGAATTCGAAATCCGCTTTCTTTAGTACTCTGTTCTTTTGTACTTTAAAAGCTTAACTCTTTCACATTTCTGTTATTTGATTAAAATCAAATAACGCATCTTACGTTTTTGGTGGTCCGTACCTTCCTTTCTTTAAGATTATCTATGTGAATTTGTTTTTGTAAGTTTATTATATCTAACGCTTCTCTATTTGTCAACACATTTTTTCATTTTTTTATTTATTTTTTCATTTTTCTTGCTACCCTCTATTTTTATCTGCTTTTTCACACTTTTCTTCCAAATTATTTCATAATTTTCCATTAAATTCCTACTTTTGCATATATCCTATAAACTTCATTTGAGGCACTTATCTATATAGCCTGTTGCTACTTGTCAAGGACATATTTCATCATTTTTCATCACTTTTTCTTGGTCTGTCCTGTTTTCCATGCTCTAAATCGTGGAGAATAACACGCTTTAGCTTGTCCTCTACGCTTTGGGTACTGGTATCAGAAAAATGTACTTCGACTAAATACCTTGTTTTATCAATCGTCTGTTGTAAACAGGGCGCCATCTGCCCTGTGGTAGTGTTCTGAATGTTGTTGCTCACGTTCCTCCTTTTGAGTGCAAAAAAAGACGCATGGTTTACAATTTACTGTTCCATGCGCCTTTACGCTGTTGTTTTGATATTAAATAGTTGATTTGATTATGCTAACTGCAATGATTGGCTTGCCAGTTCTTTTATTGTGTCAAGAGATAATTCTGTATAATCAGCTATATCTTCCATAATTTTACACATGGTAGCAACTCCTTTCTCGTCTTGCTTAAAATATCGTGCTTTTTTAGCAAGTGCCTCATAATTCATATCATCGGGATTGGTACATGAAAAATCGTGCATTAGCTTACCAATTTCATCATTGCCCCTATATTTCCCATTAACATATATGATATGCGAACCGTCTACCAAACAATACTTTCTTTTTCCCGATAGTGACATATCTCTCTACTGGATATATCGGCTGATTGCCTTGCCCTCTTTGCGCCTGCTCCTGCGTCCTTCCTTTGAATTTCTACATCAAATTCTTTTTTTGTGCTGTCAACCGCATGGACATCTAAAATAGCGGAACGCCCTTGTAAGTTCTTCATTGGCTCCTGTGTGCGAACCGATTTAACCGTTATATCCTTCATCCGAAGTATCAGTTCCACGCCCTCAAAATTATCTGCAAGGCAGACAGTCATAAAATCATCGTCCATGTATCAGAGTGATTTCAAACGCTCTAAATCTTGTTGATGTGTCTGCTCTGTTGTACCAAAAAATCACCTTCTTTCGCCGCTTTCATTATACATTAGACAACACCCTTTGAATACTAAATCATATATAAAGTTTTTCTGACTTCCTATACGCTCTGACGCTGTGTTACTTATTCAGTTGTGATTGTGTCAATGGTTGTTTCGACAAACAGGAATTAAACAAAATCGCTGCGCGATAGCCTGCCAAGGCTGTGTCGCAGTTTTACGTTTTCTATAAAAAAGCAGTGGAAATACTTTTTGTAATTCGGTATTGTTAAGTTACCACACAAAACAACTGATCCAAGAAAGCTCCACTGCCTATGAGAAGAATAACATTTCCCGGCGTCTTTCGCAACCGGAATTATGACGCTAATGCACCTCCAGATAGGCAGATGTA
The DNA here is from genome assembly GCA_029054245.1 of Lachnospiraceae bacterium. Classification (GTDB taxonomy): domain Bacteria; phylum Bacillota; class Clostridia; order Lachnospirales; family Lachnospiraceae; genus Suilimivivens. Next base: position 678 of record JAIDFQ010000044.1, on the reverse strand, counting down.
TTTATTTACACTACTCATTTAGGAGGTTTTATTATGTACGAAGATATTTTTGATTCTATCCGCAGTGAAGCGGAAAAACGTAACCTACGGGAAAGAACCATTCAACTGTATTGCGCTGATGTCAGTTACTTTCTTCGTTGTATTGGAAAGCCCGTCTCTGATCTTACGCTTGAAGATGCTGAAAGTTTCCTTACTATCAAACGTTTAGAAAGCAGGTCTCCTGAAACTCACAATCATTATCGGTCAGCCATCAAGTTCTTCTATAAGCAACTATGTATTCTTCCGGATTACGCGTATCAGAGGTCGTTCATCTCCATTATGATGACATTTCCCGTACCAACATGACGATTCATGTTCGTGATACCAAAAGCAGGATTGATAGATATACCATCCTGTCTCAGAAGAATCTTGACCTTCTCACAGAGTATTGGTACAAATGCGGTCGTCCTAAAGGTATCCTTTTCCCAAGCTCCTGGACTGGAGGATATCTGGATATAACCAGTGTTAACCAGTTTTTTAAGGAAAAAGAGCAGTATATAAAAGTTTCTGATTGCTGTAGATAACAGGATTGAGATCTTCCGGAACTGTAAAAACCACATAAAAAGTAACCGCCAAATAATACCGCGGTCCAATATAAAATTACCCCAACCCTTTGCGAGTTGGAGTAATTCACTATAA
>JAIDFQ010000043.1 GCA_029054245.1 Lachnospiraceae bacterium | reverse complement strand
TAAGAAAGCAAAACGGGAAGCCAGAAAGCGTAAAAAAACAAAATAGTTCTTGCATTTTGGACGATATTGTGGTAAATTACTAATGTTGCGAATTGTGATGGTCCTCTGTTACCTACGTATTAAGAACATCTGATGAGTCACTAAACAAATGGAGGTTAGAAATGAACGAAATTATCAGAAGTATTGAAGCAGAACAGCTTAAAGAAGTTACAGAGTTTAATGTAGGAGATACCATTAAGGTATATGGTAAGATTAAGGAGGGAAACCGTGAAAGAGTCCAGGTTTTTGAAGGCACTGTATTAAAGAGACAGGGAACCGGCGCAAGAGAGACTTTTACGGTGAGAAAGACTTCTAACGGCGTGGGCGTTGAAAAGACTTGGCCTGTATATTCACCCAATGTAGAAAAGATTGAGGTGGTTCGCAGAGGTAAAGTAAGAAGAGCAAAACTGAACTACTTAAGAGACCGTGTAGGTAAGAAGGCAAAAGTAAAAGAAGCTGTTAAATAATTATAAGAACCAAAGGACAATTGGTTATGCAATTGTCCTTTTCTTATGCAGCAAAATATGATAAAATAAATCCAGTGCGGCTTATTTCGGAAAATGCTTATTTAGGATGAAACAAGGGACATTTATATGGCAAGACACAAAGGATTAAGTTTTTACGAAAAGAAAAAGCGGATCAGCAAGGAAATGATAAGAGAGATCTTTGGAACTATCTTTTATTGCTTTGCGGCTATTTTGCTGGCGTTTGTGATCGTGTTTTCAGTAGGAATGAAAATCAACATGATCGGTGTTTCTATGGAACCTGCTTTGTATAATGGACAGGAAGTTTTGATTAATAGATTTGTCTTTAAGATTTTCCCGCCCCACAGGGGGGATGTGGTTGCCTTTTTACCTAATGGTAATCCTAACACTCATTATTATGTGAAGCGGGTTGTAGGATTGCCGGGGGAGAGGATCCAGATTATAGAAGGCTATGTATATATTAACGGAGCACTCTTAGTGGAGGATGAATCTTACGATAAAATAGCTGACGCAGGCATCGCCGATACGGAGCTCGTATTAGGGAGCGATGAGTATTTTGTGTTGGGAGACAACCGCAATTTTAGTGAAGACAGCCGGTCAGGAAATATTGGACCAGTGAGCAAAAAAACGATTGCCGGAAAAGTGTGGTTTAAGATGGGCAGCGGTGATGACAATATGGGATTTGTAAAATAAGGTAAGGAGTGTACGCATGAATTATCAATGGTATCCGGGGCATATGACAAAAGCCAGGCGGATGATGCAGGAAGATATCAAGCTGATAGATCTGATGATTGAACTGGTGGATGCAAGAGCTCCCATGAGCAGCCGTAATCCTGATATAGATGAGCTTGGCAGGAATAAATCGCGTCTTATACTGCTGAATAAGGCAGATTTATCAGACCCGGGATATAATCGAATTTGGACGGAATATTTTAAAGAAAAAGGTTTTTTCGTGCAGGAAATCAATGCAAGGACAGGGGATGGGATAAAGAACATTCAGCCTTTGGTGCAGGAAGCATGCAGGGAAAAGATCGAACGTGACAGGAGACGGGGAATCATAAACAGACCGGTCCGTGCCATGGTAGCAGGTATTCCCAACGTAGGGAAATCGACTTTTATCAATTCTTTTGCAAAAAGAGCTTGTGCCAAGACCGGAAACAAACCGGGTGTTACCAGGGGAAAGCAGTGGATCCGGCTCAATAAAAATCTGGAACTTTTAGATACGCCGGGCATTTTATGGCCGCGGTTTGAAAACCAGAAAGTGGGTGAAAGACTTGCCATCATTGGTTCTATCAATGATGAGATTCTGCATGCGGATGAACTTGCTGTAGCAGTGATCCGCTATCTAAATCAAAATTATCCTGCGCTTTTGCAGGAACGCTATCAAATAAGTACAAATGAGGATGCATATAAGGCCCTTGAAGAGATTTGTATCAGCAGGCGCTGTTTTCAAAAAGGAGAGACGCCCGATATAGAAAGGGCATCTGCAATGATTTTGGACGACTTCAGAAGCGGCAAAATCGGCAGAATTACGTTAGAGCATCCGGAGGAGTGGCAGTGAAAAGGAAAATTAAAGATATATTAGGTACGAGTTTATATCTGCTTGGCGTGTTGATTGCAACATTTCTTGTAGTTACTTATGTAGGGCAGCGCACAAAGGTGTCCGGCAGTTCCATGGAGCCAATGTTGAGCGATGGGGATAACCTGATTATAGATAAGATATCATACCGGTTTGAGGATCCCCAGAGATATGACATCATTGTATTTCCGTTCCAGTATGCGGGCAGACCTTACTATATCAAACGAATCATCGGCCTTCCGGGGGAGACTATTTATATTGATGATGACGGCAATATTTATATCAATGATGAAATTTTAGAAGAGCCTTATGGAAAAGAAGTAATTACGGATCCGGGAAGGGCATATGAACCGATTACGCTGGGAGATGATGAGTATTTCGTTATGGGAGATAACAGGAACAACAGTTCCGACAGCCGCGACCCGGTGGTAGGAAATATTCACAGGGACGATTTGATTGGAAAAGCATGGATGCGGATATGGCCCTTTGACAAAATGGGTATGATTAAACATCAGTAGATAATAGACAGGGAAAAGGCAGTAGATATGGAACAAAAGATAAATGAGATTAAGGGTATTTTACAGGCAGCCAGTATTAATGAGCTGCCTGCCTTTATAGACAGATACAGTAAGGATGCACGGGCAGGGGTGCAGACGCTTCTTAAAAAGGCACAAAAAAGAATATCGGATTACAAGAAGGAACTGGAACGAACAGAAAAAATGAAGGAGTTTGAAAAAGAATATTGCTCCTATGCCTATATTTGCGGCATAGACGAGGTGGGGAGAGGTCCGCTGGCGGGACCGGTGGTTGCCGGCGCAGTGATCTTACCGAAGGATTGTGATATTTTATATCTTAATGATTCTAAGCAACTGACCGAAAAAAAGAGAGAAGAGTTATATGATGAAATCATGGAGAAAGCGCAAGCCACAGGACTAGGTTTTGTATCGCCGGAGCGGATTGATGAGATCAATATTTTGCAGGCGACCTATGAGGCAATGCGGGAAGCAGTTTCAAAGCTGCATCCGGAGCCGGATCTTCTTTTAAACGATGCGGTGACGATTCCGGGCATTTCGGTAAAACAAATAGCAATTATAAAGGGGGATGCAAAGAGCATTTCGATTGCTGCGGCAAGCATCATTGCCAAAGTGACCAGAGATCGGCTGATGGTACAATATGACAGTGTTTTTCCAGAGTATGGTTTTGCCGCGAACAAAGGATATGGCGCAAAGAACCATATCGAAGCATTGAAAAAATATGGACCTACCCCCATACATCGCAGAAGTTTTATTAAAAATTTTCTATAGTGTATAAAATTCCTTGTAAATTGGAAAAGGAGAATCAATGAGACTTTCATCTTATGTAAATCAGATTAATCAGAATTTTGTGGAAAATATGAGTTCAGATAACGCGTCGTCACTGGAACAAGGGCTGAAAAACGGTATGGATGCCGTTATGGGAAGACTTCCAGGACAATCGATTACCGGAGAAGTGCTGATGCGGGATGGGAGCGATATTCTGATTTCACTTGGAGAAAATCAATTACTACAGGCGAAGCTGGAGGGAAGCATGTCAGCCCAGCCGGGGCAGCTTTTGACCTTTCAGATCAAAAATAACAGCAACAGTAAGATCGTCTTGAGCCCTTTATTTGAGAATTTGAGTCAGGATCCGAATGTATCCAAGGCGTTGCAGGCAGCGGGCATTCCCGAGACAAATATAACAGCCGGAATGGTGAAAGCCATGATGCAGGAAGGGCTTCCCATCGATAAGCAGTCCCTGTATCAGATGAACCGAATCATCAATGCAAATCCCCAGGTCAGCATGGAAACGCTGGTGCAGATGCAGAGGATGAATCTGCCCATCACCAAGGAAACGATTTTTCAATTTGAGGCGTATAAGAACTATCAGCATCAGCTTAGCACAAGCCTTTCTGATATTGCAGATGCATTTACCCAGAGTTTTCAGGAAATGACAGGCAGCGGTGAGATTACCGAAGGACTTGGTTTTTATAAAAATGTACTTAGTATTCTGACAGAAGGAGCTGGCGCGAAGGGGGAAGTGGGCTCCGCGCAGGGAGAAGAACAGTTGCTTCAAAATCCTGCCGATCAGGGGGAACATACGGCTTCATCAACATCCGGAAAGAATGCGGCATCTCAGGTGCAGACACAGCCGCCGCTTCTTCCCGAAAAGGAGCTAGAAGGGCTTGTGAGGGCATTAAAAAATGCGGATGTGCCGGATAAAATCGTGGGTGCGGTGGCGCAGAACCGCATGAGTGGGCAGGCGCTTTTGCAGGAAATCGAAAAATTGCTTTCGGAGGATGCTGTGCCGGATAAAGAAAAATTCTTTGAGCTTTTAGAGAGCAGGGAATTTAAGCATGTCCTTAAAAATGAAATGAACAGGCAGTGGCTGATGCTCCCGGAGGAGGTAGCCGAAGAGCACAGTGTGGATAAACTGTATGAGCGGCTCAACAGCCAGATGAATCGTTTGAATCAGGCGTTGGCACAGAATGCCAAAGCAGATACGCCGCTTGCAAAGGCGGTTGCCAACGTCACTAGTAACATTGATTTTATGAATCAGTTGAATCAGACCTTTACGTATGTACAGATTCCGTTAAAAATGCAGGGAAAGGACGCAAATGGAGAGCTGTTCGTCTATACCAATAAGAAAAGTCTGGCAAGGAAGGACGGAAGCGTAAGCGCACTTCTTCATCTTGATATGGAGTATCTGGGAAGTCTGGACGTGTATGTGGCGTTAAACGACCGGAAGGTATCCACCAAATTTTATTTAAAGGATGATACCGCCCTTGATTTGATTGCACAGAATATCGATCTTTTAAACAAAAGACTGGAAGATAGGGGGTATTCGGTAAATGCAGAATTTATAAATCGGGATGAAGGTACGAATATGATGGGAGAAATGTTGAAACAGAACAAAAATATTTCCGTGCTGGCGGGATATTCCTTTGATGCAAGGGCATAAAGGAAGAACTTAGGCAGCGTATCTAAAGGCAGGTGTGATGATATGAAGGAAGAAAAGCAAAAAGTAAAACAGGCCATTGCGCTTTCTTACGATCCCGAAGATAATGCCCCAAGAGTCATTGCAAGTGGAAAAGGAGTGTTGGCGGAGCGCATCATAGAAAAAGCGCAGGAAGCTGCGGTACCGGTGCATCGAGACGACAAACTGGCGGATACTCTCTCCCGGCTGGAAATTGGAGAGATGATTCCACCGGAGCTTTACGAAGTGGTTGCGGAGATTTTAGTGTTTGTGGATGCTATGGATAAGATTAAGGCAAAGATGGACAAAGCAAAGTAAATTTGCAAGGAGCAGGGATTGAATAAAAGAGAAACGGGACGCAGATATGAGGACGAAGCGGCAGCATACCTTGAGAAAAACGGATTTATCATCCTTGAACGGAATTTCAGATGCAGGCAGGGAGAAGTGGATCTTGTAGGACTGCATGAAAACTGTCTGGTCTTCGTGGAAGTCAAGTATAGGAAAAATGCATCTGCCGGAATGCCGGAGGAGGCGGTTGGACCGGCAAAGCAACTGAAAATCTGTCAGGTTTCGGATTATTACAGGTTGATGCATCCACATAGGGAAGGCAGACAGATTCGCTATGATGTAATTGCCGTTTGTGGAGAACAGCTTGCATGGTATCGGAATGCTTTTTCCTATTGCAGGAAAGGCAGGGTGGGTACATCGTGGTGATGTGCAGTTAAAAAGACAGGAGGCATTATTTATATGGAATTGTTAAGGAAAAATACAGATGGACACATGCGCGTTCATCAACATAAGCAGATTGAATATCTGACCTTTCCCCTCTTGGAAGATGCGGGAATGGTCAGACATTTATTTTCTACCAGATTAGGAGGCGTAAGCAAAGGAATCTATGCCTCCATGAATTTAAGTTATACACGGGGGGATGATAAAGAGGCGGTGGATGAGAATTTCAGGAGAATAGCAGAAATTTTTGATACTGTGCCAGAGAAAATCGTATGTTCTAAACAAACGCATACCACAAATGTACGTCTCGTTACGGAAGACGACTGTGGCAAGGGAGTGGTTTATCCGGCGGATTATGATGATGTGGATGGTTTGGTGACCGATGTGCCGGGAATCGTGCTGTGTACTTCTTATGCAGACTGCGTTCCTTTATATTTCATAGATCAGAAACATAAGGCGATTGGTCTTGGTCATTCCGGCTGGAAGGGAACGGTCAACCGTATGGGAGAGAAAATGTTAAAAACCATGCAGGACGCATTTGGGACAGCGCCTGAGGATGTGATTGCAGCAATCGGTCCTTCTATTTGTAAAGACTGCTATGAGGTGGGAGAAGATGTGGCGGAGATGTTCAGACAATGTTTTTTGCAAGAATGGAAGACGCTTTTGTCGGAGGGAAGGGAAGATGGAAAGTATCAGCTTGACCTATGGGAGGCAAATAAGCGTGTTCTGTTGGGAGCAGGAATATTAGAAAGCCATCTTGCAGTGACGGATCTATGTACCTGCTGTAACAGCAAATACCTTTTTTCACACCGCGCCAGCAAGGGGAAGCGGGGAAATCTGGGTGCGTTTATACAATTAAGAATATCTTAACTTTTTTCCTAAGTAACACTTAAAAATTTTGTGTTTTACTGATTATGTCAGATTATAAGATTAACCTATGAAGAGGAAGAAAGACTGAAAATCAGAATTTTCAATCTCAGAATTTGTGGCGCTGCGCGTCCTAAAGTTCTTACTGGTTAAAATGCCGCTTACGCGGCGGAATGAGAGGAAAGATGACCAATATTTTAGTATGCGATGATGACAAAGAAATCGTGGATGCGATCGAAATCTATTTGAATCAGGAGGGATATCAGGTTCATAAAGCCTACGACGGGGAACAGGCAGTCAGTATGCTGAAAGAATTAAATATCCAACTTCTCATAATAGATATCATGATGCCCAAACTGGACGGGATCCGCGCAACTCTAAAAATCAGGGAGTACAGTAGTATACCGATTATATTTCTTTCGGCAAAGTCAGAGGATGCTGATAAGATCTTGGGGCTTAACATAGGAGCAGATGACTATGTGACCAAACCGTTTAATCCCTTAGAACTTGTGGCAAGGGTCAAATCTAATCTGCGCAGGTATACTCAATTAGGAAATCTGAATGTAGAGAACAATGCGTTGTTTCAGGCAGGAGGACTTTGCATCAATGACGACACTAAGGAGGTGACGGTAGACGGGGAAAATGTCAAACTGACGCCTATTGAGTATAATATTCTTCTTCTTTTGGTCAAAAATCAGGGAAAGGTATTTTCTATTGATCAGATTTATGAAAATATCTGGAATGAGGAGGCAATCGGTGCAGACAACACCGTTGCAGTCCACATCAGGCACATCAGAGAAAAAATCGAGATCAATCCAAAGGAACCTAGATATTTGAAAGTAGTATGGGGCGTTGGATATAAAATCGAAAAACAGTAGAGGTATGACATGGAAAATCAGAGTAATCAGCAAAATGCAACAGAAAAAGGGAAAAAGCATAAAAGAGGCGCTGGTTTAAAACTTCTTCATCTTTTGCAGCACATTTTGTTTGTGACGGCGGTTCTTCTTTTGGTGGTAGTTCTTAACAGGTCCTATGTGGTGGTGGATACATTAAGGGGAGCGCAGGCATATGAACTGACAGGAGTAGAAGAAAACGAGACTTTTGAGGATTCGGAAGTTTTCAATACACTTTTGGGAAACAGCATATCGGATATTATCTGCTTTGGAACGATAAGGGGACAGCTTGAAACAGATTCTGAATTTGATGGAGGAAAAAAGGTGGATGTGACCGCCTTTGCAGGTAGATATAACGGCGTTATGTCAGAATATATAACGGCAGAATATTATCTGGAGGATCTCATTAAGTGGGCGCAGGCTGGATTTGACTATGAAAGAGTTTATATGAGCGGAGAGGATGTTGACCGTTTCCTGAGCAGGAAAAGGACGGTGACGAAAGTAAATTTAGATGATTACAGTGGCGGCACGGTAAGTTACCTAAATACAGATCTTTCCAGCTCTGTTACGGTGGAGGATGTGTCCGGTAATTTTTTGGAAGAGGGAATGACAGACAGAGACCCTGCCGACGCAAATGTGATGAATAACAGATATCATACGGTGGAAGGAAAGAACATAGAAGATTATGTATCTACATGGGAAGAATATTATGAACTATGCGGCAATGTGAAAAAGGCGGCAGAAGACTTAAGTACCAATTATAATGAATATATAAAATATAAGGATTATTATGATTTGGGAAATTCTAATGTTGTTTATGTGATAAGCAGGACGATTGGTAATAAGACGCAGATATTCAGCAACATGGAGATCGGTTCTGAGAAGTTATCCGAACTGAAAAAGGAATTATTAGAGCAGTGCGACAGATATGTTTATTATGATCCTTTCAATATGCAGTATGATACCAATACCTTGATAGAGGAATCTACCCTGCGCTATATTTTAAACGGATATGAATATTCTTATCCTGATAATACCCAGATCATGATAGGAGTCAGGTCGGGATATGGCACAAAGGATTGCTTTTATCAGGCAAATGCTGGTTTTGGCAGCTTTGTTCCTTATATATGGCAGTATCTGCTTTGTGCCTTAGTCTTAGGTGGCGTCTATCTGTTCCTTTTGGCGCTCCTTACCATCAAAGAAGGGACAGTATATAGGAAAAACATTGGCGAAAGACGTCATAGGCTTCATCCAGAAGACCATATTCCCACAGAAATCATGCTGCTTGCAGGTATTGCAAGCGCCTTCCTTCTAGCTTATGTGGGTAAAAGAGGTTTGGACTGGTGGCTGTGGAACAGCGCTGAAAATGAAGTTAAAGTGATTCTGGCAGGAATCTTTGCGCTGGTGGTAAGTGTCCTGTTTTCCATTTTTTACTACAGTTTTGTGAGAAGAATCAAGGCAGGAAGGATTTGGAAAGACAGCCTTTTATACAGACTGGGACAGTCCGTCAAAAAGGGGGTTGCTTATGTATATGATTGTTCTGCGGTTATTTTAAGAGTGTGGATTCCGTATATTCTCCTTATTCTGCTGAATCTGGGAGGCGGATTGGTGATTGGAAATCTGGTTTATAACGGCGGCAAGGCAGCTTTCTTGGGATGTGCGCTACTGCTTATGGCAGATGGGGCGGCAGGATATATTCTGTATCGCTCTGCCCTTGCAAAACAGCTGATTTTAGAAGGAATTGAACTGATCAAGAATGGAAATCTCACACACAAAGTTGGGGAAGAAGGTATGCATGGGGATGATCTTTTGCTTGCACGAGCGGTAAACAGCATCGGTGAGAGCGTGCGGACGGCGGTGGAGACCAGCATGAAGGATGAACGCTTAAAGGCAGACCTGATCACAAATGTGTCCCATGATATTAAGACACCGCTTACATCCATCATCAACTATGTGGATCTGATCAAACGGGAAAATGTGCAGGAGCCTAAAGTCAGAGAATATATCGAGATTCTGGATGCAAAGTCCCAGAGACTAAAACAGCTTACAGATGATTTAGTGGAGGCTTCCAAGATTTCTTCCGGGAATATCGTGCTTCAATGGGAAAAAATCAATTTGGTGGAACTTCTGAATCAGACCATAGGAGAATTTTCAGAAAAATTTGAAGAAAAGGCTTTGTATCCGGTATGGAACGCACCCAAAGGAAGCGTGTATATAGAGGCGGACAGCAGAAGGATCTGGCGTGTGATAGAGAATCTATTTAATAATATATATAAATATGCACTGTCAGGGACGAGGGTCTATATTGATCTTGAAAAGATACAGGCGGAAGGGACTGTATCTCAAATCCGGCTTTCCATCAAAAATATATCCGCCCAGCCCTTAAAGGTAAACCCAGAGGAATTGGCAGAGCGGTTTATCAGGGGCGATGAATCAAGGACGACGGAAGGGAGCGGTCTGGGATTGTCTATAGCCAAAAATCTGACACAAGCGATGAAAGGAAAATTTGAGATCTTTATGGATGGGGATTTGTTTAAAGTGAATCTGACGTTTCCGCTTTTGGAAGAAGGATAGAAAAAGAGCAGGGTACCGATAAGAATGACGGTCCCTGCTTTTTGCTCTCATTATTTATAGGGCTGTTTTTGTAATGGTTATTCATTTAAGGAATACGTGATTTCACGGTTGTTATAGCTTGCCAGGAACTCACGGATCTTTTCGGTAGGTGTATAAACGTTTGCCATGGAGGAATCATGGTTCATGAAATCAATGATAGAAGCCATGAATTTGCTCATATCCGCTTCCAGATAGTAGGGGCGGGATTTGAGTTCGGGAATCTGGTAGGTCAGGTTCGTGGTTACCACCTTGTCAAAATAACATTTCTCATATGCCTCGTCGAAACGGGCGAGCCCATCTGTAAAGAGTCCGAAGGTACAGCATATGTAAACACGTTTGGCGTTCATTGCTTTTAACTGCCTTGCCGTGTCGATCATGCTTCCGCCGGAGGAAATCATATCATCAATGATGATAACATCCTTTCCATCAATATTGTCCCCTAAAAATTCGTGGGCGACGATGGGGTTTTTGCCATTTACAATGGTGGAATAATCACGGCGTTTATAGAACATGCCTGTATCTACACCAAGGACATTGGCAAAATAGACTGCACGGTCTAAAGCGCCTTCATCAGGGCTGATTACGATTAAATGATCTTTATCAATCAGGAGACTGTCGTCTGCGGCAAGGAGCGCGCGGATAAACTGATAAGGAGGCGTGAAATTGTCAAACCCCCTTAAAGGCTCTGCATTCTGCACTCTGGGATCATGAGCGTCAAAGGTAATGAAATTGTTGACGCCCATCTTGCTTAATTCTTCGATTGCATAGGCGCAGTCAAGAGATTCCCGTCCAGACCTTTTATGTTGGCGTCCTTCATAGAGAAAAGGCATAATGACGTTGATGCGGTGTGCTTTTCCGTTGACTGCCGCGATGATTCTTTTTAAATCCTGATAATGGTCATCAGGAGATTTGTAGTTGGTATAGCCGTTCATTCTGTATGCGATGCTATGATTGCAGACATCTACAAGGATGAACAAGTCTTTCCCGCGTATAGATTCATAGAGGACGGCTTTTCCTTCCCCGGTACCAAAGCGGTAGCAGGCAGCATCCAGAATGTAGTTATCAGCGACGTAGCCCTCAAAAGCAGGATCGTTTTTGGCTATATTTTTTACATCTCTTCTGAAATTGACAAGATGATTGTTGACTTTGTTTCCTAGCATGGCAGCTGAATCCATGACCACCAGCTTTAAAGGGGCAACCGGAATGGCTGCTTCCAGTTCGAGTAGATTAGGCATAATGACCTCCAGAATGTAAATAGATTATATATCACTTTATTTTATATCATTATGGTAGTGACACGTCAAGAAAATTCTAGTAAAATAGAATGGAATTAAGGAAGGATATAAGCAGGTATTTTATGAAAAGAAAAGAGCAGAAGGGTCATGTGATCAAAGAGATACTTAACGGCAGCATTGCTATGGAACTGGAAATCGAGCCGGGGGACAGGCTTCTTTCCATCAATCAGAAGGAAATAGAAGATATTTTTGATTATCAGTATTATGTTGAAAATGAATATATTGAAATCCTCATTGAAAAACCGAATAAGGAGCAGTGGCTTTTGGAGGTAGACAAGGAGGAAGACGAGGATTTGGGGATCGTGTTTGATAGCGGGCTTATGGATGATTACCGCTCCTGTCAAAATAAGTGCATTTTCTGCTTTATAGACCAGATGCCCAAGGGAATGAGGAAGACCCTATATTTTAAGGATGACGATTCAAGGCTCTCCTTCTTGCAAGGCAATTATGTGACGCTGACTAACATGTCAGATCATGATGTGGACAGGATCATCCAGTATCATCTTTCGCCTATCAATATTTCTTTTCAGACTATGAATCCAGATCTTAGGTGCAAGATGCTGAATAACCGTTTTGCAGGGGAAGCGCTTAAAAAGGCAGACCGGTTTTATGAGGCAGGCATTACCATGAATGGGCAGATTGTCCTTTGCAAGGGCGTGAATGATGGAAATGAGTTAGCGTACAGCATCCGCAGGCTGATGGAGTATATTCCAGTTCTTGAAAGCGTTTCGGTAGTGCCAGTGGGGCTGTCAAAATTCAGGGAAGGGCTGTACCCGCTGGAACCGTTTACGAAGGAAGATGCGGAAAACGTACTTGATATGATCCATGGGTTCCAGAAAGAAATCTACGCAGCGCATGGCATTCATTTTGTCCACGCCAGTGATGAATGGTATATTACAGCAAAGCGGCAGCTGCCGCATAGGGAAACCTATGACGGCTACCTTCAACTGGAAAACGGGGTTGGCATGCTGCGGCTTTTGATGGATGAATTTGAAGAGGGATTAAGGATATTGGAAACAAAGCTGCACCAGGAAAAGCCAAAAGAAGACAGGGAAGCTTCTATGGAAATATCTGCGGTCACAGGGCAGATTTCCTATCCCTATATTCTGAAAATGGCGGAGAAAATGATGGATTTGTTACCGGGGCTTATCATCCATGTATACCCGATTGTCAATCATTTTTTCGGGGAGCAGATCACAGTTACAGGGCTTCTTACAGGGCAGGATATTGTATCTCAGCTTAAAGGGCAGAAACTGGGCGGCCGGCTTTTGCTGCCTCAGAATACGTTAAGGAGCGGAGAGGAAGTTTTTCTGGACGATATGACGGTGACGGAGATGAAAAATGCTTTACAAGTAAAAATAGATATTGTAAAATCAAGCGGATATGACTTTATTGATGCTGTTTTAGGAAAAACGGTATGTGGAAAGGACATGAACTGACATGAGCAAAAAAAGAAAGCCAATCGTGGCAGTTGTGGGAAGACCGAATGTGGGAAAATCCACGCTGTTTAATGCATTGGCGGGACAGAGGATTTCAATTGTAAAAGATACTCCGGGAATCACCAGAGACAGAATATATGCAGATGTGACGTGGCTGGACAAGGCATTTACTTTGATTGACACCGGCGGCATTGAGCCGGACAGTCAGGATGTGATTTTATCTCAGATGCGTGAGCAGGCGCAGATTGCCATGGACACGGCAGATGTGATTATCTTTATGGTGGATGTAAGGCAGGGGCTGGTGGATGCGGATGGGAAGGTGGCTGACATGCTCCGCCGCTCTCACAAGCCAGTCATTCTTGCCGTCAATAAAGTAGATAATTTTGAAAAATATATGGCTGATACTTATGAGTTCTATAATTTGGGGATTGGAGAGCCACATCCGATTTCAGCAGCGAATCAGCTGGGAATCGGGGATATGCTGGATGAAGTGGTCGGGTACTTTAAAGATGCGGGAAATGCAGATGAGGAAGATGAGCGGATTAAAGTTGCCATTGTGGGGAAACCCAATGTGGGGAAATCTTCGCTGATTAATAAGATGATCGGAGAAAACCGGCTTATCGTTTCAGATATTGCAGGTACCACTAGGGATGCAGTGGACACGCCGGTCACATATAACGGCAAAGAATATGTTTTTATTGACACGGCAGGACTTAGGCGTAAAAATAAAATAAAAGAAGAATTAGAACGCTATATGATCGTGCGTACGGTGAGCGCCGTGGAGCGGGCAGACGTTGTAATATTAATGATTGATGCACAGGAGGGTGTGACCCAGCAGGATGCAAAAATCGCAGGGATTGCCCATGAAAGAGGCAAGGCAGTGATTATTGCCGTGAATAAATGGGATGCCATTGAAAAGGACAATAAGACGGTCAACCAGTATACTTCTAAAATCAGGGAAGTGCTGTCTTATATGCCCTATGCAGAGATTACTTTTATCTCGGCAGTGACTGGTCAGCGGATTACAAAACTATATGAATTGATTGACACGGTGAGCGAGAATCATGCCATGCGGGTCTCAACAGGCGTGCTCAATGAAATCATGAGCGAGGCTGTAGCGCTTCAGCAGCCGCCTTCCGATAAAGGGAAACGGTTAAGGCTCTACTATATTACCCAGGCTTCGGTCAAGCCGCCTACCTTTGTTATTTTTGTAAATGATAAAGAATTGATGCATTTTTCCTATACAAGGTACATTGAGAATAAGATACGGGAAGCTTTTGGGTTCAAAGGCACACCGCTTAAGTTCATCATCAGGGAAAGAAAGGAAAACAAATAAATTGGAACGAATCATTTGTATTGTCATTGGATATGTTTTTGGAATGTTTCAGACAGCTTTCATTTATGGGAAGCTTCACGGAATAGATATAAGGGAGCATGGAAGCGGAAATGCAGGAACCACGAACACGCTCCGCGTACTTGGGACGAAGGCTGGGCTTATCGTATTAGCGGGAGACATCATAAAATGTATTCTTGCCATTGTTATCTGCGGTGTGCTGTTTGGCAAGTCGCATCCGGAAGAATTGTATTTGCTTAAGTTGTATGCTGCCGCCGGCGCCATATTAGGGCACAATTTTCCTTTTTACCTAAAATTTAAGGGAGGGAAAGGAATTGCCGCCACAGCTGGTCTTATTTTGTCATTCCATCCTGCTTTTGTACCGATGGGCGTCATTATATTCTTTGGAGCCTTTTTTTTAACACATTATGTGTCACTGGGGTCTCTTCTTGTCTATGCGGGATTGCTGATTGAGATGGTGGTTGTAGGACAGCTTGGGATGTTTGGCGCGCCTAGGGAGGTTCTGATAGAAATGTACATTCTTACGGCAGTGCTTACGATTCTTGCTTACTATAAGCACCGTGAAAACATTGTCCGTCTGCTTAAGGGCGAAGAGCGGAAGACCTATCTCACCAAAAAAAATAAAGAATAGATGATTGGAGATAAGCAAACTATGGCAAATGTAGGAATCATAGGGGCGGGCAGCTGGGGATGCGCACTTGCCCTTCTTCTTCACAATAATGGGCATCAGGTTACGGTATGGTCTATTATGGAAGATGAAATCAAAATGTTAAATGAGGAGCATGAGCATAAGGACAAGCTTCCTGGGGTCATTCTTCCTGGTGACATGGAGTTTACAACGGACCTTGAGAAGGCTGTTACGGGCAGGGACGTGCTTGTTATGGCGGTTCCGTCTCCTTTTACCAGAAGTACATCCGC
This sequence comes from Lachnospiraceae bacterium, assembly GCA_029054245.1. Classification (GTDB taxonomy): domain Bacteria; phylum Bacillota; class Clostridia; order Lachnospirales; family Lachnospiraceae; genus Suilimivivens. The sequence continues at coordinate 492,221 of JAIDFQ010000043.1, read as the reverse complement.
TAAAATGGCGCCATTTATTAAAAATGGTCAGAAAATCATTAACGTTGCAAAGGGAATTGAAGAGACCACCCTTATGACGCTTTCGGAGATTATTGAGCAGGAAATCCCTAGCGGGGAGGTGGCGGTGCTTTCTGGTCCATCCCATGCAGAAGAGGTGGGCAAGGGAATCCCCACTACCATCGTCGTGGGCGCGAAGGATAAGGAGACTGCGGAGTATCTGCAGAACTTGTTTATGAGCAAGGTGTTTAGGGTATACACAAGTTCGGACGTTATGGGAATCGAGCTTGGGGCAGCGCTTAAAAATGTGGTTGCCCTTGCCGCCGGAATGGCGGACGGTCTGGGATATGGAGACAATACCAAGGCAGCTCTTATTACAAGGGGAATTGCGGAAATCGCCAGATTAGGTATCAGCATGGGAGGCAGGATTGAAACCTTTTATGGTCTTACCGGAATCGGAGATTTGATTGTGACTTGTGCATCCATGCATTCCAGAAACCGGCGTGCCGGCATTCTGATTGGAAAAGGCGCATCTATGGAAGAAGCGATGGCAGAAGTGAAAATGGTGGTGGAAGGTGTTTATTCTGCAAAAGCAGGATATGCGCTGGCGCAAAAATATAATGTGCCAGTTCCGATTATCGAGCAGGTAAATAAAATCTTATTTGAAGGCAGATCTGCAAGGGATGCCGTGAACGAACTGATGCTCAGGGACAAAAAGGTTGAAAATATCGATTTAAGGCAATTATATCAAAACAGTGTGGAAATACCATGGTAGGGTCAAAATGAAAGGCACTTAGGGTGCAGAAATGAGGTTATCATGAACGGACAGCAATTTAGCAGTACCAGTGAATATGTGGCATCAGAGCAGCTTATGGCGAGCGTCAATGTAGCAATCGCGCTGCAGAAACCGCTGCTGATTAAGGGGGAACCGGGAACAGGCAAGACCATGCTGGCGGAAGCCGTTGCCAAGTCTTTAGGAAAAAAGCTGATTATCTGGAATATTAAATCTACCACGAAAGCCCAGGACGGTCTTTATATGTATGACACGATCCAGAGGCTTTATGATGGACAGTTCGGCGAAGAAGGGGTGGATGACATTGCCCATTATATCAAGCTTGGAAAGCTGGGAGAGGCTTTTGAGGCGGACGAACAGGTGATTCTGCTTATTGATGAGATTGACAAGGCAGATTTGGAATTTCCCAACGATCTCTTGTGGGAACTGGATCAGATGGAGTTTTATATCCATGAGACCAAACGGACCGTAAAGGCAAAACACAGACCAATCGTCATTATTACGTCAAATGCGGAGAAGGAGCTTCCAGATGCTTTCCTTAGAAGATGCATTTTCCATTACATTGATTTCCCAGATGAAGCATTGATGGAGGAGATCGTCAGGACCCATTATCCTGATGTGGAAGAACATCTTCTGAAAAATGCCATGGACGTATTTTACAGCATAAGAACGCTGCGCGATATTCGCAAAAAGCCCAGCACCTCGGAACTGATTGATTGGATTAATGCCATGCAGATCGGCGGAATCTCCGCAGATGAAATAAGGGCAAAGCTTCCTTTTATCGGAGTTGTGGTGAAAAAGGATGAGGATCTCGAAACCGTAAGGACGAAACTGGATTAAGGAAGCCTTAAGAAAGAGGGAAATGCATGTTTTCAACATTCTTTTACACCTGCAAGGCGAAGGGGCTGAATGTCACATTAAGTGAATGGCTTACCCTGCAGGAAGCATTGGATAAAGGGCTTTGCAACAGCAGCCTGACGGAATTTTATTATCTGGCAAGAATGATACTGGTCAAAAGTGAAACGGATTTTGATAAATTTGATATGGCTTTTGAGGAGACCTTCAAGGGAATCCAGTCAGAGAATGAAATCTCTAAAAACATGATGAAGTGGCTGGACAAATCGGAACTGATTGATATGGTGGACGAGGAAGAGCGCTACCGTATGAATGAACAGGATGGTATTCAGTTTATCGATAAGGATGAAGTGGAAGCTAAGTTCAAGGAAAGGCTGCGGGATCAGGACAGCGAACACAATGGAGGAAGCTTTTGGATCGGCAGTATGGGAAAGACTGCTTTTGGGAATATGGGCGGATTTATGGGCGGCATCAGAGTGGGAGGCACGACTGGTTATCAGAGCGCGTTTCAAGTGATTGGCGCCCGCAAATACCGGGACTTTCGTGACGACAGGATGCTGGATAACCGTCAGTTTCAGTTGGCGTTCCGTAAATTACGCCAGTTTTCCACGAAACTGGATATTCCAAAGACAGAGCTTGATATAGACGGAACTATAGACAAGACCTGCAATAACGGCGGATGTCTTCAGATTGTCATGGATAAGCCTCGTAAAAATGCGGTGAAGCTTTTGCTTCTCATGGATTCAGGGGGAACTATGATTCCATTCAGTTCACTGCTGAATGAATTATTTCAGGCAGTGCACAAATCCAATCACTATAAAGATGTAAAAACTTATTATTTTCATAACTGTATCTATTCCAAGCTTTACAAAACGCCGGAATGTGAAAACGGAGACTGGATTGACACGGAATGGATGTTCCGCAATCTGGACAGCGATTACAAGGTAATCGTGGTGGGAGATGCGGCAATGGCGCCAGAGGAGCTTTATTCCACCAGCGGAAATTACAGAGGTCCAAACGGCGGGTTGTCCGGCTGGGAATGGCTGCAGCTCTTAAAGCGGCATTATAAAAAGGTGGTTTGGATGAATCCCAAGATGGCGCCGGGACATGCGCCATGGAGAGAGGCTGAGACGGCAATCAAGGGATTATTCCCAATGTATAAACTTACCGTGGACGGTTTGAATCAGGCGATGATCAAGCTGATGTTGAACAAATAAGCAGGAAGCTTAAGGATAGAGGGAAAGGCATGGAGGAAAAAATGACGATTTTTGATGAACTAAAGGCGAGGGGACTTTTAGCACAGTTGACAGATGAGGAAGAGATAAAGGAACTAATCAATAATGGAAAAGCAACTTTTTATATCGGATTTGATCCAACTGCAGATTCTCTGCATGTAGGACATTTTATGGCGCTTTGCCTGATGAAGCGTCTGCAGATGGCTGGAAATAAACCGATTGCCCTGATTGGGGGCGGAACTGCCATGGTAGGCGATCCGTCTGGAAGAAGCGATATGCGTTCCATGATGACCAAGGAAACAATCGACCATAACTGTGAATGCTTCAAAAAGCAGATGAGTCGCTTCATTGATTTTTCAGAGGGAAAAGCCCTCATGGTGAATAATGCAGAGTGGCTTCTTGATTTAAACTATATTGAATTCTTACGTGACATCGGACCGCATTTTTCTGTGAACCGTATGTTGACGGCTGAATGCTACAAGCAGAGGATGGAAAAGGGACTGAGTTTCCTTGAGTTTAACTATATGCTGATGCAGAGTTACGACTTTTACGAGTTATTCCAGAGATATGGATGTAATATGCAGTTCGGCGGAGATGATCAGTGGAGCAATATGTTAGGTGGAACAGAACTGATTAGAAGAAAGCTTGGAAAGGATGCCTATGCAATGACGATTACCCTTCTTCTCAACTCAGAGGGAAAGAAGATGGGCAAGACGCAGAAAGGTGCGGTATGGCTTGATCCTGACAAGACCACTCCTTTTGAATTTTATCAATACTGGAGAAATGTAGCGGACGCAGATGTGCTCAAATGTCTCCGCATGCTGACCTTCCTGCCGCTTAGCCAGATCGAGGAGATGGATCATTGGGAAGGCAGCCAGCTCAATCAGGCAAAGGAGATTCTTGCCTTTGAGCTTACAAGCCTGGTGCATGGACAGCAGGAGGCACAAAAGGCGCAGGAAAGCGCAAGGGCTTTGTTCAGCAAAGGGGTTGCTGCTGATATGCCTACTTTAGAGCTTACGGAGGAAGACTTTACAGACGGAACGATAGATATGATTTCTGTACTGTGTAAGTCTGGTCTGGTACAAAGCCGTTCGGAGGGAAGGCGTGCCATTGAGCAGGGCGGCGTAACCCTTGAAAACGAGAAGGTGACAGACATCAAGGCAGTTTTTGGGAAGGATACCTTTGCCGGGGAAGGTGCAGTCGTAAAGAGAGGGAAAAAGAATTTCCGCAAGGTGGTGCTTAAATGAGTTTTGATGGAAATCCCTTTGACCAGCTAAAATTGGAAAGTGGTGATGAACTGTGTTATCTTGGACAAAAGAGGATATTGACGGTAATCAGGGAAGAGCGGAGATTTGCAAAGGCGAAATGTATTGCGGATAGACTTCTTTTGTGGGTTCCTTATGAAGCAGACTACGAAATGAAACGGGAACAACTGGGAAGGTGGTACCGGAAGGAAGCGCTTGCCGTTTTTACTCAGAAAGCTTCTGAATATGCTAAAGTGCTGGATGTCACCTTTAATGAGGTCCATATCAAAGATCAGAGAAGCTGCTGGGGAAGCTGCAGCAGTAAGAAAAATTTAAATTTTAACTGGCGCATCCTTATGGCGCCGGAACCGGTCTGTGATTATGTGATTATTCATGAAGTGTGTCATCTTGTACATATGGATCATTCTCCTGCATTCTGGGATTTGGTGGAACGGTTTTGCCCAGATTATAGAAAGCATAAAAAATGGCTTAAAGAATATACGGAACTTCTTTACTTATTCTAACTACTGCAGCGGCTGTCAAGGTCATGCAAGCATAGCTTTGGACCGTTAGCTGAGGGAATTAACTTCAATTTGTAATAAATAACAGCCTCTTGTCATACATTTAACTAAGTATGGAAGGGGCTGATTGCATGGATTTGAATGTAAAGAAAGAATATGATTTATACAAAGATATTCAGTTAAGATGCGGCGGAGAAATTTACATAGGGGTCGTGGGACCGGTAAGGACCGGTAAATCCACTTTCATTAAGCGATTTATGGATCTGATGGTCCTGCCTAATATGACAGAATCCTATGAAAAGGAGCGCGTGGTGGATGAGCTTCCGCAAAGTGCAGGGGGAAAAACCATCACGACGACCGAACCAAAGTTTATTCCCAAGGAGGCGGCAAAGCTAACCTTAGGGGATGGCGTTGAGGCAAGGGTAAGACTCATAGATTGTGTAGGCTACATGGTGGACGGCGCCAGCGGTCACATGGAAAATGAGACGGAGCGCATGGTAAAGACCCCGTGGTCAACGGAAGAAATTCCCTTTACCCAGGCAGCGGAAATTGGAACAAGAAAGGTCATCAATGATCATTCCACAATCGGTATCGTGGTCACATGCGATGGAAGCTTTGGGGATATTAAAAGAGAGAATTATGTGGCGGCGGAAGAGCGTACCATAAGGGAGCTGAAAAGACTAAGAAAACCATTTGTGGTGCTTCTAAATACGGCAAAACCTTATGGGGAAGAGGCAGCAAGGTTGGCGGAAGAGATTGGAAGCAAGTACGAAGTATCGGTGATGCCAGTTAACTGTGAACAGTTGAAGAAGGATGATATCAACCAGATTCTTGAAAACATCCTATATGAGTTCCCGCTTACCATGATTGAATTTTATATGCCCAAATGGGTGGAAATGCTGCCTGCTAATCATAAGATGAAGGTGGATCTGATCGAGCGCGTAAAAGAGCTTATGAATCAGTACAACTGTATTCGGGACGTAAAGAATAATCCTGTTGATATGGAGGGACCATTCATCAAAAAATGTAAAATGGACAGCATTGATATGGCGGATGGATGTGTCAGAGTGTGGCTTGAGGTGGATGATGCCTACTACTACGAGATGTTAAGTGATATGGTGGGTGAGAACATAGACAATGAGTACCACCTTTTGTCTGTGCTGAAGGAAATGGCAAAGATGAAGCGGGAATATGTAAAGGTTCTTCATGCGGTTGACTCGGTCAGACAAAAAGGATACGGCGTTGTGACGCCGGAGCGGAGCGAGATAAAGCTTGATAAACCCGAAGTAATCAGGCACGGCAACAAGTTTGGCGTGAAGATTAGGGCAGAAAGTCCCAGTATTCACATGATACGCGCCAATATCGAGACAGAAATCTCCCCCATTGTCGGTTCGGAAGAGCAGGCGCAGGATCTGATCCGTTTTATCTCAGATTCCAGCCAGAGCGAAGCGGGCATTTGGGAAACCAATATTTTCGGGAAGTCGGTGGAACAGCTTGTTAATGACGGAATTACAAGCAAACTGACTATGATTGGCGATGAAAGCCAGTTAAAGCTTCAGGAAACCATGCAGAAAATCGTCAATGATTCAAATGGAGGCATGGTCTGCATCATTATCTGATGAATGACTGATATGGATTTATACAAGGAACCTCTTTGCTTTTTTGCAAGGAGGTTCTGCTTCTTCCATGCCAAATTCATTGCAGGAGGATGAATTCTGTGTTACTATTATAAATAAAACGAAAGGGAGGGATTTACATGAATCAAGTGTACGAAAAGGTAGTAAAGTGTTATGAAAGTATCAAGGATAGGATTCCATTTAAGCCTAAAGTTGCGTTAGTTTTGGGATCAGGACTTGGAAATTATGCGGATACCATGGATGTAAAAGCCGAAATCGATTACAGTGCGATTGAACAGTTCCCAGTTTCCACAGTCCCAGGACATGCTGGAAAGTTCATATTCGGATATGTTAAGGATGTACCGGTTGTCTGTATGAAGGGGAGGGTACACTATTATGAAGGATATCCCATTTCAGATGTGGTGCTGCCTACCCGTCTGATGAAGATGATGGGGGCTGAAATCTTATTTCTCACAAATGCTTCAGGGGGAATCAACCCGTCTTATGGTGCAGGAAGCTTTATGCTGATCAGAGACCACATTTCATGTTTCGCACCAAACCCTTTGATTGGAGAAAATATAGAAGAATTTGGATGCCGTTTTCCTGATATGAGTACGGTTTATGACAGAGAATTACAGTCTGTTATCAGAAAAACAGCGAAAGAATGCGATATACCGCTTGCAGAAGGTATCTATGCCCAGCTTACAGGTCCTTCCTTTGAATCCCCGGCAGAAATAAAGATGCTTCGCATTCTCGGCGCAGACGCAGTAGGAATGAGTACGGTGGTTGAGGCAATTGCAGCAAATCATATGGGAATGAAGATTTGCGGTATTTCCTGCGTGGCGAATCTGGCGGCGGGAATGACAGATCAGCCGCTCACGCATGAAGAGGTGCAGGAGGCTTCCAACAAAGCAGCGCCATTGTTCCGCCAGCTGGTCACAGAGTCGATTGCATCATTCTGATAAAGGTATATTACTGGAAGGAGAGAAACATGGTCGGAATGGAAGAAATACCAGTAAAGGAGCTGATTCGTTCAGCGATAGAAGCAAGAAAGAAGGCATATGTCCCTTATTCAGAATATATGGTTGGGGCGGCGGTTCTTACCAACGAACTGCGTATTTATACTGGATGTAACATTGAAAACGCATCCTATACACCGACAATCTGTGCGGAGAGGACGGCAATCTGCAAGGCAGTCAGTGAAGGCAGGCGAAGGTTTCTGGCGATTGCTGTTGTAGGAAGTCCTAAAGGGAATGAAATCACTCAGTATGCGTACCCTTGTGGGGTGTGCAGACAGGTTATCCGTGAATTTGCCGACCCTGAGCAGTTCGTGGTGATTGTGGCAAAGAGTGAGGAGGATTATAAGCTGTATCGCTTAAAGGAACTGCTTCCAGAAAGCTTTGGACCGGAAAATCTGAATGGTAAATAGCCGCGGACCTGAAAGGACTTAATATATGAATATAAGATTATATAATGCAAGAATCCTGACCATGGAAGAAGGACAGGATTTATTTGAAGGAGAAATCTGGATTCAGGATGACAGGATTATTTATGCAGGAAATGGTTCTGGTCCGGATGAGGTTTATGATGACCTGCCCGGGGGATGCATCATATGGGACAGGGAATTAGACTGTATGGGAAATCTGTTGATGCCGGGATTTAAAAATGCACACACCCATTCAGGGATGACGCTTTTAAGATCCTATGCGGATGACCTCCCCTTGGATGAATGGCTGAACCACAAGATTTTTCCAGTAGAGGCAAAAATGACAGCGGAGGATATCCGGGAATTGTCCAAGCTGGCAATTCTGGAATATTTAACCAGCGGAGTTACAGCAGTATTTGATATGTACCTGACGCCGGAAGCGATTGCCGCAGCTTTTGACGATATGGAAATGAGATGTGTACAGGTGGGGGCGGTGAACAATTTTAGCCAGTCGCCTGCAATGGTGGAGGAGATGTATCAGAAGCTGAACCATGCAGGTCCTCTCCAATCTTATGTGATCGGTTTTCACGCAGAGTATACCTGCTCAAAGGAACTGCTGGAAGAAATTGCCCAAATAGCGCATAAATATAAAGCACCGGTATTTACGCATCTTGCAGAGACCGAAAAGGAAGTTGCACAGTGCAGGGAGCGTTATGGAAAAACGCCATTGGCATTCCTGGATTCTCTTAGAATATTCGATTATGGCGGCGGGGGATATCATTGTGTGCACATGACGCCAGAGGACATCGAAATCATGAAAAATAAGGGATTGTATGCAGTGACTAATCCCGGCTCTAATGTAAAGCTTGCCAGCGGGACGGCACCCATAACGCAGTTCCTTGCGGCAGGCGTTAAGGTTGCGGTTGGTACAGACGGACCTGCCAGCAACAATTGTCTTGACATGTTCCGTGAGATGTTTCTTGTAACGGGACTTGCCAAATTAAAAGAAAAGGATGCGTCTGCCGTAGATGCTATGGAAGTATTGAAAATGGCTACTGTTAACGGCGCCCATGCGATGGGGCTTAAGGACGCAGATGTATTGAAGGCTGGGAAACTGGCAGATATCATTATGATTGATTTGAATCAACCCAATATGAGACCCCTTCATAATATTCCCAAAAATCTGGTATACAGCGGAAGTAAACAGAATGTAATCATGACCATGGTTGGCGGAAAGATTCTTTATGAAAAAGGAGAATTTCATACAAAGGATAGACCAGAAGAAATCTATCAGAAAGCGGATGACATTGTTGAAAGGATCATGCGCAAATAGTAAAGGAGAACAACCATGGAAAAGAAAAGCAAAGTATCAGTTTTAAGTTCTATCAAAACAAAAATTATCTTATTGATCGTATTATCGGTTCTTGCTACAACCACTTTATGTATATCAAGGGTTATTTCAGTAGTAAAAGAAAACCAGACTGCATTGGTCAAAAATTACATGAAAGACATTGCATTGATAGCAGGAGAGGGGATAGACAGAGAACTGGGATTTGCTGACGCTGCAACTGTTCTGACGGCAGAAGAACTTGGGAATATCATAGGAAGTCTTCGTGTGGAAGGAATGGATTCAAGCTATGCATATGTCGTATCGGATGACGGAACGATGCTTTACCATCCTACGGCAGATAAGATTGGACAGCCCGTTGAGAATGATGCGGTAAAACAGCTCCTTACAGAAATCGGTAAGGGAAACAGACCGCAAGCAGATGTGATCACTTACGAATTTAAAGGGGTCATGAAGTATGCATCCTTCTACATTGGCAAAAATATGGATTATATCGTGGTCGTTACGGCGGATGAGGAAGAAGCGTTTGAAAGCATCAATGTAATTCTGAAAGACAGTGTGCTGGTTTCGCTGATTACGCTTGTGCTGTGGTCTGTTGTGGGTCTTCTGGTAGCAGTAAGGATTGTCAAACCGATTGAAAGGATGACAGAGATGACTGAAACCTTATCGGAATTGGACTTTACCAGAAGCAGTCATCAGGATTATGTGGATAAAAGGAAGGATGAAACAGGTGTTATGGGGCGGTCGATGCATGTACTTAGGGACAAGCTGACAGCTACGGTTACGTCCATTGCCACACACAGCAATGATCTGTATGATGCATCTACGGCTATGAATAACAGCGCGGAAGAGACAGCGCTTGCCATTGAGCAGGTAGAAAAGGCAATCGCCGAGATTGCGCAGGGGGCAACTTCGCAGGCGCAGGAGACACAGGCAGCGACAGAAAATGTCATTCTTATGGGCAATATGATTGAAGAGACAACGGAAGAAGTGGAAATCTTACGGGATAATGCAAGAAAAATGCGTGATGCCGGCAACAAGGCAATTGAAATCATCGGTGATTTGAACAGTATCAACCAGAAGACCAAAGAGGCGATTCAGGTTATTTATGATCAGACCAATACCACCAATGTTTCAGCCATGAAGATTAGAGAAGCTACGGATATGATCAGCGATATCGCAGAGGAAACCAATCTTTTGTCCTTAAATGCGTCTATTGAGGCAGCAAGGGCTGGCGAACAGGGAAGAGGGTTCGCAGTGGTTGCGTCTCAGATACAGAAGCTTGCTGAGCAGTCCAATGAATCGGCAAGACAGATTGACGGAATCATCAACTCTCTGATTGCTGATTCAGAGAAATCTGTTGAGACAATGGAAGAGGTAAAAGAAGTCATAGAGAAGCAGAATGAAAACGTTATGAACACAGAGGGCGCTTTCCATGAAGTGAAGGATGGTATCGATAAATCCATTGATGGAATCCGTGCGATAGCTGCAAGGACGAAGAAGCTGGATGAAGCAAGGGTAAAAGTGGTGGATGTTGTTCAGAACCTGACTGCGATTGCTGAAGAAAATGCTGCAAGTACAGAGGAAACTTCTGCATCTGCTGCCGAAGTCGGATCGATTATAAGCAGCATTGCCGAAAACGCAAAGCAGCTTAATAAGATCGCAAATGAAATGGAAGAAAATATTAAATTGTTTGTTGTGGAGTAAACGTTAGATGGAATATATTATTTTTGCGGCAGTAATGGCTGGCATTATTGTGCTCTTTATGGCAAAGGGACTATATGATTATAAACAATCGGAAAAGAAATTTATCCGAAGGCTCTATAGTGACTACGGTGTTTTGCCGCAAAGAGAATATAAGCCTGAGCAATTTGAAAACATATCACATTATTATTTAAAGCATGCGGATGGTTTCGGCATTGATGATATCACATGGAATGATCTGAATATGGATGAAATTTTCAAAAAAATGAATTATACCTATTCTGCTGCCGGTGAAGAGTATCTTTATTATCTTTTAAGAAGCCCCTGCATGGAGGAAGAAGAGCTCTTGCACAGGGAGGAAATCATCCGTTTTTTTCAAGAACATGAAGATGAGAGGGTAGCGCACCAGTTTATGTATCATAAATTGGGGAGGACTGGAAAGTTTTCTATATACGATTACCTGGATTATCTGGACGGATTAGGGGAACGCAGCAATATGCCACATTATCTTGCCCTCATCCTGCTTATAATAAGCATCGGAGTTTTATTTACGAATGTAGCTTTTGGACTTTTGGTGCTGGTTGGTGTGCTGGCTTATAATAATGTAAGTTATTTTAAGGTGAAAGGTGAAATCGATCCGTATATTGTCAGCTTTGCATATGTGTTCCGGCTTCTCGATGCGGTTAAAACCTTAAAGGCAAAAACCCGGAATACAAAGATTCTTAAGGAGGAATTTGAAAGTTTGAAAAAGAGCAGCGCTTCAATGGACGGATTTAAAAGAGGCGCTTTTATTATCATGTCAGGAGGACGGATGTCTGGATCAGGTAATCCGTTGGATATGCTGCTTGATTTTGTAAGGATGGGGCTTCACCTGGATTTAATCAAGTTTAATCAGATGCTTTCGGAAATTAGAAAGCATATTTCTGACATTGACAGTATGATCACGATCTTGGGCAAAATCGAAGCTATGATTGCAATTGGGGAATACAGGGCGTCCCTAGAAGAATATTGCACGCCTGCGTTCTTAAAAGAGACTGCTTTAAATGCAGATGAAGTGTATCATCCGTTAATCAATGAACCGGTCAAAAATACAATTCACACTTCTTCCAGCGTTTTGATAACGGGATCTAATGCATCAGGAAAGTCAACTTTTTTAAAAACGGTTGCAATCAACAGTCTTTTTGCACAGACCATTCATACCTGTCTTGCGAAGCGGTATGAAACGGCATTATTCCGCATGGTATCGTCTATGAGCCTAAAGGATGATGTACAGAGTGGGGACAGTTACTATATGGTGGAAATCAAATCAATCAAACGCATACTGGATATGACTTCGTCAGGTGGAATACCGGTATTATGCTTTGTGGATGAAGTGCTTAGGGGAACAAATACAGTAGAGAGGATTGCGGCATCTACCCAGATTCTCAAAAGCCTGTGCAGGAATAACTGTATATGCTTTGCCGCTACCCATGATATTGAGCTGACACATCTTTTGGATGAGATTTACTGCAATTACCACTTTTCAGAGAAGATACAAGAAAATGATATTTCTTTCACATACAAGATCATGGAAGGGAGAGCATCTTCGCGGAATGCAATAAGGCTTCTTGGTATTATGGGATATGAATCTGAGATTATAGCGGAAGCGGAGAAAATGGCAGCTGATTTTTTGGAGACAGGTGTATGGCACAGGCTTGACTATCGGCAAGCACAATGATATGATAATTTAATGAAAAAAAGAAAGGGTTTGAAGAGAATATGGAAAAGCTGATTTTATTTTTTAATTCTTTTTTATCTTATCTGCTGGTAATGGCAGTAATTGTGGTATTGGCTGGAATCGCAATTTTTATAGGTATTAAAATGCGCAAGCGTAAAAATGAGCAGCTTGAAAAAGAAAGTAATACTGCAAAGGCTTAAGGGCAGAATCTGTTTAAAGAATATAGAAATAATTTCATAACACCAGACGCCGACAACTTTACAGACTGACGTTTGGATGAAGAAGCGCAAAGCCTGCTTTGCGCTTTTTGATTCCAATAAGCCGGAGGCGTTTGGCGCAATAAGCCGGAGGCGTTTGATACAATAAGCCGGAGGCGTTTGATACAATAAGCCGGAGGCGTCTGGTGCAATAAGCCGAAGGCGTTTGGTGCAATAAGCCGGGGCGTTTGGTATCAAAACTTAAGAAATGCAGGAGAGGAATGTACGTATGAGCAGATTTAGTATTATTCTCTGGGATGTGGACCAGACGCTGCTGGATTTTAAAAAGTCTCAGGAATATGCGCTAGACTATGGTTTTAAGCAGTTTGGCAGGAAAATCGATGATGCTGTTAAGACGCAGTATGATGAAATCAATCATGCGTACTGGAAGGGTTATGAGCGCGGTGAAATCACCAAAAATGAATTGCTCACAGGGAGATTTGATACGCTTTTTTCACAGCTTGGTATCACAGATATTTCTGTAAAGGATTTTAGGGAAATTTATCAGGAGGCGCTTGGATCGGTTTATTATTTCAGGGACGATTCCTATAAACTTTGTAGTAAATGGAAGGGGAAGGTGCGTCAGTATGCCGTGACGAACGGGGTGTCTTCTACACAGCGAAGGAAACTGCATCTGTCAGGGCTTGATCAGATTTTTGATGGCATTTTTGTTTCAGAGGAAATTGGAGCGCCTAAACCGCAGCTTTCGTACTTTGAGAAATGCTTTCAGGAGATTGCAGGCTTTCAAAAGGACGAAACCTTAATCGTGGGGGATTCGTTGACTAGTGATATGAAGGGCGGAAATAATGCGGGGATTGCGTGCTGCTGGTATAATCCAGAGAAAATAGAAAACGATACCGGACTTAAGATTGATTATGAGATACATAATCTGTGGGAAGTGGAGGAAATATTATGCCCAAATCTGCCAACCAGAAAATGAAACTATTATATATACTTAAGATTCTGACAGAAAAGACAGATGAGGAGCATTGTCTTTCAGCGCAGGATCTTATCTTGTTGCTTGTCGAATATGGTATTACGGCTGAAAGAAAAAGCATTTATGACGATATCGAATGTCTGAATTGCTTTGGATATGACATTGTCAATGTAAAAGCACGAAAGGGAGGCGGCTATTATCTGGCGAGCAGGGAATTTGAACTGCCAGAATTAAAGCTTCTGGTCGATGCTGTGCAGGCATCCCGTTTTATTACACAGAAAAAGTCCAGAGAATTGATTTCAAAAATTGAGAAATTGGCGGGTCCCTTTGAAGGAAAACAGCTGCAAAGGCAGGTATTTGTTGCTGGCAGGGTAAAGACTGAAAATGAGAGTATTTATTACAATGTGGACCGTATACATAAAGCAATACAGGATAATGCGCCTGTAACATTTCTTTATCTTGCATGGAATATCAAAAAAGAATTGATTCCAAGGCATGAAGGAAAGAAGTACCGCATCAGTCCATGGGCGCTTACCTGGCAGGATGAAAATTATTATCTGATAGCCTATGATGATGAGGAAGAGCGTATCAAACACTTTCGAGTCGATAAGATGAGCCATATTACGCAGCTTTCCAAAGAAAGCCGCAAAGGGGTGGAAGCTTTTAAGGAATTTGACATTGCACAGTACACGAATAGAACTTTTGGCATGTTTGGTGGTGAGTCGGAGACGGTGACGCTGCAGCTGCCGGAGAACATGATTGGAATTATTTTTGACCGTTTTGGAAAGGAAATCGATATACGGAACCTGGCGGATGGAAATGTGTGTGTAAGGATTAAAGCAGCAGTGAGCGGACAATTCTATGGATGGCTTACTGGTCTTGGAAAGGAAGTGCTTATTTTAGGACCTGAGCATGTCAGAAATGGGTATATAGACTTTATGAAAAATATAATGAATCAGTATGGCAGTAAGTGCTTTTGAATGGAGGAACAATGAAACTACAAGTTGCAGACAGAATGAAAGACTATGAAGAAGGCGTTTTTCAGCTTTTAAATGAAAAAAAGGAAGAAGTAGAAAAGACAGGAAAGAAGGTATACAACTTATCTGTCGGTACACCCGATTTTCCCACTGACCCACATATTATGGAAGCGGTCGTGGAGGCGGCAAAGGATTCAGCTAACTATAAATATGCGCTTAAGATACTGCCGGAGCTTACGCATGCAGTGATCGAACGTTTTAAGGAGCGCTACCATGTAACACTTACGGAAGAAGAAGTGACAGATGTCTATGGATCGCAGGAGGGAATTGCCCACATTGGCTTATCGCTTTGTAATCCGGGAGATGTGGTGCTCGTGCCGGACCCAGGGTATCCGATCTTTTCGATTGGTCCGTCTTTGGCTATGGCAGATGTAAGGACTTACGAATTAAGACCAGAAAATGATTATCTTCCAGATTTAGATGGTATTGATGAAGAGACCTGCCGTAAGGCAAAGTTCATGATTGTTTCTTATCCTCTTAATCCAATCTGTAAAATTGCGCCGGATTCTTTTTATGAAAAGCTGATTCCATGGGCACAGGCACATGAGATCATTATCGTTCATGATAATGCGTATTCTGATATCATTTATGATGGACGGGTGGGAAAATCCATTTTGCAGTTTGAGGGTGCAAAGGAAAACTGCATAGAGTTTTATTCCTTGTCCAAGAGTTACAATTATACGGGAGCCCGGGCAGGATTTCTGGTAGGAAATCAATACCTGGTGCAGAATCTTAAAAAATTACGCTCGCAGATTGATTATGGAACCTTTCTTCCGGTTCAGTACGGTGCGATAGCCGCCCTTAAGGGACCAGATGAGGCTATCAGCAGGCGTTGTGCACAGTACCAGTTAAGGCGAGATGCACTCTGTGGCGGACTTCGCAGGATTGGTTGGAATATTCCTGACAGCCAGGGAACGATGTTTGCATGGGGCAGGATTCCGGAAGGATATTCGGATGATGTGGCGTTCGTGATGGAACTGGTTCAAAAATCAGGCGTGCTCTGTACGCCGGGGAGCAGCTTTGGAAAAGGCGGAAGAGGACATGTGCGCTTCGCCCTCACCCTGCCGGTGGAGGAAATAAACCTTGCGGTAGCTGCAATAGAGGCTTCTGGTATGATACATAAGTAGGACTGAAATAGAACACAAAATAATAGACAATACGATATCAGTTTTTTTGGCATTTTTTATGAGGATTATCAAGTTGACATCTGTAGGTGGGTTCATTATACTAGTTACTAGTACAATATCTTGACTAATTTAGGACAAAACTACTAGATTTTGTGTTTTGCACATTGCGGACGAGAGGAAAGCGGAGGAAACAAAATGAGTGATATGCAGGAATATACTGCAGAATACGGCACATTATTTAAGCCGGAGAGAGTAGTTAAAGTGATCAAAAAGGATGGCAGCCTGGAAGCCTTTAATGTACAGAAGGTAATTGATGCTGTGGGGAAAAGCGCTTACAGAGCTTTGACGAAATTTACCGACGAAGAAAAGAAACATATCTGTCAATATGTTGTCGATAAAGTAAATGAACTGGAGCAGGACCAGATACCGATTCCAATCATGCATAATATTGTGGAAAGCGCGCTTGAAGATGTTAAGCCGATTGTGGCGAAGAGTTACCGCGATTACCGCAATTATAAGCAGGACTTTGTTCGCATGATGGATGATGTATACAAAAAGAGTCAGTCAATTATGTATGTGGGGGATAAGGAAAACGCCAATACGGATAGTGCCCTTGTGTCCACGAAGAGAAGTCTGATTTTCAATCAGTTTAATAAAGAGCTGTATCAGAAGTTTTTTATGACGACGGAAGAAATACAGGCGTGCCGGGACGGTTATATTTATGTTCATGATATGTCTGCAAGGCGGGATACCATGAACTGTTGTCTTTTTGACGTGTCCAATGTGCTGACCGGCGGCTTTGAGATGGGGAATATTTGGTATAATGAGCCTAAAACGCTGGATGTAGCGTTTGACGTGATTGGAGATATCGTCTTAAGCGCCGCAAGCCAGCAATACGGTGGATTTACAGTTCCTGAAGTGGACAAGATCTTAGAGCCTTATGCAGAAAAAACGTATCAGAGAAGTCTCAATAGATATTTAAACTTAGGGATTGATGAAGAAACGGCGCAAGCGGAGGCTTATGCGGATGTAAAGCGTGAATTTGAGCAGGGGTTCCAGGGATGGGAATACAAATTCAACACGGTTGCGTCCAGCCGCGGTGATTATCCTTTTATCACCGTGACAGCCGGCATTGGCACTGGGCGTTTTGCCCAGCTTGCTACGATTTCTCTTTTGAATGTGAGAAGAAAAGGACAGGGAAAGAAGGATTGCAAAAAGCCGGTACTTTTCCCTAAAATCGTATTTTTATACGACGAAAATCTCCACGGTCAAGGTAAGGAACTTGAGAATGTATTTGAAGCCGGTGTGAAATGTTCTGCAAAGACCATGTATCCTGATTGGCTTTCCCTGACAGGCAAGGGCTATATTGCAAGCATGTATAAACAGTATGGAAAAGTAATTTCACCCATGGGCTGCCGCGCTTTTCTTTCACCTTGGTATGAAAAAGGTGGTATGCATCCGGCGGATGAGAATGATAAGCCTATCTTTGTTGGGCGGTTTAATATTGGGGCAGTATCGCTCCATCTGCCGATGATTCTTGCAAAATCAAGACAGGAGAACAGGGATTTCTTTGAAGTGCTGGATTATTATCTGAATCTGATCCGTCAGCTTCACATAAGAACTTATGCGTATTTGGGAGAAATGCGTGCGTCCACAAATCCTCTTGCTTATTGTGAGGGGGGCTTTTTAGGCGGTCATTTAAAACTGACAGACAAAATCAAGCCGATTCTGAAATCAGCTACTGCAAGCTTTGGCATTACTGCATTTAATGAACTGCAGGAATTGTATAATGGAAAATCTCTGGTGGAGGATGGAGAATTTGCACTGGAAGTGCTGGAGCATATCAATCAGAAGGTAAACGAATTTAAAGAGGCAGACGGCAATCTGTATGCTATCTATGGAACGCCTGCGGAAAGTCTCTGCGGTCTTCAGGTAAAACAGTTTCGTGCAAAATATGGAATCGTAGAAGGTGTATCAGACAGGGAATATGTATCTAACAGTTTCCACTGTCATGTTTCTGAGGATATTACACCAATCCAGAAGCAGGATCTTGAGTATCGCTTCTGGGAACTGTCAAACGGCGGAAAGATACAGTATGTAAAATATCCTATTGATTATAACCTAGAAGCAATCAAGACTTTGATCCGCAGGGCGATGGATATGGGATTTTATGAAGGCGTTAACTTATCCCTTGCTTACTGCGATGACTGTGGTCATCAGGAGCTGGAGATGGATGTATGTCCGATATGCGGAAGCAAGAATCTGACAAAGATTGAGCGGATGAACGGCTATCTGTCATATTCCAGAGTACATGGAGATACCAGATTGAATGAAGCGAAGATGGCGGAAATTGCAGAAAGGAAGAGCATGTGAGTAAATGAGATATCACAATATTACAAAGGACGATATGTTAAACGGCGATGGATTGCGTGTAGTGTTATGGGTTTCGGGATGCTCTCACTGCTGTAAGGAATGTCATAATCCTGTCACATGGGATCCTGCTGGTGGGATTTTGTTCGATGAAAGTGCAAAGCAGGAGATTTTTGATCAGCTTGATAAGTCTTATATTTCCGGCATTACGTTTTCAGGCGGTGATCCGCTTCATGCAGCGAACCGTTTGGACGTCAGGAGCTTTATAACAGAAATCAAGGAAAAATATCCCGATAAGACGATTTGGCTTTATACAGGGGATAGCTGGGAGAATATCATGCACTATTCCATTATGCCGTATATTGATGTACTGGTGGATGGTGAATTCCAGGTTGACAAAAAGGACATTAAGCTCCTCTGGAAAGGAAGCAGCAACCAGAGAGTGATCGATGTCAAAAAAACGCTCAAGCAGACGGATCCTTCCGTTCCTGTCCTGCATTGTGCAGATTATGCATAGAAAGGATTTTTCTGAACCATGGAGACAATCAGGATTAAATATTTTACAGACAAGATTGAAAAGTTGACTTATATAGATGGTAAGTCAGACTGGATCGATCTTCGCGCTGCGCAGGATATAGATTTAAAACAAGGGGAATATGCCTTAGTTCCATTAGGCGTGGCAATGGAACTCCCCAAAGGGTATGAAGCGCATATTGTACCTAGAAGTTCTACATTCAAAAATTTTGGTATTATTCAGACGAATCACCAAGGGGTAGTGGATTGTTCTTACTGTGGTGATAACGATCAATGGTTCATGCCGGTATATGCCATGCGGGATACGCATATATCCTGCAATGACAGAATCTGCCAATTCAGAATTGTAGAAAATCAACCGAAAATCAATTTTCAGGAAGTGAACATTTTAACCGGGGCGGACAGAGGCGGTTTTGGAAGTACGGGAAAGCAGTAATTGTAAAAAATTTTATTTTTGTATAAAATAACTCCTTTTGCCACATAATGCTAAGAGAATGCATAAGTGTGCGGAAGGAGTTTTTTATGGATACGAATAAGATGAGTTCTTCACTTTCTGAAAATATGGAGTATTTAAATAATTATCTTGCTGTAGATGCAAATTTTGACATTATATACCGTGTCATAAAGATCGGCGGGAGAGAAGCATGTATGTATTTTATAGACGGCTTCTGCAAGGACGAGCTGATGCAGAAGATGCTTCAGTACTTTATGGATATCAAAGCAGATGAGATGCCGGAAGATGTCCATGGAATGTCGAAAACCAACCTGCCCTACGTGGAAGTGGATCTGCAGGATCAATGGGATCAGATCACTTATTTTATCATGTCAGGCGTATTTGCACTTTTTATTGACGGATATGACCAGTGTCTTTTGATTGATTCAAGGACCTATCCAGCAAGGAGCGTGGGAGAACCGGAAAAGGATAAGGTGCTGCGCGGTTCCAAGGATGGATTTGTGGAAACCATCGTATTTAATACGGCGTTGATTAGGCGAAGAATCAGAAGCGCACAGCTTCATATGGAAATGCTCCATGCAGGAAACAGCTCGCAGACAGATATTGTGCTTTGCTATATGAATGACCGGGTGGATCATGCTTTTTTAAATCAGATCAAGGAGCGTATCAATCACATACAGGTGGATGCGCTGACTATGAATCAGGAAAGCCTGGCAGAATGCCTTTATAAGAAGAAGTGGTACAATCCTTTTCCTAAATTCAAATTTACAGAAAGACCGGATACTGCTTCCGCTCAGATTCTCGAGGGAGATATTGTCATTTTGGTGGACAATTCCCCTTCTGCTATGATTACGCCTACCTCTATCTTTGATGTGGTGGAAGAGGCAGACGACTATTATTTCCCGCCGATTACAGGAACCTATCTTCGGCTGTCCAGGTTTCTTATTGCGATTTTGACATATTTCATGACGCCAACTTTTCTGCTTCTTATGCAAAGACCGGAGTGGATTCCTACTGGATTTGAATTTATCATGGTCAAGGATACGACCAATATTCCGTTAATTTGGCAGTTTTTAATCTTGGAGCTTGCCATTGACGGGCTTCGCCTTGCCGCGGTGAATACGCCCAATATGCTGAGCACACCACTTAGTGTCATGGCGGCGCTGGTGTTGGGAGAGTTTTCTGTGAACAGCGGATGGTTCAATTCAGAGGTAATGCTATATATGGCGTTTGTTGCAATTGCTAATTATACCCAGGCAAGCTATGAGCTCAGTTATGCAATTAAATTTATGCGTATCATTAATTTGATTTTGACCGCGCTTTTCGGTATATGGGGGTATATTGCGGCAGTCATTCTGCTTGTTCTTGCAATCGGGACAAACAGAACGGTATCAGGAAAGAGTTACGTTTATCCGTTGATTCCCTTTAATTTGAAACAGCTTTCAAAGAGACTGTTCAGATACAGACTGCCTGGGTCACGCGAATAGAGAAGAAGTAGTTCAGCCCGCAAGCGCATTGCGGGCTGAACAAAAACTTTGCGGATATTGTTTGTAAAATCCTGGTAAAAATGTTAAAATACTAACATTATGAATAATCAACATAAGGAGTGAGAGCAGGATGGAAGCATTTAAGATTATTACAAACACGACAGCAGATCTTCCGATGGATTACATAAAAGAAAATCAGCTTGGACTGATTTATTTTAATTATATTATGGATGGAATCTCTTACGGGAAAGATAAGGAACTTTACTGGAAGGAGTTTTACCGCCTGATGCGTGAGGAAGGAAAGATGCCTACCACTTCGCAGGTAAATCCTCAGCAATATAGGGAATATTTTGAAGCATTTCTTGAGGAGAATAAGAATTTGCTTTATATTTCTTTTTCCTCTGGTTTAAGTGGCTCCTGCGGCAATGCAATGCTGGCGGCAGAAGAACTGATGGAAGAAAGGGAGGATTGTCATATCATCGTGGTGGATTCTAAGTGTGCTTCGATGGGTGAGGGATTGTTTGTCCATAAGGCGGTCAGAATGAAAGAACAGGGTAAAACTATGAAGGAGACGGCAGATTATCTGAATGAGCTGGTGCCTCACCTTACGCATATTTTTACAGTAGATGATTTAAATCATCTATATAGAGGAGGACGTGTCAGCAAAGCGGCGGCTATTGTTGGAACGATTGCAGGCATCAAACCGGTTCTTCACGTGGACGATGAAGGACACCTGATTCCACTTAGCAAAGTGAGAGGGCGCAAAAAATCGTTAAATGCATTGGTGGATTATATGGAGGAAAAGGTGAAAGACGGATATCTTGAAAAGAATGATATCGTGTTTATCAGTCATGGCGATGCCTTGGCGGATGCAGAGTATGTAAAGGCAGAAATCGAAAAACGTTTTGGAATTACAGAGTTTCAAATCAATCATATCGGTCCTACAATCGGTGCACATTCGGGTCCGGGAACGATTGCTTTGTTTTTTGAAGGCATCAACAGATGATTTGGAGAATCAAAAATATTCTAAATATAAAACAGGAGACAGACTGGAATGCTGTCTCCTGTAAATCGTTAATCTCACTAATTTGTAGAAAATTGCAGAATCTTTTCCAGATCTGCAATCAGTTCTCTGGAAAATACCTCTGCACTGTAATAAATTTGTTCCGCCTTTGTGTAATTTCCTTCCCTTAATGCAGAAATTACTTCTCCGCCAAATTTGTGGAATCGCTGGTGCTTGCTTCCAAGAGCATCCCATATGGGACGGACAGCAGGTATCTGCGGCGTCATGGAATAATAAAAATGACCAAACCCACATTTGGAGGAATCTAACTGTAAAGGTATGATATTGCGTTCAGTTACCATTTTTTCCAGATTCTTAAGCCAGGATTGGTGTGCTGTAACTGCGTTGCTTACCTGCTTGGAAAATTCAGTATTTTCTAAATGGAAAAATGCATCCTCTGTCATAGCTCCCATTTGCTTTACGGTATTGTCCAGAGTCTTTTCGATATCGACAACAGGTTCCGTTGCTTTTTTGAGTTCTTGGCTGACATTCATCATGAATTCTGTGCTGTCTCTTAGCTGATTTTCCATTTCGTTCATGGAACTGCTAAGTTCCTCGCTGACAGCTGCAATAGAACTGATGGATTCACTTACCATGGAAACGTGCGCCTGATTTTCGCTGTTCAATTTCCAGACATTTCCAATCTTTTCGGTCATGGATCCAAGAGCATTTATGGTTCCGGCAGCACTTTCAACACTTTGTTTGGATGCCATTTTTATTTCCTCTACAAACTCGCTCATGTTACCGGTCAGTTTCTGTGTTTCTTCTGCCAATTTTCTGATTTCTGCTGCTACTACGGCAAAACCGCGTCCTGCCTCGCCGGCCCGGGATGCTTCGATGGAAGCATTTAATGCCAGAAGATTGGTCTGCATTGATATTGTATCGATGCCGGAGATAACTTCATTCATGGAGTTAATCACTTCAAGCAGGTTATCCATATCTCTCTGCAGCTGATGGGAGCTGTCGATGGTCTGGGAGGAGAGATTCTTAATGGAGGTAAGTTCGTTCTGACATGTATCGATCTTGTTGTAAACTTCCTCGGCTTCAGAGGCAACTTTGACAATCGTGTTGGTAAGTTCCTCATGCTGGTTATCTGCATTTCCTGTCATGTATGAATTTTCAGATGAAGATCCAAAGATGGTTTCTGCAGCTTTTGCGACATTATGGGATATATCAACGATTTTCTGTGTTTCATACTGCATTGTGAGATCAAGGGAACTAATCTGCATAACTGCTTTGAGGTTCATTTCAAAGATCTCTGCAAACTGTTTTCTTGCACGGAATAGCCGCTGATAAATGTTATTTAGTTCGGGCTCCCGGGAATAATCCTCAGCTTTCAACTGAGAAACTGCTTTCATAAGCACTGTTGATTTCTTATTTCCTGCCATTTAGCACCTCTTCCTTAGATATGTATATATTTTATAATACTTTAGAACATATATTTTATGTCATGTTAAAATGACCATTTATATAAGATTATAATAAAAAAAAATAGACATATTTGCAACCATTTTAAGATACATTTTTAATTTTTCAAATATTTTACAAATAATGTTGCTATTTTTTATGTTTTTATAGGATGATAGGAATAAATTCCGTTTATTACAAACCCAGGTTACGTTTAAAAGAGCGAAAGCATGTTGATACTTTCGCTCTTTTAAATAATAATGAAAATAGATGATTATGACTTACACCTATCAAATTCAGGGTTAAATGCATAAAAGTTCTTGGAATCAAGTTTATCCTGAACAATGCGCAATGCTTCACCGAACCTTTGGAAGTGAACGATTTCACGGGCGCGCAGGAAACGGATAGGTTCGCAGACATCACTGTCATGCACCAAGCGTAAGATATTGTCATAAGTAGTGCGAGCTTTTTGTTCTGCTGCCATATCCTCAAACAAATCTGTAATCGCATCCCCCTTCGACTGGAATTCGCAGCTGTTAAAAGGAATTCCTCCTGCCGCCATAGGCCAGATACCAACAGTATGGTCAACGTAGTAGTTGGCAAAACCAGATTCTTCAATTTCTTCCATGGATAAATTTTTTGTAAGCTGATGGACAATGGTAGATACCATTTCAAGGTGTGCTAATTCCTCCGTTCCAATATCTGTCAATATAGCAGCCACCTCATTATACGGCATAGAATATCGCTGTGAAATGTACCGCATGGAGGCTCCTAACTCCCCGTCAGGACCGCCATACTGCGACATGATTACTTGGGCAATCTTGGCATTGGGCTCCTTGATATTAACCGGAAACTGTAATCTTTTCTCATAACTCCACATAAACTAACATCCTCCTTCCCAAGGCCAGGGCTGGGTTGCCCATTTCCACTCATCTTGGTTACAGCCGTCTGCATCAGATATTCTAAGAGGACCGTATTTCACCGCATATTCTCTCATAGCCTGATTTTTCATACGGACATAGTGACTTAAATATTCGATAGCTTCTTTGTCGGTTGGATGAGTGTCCAGGTATTCGTTCATCTCCACAATAACAAAATCGATTACGCCGATGTCGTGGAACAGTCTGCGCTGCTCACTGTTATTTGAGTTCGTCATTTTACGCATCTCCTTCCTGTAAAAGGTTTTTCCAGTTCAGGGAATATTGTACCTGTTTTATATGCCTCATCCAGATTTTCAAAGACATTTGTAAGATGCTGCCAGGGAACATATGCCATTGCAATGGGAAAACGATCAAAATATTCGTTAAAACTGTAATCCTGCATAATTCTCCTCTCATAAATCAGAAAGTAATTTAATAATATAGTATGATAGGAAAAAATCCGGGTTCCGATTAAACACAAACTTTTCACACTTTCTTTTTATTTTTTACACAATTTGGAATTAAATTAAAAAGAAATTTTATTACATTTCTAAGCAGATTTATGAAAAAGGAGGAATGCAATCTTGATAGAAGTTGAGAATCTTGTAAAAAGATATGGAAGCCATTTAGCTGTCGATCATCTTACCTTTCAAGTAGAGCCGGGGAAAATATATGGATTTTTAGGACCGAATGGAGCCGGAAAAAGCACCACGATGAATATTCTTACGGGATATATAGCGGCAACGGAAGGAAGTGTGAAAATCAACGGCTATGATATTTTAAAGGATGCAGAGGAAGCCAAAAAATGTATCGGCTATCTGCCCGAAATACCGCCCTTGTATCAGGACATGACTGTCAGAGAATATCTGGTTTTTGCCGCTGCACTTAAGAAGATTTCCAAAACAAAGTTTAAGGAACAAATTGATGAAATTATGGATCTTACCATGATCTCAGGCATTCAAAATCGGCTGATCAGAAATCTATCCAAAGGATATAAGCAGCGTGTGGGGCTGGCACAGGCGGTGCTTGGCTATCCGGATGTGATTATTTTGGATGAGCCTACCGTGGGGCTTGACCCTAAACAGATTATTGAAATCAGGGATTTGATAAAAAAGCTGGGGGAAAAGCATACAGTCATATTAAGCTCCCATATTTTGTCGGAGGTGCAGGCAATCTGTGATGAAATCATGATTATTTCCAAAGGAAGGCTTGTGGCATGTGATACACCGGAAGGTCTTACCGGATGGATGGCAAAAAGTGCCCAGTTGGAACTGACGATTCTTGGAAACGAGGAAAAGGCGGAGCGCGCTATAAAAAGCTTAAAGGGCATACAAGCTGTTCATTTTGAAAACAGTGGTGAAAAGAATTGTGTTAAAGCAACTATACAAACAGACTTAAAAGAAGATATCCGTCCATCGCTCTTTTATGCCCTTGCAAAAGAAGAACTTCCAATTATGTCATTGAACCGGGCGGAAAAGTCTCTGGAAGATGTATTCCTGGAACTTACCGGGGAAGATAGCGATAGGAAAGAGGGGGATCAGAATCATGATAGCGATTTATAAAAGAGAATTGAAGTCTTATTTCTGTTCTTTTTTGGGCAGTTTGTTTATTGGCGTAATGTTGTTTTTAATGGGAATTTATTTTTCTGTTTATAATCTTTTTATGGGATATCCTTATATTGGTTATGCTTTGTCTTCTATTGTATTTTTATTCTTAATTGGGATCCCGATTCTGACAATGCGTATACTGGCGGAAGAGCGCCATCAGAAAACGGATCAGTTAATCCTCACTGCGCCGGTCAGCGTAAGCAGCATTGTGTTGGGGAAATTTCTGGCACTGGCAACGATATTTGCTATTCCGGTAGGAATCATCAGTATCTATCCGCTGATTCTAAGTCTTTTTGGGACGATTGCATTTGGGGAGACATATGTTGCAGTACTTGGATTTTTCCTTTATGGGATTGCTTGTATTGCAATTGGTGTTTTTGTTTCATCACTTACAGAAAGCCAGGTGATTGCTGCGGTCATCACGTTTGGTGTATTGTTTCTGGGATACGTTATGTCGGGCATCTGCAATATGATTTCTGCTACAGGAAATTTCCTTACTAAAATCTTAAGCGCTTTTGATATGGTGGGGAGATTTGATACATTTCTTAATGGTTCCCTGCAGATGACCAGTGTTATTTATTATGTATCGGCTGCTTCGCTATTTCTTATTTTTACGGTACAGTCTATTCAAAAGAGGCGTTACCAGATTTCAGGCAGAAATTTCAGCATGAGCGCTTATAGCGTGGCGGCGGTGATAATCAGCACGGCATCTGTTATATTACTCAATGTGCTGGCTATGGAACTACCTTTGCGGTTTACATCATTTGATGTTACATCTAACAGACTATATTCCCTGACAGACGAAACGAAGGAAATCATTTCCACGCTGGAGGAAGACATTCAGCTGTATGTGCTGGCAAATGAAAAGCAGGCAGATTCGACTTTGGATGCCACGCTGAAAAAATATGCAGATTTAAATTCGCATGTAAAGGTTTCTTATGTGGATCCTGCGGTAAACCCCAAATTTTTTACAAAATATACGGATTCTGACTTGTCCTTCAATAGTATTATTGCAGAAAGCAGTAAGAGGTATAAAGTCATAGATTACAGCAATATTTATCAGACACAGGTGGATTATACGACTTATTCCTCCGTTGTTACGGGGTATGACGGAGAGGGACAGCTTACCAGCGCGATTGCCTATGTGACGTCGGATGATATGCCGAAAATATACCTTCTTGAGGGACACGGTGAGGCGGTTTTTGACGCAAATTTTACGGCGGCAATTGAAAAAGAAAATATAGAATATGAAACCATCAACTTGATGAATTATGATACTGTGCCGGAAGATGCATCATGTGTGATTATCTATGCACCATCGTCAGATTTTTCAGAGGATGATACAGAAAAAATGTTGTATTATATGGAAAATGGAGGGGATGTGTTCCTGATTACCGGTTATACAGAAAACGAAATGACGAACTTCCAGAAGTTGCTTGCCTTTTACGACGTGGAGGTAACGAAAGGATATGTCATTGAAGGAGACAGAAACTGCTATTATCAGAATCCATATTTCCTGCTTCCCCAGATTGTCTATGGAGAGATAACGGAAAGCGCTTATAACAGTGGAAATTACGTTTTCGTTCCTGGCGCTTTGGGACTTACGGTGAATGAAAATGAAGAAGTAAATACAACCATGCTTTTACTTACCTCGGATGACAGCTATGCCAGGAATGACATGGAAAGCAGCTCCGACTATGAAAAACAGGATACCGATCAGTCGGGACCATTTGCAGTTGGGGTAGAGTGCGAAAAAACGACTGGCGATACGTTATCGAAAGCAGTTATTTATTCCTGTAAAGAGTTATTTACAAGTGATGCGGATGCAATGGTTGCGGGAACGAATTTAAGGCTTTTTACAAGCACTGTAGGAAGCTTTGTCGATCATAGCGTCAGTGTTTCCATTCCGGTTAAGAGTTATGAAATCAGTACACTTACCATATCGCAAAATATCATTCTTCTTCTTGCCTTGTTTACGACAATCGTCATACCGCTTCTATTTTTGATTGGCGGATTTATGATCTGGCTGGGAAGAAGAAAACGTTAAGAGGTATTCATTATGAATCGAAAAAGAAAAACGCAATTACTCTTTTTGGGAGTTTTCTTCTGCATGTTGCTTGCATCATTTGCGGCGCTTAAGATGTATAAGGCAGGTGCGCAGGAAAGTGAAAAAACGGACGAGGAAAGCTATCCCGTTATGCAGATTGATCCGGCACAGGTGAAAGAAATCGGCATCATAAACGGCACGGAATCCATCAATCTTTTAAGGACAGGGGAGGAATGGAAATGTCTTGAAGATGAAAATGTGGTGATTGACAGCGAGGCTGTTGCACGTTTTCTTGAACAGGCATCGAATATTACTTCAGATATCAGGATTGAACAGGTAGAAGATATGGCACAGTATGGTCTTGAACAACCAAGACTGAATGTAACCTTTCAGTGGGAGGACAATATGTATACGCTCAAAGTGGGGGATTTCAATTCCGTCATAAGCCGTTTCTATATCAGCCTGAATGATGAAAAAATGGTATATACGGCTGAAAACGCATTGTATAATGCCTTGAATAAGACGCTGGATGATTTTAAACAAATAAATGTAGAAGGGGCGGAGGCTTTGGAATAGCACTTGAAAACAATGATGCAATGTGCTTTAATGTTATTGAAAATCGTTATGGATAACAAAAGAGGGAAAAGCAATGTCATTGTTTGAAGGCATAAAAGGAGCAAATTATGAAATCAAGGGTCTGTATGTCGAGGAGGGGATTACTCGTCGGCTGCAGGCTCTTGGTTTGAATGACGGAACAATTATTACAGTCCTCAATAGGAAAAAGAATGGGGCGTTGATCATACGCGTGAGGGGGACAAGACTTGCCATAGGCAGACACATCAGTCAGGGAATTGAAGTGGAGGAGAGCGAAATATGAAATATGATGAGACTGTCCATGTGGCGTTTGTAGGAAACCCCAACTGCGGAAAGACTACTTTATTTAATGCAATTACAGGTTCTAAGCTTAAAGTAGCAAACTGGCCGGGGGTCACAGTAGAAAAGATTGAAGGAGAGGCTGAGTATGAGGACATTCATATGACACTGGTGGATACGCCGGGAATCTACTCACTTACCTGCTATACGATGGAAGAAAAGGTCACAAGAAGCTGTGTGATGGATGATGATATCGAGGTAATCGTAAATGTAGTGGATGCATCTTCCCTGGAAAGAAACTTGTACCTTACGCTGCAGCTTTTGGAGCTGGGCAAGCCGGTGGTACTTGCCTTAAATATGATGGATATCGTGGAAGAGCGGGGGATGGAAATCGATTTGCACAGACTTCCAGAGCTTCTTGGCGACATTCCGGTGGTTCCGGTCTCTGCGGCAAAGAGAAAAGGACTGGATATCCTGCTCCATGCTGTGATTCATCATTATGAGGAGGGGTCTAAAGGAGACATTCTACATTACAGTGAGATAATTGAAGATAAGCTGGATAAGCTTTCGGTGATGATGCAGGCTCATTACCCAACCCATTCTTCCGTGAGATGGCATGCAATCAAGCTGCTTGAGGATGATGAGGATGTGAAGAATGAACATCCCATTCAGGTTGCCAATATCGTGGACCGCAGTTATGAGAAGGAAATCATACAGACAAAGTATGCATATATTGAGCAGATTATAAAGGAAGTATTATTTTATCGGAAAAAGAAAAAGGACAGTACGGACAGGGCCGATAAGGTATTGACGCATCCTCTCTGGGGGGTGCCAGTCTTTCTGTGCATCATGGCTTTTGTGTTTTTCCTTACCTTTACCATAGGAGACTGGCTGAAGGGATATTTTGAGGCTTTCGTGGATTTCTTTTCTGAAAGTGTAGGCAGTTTCCTTTCTGGGATTCATGTGGCAGACTGGATGATCTCCCTGATTGTGGACGGCATTATTGCCGGTGTGGGCGGAATTCTCACCTTTATCCCCAACATAGCAATCTTGTTTTTAGCGCTTGCTATTTTGGAGGACAGCGGGTATATGGCGCGCGTTGCCTATGTCATGGATGGAATCATGGGAAAGGCAGGACTTTCGGGGAAAGCATTTCTTCCCATGATATTGGGATTTGGCTGTACGGTGCCGGCAATCATGGCTTCCCGGGCACTTGAAACAGAAAAGGACCGCCGGCGGACTATGATCATTACACCGTTTATGTCATGTTCGGCGAGACTTCCGGTGTATGTGCTCTTTTCTGGGATGTTCTTTGGGAAATATGCGCATATTGCTGCATTTTCAATGTATGTGATCGGTATGCTGTGTGCGATACTTGTTGCAAGAGTGCTTCACCTTTATGAGAAAGAGAAGGTAAACGACAGCCTTTTGATAGAACTTCCAGAATATAAAAGACCCAATGGAAGAACCATTCGGATTTATGTGTGGAATAAGCTGAAAGATTATCTTTCAAAGGCAGGGACTACTATATTTATTGCCTCCATCATCATATGGGCAGTGTTGAATTTTGGCTTTGCAGGGATGGTTACAGATCCGGCGGACAGCTTTGGGGCTGTGATTGGAAGATGGCTTGAGCCAGTTATGCGTCCGGCGGGACTTGGCATGTGGCAGATCATTGTTTCCCTGATTGCGGGAATTTCGGCAAAGGAAGTGGTGGTCTCAAGCTTTACGGTGTTGTTCGGCGTGGGAAATGCACAGACAGCGGCAGGACTTAGTATGGTGGCAGAGAATTTAAAGAATATCGATCCGTCCTTCGGTCCTTTAAATGCTTATTGCATGATGTTGTTCGTCCTTTTGTATGTGCCCTGTGCGGCGGCAATGGCGACTATACGAAAGGAGAGCGGATCTACTGCATTTACGGCCAAACTTGCAATTTTTCAGATTCTGTTTGCCTGGCTTGCATCTACCATAGTTTTTCAGATTGGAAGCCTAATTTTGTAGTAAGAGATTCATGACAGTTCCGACGCAAGGATGAGCAGCGTTACTGATTACTCCGTGACCAGTAATGGAACAACTTCCCTGCAGGGGCAGAACTGCTACGGGGTTATTGACTTCCTTGTGGGTTTATGCAAAAATAGACAGTGAAACCTTCTTGAGACAGGTTTATTATCAATGTGATCAATATTTTGGAAGAAAGGCAGACATATGAGAGGAATAGATACCCAGGTCCGCAAGAATAGAAGACGGATTTTTAAAGAAGTGGCAGACTTAGCTTATACGTCCACAAATTTAAAAGATGACGTTGAGGCACTGCCATATAAAATCGTGGATTATGATGAATCGGAGTACGAAAGTATCTACAGGGAACGCGCAATCGTAAGAGAACGGATCCGCTTGGCGATGGGATTGTCCCTGCGCCCGGAAAATGCACCGGTCCATGTTACACAGGGGCTTGAAGAGAGCAATATTGATGAAAAATATTATGAACCGCCCCTAATGCAGGTCATTCCGTCTGCCTGCAATGCATGCCCTGAAAATAAATATGAGGTTACCAATAAATGTATGGGTTGTGTGGCACATCCCTGCCGAGAGGTATGTCCTAAAGGCGCGATTACCATGGCTAATGGAAAATCAGTGATTGACCAGGAAAAGTGCATCAAATGCGGCAAATGTAAATCTGTCTGCCCTTATGATGCGATTTCTCATCAGATCCGTCCTTGTCTGGACCATTGTGGCGTGAATGCAATCAAAAGCGACAAAAAAGGGCGTGCCTATATTGATACGGAGCTTTGTGTTTCCTGTGGGCAATGCATGGTCAGCTGCCCATTCGGAGCTATTGCCGATAAATCCCAGATTTTCCAACTAATCCGCGCAATGCAGACAGGCAGGAAAATCATAGCCCAGGTGGCACCTGCCTTTGTTGGACAGTTCGGAAAAGAAGCTACACCGGATAAAATCAAAGCTGCGCTAAAAGAACTGGGATTTTATGATGTGTATGAGACGGCTATCGGTGCGGATATGGGCGCCATGGCAGAAGCAGAGCATTATGTAAAAGAAGTATCAACAGGGGAACTTCCGTTCCTTCTAACGTCATGCTGTCCTTCGTGGTCCATGCTTGCCAAAAAGTTTTTCCCTGAAACCATTGATAAAATTTCTAATGCATTGACACCCATGGTAGCAACGGCGCGCAAAATCAAAGAAGATCACCCTGATGCCAGTGTCGTGTTCATAGGTCCTTGTGCTTCCAAAAAATTAGAGGCTTCCCGCAGGACGGTTCGTTCCGATGTGGATTTCGTCATTACCTTTGAGGAACTGGCAGGAATGTTTGAGGCAAGGGGGCTTTTGCCTGAGGCGGTTTTGGCAATCGATCAGATGAACGATGCCACCGGTGCAGGAAGGGGATACGGTGTTGCAGGCGGCGTTGCCAGTGCCATCGAAGAATGTATCCGGGAGTATTACCCAGATGTGGATGTCAATATTGAACATGCAGAGAGCCTTACAGAATGTAAGAAAATGCTGATGCTTGCAAAGGCAGGTAAAAAGAACGGCTGTCTGATTGAAGGGATGGCATGTCCCGGAGGATGTATTGCAGGAGCTGGTACCAACATAGCGATTCCCCAGGCGATGAAGGAGGTTGCCGGGTTTAAGGCACAGGCCGAAAGAAAAATTCCTGAAAAGGAAGAGAATTTGTAAAAAGAAAGGAACGGTCATTAACATGACAAAGATAAGAACAAGATTTGCACCCAGTCCAACAGGCAGGATGCATGTAGGCAATTTGAGGACAGCGCTTTATGCTTATCTGATTGCAAAGCATGAAGGAGGAGATTTTATCTTAAGGATTGAGGACACGGATCAGGAGCGCTATGTGGATGGCGCTGTTGACATTATTTACCGCACCCTCCAGAAAACAGGACTGATTCATGATGAGGGACCGGATAAGGATGGCGGCGTAGGTCCTTATGTACAATCCGAGCGGCAGAAGGCTGGTATTTACCTTGAATATGCGAAAAAACTAATTGAAAAAGGAGAGGCTTATTACTGCTTCTGCGACAAGGAACGACTGTCGGGCTTAAAATCCCAGATTGTTGAGGGAAAAGAAATTACAGTATACGACAAGCACTGCCTTTCTCTATCGCCCGAAGAGGTGGAAGAGAAATTAAAGGCAGGAATTCCCTATGTCATCAGGCAAAATAATCCCACAGAAGGAACCACCTCTTTTCATGATGAAATCTATGGAGATATCACGGTAGATAATTCAGAACTGGATGACATGATCCTGATTAAATCGGACGGCTATCCGACCTACAATTTTGCCAATGTGGTGGACGACCACCTGATGGGCATCACCCATGTAGTAAGGGGAAATGAATATCTTTCCTCATCTCCCAAGTACAACCGGCTCTATGAGGCATTTGGCTGGGATGTTCCGGTGTATGTACATTGTCCGCTTATAACGGATGAGGAACATCATAAACTGAGCAAGAGGTGCGGTCATTCTTCTTACGAAGATCTGATTGAACAGGGATTCTTGACAGAGGCGGTTGTCAACTTTGTAGCACTGCTTGGATGGAGCCCTTCCGAGAGCAATGAAGAAATTTTTTCCCTTGAGGAACTTGCGAAAGTATTTGATTATCATCATATGTCGAAATCTCCGGCAGTCTTTGATTACACGAAGTTAAAATGGATGAACGGAGAATATATCAAGGCGATGGAGCAAGAGGCTTTCTATGAGAAGGCAGAACCATTCTTAAAGCAAGCGGTTTCCAGGGAAATTGACCTAAAAAAGGTGGCGTCCATGGTTAAGACTAGAATAGAGACCTTCCCAGATATTCCAGCGCTGATTGATTTCTTACAGGAATTGCCAGAATATGATCCGTCCATGTATGAGCACAAGAAAATGAAGACCAGCAAGGACTCTTCATTGGAGGTTTTAAGAGAGCTGCTTCCGCTTTTAGAAAAACAAGAGGATTATTCAAATGATGCGCTTTATCAGCTGCTGATCTCTTATGTGGAGGAAAAGGGATGTAAAAATGGCTATGTGCTCTGGCCGGTAAGGACAGCAGTGTCGGGAAAACAGATGACACCTGCGGGTGCAACAGAGATTATGGAGCTTCTCGGCAAGGAAGAATCTATTATCAGAATAAAGAAAGGG
Source organism: Lachnospiraceae bacterium (assembly GCA_029054245.1). Classification (GTDB taxonomy): domain Bacteria; phylum Bacillota; class Clostridia; order Lachnospirales; family Lachnospiraceae; genus Suilimivivens. The sequence goes on along the minus strand of JAIDFQ010000043.1, from coordinate 458,493 downwards.
ATTGAACTGCTTGAAAAAACCAAGTAAAGCACAGAAACAGGCAATCACCCATTTGTCGGGACCGGCACAGATAATCGCCGGTCCCGGCAGCGGCAAGACCTACACCATTATTCAGCGTATCTTATATCTTATCAGACACCATCAAATCAGACCAGATCGAATTTTAGTTATCACCTATACAAAAGCGGCGGCAGCCGAAATGAAAGAAAGATATGAAAAGGAAAGTGCCAATGACCAAAAGTATATTGGAAATGTTCATTTTGGAACCTTCCACAGTATCTGCTATCATATTTTAAGACAGTGCGGCTTTGCCAGATATGATTCTCTGATCAAAGAGAGCGATAAGCGTAAGCTTTTGCAAATCATTTTGAACAATCATGGATTATCTTCCGAATGTACCTACGACAGTATCACAAATCTGCTCAATTCCATCAGCCATATGAAGAATATATCTGAAAGTGCGCCAGGCGGCTTTAAAAGCAATGTGGATGTTCCTTTCGAGGAGTTTTTGCGTATAAAAGAGGAATATGACCGATATCTTCGGGAACAGGAATTACTTGATTTTGATGATATGATTCTGCAATGTTATGAGCTTCTTTCAAAGAAGCAGGAGCTATGCAGAAAGTATCAGGATTTGTTTCAATATATTCTGGTGGATGAATTTCAGGATATCAATATGCCACAGTACCAGCTTTTAAAACTGCTGGCACAGCCTGGAAATCATCTTTTCGTGGTAGGAGATGATGATCAGGCAATCTATGGCTTCAGGGGAGCGACACCTGGAATCATGAAACAATTTTTAAACGACTTCGCATGTGGGAAACAGATTCTGCTGACAGAGAATTACCGCAGTGGGAAGAAAATCGTCAAATTGGCGGAGCGCATGATAGGAGGTAATAAGGAGCGTTTTATAAAGACGTTTTTTCCAATGAAGGAGGGCGGAACGATACAGATTAGCTGCTTCGATACTCACAGGGAGGAGGAATGCCGCCTTGCAGCAGAAATTGGTTCTTTGAACAAGGAAGATCTGTCAGGCTGTGCTGTTATTTTAAGAACGAATCGAGAGGTAATGCAATTTAGTGAATTTTTAAAAAGCGAGGGCATTGCGGTGAAGGGAAAACGAATTTCAAATACGGACCTTTTTCACGGATTTATGATGGAAGATATGTTGGCGTTTCTTTCTTTTATTTACGAAGGGAATCGCCGGGAGAACTTTATCCGGTTTATGAATAAACCAAATCGCTTTCTGACTCGGTCAGCATTTTTGAGTGAAGTAGTCAATGAAGAGCAGATAAAGCAATATTATCACAGCAACCTTCCTATGCTTGCTGAAATTAAAACCTTTTTTGGACAATTGCGTATAGCTGCCGCTCTACAGCCGTATCTTGCCATATCTCTTTTTAGAAAAGGAATTGGATATGAACGGTACCTGAAGGAAAGAGCAGAGGATGACAGGGAATACCAAAGACTTTTAGTGCAGGCTGACCAGATTCAGCGCTGCTTTAAAGAATATTCTGGTATGGAATCGGTTAGAAGCTTTGCAGAGCGAAAGGCGGCGCAGGCAGGGGAGGCACATCCTAAAATGATAGAAGATGAAGGAATCAGTATATTAACGATGCACAGTGCAAAAGGATTGGAATTTGACAGGGTCTTCTTACCGGATGTCAATGAAGGGATTATCCCCGGGAAAGACTGCCTGGAGCCTGAAGCGCTTGAAGAAGAAAGAAGGCTCCTGTACGTTGCCGTCACAAGAGCCAAAAATGTATTAGCGATTTATTACACAAAAGAACGAGGCAGAAAACCATCTAGATTTTTGAAAGGGATCATTCCTCCCCCATGACCTCGTCAAATTCTACGCTGTCAAGGTATTCATCGAAAGCATCTGCTACGATTTCGTATTCCTCATCATCGTCAATGTATTCCAGTTCGGGTTCCTCGTTCGGATCCGCCTCATTTTCGCGGTAGCGGTAAAACCACACTTCACCGTCGTCATTTCTTCCGTTTTCGTCAAGGGGGAGCAGAACAATGTAATCCTGTTCTTTTACTGCGAGGATGGTAACGATAGCGCAGGTGACGGAGGTTCCGTCCGTAAGGTCTAAGGTTACGGTCATCTCTTCGCCTGCATCTATCATCTGGTCCTGCTCGGAATTGCTCAAATTGTCTTCTTTCTGATTGCTATTCATAAGTTCTCCTTTATCCTGTGATCAAAGTTTATATGGTATAATTTTATTTTACTAGCCATAAAGCTTCTGTGCAAGAGAAGCGTAAATATTTTTTGTACATTCAGCCGGATTTGTGGTATCATATATTGTGAGTAATTAGTCTTTACTATACTAACGGCGGAGGGCGCATGAAATCAGATTTGAACATAACATATTTTAAACCGGATAGACAGGGTGTATTTCTCGCAGAAAACAGCGTGAAATTTGCGGCGTATTTACTCACAAATAAAGAGTGTGGGGTCGTTTTATATGATAAACGAGGTTCTGCACGGCATATTCCGTTTAAGGATGAGGGAAAGCGAGGGACCCTTTATGGACTTCAGATAGATGGAGAGGATCTAGGGTCTTATACATATAATTATTACATAGATGAGAAGATCATAACGGATCCCTATGCGCAGGAAGTGCGCGGGCTGGAAAAATGGGGAGCTGGTAAAACAAAAAAGCGAATGACGTATGGAACGCTGTCACTTCAGCCATTTGACTGGCAGGGGGACATGCCCCTTATGATACCACCAGAAGACAGTATTATATATGGGATCAATGTTCGTGCTTTTACCATGCACAAAAGTTCTGGCGTCAAAAACAGAGGGACTTTTGAAGGGGTTGTTGAGAAAATTCCTTATTTGAAAGAACTTGGAATTACGGCAGTGGAGCTGATGCCCTGCTATGAGTATGATGAGTGTATTTTGCAGGAAGATCATTGCTATAAGCCATTTGAGAAGGAGGTACAACCGCCTGCGGCTGCTTTGGCGGCAGGGGGAATGGTTCTGAATTCTGGCTTAGAGACGGATATGGTACGCTTAAACTGTTGGGGGTTCCAGAATGGATTTTATTTTGCTCCGAAAGCTGCATATAGCGCTGCCAAGTCACCTTCCGTTTCATTTAAAGAGCTTGTGCGTGAATTCCACAAAAACGGAATTGAAGTCATGATGCATTTTTATTTTCCGCCTGAAATAAGACAGCTTTACATGTTGGATGTAATAAAATATTGGGTCATGGAATACCATATTGATGGGGCGAGGATCAGCGGATTTCATATTCCGTTCAGACTTCTTGCGGAAGAACCTATTTTAAAAAACACGAAAATCTGGTGTAGTTATCTCCCGGAAGAAGATATTTCGGTAATCGCCAATCCGGTCTTTAAAAATTTCATTTCCGACAATAATAATTTCAGATATGATATTAGGCGTTTTTTAAAGGGGGATGAAGGGCTGCTGAACCAGGCGATTTATTATCAGCGCCGCAATCCGCCAGAGTACAGTGTTGTCAATTATCTGGCAGACTATGATGGTTTTTCGCTGTACGACTGTGTTTCCTATGAAAGAAAGCATAATGAAGAAAACGGAGAAAATAACCGTGATGGAATCGATGTGAATTTAACTTGGAACTGCGGCATTGAGGGCGATACCCGCAGGAAATCAGTGCTGGATCTTCGTCTTAAACAGATGAAAAATGCATTGTCGTTTATTTTCCTGTCTCAGGGAATTCCATTTCTTTTTGGCGGTGATGAATTTGCATCTTCTCGTGGAGGCAACAACAATTGTTATTGTCAGGATAATGAGACTGGATGGGTCAATTGGAAAAACACTCTTTTTTCGAGAGAAGTACTGGCGTATACCAGATTTTTAATCAAGCTTCGCAAATCACATGCTATCCTCCATATGAAGGAAGAAATGAGGGTGATGGATTATAAGGGGCTTGGCTATCCGGATGTTTCTTATCACGGAGCGGAGGCGTGGCGGCCGGATTTAAGCTATATCGGCAGGATGATTGGTATTGTTCTTAACGGACAATATGCACCTGGAAAAGAGGATGCATCCTTTTATATTGCCTATAATATGCATTGGGAGCCCCACAAACTGGCGCTGCCAACGCTGTCTAACGGAGAAAAATGGATGAAGCTGTCGGATACTTCCCTTTCAACTGAAGTCTCAATGGACCAGAGCAGTTCCCAAATTGAAGATTTTTCTGTTACGGTAAGCAGCAGAAGCATTTCCGTGTTTATGACTAAAAAATGTGCATCTACACCCGCCAAAAATAAAAAGAGAAAAGTAACTGAAAAAAGAAAAGAAAGACAATCGAAAGCATGAAAGCATGGAATCATTTTAAGACCATAACTTATCATAAATACCTGGTGATGAAGGGCTGCTTTAAAGTGGGGCTTTATAAGCAGGGGCTTCTTCACGACTTATCAAAATACAGTCCCAGTGAGTTTTTGGTGGGCGCAAGGTATTATCAAGGCAACAGGAGCCCGAACAATGCAGAACGGGAGGCCATCGGTTATTCTTCCGCATGGCTTCACCACAAAGGACGCAATAAGCATCATTATGAATACTGGATTGATTACAGCGCCAGAGATATTGCGGGCGGGATGGCGCCGGCGCCTATGCCTGTAAAATATGTGGTGGAAATGTTGATGGATCGAATTGCGGCGTCAAAGGTTTACAATAAGGAACGGTACACGGATTCTTCACCATGGGAGTATTATGCAAAGGGAAGGGAAAGAGTGCCGCTTCATCCCAAAACCAAAAAACTATTAGAAAAGCTTCTGCACATGCTCTCCGAGAGGGGAGAAGATTATACTTTTGCCTATATCAGAAAAAAGCTTCTGCACAATGCTTAAGCGTTGATTTCACCATTTTTATCATTGCTGCATATGATAAAGCATATGAAAAAGGAGTGATAAAAACATGAATTGTCTGATTTGGGTATTATTACTATTAAGCTGCAGAAATAACGGAAGTTGTTTTGACAGCGGATGCGGCTGTGGTCGTGAAAGAAATGAATGCAGAGAGCGCGGCAGAGGAAATGATGGCTGCGGCTGTGGCAGAGGGAATGATGGCTGCGGCTGTGGCAGAGGGAATGATGGATGCGGCTGTGGCAGCATGAACGATGGCTGCGGAAGTGAACGCCAGAATGATAATGACTGCGGATGCAGAACAGAATTCCGTTCAGAACCCCGTTTTGAGCAGAGACCTTTTGTATTCAATCAGAACGCAGGCTGCGGATGTGACGAATCATAAAAGCAACAATTCGACCTAAAGTTAAAATTAGAAATTATTAAAATTTAATATTTAAAAATAAGAATGTCATGTTATAATAGCCTATGTATGCATGACATTCTTGTTTTTGCGTGCAAATTGTATGCATGTAAATTGTTTGTATACAAATTATTTGTATGTAGAACATATGTATACAGACAAAACAATATGATAAGAAGGCAGTGTATGATGCACTTTCCGCATCATCCTTATGAATGGAGAACGTTATGAAAAATTTGCTGAACCAGATAATTAAATTTGGCATTGTAGGTCTTTTTTGTTTTTTTATTGATTTTGGAATCACTACGGGTTTTGCCAATTTCCTTGGAGTTCATTACCTGTTTTCAAAATTCCTTGGTTTCGTCATTTCATCTGTGGTGAATTATCTTTTGAGTATTAAGTTCGTATTTACTAAGAAGAAAGAAATGGATCAGAAAAAGGAATTTACCATATTCCTTATTCTCTCGGCATTTGGACTTGCTATTAATGAAGCCGTCATGTTCCTTTGCATTGACGTTGTATATAAAAACAGCGTCGCCCTCAAAGGGGTTGTGTCGGACTCTCTGATGGTATCTGTGGGCGCCATTGTGGCGACTGGCGTTGTTATGGTATATAATTTTATTTCAAGAAAGCTTTTCCTGGAAAGAAAGTAAGCATGGATGCAAAGCGTTTTGAGGAGATTAGAAATAATATTGTAGGTGCGAAAAGAGTCCGCCAGGGAATTGGAACCTTGCAGGAAAAGACAGTTCATGCCGTATTGAAAGATTATTATGCGCCGGATAAGGATATGCAGGAAATCCGGGTGAGTGGATATGTTGCAGATATTTATACGGGTGGAGAAATCATTGAGATACAGACCTCCAATTTTCATACACTGCGAGGTAAACTGGACGCATTCCTGCCAAATTATCCGGTAACCCTTGTGTATCCGATTCCCAAGATTAAATATCTGATCTGGATGGATGAGGAAACCGGGAAATGCTCCAAGCCAAGAAAAAGCAATGCAAAGGGCTCTGTTTACAGGGCTTTTTATGAGTTGTACAAGATAAAACCATATCTGTCTGATGAAAATCTCCATCTGTGTTTTCCCCTTTTGGAATTGGAAGAATATAGGCTCCTTAATGGATGGAGCCGTGACAGAAAGCGGGGTTCCCAGCGTTTTGACAGGATTCCTGCGGCGCTGTTAGGTGAGGTGAGGATTGATGATATAAGCGATTATGCGCAGCTGATTCCGGAGGGAATTGAGGAACCGTTCACTGTACAGGAATTTGGAAAGGCGGTTGGACAACAGAGAAAAATTGTCGCAAAGGTGATACATGTTCTGCATTATCTTCATGTGATTGAGCGGTGTGAGAACAGGGGAAGAGCTTATACATATCGAACAGTAAAGAAAGGGTGATTATTTTATGAGAATTACCGAAAAGTATGAAGGATCTAAGGAAACGATCCGTCAGATTACATACATGGAAAAAGCAGGTGTATATGTGGAGGAACTGTCCCGCAAACTGGGACGTAAGCCTTCTTGTTGTGTGACCACCTTTGGTTGTCAGATGAACGCCAGGGATTCTGAAAAACTTGTGGGTATACTACAGGAGGTGGGATACGAGCTTACAGAAGATGAAAATGCGGATTTTGTCATTTACAACACCTGTACGGTCAGGGATAATGCCAATCAGAGAGTCTATGGACGGCTTGGGCATCTGAACAGCCTGAAAAAGAAAAATCCCTATATGAAGATCGCTCTTTGCGGGTGTATGATGCAGGAGCCATCCGTGATAGAAAAGATATGCCAGAGCTACCGGTTTGTGGATCTTATATTTGGCACGCACAACATTTACAAATTTGCCGAACTTTTGGTAAAAATGTTTGAAGATGACAAAATGGTAGTGGATATATGGGAAGACACGGATCAGATTGTGGAGGATCTTCCGGTTGAGAGGAAATATCCTTTCAAATCGGGAATCAATATTATGTTTGGCTGCAATAATTTCTGCAGTTACTGTATCGTGCCTTACGTAAGGGGGCGGGAGCGGAGCCGCAGCCTGGAGGATATTCTTCATGAAATAGAATCGTTGGTATCGGACGGCGTGGTGGAGGTCATGCTTTTAGGGCAGAATGTAAATTCCTATGGGAAAAATCTTGAGCATCCCATTACATTTGCCCAGCTCCTTCGGGAGGTGGAAAAAATTGAAGGACTAAAGCGGATCCGCTTTATGACTTCACATCCGAAGGATCTCTCTGACGAGCTGATTCAGGTGATGAAGGAATCAAAAAAGATATGCAGGCATCTGCATCTGCCGCTTCAGTCAGGTTCTACACGGATCTTAAACGCCATGAACCGACGTTACACCAAGGAACAATATCTGGCGCTTGCGGCGAAGATCAGAAAAGAGATACCGGATATCGCGATTACCACCGATATTATTGTGGGATTTCCCGGAGAAGAGGCGCAGGATGTTGATGAGACCATAGATGTGATTCAAAAAGTACAGTACGACAATGCGTTTACTTTTATTTATTCCAAGCGGACAGGAACGCCGGCTGCAGCCATGGAAAATCAGGTTCCAGAAGCAGTTGTCAAAGAAGGATTTGACAGAGTTTTAAAGGTGGTTCAGGACACCGCAAGAGAAAGGGTAAGTCGGCTTGAAGGACAAGTGTTAGATGCGCTTGTGGAAGAGGTCAATGAGCAGGACGACAGTCTTATGACAGGCAGGCTGTCTAATAATACGATTGTACATTTTAAGGGAGATGAGAGCCTGATCGGACAGATCGTGCCGGTGCATTTAAAGGAATGCCATGGCTTTTATTATCTGGGTGAAATACAAGAATAAACGGACGGTGAAAAAATGGCGGAACTTACACCAATGATGAAGCAGTATCTGGAGACCAAAAAGGCATATCCTGACTGCATCCTTTTTTACAGACTGGGTGATTTTTACGAAATGTTCTTTGAAGATGCGCTCACCGCATCTAAAGAACTTGAAATCACGCTCACTGGCAAAAATTGCGGATTAGAAGAGCGGGCGCCTATGTGCGGCATTCCTTATCACGCGGTAGAAGGGTATCTGAATAAACTAGTTTCAAAAGGCTATAAAGTTGCAATCTGTGAACAGATGGAAGACCCCAAACAGGCAAAGGGGCTTGTGAAGAGGGATGTGGCAAGAATTGTCACCCCCGGTACGAATCTGAATGTGCAGGGAATTGACGAAGGACGCAATAACTTTATCATGAGTATTGCTTATTTTCAGGGAAAAATTGGTATTTCTATTGCCGACGTGACGACAGGGGATTATTATCTGACAGAGACAGAAGACAATAAAAAGCTGTTAGACGAAATCAACAAATACAGTCCCAGCGAAATCGTGTGCAATGACGCTTTTCTTGTGAGCGGTATTGACATAGAAGATTTAAAGGGGAGGCTGCATATTGCGGTGTATCCTCTCGAGCCTCATTTTTTTGACGAAGACAGGTGCCGCAAGGGTCTGCTGAAACACTTCCATGTAACGACTTTACAGGGGATGGGGATAGAAGACTTCCCATCCGGCTTAATTGCCGCCGGAAGTCTGATGCTGTATCTGACAGACACGCAGAAAACTTCTCTTGCCCATTTTACCCATTTGTACCCTTACCTCACCAGCAGATATATGCTCCTTGACAGTTCTACGAGAAGAAACTTAGAACTTACTGAGACCTTAAGAGAAAAACAAAAAAGAGGCTCCCTTTTGTGGGTACTTGATAAGACAAGAACCGCAATGGGAGCAAGATGCCTGCGACAGTATCTGGAACAGCCGTTAATAGACAAGGGACAGATTCAGAAACGCTTAGACGGCGTGGAGGCTTTGGTTAAGGCTGCCATAGCAAGAGATGAAATCCGGGAATATTTAAACCCCATTTATGACCTTGAGCGACTCTTGGGAAGAGTCAGTTATAAAACGGCAAATCCTAGGGATTTGATTGCCTTTCGGAATTCGCTGCAGATGATTCCTCACATCAAAACGCTGCTGGGAGATTTTGATGAGGAAATTCTGACAGGGCTTCGGGAAGAGATGGATGACCTTTCCGACATCTGCGTCCTGATTGAAAATGCCATAGAAGACGAACCGCCCATTGCCATTAAGGAGGGCGGTATCATCCGAAGCGGTTTTGATGAAACTATTGATAACTTAAGGAATGCCAAGACAGAAGGAAAAAACTGGCTGGCAAAGCTGGAGGAAGAAGACCGGGAGCGGACCGGAATCAAAAACTTAAAGATTCGCTATAATAAGGTATTCGGCTATTACTATGAAGTGACCAACTCCTACAAGAATCTGGTACCCGATGACTATATCCGCAAACAGACCCTTGCCAATGCGGAACGCTACACCAACGATCGGTTAAAAGAGCTGGAGGATACGATTTTAAACGCGGAGGACAAGCTTTTTACCCTTGAGTACGATCTGTTCTGTCAGATCAGGGATGCCATTGCAGGGGAGATGGAACGTATCCAGAAAACAGCCAAGGCAGTTGCCAGACTGGATGTGTTAGCTTCTCTTGCTTTTGTAGCAGAGAGGAATCATTTTGTCCGCCCGCAGATTAATGAAAAAGGAATGATTGATATCAAAGCGGGACGGCATCCGGTGGTTGAGCAGATGCTTTCGGATGACATGTTCATCTCCAACGACACCTATCTGGATAATCATAAATACTGTGTATCGGTTATCACCGGACCGAATATGGCAGGCAAGTCCACCTATATGCGTCAGGTGGCGCTGATCGTACTGATGGCGCAGATTGGTTCCTTTGTCCCGGCTTCCAGTGCCAATATTGGGCTTGTGGATCGTATTTTTACCAGAGTAGGGGCGTCAGATGACCTCGCCAGCGGGCAGAGTACCTTCATGGTGGAAATGAATGAGGTTGCCAATATTTTAAGAAATGCGACTTCTGACAGTCTTCTTATATTGGATGAGATTGGGCGGGGGACATCTACCTTTGACGGTCTTGGCATCGCCTGGGCAGTGATTGAGCATATCAGCAACAAAAAGCTTTTAGGCGCCAAAACCTTGTTCGCCACCCACTACCATGAACTTACAGAGTTAGAGGGAAAGATGAACAATGTAAACAATTACTGTATTGCCGTGAAAGAAAAAGGAGATGATATCGTCTTTCTGCGCAAGATCATCAAAGGAGGAGCAGATAAAAGCTACGGCATTCAAGTGGCAAGACTGGCAGGCGTGCCGGAAATGGTCACTGACAGGGCAAAGGAGATCGTAGCACAGCTTTGTAACAATGATATTCTTGAAAAGGTGCAGAGTATCGCGATAGATCAGAAGGAAGGGAAGCATAAGCCTGTAAAATACGATGAGGTGGATTTGAGTCAAATGTCTTTGTTTGACACCGTGACAGATGCGGATGTGGTGAATGAGTTAAAAGAGATCGATGTGTCCAATCTCACGCCTTTAGATGCGCTGAACACGCTGTACCGTCTTCAAAATAAGTTAAAGAACAGATGGTAATGTTTTTGTTACAACCATAGGTTTCGCCGCCTTTGCGGCAGAATGCGAGGAAGTATGCCTATTATTCATTTATTAAGCCAGAACACAATCGATAAGATTGCCGCCGGCGAGGTGGTGGAACGCCCTTTGAGCGTGGTAAAGGAGCTCACCGAAAATGCCATTGATGCGGGAGCAACCGCTGTCACGGTAGAAATCAAGGATGGTGGGATTTCTTTGATCAGAGTGACCGACAATGGATGCGGGATTGAAAAGGAGCAGGTAAAAAAAGCATTTTTAAGGCATGCCACCAGTAAGATCACTTCTATTGATGATCTTGATTATGTAAAAAGCTTAGGATTCCGCGGGGAAGCGTTGTCCAGCATTGCGGCAGTGGCGCAAGTGGAGGTCATCACAAAAATCAAAGAAGATCTGACCGGTGTGCGATACCAGATTGCTGGAGGGTGCGAAGAGGAGCTGGAAGAGGTGGGCGCACCGGACGGAACTACCTTTCTGGTGCATAATCTTTTTTTTAATACGCCGGTAAGGAAAAAATTCTTGAAGCAGCCTCAGACGGAAGGCAGCTATGTAGCGGATTTGATGGAGCATCTGGCACTGTCCCGTCCCGATATTGCCATAAAATTTATTCAGAATGGTCAGGTTAAATTCCACACGTCAGGCAATGGCAGTTTAAAGGAAGTAATTTATCGGATCTATGGAAAAGATGTTACAGATGCATTGATTCCTTTTGCCTTTGCAGAAGAAGGGATATCCATCAGCGGTTTTTTAGGAAAGCCGGAACTTAACCGCTCCAACAGGAACTTTGAGACCTATTTTGTAAACGGACGTTACGTAAGGAATGATATTATCACAAAGGCAGTGGAGGAGGGGTACAGAGCGTATCTGATGCAGCATAAATTTCCCTTTTTTGTACTTCATTTTACCATGGAACCGGATCGGATCGATGTCAATGTGCATCCTGCAAAAATGGAAATCCGGCTGGTTCATGGAAGTGCGCTTTATGAGCAGGTTGCAAGAGCTGTACGGGAACAGCTTCATGAAAGGGAACTGATTCCAGATGTAAAACTGGCAGAAGAGAAAAAAGAGCAGGCGTTTGAACCTAAATCGCCCGAACCATTTGAGGTAAGACGCACTGCCATGCTGCGGGAAGAAGAAAAAGAGTACCGGACCATGGCTGCCGCGAAAGAATTGCCCAAAGAGCCTAAGGTAGGGGATTTCCTGCAAAAAATAGTACAAAATAAGGTTATTGGCAATGAAAATGCCGCCAATTTTTCGGGAAATGAAGGAATACATGCAAATATCATTAAGGCAAAGGAGCATATCCTGGTTGAAAAACCGACGCAGCTGGATCTGTTTGAAGAAAAATTTTTAACCAAGGAGACGAAAGAAGCATATCAGATCCTGGGACAGATTTTTGAAACGTACTGGCTGGTTGCCTTTAAGGATAAATTATTCATTGTGGATCAACATGCCGCCCATGAAAAGGTCAAGTATGAACGCCTTGTAAAAGAACTTGAAGAAAAAAAGGTTTCTTCACAGATGCTGAACCCTCCCGTCATTCTTACGCTTTCGGGCAGGGAAGAACTGCTGGTATTAGAATATCGCTCCTACTTTGAAGATCTTGGCTTTGAGCTGGAGGAATTTGGAGGCAGCTCCATAGCGCTTAGAAGTATGCCGGTTGATTTATATGGCTGTGATGAAAAAGCGCTTTTCACGAATATACTGGATGAACTTTCGGAAAATGAAGCTAAGGGAACACCGGAAGTGATCTTGCACAAACTGGCATCCATGGCGTGTAAATCAGCAGTAAAAGGAAACAATAAGCTGGATACGAAGGAAATGGAAGCGCTCTTTGATGAACTGCTTACGCTTAAGAATCCATATCACTGTCCCCACGGACGCCCAACCATCATATCTATGAGTAAATATGAGATTGAAAAGAAGTTTAAACGTATTGTCTGAAGACATTGAGGAAGGAAATGAGCCTGAAAAAGAAGTTGATCGTTCTAACCGGTCCCACAGCTGTGGGGAAAACTGCATTATCTATCCAGCTGGCAAAGCATATAGGCGGAGAAATTATTTCGGCAGATTCCATGCAGGTTTATAAACACATGGACATAGGGTCTGCCAAGATAACGAAGGCACAGATGGAAGGGGTGCCGCATCACCTGATTGATATCCTTGAACCGGATGAAGAATTTCATGTGTTCCGGTTTCAGGAAATGGCAAAAGAAGCACTGGAAGGAATCTATGCGCGTGGGCATCTGCCGATTATCGTGGGCGGTACAGGATTTTACATCCAGGCGCTTTTATACGATATCGCTTTTGGAGAAGAGGGTGACAGCGGCGAAATCAGAGAAAGATTGGAAAAAGAGGCGCAGGAAAAAGGCAGTCTGTATCTCCATGATTGCCTTAAAAAAGTGGATCCCGATTCGGCACAGACAATTCATCCCAATAATCAAAAGCGTATTATCAGGGCATTGGAATTTTATGAGATGCATGGCTTTCCGATTTCCGATCATAACAAAAAAGAACGTGAAAAGCAGGCAGCATATGATTTTTGCTATTTCGTGCTGAACGATGATAGAGAACTGCTTTACCGGAAAATTGACCATCGAGTGGACGAGATGCTGGAAAATGGGCTGGTGGAAGAGGTCAGAAGCTTAAAGGAAAAGGGGTTTACGAAGGAGCTGGTTTCCATGCAGGGACTTGGCTACAAAGAAATTCTTTCTTATCTGGACGGCGCATGTACGCTTGAAGAGGCGGTTTATCTAATCAAAAGGGACACGCGGCATTTTGCAAAAAGACAGCTGACCTGGTTCAGGCGAGAGAAAAATGTGATCTGGATTGAAAAAAAAGCATTTGCATACGACGATTATAAGATCTTATCTTTTATGATGGAACAGTTTGCTAAACTGTAGAAGAAATAGAAAGGATATTAAAATGGAACATTTAAGAATGGTACATTTAGATATAGAAAGTATGTATCGGGAAATGGGAATCAGCCAGGAGGTCTATCAATATGGCGAAAGGATATGGAATTCCTTAAAGGATAGGTGGGAGGAAATTGATGCATGCTCGGAATACAATCAGCTGAAGGTTATTAAAGCCATGCAGAAAAACCGGGTCAGCGAGGCATGCCTGCTTGGGACTACCGGATATGGATATAATGATCTCGGCAGGGAGACTTTAGAGAAGGTCTATGCGGATATTTTCCATACAGAGGATGCTTTGGTGCGTCCCCAAATCACCTGCGGGACCCATGCCCTGGCACTTGCACTTATGAGTAATCTGCGGCCGGGAGAGGAACTGTTATCTCCTGTTGGAAAACCCTATGACACTTTGGAGGAGGTCATTGGCATCCGCCCGTCCAAAGGTTCTTTAAAAGAGTATGGAATCAGTTACAGGCAAGTCGATCTTCTTGAGGATGGAGGTTTCGATTATGATGGAATCCGTAAGGCAATCAACGAAAAAACCAAATTGGTGACGATACAGCGGTCCAAGGGATATCAGACAAGACCGACTTTGTCCGTAAAGCAAATCGGAGAGCTCATTGCTTTTATAAAGAAAATTAAGCCAGATGTGATCTGCATGGTGGACAATTGCTATGGAGAGTTTACAGAGACCAGGGAGCCTTCCGACGTGGGAGCGGATCTGGTGGTGGGATCCCTGATCAAGAATCCGGGTGGCGGTCTTGCACCTATCGGCGGTTATTTGGCAGGAACAAAGGACTGCATTGAAAATGCGGCATACCGACTGACTTCTCCTGGGCTTGGCAAGGAAGTGGGAGCTTCCCTGCAGGCGCTTTCTTCTTTTTATCAGGGCTTGTTCCTTGCCCCTTCTGTGACGGCAAATGCACTTAAGTCCGCTATATTTGCCGCTAATCTGTATGAGAGGCTTGGGTTTAAGGTGGTACCGGACGGAAGGGAATCAAGACACGACATTATTCAGGCGGTGACTTTCGGCTCTCCCGAAGGTGTGATAGCTTTTTGCCAGGGAATACAAATGGCAGCGCCTGTGGATGGACATGTGACGCCCGAGCCATGGGACATGCCGGGGTATGACAGCCCTGTGATCATGGCGGCAGGCGCTTTCGTGTCAGGTTCTTCCATAGAACTTAGCGCTGACGGTCCCATCAAACCTCCTTATGCGGTGTATTTTCAGGGCGGTCTGACCTGGCAGCATGGAAAGTTTGGAATTATGAATACCCTACAGAAATTAGTGGAAAAAGAAATTATTATGAAGGATTTTGACAGACGAAACTTATAAAAAATCAATGAAATTAGTATACATAAATTTCCAACTGTGTTAATATAAATGATGGTTATGGGTTAAACTCATGCTATACAAAAGATATTCCGGAGGTACAGAATGCGTAAAAATAACTGGGCCTGTTTTCTGCTTATTTTAGCCGGCATTGTGATAGGAGGCTTTATCGGGAACCTGTTCCCCAGCACCTGGCTGAATTATGGACAGACATTCGGGCTTTCAGCGCCAATTATTTTTGATATAGGAATTATGTGTATCACCTTTGGCCTTACGATTAAAATTACAGTTGCCAGCATCATAGGCATTGTAATCGCACTGGTTATATATCGGTTTATCTAGCTGCTTTTTCCTTTTAGTTCTACCAGAGAGAAGGGACCGGAAAGGATATGCGTCATGCAGACAGCGAAGCAAAATACGGAACTTCCTTACGAAAAATTTTTGAAACACGGTTCGGCATCTTTAACCGAGGCTGAACTTCTTGCCATTATTTTAAGAACGGGAACCAGAAACTGTTCCGCCCTCGAAATGGCAAAAAAAGTACTTACCCTTGCAGGAGGGCAGGACTTAAAATTAAATTCCCTGCACCATTTATCTTTAAATGAACTTATGGAGATTCCCGGAATTGGAGAGGTAAAAGCAGTTAAGATCAAATGCCTGTCAGAACTGGCAGTACGGATGGCGCTTGAAAAGGCATCTGCATCCCTTAAATATGATTCTCCTGAAACGGTGGCGGGTTATTACATGGAAAAGATGCGCCATAAGGAAATGGAAATTATTTTACTGCTTTTGCTGGATAATAAACTGCGGTTGATCGAAGAATATACCTTGTCGCAGGGGACGGTGAGAGCTTCGCTTTTATCCAGTCGGGAAATATTTATCAAAGCGCTTAAGTGCCGGGCGTGTCATTTGATGCTTTTGCACAATCATCCAAGTGGAGACCCAAGCCCCAGCCAGCAGGATATCGTAATCACACAAAAGATAAAAGAAGCAGGAGAACTGATGGATATACCGCTTATCGATCATATCGTCGTAGGTGATGGTTGTTACATCAGTTTGAAAGAAAAAGACTTATTATAGAAAGGGGTATCAAACTTTGTCAAACAATGCATTTGGTATTGATTTAGGAACCAGCAACATAAAAATCTACAGTCGTTCAGATGATACGATCCTTGTGGAAAAGAACATGATTGCCATCGAAAATAAGAACACCTTATTTGCTTATGGTGATTCTGCATTTGAAATGTATGAAAAGGCGCCTGCCAATATTCACATTTCCTATCCGCTTTCCAATGGCGTCATTGCAGATATCAAAAATATGGAACTGCTTGTCAAATATTTCATCAACGATCTGACCAGAAGCAATGTGAAGCAGGGAGATTACTACATTGCAGTTCCGACTGATGTTACCGAGGTCGAGAAAAGAGCTTTTTATGACTTGGTAAAAGACGCGGGCGTAAAGGCAAAAAGAATACTTGTGGTAGAAAAGGCAGTGGCAGATGGACTTGGACTTGATATTGATGTGAAGAATTCCCAGGGCGTTCTGATTGTCAATGTGGGCTTTGATACCACAGAAATCTCTATCCTTTCCTTAGGCGGCATTGTCCTTAGCCGTCTTATTAAAGTGGGCGGCCAGAAATTTGATGACGCCATACGTGCGGCCGTAAGACGTGAATTCAGTCTGATCATAGGAGGCAAGACCGCAGAAAATGTAAAAATGAATTTAAGGGATCTTGAAAAAGAAGGAAAAGGGGCAGTGGTGTACGGCAGGGATATCGTTACGGGACTTCCGGTCGAGAGAGAGCTTCCTACGCAATTAATCGATGAATCTCTGATAGAACATTTTTATACGATTATTGATAATATCAAGGTCATTCTTGAAAGGACGCCGCCGGAACTTGCAGCAGATATTTATCGTCATGGCATTTATCTGACCGGAGGCGCATCCCAGGTGAATCATCTTCCGGCGCTGATTCAGAAGGGGACTGGGCTTAAAGTTAATGTGGCTGAAAATCCTGTAACTAGTGTGGCGCTGGGGCTTTCCAAGATTATTAAAGATGATAATTACAAATCGGTTGCCTATGCAATTGAAGGAATGAGCAAATGAGTCCAATCGTAAAGAAAAAAGGAGAGAAGTTTACATTACCCGGTAAATATCTCCTTTTTATTTTAACATTGTTATGTACGGGTTTAATAGTAATAACTTTTAATACCAATTTGCTTAGCGCGCCCATAAGTGCAGTGGGAGGTTCTTTTATTGCGCCCTTACAGGAAGGCATCAGCAAGGCGGGAAGCTGGATCGCCACCCGCTCGGAAGAGCTGGTGCAGATTCGCTCCCTGATTAGGGAAAATGAAGAGTTAAAAGCACAGATCGATGAACTGACCATGGAAAATATCCGCCTTCAGCAGGACCGGTATGAACTTACCAATTTAAGGCAGCTTTACGATCTTGACGAGCAGTATGATGATTATGAAAAAATCGGCGCCCGTATCATCGCAAAGGATTCTGGAAACTGGTTCCACTCGTTTGTGATAAACAAAGGCGCCAATGATGGTCTGGAAATTGATATGAATGTCATGGCAGGCAGTGGACTGGTGGGACGCATCGTGGATGTGGGACCGAATTGGGCAAAAGTCATGTCCATCATCGATGATAATTCCAACACCAGCGGAATGGTGCTCTCTACTTCAGACAATCTGATGGTCAGAGGCGATCTTGAGCTTTACGCGGACGGGCTGATTAGTTTTGAAAAGCTGACGGACAAGGCGGACCGGGTGGTGGAGGGTGATAAGATTGTCACCTCAAATATTAGCGATAAATATCTTCCGGGTATTTTGATTGGATACATATCCAGCATCAATGTGGATTCCAATAATCTGACAAAATCAGGTCTGATTACGCCAGCAGTGGATTTCGAGCACCTAGAAGAGGTGCTGGTCATTACTCAGTTGAAACAGACAACCGGAAGTTCCATAGGAGATTCTTAAGTGAAACGAGTTATTGTATCTGCATTTTTGATCATCATATGTTTCCTGTTCCAAACGACGGTCTTTAAGGGACTTAGCTTCGGCGGCATTGTTCCGAATTTGCTGATTGTTCTGACAGCATCCTTTGGTTTTATGCGAGGCGAGCGTACAGGATTAATTATTGGATTTTTCTGCGGTTTTTTTTCGGATATTTTTTTTGGAAATGTACTTGGATTAAATGCAATGATTTATATGTATATAGGATATGCAAACGGAAAATTCAACCGGATTTTTTTCCCGGAGGATATCAAGCTTCCAATCTGTCTGATTTTTGTCAGCGATTTAGCTTACGGGCTTTTATACTATATCACTTTATTCCTGATGAGAGGGAGATTTCACATTGGTTACTATTTCCTGAATATTATACTTCCGGAAATGGTTTATACCATATTGATAACTTTGCTTTTGTATCCTCTTGTTTTGTGGCTCAATAAAAAATTAGAGGATTCTGAAAAAAGGAGTGCACGAAAGTTTGTTTGAGAATTTTAAAGAAAATTTTTTAAATATGATAACCTCCAGGGTGTTTGTGCTGATTCTGGTGATTATAGGTATCGGCGGCATCATGATTAACAGGCTCTTTGATTTGCAGATTGTACACGGAGAGGAATATGTTGATTCTTTCCAGATGAAGATCATGAGGGAACAATCCATTAAGGGAAGCAGAGGGTGTATTTATGACAGGAATGGAAATCTTTTAGCCTATAATGAACTTGCGCATTCTGTAATGATCGAAGATGTTTATGAAAGCGGCAAATTAAAGAATTATAATCTTAATACCACGATTTATAAACTAATTAATATTATCGAGTCAAACGGCGATTCTGTTGTCAGTGACTTTAAAATCATTCTGGATAAAAACGGTCGCTATTCTTATACGGTCGAGGGCACGCAGCTCTATCGGTTCCTGGCGGATGTATATGGGCGGCTTACGATTGATGATCTGGAAGAAAAAGAACGCACTGCGACCGCCCAGGAAGTAGTGGATTATCTTTGCGGATGGGACAGGTTCCGGATTGGGGAATATACAGCAGATGACAGCAAGGATACCTTTATTCCCGGGAATGGATACAGCAAAGAAGAAGCGCTTAAAATTCTTACCATCCGTTATGACATGAATAATAACAGTTTCCAGAAGTTTATTCCAACTACGGTTGCGACCGATGTCAGCGAGGAGACGGTTGCTGTAGTTATGGAAAACAATGCGGAATTGGAAGGAGTCACTATCGTGGAGGACACGATCCGCAAATATGTAGATAGTATCTATTTCGCACATATTCTGGGATATACAGGAAAAATCTCCCAGGAAGAGCTCACTGCGCTTCAGACAGAAAATGACAAAAGCGCGTATGATTTGAATGATACGGTAGGCAAACTTGGCATTGAAAAATCAATGGAAGACCAACTACAGGGAATCAAAGGAAGCCGGACGATTTTTGTCAACAGCGTCGGAAAAGTGACGGACATCACAAACTATGTGGAACCAGTTGCCGGAAACGATGTTTATCTGACAATTGACAAAGACCTGCAGATTGCTGCCTATAAAATCCTGGAACAAAAACTTGCCAGTATCCTTTATACCAATATTGTTAATGCAAAAGAATTTAATACTTCTAATGTAAGCAGCAGTAATATCAAAATTCCAATTTATGATGTTTATTATGCGCTGATCAACAATAATGTGATCGATACAGATCATTTCAAGGCAAAAGATGCCGGGGAAAATGAAAAAGCGGTTTATGCAGCTTACCTTGACCGAAAGTCAGTGGTTTTTGATGACTTGCGCATGGAACTTTTGCAGACGAAGACACCTTACGAATCACTTGACATGGAATATCAGGTCTATGAAAGCTATATTGCAGAAATGTTGTATGACAATAGTATTATCGTCAGAGACAGGGTGGATACCAATGATGAAACTTATATTGCATGGACAACAGATGAAGTAATCAGCTTAAACGAATTTTTAAATTATTGCATTGCTGTGAATTGGATCGATGTCACCAGACTGGAACTTAGCAGTCAATATTCCGACTCAGAAGAAATATATGAGCAGATAGTCGATTACATTTTTGAACAGCTGAAGGATGATGTGGATTTTAATAAAAGAATCTATCGTTTCATGATAAAAAAGGATATTATTTCCGGAACGCAGATCTGCAAAATTCTTCTGGAACAGGAGTTGGTCGAAATTCCTGATGAAGAGCAGGAACAGTTCGACAGAGGTTCTGTTTCTGCGTACACTTTTATGATGAATCGTATTCAGAATCTAGATATAACGCCGGCACAGCTGGCGCTGGATCCTTATTCTGCATCCATGGTCATTACGGATGTGGAGACGGGCGATGTCCTTGCCCTTGTTTCCTATCCGGGATATGATAACAATAAAATGGCAAATGGTGTAAATGCGGCGTATTATTCACAGCTTTTGAATGACCAGTCAAAGCCGCTCATTAATTATGCAACTATGCAGATGACGGCGCCTGGTTCTACCTTTAAAATGGTTTCCTCTACCGCAGGATTAATGGAGAATATCATAAATCTGCACACAACTTTTTCCTGCACTGGGGAATTTGATAAGATCAGCCCTCCGCCTAAATGCTGGATCTATCCAAGAGGGCGCCACGGATTGCTTAATCTTACAGGCGCTATTAGAAATTCATGTAATCCGTTTTTTTATGAACTGGCATATCGTTTGGGAACGGTGGGAGATTCGTATTCTTCCGATGCGGGGCTCCAAAAGCTTGAACATTATGCAGATATGTATGGACTTACAGAAACCTCAGGAATTGAGATTGAAGAATCATCTCCCCAGGTATCTACAGAAGATGCGGTGCGTTCTGCTATCGGACAGGGCAACAATAACTTTTCCACTGCAGGACTTGCCAGATATGTAACGGTTGTTGCAAACAGCGGTACCTGCTATAATCTCACGTTAGTGGATAAAATTACCGATCACAGCGGAATTTTGCTTGATGATCGCAGCGCGGAAGTAAGAAATACTATCGACATGGAGCCTGCATACTGGACTGCCATTCATCAGGGAATGCGGCAGGTGATTGAAGATAAAAACTATTACAGAGATCTTACGATTAATGTAGCAGGAAAAACTGGTACAGCAGAAGAAAACGCGAATCGTGCGAATCATGCATTGTTTGTATGTTTTGCGCCTTATGAAAATCCTGAGATTGCGATTGCAACCAGAATTGCGTATGGGTATACTTCGAGCTATGCTGCGCAGACGACAAAAGATGTTATTAAGTATTATTTTGATCTTGAAGAGGAAGAGAAACTCCTTTCAGGAACAGCGTCACAAATGAGCGGAAGTACTGCCGTTACCGATTAATCAAAAGTCAAAGGAGTATTGCTATTTTGAAAAATTCAGTCATAATCAAAAGTTTTCAAAGTGGAATCGTGCTGCATCTGGATCCAGACATTCCTTTTGCCGATTTAATTATTGATGTGGAGGATAAATTCAGGGAATCCAGCAGCTTTTTTAAGGATGCAAAGATGGCGCTTTCCATTAAAGGAAGAAATCTCACGCAGCAGGAAGAAAAACAGATCTTGGATGCAGTTGCGGCCAATTCAGATCTTCGGATCATCTGTCTTGTTGGAGAAGATGAAGCAACCAATCAAAATTTTGTCAGAGCTTTACAGCAGGCAGATTTCTCTGGAGGGCAGGGGGTAGGAAACGAGGGACAATTCTATCGTGGAACCCTGAAAAACGGTCAGATTCTTGAAACGGAATCAAGTATCGTGATTCTTGGAGATGTGTATCCCGGTTCGGCAATTATTTCCGCAAGAGACATCATTGTTTTAGGCGGTCTATATGGAGAAGCCTATGCAGGGGGAAACGGAAGCAGGCAGCATTATGTCGTAGCGCTTGAAATGTCACCGGAAAGACTTAAAATCGGTGATTTCAAATATAGATCCAAAGAAAAAATCTCTAAATGGTCTATCAGACCTAAGGTACAGCCGAAAATAGCATACATTAAAGATGAAAAGGTCATAATTGATTCTCTCACGAAAGAATTACTGAGTGAATTGCCCGTTTAAATCAGGATTTTCTCAGGGGACGATTAATTCATTATAAGGAATAGCCGCCAGGCGGTGAAACGGAGGTAAGTATGAGTGAAGTAATTGTCGTCACATCAGGGAAAGGCGGTGTGGGAAAGACCACCACATCCGCAAACGTAGGGACAGGTCTTGCAGCGATGGGGAAGCGTGTTGTGCTGATCGACACCGATATCGGACTTCGCAATCTTGATGTAGTGATGGGACTGGAAAACAGGATCGTCTATAATCTTGTGGACGTGGTAGAGGGAAAATGCAGGGTCAAGCAGGCATTAATCAAGGACAAGCGTCATCCCAGCCTTTATCTTATGCCATCTGCCCAGACCAAGGACAAGACTGCGGTAAACCCCGAGCAGATGGTAAAAATGATCAATCAGCTCAGGGAGCAGTTCGACTATATTATTCTGGATTGTCCAGCCGGAATTGAACAGGGGTTTAAAAATGCCATAGCTGGCGCTGACAGGGCGTTGGTGGTAACTACTCCCGAAGTATCAGCGATTCGGGACGCAGACCGGATCATAGGTCTGCTTGAAGCTAATGATTTCAGTAAAATCGATTTGATTATCAACCGCTTGAAAGTGGATATGGTAAAGCGCGGGGATATGATGAGTGCTGCAGATGTGGTCGATATTCTTGCTATCAGTTTAATCGGCATTGTGCCTGATGATGAAAATGTAGTCATAGCGACCAATCAGGGCGAGCCTCTTGTGGGAAACAGTACACTGGCAGGAAAAGCATATCAGAATATATGCTACAGGGTAACCGGCAAAGAAATTCCGTTTCTTGAATTTGAAAAAGGCGTTTCTTTCTGGACCAAAGTGTCAGGTATTTTCCATAAAAATTAGGAGGTGGGCTATATGGGAATCAGAAACTTTTTTAACAGAAGAAAATCCAGGGAAATAGCAAAAGACCGTTTAAAGATACTTCTTATTTCTGACAGAGTCAATTGTTCGCCAGAAATGATGGAAATGATTAAGACCGATATCGCCAAGGTGATATCAAAATACATGAAGATAGATGCGCAAAGCATGGAAATCCAAATCAGCAAGACAGACAGCAAAGGACGGGATAAGACGCCCACTTTATATGCTAACATTCCTATCTTGGATTTACATAAGAATGTCAATTAAACACCTATGCAGACAGTTTTAAAAGAGGGTGTTTATGCTTTATGAAAGGTGAATGGAAATGCTCAGACAGTATAAAATACGTTACTATGATTTTAAACTGGTGATACTGGTGACTACGCTGGCAGTCATTGGAATCATCGCCTTGGGCAGTGCCGAACCGGCACTTCAGAACAGACAGATCGCAGGTTTTGCCTTCGGTCTGTTTCTGATGCTGGTTATTTCTTTATTTGATTATTCGGTGCTTCTGAATCTTTACTGGCTGATGTATCTGTTCAACCTAGTTCTGCTTGTTTTGGTCATTATCATGGGAAAAGATGCCAATGGCTCTCAAAGATGGCTCAAACTTGCCGGAATCCAGTTTCAGCCTTCGGAGGTTGCCAAGATCTTACTTATTTTGTTTTTTGCTCAATTTATTTGTAAACATAAAAATGAGCTCAACACGTTTAAGTATATTTCATTGTGCGTCATTTTGTTTGCGATCCCTGCACTTTTGGTAGGTTATCAGCCTGATTTGTCAACCACCATTGTCATTTGTCTGATTTTTTGTGTAATCATGTTTGTGGGGGGCTTAAGCTGGAAGGTTATTGGGGGGATTTTGGCAGTAGCGATTCCCGTCTTTATGATTTTTATGTATTTGATTCTGCAGCCGGATCAAAAGATCATTCCTGAAAAGCATATGTATCAGCTCAATAGAATCATTTCTTTTTTTAATAAAGAGGAATTTGCCAATTCCATTGGCTATCAGCAGGAATATTCGGTCATGGCGATTGGTTCCGGCCAGCTTACTGGAAAGGGGTACAAAAACAATGAGATCAGTTCCGTAAAAAATGCAGATTTTATAGCAGAACAGGAGACAGACTTTATATTTGCGGTAATCGGAGAAGAATTTGGATTTGTAGGCGCTTGTATCGTCATTATCTTAGTGGTTTTAATCAGTGTGGAATGTCTGCTGATCGCCAGGCGGGCAAAAGATATTGCAGGGACGATCATTGCGGCGGGAACAGGCGCCATGATAGGGCTGCAGGCATTTATCAATATCGGCGTTGTCACGTATCTGCTGCCAAATACTGGTCTGCCGCTTCCTTTCGTCAGCTATGGTCTGACCTCTTTGGTGAGTTCCTTTATAGGAATGGGATTTGTTTTAAATGTGGGGTTACAATGCCGGCAAAAATGATGTATAATGAAATAATACATTATGGAATCAGACATAACAGGAGGGGTATTTAATGAACATCGCGCTAATTGCACATGACGCAAAAAAGAAATTAATGCAGAATTTCTGTATTGCATATCGGGGGATATTAAGCAAACATGATTTGTATGCGACAGGCACTACTGGCAGATTAATAGAAGAGGTTACAAATTTAAATATTCATAAATTCCTAGCTGGACATCTTGGAGGAGAACAGCAGATTGGAGCGCAGATTGAACATAATCAGATAGACTTGGTCATATTTTTGCGCGATCCACTGACTTCTAAAACACACGAGCCGGATGTTAACAATGTTGTAAAACTATGTGATATGTATAACATTCCGCTGGGAACAAATATTGCAACAGCGGAACTACTGATCAAGTCCTTGGACAGAGGAGATTTAGAGTGGCGTGAAATGTACAAATAAAAAAGCAAAAATAGG
This sequence comes from Lachnospiraceae bacterium, assembly GCA_029054245.1. Taxonomy (GTDB): domain Bacteria; phylum Bacillota; class Clostridia; order Lachnospirales; family Lachnospiraceae; genus Suilimivivens. Next base: position 433,607 of record JAIDFQ010000043.1, on the reverse strand, counting down.
ATCTGTCAAGAAAATATTGACCACGGTGATTTTGACTGTCGTTATGGCGTTAACAGGGTGTGGACAGGCACAGTATGCGCTTGGCTACAGTGTGGATTCAGAAGTGAGCAGTTTCAGAGTGGTCGATTTAGAGGAAGAACGGGGAATAGCAGAGCCTTTTGCCGCAGATTTATGCGTTGTAAATAGTAATATAACATCGGGCGATGTGGATATGACAGCAGCGTCGGGGGCTGGGCTGTTTGATTTGAATAATCACAGTACTCTTTACGCGAAGAATGTTCATGAAAGATTGTATCCGGCAAGTCTAACCAAGGTGATGACCGCTTTGGTGGCTATCAAGCACGGTTCTAATGATATGATGCTGACAGCTTCTGCAAATGTAAGGATACAGGAGTCTGGTGCCCAGCTTAGCGGAATTAAGGAAGGGGATCAGATGACACTAGATCAGGCACTGCATCTTTTGCTGCTTAATTCGGGCAATGATGCAGCAGTTATGATTGCAGAGGGAATCGCTGGATCGGTGGAAGCGTTTGCCAATATGATGAACGAAGAAGCGCTGGCGCTTGGCGCAACGAACACACATTTTGTTAATCCCCATGGGCTTCCTGATGATAACCATTATACCACCGTTTATGACATGTATTTGATTATGAATGAGGCAATCAATTACACATCATTTAATGAAATCATCCACACAGGTGAATATACCACTGTGTATACGGACAAAAATGGCGCATCAAAGGAAATTACCATAACCAACACCAATCGGTATATACAGGGGACGGCAACTGCTCCCAGCGGGGTTACAATCATGGGCGGAAAGACAGGAACAACGAATGCTGCAGGACATTGCCTGGTTCTTTTTTCAAAGGATTCTTCAAGCAATCCGTACATTTCTATTATCATGCGTGCAGAGAGCGGAGACCTGCTTTATTCCCAAATGACAGATTTATTAGAGGAAATAAACAATTAACTGTTGTTTTTTGCCATGCAATCACTTATAATAAATTTAAGCCGTAACCTAAATTTACGTGCTGCCAATATACTTCAGGAGGGATTACCAATGGTTCAATTAATAGTTGGAAAAAAGGGAAAAGGCAAGACCAAACATTTATTAGATAAGGTGAATACAGAGGTACAGAACGTATCCGGCAATATTGTATATCTGGACAAGAGCACGAAGCATATGTATGAACTGAATAACAAGATTAGATTGATTGACGTGTCGTCTTATCTGATTACGAATTCAGATGAATTCATTGGCTTTATAAGTGGAATTATATCACAAGATCATGATTTAGAGCAGATGTATTTTGACAGCTTTTTGAAAATTGCCTGTCTTGAGGAAGAACATCTAAGCGAAATCATCCAAAAATTAGAAAAAATCAGCAACACATTCCATATAGACTTTGTCGTAAGTGTTTCGGTAGACGAAGAAGAACTTTCAGATTCAGATAAAGATAAAATTATTGTTTCTTTATAAATTACATACCCCCGGAGACATCCGGGGGATTTTTCTGTCAGATCATTCTGTCAGATTATTCTGTCAGATTATTCTGATATAGTCTTTTGCTTAAAGTAATTGTGTTTAAGGAGAAGTATAGTGGAAGATAACAGAGGCAACAAAATAGTTAAATACAGAAAGCCCCTTCGAATCAATATTGGTATGGTTATTTTTGCTGTAATATTTGTATATATTATCATTTGTGTTTTTATGTATTTTACGCAAAAGCACATTGAGGCGCATCAAGTGACAATGGGAGCTCTTTCATCAAACAACATCTACAGGGGGATTGCCCTGCGCGATGAGGAAATCGTAAATGCGCAGAAGACCGGATATGTGAATTATTATGCAAGAGAGGGAGAACGCGTTGGCGTCGGGAATCTGGTGTATACCTTAGATGAATCGGGCAGGCTTGCAGATTATATAAGTACTGAAAACACAGACAGCACTTTGACAGAAAGAGATTTAAATGAGTTAAAGTCGGAAATTCTTGGCTTCAAGAATAATTTTAACAAGGAATATTTTTCTTCTGTATATGATTTTAAGTATAATGTGAAGGGAACTGTTCTGAAACTGGCAAATGCCAATATTTTAGAGAACATTGATAAGATCAATGCTTCTGGTATGTCAGAGCTTATTTCGTTTTGCCGGGCACCGGCGACAGGAATCGTGATTTATTCTGTTGATGGGTATGAAGCGCTCAAGCTAGAGGAGTTTACAAGCGATTTATTTGATTCTAAAACTTATGAAAAGACCCAGCTGATTGGCAATGATCTTGTGGAGGCAGGACAGCCCGTCTACAAGATTTCCAAAAACGAAGACTGGGCCATTGTGATACAGACGGACCGCGAAAAAGCGGACGAGCTTTTGGAAGCAGAATATGTGAAAGTGAAATTCTTAAAGAATCAGGATACCTCATGGGGTGAAGTTTCCAGCTACACAAATGCCGATGGGGATATATTTATAAAATTAACCTTTACAAATTCCATGGTGACATTTTGCACGGATCGTTTTATTGATATCGAATTGATTCTAGAAGAAGATACGGGGCTTAAGATTCCCAATTCCGCAATTGTTCAAAAGGAGTTTTTTATTGTTCCTAAGGATTATGTTGTACAGGGAGGAAACAGTAATGCTTACGGAGTGATGCTTGAAACTTATGGGGAAGATGGCACGGCTACGACAGAATTTACGGAAACTACGATTTATGGAGAAACAGAGACAGAATATTACCTTGATGATATGATCCTGCGGATAGGCAATTATATTCTTAAGCCGGAATCCACAGAAAAGTATGCCATCAGCAAGAGAGGAAGCCTTACAGGTGTCTATAACATCAATAAAGGTTATGCGGATTTTAAGCAAATCAATATCTTATACAAGAATGATGAGTATGCCATCGTAAAGTCCAATACGCAATATGGTCTCAATGTTTATGACTATATAGTATTGGATGCAGCGGCAGTAGAAGATAATGAATTCATCTATTAAACACGCATAAAGATAGATTTCTCTGTGGATATGTGGATGGAGTGAAGGTTTATAGTAAAAGTAGGGAGGATTCACTTTGATTAAAGATAATCTAGATTACGTTTATCAAAATATTGAAGATGCATGTAAAAATGCGGGCAGATGCAGGGAGGAAGTTTCTCTGATTGCAGTCAGTAAAACCAAGCCGGTATCCAGGCTTATGGAGGCATATGGCTATGGGTGCAGGGAGTTTGGAGAAAACAAGGTGCAGGAACTTCTAGATAAATATGATGCCATGCCTAAGGATGTCAAGTGGCATATGATTGGACACCTGCAAAGGAATAAGGTTAAATACATTGTGGACAAAGTGGCGTTAATCCATAGTGTAGATTCGCTAAAACTTGCGGAGGAAATCAGTCGTGAGGCAATAAAAAAACAAGTAGAGGTTTCTATTTTAATTGAAGTAAATATAGCAGATGAGGATACGAAATTCGGCGTTAAAGCGAAAGATGCTGAACAGCTTGTGCGTGATGCCGCATCTTTGCCCGGAATCCATGTCAAAGGGCTAATGTCAATTGCTCCGTATACCATGAACCCGGAAGAAAATCGACAATATTTTGCAAAGCTGAAACAATTATCTGTTGACATAAATCAAAAAAACATTGATAATGTTAATATGAATGTTCTGTCCATGGGAATGACAGGCGATTATATGATTGCCATTGAAGAAGGTGCTTCTTTTGTCCGTGTTGGGACAGGCATCTTTGGTGAACGGCAATATCCAGTTAAATAAGGAGTACTTTAAAATGGGAGTAATGGATAAGTTTCTTAATTACATGAAACTAAATGAAGATGATGACGATTTTTATGATGATGATTACTACGATGAAAGCCCGGTGGAAGAAAAACCCAAAAAGATTTCTGCCGTAAAAGAAGATTCTATTTTAGATGAAGATAAAGCAATCAAAAAAACAACACCTAAAGTAACGCCTATGCGTCAGACCAAGAAAACCGGAAACGGCATGGAAGTATGCGTAATCAAACCAACTTCCATTGAGGATGCAAGGGAAATAACAGAAACACTTCTCGCAAACAGAACGGTCGTGCTTAACCTTGAAGGGCTGGATGTTGATATTGCTCAGCGTATCATTGATTTTACCTCTGGATCTTGCTTTGCAATCAGTGGTAATCTTCAAAAGATTTCCCATTACATATTTATCATAACCCCGGCTATCGTTGACATATCGGGCGACTTTCAGGAAATTTTATCAGGATCTTTTGATGTGCCGATTAATAACGGTATTTAAATTTCATTTATTGATTTAAAACTTCCTGTTAGGGCAGGAAGTTTTGTTTGTTTTTAACAGAAAGGATGAATTTATGAAGAGCCGACTTACAATTTTATATGACAAAAAGCCCTGCTATGATATCGTATTTGATACAAGCTTTGATGAACTGCTTTCAGAATTAAAGAATCTTAATATTGAAAACAGAAAAGTATGCATCGTGACGGATTCCCATGTTTCTTCCCTTTATGGAGAAGAAATCATGGCGATTTTAAATGGAAACTGTCTGAAAAATGTCTTATATACCTTTCCAGCAGGAGAGGAACAAAAGACACTTGCCACCGTTTGGGAAATTTATGCTTTTTTGATCAAAGAAAAATTTGACAGGAAGGATCTTCTGCTTGCCCTTGGCGGAGGGGTGACCGGTGACATTACAGGCTTTGCGGCAGCAACCTACTTAAGAGGGATTGATTTTGTCCAGATTCCGACGACTCTGCTTGCACAAGCGGATTCCAGTATAGGCGGAAAGACAGGGGTTGATTTTGATGGCTATAAAAATATGGTAGGCGCCTTTTATATGCCAAAGCTCGTTTACATGAATGTGGGTACTTTAAAGACGCTGGATGACCGTCAGTTTTTCAGTGGCTTTGCAGAGGTCATGAAGCATGGTCTCATTAAGGACAGCCTTTTTTATGAGTGGCTTCTAGATCATATATATGAAATAAATGACAGGGAGGATGATACGCTGCTTGAGATGGTAGAAAGAAGCAGCAAGATCAAAAAACTTGTAGTAGAAAAAGATCCCTCTGAAAAAGGAGACAGGGCACTTCTTAATTTCGGTCATACAATTGGTCATGCAATTGAAAAGCATAAAAATTTTACTATGACACATGGCGAATGTGTAGCCCTTGGGATGGTCGCAGCTGCTTTTATATCTTGGAAGCATGAATGGCTTTCTATGGAAGAATACTATGAAATAAGAGACATGCTTGTACCGTTCAATCTGCCCATTTCGTTGGAGGATATTCGACCGGAAGAAATTTTGAAATTGACTAAGTCAGACAAGAAAATGGAAGGAAACAGCATCAAGTTTATCCTTCTTAAAAAAGTTGGAAAAGCATTGATAGACAGAAATGTAACAGATGAGGAAATTTTAAATGCCATTTCTGAAATTCAATATGTTGAAGATTGCGAATAGGAGCCGTTATGAGTAAGCATAAAGTAAAATTACTTATTTTAGATTTTTTACTGCTGGTCCTGCTTGTAGGGGTGGACCAGTTTACCAAATATACAGCGGTATTAAAGCTTAAAAACCAGCCGGCATTTAATATCATTGACGGGGTTTTAGAATTCAATTACCTTGAAAACCGGGGTGCTGCTTTTGGAATGCTGCAAAACCAAAAAAGCTTTTTTGTTTTTGTAGCCGTAATTTTTTTATTTGTGATTGCATATGTTCTCATAAAGACACCAGATCATAAAAAGTATACACAGCTCCACTTTTTGCTTGTGATGATTGCTGGCGGAGCAATCGGGAATATGATAGATCGGTTGCAGCACGATTATGTGGTGGATTTCATTTATATCGTGCTTATCAATTTCCCTATTTTTAATGTTGCAGATATGTATGTGACATTTTCAACGGTGTTACTGATTATTCAGATTCTTTTTGTTTACAGTGAAACCGATTTTCATTTTCTTAGCTTCAAAAAGAAAAAATTTAGAGAATTAAAATAAAATATGATGGATGTACAGAACGAATATCATTTTATAATAACTGAAGAGATGGAAGATGAGCGGATCGATAAGTGCCTGAATGCGCTGATGGAATCTTTATCACGCTCTTATATACAAAAGCTTTTAGCAGATGGAAAGGTGACGGTAAATGGCAAAAATGTCAAAGCAAGCTACCGTGTCAACGCGGAGGATGAGATTATACTAATCCTTCCGCCTTCTGTTATTCCGGATATTCTTCCTGAAAACATTTCCCTGTCTATTCTTTATGAGGATCAGGATGTAATCGTAATCGATAAGCCGAAAGGTATGGTGGTTCATCCGGCGCCGGGGCATTATGAAGGGACATTGGTCAATGCTTTGATGTATCATTGCCAAAATGAGTTGAGCGGCATAAACGGTGTTTTAAGACCGGGCATTGTCCATCGGATTGACCGTGACACTACCGGTTCTGTGATTGCCTGTAAAAATGACCATGCGCACAATGAAATAGCGAAGCAGCTGAAGGAACACACTATTATCAGAAAATATCAGGCAATTGTACACGGTGTGGTGAAGGAGGATGAGGGGACGGTCCATACGCTGCTAGGACGGCATCCTGTAGACAGGAAAAAGATGGCGGTAGTTGAAAAGGGCGGAAAAGAAGCCATTACCCATTATCGGGTACTTAAGCGTTTTTCAAATGCCACTTATATAGAATGTACGCTGGAAACAGGGCGGACGCATCAGATCAGGGTTCATATGGCATCTTTAGGGCATCCTCTTCTTGGAGATTCAGTATACGGGGCAAAGAACAATCCCTACAAGTTAAACGGTCAGACCCTGCACGCTGAAATACTTGGCTTTATTCACCCTACAACCGGCGAATATGTAGAAACCAGGGCGCCTCTTCCTGAATATTTCAGGAAGCTCATAAGGGTGCTGCCTTAAGTACAAATAAGGAATTAATAAACATATAATTAAATAATTATAAATTTTTGTAAAGCATTTATGAAGAAAATACTTGTTTTTTCAATTATTAAGAGTATAATTATAAATAAATGCAGATACAAAGAGGTATCACGATATTGGCAGGTATCCCTTGGCGGATGCCTGTCTTTTATGTTAAGAAGCTTTGCTCAACTATAACACGTTGAACGTTCTGAAAAAACCAGAGTTTTATGATGTGGGTAAAAAGTATCAGCATAGGAGAGATGCGTACATATGAATAGAGATGAGATTCTGGAGAAATTATTCCGTTCCTTTCAGGTTTATTATGATGTCAAGCGGGAAGGGACAGAGCCTCCGTTTGTTGCGGAAGCGGTATTCCACACTCATGATGAACATTTTTTTCTTGTTAAAAGTGCAGTGATTTCTGAAGCAGAGTCACGGGAATATGTTTATTTTGCGGCAGTGGAGTGCTTGGATCAGGAAACACTTCTTGAGCTAGACCATAGCGCTTGGGCGCGAGGCATGGAAAAGGTCAGACCTCATGGGAGCCACCGCAATACGGATGTGGCGCTGATCATTGTTGCAGATACGATTACAGAAGAGGCATTTGCACAGGTTTCAAAGCTTCGTCATTATCAAAGTTATCGATTCGGCTTTCATGGATGGAGCAATTACCGATTGGTTGCTATCGAGCAGTCCTCTGGAAGGGCGGCGTATAACCGCCTTGGACGGAGTTTTAAGAAGCTCGTTTGCAATACTGTATAAAAATTCATTATAGGAAAAGGAGAGAGAAAATGACAGCATTACTTATTATTGTTGCTGCAATTGTTTTGCTCATAATCGGCTATGTGACGTATGGTTCATGGCTGGCAAAACAATGGGGCATTGACCCTTCCAAAAAGACTCCGGCACAGGAGCTGGCAGACGGTGTCGATTACGTTGCCGCACCGCCAATTGTCCTAATGGGGCATCATTTTTCATCTATTGCAGGCGCCGGTCCGATCAATGGTCCGATTCAGGCATCTGTTTTTGGATGGATTCCTGTATTTTTATGGTGTATTATCGGCGGTATTTTCTTTGGTGGTCTTCAGGATTTTGGCTCCCTGTTTGCTTCTGTACGCCATGAAGGAAAATCAGTGGGAGAGATCATTAAGGATTCCATGGGAGCACGGGCACAGAGGTTATTTACAATTTTTGCGCTTCTGGTGCTGATTCTTGTAATCGCATCATTTGTTAATGTCGTGGCGGGAACATTTTTTACACCAGAGGGCGGATTTGGTATTACAGCTAATCCCACCGGAAGCCAGACAACGGCTATGATTTCCGTGTTATTTATAGTACTTGCCATTATTTATGGAATTGTTACCAACCGGCTTCACGTAGGAACAGTTCCGGCTACGATTGGCGGTATCATCGGTATTGTCCTTATCGTTGCTTTAGGCTTGAACTTTGGGCTTGTGTTGGGACGTACGGCTTGGATTGTTTTGATTGGCGTTTATATTACAGTTGCTTCGCTGGTTCCGGTTTGGATTTTATTGCAGCCTCGTGATTACTTATCCAGTTTCCTGCTTTATGCTATGATGATTGTGGCACTGGGCGGTATCATTCTTTCTGCTTTCACACATACGGCAACTTTTACTATCCCGGCATTCGTAGGATGGAAAGTAAGCATTGGAACATTGTTCCCTACATTATTTATTACCGTTGCCTGCGGCGCCTGTTCAGGATTCCACAGTCTGATTGCTACTGGGACTTCATCTAAGCAGTTGGCAAGTGAAAAAGATGCCAAGCCTATTGGCTATGGTTCCATGCTGATTGAATCTGCTCTTGGCGTAGTTTCCTTAATTGCTGTAGGTATGGTATTTGACAAGTATACAAGCGGAGGATTTGGTTCTCCTTCAGCTGCATTTGCAGCAGGTATTGCAACCATGTTCGGCGCTGAAACGAGTACTGTATATGCAACGATTTATGCATTGCTTACTCTGGCAGTATCTGTGTTTGCTTTAACCAGCCTAGATACTGGAACTCGTTTGAGTCGCTTCATGTTCACAGAATTGTTCCTGAAAAAGGGTGAGACGACATATAAAGATGCAAAGGGTGCACGGAAAGTGCTTGCTCATCCATTGGCCGGCACTGCATTTATGGTCATTATTGGCTGTGTACTTGGAGGATTGAGTTTAAGCCAGATCTGGGGCTTGTTCGGAGCAGCAAATCAGCTGCTGGCAGGTCTTGCCCTGATGGCAGTAGCTGCATGGCTTGGCAATGCAGGAAAGAATAACAAAATGTTCTATGTTCCTATGATTTTCATGCTTGCAGCAACCTTGACCAGCCTGATTATCACGGTAAAGAATAAACTGGTTATGATTGCCGATCAAACTGCAGCATGGGGCGACTGGTTCCAGCTGATATTTGCAGCAGCAATGGCAGTTCTGGCAGTGATTCTGGTAGTGGAAGGCTTCCAGACCCTGTTTATGAAGAAAAAAGCGCAAAAAGCATAGATAGTGGATATATTTCAGTTTCAATATCATTTGATCCAAAAAGGAGAAACCGCGTTCATTATGAATGTGGTTTTTCTTTGTATAGAGATACAATAAAAGCTTTTGTAACAGTCAATCGAACAGGAAGAGTTTTTCTCACGCAAAATTAATTCATTGTGTAGGAAAGATATTTTGTGTATAATAAGGATATAGTAGTTATTATGAACAGGAGGGTTATTTTATGAATACAGTGATTACAATAGGGCGTCAATTTGGTTCCGGCGGTCGTGAAATCGGTGAAAAAGTTGCAGAATATTTTGGCATTAAATGTTATGATAAGGAACTGCTGAGCAGAGCGGCAAAAGAAAGTGGCTTTTGTGAAGAAATGCTGGAAAATCATGATGAAAGACCGACTAATTCTTTTCTCTATAATCTGGTTATGGATACCTATTCTTTTGGCTATAATGCATCACATTTTGTAGATATGCCAATCAGCCATAAAGTTTTTCTGGCACAATTTGATACGATTAAAAAGATTGCGAGTGAAGGTCCCTGCGTGATCGTCGGGAGATGCGCGGATTATGCGTTGAGCGATATGAAAAACTGCGTGCATGTTTTCATATATGGAAATGAAGATACAAAGACAAAAAGAATCATGCAGAAATATGATGTTGATGCTCCCAAGGCTAAGGACATGTGCATCAAAAAGGATAAACAACGTCAAAGCTATTACAATTATTATTCTTCAAAAAAATGGGGACGTGCGGACAGCTATGATTTCTGTATTAACAGCAGTGTTCTTGGCGTAGAAGGAACTGTTAAACTGCTTATACAGTATATAGAAGACTTTGAAGCATTAAAATAACCGAAATACAACTATTCGCAAAACACAAGTTTAACGAATAGTTAGTGACTGCGGATGGGCGGATTAGGTGTGCAGATGAGTTGGTGGCGCAGTCGCTAACTAGTTCGTTAAACTTGGGGGGATTTGGCGTGACTGATGTAATGATAAGGGGGTGTGTGGGAAATAATTACATGGTTATTCACAAACTGGTTAACATAATAATTTTATGTTAACCAGTTTGCTAAAAGTGCAATTTTTTGGGCTTTGGAATTTTTTTCTTGGATTTTTCATCGGCTTCGGCGGCTTCTTTTAGAAAGGCATCCTTTTCGATATAGTCAAGGGAATTATTATATTTAGTCAGGTAGTTTGTATATTCGTCAGTCTTTGTTAGATTAGGGGAAGCCTTCCTCTTTTGATAGCTTTTTCTAAAATCACCTACAGCATCGATTTTGTTTTTTCTGCTTTTTTTCAACTTTATATAGGTGTATACATATATCACAACCAAAAAAATAATTATAATAATAATCAAAAACTTCATGAGGCAATGGATCCTTTACGCTTTATTTTTGTTACCTATTTGTTCTGAATCTAATATGACGGTAAATGGTCCGTCATTGATTAAGGATACGGACATATGGCTTCCGAAACTTCCATGTGCAACATGTGGTATTTCTTCTGCACATTTTTTGATAATATATTCATAAAGTTCCTTGGCAGCTTCTGGAGAACCGGCATCTGTGAAGGATGGACGATTTCCTTTGCGGCAGTCTGCATACAAGGTGAATTGTGAAATAATTAACAATTCGCCATTTACGCTTTTAATGTCAAGATTGGTCTTTCCGCTTTCATCAGAAAATATGCGTAGGTGTAATAACTTATGAATCATTTTATCCGCAATTTCATAGGTATCTGTGTCGCAAATACCTGCCAAAACAACAAAACCGTTCTGGATAGCGCCTATTGTATTTTTATCTACGGATACACTTGCTTTGGTTACTCTCTGTATTACAAATCTCACTGCTACTGCTCTCTTTCCTTCATTTGGTCTTTATTATCATCAGCTTTTAAGGCTGGCTTTTTCCTGCCAATTTTAAAAAAGGTGTTTTTTTTGTCAACAGCTTGGGGGACAAACACGGCATTATCGTCAATAAATTCGACATTTTTGTATTTGTCGGTTTCTAATGGCAGTCCTCTTCTTTTCAGCATCCGATTGATGATGCGGCGGGCAAGTGCATATAGCACTGCAAAAAAAGGAACCCCTATAATCATTCCCGGAATGCCCATAATGCCGCCAAAAATCGTAATAGAAAAGATTACCCAGAACCCAGATAAGCCGGTAGACTGTCCTAGGATTTTGGGTCCGATGAAATTGCCATCCACCTGTTGCAGTATCAGGATGAAGATAATAAAATAAACACACTTCAGAGGATTGACCATTAAAATCAGTATGGCGCTGGGCACAGCGCCTAAGTAAGGTCCAAAAAAGGGAATCACATTGGTGACTCCTACAATCACACTTACAAGCAACGCATAAGGTATCTGCATAATGCTGGTGCCGGCAAAGCATATAAAACCAATGATAATGGAGTCAATAATCTTTCCGCTGATAAATCCAATAAAGGTATCGCTTACAAAACGGATATCCTTTATGAATTGATTGGCTGTTTTGGTCTCAAAAAAAGCAAATACAAGCTTTTTTGCCTGTCCGGCAAAGGTTTCCTTGCTGTAAAGTACGTAGACGGAAATTATGATGCCTATAATGAAATTCCATAATACTTTAAGAACACTGATTAGACTTAAAGAAACCTGCTTTACGAGCGTTTCCATCTGGGGAACAAGGTTATTGTTCAGGTAGCTCATAAATTCTTCTGAATAAGTATCGAGAAATTGAATAACAAGCTTTTCGATATCAGGATTATCCTCCAGAAATTTAGCCGACCAAGTTGTCAGATTTTGGATATAGTATGGAAACTGATAGGAAATGCTCCTGATACTCTTGACAATATTGGGAATCAAGATTGAAAAAAAGCCATTAATGAGCAGACCTACAATGAAAATCGTCAGCAAGATGGACAGCATCCTCATGTATTTTTTCTGCTTATGGGATACACGGCGGCTCCCATTTGCAGTAAAAACAGGCGTAAGGATGCGCTCTTCTATCCCATTTATCATAGGGGTCATAAGATAGGCAAATATAATCCCATACAGTACGGGGCTGATTACCTTAAATAACGCATTTACCTGTGCCGAAAAACGGTCTCCGTGAAAAATTAAATAATAGAAACAAATAGATGCAGCAATTACTGTAAAAGCAGTTATGCCAATGTGAAGATATCTCTTATTAAACTGAATTTTCATATAGGTCGGGAACCCCATGCCTCCTTAAAATAAATTATGATTTTTATATGACATTACGGTCTAAACTGTAACAATATATAATGAGTATAACATTTTTTTTAGAAAGATACTATGGCATAATCGTGAAATATGTTAGAATTAATTGAATTTAAGAAAGGATGGCATTATGACATTACAAAAAGTACTCAGTTACATTCGGCGTGCTGTAGATGACTATCATATGATTGAAGCAGGGGACAAGATTGCCGTGGGGATTTCTGGAGGAAAAGACAGTCTGACACTGCTCTACGGACTTCACGGGCTCATGCGCTTTTACCCGAAACCATTTACCATTCACGCTGTCACGGTTGATCTTGGTTTTGATAACCTGAATCTATCGAAAATCAAGGAATTATGCGCACATCTGGAGGTTCCTTATACAATTGTTAAAACTGATATAGCCAATATTATATTTCATGAGCGGAAAGAAACGAATCCATGCTCTTTATGTGCTAAAATGCGTAAAGGCGCTTTAAATGAGGCAATTAAGGCATCTGGCTGCAATAAAGTTGCCTATGCTCATCATAAGGATGATGTGGTGGAAACAATGCTTATGTCACTGATCTTTGAAGGAAGATTCCACACATTCAGTCCGGTCACTTATTTGGACCGCATGGATTTGACGGTCATTAGACCGCTTATGTATATGCATGAAGCTGATGTAATCGGATTTATCAATAAATTTCAGGTACCGGTGGTGAAAAGTCCCTGCCCTGCCGATGGACATACCAAACGGGAATATGTGAAGGAGCTCCTTAAAAAGCTGAATCAGGAAAATCCTGGCGTAAAAGAAAGAATGTTTACCGCAATCCAGAACGGTAATATGGAAGGCTGGCGTAATTATTATGGAAAACAGTAAGAATTATCATGATGAGCAAAATAATCTAAATACCTTAAAAATGCGGGAGGTGGTTGCTACACTGCCCTCTTTCAGCAAACAATTTTTCAGAGGAATACAAGAGTATACTTCATCCCGCACCAGACTTGCGTATGCTTATGATCTCAGGGTGTTTTTTGAATTTATACATAGTAATAACAGCGCCTGTGCCAAAATGGATATTGTTGATTTCCCATTATCTATCTTGGATCAGATTGCAAGAGAAGATATAGAAGAATATCTAGATTATATTACTTATTACATAAAAGACGGCAAAGAATATTCAAATAACGAAAGAGGAAAAAAGAGAAAGCTTGCTGCTCTGAAAAGTTTTTATAATTATTTCTTTTGTGCAGAGCTTATAAAGACCAATCCAGCGGCACTTGTTCCACTTCCTAAGCAACATGAAAAGGAAATTATTCGTCTTGATGCTGATGAGGTTGCTATTTTACTTGACCAGGTGGAGGAAGGAGAACATTTAACAAAAACGCAGCTTAAATATCACAATAAGACTAAGATTCGTGATATAGCGCTCCTTACGCTATTGCTGGGAACAGGAATCCGTGTTTCTGAATGCGTCGGTCTTGATATAAATGACGTTGATTTTAAAAACAATGGGATAAAAATCCGGCGAAAAGGCGGATATGAGACGGTTGTATATTTCAGTGAAGAAGTTGCAGATGCGCTCAGTGATTATCTTGAAAAAAGATATCATACAATTCCCTTAGAGGGGCACGAAAATGCGCTCTTTTTATCCATTCAAAATAGGAGAATCACCGTTCGCGCGGTAGAAAATCTGGTAAAAAAATATACTTCCCATGTGACAGGGCTAAAAAAAATTACACCGCATAAGCTTCGTAGTACTTACGGAACGGCTCTTTATCGTGAAACCGGCGATATTTATCTGGTTGCTGATGTTTTGGGGCATAAAGATGTCAATACCACCAGAAAGCATTATGCTGCCCTTGAGGATAATAGACGCAGGATGGCAGCTAAAGCGGTACATCTGCGTGAAAAATAAATGTGTGCAGGATTATATATCAGCCTATAAATTCTGCACTATAATAAGGAAGGATTAGGTGCTGCCCTGCTGTAATCCTATCATCTGACAGCGTATTTATACGAATGACTTCTTTGATATAGTCGTCATGGGTGTCGTAGTACTGCTCTTCTCCATATTGACAAGCGTAATTCCAGAGAGTGTCGCCGTCTTCAACCACGATGCTCTTATAATATTTGTAGAGTACTTCTTCATCGCGCCCCTGTGCTTTGGTTCTAAAGCTGAAGAACAAGGACGAAAAAGTAACAATCAGCAAAAAGGTACAGATACACATTATAAAACGATGCCGGAGTTCCCTCCTTCTTTTGATTCGGTTATTTCTTATCCTGCGTTCACTTGCATTTGCGTTCATCAATAATCCTCCTGAATCAGAACGTGCGTTGCAAACATTTGTTCTGATAAACGCATTATACCGAACAAACATTCTGATGTCAATAGGTTTTGATGAAAAATCCGAACAAATATTTGGAATATATGTTTGTGTTTTACCTCTTTGTGTGATATAATTTTTTTAACATTATGCAAGAACCTGCTAGAGAACAACTCTATATCAGGACAGAAATTGCAATTCAAGGAGGGGTATTTTTATGGGATATGGAAAAATCAGCAGCAAACAACAGGAAATTTTAGATTATATTAAAGAAGAAATATTAAAGAGGGGCTATCCGCCTGCAGTTCGGGAAATTTGCGAAGCTGTGCACTTAAAGTCGACCTCTTCTGTTCATTCCCATTTAGAAACACTTGAAAAGAATGGCTATATCCGAAGGGATCCAACCAAGCCCAGAGCGATAGAGATTTGTGATGACAGTTTTCAAATGGTTCGCACAGAGATGGTCAGCCTGCCTGTGATTGGACGTGTAGCAGCCGGTGAACCTATTCTTGCAGAAGAAAATATCGAGAGCTATTTTCCGGTTCCGGCTGAAGTTGTCCCCCGTGGAGAATCTTTTATTTTAAATGTAAAAGGGGATTCTATGATTAATGCCGGTATTTTTAGCGGTGATCAGGTTTTTGTCAATTCCTGCAGCACTGCTAAAAACGGAGATATGGTGGTTGCACTGATTGATGACTCTGCTACAGTTAAGACTTTTTATAAGGAAGATGGGCATATTCGGCTCCAGCCGGAAAATGACACGATGGACCCCATCATTGTAGATGATTGTCAAATTTTAGGAAAGGTTTTTGGTGTGTTCAGAATCTTTCGCTGACAATAAAAACCAAGCAGGAGGCAAGTTAAAATCCTTGCCTCCTGCCTGGTTCGATGATTGCTGATAATTATGCGATGCTTACTTGAAACGGACATCAATGTAAGAAATAATCTCTTCCACACATCGGTCATATCCTAATTTTGAGCTATTTAGGCATAAATCATAATTTCTGGCATCTGTCCAATCTCTTCCCGTGTAATGCTTGTAGTAATCCGCTCTGTGCTTATCTGTTTTTAAAATAAATTTTTCAAGTTCTTTGGAAGGCATGCAATGTTTTTTGGCTGCCTGTTCCATGCAGTATTCATGCGGCGCATGAATAAAGACACTCAGTACATTGTCATAATCCTTAAGGATGAAGTCTGCACAACGCCCTACGATTACACAAGACTCGTCAAGAGCCAGCTGCTTAATGATTTTTGCCTGGTAATTAAACAGATTCTGGGTAGATACGAAATCATCGCTCTCTGGAGGAATTAGTTCCCCATGGTAGACACTGTGTGCTACCTTAAAGAGTTTTGTACTTTTTAATTTTTCATCGGCATTGGCAAAGAGCGCTTCATTGATTCCGCTGTCTTCTGAGGCAAGTTTCATAAGTTCCTTATCATAAAAATGGATTCCCATTTTTTCTGCAAGCATTTTTCCTATGGTGCGTCCTCCGCTTCCATATTCCCTTGCAATCGTAATAACAATTTTTTCCTTCATTTAACCACCCCCATGATTTTATTCTCCCAGATAAGCTTTCTTTATGGAATCGTTATTGAGCAGATCATCTGCATTGCCACTAAGAACGATTTTGCCAGTTTCAAGTACGTAAGCACGATCTGAGATTGAAAGCGCTTTTTTAGCATTTTGCTCTACCAAAAGAACGGTAGTTCCGCCTGCGCTGACTTCTTTAATGATATCAAAAATTTCATTTACAAAAATGGGGGAAAGCCCCATGGATGGTTCATCCATTAAAATGATGCGCGGATGAGACATAAGCGCTCTTCCCATGGCAAGCATCTGCTGCTCTCCGCCGCTTAGCGTGCCCGCAAGCTGATTCTGTCGCTCCTCCAGCCGTGGGAAACGTTTGTAGACAGTTTTCAGCGTTTCCTCAATCTCATTTTTATCCTTCCGGGTATAGGCGCCCATTTTCAGATTCTGGAGAACGGAGAGATTGGCAAATACACGCCTTCCCTCAGGTACATGTGCCATACCCATTGATACGATTTTGTGTGCGGGCACTTTTGTGATGTCTTTTCCGTCAAAAGAAACGCTCCCCTGCTTTGCTTCCAAAAGCCCCGTTATAGTGTGCAGAATGGTGGTCTTTCCCGCTCCGTTTGCACCGATTAACGCGATGACCTCCCCTTCATTGACCTCAAAGGAAATTCCCTTGATTGCCTGAATCATTCCATAATATACTTCCAAATCCTTTATTTCAAGCATTGCCATAGCTTCATTTCCTCCATGCTCTATAATAGCCTTATTCGCCCAGATATGCCGTAATGACCTGAGGATCGTTAAGAACTGCACTTGTCGACCCCTGCGCTAGTATACGACCAAAATTCAGCACTGTAAGTTCCTCACAAATGCCTGAAACCAGTTTCATATCGTGTTCAATTAGAAGAATTGTCATATCAAAGTTGTCTCTTACGAAACGGATGGTATCCATAAGCTCCATCGTTTCATTAGGGTTCATGCCGGCAGCTGGTTCATCCAACAAAAGAAGCTTAGGTTCTGTCGCCAATGCCCTTGCAATTTCAAGCTTGCGCTGCTTTCCGTAAGGAAGATTGGCTGCTAGGTAATCAGCCTCATTATCCAGCTCAAAAACGTGCAGAAGCTCCATTGCCCTTTCTGTCATTGCCTTTTCCATCTTAAAGTAATTTGGCATTCTCAAAATACCTTCAATGGTAGAATAGCTATAATGATTGTGAAGTCCTGCCTTTACATTATCAATTACGCTTAACTCCTTAAACAGCCTGATATTCTGAAAGGTTCTTGCAATGCCGGTTCTATTGATTTCTATGGTCTTTAATCCTGTAATATTCGTGCCATCCAGCGTAATTACACCCTCACTAGGTTTATATACGCCCGTCAAAAGGTTAAATACCGTTGTTTTGCCCGCGCCATTTGGTCCGATCAGTCCATAGAGCTGTCCTTTTTTGATGGACACTTCGAAATCGTCTACCGCCCGAAGTCCTCCGAAGGAAATGCCTAAATTTTTAACTTCCAATAATGCCGCCATTTTACTGCACCTCCCTGTTCTTTCTAAACAATCTTTTTAAGGAATATTTTTCCCTTAAATGGATAAACTTGGGGCTCCAGTTAAACAACATCATTGCAATCAGAATAATAGAATAAATGAGCATACGATAGTTGCTAAGTCCTCTAAGAAGTTCAGGAAGCAGCGTCAATATAACGGCTGAAATGATGGAACCCCTTATATTTCCGATGCCGCCTAATACAACAAATACGAGAATCATGATGGACATATTGTAGCCAAAGTTCTTAGGGGTAGCCATAAGACTGCTCAAATTGTGGGCATACAGTACGCCTGCCACGCCTGCCAATGCTGCTGAAATGGAAAATGCCATCAATTTGTACTTTGTGATGTTGATGCCAACAGATTCAGCCGCAATCAGATTGTCACGGATAGACATAATTGCGCGTCCATCCCTTGAATGAATCAGATTCAATACAATAATTAATGTAAGGATGATCAATAGGATACCCATGGTGAAGGTTGCATCCTTTGGGGTGCCGGTAATGCCCTGGGCGCCGTTTATGATGACCGTTCCGCCCTCCTCCAGTCCCAATGACAGGGAATCCTTTAAAGAAAAATGAAAGCCCCTGCTGTCCTTTCCTATATAAAGCACATTAATGATATTTTTGATAATCTCGCCAAATGCAAGCGTAACAATGGCAAGATAATCTCCCCGCAGTCTTAAAACGGGCATGCCAATCAAAAAGCCAATGATACCGGCAGCGACTGCTCCGATCACAATGGCAAGGATGAAACGCAAAAGACTAATGGATATTACATCCTGCATGCATTTTGAAAAAAACGCGCCTGTAAATGCGCCCACACACATGAAGCCTGCATGACCAAGGCTGAGTTCCCCCAAGATTCCCACAGTTAAATTCAGCGATACTGCAAGAATGACATAAACACATAAAGGAACCAAAAGCCCCTGCATCAAACTAGACACATTTCCTGTACCAATCAATATCTGCATGATGAGATAGGCAAGGATAACTATGCCATAAGTAAGGATATTGTCTTTTAATGTTTTACTTATTTTAAGCTTTTTCATCGATCTGTCCTCCCTATACCTTTTCCTGAATCTTCTTGCCCAGAATACCTGTAGGCTTTACAAGAAGGACGACGATCAGAACCATAAACACGATAGCATCAGCCATCTGAGATGAAATATAAGCTTTACTTAAGATTTCAATAATTCCAAGCACGATTCCACCAATCAGTGCACCCGGAATGGAACCAATTCCTCCAAAAACAGCCGCAACGAATGCCTTGATGCCGGGCATAGAACCAGTATATGGCGTGAGGGACGGATATGCAGAGCAAAGGAGCATACCTGCAATTGCCGCAAGTGCCGATCCGATGGCAAAGGTAAGTGATATGGTAGCATTTACATTGATTCCCATAAGTTGTGCGGCGCCCTTATCTTCCGATACGGCAAGCATAGCCTGTCCGGCTTTCGTCTTGTTAATAAAAAGTGTAAGTCCGATCATGATAATGATACAGGAAATAATAGTCACGATTGTTTCTCCCGAAATGATGATTTGCCCCTCGGCAAGCTTGATTGCTGGAATCGTAACAACGGAGGTAAATGCCTTTGTGTTTGCTCCAAAAATAAGGAGCGCCACATTCTGAAGGAAATAACTGACACCAATTGCCGTAATCAGAACTGCCAGGGAAGATGCTGCCCCTCTTAAGGGTCTGTATGCAATATACTCAATCGTGATACCAAGCAGGGTGCACAGTACCACTGACAGAATAATACCTACCATAGTAGGAAACCCCTGCATGCTGATTGCAAAGAAAACCGTAAAGCTGCCGACCATAATGACATCGCCATGTGCAAAGTTAAGCATTTTAGCAATACCATATACCATCGTATAACCTAAGGCTATGATTGCATATACACTTCCTAAACTGATTCCGTTAATTAAATAGGATATAAAACTCATACTATCACCTCGGTAAAAAAATATATTAATTTAGTATAGCAGATATTACGGTCTGCTGGCAAGTTTTGTGTCAGATTTCTACTTATTTAAGGAAAAGAGAGGAAACATGCGCCGCTGGGCGCACAACAGCAACAAAGAGGGCTGCCAATTTGCAGCCCTCTTTGGCTATCGACCTCTTTTCTCTATATCCATTACTGAATAAGAGCGTAGTTGCCGTTTACGATTTCCATAGCCTTAGGAGCTTTGTTGACAGCACCGTCAGAATCCCAGGACATTGCCTCGCCTGTAAGACCGTCAACAGTGATTTCTCCCATAGCGCCTTTGAGCTTTTCGCAGAGATCAGAAACGCTGTCAGAAGGTACAGCGCCGCTCTTCTCGATTGCTGCCTTCAGGATATAAACAGCATCATAAGCGTCAGCAGCGAACTGATTCGGTGTATCTCCGTAAGCAGCTACATATGCGCTTACAAATGACTTTGTCGCTTCATCCTCTGCATCAGCAGCAAATGGTGTTAAAAGCATAACGCCCTCTGCTAATGCTGTGTCAAAGTTTTCTACGTTAAGGATACCGTCAAGACCATCGCATCCAAAGAATTTAGGTGCAAAATCCATAGCGTTTGCCTGGGTTAAAATCAAAGATGCTTCTGTGTAATAAATAGGAAGAAAAACAAGTTCTGCGCCGGCATCTTTTGCTTTTTGAAGCTGTACAGAAAAATCTGTCTTGTTATCAGCTGTAAATGCTTCTGCGGACACGATCTCAAAGGACTGATTTGCTGATTCCTGCACAAATTTTTCATAAATACCTGAAGAATATACATCAGAGCTGTCATAAATAACAGCAACCTTTTGTGCTACTGCATTTTCACCGATATACTGAGCAGCGCCTACACCTTGGTTAGGGTCTGTGAAGCATACCTGATATACATTATCATTATTGTTGATGATATCTACAGAAGAACCTGAAGGGGTGATCTGGAACATATTGTCATTTGCAGATTCAGCAGCAACTGCAATACAGCATCCGCTTGTGGTAGTACCTACCAGCATCTGCATGCCCCAGTCCTTTAAGGTGTTGTACGCGTTAACGGATTTTTCGTTGTCGCATTCATCATCCTGAAAATTGTATTCAATGAGCGTTCCGTTTATTCCTCCTGCTTCATTGATTTCCTTGATTGCAAGGTCAGCTCCGTTCTGTACAGCAAGACCATAAACGGCGGCACTGCCTGTAGAAGGACCAATTGCACCAATCTTGAATACTTCACCGTCAGCAGCCTGCGTGGGAGCGTTCTCTTCTGCTGCAGCATCGCCTGCTGTTTCAGTAGAAGCGGCATTATCTGTGTTTTCTGTCTGTTCTGAACCGTTTGAATTGCCGCATCCGACAAGCGCGATCATTGCCGCAACAAGCAAAAGGCTCATTACTTTTTTGAATTTCTTCATAATCATTCCTCCTCAAAAATTTATTTCATGTGCAATAATACCTTAAATGCGTGTAATTGTCAACTTTTTCAAAGTATATAATTCTTTTTCGCGGAAAGAATAAAATGGAACGTCTATATTTTAGACTTCAAAAAAATCATGGAGGTGTGCAAAATGAACAATAAATATCTAGACTGTATCGCGCTTACCATTGCAATTATAGGTGCGGTCAACTGGGGATTACTGGGATTTTTCAACTTTGACCTTGTGGCATTTATCTTTGGCAATATGTCATGGATATCTAGGGTCATTTATGCACTTGTCGGCATCTGCGGTTTATATTTGATTACTTTTTATATGTATGCCGGCGGTACTGCGCAGACTAGGGATTCATGAGCCCCGCTTTGATGTAGATTCATTATAAAAAGGAATCAGATTTGACGATTTTTTGCTGAATCTGATTCCTTTTATACATATGCTCTTATAAGTTTTCCGGCAAAACGACCTTTCCGTCACGCCAGATTCTTTCAAGGTCATAAAAAAGCCTGTTTTCCTTGTCAAAAATGTGGACGATAATATCTCCAAAGTCAAGAAGCACCCAGTTTGCATTGTGATAGCCTTCTTTCTGCCGAAGCAGATATCCTGCCCGTCCAAGCTTTTCTTCTACTTCGTCGGAAAGCGCCTGTATCTGACTTCTGTTATTTCCATTTGCAATGATAAAGTAATCGGCAATGACAGAAACCTCACTGATATCGATCACCCTTATCTCTTCGGCTTTTTTCTCTTCTAATGCATGAATGGCTGTCTTTGCCATTTCTTTTATTTTTTCTGCGGATAAATCTGCCATGTCATACCTCCTGTTTTTTATTCGTATGGTCTCTTTTTATATAGTAATCATAAGTCTGCTGCGTTGCGGGATCGACGGGGCTGTCAATGCTCTTTAAATACTCCAATGTATCTTTCAGAATTTTTAAAAGCGCCGCATCAATATCTTTAAATGCCAGCTTTCGTACTTCACTGAGATTAGGGGCATGTTTTCTTCCCGGCTCAATGTAATCTGCAATATAAATTATTTTTTCAAGCGGGGACATTTCCGGTCTTCCTGTGGTGTGGTTCAAAACGGCATTCAAGATATCCTTGTCATGAATGTGGAATTGCTTTCTTGCGATATAACATCCCACTTTTGCATGAAGAAGATAGGGATTTTTCTTTTCAATATCGGTAATAGGTATATTCTGTTTTTGGCAGATGGATATTTTTTTCTCGTTATCCATACATTTGGCACAGTCATGTAAAAGCCCAGCTATCTGCGCTTTGCCGATATCTGCCTGATGACACATGGCAAGAGCGCATGCCGTATAGGCGACTCCCAGGGTGTGCTCAAACCGTTTATGATCTAGGTCTTTTTCCAGCTTTTTTCTGATTTTTCTTACATCAACAGTTTCCATACGCTCTCCCCTGGCTACTGATAAAGTCCGTTAGCTTCGATATATTCATACACTTTGTCTGGAAGCATATACCGCGCGGTTTTCCCATCCCGGAGCCTTCTTCTTATTTCGGAGGAAGATAAATCCATATATCTTGCAGGCAGTATCCTGATATCTGCCTGATATTCGTAAATCAAATGCGCTGCAATCTTTTCAAGCCGCTCTTCCGTTCCGGTGCCGCGTACAGCCGCCGCCACGATACAGTTCTGCAATATAAAATCAGGATTCTTCCAGTTCTCTAATGTAAGAAGGTTATCAGCGCCTACAATGAGATAGTATTCGTCATCCACATTTTGCTTTTTTAGTTCTGCAATTGTGTCACAGGTATAGGTTGCCCCTTCTCTGTTGATTTCCATATAGGATAAATGAAAATGCGGATTTTTCTCTATGGCAAGGGCAAGCAGGTGCGCTCTTACGGCACCGTCTAATATCTCGCTGGAATCCTTCATATAAGAATTACCGCTGGGAATAAAAAGGACTTCATCAAGCGCTAAAACTTCTCTTGCATGTTCCGCCAAAAGAAGATGACCAACATGGACGGGGTTGAATGTCCCTCCCATAATACCAATTTTTTTTCCCATAATCTCACCACTCCGTTCTCTATATCCTGCGGGGATATTTTGTCCCGTCAGGGAAGTTCTATTTTTTTATGGTCTTTGCTTTCTTTATATAGAACGATTTTTTTGCCTATGATCTGCACCACTTGGGCGCCTATTCTGTCAGCAAGCATTTCTGCCATTTGCTTTGGGTCTTCCATGCAATTTTTCAGCACGGCAAGCTTGACCAGTTCCCTGGTGTTGAAAGTTTCTCTCACTGCCTGTGTGACCTCAGGCGTAAGTCCTCCTTTCCCAATCTGGAATACAGGTTCTATATTCATCGCCAGTCCTTTTAAATATGCACGTTGTTTACTTGTCATAAGTGCCTCCTACTTATAATAATCAAAGGATAATCCGTACATTCTGACGGTATCCCCTTCCTGTATGCCGAGCGCTTCCAATTCGTCCAAAATACCGTTAATTTTCAGGAAATTCTGGAAAAAAGTAAATCCTTTTTCAGATTCCAGATTCGTATATCCCAGCATTTTCTCAATTCTTGGTCCTTCTATTACATATTCCGATTTTTGCTCGTCATAGATGACGGTATAAGGATCGTCTGCAGTAGAAATCATATATTCGGGGAAAAATTCCTGTTCAAATATAATCGGCTTATCATCAATCTGATCCAGCATATTTCTCACATGATAGAGAAGCTCCCGTATGCCTTTTTTGCTGATGGCGGAAATCGGATATACCTTAATTCCCTTTGGTTCAAATTCTTCCTTCAGTTTCTTTACCGGGTCTTCGCTTCCTTCGCCGGCAAAGATCATATCCGTCTTATTTGCAGCAATGACCTGGGGACGCAGTGCAATATCCGGGTTATAGGTTTTAAGCTCCTTGTTGATGGCATAAATATCATCAATGGGATCCCGTCCTTCCGTTCCGGCAACGTCCACGATATGAATGATGACTTTGGTTCTTTCTATGTGGCGCAGGAACTCAAAACCGAGACCAACTCCGTCTGATGCCCCTTCAATCAGCCCAGGGATATCGGCAATAACGAACCCTTTGGCATCTTGGAGATCCACTACCCCTAAATGGGGATTTAAAGTGGTAAAATGATAATTTGCAATTTTAGGTCTTGCGTTGGAAACCTGTGTAAGAAAAGTGGATTTGCCCACGTTGGGAAAACCTACCAATCCCACATCGGCAATGACTTTTAGTTCCAAAATAAGCTCCAGCTCTCTTGCCGGTTGTCCGGGTTGTGCGTATTTCGGCGCCTGCATGGTACTGGTGGCATAGTGCTGGTTTCCGTTGCCGCCCCGTCCTCCGGATATAAGCACAAAGCGCCTGTTTGCCCCGGACATATCCGTGATGACTTTACCGCTCTCGGCTTCCTTGATTACGGTTCCTTCGGGTACTTTTAAAACGAGGTCTTCTCCATTCTTTCCACGGCAATTGCGCTTATTGCCGTTTTCTCCGTCCTGGGC
This sequence comes from Lachnospiraceae bacterium, assembly GCA_029054245.1. GTDB lineage: Bacteria > Bacillota > Clostridia > Lachnospirales > Lachnospiraceae > Suilimivivens. Next base: position 408,707 of record JAIDFQ010000043.1, on the reverse strand, counting down.
ACGGTATTTGCGCACATGGCGGTAATCGGTAAGGGTATTCAGACCGTCATCGATCTCAAGGATGATGCTTCCGCCGTTTCCGCCGTCGCCTCCGTCCGGTCCGCCATTAGGCACATATTTTTCGCGGCGGAAGGAAACATGACCGTCCCCTCCCTTTCCGCTTTTAACATAGATTCTTGCTCTGTCTGCAAACATCTCATTTCCCTTTCCGTTTAAAAAAGGCTTCAAACATATTTTTTGTTTGAAGCCTGGCAAATTCGTACTATTTTTCTACAGGATACACGGAAGCCTGCTTTTTGTCTCTTCCTTTTCTTTCGAATCTAAGTACACCGTCAACTAAAGCGAACAATGTATCATCACCGCCGCGTCCAACGTTGATGCCGGGATGAATCTTTGTTCCGCGCTGTCTGTATAAAATGTTTCCTGCTTTAACGAACTGTCCATCAGCTCTCTTCGCACCCAATCTCTTGGATTCGGAATCTCTGCCGTTCTTGGTAGAACCAACACCCTTTTTATGAGCGAAAAATTGAAGGTTCAGCTTTAACATGATTTACACCTCCTTAAATTTGAGTTTCAAATACTGCCTGCCGTACTGTGATACAACATTTTTTAATCCAAGTACCATGGCGTCAAGGAGAAGGTTTGCACCTGCACTAAGAGACTCATGAAACCGACAGTCAATCAGACCTTTGTCTTCATCGCTTTTTACTTCCATCTTGGTGTCCGTCAGTTCATCCAATGAATTGATGGTATTGATTACCAGAATGGAAACCGCAGCGCAGACAATATCGGTTCCGGCATCTGCATAGCCTGCATGTCCTAAGCAGGTTACTTCTTTATATTCCCCATTTTTGGATTTTATAATCGTAATACTAGTCATACTTTTTAAGCGTTGATTTTTTCAATCTTAACCTGTGTGTATGCTTGTCTGTGACCATTTTTCTTATGATAACCGGTTTTTCTCTTGTACTTGTAAACGATAACCTTGCGGTATCTGCCCTGTTCCATAACAGTTGCAGTTACGTTTGCATTCGCTACATCTCCGGCAACTTTAAGCTCTTTATCGCTGATGGCGATAACCTGGTCAAATGTCACAGTAGCTCCGGGTTCAACATCAAGCTTTTCAACTTTGATTACATCACCTTCGGAAACTTTGTACTGCTTTCCACCTGTTGCAATGATTGCGTACATATGGCACCTCCTTATACTAATCGGTTCAAACCAATATCAGCTAAAACTGCTATCAGTCAAAACAGATTTTACTCGCTAACTTCGGCGGCACTTTCGGCGCACTTTTGCCTCGTTATGCGGCATACTCATAAAATATAACATTCCCGCTGCCTTCTGTCAAGGATTTTTTATGATATCTTCCCACCATTTTAGAATTTTCGATAATCATCGGCGGTATCAGATGAAATCATTTTGTGAAAAGAAATCGGAAAGGGGACGGCTCAGTTTTTTACGGGTGATCTCCACAATCCCCAGCGCAGTCATATCCACCAGACGTGTCCCGGACTTGTCTTCTTTTAAATAGCTGTCTAAGGTTTTAAGGAGCGTCTGGTTATCTTCCTTGGTGTCCATATTGATGAAATCCACCATAATCATGCCCGAATAATTCCGAAGGCGCAGCTGCCTTGCCACTTCCCTCGCCGCTTCAAGGTTCACTTTCAGGTAGTATTCCCGGCTTTTTTTGCCTTTGCTCTGAGTCTTTCCAGAATTGACGTCAATGACTACCATGGCTTCCGTGGGCTCTATGATCAAATATCCTCCGCAGGGCAGCCATACCTTCCTGCCGAGTACTTCTTTTAGGTGTGTTTTCAAACTATAGAGCCTTGATAAAGAAAGCAGTTCGTCCTCATAGAGCCGGACGGCTTTGCCTGTCAATGTATTCTTCAATATTTCATACACATCGGCGTCGTCCGTTACGATTTCTTCGTAGGTAGAAAGAGGAATATTTTTAATCCGGCTTATGACCTCTGTTTCTTTGCGGTAGAAACAGGTATAGCAGGTTCTGTGCTGATAAGTGGCGTTCAATGTGCGGAACGTTGCAATAAAAGACTTCATTTCCTCAAAAAGAGGGGTAAAGTCCTGAAGGTTTTCAGCATTTGTGCGGATAGTAAACTGGTACTCCTTCCGTCCGTCTATTTCTGACTGACCGAAAGCATCTCTTATCTGCTGCTTTTTTCCTGCACTTAATTTTCGGGAATAGGAAATACCATGCCCCCAATAACTGCACACGCAGTATTGGCCGGTCAAAGTTAAATCCAAGGAGGCGGAAGGCTGCTTCGTTTTCAGCGCTTCCCCCGTAATCTGGACGACGATCTCATCCTCCTGATGAAGCGAATCTTCTTCTGTCCAGTCTCTGTTTACTGTCAGAACATTCTTCGCCTCCCCAAAAGACAGATATGCCATCTGCTTTCCGTCAATGGAAAGGAATGCGCCGTTCATGCCGGGAACCACATCCTTTACCTTTGCAAGATAAATATTCCCCAGAATGCCTTCTTGTCCGGGAAGGGATGCTGTTTCCATAAGGTAAGGTCTTTTTCCCTCAAACAAAGTTATTAGAAGCCTGTCTTTTACTCTGGTAATCACCAATTTACCCATTTGTAATAAGCGGCATCAGACTGCCGTCTTCCTCCCTTTTATAGGTTTCAAGCCGGTGTACCCTGAAAGGAAATGCCGGCAGAACTGTTTTTGTTGTCTCAAAAAAGGTTTCCAGCACAAATCCGGGTTTTAGATTGCTTCCGCTGCCTGCATCTAACAGCATATAAACGATGTTGTCCCTAATCGCTAACTGATAGATACCCGCTTTTAAATCAAGCTCCTTCTCTCCCTTTTTGGTCTTCTTTATCACCGTAATCTGATCCTGCTGATAAAAAGCGTCCAGCTTGTCCTTCCAATCATCGGGAAGGCACATATGATCGCTGAAAGTTACCAGATAATCGGCGGCGGCAACACTTGCCATAGCATTTTTTTCTTTTTCATCCAGAACCTTTGCATCCAGAATACAGATACCTTCCACCATTACCCCATTCAGTCGCTTTATCAGGTTTTCTATGCTGTCAAGGGAGTTTAACTCTATGTCAAAATATTCCCCACTGCTGGTGTGTCCCACAGATAAGGGCGCTGCAAAGGACATGATCTGATGAGGCGAAAATCCTGCGGAATAGGCAATATCAATATCTGCCCTTCTGATTGCCTTCTGAAAATAACGCATCACATCCAGATGACCGATAAACTTAACCGGTCCCTCTTTGGAAAATTTAATTCTCACCTTCATATTTCTTATCTCCATCCTTACCCTAAGCATTTCTTTTTTCCATGCATACGCCCGTCTGATAACGCGCCGCGCCGCATCCGCTGCACTGCATCCGGCAGTTGGGCGTAACCGCTTCTTCCTGTGCCCGGTGCCATTCCTTAAGCAGAAACTCCTTTTTTACACCGCAGTCAAGGAAATCCCATGGAAAGACTTCATCATCAGCACGCTGTCTTACCGTATAAAAATCAGGATCGATACCGCATTCCTCAAACGCGGAAAGCCATACGTCATTTTTATAATATTCGCTCCAGGCATCATAAAGACAGCCTTTCTCATAGGCGCGCAGAATCACCTGATTCAGGCGTCGGTCACCTCGTGCAAAAATGCCCTCCAACACACTCACATCTGCCTCGTGCCAGTTATATTTGATACTCTTCTGGTTCAGCTGACCTGCAATCGCGGTTCTCGTAAGATATGCCTTGTCCAGAAATTCTTCTTTGGTACACTGGCTCGCCCATTGAAAAGGAGTAAAGGGTTTGGGAATGAAGAAGGAAGTGCTTGCAACGATCTGCACCCTGCCAGTCCGCTTTTCTTTTGGAACCGTCTCGTAAAATTCTGCCGCGATCTTGTTGCAAAGCTCCGCAATCGCCCGGATATCCTCATCCGTTTCCATAGGAAGTCCCAGCATAAAGTATAATTTTACCCTGGTCCATCCGCCTTCAAAGGCAAGATGCGCCCCATTCAATATGACCTCTTCGGTCAAGCCTTTGTTGATTACATTCCGCATCCGCTGACTGCCTGCTTCGGGTGCAAAGGTGAGACTGCTCTTTTTTACATCCTGCACCTTGTTCATTACATCCAGCGAAAATGCGTCAATCCGCAGGGAAGGCAGGGATATATTAATCTTTCTTTTCTCACAATTCTCAATCAGAAAGTCCAAAAGTTCTGGAAGCATGGAATAATCGCTGGAGCTTAAGGAACTTAAAGAAATTTCTTCATGCCCGGTATTCTTTAACATTTCTATGGCATAATGCTTTAACATTTCCACATCCCGCTTGCGCACAGGACGATATAACTGCCCTGCCTGACAGAATCGGCAGCCTCTGATGCACCCTCTTTGAATCTCCAGAACTACCCTGTCCTGTGTCACTTTGATAAAAGGAACCACCGGCTTGTCGGGGTAATAAGTATCTGTCACATCCCGCACCAGCTCTTTTTCAATGGTTTCCGGTATCCCATCCGCCAGCAAAATCCGCTTGTGGATGGTACCATCCTCATGATAAACCACATCGTATAAAGAAGGTACGTACATGCCCGGAATCTGTGCCGCTTTTTTTAAAAATTCTTTTCTACCAAGGCATTTCGCTTTGCATTCTTTATATAAGTCAAGCAGCCTTCGGTACTGTGTCTCGCCTTCGCCTATATAGAATATATCAAAAAAGTCACAGATCGGTTCGGGATTGTAGGTGCACGGTCCGCCTCCAATCACAATCGGATCTGCATCTCCTCTTTCAGAGGCCAGCAATGGAATCCCCGAAAGATCCAGAACTTGAAGAATGTTCGTATAACACATCTCATACTGAAGGGTTATGCCGAGAAAATCAAATTCTTTAATCGGATCTTGAGATTCCAGCGCAAACAGAGGAATCCGTTCCTTTCGCATCACCTGATCTAAATCCACCCAGGGAGAATAAACCCGTTCACACCATACATCCTCAAAACGGTTGAGCATATCATAAATAATCTGAATACCAAGATGGGACATCCCTATCTCATACACATCTGGAAAACACATAGCAAACCGAATTTGAACCTGATTCTGTTCCTTCATGACAGCATTGACTTCATTCCCAATATAACGCGCAGGTTTTTCCACCTGCATAAGTATCTCATCGCTTAATGCAAGTTTTCTCATTTCATTTATTCCTTTTGGTTTTTGTCGTCGATATATGATTATCGCTTAGGCTATTATAAGTGTTTCAGCTTCTTGTTTGCAAGTATAATTTACGTGCCATTGTCTCTGCTTTTTTTAGTTGGAATTTTTATTGCAAAAACTTAATAATCACTCTATATCATCGGGTGCCTGTCCATCATGTGCTTTCCACATGCATTCAGTAATTTTCATATCCGTAAAAACTGCTTTGAAGCAAGATTCTTCCGGGCTGCATGCATAGATTCCGAATTTTATTTTTTCTGCGCCTTCCCACATATGGCAAATCCTCATTTGAGTAAAATTCAAACACTCAATACAGTAATCATCTTCCCTGCGGCTGAATCTGTACCACATTGTCTTGACAGTGGCAGGTATTGCTGTTGTCGCCCAATCTGAATAACCATGGTTTGTCACAACGCTTCCAAGATGCTGGAATTTTTCGTTCTCATATTCCACCGAACCTTTCAGCCAGTTTTCACTGTCAAGGTACATCACAATGCCGCACTGGTCAAAACGGTGATAACTTTCAGTGAAATCAGTCTTTACAATAAATGAAAAATATTTTTCGCCTGTTTCCATTTGCAGTACAGGTGCATTATCGTTTCTGAAATGGTAATATGTCCGCTGCCATAGGTCCGTTTGCGGCATTGTCACGATTTCTATTTTGTCCTTTTCAATTTTGTATTGATCAGGCTTTCTTGTCCATTCAAGCTTGTCTGTAATAAATTCCATAGTTATCCTCCACAACTTATGATTTCCTAAACTGCTGAGCCTGAAAATCTGCGGCTTTGCAGTTTTTTTATTGCTTCTGGCAGAATTATATCATATTTTATTCTTTCTGTAACTTCTCAAAAAATAATGACACATGGTATTTGTCCACGCCTTTTCATTCCGAAGACGTGGACTGGAGCGTAAAAAATTCTGTGATATCAATATTACGGGTCAGCCGTCCATAAATCGTGTCTGTATTTTCTCCCTCATAATCCAAATGATTGATATCGCACAGAATAAACGCAGCAAGAAGGACAACCGCTATTACAAAGCGGATTCTGAAACTGCTGTAGACTTTCCCGTTATCCGGTGTTATTGGTTTGTCTTCGGCTTCCAGGCTGTACACTTCTCCGCGTTTTACGAGAGGTTCTTCTGAATATAGAAATCCTTCTCTTGCACGGAAGAGCTGTCTGTTATATTGATCCTGCATTCGGATTGCCTTTACAAGCTCTAGTTTTTTGTTGGTGTTTATTTTACTCATAAATTCATCATCGTCCAGGCTTGGATTTATAAAAAATATGCACTGCATAACAAAAATATGCACTGCATAAAAGTTATGCAGTGCACAGGTTATCTCTTATCCAGTTCTTCTGTGATTTCTTCCCATGTAACGCCCTTTTCAACCATAAGGACCATCATGTGGTAGAGGAAATCGGCAATCTCGTATTTGATTTCGTTTGCATTGGGATTTTTGGAGGCAATGACGATCTCTGTCGCCTCTTCTCCCAGCTTCTTTAAAATCTTGTCAATTCCTTTATCAAACAGATAGTTCGTATAGGAGCCTTCCTTAGGATGGACTTTTCTGTCTTTGATGACGCTAAGGACAGATTCAAAGACCATCAACGGATTGGTCTCGTCGTATTCCTTTTTCATGATTTCATTGAAGAAGCAGCTATAATTTCCGGTGTGGCACGCAGCGCCTACCTGAGAGACCTTGGCAAGGATCGTATCTTTGTCGCAGTCGGTGATCATTTCCTTTACGTATTGATAATGTCCGCTGGTCTCGCCCTTGATCCACTGTTCCTTGCGGCTGCGGCTGTAGTAAGTCATGCGTCCGCTTCTTAGCGTGTGGAGATATGCTTCTTCATTCATATATGCCACCATCAGAACTTCTCTGGTTTTGTAATCCTGTACTACTACCGGCACAAGACCGTCCGCGTTAGCGGTCAGTTCTGACCAGCTGATGGCAGGTTTAAATGTTTTGACACTGACACCGTTATCTGCACACAAATCCTTAATATCATTCAATTCCTTTGCGTTGGCATTGATTGCCGGTCCGGTAATGCCTGCAATCACGTCATAGGACAAAAGCTCGATAATCTTATCTAAAGATACTTCGGGCAGGGTCACGATAACAGGCAGCTTGGATACATCGATTGCCTGCTTGATGCCTTTAGGGCCAATCAGCACTACCTGATCCACAAATTCTGAAAGGAGCTCTTCGTTGGTCTCAATCTCTGAGGCTTCTGCAATGCATGCAAGGATTTTATCTTTACCAAACTTAAGGGAGACTTCTTTTGTAATCTCCACATTGCTTTCTTTGGAATAATTGAGGGCGGCTTTGGCACAGCCTGCATAGAGGAGCTTTTTGATATCCTCCATGCGCTTTACATTGCCAGCGCCTATAACCGGAATCTGCGCCTCTTTGCAGATAAGTTTTAACAGATCAAGGGCATCTTCGTGGGAAGCATCATCTGTGGACAGATCAAATACAATCAACTCGTCTGCATTGTTTTCTCCATAAAATCTTGCCAGCTCTGCCGGATTGCTGCTTATGACGGTGTCGTCTTTAAATCCGGCAACCGCTTTTTCATTTAAAAGGTAAATACAAGGTATAAATTTTTTGTAATTATTCATCGTTATGTACTTTTCTCCTTAAAGACTGCCTTTTGTGCTTAAAACATCCTTAATTCTTTCATCCTTTTTTACGGCTTCGTCAAGTGCCTTTGCAAAGGCTTTAAAGATGGCTTCAATCATGTGGTGGTTATTGAACCCGGAAAGCATTTTGATGTGGAGGTTCATGCCTGCGCTGTAAGAAACGGCATAGAAAAATTCCCGAACCAGCTCTGTGTCAAGATTGCCGACCTTTTCTGACGTAAACGTACAGTCGAAAGCAAAATAGGGTCTGCCGCCTAAGTCTACCGCGCATAAGGCGAGGGCATCATCCATGGGGAGGATGACGGAACCATAGCGTTTGATCCCCGTCTTGTCTAAAAGCGCCTCCTTGATTGCCGTTCCAAGAACGATGCCGGTATCTTCCACGGAATGATGACCGTCTACTCCAAGATCGCCTTGCACCTTTACATCAAGGTCAAAAAAGCCATGTTTTGAAAATCCTTCCAGCATATGGTCAAAAAAGCCGATTCCCGTGTGGATACTGCTTTTGCCGATGCCATCTAAATTTAAGGTGACAGTAATGTCTGTTTCTTTTGTTTTCCGTGTTACCGTGGCATTTCGTTCCATTTGATCATCTCCTAGCTTATTCAAATCTAACTTTAATAGAGTTTGCATGGGCAGTCAAGCCCTCTTTTTCGGCAAATAGTTCAATGTCCTTGTGTACCTTTGAAAGTGCATCACGGGAATAAGAAATAATGCTGGTCTTTTTCAGGAAATCATCCACATTCAGCGGAGAAAAGAACCGTGCCGTGCCATTGGTTGGTAATATATGGTTGGGGCCGGCAAAATAGTCTCCTAATGGTTCTGAAGAGTATTCGCCTAAGAAAACAGCGCCTGCATTTTTTATTTTAGTCATCACCTCAAAAGGGTTCTTTGTTAAAATCTCAAGATGCTCAGAAGCAATCTCATTTGCCGCATCTATTGCTTCATCCATGTTTTGTGCAATCAGAATATAGCCATAATTTTCAAGAGACTTTTCAATAATCTCCTTTCGGGAAAGTTTTTGGGTAAAGATATCCACTTCCTCTGAAACTTGTTTTGCAAGAGATCTGCTTGTGGTAATTAAAATCGCGCTTGCCATCTCATCATGCTCTGCCTGGGACAAAAGGTCTGCGGCTATGTATCTGGGCGCTGCGGTTTCGTCTGCAAGCACCAGGATCTCGCTGGGACCGGCAATGGAATCAATACTGACATAACCAAAGCAGGCTTTTTTTGCAAGTGCCACAAAGATATTTCCAGGTCCTGTGATTTTGTCCACTCTGGGGATGCTCTCTGTTCCAAACGCCATAGCAGCAATCGCCTGGGCGCCGCCTGCCTTATAGATTTCATTTACGCCTGCAATGTCCGCGGCAACTAAGGTTCCTGGATTGACCTTTCCGTCAGCCCCGGGAGGTGTGGTCATGATGATTCGGGCAACGCCTGCCACCTTTGCAGGAAGCACATTCATAAGGACACTAGACGGGTAAGCAGCCTTTCCGCCTGGCACGTATACGCCCGAAATTTCAATGGGAGTGATTTTCTGTCCTAAGATGGTCCCATCATCTTCCGGTGCGATCCAGCTGTTATGAAGCTGTTTTTTATGGAATTTTGTAATGTTTTCGGAGGATTTTTTCATGACCTCCACAAAAGCAGGATCCACCTTTGTATAGGCTTCCTCGATTTCCTCTTTTGTGACCTTTATGGTGTCCGGGGTGATGGTACATTTGTCGAACTTTAAGGTGTACGCAAACAGCGCCTCATCGCCCTTTGTGCGCACCTGATGGATGATTTCATTGACAGTCTGCTCATACTGTCCGTAGCTGTTGGGGCTTCTTTTCAGAAGATTTTCCAACAGATGATTCCTTGTTGTATCATTTAATTCTATAATACGCATAGATGCCGCTCCTTTTATGGTTTAATATGCTTTCTTAGGTTCAGATGCATTCCTTCAGCTGGGAAATCAGCTTCTTGATCCGTTCCGTTTCCATCTGCATGCTGACCTGATTGACGATCATCCTTGCAGATAAAGGACAGATTTCCTCTAATACTTCAAGTCCGTTTTCCTTAAGTGTAGACCCAGTTTCCACAATATCAACAATGACATCCGATAATTCTACGATGGGACCAAGTTCCACAGAACCGTTCAGTTTGATGATATCCACGGTTTGATGCTTTTTGTTATAAAAATATTCCTTTGCAATCAGAGGATATTTGGTCGCTACACGGATACGCTCGTGATGTTGCAGCAGTTCCTTAGCAGATGCCGGTCCACAAACACACATGCGGCATCTGCCGAATCCTAAATCCAGCACCTCGTATGCTCTTCTGTTTTCTTCTAAAATGGTATCTTTGCCTACAACGCCAATATCTGCCGCACCATACTCCACATAAGTGGGAACATCCGGTCCCTTGGAAAGAAAAAACCGAAGTTTCTTTTCTTCATTTACAAAAATTAATTTTCGTGATTTTTTATCTTTCATTTCTTCGCAGGTAATGCCAATTTTTTCAAGAAGCTCCAGCGTCTTATCTGCAAGCCGCCCTTTTCCCAGGGCGAAAGTCAAATATCTTTCTTCGCTCATTGATATACCATCCTTTCTGTCAGCCTTGCTTTTCCGGAACCAAGGCAACCTTTTTTCCGTTTTTCCGAAGCCCTTTTGCCTCTGCAAGTCTGCTTTCATAATTAGATGCATTATATGTAAGATATTGCAGATCATCTTGGGGGTCCATGCCCGTCTTCTGGCTCTTAAGCGCTGACATCAGATCGTCGATCACCACCACAAACCCCACAGCAGGCGCATCTTTGCCAAAATAGCCGAGAAGATGGTCGTATCTGCCGCCTTTGACGATAGGTTCTCCCACCCCGTAGGTATAAGCTTTAAAGATAATCCCCGTGTAATAGTTGTACTTACTGAGCATGCCAAGATCGAAAGAAACATATTTCTCAACGCCATATTCCCGGAGCACATGATGAAGCTTCTCAAGGCGGTCGATTGCCTTTAAGGAACGGGTATTGCATACCAGCCCCTTTGCCTCCTTTAAAACATCAACGGTGCCGAAATAATCGGTCACTTTTAGGAGCATATTGCTGTAAGAGTCTGCCACGCCGCGCCCCTCCAGCAATTCCTGCGCACCGAAAATATTTTTGCCCGATATAAATTCCCTAAGTTCATATTCCGTCTGGTCATCCAGACCTGCCTGGTCACAAATACCCTTGAAATATTCCACCTCGCCGATGCTGATCTGAAAATCTTTCAGCCCTGCTGCAAGAAGAGATTCCGCCACCATCGCAATCATCTCGCCTTCTGCCTCTACGCTGCCATCATTTATTAATTCTGCCCCCATCTGGGTGACTTCTTTCAGCTTTCCCTGAAGGCTTGTAGTATTGGTAAAGGTATTGCCTGCATAGCAGAACCGGATAGGAACATCTTCATCCATAAAATATTTTGCCGCACATCTTGCCATAGAAGGCGTAAAATCTGGTCTGAGCACCAGCGTATTTCCCTCTTTATCAAAGAATTTATATAACTCTTTGGAAGGTGTTGTCCCAATCTCCTTAGAAAAAACATCAAAAAACTCAAATGTGGGTGTCTGGATATCCTGATAACCGTACAGATTCAGCTGCGTATGGATTCGATCCTCCACAGCCAGTTTCCCCGCATATTCCTTTCCGTAAATATCCCTGACGCCTTCCGGCGTATGCACCAATTGTCTATTCATCCTCATCCTCATTTCCGCGCCTGCAATACTTTGACACTTTAAAGTGCTAATTCGCTACCATATTACCATACGAAACTATTGGTAGTATACAAGAAGTCCCCCACTTTGTCAAACTATAAAATCATACTTCACCAATTTCTGCTCTTTGCTGATTACCCATAACATATCATCTTAATTTTCGCGTCCTGTATGCATATCATCCAAAAGCATCTTCCCTCTCATCCAAATCCTTACGTAACATATCAAGATAAGGAACAAACACCCCATGCTTTTTAGGCAGAACATATTCAGGATTCAGCTCTTCATATAGAAAACTTTTCCGTCCTCCGTCCTTAGCTCTTTCCCAGAAAAATTTGAAGATTTCAAAGGGAAGGTAATAAAAGGCATCTCTGTGGGAAAAATAAATTAGGAAAAACGCCACGCCGCCCTGCTTTTCAAATTGCGCCATAAACCTCACCTGGTGGTCATGGATATTTTGAAGCGCAAACCGGTCCGCCGCACATTCCTTGGCGTCAAAACATACCGGAATCCCCTGTACTGCGCCAATGTAATCTACTGTACTCTTCTGATCAAAATATGCAAGGGTAATATGCCTAGTGTTTTTATCGATATTGATAGGGGTGATAGGGGTGGGGATCTTCTGAATCAGGGCAAGACCATTTTCCAAATATTTTTCATTGGTCCTGTTGATCAAATCCTCCAGGGTAGAACCGCGAAGCCCTCTGGAACTCCATGTTGCCATATGTATCTTCCTGCCTTTAATTTTATCATAGAAATCTTAAGATAACCGTACTTAGTAGACGTAATGGTTTCCTTCTTAAAGCAGTTCCTGAAACTGCGCTGGATATGGAATTTCAAATACTTTTCTATCAAGATTTTTAAAAGGCGCTTTCATTTCAGGAAATTCCAGACGGCATGCATATAATAGCTGGCTTGATATGCCGTACTGGCGTTTGTACCCATCATTCCATTTTCTGTCGCCGTATTTATAATCGCCAAGAAGGGGATGCCCTACACTTGCCATATGAATTCGGATTTGGTGAGATTTTCCGGTAATCAGCTCTGCTTCCACCAATGTCCTGTCTAAGTAATGCTTAATCGGACAATATTTGGTTTTTATGAAACTGCCTTTTTCTACATCCCCACCTTTTACAAGATGCACGGTATTATTATTTTCATCTTTTACAAGAAATCCCTCCAGCGTCTCTTCCTGCGTCACCTGCCCCTTTACAAGCATGCGGTAAAACTTGCGAATCTGTCTGCCGCTTATCAGGCGGTTCATCTCCTGACTCCCAGCAAGGGACTTTGCGCCGATGACAAGCCCTCTTGTGTTGCGGTCAAGCCTGTTGCAGATGGAAGGTTTGTAGGTAGCCAACTGTCCGTCATTTAGACTGCCGACAAAAAGCAGATAGCCGATCAGCCATTCGTTCAATGACAGATCCTCCTGATCTGCCTTCTGAGAAAGAATTCCCTCCGGTTTATTTAAAATCACAATATGTTCATCTTCATAAACAACCTCAATGCCTTTTAAGCGTGTGTAAGCTTCCGCATATTTTTTAACTTTAACATCATTCATTTGTTCTTTGAAACGGCTTATGGTTTCATCTGCAAGATAAAGAGAAATCACATCGCCTGATGTAAGTTTTTCCCTTCCATCCGCTTTTTTTCCATTCAGCGTTATATTCTTTTTCCGAAGCATTTTGTAAAAGAAGGAAGCTGGCGCAAGGGGCATGAACTTTCCAAGCAGTTTGTCCATCCGCTGTCCCGCTTCGTTTTCACCTATCAAAATCTGCTGCATAATCTCATCCCCCCATATTGTCGCAAATCAATCTCGCTTAAAGCGGCTAGGTCCTTTTGTCACAGCGAGATATCATAAAGAAGTACCCTGACCTCATCATCCTTTGCAGGATGATGTTCTTTTTTCATTTCATTTAAATTCTTAAGTTGTGTTTCGTAAGTTGGAAGGTCATCGGAAATCTTAACTGTCATATCTTTAAATCCGCTTTGTTTCAGCATCATCTGAAGATGCTCTTCACATGCCTTCACATCGCATTCTCCGCTTTCTGTATATCCTAAAATAATATTACCTTCCACGATCATATGGCTGATGGCAAAATTTTTCTGATAAGAGGTAAAATACATATCATACATCCCGACAAGCCGTCCCTCCAAAGGAGCAAGCGCCTCTTTCGCCGCCTGGCTGCACCCAGCAGCACGGATGAGCATAATCATATTGACAAGACTCTTGCATGCGGGGAGGCAGCCAAGGACAGCTACCACGGTAAGGAGATTTTTTCTTGTACCTGTGGTTACATATCCAGCCACAAAAATGGCGAGGGAAAGACAAAAGAAAATCAGCGTCCGAATAATGACCCAGCGTTTTTTTGCTGCAAGATATCCATAATTACCTTTCATTGCTTTTCTCAATTTAAATCTCCTTATCTTTTCTTCTTGTGAATGTTACGGATGGTTTTCTTTTTCTTTCGACCGACTAAGTCAGTTTTATTCTTACTCCTTTTATGACTTGGTACGGCGCCATCGGTTTTTCCCCCCTTCGGTCGAATCAAACATTTTTTATCAAATCCAATCAAATCATCCCGCCCTGCTTTTGTGAGCGCTTCATAAACCAATTCATAGTTTTTAGGATTCCGATATTGAATCAATGCCCTCTGCATAGCTTTTTCGTGGGGATTGCGGCATACATATACCTCTTTTTTGTTTCTAGGGTCGATTCCGGTGTAATACATAACGGTAGACAATGTGGAAGGTGTGGGATAAAAATCTTGTACTTGTTCCGGCATATAACCCAGATCCCGCAGGTACTCAGCCAGTTCTACCGCCTCCTTCAGCGTCGATCCCGGATGGGAGGACATCAGATACGGCACAAGAAACTGTTTTTTTCCAAGCTGTTCATTTAATTTGTGATATTTTTTTACAAAAGCTTCATAAACGCTTTTTTTAGGCTTCCCCATCTTATCCAAAACGGCATCGGAAATGTGCTCCGGCGCCACTTTCAGCTGTCCGCTCACATGATGCTCCACCAGTTCTCTGAAAAAAGCGTCATTCTCATCGGCAAGCAGATAGTCAAAGCGGATTCCCGAACGGATGAAGACTTTCTTTACGCCCGGCAGCGCCCGTAATTTTTTAAGGAGCAAAAGATAGTCCTGATGATCTGCATTCAGATTTTTACAGGGAGAAGGATATAGGCACTGTCTGTTTGCACAGACACCGGCTTTTAACTGTTTATCACAGGCAGGGTGGCGGAAATTGGCGGTAGGACCTCCCACATCATGGATATACCCTTTAAATTCAGGATCTTTTATCATTGTTTCCGCTTCCCCAAGAATAGATTCATGACTTCTGACCTGCACGATTCTGCCTTGGTGAAAGGTTAGCGCACAGAAACTGCAGCCGCCAAAACATCCCCTGTTGCTGATCAGGGAAAATTTGATCTCTGATATGGCAGGAACACCGCCCTCCGCTTCGTAGGAAGGATGATAGGTGCGCATATAGGGAAGCCTATAAACATCATCCATCTCTTCCATGGACAAGGGTTTTTGAGGGGGATTTTGAATCACATAAACACCATTGGGATATGGCTCTGCAAGTATTCTGGCGGTAAACGGATCCGTATTCTGGTATTGAATGCCAAAGCTTTCCGCGTATTTTAAAGGCGTCTCTTTCATTTCCTCATAGGACGGGAGAAGAACCCCGTTATATGTTTCATCTTCCGCTCCTGTAATAGCTGAAATGTCTTTTGTCTTGTAGACCGTTCCGGGAATAAAACTTAAATCTTTTACGTCAATGCCGCAGTTAAGGGCATCTGCAATTTCCACTATGGATTTTTCCCCCATGCCGTAGGAAATAAGATCCGCCTGACTGTCTAACAGGATGGAGCGCTTAAGAGAATTACTCCAGTAGTCATAGTGGGCAAGGCGTCTTAAGCTTGCTTCTATCCCACCGATGATCACCGGGATATCCTTATATTTGCGCCGGATCAAATTCCCGTACACCACCGTTGCATAATCCGGTCGTTTGCCCATGACGCCGCCCGGCGTGTATGCGTCTGTGGGACGCTTTTTCTTAGATACAAAATAATGATTCACCATTGAATCCATGTTTCCTCCGGATACAAGGAAGGCAAGTCTTGGTCTTCCCAACACCGCAATGCTGTTTTCATCCTTCCAGTCCGGCTGGGAAATGATTCCCACACGGTACCCATGGGCTTCTAAGACACGGCTGATGATGGCATGCCCGAAGGAAGGGTGATCCACATAGGCATCCCCGATTACATAGACAAAATCAAGTTGCTTCATTCCTCTTTCTATCATATCCTGTCTGGAAACAGGTAAAAATCCATTATACAAACGAACCTCCCGGCAATGACAGTCCTGCCATAATGTCAAAATAATCTTTTATGTAATAGTCAGAAAGCTTTTTCTTTTCCTCATCCTGATTATGGGAGTAGGCATCCCAGACGGCGCAGACCTTCATTCCTGCCGCTTTGCCGGCTAAGATTCCAGGGATAATGTCTTCAAATACGAGACACTTTTCCGGATTTACGCCACACTTTTTTGCAGCTTCTAAGTAAACATCCGGGGCTGGCTTTCCTTTTTCCACATCACAGGCTGTCACGATGCAGTCAAAACAGCCAAAAAGCCCATGCACCTTTATGACATTTTCCACCAGCTTCCTTGAATTGCTCGTGGCAATTCCAAGCCTGATACCATTGTTTCGGCAATATTCTACAAATTCCCTTGCACCGTCTTTTAAGGGAACCTGATGGGTATATTGCTCCCATGCCATTTCATTCCAGGACTCTTTAATCTGTTCTAAAGAATCTGGGATGTCAAATCTCGTCTTGAAATATTGTGCCGTCTCCGAAAAGCTCATGCCTTCGATATCACCCTGAAGACCTTTCGGCAGGGTGATGCCAAATCTGCCAAGATAGATTCTGTCAATCTCTTCCCAGATCCACATGGAATCTACCAGCGATCCGTCTAAATCAAATAATACTGCTTCTATATCCCGGAGCATAAATCCCCAACCTCCTTTGGTGTCAATTCTCTGATCTGTCCTTCCGCCAATGTTTCATCCAGGGCAAGACTTCCCATGGACAAGCGTTTCAAATAAACGACCTTATTTCCTACCGCACGGAACATTCGTTTGATTTGATGGTATTTTCCTTCTGTGATGGTGATACAGCACTCATTTTTGCCCTGCGGCATCACTTGTGCCGGACGTGTTCTCTCATTTTCCCCGATAAGGACGCCCTCTTCAAGGCATTTTATTTGATCTTCTGTAATAGGTATATCTGTGCGCACAAAATATTGCTTAGCAACATGTTTGGTGGGCGAGAGCAGATTGTGGGCAAGTTCTCCGTCATTGGTAAGAAGAAGCAGCCCTACCGTATCCTTATCCAGCCGTCCCACCGGAAAAATATCTTTAAGAGGCACCCCCGCACCTTCCTCGCCCAATTGCATTTTAAGCTGCTCTTTCAAAAGGTCTAAAACCGTTTGCTCTTTTTTATCAACGGTAGCGGTAATCACACCGCAAGGTTTATTCATCATATAGTAAACATTGGGTCTGTATACATACTCTTTTCCCTTGCAGGTTATTTTCGTGCAGTTTTCATCCACATGCAGCTCCGGCTTACGGATTACCACGCCGTTGATGCAGACCTGCCCTTTTTTGATTAATTCCTTCACCTGGCTCCTGGTGCCGATATTCATTTCGCATAATAATCTGTCGATTCTCATAAACATTATCATAACACAAAAAGGGAAAAGAACCTATTATGAAACTAAAATTTTATCTATATACCCTTCTTGCACTCACACTTACAATCGTGATCCTTTCCGCTCCTGCCGACTGCCTGTCCCTTGCGTTGAACGGTCTGAATCTCTGGTTTGATAGAATGATTCCCACGCTTTTCCCTTTTATGGTACTTTCGGGAATCATGATCCGCATGAACTTGACAGGCTCCTTTGTGAAATTGTTAAATCCCATCTTAGGACGGCTGTTCCGCCTTCGGTCTTCCTGCATCTATGGCATTGTAATAGGATTTCTCTGCGGTTTTCCCATGGGTGCACATGTAACCGCCCAGCTTTATGAACAGAAGCAGATTTCAAAGAAAGAGGCTTCTCTTCTTCTTGCCTTTTGCAACAACATAGGACCAGTGTATTTCTTGAGCTTTGTCCTGCCTGTGCTAGCTCTCAAAAAAGTCCTGCCTTTTTTGATTGGAATGTATGGACTCCCCTTTCTATACGGTCTCTTCCTTCGCTATGTTCTGTATGCAGACCAGATTCCGAAGGAAAGCTATTGCCTCCGCGCGCAAAACACCTCTATTTCCCTTATGCAGGCGCTGGATGAATCCATTTTCACATCGCTATACAGCATCGCAAAGCTGGGAGGCTATATGATTTTCTTTAATCTTTTGTTTATTCTTCCTTCCCTCTTGTCTAAGACCCTACATCTAGGTAGGAATCTTTCAAACCTGCTTACAGGCGGCGCTGGCTGTCTTTTGGAGATTACAGGCGGCATCGGACTTTTAGGCAGCCGTGCCCCTATGTTTGTTTTATGCGTCCTTCCCTTTGGAGGATTATCCTGCATCGCCCAGACGTACAGTATGATCAAAGATACAGACCTTTCTATTACGGAATATGTCATGCACAAAATGATTCTGACGGCAATTACCGTTTTTTATTACCTTTTGCCAGCAAAAATATTGCTCTGGCCATAAAAAAGGAAATAAAGATCATGCACAGGATGAGCCCTATGATAATCGCTGCGACTGGAATCAGATTTTTATCTGCCACATCGTTGCTTTCATTTAATGCTTCTTCCTCAAAGTGCATTTGGTTATAGTTCTGCATTTCTTCAAGCAGCCTTCGTGCTTCCTCTTCCGCCTCCTGCTGTGCTTTTTGGAATGCTTCCTCTTTCAGCCGCTGGGGATCGGGAATTGCCTCTATCTCAATGAGATTGCTATCCGTCCATTTGTCAAATCCGTTGCTCGCCGAAGCAAGAAGCTCGATTTTCTCATCAAAAGGCACCTTAATCGTAAAGCTGCAGGTGGTGGAAGAACGATTCCATGCGTCAGGTCTTGGCCATTCCTCTAAAGGCAGGTAGGTGTCTCCGCCGTCAAGGCTTAATCGATAATACAAAATATAGCTGTCCGAATCTTCCGCCTCCATCTGAATCGTCACTTCGCCTGTACCTTCATCGATATTCGTCACTTCAATTCTACACAGTTCAGGTTCTGTTTTGTCAGGACGAACGATATCAGCAGGAATATCTGTTTGTGGTACAGGAAAATTACTGTAATCCACACCTAAGATATCCGATTTTAACTGAAAGTACTTTGCCGCGGCTGTTGCATCCATACGGCCAAATGCAATCAGCTGCTCCTTTCCCTGTTGATAAAATTTCTTGTCTTTTTCCTGATCTAAATGGCAGTGCTCAATCAGCGCGGCGGGAACCCCTTCGCTTGTGCAATATCTTAAAATACCATAGTAATTCTCATCCTTGTCGTTTAATCTCGTCTTGATTCCCCTGGAATACAGACCTGAATCGGTAAACTCCTTCATTTGTATCTGAGCAAAGGAATATCCCTTTGCATAGTATTCGCCGCTGGCTGGCACCCATACTTCCGCACCAAACAAATTATGTTCGATGGAGGAATTGAAATGAAGGCAGAATAAAAAATCAGCATTTTTTTCGCCTGCAAATGCTGCTCTGTCCTTGATGCTCATATCCTGATCTGTTTCATGTGTCAGATAGACGGTTACGCCGTCATACTTTTCCAGTTCTTCTTTCATTGCCCTGGCAACGATAAGGGTCATGTCCTTTTCGGTATAACCGTCATACTCAGCGCCTAAGTTCTCTCCACCGTGACCGGGATCGATCACAATGACCAACGGTTGGTCGGCATGTGCTTCCCCTGTTATGCACAAAAATCCTGCTCCGCACAAGAGCAAAAAAAGAATCAATAGATAGATGTTCCGTTTCAAACTTACTCTCCTTTTTCATAGGGAAGTTCAAAGAACTTTCCTATATACTAAAAAGCCCGGCTTACTTTCATGCCGTAAGCCGGATTAGACGTTACATTTATCATAGCAAATCCAGATTTAAGTTTTCACTGCTGTCTTTCGCCTGCTCTGTCTCATTTTCCAGATCATCGCCAATATAAGTATCCGGCTCTGGAGGATTCAGTTCCACTCTGTTTGCATTGACGATATCATTATAATGGTTCAATGCGCCGATAAAGCTTTCGTAGTGATCCTTCGTTGTGCGCATCGTCTGATTCATAAGATTTTCTACGTTTGCCAGAATATCATCTGTATACTGCATAGCAGCCATACGCATATTGTTTGCTTCCATCGTTGCATTATCTAGGATTTCCTGTGCCTGCTGGGTCGCCATTTTAACGACTTCGTTCGCCTGTGCATAGGCCTGCTGCATGATTTCATGCTCATTGATGAGCTCATTGGTATGAATCGTGGCTTCATTGATCAGCGCCTCTGCCTTAGCGCGGGCGTCATTTAAGATAGCCTCTTTATTGCTGATGATTTTCTGATATCGCTTGATTTCATCCGGCGTCTTCATCCGAAGTTCCCGGAGAAGTTCATCGATCTCTTCTTTATTGACAATAATCTTGCTGTTTGAAAGAGTCTGGTATTTACAGCCGTCAATATACTCTTCAATTTCATCAATTAACTGTTCGATTCTGCTGCTCATGCGTTTTCCCCCGTCTGCTTCTTCCCATATCCATATTTCTGATACACAAGCTCTGCTACAAAATCAGGTACGCACATGGAAATATCACCATGAAAGCTTGCAATCTCTTTTACGCTGGAAGAACTAAGATAAGCATATTCCAGACTTGTCGTAAGGAAAACGGTATCTAACGCCCCGTTTGACAGCTTTACATTCGTCTGTGCGTTCTGAAGTTCATATTCAAAGTCGGTAATCGCACGCAGTCCCCTGATTACTACATGTACATCCCTTGATTTGGCATAATCCACCAAAAGACCGCTGAAGGATTCCACCTTCACATTGGGAATGTCCCTGACTGCTTCCTGTAATATCTTAACACGTTCTTCTACAGAAAACAATGGAGTCTTTAGTTTATTATTCAAAACGCTGACCGTAAGTTCATCAAAAATCTGGGCGGCACGCCTGATTACATCCAGATGTCCGTAAGTGACAGGATCAAAACTGCCGGGGTAGATTGCTGTTTTCATTCTTTCCTCGCCTTTCTCACAAATACATGCTTATTTGTCTTATAATTCTTTTCTTTTATGATTTCGTATCCTATTTTGCCAAGGAAATTCATAGACTTTTCCTTCTGTGCTTCCAAAATCAAAAGCGTATGATCCGTGACATAGGGCTGCGTCCAAAGCGCCTCGAAAACCTTTTCTTCATATCCTGCCTGATAGGGAGGATCTATAAAGATGATATCCGCTTCTTTTTCATGAATCATAGAAAGAGCCGTAAAAACTTCCTGTTTCAGAAGTGTAGCATCATTGGAAAATTTTGTAAAGGAAAGATTGTCCTGAATACAGGAAATCGCTTCCTTTCCATTTTCGACAAAGTAGGCATGCATTGCCCCCCGGCTTAATGCCTCGATGCCAATGCCGCCGCTTCCCGCAAACAAATCGATGAAAATACATCCCGGAATTTCTCCCTGAATCATATTAAATAAAGTTTCCTTGATCCGGTCCGTTGTAGGTCTGGTATCCATTCCCTCCGGCGTCTTTAATCTAAGGCTTCTTGCCCTGCCAGCAATCACGCGCATGTATAGATGCTCCTTTCTTACTTTTACACCCTTACCTTTGTGCCTTTTCCATCTCTTTTGGCAGTTTTTAATTTATTAAGGTCCAGAGTCTTTTCTTTGTATTCTATGATGGTCTCTACACCGCTTCTGGTATAGTAGACATTTTCGATGTGGTCGCTTCCGCTTAGCTTCATTCCCCGCACACCGATTGCATTCTTCTTTTTTTCGGGAATTTCTTCCACTGCAAATTTAAGAAAATACCCCTCCTGGGTCTGCAATACAATCTGCTTTTGGTCGTTTAAGACAACCACGCTTACCACCTCGTCTTCATCTGAGAGTTTGGTTGCGGCAACCGTCCGCTTTGCAACATCAAACTCACCGCCGTCCACCACCTTCATCATAGCAAGTTTTGTGACGAAGATCATGCGGTAGAGGTTTAAGCTCATCTGGCTTGCCGCCGCAATCACGATTTCTTTTTCACCGTTAAAATTGCTGATGTTGTCTATGGGAACTCCTTTGTCCCTGAATTTTCCAAAAGGAATATCCATGACTTTTACCGTATGAAGTTGTCCTGTGTTGGTAAAGATACAGATCCTTCCTGTATTTTTGCATGACAGCACATATTTGTTTTCTGCTTCTGCCGCTTCTTTGTTGCGCTCATAGGCCGCCGTATCTATGGTTCGGGCATAACCGAAACGATCCATCAGAAAGACCACTTCCATCTCTTCTGCTTTCTTCTCCACATAAACCGCTTCCGCCGCATTTTCAATGACCGTCTTCCTTGGATGGGCATAGTTCTTTCTGATTTCATCCAGTTCATTTATAATAACCTGTGCCATAGAATCGCGCCGCTCCAAAATATCTTCATAGCGGTAGATATTTGCCATGGTTTCCTCATGCTCGTTGATCAGCGCCTCCAGTTCTAATCCAATCAGCTTATATAGACGCATTTCCAGTATAGCATTTGCCTGCTTCTCCGTGAACATCAGCTGGGCTGCCATGATCTTGGACTCCTTGGAACGGAACTTGATGCCATCCACTTTTCCATTCATCAGGCAATCTTTTGCCATAGCTCTATCCTTTGAACCTCTTAAAATCTCAATAACAAGGTCTATCACATTGCATGCTTTAATAAGACCTTCCTGAATTTCTTTTCTTTCCCGTTCTTTTGCAAGAAGGGTGGTATACTTTCTTTTGGCAACCTGAAACTGAAAATCGACATTATGCTTGATGATCTGCCTAAGGCTCATGACTTCCGGGCGTCCATCTGCTATGGCAAGCATGTTTACGCCAAAGGTGTCTTCCAATCGCGTCTTTTTGTAGAGCATATTAATAAAGTTATCAACATCCGCATCTTTTTTTAGCTCAATAACGATGCGGATTCCTTCCTTGGACGACTGGTTGGAGATATCTACGATGTCCTGTGTTTTTTTTGTTTCCGAAAGAGCTGCAACATCCATCAGGAATTTAGAGATATTCGCACCGATCATGGGATACGGGATCTGACTGATTACCACATTCGTCTTTCCGGCTTTCCCCTTTTCGATATCCACTTTTCCCCTGACTTTGATTTTCCCCGTACCGGTTTCATAAATATCTAGAAGATCATCCTTGTTGATCACAATGCCGCCAGTAGGGAAATCAGGTCCCTTAACATATTTCATAAGTTCTTTTGTGGTAATGGATTCATCCTGCATATAAGCCTTTACCGCATTTGCCACTTCACCTAAATTATGAGGCGGAATACTGGTCGCCATACCAACTGCAATCCCTTCAGAACCGTTCACAAGAAGGTTTGGGAATTTCACAGGAAGGACGCTGGGCTCTTTTTCCGTCTCATCGAAATTAGGAACAAAATCCACCACATCCTTATCTAAATCTGATAAAAAGGATTCTTGCGTGACTTTGGTAAGCCTTGCTTCCGTATAACGCATGGCAGCGGCGCCGTCTCCTTCAATGTTACCGAAGTTGCCGTGACCGTCTATTAAGGGAAGTCCTTTCTTAAACTCCTGGGTCATGACCACCAGCGCTTCATAAATGGAACTATCACCGTGGGGATGATATTTACCCATGGTATCGCCTACGATACGGGCGCTTTTCCGATAAGGGCGGTCATACCGGATTCCCAGCTCATGCATATCATACAGCACCCTTCGCTGCACCGGTTTTAAACCGTCCCTAGCATCGGGAAGGGCTCTTGCAATGATGACGCTCATGGCATAATCGATATAAGATTTCTGCATGACCTCGGAATACTCTGTTTTAATGATCTTTTCTTCCATGTAGACTTTCCCTCACTTTTTAAATATCCAGTTCCGCATCTGTGGCGTGTTCATAGATAAATGCCTTTCTCGGCGGCACTTCCGTTCCCATCAACATCTCTGTCACCTCAGATGCCATACGTGCATCTTCAATCTCAACCTGCTTTAAGATTCTACTTTCAGGATTTAAAGTGGTCTCCCAAAGCTGGTCTGCATCCATTTCACCGAGACCTTTGTATCTTTGCAGTGTAAAAGGACCTTTATGACGTTTCCGATACTGCTCTAATGCTTTGTCATCATAAAGGTACTCTTCCTTTCCTTTGCTGGGCATTGCCTTATAAAGGGGAGGCATGGCGATATACACGTGCCCCTCATAAATAAGCTCAGGCATAAATCTGTAAAATAAGGTCAACAGCAATGTGGAAATATGGGCGCCGTCCACGTCCGCATCTGCCATGATAATGATCTTATCATAGCGCAGCTTCGTAATATCAAAATCATTCCCATAGCCTTCAGAAAATCCACATCCAAAGGCATTGATCATGGTTTTGATTTCTGCATTGGCAAGGACCTTGTCGATGCTTGCTTTTTCCACATTTAAGATCTTTCCGCGGATGGGAAGAATCGCTTGAAATGCACGATTTCTTGCAGTCTTTGCACTTCCTCCTGCAGAATCACCCTCTACAATGAATATTTCGCATTTTGATGCATCTTTTGACTCACAATTGGCAAGTTTTCCGTTGGAATCAAAGGAGAACTTCTGCTTGGTCAGCATATTCGTCCTTGCCTTCTCTTCGGTCTTTCGGATCTTTGCTGCCTTTTCTGCGCAGCCTATAATGCTCTTAAGGATTTCAAGATTACGATCAAAATAGCGCACCAGCTCGTCACCTGTCACCTTGGATACAACCTTCGAGGCATCCTGGTTATCCAGCTTGGTCTTCGTCTGCCCTTCGAACCGAGGATCAGGGTGCTTGATGGAAACGACGGCTGTCATCCCGTTGCGCACATCTGCACCAGTAAAATTGGCGTCTTTTTCTTTCAGGATATTTAGCTCTCTCGCATATGTATTGATGATATTGGTAAATGCCGTCTTAAATCCGGTCAGATGGGTACCGCCCTCTGAATTGTAGATATTATTACAGAATCCAAGCACATTCTCATGAAACTCATTGATATATTGGAATGCGCCCTCCACAGAGATGCCTTCGCTTTCCCCCTTAAAATAAATCACATCGCAGACTGCTTCCGTAGATTTATTCATATCTTTAATAAAGCCAATGATGCCGTCCGGCTCATGATATTCGATATGTTCTGTCTCTTCTTTTCTTTTATCTTCAAAAACAATGGTAAGCGCAGGATTTAAATAGGCTGTTTCATGCATTCTGCTCTTTATTTCATCTTCTTTAAATCTTGTCCGGTCAAAAATCGTATCGTCGGGGAGAAAATTAATACGAGTCCCAGTACCTTTTGCCTTGCCGATTACAGGAAGCAGACCGTCCACCAGCTCTATCGTAGGATTTCCGCGCTCATATCTGTCCTCATACAGATGTCCGCCGTTTTTAACCTGTACCGTAAGATAAGTGGAAAGTGCATTGACCACAGAGGAGCCTACGCCGTGAAGCCCTCCGCTGGTCTTATAGGCAGTATCATCAAACTTTCCCCCAGCGTGAAGGGTGGTAAAAACCAGCCGCTCTGCGCTGACTCCCTTTTCATGCATTCCTACCGGAATGCCTCGTCCATTATCCTCAATCGTGGCAGAACCGTCTGCTTCAAGCGTGACATAAATCGTATCGCAATATCCTGCAAGGTGTTCATCCACTGCATTATCGACGATTTCGTAAATCAGATGATTCAATCCCTTGGTGGAGACACTGCCGATGTACATCCCCGGTCTTCTTCTTACCGCTTCCAGCCCCTCCAGCACCGTGATACTGGAGGCATCATAAACTGCTGCTTTTGACATTTAACGCAAACCTCTTTCTTAAATAATAAACTCATTTCTTATTTGATTTTTTTACAGCAGGCAACTGCCAGGGAACCTGGTCCGATATGACATGCAACGCTTAGGGAAAGCGGATTGATTACGATATCAAATCCGGGGAATTCCTTAAGAAGCTCAGCTGCAAACTGCTCAGCAGCGTCCACATCCTTTGTGTAGGCAACCTGGAGCCAGATGTTGTCCGCGCTTGCGCCGCCGAAACGAGTTTCCATATCATTTCTGATGGCATTTATCATGATAGATTTTCCCTGGGTGGCGGTTCTTGCCTTTGCAAAAGCATCCAGCTTATCCCCCTGAATCGTAAGCACCGGTTTCAGCTTAAGGATAGTTCCAATCGCTGCCGCAGCAGGTGTGATTCTTCCCCCTTTTTTCAGGTAATATAAGGTGTCAAGCATGATATAGATGCTGGAATTAAATTTGTCATTTTCAAGAAATTCTTTGATCTGCACTGCACTCATATCCCGCTCAGCAAGCATTTTTGCGTCCATTGCTGACTGCCTCTGGGTAACAGAGATTCTCTGATTATTTACGACCTGTACTTTTTGATCGAAATCTTCGGAAAGCATCATAGCGCTCTGGCAGGAACCGGATAACCCGCTGCTCATGGGAATATAGACAATCTCATCATACTCCTTTAAGGTATCCTTCCAAAGATCCATCACTGCTTCCGGGGATGGCTGACTGGTCACTACGTCTGCACCGCCTTCTAGTTTATTATAAAAATCCTCCTGTGTCAGCGTAATATCCTCAAAAAAAGTATCTTCACCTATCATAAAAGGCATTGGAAGAACTATGATTCCAAGCTCCTTTGATTCTGCCTGTGTGATACCGCTGTTTGAATCTGTAACGACTGCAACTTTGTGGTTCAATTTATTTCACCGTTCCTTTCTCCTAAAATACAACATATTGTGCATTTCCCTAAAGGGCATACAAATACATATTACTGTCAGATTGTTCTAAAGTCAATAAAATTTCCGGCATTTTCATTCAAATACCGTTTAAGCGGAGCACATCTTTCCGTTTTCAGGTCCTCATCCTCTAAAAGGAGCTGATCTACCGTCACGCTGACTTTTTTAAGGATTTCTGAATCCTGATAAATATCTGCGAGACGAAATTCCATCGCACCACTTTGTCTGATGCCGAAAAGATCACCGGGACCTCTTAACTTTAAGTCCTCTTCCGCAATGTAAAAACCGTCATTTGACTGATTTAAAATCTTCAGCCTGTCCATGGACTTTTCTTTACCTGAGCAATTCATAAAAATGCAATAAGACTGTTCCTTTCCTCTCCCAATTCTTCCCCTCAGCTGGTGAAGCTGGGCAAGACCGAAACGCTCCGCATTTTCAATCATCATCACAGTGGCTGCCGGAACATTGATTCCAACTTCAATGACCGTGGTGGATACCAGTACATGGATATTGCCGGCGGCAAAAGCTTCCATGATCCGTTTTTTATCCGTCGGTTTCATCTTTCCATGAAGAATCTCCACATGAATGTCCGGCGGCAGAGTATTTTTCAGTTTTTCTCCATAGTCCGTCACGTTTTCAAGTTCATCCGCGCCTTCCTCCCCAGCTTCCACCATGGGGCAGATCACGTATGCCTGATTTCCCTTTCGGACTTCTCTTGTAATGAATTCATAAGCCTTGTTCCGATAAGAAGTTCCCACCACACAGTTTTTGACCGGCAGTCTGTGGGCAGGCAGTTCATCCACTACAGACAGATGAAGATCCCCATACAGGATAATCGCCAGCGTTCTGGGAATCGGAGTGGCGCTCATCACAAGTACATGGGTCTTCCCTCCTTTTTCGCTTAAAATCTCCCTTTGTCTTACGCCAAATCGATGCTGCTCGTCTGTGATAACCAGTGCAAGCTTCTGGTAATTTAACTTTTCCTGTATCAGCGCATGCGTCCCAATTATAACGTTTACTTCCCCTTCTTCTATTTGTCGGTAAATTTCTTTTTTGCCAGCCGCACTCACAGAGCCGGTAAGAAGTACGGGTTTAAATGGAAGGCTATATTTCCAAGTCATGCTGCTTATCTGCTCAAAATGCTGGGCTGCAAGTATTTCCGTAGGCGCCATAAGAGCTCCCTGATATCCATTGCTCACCGTAAGCAAAAGCGCCAAGAAAGCCAGCACGGTCTTTCCGGAGCCCACATCCCCCTGTACCAGCCGGTTCATACATTTACCGCTTACAAGGTCCCTTTCTATCTCTTTCCAGACTTTAAGTTGGGCATTGGTCAATCGATACGGAAGTCCCTCCAAAAAACGCTTCGTCCATGCTGTCTCTATCATGGGATAATCTGCATCGAGCGCTTCGTTATATTCCTTCATGCGCCTTATGGACAGCAGAAACAAGAAAAACTCATCAAACACAATCCGCTTACGCGCCTGTAGAAGGCTGTCCCAGCTCTTGGGAAAATGAATCTGATATACAGCATGGACCCTTGAGACCAATTCGTATTCCCTAAGGATATCAGTCGGAAGATACTCTTCCTCTTCATACACGTTAAGCGCCTGCTCCACCGCTTTTGCCACCGTCCGGTTCGTAAGACCTGCTGTAAGACTGTAGCAAGGCCAAAGCTGCCCCATTTTTTCCTGATATTCAGCCCATGTATATATTTTAGGCTGATCCATGCGGTATACACCGTTTTCAAGCTTGAGCTTTCCCCGAAACAAATAGGAACTTCCGGCAACAAGCCTGCTCTTTAAATACGGCGTATTAAAATAGGTGATGGAAATCCTGTTTTCACCGTCGCTTCCGATTCCTGTACCGATTGACAGATTCCGCACCTTCTTCCACTTGAATGAAGCCGGAAGAAATAATTCGAGTGTAACTGTTTCCTTATCTTCTGCTTCCGCAATCTTTACAGGCGGATCAAAAACCTGATAATCCCTGGGATAATAAAGCAGTAAATCTGAGCATGTGTGGATTCCGATCCGGTAAAAAAGCTTTGCTGTCTTCTCTCCGATTCCTTTCAGCCGAATGATGTCATCTAAATATTTCATCTGACACTCCTTGTAACCATAACATCTAGATTTGGTTTCTACATTTCATACTACGTAAAAAGGACGGTCACTCCGTCCCTTTACTGAATATAAGGGCAGTTCGCCAAGCGTACTGCCCGTTATTGACACGAGGATGTCTCACAAAGCCATCTGATGTCTTTATTCTGCTGAAATGATATAATAATAAATGGGCTGTCCGCCGTACTGTAATTCGATATCGCAGGAAGGAAATGCCTCTACAATACGTTCTTTAAGCTGCTTGGCGGCTTCTTCTGTAACATCCGATCCATAGTAAATACTGATCAATTCCAAATCCTCATTCATCATTTCCTGAACCATCTGATAGGTGACATCAGAAACATCACTGCCCACGGACAAGATTCCCTCATCACCGATTCCCATATAATCGCCCTGTTTGATTTCTTTGTCATCGATCACCGTATCTCTCACAGCATAAGTTACCTGACCGGTTTTTACATTGCCGATTTCCTGCTTCATAGTCTCAGCATTTTCTTCTGCCGACATATCCGGTACATAATTGATAACTGCTGTAATGCCTTGAGGTACTGTCTTCGTGGGTACAACAACGATCTTCTTATCCTCCACCATCATCTGTGCCTGATTCGCGGCGAGAATGATATTTTTATTATTGGGAAGAATGAAAACGGTGTCCGCATTCACTTTCTCGATGGCATTCAACATGTCCTCCGTGCTGGGATTCATAGTCTGTCCGCCCTCAATGATGTAATCAATGCCTAAGCCTTTGAAAATTTCATTGATTCCTTCTCCCACAGAAACAGCGATAAACCCAACTTCCTTATGAGGCATAACCGCTTCCTTGGCAGATGCTTCCTTTGCTGGTTCTAATCCTGCTTTGAACAGCTTTTCCTGATGTTCCAAACGCATATTATCTATCTTTAAATTAGATAATGCACCATACTTAAGCGCCTTCTGAATCGCGAGTCCAGGGTCATTGGTATGTACGTGCACCTTTACCACGTCATCATCCGCCACGACCACGATGGAATCACCGATAGATTCAAGATATTCTTTGAAATCCATTTCATTTTTAATGTTAAAATTCCTGCTCAGCATGATAATGAACTCGGTGCAATAGCCGAACTTGATTTCCATATCAGCTTGCACGTCCACATTTGCCTTTACAGGAGACGCATGTGTATCAGCACTGATTGTTAAGTCAATCTCCTTGCCAAGGAATGCATCATAGGCACCTTTTAACACCTGCATCAGTCCCTGCCCACCGGAATCTACAACACCTGCCTGCTTTAATACAGGAAGCATCTCAGGGGTCTGCTCGAGAACTTCATCCGCATACTTAATGATTTCATCGAAAAAGAATGCCAAATCGTCACACCCATCATTTGAAAGTTCTCTTGCCTTCGTGGAAGCTCCCTTCGCTACCGTTAATATGGTACCCTCTTTAGGCTTCATAACTGCCTTATAAGCGGTCTCCACTGCCTTTTCAAAAGCATCCGCAAATACTGGAATATTTAATTCATCCTTGTCCCTGATAGACTTGGTAAATCCTCTAAATAACTGGGATAAAATAACACCGGAATTTCCTCTCGCCCCTCTTAAGGATCCTGATGAAATCGCTTTGCACAAAGATGCCATGTCAGGATCTTCCATACCGGCGACATCCTTTGCTGCAGACATGATTGTAAGCGTCATATTGGTTCCTGTATCACCGTCCGGCACAGGAAATACATTTAAATCATTAATCCATTCCTTCTTGGATTCTAGATTTTTGGCTCCGGCTAAGAACATCTTTGCCAGTATCTTAGCGTCGATTGTATTAGTCACGTCAAATCCTCCTTAATCAATCACTCTAACACCTTCAACAAAGATGTTTATTTTCTCGATTTCTATTCCTGTAAATTCTTCAACTTTATATTTCACATTGCTAATCAAATTATCTGAAACTGCCAATATGCTTACGCCATAAGCCACAATAATATGAAAATTCAATATAAGCTTATTGTTTTTGATTGCTACATTGATTCCTCTGGTCATGCTGTCCATTTTAAGCAGTTTTACAAGACCGTCTTTTACGTTAATGCCTGCCATTCCTACAACACCAAAGCATTCCATTGCAACGCTGCCTGCATATTGGGCTATTACTTCGCTGTCAATTGCAATGTTCCCCATATGTGTGTTCATAGAAGTTCCCTTCATGGAAGAATTTTTCATAGGCTGCCTCCTTATATTTTGAACATATATTATGTATTATAACCGTAAAATGGAAAAAAAGAAACAAAAAAAATTAAATTGTGAAAAAGCATCGCATTGGTCATTTTTGAGACTAGCTCTTGGGCATACTCCTCATCTCATGAAGCAGTCCAATACAAAATCTCCTAAAAATGTTAAATTTTTGCTTGCATTCTTATCTGATATCTGCTATTATACAACTGTTGTGTATGTTTAATTTGAATTGTTAGGAGGTGCAACGATGGCTAAATGTGATATTTGTGGTAAGGGCGTTCATTTTGGAAATAACGTAAGCCATTCTCATAGAAGATCTAACAGAATCTGGAAATCAAACATCAAAAATGTTAAATGTAAAGTAAACGGAGCTTCCAAAAGAATGCACGTTTGTACAAACTGTTTAAAGTCCGGAAAAGTTGAAAGAGCTTAAACTTAAAATGACTGCAAAAAACTGACCGCCGCAAGCGGTCAGTTTTTTACAATAAGCCGTCAGGCGTTTGGTACAATAAGCCGCCAGGCGTTTGTTGCAATAAGCCGCCAGGCGTTTGTTACGCTCTCTTCCCCATTTCATAATCAGTTTTCAGCTCATCATAAATCCGATTGATTACCAATACCATTTCATGATCTCCTGCTATGTTATCAGGATGAAACATTTTGATCAAATCCCGGTATCTCTTTTTCAATGCCAATTGACTATTGACTCCCTGAAACAGCAGCTCTGCCACCTCCATATTTTTGTCCAGCCTGGCATTGGTCTCATGTACACGCTTCTCCGCTTCCAGTAAAACCCTGTCACGCTCCAGTTTCTTACGCTCCACATCCAGCTGTGCAAAAGCATTTTTAAGGATGTCCATCTTCTTATCAAAAAAAGACTCGTCCTGCTTCAGGCGTTTTTGTTCAAACTCCAGCTCCCGCGTCATCTTTTTCATTTCCTCTTCAAATTGTTTTTTCTCTTTGACAAGCGCATCCTGACCATGTTTCAGTTCACTCTGCTCCATTTTAAGCCGCACATTTTCCTTAAACAGCCAGATTTTCAATTCATGAAGCTCGTCCTCCGTAGCATCTGCCAAAACCTCTTCACAGTTTTGCTCCTCCAGGATCTTAGTCCCATCAACTTTATTCATACCATTCTCCATTCAAAAATGTTAGGGATTCCCACCTTGCTGAGCAACATAATGATTCCGGCGGGATCCAATCGAACGTCGTTAATTCAAATAACAATTGTATCCAATCAGCAATAGCAATGCAATAATTAGAAGCGCAATCAGATAGTGATGCGCAAGAAAAAGCATAAGCAGCATCCCTACAGCAATCCAAAATGCAATAAATCCAATCAGTTTTTTCATGCGTATTTTCTCACTTATGCTTTCTTACTTTATCATATGCATTTTGAGCGGAATTATTGCTTGTCAGCTGTATCTTCCGGGAAAGCAATGTCCACCGCGTCATCATCGTCGATCATCTCTTCTTTAGGCGCTGTAAACTTATCTACAATGTCAGGAATCATATCAAGGACTTTCGTTACGGTATCTTGATTTTTGATATTGACCAGCTTGGTACTGCCGTTTTTGATAACCAGAACTGCACTTGGCGTCAATTTCCCTGAAAAGCCTCCGGCCCCGCCGTTTTTCTTATCACCTACGCTTGCGCCTGCACCCACACCAAATGTTACATCCACAAGGGGCAAAATAATGGTGTCGCCGATTTTGGTTGCTTCGCCAACCACCGTTTTCGTGGATAATACTGTATTCATGCCTCTCATCAACGATTCGATGACTCCTGTAAAATTATTTTCTGCCATTTATGCTGCCTCCCTTTTAAATAATTTGATCAATCTGCGTAAATCCTTATTGAAGTAAACAATCCATGCTGTTTTCAGTGCTTTAAATACGGTTATCCTTCCTTTCACATACAAATCACCTTCTATAATCTGCCGCTCAAAATCGGGGACTATGTCAATATGATTGCCAAGCAATGGATATAACATACCGTAAATTGCCAGAACCTGCCCTGTACTGGCAGGGTCTCCCGTTCCAATCAATAAATTTCCCTGAATCTTTCTCGGGGATATACTTTTAAGCAAGGAAAATACCTGCCCTGAGCATACAGCCCATGCCCTCTTGAAAGTATCGCTTTGAATAATCTTCCTGTAATATTGAATATTCTTTACAATATGCTTTATCTTATCACATATTTTTAGAATTGTGTACTTAATATTTTTAATTGCTGCCCAGAGTTTTCTGATAAATTCTAAAAACTTTGAAATGATCCCTTTCTTTTTTGAAGTATGCGTATTTTTACCGTTTCCATTGCCCGTCTCTTCCTGGCTGTCGGTTTTCTGCGTCTCGCTTTTGGCTGCCTGCTTTTCATTGCCGTCAGGTCGTTTTTGGCCAACGGTTTCGTTTTCAGCTTCTGCCTGTCTGCAGGATTCTTTATCGTGTACCAGTTCCTTTGGCAGAGGTTTTACCCTAGACATCTTTTCTACTTGCAGCTTTTTTTGCGGCTCTTTTTTCCGAGAAGCTTTTCCCTGCTTTTCATCCCTTTTAGCAGACGCTTCCCCCTGCGCTTTATCAGAACGGAAAATAGTAAAACAAAAGATTCTGACCCGCAAAAATGCAGCCTCGGGATAGGAAAATGCTGCATTCAAAATATGCAAAAGCCACGATGCCGTAAGCTTAACCGACATAGGAACTTCTTCCTGTGTTTTCCTGTGTACCATGATTCGGTATCGTACCGGCACAAAAAGTACAAGCAGAACGAGCGTCAATATGGTCCCAAGCAGAATAAGAATGATTATGCCTAGCACTTTTAACATCATCAGCAGTACTGACAGCATATTATGATTGCTCCTTTGCTTTGCGTTTTAAATATTCCTTTAGGTTACAATTGCCTGTGGCATCTACACACTCCTGCGTAATCTGTAAAATAATCTGCACTGCCTCATCATAATTTGAAGCAATTCCGACGATGATGGGCGGATGATATCTGTAATATTTCTGCTTAAGATAAGCGCTATGAAAAATCTCAAGCTGATCTGCATATGGAGCTGTCGTGATGACATATACCTGCACACCCGCATGGTGTTTTAATTTCCATTTTATTTTCTGTGGATTGGTAACAGTATCGCCAATATAAAGATATTTATAAAATTTCATAATCAGACTCCAAAATAGGCATCGAAGATTCTTTTGGCAATAGGAACGGCATAGTCGCCTCCCGCCCCTGCCCCTTCAATAATAATCGTCACACACACCTGCGGATCTTCTGCCGGTGCAAATCCAGTAAACCATGCATGACTTTCTCCCTTGATTGTACCATATTCAGCGGAACCTGTCTTTCCGGCCGCCGTATAAGAAAGCCCTTTTAACCTAGTAGCCGTTCCTTCTTCCACCACGTCTTTCATCAGCGCTTTTAAAACTGCCGCCTCGCTTTGTTCCATAATACTGCCATAAGCGGAAGGTGAAAAGGTTTTTATCTGATTTCCGGCGCTGTTTTGTACATAATCGATCAAATACGGCTCCATCAACACACCGTCATTAGCGATGGCACATGTGATCATATTTAGCTGCAGCGGTGTAATCGATGTGGTTCCCTGACCTATGGAAACCTGCATCATGTCTGCATCTGTAGTTTGTTCCGACATATCCACCCTGCTGATATTATAGTTAAAAGAGACAGGCAATTCCTGATTGAACAAAAGCTGATTAAGGGTACGTCCGAACCTGCCGCGGTCGAGCAAAAGCCCCATATTGGCAAAGGAGGCATTGCAGGATTTTGCAAAAGATTTTTCAAATCCCACAAAACCATGCACACTTCCATGATAGCACTGTATCCTGTCCTCCCCTCTTTTAATGGCGCCAGTACAATTATAAGAATAATTCTGGTAAGAATCAGGATGTTCTATCATGTATTCCAGCGCTGTGATAATCTTAAAGGTAGAGCCCGGCGGATAAAGTCCCTGCGTTGCCCTGTTTAGCAAAACACTGCTCTCCTCATCCTGCACCAGTTCGTCCCACATGTCGGCAATCAGCTCTGGATTAAAATCGGGCTTTGAGATCATGGCAAGAATCTTGCCTGTATCCGGCTCCGTCACGATAATCGCACCTTGGTATATGCCAAGCGCACTTGATGCTACCTGCTGTAATTCTACATTTAATGTGGTATACACATCATCTCCCGGGTATTTTTCACCGCCCACATCAAGCGCTGCCTTCTGTGAAAGTGGTGCGTTTGAATTGATCAGATAATAGTTTGCCTGTGCTTCTATGCCCATACGCCCGTTGGTTGCATATCCTACCACATGAGAAAACAAATTCTGATAAGGATATTCTCTTTTTTCAACGCCGTCCTCATCTTCCACCGTCTGTGCTAGAAGATTCCCGTCTGCGGCGTATATTCTGCCTCTCCTGTTCTGGGCGATCAACATCTGCTGTCTGCCATTATAGCTATTATTGATCAGTTCCTGCCTATGTGTTATGGCATAATGGGTGATATAACCTGCCAGACACAAAAAGAGAATCGTAAATGCCCAAGTGATAAGCATGATTTCTCTATTTTTTTGGTTAGCTCTCTTTCTTTTATTCTTCGTCTTCAATCTCATCTCCCGCAAAATGCCGTCTATGCTCAATACTTTCGTTTGACTGATAAAACTCTTCCGCATCATCATTTAGGCGTCTTCTTACCGCCTGCTTTTTCTTTTTTCTTTGACGGAGCGCCTTTTTCTGCTGCTCGCTTTCATCCTGTCTTACCATATACAGCCCTTCAATAATCGCAAACATGACTAACGTGGTAAGAACCGAACTTCCTCCGTAACTGATAAGGGGAAGCGTAACTCCGGTCAAAGGAATAAATTTTGTACCGCCGCCAATAGTAAGGAAAACCTGAAAAATATAGGTAATTCCAAGCCCAAATGCCGTAAGTTGATAAAATCTATCCTTTAGCACTGCCGATGTATTCATAAACATGATAAAACAGCTTACGCAAATTAAAATGAGGCAGACGGAAAAAATAATCCCAAATTCCTCTGCTATCGCCGAAAAAATAAAATCGGCTTCTACAAACGGAATTGCCTCCGGTGTTCCTTTATAAATCCCAAGTCCGAACCAGTCTCCGCTGGATATGGCAAACAGCGACTGGGTAATCTGATACCCTGCCGAATCAATGACACTCCATGGATCTCTCCACGCCTGAACCCTCACCTGCACATGAGAAAATACACTATAGGCAATATATGCTGCGGCGGATCCGCCAACGGCGCCGGCAAGCAGATAAAGCACATTTTTCGTCGCCACAAACACCATAAGTACATAGACCATGAAAAAGATAAGCGCGCTTCCTAAATCCTTTGAAATAACCAGTACGATCACATGCGCCGCCGCTATCACCGCTGTGGTGAAAACTTCAAAAAAGCCAAAAGACTGGTACAGCGCACTTGCCACAAAAAACACAAATAAGATTTTCACAAACTCTGAGGGCTGAAACGTGATGCCTGCAATAGAGTAGGAAAGCTTGCTTCCATATGTCGTCTGCCCTAAAATCATGACGATCGATAAAGCCGAAATCCCCACCAACGCATAAATCCATTTCAAATTTTTTAGAAACTTAAATTTATGGACAAAAAAAGGAATAATAAGCGCCACCGCCAAAGAGCCTGTGACAATCACAAACTGTTTTACCGCCTTGCTCATATCCAGCCGTGTAAGTATCACAAAACTGATGCTGAGCAACATGCACATATTGTTTATAATCAGTCTGTTCGCTTTCGGATAAAGCATCCGGTACAGCACAACTGCGGCATACAACACAATCTGCTGAAAGGCATAAAAGAACAGATAGGTCATATCCCCAGTTTCAAAGCAGATTACCAGAAAACAGCAAAAATGAAAAGCAAACATGAGCAGATTCTGTCTTATATAGATGCCGTTTCGCTCTTCTTCATTGTCATAGCAAAATACAGCAAAGCACTCCCACGTATAGAATGCAATCAACAGTGCAATGATGTATTTTGAAAACTCACCGATGTAAATGACCATCTACTCTACTCCTCGCTTATAGTGTCCTGTCGTATACTCTTTATAAGAGGGTTCCCTGTATGCTTTAAAAATGTCACTAAAATAATGGATAATCTGCAAAGTTTCCTCACTTTCTTCTGTCGTAAAGTCAAGTCTGACATGCTCTGCTGGAAAGTTTTTTTCCAAAAAGACCTTGTGCAGGGATAACGGTACACTATTATAGAGAACATTATAACAACATAAGCAGTCCGTATAAACAGGAAATTGCTTCCCGTACCTGTCTCTTAGCATGACGGTTTCAGGCGTATGACGGCAAGAACCCAAAGTTTTTCTGATACAGTTTGCGGTAACCATCATGGGAAGTCTCCCATACACAACCGCCGAAATCTGCATTTTTCTTTCTGGATATGCCTCCAGCAATTCTCTCCATTCATGTAAATTACATTCAAGCGGAAGGTAGGCTTCCGTTGCCCGTCCATCCCAGAATTTCATGGTTTCCCTGTTCCAGATATAAAGGTTGGCATCTATAATTATTTCCACGGAAAGCTTTTCACTGTAGAAAAACGAAAAACTTTCCAGATTTCTTATGAGAACGCCGTCAAATATTCCCGCAAGAAGCGCTTCTTTCATTTTTTCCAGATATTTTTCGTCTTTTGCCCTTACAATGTAAGGTGTCGCAAGAAAAAATTCCTGTTTCATTTCCGTGCTGCTTTCTTTGCATGTTTTCAGAATTTCAAGATTTTCTTCTTTAAGAAGACTGTAATCCAGATAAATTCGTGGTAAACGTGCATTGCACGCTGCCCTAAGCTGCCCATCAGTGCTTACCAGCGCGTGCAGCGCCTTCCTTCCCTGGTTTCGTCCTCTTGCAAAAGCATATCCGGCATAATTTTCTTTTTCTGGCGTTACAGCCTTTCTGTCCGGGTAAGCAAGTCCGTTCTGACAGATCAACGCCGTTTCCATTGCAGCTACGGTCTTTCTGCGCAGCTCATTTAAAGAGCGCACGGGAAGAAACACAGAATCCTCCACATTTACACTTATATCTGTTATCTTAATAAGGCTGTTGCCGCTTTTTTTCATTTGCTCTTTGATTTTTTCTATTGTGAGTGGCTGTTTTACAGCCTCCTGCACGATTTCACCCTGACAGAGCACCTGTATTCCTTCTGTCTGCAAAAGAAAACGAGCCTCCTGACCAGGCGATAAAAAAACCTTTGCAGATGCATGACGACAAAGCTCTTTGTCAATATAAGTTTTTTCGATATCGGCAAGAAGCGCCGCATTTGTTTCCGAATAAGACGGCGAATAAAGTGTAATCATTTCCTTTCCGTTGTGGCGGTGATAATAGCCATTTCCGGTTTCACTTCTGATGTACAATGCGTGTAAAAGTTCCCGATCCTTTTTGGAAACATGGTAGTGTTCTTTGTCTTGGTAATATAAATCGATGTACTTCCGGTAGATTGCCGTCACACCCGCCGCATAGGCAGGTTTCTTCATCCTTCCTTCTATTTTGAAGGAATCGATTCCCGCTTCAATCAACTCTGGGAGCAAATCGATTGTACACATATCTCTCATGCTTAAGGGATAACACTGTCCGTCTGTGGATGTTTCATATGGAAGACGGCATGGTTGTGCGCATCTTCCGCGATTCCCACTTCTTCCTCCCAGCATACTGCTTAAGAGACATTGTCCTGAATAACAATAACACATAGCGCCGTGAATGAAAGCTTCAATCTCGACCCCCGTCTCTGATTTGATCTTTTTCATTTCTTCTAATGATAGCTCTCGGGCGGGAACAATCCTGCTTATTCCCTCTTCTTTTACCATGGATACACCAAAACGTCCAGTAAGCGTCATCTGGGTGCTTGCATGCAGCGCAAGGTTTGGGAAATGATCCCTTATATAGCGCATCGCACCTAAATCCTGCACAATGACACCGTCCAGTCCCTCATCATAAAAAGGCAGCAAAAAATGATACAGACCATCCAGCTCCTTTTCCTTCACCAAGGTGTTTACCGTAAGGTAAATCTTTTTTCCAAATACGTGAGATAGATGGATCCCTGCACAAATTTCCTCCTGTGTAAAATTATCTGCATAGGCACGGGCACCGTAAAGTGCGCCTCCCAAATAAACGGCATCCGCCCCTGCCATAATCGCTCCCTTTAATGCATGGAAATTTCCTGCTGGAGCCAGCAATTCCACTCTTCCCATAGTTTTCCTTTTCACAATCCGCACAAAAAGCTGCCTGGAGAAGACAGCTTTTAAGAATTTTTTAATTCTGTTTCAAGTTTTATGATTTTCTTAGCGCTTTCATTTACTTCATTTTGAAGAGACTTAACGCTTTTTTCAGTATTTTCCAGTTTGATCTGAGAGGCAATCAGCTCATGCTTCAGATTATATAATTCCTTTTCTTTACTCTGGATTTCCTCCTCAAGAAGGCCAATCTGCTTCTTTGCCTTAAAATAATCATCTGCAATATTCAGTTGAAGTAAGACACTCTGTGTATCTAACGGCTGCCTTTTGAAAGATTCTACCTTACTGTACTCAGCCATTTTGTTGTTGATATAGGATGCCACCTTCTGTAAATATTCTTCGCTTTCATATCCGCTCAAAGTGAATACTTTACCGCCAATAATTACTTCTGTATCTGTTTTCGCTGACATCAGGCTCACCCCTCTATACACAAAATATATAGCTTATCCATAGTAATTTATACAACATCTATTATAAGCAGATTATTCTGGAATTTCAAGTCCTAAATGATGATATGCAAGATCTGTTACGACTCTGCCCCGGGGGGTGCGGTTAATAAAACCGTTTTTGAGAAGATAAGGTTCATACACATCTTCTATGGTGCCGGAGTCTTCCCCAATTGCCGCCGCCAGCGTATCAAGTCCCACAGGTCCTCCGCCAAATTTCTGTATCATGGACAAAAGAATATTTCTGTCTATATGATCCAGTCCCATTCGGTCCACATCCATCAGATCCAGCGCCGTCATTGCCACATCTTTTGTAATGGTACCGTCATGTTTTACCTGGGCATAATCCCTGACTCTCTTTAGTATTCTGTTGGCAAGTCTTGGTGTGCCCCGGCTTCTTCTTGCCATCTCAATGGCGCCGGATGGTTCAACAGGGGCATCTAGGATCTTAGCAGAATGTATGATAATCGTCTTAAGTTCTTCCACAGAATAAAATTCCAACCGATGTATGATTCCGAACCGATCCCTTAAAGGCGCCGTCAAAAGCCCTGCGCGCGTAGTGGCGCCGACCAAGGTAAAATGTGGCAGATCCAACCGTATCGATCTTGCAGTGGGCCCCTTTCCAATCATAATATCAATGGCATAATCCTCCATTGCCGGATAAAGCACTTCCTCCACTTGTCGGTTGAGTCTGTGTATTTCATCCACAAAAAGTAGATCACCTTCCTGAAGATTGTTTAAGATTGCCGCCATTTCGCCCGGTTTTTCAATTGCCGGACCGCTGGTAACCTTCATATTGACGCCCATTTCATTTGCTATGATTCCGGCAAGGGTGGTCTTGCCAAGACCAGGTGGCCCGTAAAAGAGCACATGATCAAGAGAATCCTTTCTTTGCTTTGCAGCTTCTATATATATTTTCAGGCTGTCCTTGATTTTGGTTTGACCAATATAGTCATCCAAACTCTGGGGACGAAGAGAACCCTCAATCCGTACATCCTCCTCCTGCAGATTTGTCTCTATCATTCTTTTTGCCATACTTCCTGCTCCATACTGTGATTTTAAAACATATTTTTAAGCGCAAGCTTTAAGATTGTTTCTACATCCATGTCATCCGTTGCCTTAACTGCCTTCACGGCTTGTAGAGCGTCTGATGCAGAATAGCCAAGTGCTGTAAGAGCCTCCACAGCTTCGTTTCTGGCATGACCGTCTGCGCCGGATGAGCCAACGTCAAAGCTTTGTATTTCTTTATGGACGAATGTATCTTCAATAGAAATCTTATCCTTCAGATCAAGTATGACCCTCTCCGCCGTTTTTTTGCCAATTCCAGGGGCTTTGGCGATTGCAGCGCTGTCACCTGAAAGAATGGCAAAGCGCAGTGCATCCGCACTCATGACAGAAAGAATCGCCAATCCTCCTTTAGGACCGATTCCATTTACCGTAATCAGCCTTTTGAAAATCTCCAAATCATCCCGCGTAAGGAAACCATATAAACTGAACTGATCCTCTCTGACGCAGGTATAGGTATATAATTTTATCTTTTCACCAATACCGGGAAGCAGGGATGCCGTTGTAGCAGAAATCTTAATATTATATCCAATATTACCTGTATCCACTACCACGTTATCTTCTGTGATATCTTCTATTGTTCCTTTTACAAATGCTATCATTTATAGCGTTCCTTTCGATAATATCGTTTGAATATAAGGCAGCACCAGCGTTGCCACAACTCCAATCAGAATACCTGTCGCAAGGCCGGAAATCATCAGCACCGGTATATAATAGACGATGCCATAACTTTCCACCACCAAAAACGCCACCGCAACTTGTCCCAAATTATGCGCCACACCGCCCGAAGCGCTTACTACAGGTATATGAAACCAATGGGTTTTGCATAGTACGATCATCACAAGCACACTTACAAGCGCCCCTGCAACAGAATAAAGGATCATAGACAGACTGCCGAACATAAAACCACCAAGAATTGCTTTCACAATGGTTAAAAGCATAGCATCTTTCCATCCGAACAGATACAGACAAAGCACCACTGCAAGATTTGCCAGTCCTAATTTTACCCCTGGAATTCCGATCTGAAAAGGTATCATTGTCTCAATATAAGAAAGAATCAGCGCAAAGGCCAATAAAAGCCCTAAATAAGCCGTCTTGTTCTTCATCTTTAGTAAGTGACTGCATCTAAGTCACTTTCCTCCTTTGATTCAATTTGTATCACCAGTTTATGCGGAAGACAGATGATGCTCTCACCGCTCCTTTCAATCGCTCTGTGCCTGATGCACAGACCGTCAGGACAATCGGCATCAGAAACAGAAACCTGTCCGCCGCTGATCAGAAGAAGATTGTAGCTTTCTTCTTCATAAGGAATCGCAATCGTCTGCTCTTCCAGCACGCTATAGGTTCCGATTTCCTGCCCGTCCTGAATAATCCGGACCACCGCAGGCGCATCTCTATGTAGCAACACGGGAATCAGCCATATCACAAATGCCGCAAACAGGATTCCCCCTAAAAGGATAACATCTTTTTTCAAGTTTTTCATAAATTCATCTTACCATAAGCGAACATATGTTTCAAGCAAAAAAGGAATCCTTTTGAGGATTCCTTAATTATTTGTATCTGTTTCTTCTGCGGAAGGCTCTTCTTGGTCGATTGTCAGGTATCTAAGATTGCCTTTTTCATCTGTCACCTGATAGGATTCAACAAGAGCTGATATATATTCGGATACCTTCTGACTTGCCATGGTGCTTGAAATGTTGGCATCATCAGCTTCATCATAATATCTGTTCACAAATTCTACCACATAGTACTGATGATTATCTTCATCCTTTAATACAGTGATATCGCCTTCCTTACGTCCATCTTCATAAAGCCAGTCTGCAACAACAGTAGGAATACCCGCTGAATATCTTCCTTCACTAAGGCTGTATTCTGTCTCAGCGTCTTCATAAGATGCTTTCATATCCTCAGAAGCATTTTCCATGCATAATTCTTCAAAGTCTCCGCCGCTTTGACGTGCTTCCAGCATTGCCTGCGCCTTTGCATCGAGCTCGTTCATTGCTGCATTTATTTCATCCTCTGTTGCCTCTGTTGAAAGCTCTGATGTGAAAGCAAAGCTCCTGTAGTCGACTTTAT
Organism: Lachnospiraceae bacterium; assembly: GCA_029054245.1. Lineage (GTDB taxonomy): Bacteria > Bacillota > Clostridia > Lachnospirales > Lachnospiraceae > Suilimivivens. The sequence goes on along the minus strand of JAIDFQ010000043.1, from coordinate 366,039 downwards.
CATAGTCCCTTTTGTGCTCTTCATAATATGCCTTAATCTCTTCTGCAGAAGGCGTATTCGTCTCAATCAGTTCATCATAATATGCATTTGCAACCATGCCTTCTCTTACGAAAGATTCTACGTTCTTTTCAGTTGCATAGGTCCCGAAATTCATCTTATAGAACTCATTTACATTTGTTGAAGCAGAATCAGCCGCCGCCTTAAATTCGGTCAGAAAGTTTTCGTATTCTGTTGCTGTATCATAAGTAAATCCAGACTTTGCAGCATCGTCTACTAAGGCTTTCGTCTGCTTGATCTGCTCTGCCGTCATCTCGTCAAACATATCTTTCCAGGTCATATCATCCGTATACTGCTGCTTTGAGAAATCCCCAGAAGTATCCAGTCCCAGATACGGCAGGATGGAAGACATACTATTTAAATAATTATTGACCGTCGTCTCATAATAATAATCATATTCGAGCTTCGTCAGTTCATGTTCCCCTACCTTAACATAGGTTCCATTCAAAGCCTGATTTTTTTTAACAATCGGCGACACGATAGAAAACACGATAGCTACCACAATTACAATCCCTACAATTGCCGCAATCGTCTTCGTCAGCTTCGCCTGCCGTTCATCCTTCAGCTTCTGTTGTCTTCTTGCCTCCATTTTGCGGTCATATTTCGTCTGGACCTTCTGCTGTGTTTTTACTTCAGGCGTATTATTCTTAGCCATTTGTAAAGTTCCTCCTCATTTTAATCATTTATCTTCTTTTTATTCCACTCCCCTTCCTATCCTAGCAGGGAAATGTGTTCATCCTGTGAATACCTCTGCCATTTTACTACATTTTATCAATAAAGTCAAAGTTGCAGATAATTAAGAAGAATGATTAATATAATTGATCAGCCCTTCTGCCGCAATGATTTTCTGCATGAACTCCGGGAATGCCTGTCCCTTGAACGCAGTTCCCTTCGTCAGATTCTTTATGATACCGGTTTCAAAACAAACCTCAACTTCATCCCCCTGTTCAATCCCCTTGGCTGCTTCAGGGCACTCAATGATAGGCAGCCCTATATTGATGGCATTTCTGTAAAAAATCCTTGCAAAGGTTTCGGCAATCACACAGCTTACGCCGGCCGCCTTAATGGCAATCGGGGCATGCTCCCTGGAAGAACCGCAGCCGAAATTCTTATCGGCTACAATGATATCTCCTTGCTTCACATTCTTTATGAAGTCCTTATCGATGTCTTCCATACAGTGTGCTGCCAGTTCTTCTGGATCCGATGAGTTTAAGTATCTTGCCGGAATAATCACATCCGTATCCACATTATCTCCATATTTAAAAACAATTCCTTTTGCTGCTTTCATATTCTTTTTCCTTTCTTTTGGAATGAATCTTATAACTGACAAGGACAGGAAATCCTTCCCGTGACGGCACTTGCAGCCGCTACAGCGGGACTTGCAAGATAAATTTCAGAATTCACATGCCCCATACGCCCTACAAAGTTACGGTTCGTGGTAGACACACATCTCTCACCCTCTGCCAATATACCCATATATCCGCCAAGGCAGGGTCCGCAGGTAGGAGTGCTCACGATGGCGCCAGCTTCAATAAAGATTTTTAAGAGCCCTTCTTCCATCGCCTGCATATAAATTGCCTGGGTGGCAGGAATGACAATACACCGCATTCCTTTTGCAACATGCCTATCTTTTAATACCTCTGCGGCAATACGCATGTCGTCAATACGTCCATTCGTGCAGGAGCCGATCACAACCTGATCAATTTTGATTTCTTCTGTAATCTCATCAATGGTTTTTGTATTCTCCGGCAGATGGGGAAATGCAATGGTTGGACGCAGCGTACTTAAATCTATGGTGTACTCTTCATCATAAACAGCGTCATCGTCGGCTTCATAGATCGTATAAGGTTTATCTGAATGCTCTTTCATATAGGCAATGGCAAGATCATCTACTTCGAAAATACCGTTCTTCCCCCCCGCCTCAATTGCCATGTTTGCAATGGTGAACCTGTCATCCATGGTCAGATTCCTAACACCCTCGCCTGTAAATTCCATAGATTTATACAGCGCGCCGTCAACGCCAATCATGCCAATGATATGTAAAATCACATCCTTGCCGCTTACCCACTTTTGGGGCTTACCTATAAGATTGAATTTAATAGCGGCAGGCACTTTGAACCATGCCTTTCCGGTTGCCATGCCGGCTGCCATATCTGTGCTTCCAACGCCTGTTGAGAATGCCCCCAATGCTCCGTAAGTACAGGTATGGGAATCTGCTCCTATGATTACATCCCCAGCCACCGTCAATCCTTTTTCGGGAAGAAGGGCATGTTCGATTCCCATCTCTCCCACCTCAAAATAATTCGTGATTTCATTGCGGCGTGCAAACTCTCTCACGCACTTGCAGTGCTCTGCTGACTTAATGTCTTTATTGGGGACAAAGTGATCTGGTACAAGCGCGATCTTATCTTTATCAAACACGCCATTTACCTTCATTTTATCCATTTCTTTAATAGCGACCGGACTTGTGATATCATTTCCAAGAACCAAATCAAGTTTAGCCTCGATCAACTGCCCTGCTTCCACCTTTAAAAGTCCGGCATGTGCTGCTAATATCTTCTGAGTCATTGTCATTCCCATGGTAATACCCTCCTTTAACATGATTTTTCTATTAATTCAAGGAAAGACCATTGGAAGAAAACCAACGGTCTTTCTAGCATTACAATAAGCTGGCTCGCGAAGCGCGACAGCGTTTGTTACAATAAGCCGCTCGCAGAGCGTGCAGCGTTTGTTACAATAAGCCGCTCGCGGAGCGTGCAGCGTTTGTTTAACATAAGGATGGCTGGCGGAGCCCTGCATCCGTTGTTAATTATTAATCAGCTTATCATTTTCATTATTCCAGCTGTACAGCTTACGGATTTCCTTGCCCACCTGCTCTGCCGGATGCTCAGCTGCAAGCTTTCTCATCGCCTTAAAGTGCGCCTGTCCGCCTGCCGGTGACATATCAAGCAGGAAGTCTTTTGCAAAGCTGCCATCCTGAATGTCCTTTAAGATTTTCTTCATGGTTTTCTTTGTCTCATCTGTAATAATCTTGGGACCTGTGATATAATCGCCGTATTCTGCCGTGTTAGAGATGGAATATCTCATTCCTTCAAAACCGGACTGGTAAATCAAATCTACAATCAGCTTCATCTCATGGATACATTCAAAATATGCATTTCTGGGATCATAACCAGCTTCTGTCAATGTCTCAAAGCCTGCCTGCATCAGTGCACATACACCACCGCAGAGAACTGCCTGCTCTCCAAAAAGGTCTGTCTCTGTCTCTGTTCTGAAAGTGGTCTCAAGCACGCCTGCTCTTGCACCGCCGATTGCAAGTGCATACGCAAGCGCTTTGTCGAGCGCTTTGCCAGTTGCATCCTGATGAACAGCAACCAGACAGGGAACGCCCTTTCCAGCCTGATATTCACTTCTTACAGTATGACCAGGCCCTTTAGGCGCAATCATGGTAACGTCTACGTTCTTAGGAGGTACAATCTGACCGAAATGAATGTTGAAGCCGTGTGCGAACATCAGCATATTTCCTTCTTCCAGATTGGGTTCAATATCTTTCTTATACATAGCAGCCTGTAACTCATCATTAATCAGAATCATGATAATATCTGCCTTCTTGGCAGCCTCGGCTGCCGTATATACTTCAAAACCTTGAGCCGTTGCCTTTGCCCATGACTTTGAGCCTTCATAAAGACCAATGATGACATGGCATCCTGATTCCTTTGCATTTAGTGCATGTGCATGTCCCTGACTGCCGTAACCTATCACTGCAATTGTTTTTCCTTCCAATAAAGACAGGTTACAATCTTCCTGATAATAAATATTTGCCATATGTTCTCCTTTCCTACGAGGTTCTGCCTCGAAAAAGGTTATGCCTCCAGAATGCTATGTCTTAAGGAGGTTTCCCCTATTGATAATAAAATATATACCCACTGCTTTTACAGATAAGTAACGTTTTCTGTTCCTCTTCCCAAACCTGCAATTCCAGTTCTTGCAAGCTCTAAAATTTCGTAACCTTCTAAAAGGTTGATGAATGCATCGATTTTATCCTGATTGCCTGTCAGCTCCACGATCAGACTGTCAGATGCCACATCAATAATCTTGGCGCGGAAAATATCTGCTATGGCAATCACGCCCTGTCTCTCATTTTGATTCGTCCTTACCTTGATAAGAGCCAGTTCACGGTAAACGCTGTTTTCAGGCGCAAGCTCCTTGATATCTCTTACATCCACCAGCTTTGCCACCTGCTTTTCAATCTGATCTAAAATTTCATCGTCCCCTGAAGCAACGATGGTAATTCTTGTAAAACGGGAATCCGCAGTGACGCCGGCAGTAATGCTTTCAATATTATAGCCTCTTCTTGAAAAAAGACCTGAAATCCGGCTTAAGACACCAGAGGTATTGTCCACTAAAAGCTGAAATACTTTCTTACGCAAAGTTTCATCCTCCTTAACATTTAAAAATCATTTTATCAATATACCAGTGAAAAGTCAACTTACATAATTAATTGATATATTGATTTATTTTAATCTGTCTCGTTACATTTCTGAAGAGCCAGGGTGCCAGTGCGTGCCACTTCCACAATGCTGACCGTTTTAAACATGCTGATTAGGAGCTGTACCCTCTCCGGTGTATCGCACATCTGAATCAGCATCAGGTTCTTGGACATATCCACAATCTGGGCATTCATAATCTCGCAGACTTCCATGATATCCCTGCGGTTGCTCTTGTTGTATTTTACCTTCATAAGAAGGAGTTCCCTGCTGATGCTGCTGGTTTCATCAAAGGTTTTCACCTTGATGACATCCAGCTTCTTATTCAGCTGCTTTTCAATCTGTTCTATCGTGCGCTTATCCCCACTGCTGACGATGGTCATACAGGAAACCTGGGAATCATCCGTTTCTCCCACGGCAAGGGAATCAATGTTAAAGCAGCGTCTTGAAAACAATCCCGCCACCTTGCAAAGTACACCGGAGCGGTTTTCTACCAATACGGAATAAATTTTTTTCATATCCATTTCCCCCTTACTTTACCAGATCCATAGGATCGATCATACATTCCAAAAGCACGGATTCATCTTCTTTCAAAAATTCATCCAGAATGTTCTCTACCTTATCCATATTCTCAAGCCGGAGAAATTTCATATCATAGGCAGCCGAAAGCTTTAAAAGATCCGGGCTTCCCGATAAATCCACCACCGAATAATGGTCTTTATAGGTATAATGCTGATACTCTCTTACCATTCCCAGATAATTATTCTTAAGTACGATAATCTTGACTGCTATGCCGTGCTGGCGCATGGTTGCAAGCTCCATCATAGACATCTGGAAAGAACCGTCACCACAGACCGCAATGACCTGTTTATCCTTATCGGCAAGTTTTGCTCCCATAGCTGCCGGAATGGAGTATCCCATGGTTCCCATTCCGCCGGAGGTAAGAAATTTTCCTTTCTTTACAATATGATATCCGCAAGACCAGATCTGGTTCTGTCCCACATCCGCAACATAAATGCCATCGTCCTGCATTTTTTCGGAAAGCAATGTGATAAATCCAGCCGGATCCACATAAGCGGGATTGGGATTTCTTTTTGGAATCATAGATTCTCTGTATGTATTTAAGGTTTCCAGCCATTTTTTGTGTTCACATTCAAAATCCAACGCAAGCAGATCTTCAAAGATATGTTTTGCATCTCCTACAAGGGGAATAGTCGGTCCCACATTTTTTCCAATCTCAGCCGGGTCAACGTCTATGTGGATCAACACTTTATTATTCGTGATAAGATCCGGCTGGCTGACGGCACGGTCTGCTACTCTTGCCCCTACCATAATCAAAAGATCTGATTCATTCATTGCCCGATTGGCATATGGTTTTCCGTTATTGCCAACCATACCAAAATAAAGAGGATGCCTGGTCGGTACGACTCCGATTCCCATCATCGTTGAAACTACTGGTATCTCATGCTTTTGTGCAAAAGCAAGCAGTTCTTTTTCTCCATCTGAAAGTAAGACGCCTCCTCCAGCACAGATGATCGGTCGTTTTGCCTTTTCAAGCTCTGCCGCTACTTTTTTGATCTGTACCATGTTACCTTTAACGGTGGGTTTATAGGTCCGCATGGAAATCGTTTCAGGATAAACAAATTTTCTTAATTCTGCGTTCTGGATATCAATAGGCACATCAATCAGGACTGGTCCCTTCCTTCCAGTATTGGCGATGTGAAACGCTTCTTTAAAAATGCGCGGAATTTCAGCGGCATCTTTCACCAGATAACTATACTTGACAAAGGACTCCACCGCTCCCGTGATATCCGCTTCCTGAAACACATCGCTTCCAAGAAGCTCTGAATTGACCTGTCCGGTAATACATACAAGGGGAATGCTGTCCGCAAATGCCGTCGCAATTCCGGTGATTACATTGGTGGCTCCAGGACCCGAGGTGACGGCACAGACGCCAACCTTTCCGGAAACCCTGGCAAGACCGCTTGCAGCATGTGCAGCATTCTGCTCAGTCCTTATTAAAATGGTTCTTATATCTGAATCCAAGATACTGTTATAAAATGGACAAATGGCTACTCCAGGATAACCAAAAACATATTCAACGCCCTCTTCCTCCAGACATTTTACAATTGCATCTGCTCCTATCATTTCATCTCTCCTTTATTCTCGTTTATCCTTATATATTGAGAAGCTGTTTTGCCACGCGCACGGCATCCGCCGCATCTTTAGAATATCCGTCTGCACCGATTTCCTGTGCATAATCCGGGGTGATGACAGCGCCTCCTATCATGATCTTAGCATCTACGCCTTTTTCCTTTGCATATTCTATCACATGCTTCATCTCCTGCATCGTCGTTGTCATAAGCGCCGACATAGCAATGATCTTTGCATTGTGTTTCACAGCCTCATCAATAATCACTTCCCTGGGCACATCTTTTCCAAGATCGATGACTCGGAATCCATAATTTTTCAGCATCAGCGCAACCAGATTCTTACCGATATCATGGATATCCCCTGCAACAGTGGCAATTACCACCACAGGCATTTCTTCCCCTTCTGCTGCTGTGGCTAGAAAAGGTTCTAAATATTCAATCGATAGCTTCATAGCCTCCGCACTTGCTATTAGCTGGGGCAGGAAATACTTTCCTTTGTCGAACAGCTCTCCCACTTCATTGATTGCCGGCAGCAGCATTTCATTCAAGATGGAAGAAGCCTCATGCCCGCTCTCTATCATAAGCTTTGTGTGCTCTCTGATTTGCTTCCGGTTGCCCTTCATCACATCCTGATAAACCTGATTATCCATCATGGCTGATTGGGAAACTTCCTTTGCCGCCATTTCCTTTGGTGCGGCAATTCCTGTACAAACCGGCTGATTTGGCAAAAGAGATACCTTCTCCTTGTAAACGCCGATTCTCTCAATATACCGTGTATCTGCCTCTTCCTTTTTCATCAGAAGGTCGGAAGCAAACGCCATATTGACCAACAAATCTTGAGAGGGATTGGCAATCGCCATGGTAAGTCCTTCCTGTATTGCCATCGTAAGAAAGGCTGTATTGACAAAGCTTCGCTCCGGCAGACCAAAGGAAATATTTGACAATCCACAAATCGTTGCAAATCCGTTCTCTTTGCAATAGCGGATGGTCTCAAGTACTTCCCTTGCCGCCCCCGGATTGGCTCCCACCGTTGTCACAAGCCCGTCCACCACGATATCCTCTTTGGTCATGCCCGCTTCTAGTGCCATCTGACTGATTTGATCTATGATTGCAATCTTCTCACTAAGGGAACCCGGAAGCCCTTTGTCCGAAAGCGGAAGCAAAATGAACATAGCGCCATATTTTTTTGCCAGCGGAAGCAGTTTGTGCAGCTTTTCTGTCTCTCCCGATATAGAATTAATCAGCGCCCTACCCGGATATCTGCGCAGAGCCGCCTCCATGACGTCAACATAACTAGAATCGATGGATAAGGGCAGGTTAGATATCATCGTCACCTCATCTAATACCTTAAGCATCGTCTCTTTTTCATCTATGCCACTCATACCTACATTGACATCTAAAAGTGCTGCTCCGCACGCTTCCTGCTCTTCTGCGAAGGAAATCACCATATCCAGCTTTCCATCCCGAAGCTCTTGCTGCAGCTTCTTTTTGCCTGTAGGGTTGATGCGCTCTCCTACAATCATAAAGGGTGAATTAAGACCAAAAGACACCGTTTTCCGCTCACTGGATAGATAACGCATGCCAGAGATGGTTCTTCTTTCTGCCTGCATATCCTTTGTATGTGCAACCAATTTCTCAATATATTCCGGTGAGGTTCCGCAGCATCCTCCTAAAATACAAGCGCCTGCCTCCACCAGCTTTTTCATTTCCCTGCCAAAGGTATCTGCATCCATATCATAAACGGTCTCACCTTCGCTATTCAAACACGGCATGCCTGCATTGGGTTTGGCAATGATCGGAACAGAAACCACTTCTGAAATATTCTGAATCAGTTCAACCATTTTATCAGGACCTGTAGAACAATTTGCACCTATGGCGCTTGCACCCAGCTTTTCAAGCGTTACCGCCGCCGACACACCGTCTGTGCCATAAAGAGTCCTTCCATCTGATTCAAATGTAAGTGTAGCCATCACCGGCAGATCACAGACCTCTTTTGCTGCAATAAGCGCTGCTCTTGTCTCCTGCAGGCTCATCATGGTCTCAACAATTAAAAGATCCACACCCGCGTCACAGACCAGTCTGATTTGTTCCTTATATACATCAATCAGCTCCTCAAAATCCATATCGCCAATCGGTGCCAGCTGACGCCCTGTCATGGTGAGATCTCCAGCCACAAGCGCCTTTCCATCTGCAGCCTCCTTCGATAATTTAACCAGCTGATGATTTATCTCTTCTATCTGTTCTTCCAGCCCATATTCTTTCAATTTGATCCGGTTCGCCGTAAAAGTAGGTGCATAGATGATATTACTCCCCGCTTCCACAAACTCCCGCTGAAGCCCTATAAATACATCAGGATGCTCCAATATCCACTTTTCAGGGCAGACACCGCCAGGCATTCCTCTTTTCATTAGATTCGACCCTGTGGCGCCGTCTAAATAGACCAATCTATTTTCTACAAATTTCTGAAACGCTTCCCTCTTCACATTTCCATACCATGCCTTTCCCGCATAAGTCTTCCAATATAAGGCAGACTTAAATACGTAAGCTTGAAAATCCTCTATTTTATACTGCATTTTCAATGTTAGCATAATTTCACCAAAACTACAATTTACAAATATATTCTTTTTAGGTAAAAATTTTAATATGTTGCGGATATGGGTATGGTAATGTTATTTAGAAGGGCGGCTTGTTGACTTCACTTCTCAACTATGATACCTTTAAATAAGCTATTTTATCAACGCCCCAGATTGGAGAACATATTTTGAATAACCTATTTCCCAAAAAGAAAGCATTCATCCCCCTAAGAATCATTGTTATTCTTCTACTCCTGTTTACAATGACCGGATGCAAAAAGAACACGGAACTTGAAAATTACAAAGCTAACATGATTCAATTTTTTGAGAATGTCAAAATATTTGATTCTTCCATAAACGCAATTGATCCAAATTCTGAAACCGCTGTATCAGATCTCCTTGCTTTGCTGGACTCCATGGATACTTCCTTTGCACAGATGGCATCTCTTGAAGTACCGGATGGCTTTCCTGGCGTTGAAGAACTTGCAGATGAAGCAAGCTCTTGTATGTCAGAAGCTGTTTCTTATTATCATCAGGCTTATGAAGGTGAATATGATGCTTCCCTTGAAGATCTTGCCCGTCAGAAATATGAGCGTGCGAATGTAATGCTTCAATATATCGTTTCAATTTTTCGCGGAGATGTCCCGGAAGAACTTTATACTTATGATGAGGGGACAGAGGAAACACCTGAAGGTACAGACCCCGTTGAAGAATAAAAGTTATATCTTAACACTAACGATTAAACGCCTGAGATTCATTCTCAGGCGTTTGATTGATATAAGGGGAGTTCGCGAAGCGTGCTGCCCGTTATTATCAATTATGTAACTAAATAAATAACTTCTTATTTTAAGATTCTAATCTTGCCAATAAGCGGAACTTCTTTTTCTTCCTGTTTAATAGCTGCTACAAGTCCAAGAATCCAGCAAATCATCATGAAGATTGACCAGATTCCAGTCAGTATTCCAACAACGGGAATGAATGACAAAAGAGAAACCAGTGAAAACAGCATGATTACCAATGCTTGATTAATGTGGAACTTAGCGCCTTCCTTGTCTCCTGCAACGAGTGCAATGATAAGACCAATCCATGAAATATACGCTACAATACTTGTTACCTTTGTGTCCATTTTAATTTTCCTCCTTCATTATGAACATGTGCTTTTTACCCACCCGATGTTTACTATTTCAGGAGTCTGATTTTACCGATGAGCGGAACTTCCTTCTCTTCCTGATTGATGGCAGCAACAAGCCCCATAATCCAGCAAACAAGCATGAAAATCGCCCAAATCCACCCGATGCAGGGAATGATACTGAGCAGTGAAAACAGCATAATCACCAATGCCTGATTAAGATGAAACTTAGCGCCTTCCTTATCTCCTGCAAGAAGCGCGATCACAAGTCCGATCCATGTCAGATATGCTACAATACTCGTTGTTTTCGTGTCCATTAATAATAATCCTCCTTAAGGTAAAAATTAAGTCACTTCATAACTATACATGAATGTATTAAATATTGCAAGCGAATATTAAAAAATTATTAAATAAGTAAAATATTTATTATTTTCACTGCCCATTGAAGCAATATGACAACAATTGCTGTATACATATAATATTGTATATGTATTTCTTTATCATCAATCGTACCGCTTATATGCTTCCGGTAAAAATATAGAAACATAAAATGCAAGTATGCCAAAACACCATAAATGACTGTCGGGTTAAGAAAAAAGCTCCTTACCACATCTCCGCAAAACAGATAATAAAATGCTCTTGTTCCGCCGCACCCCGGACAGGGGAACCCTGCTATCTGGCGGACCTGGCAGGCTGTCAGTTCACCGTACCGCTCATACCCTCCATGGGCAAACCAGATTCCGGCAAGACAAAAAGGCAGCCAAAATCCTTTGCCTATCTGGTAAAAGATTTCGTCCGCCCTGTATTTTTTATTTGTATTGATCTTAGTAGAAATCATTATACATTTCATTAACAAGCTCATTATAAGCGCTGGTTCCGCCGATGACAAACATGGCAATTACAATCAAAAATCCAATGCCGCCTGTGATGATGCCGGCAATCGCCATTCCCTTTCCATCATACTTAAAGCATAATGTGATGATACCAATTACAACTGCCGCAATCGCCAGCACCGCACTGAACAAAGGAAGGCAACAGCATATAAGAGATAAGATACCGCATACCAAAGATGCAATAGAAAACCCAATATTTCCGCCTCCCTGTTTTGTCTCATTCTCACCTGAGTTATAGTACTGGGGTGACTGTACATCATAATAGGGGTTCGTCCCTGCCTTGTCGGCATTGCTGAAGCTTTGTGATTCAGATCCGTTGTACGGATTAATCTTAATTTCATCCGAAGATAAGATCGGTGCAGGCTTCTGCTCCTCCGCATCTGTTATCTTCTCGTAGACAGGCGCCTCATTTAAAGCCGATGTGCCTGCCTGATTATTTTGTTCCTGTTCAGCAGATGGCTGCAGCTTTGCACCGCAGTTCCTGCAGAACTTGGAATTCTCATCATTTTCATTTCCACATTGTGTACAATAAATCATCTCATTCTCCCTCTTCCGCAAAATATATATTTCTATTTTAAAATAAGAATCCCAAAATGTCCATATAAATATTTTAAAGGAGGACTTACAGACCACTAAACAATTGAAAATCATTTAGGGAAGTGATACCATTAATAAAAAAAATGATAAGGAGAATTAGAACAATGAAATCTTTAAAAAAAGTCGGCTGGTTTATCGTCGCCATGCTGCCAGCAGTGCTTTCCTTCCTGTTACAAGTCGGGGCCGGCCTTTTGGTATTAGTCATTTACCTTGTACTTGAGCTGTCTCACCGGCAGGAAACGCTTTCCACCGATGCACTCATCAATCTTGCCTTAAACGGCTACATTGAAAACGCAATATACTCTGTATTTTTGTATCATGTGATAGGCATATTTGTTTTTGGTCTATGGTACTACTTTGCATATGGCAGGAAAAATCGCCCCTCTGATGCTGAGAAACCAACAATTGCCAAAGCAGCAATCATCATCTGGCTTGGTATATGCATTCAAATATTTACATCCTGCGCATTAGGTCTTGTTCAGATATTCAATCCCAGCCTGCTTCAAAATTATATAGATATGATGGAAGCAGCAGGTATTGCAGATGTTAACCTCATCTCAATTATTTCTGTAATAATTCTTGCACCAATTGGCGAAGAGCTCTTGTGCAGAGGAATCATATTCAGGCTGGCAGGCAAAGTAAGCAGCAGGTTCTGGATCGCCAATATTGTTCAGGCATTTGCCTTCGGCGCAATACATGCGAATCTAATCCAGGGGACCTATGCGTTCTTTATGGGACTTGCGTTAGGATACATATATGGGAAATATCACCGTATCTGGCTTTGCATGCTGCTGCATGCATCCATCAACGGTTCCTCCTTGCTCACTGATGCCTATTTCTCCCTGTATCCTGAAAAATATAATATACTTGTGACAATCGCACACACCATTATTTCTCTCTTATTAATGGTAATTTGCTTTAAATTCTTAGGAAAGCGGAAAACTCTCGTCGAAGAAGCCTAAACAAGCAAAAGTTATACTTGGCGAGACATCCTTATGGTAAATGGAAATGCCCCAGACCATTAAAGTCTGAGGCATTTTTTCATTGTAAAGGATTTAGAATTTGCCTTCCTTCGCTGCTTCCTCGATCGAAACAGCAAGTGCCGATTTTAAGCCATTTTCAGAGAATATATGTCTTGTAAGAGTCTTGCTCATAAAATCCTAAAGCAAACCAAAACCTTTGAGAGAAAATCAAGTCAAAACATACCAACCATAATATGATAACTGCCTTTTTTCATGCATGCATCTTAACTCTAAATCAAAGAAAAAGCAAGCCTTACACTGACTTGCTTTTTCTTTATACTAACTGAATCTTTACGCCTCATTATAAACATATCCAGTATACTCATAAAATAGTTTAGGACTGATGTAATAATCATACTGTTTACTGCCTTCTTTTATAAACGCAACCCCAATTGGCAGAATACCTTTAATCATAGCCTGTCTTATAAACTGCTGGTCTTTCTTCATAATTCTGGCTGCCTCGGTAACTGGTATGCCCTCACCTGTAAACCTGATCTCTGTGCCCATTTTCTGACTCCTCCTTTTTTATTATTTTGCTTTCCTTCACCATCTGCGCCATGCATAGCCATATTGAAAGAAGCTGTTTATCAACTCGCCAACCCCAAATCCCTATACACAGGCAGACTCCTCCCGAAAAGCTGACAGTATAAATACAGCAACTGGGATATCCACTCATTCTGAGGGCATCTGGCACAACAAAAAGGCACCTAAGCCAAAATATCCATATAAAGATATCCAGCTTCGATGCCCTGTCACATTACCAAAAAAATATGCTTTTAACTTATCAAAGACCAAAAAAACATCACCAAGGCAGAACTGCCTCACGTTTTTTACACGCCACAGCAGTACCCCTGATAAACTAAGGCTGCAACTGTACCTGCCTGAAAAACAGTACCCCTGACACAAAAGAAAGCCTTACCTTACAGCAACGCTTTCTTATCAAAAACTACTCATATGATGCTGTCACTGGAACAAATCACCGTTATCCGCTGAAAACAGGCTCTTGCCATTGACTGTGTCGGGGGAAAGCAGACCTTCTCCCACAAAATCTCCCTTCCTGACAACTGTGGTGTCCCCCGACCTGCACAGGATTTCCCCCTTTGAACCTTTAAACACAAAATCCTCCCCGATATTCTTCATATGCACCGCTTCAAGCCCATCTGACCAGTGGTATGGCTCCACCGAGAAAACTGACGGGAATATCCTCCAGTCACACAGCCCTGTCTGCCAGTCCGCCACTATGATGCTGTCCTGAAACATGCCCGTATGCACCTTGACACGAACCGGCACGACAGAGCCTTTTTCTGTCTTAAAATACGCCTCGCTGACACCAATTCCCCCCTGCATGACTACATAAAGTTCATTCGGCTTTAACACCCCTGTCAGCCGCTCTTTCACCGCCCTGTCCTTCTGCTCCTTAAGGGCAACGCACATTCTCAGGTCAACAGGGATGCCCCTGCCGGACAGCACAGCCCTTGTGGATTCCAGACAGCTTTCATTGATATCCGCATAGTCCATCACATAACAGCTTCCTGAAACGGTAAACAGCTTCAGCCGCTTTTCGCTGTCACTAACTTCTGCCCTTACCACATAAGACGTGAGGATAAACTCCCCGTCAAGGAACTTTGGATTGCCGTAGCAGTCCCCACATCCTATGAACCCTTCCGGCTCCAGACTTAACCCCCACTTTTTCAGCCTGAACATACCATATCCCTCTCTTTCTTTTTTATAAAAATATCACCGCCAAGCCTCATATTACATGGCTGGCAGTCTTAGCCAGCGCATCCTCTACCATCTTTGGCGATATGCCAATATACTTCTGCGATATGGCAACTGACGAATGCTGGAGCAGTACCCGTACAAGTTCAATGTTCATCTCATTGTCAAGGTACACCTTTGTGGCGAAGAACTTCCTGAAGCTGTGACTCCCATACTGTCGCAGTGGCAGTCCCATCTTCTCAAACACTTTGTTCAGGTGCCGCTCAACCTGACGCTCAGAAATGTCAAACAGCCTTGCACCCCTGCCGATACCCCTGTCGAGGGCATAATCCTGAACAAAGGAATATACCTCGACAGGCACTGTAAACTGGCGCACCTTGCCGGTCTTCTGCTCCACGATATCCAGCCGCCACCTGCCGCCGTCCTTAATGAACGACGACATGCAAAGCTGAAGCACATCGCCAAGACGCAGTCCCAGCGAAGCCTGAAGCACCTCAACGGCGGCTATGCGCCCGTTGGGCTTTACCAGTACCCCTGACAGCATGAAGCCGTCCCTCATAAGTTCAATGCTCTTTTCATACTGCTCCTGCGTCAGCGCAACGCATCTCTTATTCATAGCCAACTCACCTCCCCCTTACAGCCAATCACCAAAAGTCGTATAAAACGCCGGAAATGTTCGTATTGGAAGCCCCGTTCCGATACCCCTCATGGGGAATCCCCGTTTTAAGCCACAGGTCGTAAAATAGGTATTATTCGACTTAAGGGTTCGGAAACATATGGGCGCGCCAAAGCCCCTGTGTGCCACAGTCCGGCGGCGGCTTGAGCATTTCCCCATAAAGCCTTGAAACCTCCTGTATGAGCCTCGTAGGACGTTCCGCCTTAAATCGGCGGTTTCCCGACGTTTCAGTGTGTGTATGTTAACTCTGTCCACAATAAAAGGAAATAGTCACTTTGTCACGAAAAAGCGGCGCACCATTTGTCACTTATGCTTTAAGAGCCGCCCCTTCCACAGGCAAAGGCAGACACGCCATGCCAGCCGCAGGATACCCCTGAAAGATGGGGCGGCTTCCCATGTAAAAGCACCCTTGCGCTTGGCAGTCCAGTACCCCTGTGGATGACGGCGGCTGGACATGAAAAGGCGGCATCACTGATTTTGCAGAAACGCCTCTGAATCTGCATCATATTATAATAGGAAGAAACTGCTGTGCCAGCCTCATCAGGCGTCTTTCGCTGAGCCTCCCTGTCTTCAACTGGAATTGTCTTTATCATATGGCACCCTCCTGTTTTCTGAACTGATACCTCTCTTCCCCTTCTTTCACCGGATAGTCGCCGTCAAGCACCTCGCCAAGAGCCAGCGGATTATAATGCGCCATCTGCCGCCTGAAGCCTTCTTCTGTAAAGACTGATAAAAAGTTAGCCAGCCTCCGCTTATACTCATCCTTTTCCGCCTCCGGCATCGCCAGCCACTCTCTGGTCTCCTCATCCGTCAGCCTGTCATTCCCCCTTTGCGTCAGGATATCTGATAAAGACTTGCTGAAAGAAAGGTTATATGGCGTTTTCTCTGCAGCCTCGGCCAGAACCTCTGCCGGCTTATCCCTTTTCACCGCTTCCGCCGCTGTCTCCGCATCTGCCGCCGCAGTACCCACTGCACCAAACATCTTCATCAACTCCAGCTTCTCTGTGTCGCAGGCTGTAGCCCTCACGCCGAACAGTGGTCTCCTCAGGACAGAAAAGATAAACTTAAGCTGGCATATGTCAAGCCCTCCAAGATATTTAAGGACTTCTGACTGCATCAGCGGCTTCAGCTTTTCAACCGTACCCCTGCACTCACCTACAGACACCTCGCCGTCACAGCAGGCATCCCCGGCATACCTTACCGCCTCTGCAATGAACACTTCCTCTGGAAGCCCCATACAGCCCTGCAGTGCATCAATGGCAGTCTCGATTGCGGCGAAATCAGCCTCATCTTTCTCCAAGACTGTCCCTGAGACAAACAACTCCCTGCTGAACGTGGGGAACAGGGAACAGAGCATCTTGCCCAGATTAGACATCTGGACACGAAAAGTCTCCTGGCTTTTCTCCCTGTACCCCTGGCTTGCCCATATCCTGCCAAGTTCGCCATAGCTGCTGCTCCAGTACCGGCATAAAAACTTCATATTTTTCGACTTGGTAAAAGAGCCTGACTCAATGAACCCCGTCAGCCTCCTGAAAACATATCCGCCACGCTCGGACACCTCGCCCCTGCGGACTGCCGACTCAATATACTTTAAATCTGAAATAAAGCTGCGTCCTGCCATGCATATCACTCCTTTTCATTTTTCTGGTAACGCCTTTTGGTTTTACATCCCTCCGCTTACAGATTTTTTCGTGGGCTGGGAAAAGCCGCCAGCAGGAGGAATTTTTCATCCGCAAAATTTTCTATGTAAAATCTTTAAAGCAAAAAATATATAAGCATATGAACTGTCCAGAAACTGCCCTGAAAGCGTTTTACATTCTGGCTGCATGCGCCGCAGACTAATCCCCCTCACATCGGGCAGAAACCGCAGACACTCCTGCCCTCCTGACAGGCTCAGCGGCTTCTGCCCAGATGGCAGGTTAAAAGGCATGTCGCCGGATATCTTTGGTTTTCAGCCCTCCATGCTTTGCCGTCTTACACTGCTAATCAGGAAAGCCATGACAAATATCAGCCAGTACCCCTCCATGCTCCTCCCTGCCATACTTTTTCTCACAGCAGTCTTATGCCTCCACAGGCATCATTTCTATATAAATGCCGAAAGCAGGAACTCGCTCCGGCTGTCCTCTTCCCATGATACTTCTGCATACCTGAAAATCTTCGCACAGATAATAAAGACTCAGGGCAAAAAACTGTATCTCGCTGTACAAATGCCAGCAGGACAGAGTACCTCAGAATAAAATCAGAAAAGATGAAATCAAGTCAGGACACATCATAATAAAAATGCCCATCTGCGGCCGAAAACTTCAGACAGGTCAGAACAGATGCAGACAAAATCAGAATAAATGGAATCAAAGCAGAACATCTGTAAACAAAATCAGAATAACTGCCATCAAGCCAGAACAGATGAAATCAAAACCTCCTATCTTGCGGCTTAAACTGCTGACAAAGCAGAATAACTGCCGACAAAATCAGAAAAAATATAATCAAACCAGAATGCATGAAAGCAAAATCCCCTATCTCACAGCTTAAACTTTTAACAAATCAGAATAACTGCTGACAAAATCAGAAAAGATGCTATCAAGCCAGAATACATCAAATCAAAGCCTCCTATCTCATGGCTTGAACTTTTAACAAATCAGAACAACTGCTGACAAAATCAGAATGGATTCCATCAAACCAGAACACATGAAATCACCGCACACACTGAAAACGCAGGATATATCAGGCAGGGCAGGAAATGCCTTTATCAATGAAACGGCGGCTTAAAGAACATATTTGCATATAAAAAAGGCTCCGCACATCTGATACTATGCGAAGTCTTAAGATACCCCTGAACCATGCCTGACTGCCTTCTGCCGGTTTTTATGTTATCTCAATACACTTTTTCTTATGTTTCTCCACAGACAGCCATCTCTTCCTGTTTATCCTGCACCTTATCCCCTATGCCAAGGATGGCGGCTAAATCCCTCATGCCCTGACGGTACGCCAGTAACTCACATACGCCGCCAGTCCTGTATATGGCGTCTCTGTAGCCCTTTATCATCTCAAGCTGGCTTTCTGTAAAACTTTCCTCCAGATGGCGGAAGGCTTCTGTCTCCATGCTCACAGACTCAAGGTATCCACTGTCACTGCTGTAAACCCTCCCAAGCCTGTCTAATAGACTCGGCTGTATCTCATCAAAAAAATCTTTCTCCACCATACCTCTCCTTTGTCATGCGGCTTCGGGCTGGCAGTGCGGAAGCCTTCAGGATACCCCTGACAGCCCTGCAGTGCCGCCTTCTCCGCTGCCTTCTTAATGTCTCAGTCCCCGTCTGCCAGCAACAGCAGAGCCTCCAGCATATCCAGATGCCCTGACAGGTATGCGGCATGCTTCTCGTTTAGCCCCATTTCCCTTAAGATGATATATACTGACTTCCTTGCATAGTCACCTGGATTGTTTAATGCATACCAGTCAAGGAACTCCAGACACTCGTCCCTTGTAAGACCAATATCAGTACCCCTGTCACCAAGGCTTTTCCTGACAGAATCCCAGTCAAAAGTACTCCAGTCCCTGCTCCACTGCCTTTCTGCCGTCTCCTGTTCCGCCATCATGTCATAGACAATGCATGCATAGCTTTTCACAATACCATAATGCTCGCGCTCAATATCGTCCATGTAGTCTGTAATTTCCTCCACCTTGAGGATTTCATACTGCCGGTTGACATACATAATAAAGACCTGACCTTCTATGAACCGCTTTACAAAAAAATACAGCCTCACAGGGATGCCTCCTTCTTTGCCGGAAAACACCACATATGCCCTTAAGATACTGCTGACATTCTGACTCCCCTGCGGCGGCTGGATCTTCACCATGCCGATATTGCCCCTGCTGAGGACTTCTGCCTGAAAATCTTCAGCTTTATAAGGGCATTCCGCTTTATCATCACTGCACATGGATTCAAACATTGCATATGTCAGAGCCTGTGGCTCTTCACGCAGGCTGTTGAAGAAGTCTGTACAGCTTTTTTCATCCCCGTCATAAATCATTTTAGGGAACAGCTTCTCAAACAACTCCCACTTCAGCACGTCATAATGGTCAAATTCTTTCTCCATAAATGGATACCCCTCCTTTCATACGCTGCGGCATCTTACCTCAAACTTCCCTCCGTCCTGAAGCGGCACTATAAATATCCCCGCTGGCTTTCCAAGTACCTTACGCCGTCTCCGGTGGTCTGTGATTATAACTCTGGTAACAGGGCATGGGAAGTGGCTAAACTGCACAAAAAACCACAGGCTCCCTTGGTGGTTCTGCCATCTCACTGCTTTCTTAACCAGCTTTCTTCCATGCCCGTCAGAAACACTTTTATGATATGGGAAATGCGGCAGATTTCTCAGGGAAAAACTCTTACCCCTGACTGATGCCATAAGCCTCATCACATCGTATGGTTCAGAGGGATGTCAGGAACGGGCGGCATCTGATGGAAAACCCGTCTCGGCACGTTAGATGCACCGCCTTCCGCTATACCTTGAAATGCGCTTGAGAAAAAGCAGGATAACCTCTATTACGCCTATTGGACTAAACTTTGCAGGAATAAGATGCAAAAAAATATCAGAGCCTGCCTTCCAAAACAAGCCCTGATACCCCTCATAATCATCCCCGTACAGTCTGCATAATATTTTGGAATATGCCTCCCTGTAAACACAGGATGTTATACGGCACAATTCAGTCAGCACTTCATCACGCACCGCCTCTGTATCATCAGACCCCCTTATGATACCGCAGAGATTATCCGCCGCTTTATAATGCCACGTAAACAGGATAGTCTCCCAAAAAATTCCGCCAATGCACCTAAATCTGCCATACTATTATACTGCCTTTCTTATTTTTGCCAGCCCTAGGGGGTAAGTACCCCTCTACGCCTCCTTGGATGGCTGCACAACTCCATGCACTTCTTCAACGCCATACCGTCATCGCCCTCAAAATAGGTGGTTACAATCCACCATAATATCTGCAGGAGCCTTATCCTTTCTGACGGTTCCGCCCTGACATCCTTATTGCTGTCAAGCAGGACTACCTTCGCCATATCGCCTTTCAGGCTTTCCCCATCCAAATCGTAAAGGTCGCACATCATGATTGCGGCTGCGTTCCTTGCGGCATCGCTTTTGATGTCCTTCACGATCCCTTCAATCTCTTTTTTCTGCTCCATGCTGAGGTTGTACTCCCCTACTACTTTGAACAGCCTCTTTGCATCCTTGTCAACTGTAATTTCTTTAATAGCCACAGCCACTCACTCCCTTCCATACAAAACCCTGAACATCCTTGCCGCATCCTCCGGCGCAAGGGCGGCGTCCTCTGCGCATGGGTAAATGAATACCCCTTCGAAGCCCTCGGCTAGGCAGTACCACTGCGCCTTGACTGCCTCCGTCATGCAGGTACACGCCCTCAGTACCTTATAGGCTAACGGCCTGTTTGTGGCGGCGTCCCTCATGAGGGGCTGGAGAACCACGACCTGCCCTGCATGCTCTTTAAATACTTTTGCCAGCTTCATACCTTTAGACCCCTTCCTGTTTTGGTGCTGTTATGGTAACTCTTATCTCAATAATGTCAAGTCACCTTATACCAAAAAATACAGAATCTAAAAGAAAAAGCCAGCCCTTATCCACGAACTGGCGGTCTGCCGGATACCCCTGACAGGAAAAGAGCCAGCCTCAATATCCGGCTGGTTCTTAGTACCCCTGACTTACCTTGGCTGCTTTGAGATTGCTTAATTGTCTTGGGATTCCACTTCCACTGTCTTGCAGGCTTTAACTACATTGATTGGGAGATTCTTAGTACCCCTCACATATTTTGAAAACCTTTCTGTTTTGGGCTTGCCATTTAACTACACTGAGGGATTTGATACCGCTCACTTTAGCTTGCTTTTGACTGCTTCGGAGAAATCAGTACCCCTCACATACCTTGGGCTGGCTTGGCTGTGTTGGTTGAGGGATTAGTACCCCTCACTTTGGCTTGGCTGACTTCTCCGGCTGTATGCCGACTAAACCCTTCCCTCTTCAAAGAACTTCTCCAACTGTAGCCAGACACTGTCATACCTGTACAGACCTAAAGGGTCATTTACATGATACCCCTCATACTTCCTTAACCACTCCTGACTGAGGATTTCCCCACATTCCAGCAGTTTCCCAGACAATTCAATCGGCCCATCCACAAACACTGTATCCCGCATATTCAATAAGGCTATTGCCAGTTTTGTATAAAAAAACCTCACTGGATTATCATCGTCTTTCATGACTGCCCTGTATGTATGCATGTCCAGCCTCCCGATGGGGGTATAGATATAATCTGGCTCAACGCCCTCCACTACCCGTATCGGCACACTGCCTACATGGATATCCATATTCCCCAGCGGTAAAACCAGCGATACCCCTGCGCCTGTGTACCTGCCTCCCTCCAACTCTTCCTCCAGCAGGGCGGTTAAGTACCCCTCAATATCTTCAAGAGCCAGACTGTAATACCTCTTAATCTCCTCATCCTTAGCCACATCCTGCTCTCCAATGTAATAATAGGGGCAACAAAGACCAAAAAACTCCTTTACCTTTCCTGTCTCAAACATTTCCTTCCTCCTTCTCGCCGGTATTCGGCGGTATGCCTGTATGGCTGCGATGTCTGCACCAGTGCGTCACCACTATATGGCGGACTGCCTGTGATGTCTGTACCAGTGCGTCACACCATCAACACCTGAATATCTCTCCTATATCACCGCCTCCTGATGCCCTGCCGCCATCTAGCTTAACGCCTGACTGCCAAAAGGGCAGAATATCCCGTTGGGCGAAATGGCTTTGATGGCGTCTTGTATTTGACGGCTGTCTTGTATTTTATGTCTGAATGTACAGACAGCTTATTAAATTATCAACTGAAAACATTGCAGTGTTACCTTCATCTGACGCCTTTCTCTTAACCATCTTGTTTATCACCATCTTAATCATCTTATTATTAATTATTTTATTATTAATTATCTTATTATCACCTATTATGCGTAGTAGGATAACTTACTAAACAACTTCCTCCATCTCATTCTTGTTTTAAAAAAATAATCTAATATACTGCTTTTATTATCCATAACCTTATGGCACTTTCTTATAGCTTAGACGGCAGTGTCGTATAAAAACTGGCAGACGTCGTATCCTGCCGCCACAGACAGGCATTCAGGGCAGGGCGGCTTGGCAGAGCCAGTACCCCTGAAAGGATTGCCCCTGTCACGCCCTGTGTTGCCCCTGTTTCCGGTTTTAGGACAGCCCTTGAGGTGAGAGCCATGAACGCCCCAAAAGGGCTGTATGGGGCGGTATGGGAGCCTCCCGAACCGGCAACGGGGATACGCCATAAAACAGGCGTTTATCGACCTTTCAGGGCTGACAGAAACCGCCAGCCCTATCTGGCGGTCTCTGTACAACAGACAGCTTCACATGACTACCTTAAATTTATCCACCCCGATGACCAGTGCCATCGAGCCTCCCTCCGGCGGCATCCATGAGCCATGCATCTGGAGCTGGTCATCAATAAAATCAACCTTGAACCTTGCCCCGGCTGGCTTGGGGGTATATTCATCCTCAACAGGCTCTGTCAGTTCCACCACAGTCCCATGTGGATACCTCATGGAAAAATATGCTTTCTTATCGATCGGAACGCTCATCAGTCCCCCCTTTCCACTCAGGCAGTTTATCGGCAGGGATACGCACTGCCTTACCGTCCCCCACTGGACAGACTGGAACCAGATGTTTTTCAATATAAGGGATATCGTCTGCATGGATACTGGCAAACTCGTCCCCCTTATGGCGCACCACCATAATATTGCCGGCAAATATATCAAGAACCTCGCCAGACTCATCCAGCCATGCCCTGTTCAGGGGGAATCCAAGCAGTCTGCCCTCGTCATTGCATATCACCACCAGTTCACTGCCCAGATGCACTGCCTGTATCAAACCGCCTCCCCTCCCATAATTTACATACCTCTGCTCCGCCTCAAGGGTATTGGCGGCAGGGCTGGCATACCCCTGATAAGGTATGCCGCTCTCCTCACAGACACGCAGGAAATATGCCTCGATAAACTTATCCTTCTCCGCCATCCGGCACCTCCCCATACGGAGAACCTTCACCGCCTGATTCGCCTTCAGTGGCATTTTCAGCACCCTCTGCGCCTTCAGCGGCAGAACTTGGGGATTCCGCAGATACCTCAGGGTTTTCTTCCCCCTCTGGCACTTCTTCTTTATCAGGCTGCCCTTCTCCGCCGTCAATAGGCTCGCCGCCGCTTTCTGACGCATCGGCAGATGTCTCCTCCGGCTCGCCGCTTTCCGTCTCACCAGCGGATGCCTCCTCCGGCTCGCCGCTGCCGTCGTCCGCAGGAGTACCCCTGACAGGCAACAGACCATCCTCCTCAAGCAGACCTTCATACAATGGGATGCTGTCCGCAAACGGTGCCTTTATTTCATCGGCATCTAAGCAAAAATGTCTGCATAACGCAAGGAACATCACCCTGAGCCTCATCTGTACGCTTTTCGCCTTGACATTGCCGCTTCCGCTCGCCTCCTTATAAGAGGGATAAATACTGTTCGCAAACAGGTTGATGAAGCCGCTGAACGTCTTTTCTTCCACACCATTCTCAAGGGCAACCTTTGCCATGACAACTACAATCGGCACGTTATTCTTGCTGAGGAACTTATTCTTGAACGCAAACGCCCTGTCAAGGTAGGCAACCACCTCCGACAACATCCCCTGCTTGTCCTTATTGTAAGTACCCCTGATGGACTCGGCATACGAAAGACAGTGTGCCGCCGATATGAACTTGTATTCTGTACCCTCATGCCTGTTGTCCAACAGCATGGCAGACTGCAGGAGCATCAGCAGGTCATCCTCACGCTTCGCCTGTGCCTCGGTCATGTTCACCGCCTGGCTGAAGAAAGCGCCCCCTAACAGCCCTGTAAAGAACCTGATCAGTTCTGTACCCAGCCTTGACTTTGACTTCTGTATCGGTGAAAGGCTTACCCCTGAGTTGATATTGAAGAACAGCGACTCGGCTTCCTCCATCGTATAGTTCTCAAGGCACTGCACAGAGAACCTGTACTGGATGACGGCATTCTGGAGTTCCTCCTCCAGTTCTGAAAACTTCCTCCCGGCTATCTCATACTCAAAGCCGTCAACTGTGACAACGGGCGTTGCGCTGTGCAAAGCCCACCCGTCATCAATAAAGCTGAAGATATTCGTAAGCCTCTGCTGGCCGTCCAGAATCTCATAGGAAAAAGCCTCCTTTCCCTTCGTATCACCGCCCACCTTGTCCTTAAGCAGGACAAGGGGCGGTATGTAGCTGTCTGCCAGCATGCTCCAGATAAGGCTGCTCTTTGTATAGGCACTCCATACCCCTGCATGCCTCTGGAAAGGCAGGGTACACCCAAGCACCTTCTCGTCTGAGTCCCACCATTTTTTCAGCTTGTTGATACCTACCTGAAGGCTACTCCTGTTCATCTTCACCCTCCCCGTCATACTCATTACATACGCTGCCAAAATCAGCCTCCATAACGCCGACACAAGAGCCACTGAAGATATCTGACGGGCTTATTGTGCGGATGCCAATAGCCTCAAGCGACATGATGCCTGATGTAAAATCGCTTGTATAAGGGGATGTCCTGCCGCTGTCAAAGACTGTCTTTTCAAATATCTTCGCTTTCTGGTAAGACAGGCGGCTGAAATCATAGTACCCCTCTGACAATAGTTTCTGCTGGATTTTCTTCACTTCCTCCGTCTTAAGGTTTCCAATGAACAACTCGTTCTCATACGGCGGAAAACAGATATTATTTTGGTAATTCCTGAACACCAGACCGATGGCTGTCGGGCTGACCTCCATATCCTTTGCCACCTCAAGAAACTTTTTGTTCCTGCCATTGAAATCAATCCTTGTTTCACAAATGGGCACAGCCTTCTGAACTTCACGCAGTACCCCTCTTGGCGTTAATACCTGCATCATAAAAATTTCCTCCTTTTCTGTAGAAGCCGCCGCTCACAGGATGACAGGCGGCTTGGTTTTTGGTTGATGCTATTCATCACTCCGATTGGGGGAATTTGCAAGTCATTTTTTTAAGTTCATCGGGTATGCACAAAAAGTGCTGGGCAGATTGAGGGGTATTTTGTTCATTGGCGATAAAAAAGCCACTGGCGTTTTTGTGCCAATGGCTTTGGGGGTATATAGCAATATAGGATTAAAAATTTTAACCGCATCAGCTAACAGCTTACTTTCCACCGACGGAGCTGCCATACGCTGATCCCTACTCCAATCTCAAACTTGAAATAAGCTGCGTATTATATCTATTACTGGATAATATCAGACAAGCGGAAAAACATGAAGGCTTCAGGACTATCCTCATCACATACACATTTGCCGACTAAATCTCCATCACCTGCATCTCCGCCACCCTGTTCTGTCTCCAATATGATATCTGGTTTATCTCTCCTTATATATAAAACTGCCCCATCATACCCCTCTGGGATAGTAATGGTCAAAACCTCACTTACAACCGCCCAAAAAGGTAAACGATCAATATTTCCCTCGGTTATCCATTCAAGTGCTTCTCCGTTTTCTGAACTGCTATGCAAAACATTTATAGAATAAGCATTTCCTTCCCATTCAAACTCTCTATAAGTCTCTGAATCACTGTTTATATGCATATAACTTCCTGTATAGTAGTCACATACATCAAGTATATTCCGTTGCCTTCTCACCGCCTCCGGAAGATCATAATAATAGCTATAACAGCACACGTCATAAGAAAAACTTATCTCATATGGAATAGTAACTGTAAGATACCCCTCCTGCTGAGCAGGTTCACTTGTGATTTCTCCAAACGTATAACGTGCATTATCATATTCCAGCCATGCGCCGTCGTCTATCTCCACCAATTCATTATTTTCTATAAAACTCATATTTATCGGCAGTTCAAAATCTCTCAATTCTTCACAGACAATCCCTTCTTCCAAAAAGTAAGGTTTTGGCAACGACTCCCCTTCCGTCAGACTACATACAGAGCAGGTCTTGGGGGCATCATAGGTCGCTTCCACCCACTCATGGTCTAAAGCCTCCCCTTCTGTCTCTCTGCACACACTACAGGTTCTTGGCTCCGTACAGGTCGCCTCTGCCCATGTATGCCCAAGCGGTTCCCCTTCCGTTTCTCCGCCTACGCTACAGGTTCTCGGCTCTACACAGGTTGCCTCCACCCACTCATGTTTCATATGGCATCCCGTAAGCAATGCGCTCATGGAAAGAAATGCCAAACCACAAATCATTTTTTTCTTCATACGTTCTCCAACCTTTCATCTTTATTATTGGGGAGTAACAAAAAAAGAACTACGATGGCACAACCAGCTAATCGCAGTTCTTTCAAACTCCGACTTCCCACACAGAGTACCTTAGCGGCGGATTTCTCCGCCACTAATGCACCCAAGTGAGAAATCAAGAGAGGTGTAGCAGTATGCGTCCACACTTCTACACCTCAATATATCTTAAGGCTTAGGCTTCATCTGCACAGACACTGACAAAAATTATTGTAATTTTACCCTCTGTGGGTTATAATTATTTTTGCGTGTATCGCAGACTTCGTCTGTATTGTGTGGTAGCGTGATTACCAACCTTGCCTGACGCTGCGCCAACAGTGTCAGGTGGTACACCTTTATCCTCTTGAAATCCCGAAGATTATTTTACCATACTTGCCACCTTTGCACAAGTCAAAAATCTGCACCGCCAAACCGGTAATTGAGGAAGGGCGGCAGTTAACTCAACAGGAAACTGCCGCCTAAGTCATGAAGATCAATTCTTTAAATCTGTAGTGTTCCGCAAAAGCGGAACAACCGCCACCCATGAGAAAACATCTCTGGAAAATATGAATCTTTGTCATTTCAGCGTATTAAAGATAACACCAAACCGACTCAGCATCAGCATCAATGCCTGTAAGCCGCAAGCGTAAAAGCCAGCGTTCTTATGTACCCCTTCTTAAGCCTCATGCCTTTACCTCCATCTGCTCCCTGATAAACTTCTCAATCTGGGCTGGAGAATACCTCCTCTGCCCAGACTCTAAAATAACTTCAGGCACTAACAGACCTCTCAACTGATAATTACGCAGAGTCTGTTTGGAACAGCCAATCATAGCCGCCGCCTCTCCAATCTTTAAGTATTTCTTTTCTTCTGCCACACAAGACCACCTCCCAGCAAAAAAACAAACAGCTTTATAAACAACCACCGTAAAATATATTGATATTTGTCCTCTGTTTTCTGCAGATTTTGGGGAGTACCCCTGACTGCGGTCATAAATGCGCCCTTTGTCAACTGGCACCCATAATCCCTTTTCTCTTCAGCGGCATAATATGCGACACAATCTGGCACAGTATCGCCACATACGCCCTATGCCTTGCCTCCTTCTGTGTTTTCTCCAGCGTTGAATATGCCGCCTTATCCATATCCTTCCGCATCAGCACATGCATCTGGTCTAAAAGTTCCGCATGGGCAGGGTTTCCCATATCAAAACGCACTACCCCTGCTTTGCACAGTTCATAGAAAAATACAAGCTGCCTCATACTTGGGCTTGACATGCTTTCGATTATGTCAAATGCTTTCATACTGCCTCCTCCTCAGACCGCCACTGGCTGTATATGTTCAGCTACATCCATGCCGCTTGACAGGATAATCCATACCAGTTCTCCAATATCAGGTTCTTCCTGCACCAGCCTCTTCATGGCGGCAACAGCACCTGGGATACCCCTGAGAGCCTGACGCATGCAACACCAGAAATTCATGCTGTGCTCTGTCAAAAGCATATTCTCAATGCCGTTAATCACTGACACCGCATACTGGAATTCATACCTGTCCACAAGTTTCTCATACTCGTCAGCCTGTCCTGCGTATTCTGTCACCACCGACTCAGGCACCCCATAGGGTTCTACAGTACCCCTGTCAACCTCTGAAATATGGAGCATCCTCCCTGTCTCTGAATGCGAGAGTTTCGCCCTGTTCTTATGAACTGCACAGTTATACGCCTGTAAATTAAAAGCTACATCTGTATTGTTTTTCTCCGACATCTCCACCGCCTCTACTTTATTAAGGTCTATCTTTCCCCTCTTTGCCGCCTCGATCACCTCAAGGGAACAGTCAATGCTGTTCCCCATACTCCAAGAATAGGCAAAGGGTAAATATGCCCTTATGTCAACTTCTCTGCAAAGCTGTAACTGCGCAATAAACTCATGACTTCAGCCTCCTCTATGGCTCATCTTACAAAATTGACTCGTAGTAAATCTGGGTAACCTTATCATGATTGAAAATAAAATCCCTGTTATAATCTTTCAAATCCTCCTCAGTACCCCTGTTCAGCATTTTGTGCAAAACAAAGGCGTACCAAGTATTAGAGAAGTCGTTCAGCGGATCATACGCAAACTCGCCGCCTTCCCTCTGTTCCTCTTCCACCTGTCTTGCACAATCCCCTTTATGCCTGTTATAATCTCCCTCTTTCAAATCCTTTTTTAACTTATTCTTTAACCCATAGCCGAGAAACTTGCTGTTTCTCTTATTCTGGCTGTTGTTAGCTTTCCTAAGCATATCTGAAATATTAAGCTGTGCATTACACGACTTATGGTCAACATTGCTTCCTATCAAATTAACTCCTTTTTCTATTAGCACCAACTGATGTAATTCAATACCATCCCTGTACCCCTCAACAAAACATCTGACTTTATAATCATTACTATTGGTTCTTGACACAAAACAAAAAGTAGCATTTTCATCATCTGCAAAATACTTATCATAAATACTACGGTCAAAAATGGTGTATGATATACTTCCATTCGGCAGAATCCCCACTCCAAACACCACCTCATCATCAACACAAAAAGCCAGTCTGCCTTTATTAGTCTCTCTTATAACAGGCTCAATACCTTTATCTTTCAAAATATTTATCATCATATCAACTTGTTTTTCTGTCAGCATATCAGTTTTAAACCTTTCCAGCTTACCCTCCTTCAGTCTTCCTTCCGACGATAGTAAACTCTTATATTCTAGCAACCTTTGTATTTGCTCCGCTGTCAGTCCTGAATACAAATCTTGTGATAACTCATCAACCTGCCAGTCTTTCCCTAACAGCTTCTCAAACTCTTTACAAACATCCATAAAACTCATACTCGACATAAAAATGCCCTCCTTATATTTACTATCTGTCTGCGCCAGCGCAGACTCAAAATTAATAATCTAACTACCGACTTTTTAACTGCCAAAACATCAAACAATATTTAATTTGTAAGATTAATCCCATATTGACAGTTGAAAATTTAAATCATAAACACATATCCAGCCTCATAATACTTTTAAAAACATGAGTACCCCTGAACACAAAAATATCCAGCCAATACCTCTAAAGGTAAAAGCTGGATATTCTTAATATATAAACAACGCCTTTATTTGACTGATACTAGACTTGGTCTGTTTGAGCCAAAATCAGTACCTCTTCACCACTGCTTCTGGCACTTTCATCAAAGCATTTCCTCAAATGCCCAGACTGTGCGGCTATGTTTTTAACGCCTTATGCCAAAAGGCTGTCTTTGATACCCCTCACACAAAATCCCTTTCCTGTTTGACAGATACCTAGCGAACTTTAGTCAGACGAATCTGCCTTAAAATTTTAATCTTATATCATTGACGGCTTCGCCCCTCCTGCCATGACATCCTGCCGGAATCATGCCTTTAAGGATGGCATGATACCCCTGACAAGCCTAAACTTCCTGACTTTGGTCTGTTTTTAAACTTTCCATATATGAAACTACCTCGCTCTCACGATATAGACGCCTCCCACTTCCCGGCAGGCATCTTGCCGGGACTAACAGCTTCTTCCTCTGCAGACTGTCAAGTACCGCCCTGCTGAAGCCGCAGTATCGGCATACTTCCCTGCTTGTCATCAGAACTTCAACACCCATTCCTTCACCTCACGCCTTTTTCTTTAATTTGATATGGCTGGCTGCCTTCTCCCAGTCCACGCCGCCAAGCTGGCTGCTGAACTCCTCATATTCTGCCAATAAAGTGGCAATATCCAGCGGCTTCCTGTCCTTAACAAAAGAATAGCAGTCATCAGAGAACAGTACCCCTGAAGCCAACTCATACACAAAAGACAGGATATTTCTCTGTACCTTCACGCCTCCGACACTTTCTCGGAAAGACAAGGGAGAGGGAGCCTCACTGTAAGACAGGTTACTGTATGGGTACTTATAATGCGTAACTTCACCTCTGCGTGTAGTATGTTCATACTCAATACCATCTTCTGTGACAATGATATCCTCTGACTTTGGGTTCATCTTCTGGTCATGGAAATACCTGTCGTTCCACTGGTATATGACAGGCAGACCGCCCTTCTCAATAACAATCCTCCAACTTGTTACAGTTACCATAATCATTATCTCCTTTGCTGTTTTTTCTTAATGGTAGTAGGAAGAATTGGCTGGATACTCTTATGGATTTTAACTTTACTCCTGTATACCTGACTGAATAGATAAAGGCAGTACCCCTGAGAATGGGGAGAAAAAAAGAAAGGGTTACAACTTAATCTAGCTGTAACCCCTGCTTAACTTATTATTGTTCTTTCACTTTCTGCTATGGAATTTTATTTATAGTGAACGACAAAAGCAAAAACTTTTTTCATTCACTATACATTAGCATTTGATATCAGCTCTCCCAGCACCTGACTAAACTCATATACTTCAAATCTTGTATCAGGATAATCAGGATCTGAAAAACCATGAATCTCAAAATTTGTAATCATAATCTCAGCAATCCTGTTCTCTGATATTAAGTCGGCAAAGGAATACTTTCTCTTTTCGCTATCCTTTATGATTGCCAGCACCCAAAGATTTTGCCGATTGGCGTCATCCTCATACTGAAAAATATCGATAAAGTTCATATAGACAGCACCAAAAATATCGTAATTACCCCTCTTCAAATCTTCATCTGTTTTTGCTCCGTTCTCAGAACCTTTGACTGCCCTGCATGAAAAAATAAACCTGTCTCCACTATTTTTTAAAGCTTCAATTAATTCTTCCATCTTGCCTTCTGTAAATCCAAACTTCTCACCCTTGGCATTCTTCACATCATAACCAGACGTAGCAATATAAGGAGAATCTGAATAAAAAATAGGCTTCTTATAGTTTCCATTCCCATTCCCATTTTTATACTCATATTTCTGAATAACCTTGATGCAATCTGAGTCATCACAAATAGTTCCTTTAATGGTATCATGCATCTTTGTAATAATACTTCTAAAGTCTTTTTTAACAAACTCAAGAAAAGTGCCATACGAATTCTTTTGTTCGTCACTGTCTGCACACATCCTCAAAATCTCAGTTAACTGAGCATCTCCATAAAAGGCAAATGACTGCATGAATACTTTAGCAATTGCACAAGTAATATCATATTGCGGCAACAAATCTAAATCGTTCAATACACAATCAAAATAAATAAAATACTCATATGCCCTATACTGTTCATATTGGCTTATAACATAACTTAATCCAATATTGGAAACTCCATAACTGCTGTTATGAACTTTCAAATTATATCTGGAAAGCAAAAAATCATAACTCAATGTTTCATGGCTGCTAAGTTCTGCTATTAAATGAAAATAATCTGAGAAATTTTTTAAAGCATCTGCTTGGTGTTTTTGACAATCAACAAATATTTTATTTAATAGTTCATGCTTTGAATACGATTTACCAGCACATGAAACTGAAAAGTCATCATCTAAATTACTAATTGAATCATGAAAGTGCTTCATGACCTTTATCTTTTCAGCACCTGACATACTAAACGTCCACTTTCTCTGTTCTAATATTTCAAGTTCATTATCCCTTATTTTGTTTTGCCCTTTTAATGTGACATGGTTATTTACATACGAATTAAAATTAGAATTAATCCATTTTTCTCCGCCTCTTAAGTCTAACTGAAGCCTCTCTAGCCCTTGTATCAAGTCTTTATACTTATTATCATCTTCGATAACTGCAAACAAATTCTGAGTCATTTTATCCAACTCATTATATTCATATTTTGCTTCTTTACGCCTGTCCACCGCAAGAGATGCTGCTCCGCTTCCCCCAAAGATGTCGCAGAAAATGTCATACTTCCCAGCCTGATACACAAGATTCTTAATGGCAACTGCCAACTCGTCACGCTTCTGCCCTTTATAATTTGTCGGCAACTCAGGCTGTTTATAATTTTTCATAGCAACATACCGACTCGGCGTTGTATGCATTCTGCTGAAAAAATTACGGGATATAGTAAAATTCAAAGCTTTTAACTCTTTATTCAACTCTTCCCACACTTTCTCTTGATTAACATTAAAAAGATCAATACACAGAACTGCAATATAAAATAAAACCTGCTTAATCAAAAAAGGCAAAACTTGCTTATGGGGTGTCTTACTCTTACTATCAACATTCACTCTCTCTTTACCATAATTTATCATCATACACGCAATATCTGCCAATGCACTATCCAAATACTTTCCAATTTCTTCCTTATTATCTTCACCATTTTCATACCTGTTTTTTAATTTTTCCAACTCTGATACTATCTGCAATAACTTCTCATTATCTGCAGATTCCAACTTTTTATTAGCATGAATATTTCTAGCAGCCTCTTTAGAAGGATACAGCATACTATCCAGTAACTCACGTGCTTCATCTTGCGTCATAAGCAATACCTCCATATATTTGATGAAAAAATTGTATCATACACAGGGGTATCACTCAATTAAAATGACAAAATTAGGCAAAAAACCTCTGCATATAGTACAAATCATACTGTATGCAGAGGTTATCCGCCATGAAAGAGCCATGTTGCGCTATTTGTTTATATATCTATATCTTCTATCTCAAACTCAGGGGTTTCCCCGTATGGATACCATTTCCCGATTTTACCCATCTCCTGACACAGTTCTTCCATCATCGGGTGAGTATACACTCGGTCAGTAAAATCATCAAGGGAATGCCCCATAATCATCTTCCTAATATTGTCTTTCATACCATATGCCTTTGCCAGCGTAGAGAATGTATGCCGGGTCTCATGGGGTCTGTGCTTCATATCAAAACGTGCCATTATCTTATTGAAGCGGCTACGGTACTTATCATAGGTCATGACAGTACCCCTCTGACCATTTATATCATTAAAAAGGTACTCGCTCCCCAGTTCTTCTGCTTCTACATACCTCTTGGAAACCAAGCCTTTGATTAGCGGATGTATTGGAACATACCTGTTTCTCCCTGCATCTGTCTTAAGACCGCCAAAAAAAGTATCCTTATCCAAATCGATATCTTTCAGCTTCAGGATGGAAAGTTCCTGCGGTCTCCACCCTGTATATATACCTATCAGCACCATATCCACAAATGGAAACTTATCTGCATTCTCCCAGAGAAGTTCAAGTTCTTCATTTGAAAAAATAGTAACTTCCTTTTTCTCCCTCCTCTTCTGGTCTTTGATTTCTTTGCTTATCTCAAAATTCCTCGCATAATTTGTCTTTACGATATCATACCTTACCGCATAATCAAACATCAGGTTGAACACCGACTTCATACGCCCTTTGGTACACGCACCAGCATACCTCTTCTCGCCCTTATCCTTACCCCTGTCTGATATGACATAGGCATCCTGAATGCATTCTTCCAAATGCCTTACACGTATGTCGCGAACCTTCATCTTATATATTATATGCATATAGCGGTACGCTGACGTAACTGTGCGGACAGACGATACCCCTGACAATGTGGTAAAATACTTTTCTGACCACGCATGATACAACTCCTCAAAAGTCATATCCTTACTACCGATATTATATGGGTCGTCAAGATACTCATTCAGAGCAGACTCCGCCTCACGCCTTGATGGGTAATACCCAAGCGTTTTAACAATCTGCTTTGATTTTCCAGTTACCTCGTCAACCTCCCACCCGACAGTAATTCTTACACGCCAAGGATTCCGCCTTGCTTTCCCTTTCATCTTAAACACATGACCTGTTCCATTTGCACGTCTCATAAACAGCACCTCCACAAAAATATTTTAAAATAAAAACTTATACTATTTATGGCTGGCATCGCCAGTACACTCGCACTGGAACAAATTTGGCTGTCTCCTGGCAAACTCTGCCGTATCTAAAGCGCCTGACATACCATGAAGCGGAAATGTGTCTTGTGTGTCTTGTAGCGTGTGTCTTGTGTGTGTCTTGTAGGAGTCTTGCCCACAAAAAAAGAGGGCTAACCAAACCACATCATGGCTTGATTAACCCCCAAAATACGGGCTTTTCTTAGAATTTGCCTTCCTTAGCGGCTTCCTCAACGGAAACTGCAACTGCAACAGTAGCGCCAACCATGGGGTTGTTACCCATTCCGATCAGCCCCATCATTTCAACGTGAGCTGGTACGGAGGAAGAGCCTGCGAACTGTGCATCAGAGTGCATACGTCCTAAGGTATCTGTAAAGCCATAGGAAGCAGGACCAGCTGCCATATTGTCAGGGTGAAGGGTACGTCCTGTACCGCCGCCTGATGCAACTGAGAAATACTTCTTGCCTGATTCTGTTCTTTCTTTCTTATATGTACCTGCAACAGGATGCTGGAATCTTGTAGGGTTGGTAGAATTTCCTGTGATAGAAACGTCTACATTTTCTTTCCACATGATTGCAACGCCTTCAGGAACGGAATTTGCACCATAGCAGTTAACTTTTGCGCGGAGTCCTTCGGAATAAGACTTGCGTTCAAGTTCTTTTACGGTATTGGTGTAAGGATCATATTCTGTCTCAACAAACGTAAATCCATTGATTCTGGAAATGATCTTTGCGGCATCCTTGCCAAGTCCGTTTAAGATAACGCGCAGCGGTTTCTGACGAACCTTATTTGCCTTTTCAGCAATGCCGATTGCGCCTTCTGCAGCAGCGAAAGACTCATGACCTGCCAGAAATGCAAAGCACTCTGTCTCTTCTTCGAGGAGCATCTTGCCAAGGTTACCATGTCCAAGACCAACCTTACGTGTATCAGCTACAGAACCCGGAATACAGAAAGCCTGAAGACCTTCTCCGATTGCTGCTGCTGCATCTGCCGCCTTTCTGCAGCCTTTCTTGATGGCGATTGCAGCGCCTACCGTATAAGCCCAGCAGGCATTTTCAAAACAGATGGGCTGGATCTTCTTTACCTGCTCGTAAACGTCAAGTCCAGCATCTTTTGTGATTTTTTCAGCTTCTTCAATAGAAGAAATGCCGTAAGAATTTAAAACGGAATTGATCGTATCAATTCTTCTTTCATATGATTCAAATAATGCCATTTTTACATTCCTCCTATAATTATTCTTTTCTTGGATCAATGATCTTAACAGCATCATCTACACGACCATACTGTCCGCATGCCTTTTCGTATGCAGTAGCCGGATCATCACCTTTTTTCATGAAGTCTGTCATCTTACCAAAGTTAACGAATTTATATCCAATGATTTCATTATCTGCATCAAGTGCGATGCCTGTAACATATCCTTCAGCCATTTCAAGGTAACGGGGTCCTTTCTTTAATGTTCCATACATTGTACCAACCTGACTTCTAAGCCCCTTGCCTAAGTCTTCCAGACCTGCACCGATAGGAAGTCCGTCTTCTGAAAATGCGCTCTGGGAACGTCCGTAAACGATCTGTAAGAATAATTCCCTCATAGCAGTATTGATGGCATCGCACACAAGGTCTGTGTTCAACGCTTCCATAACTGTTAATCCGGGAAGGATTTCAGATGCCATAGCTGCGGAATGTGTCATTCCTGAACATCCGATAGTTTCAACCAGCGCCTCCTGAATAATACCCTCCTTGACATTGAGGGTCAGTTTACATGCGCCCTGCTGAGGTGCACACCAGCCGACACCATGTGTCAATCCTGAAATGTCTTCTACTTTTTTAGCCTGAACCCATTTTGCTTCTTCTGGGATAGGAGCACAGCCATGATGAACACCCTGTGCAACTGTACACATTTCTTCAACTTCCTTTGAATAAATCATGTGAAAACTCCTTTCAATATGTAGATAATGTATGTGAATATTTTGTCATAATCACAACTTATATTTTCGCATAGATCACGCAAAAAATCCAGTACTTTTGATGATTTTTTACATTATCTGTTATACTTCCCAGCAATTTCCCCCTGCTTTTTGAAAATGCTTTTTGCCGGAATACATCCACGCACCATACTAGTGGGGTAAATGTTGGAGTTTCTGCCGATAATTGTTCCCGGATTTAAGACACTGTTGCATCCGACTTCCACGTAATCACCCAGCATCGCCCCAAATTTCTTAAGCCCGGTCTCCACCTGCTCTTCTCCGTTTTTTACAACTACCAGCGTCTTGTCGCTTTTAACATTGGATGTGATGGAGCCTGCCCCCATATGGGCTTTATATCCCAGGATGCTGTCGCCTACATAATTGTAGTGGGGAACCTGTACCTTATTAAACAATATGACGTTCTTAAGCTCTGTAGAATTGCCTACCACAGCGCCCTTTCCCACAATGGCATTTCCGCGTATAAAAGCACAGTGCCTTACCTCCGCCTCTTCATCAATGATCGCCGGACCGTTTATGAATGCAGTGGGCGCCACCTTTGCGGATATGGCAACCCATACGTTTTCTTTCACCTGCGTAAAACGTTCCTTGGATAGATCCTTACCCAGCTCCACGATAAAACTACTGATTTTGGGAAGCAGTTCCCATGGATATACTGCTCCCTCAAAATAAGGCGCTGCTATTGTTTCCTCTAGGTTATATAAGTTTTTGATTGTAAATTGTTCCATTATTTTCCTCCATTTTTATAATTTCCGGCAGCCTTGCGAAATTGTTGATTCAAAGCCCATTGATTGTTCATTCCCTTTACAATATTGGTTCTTCTGGATACAAAGTCATCCAGCTTTCTCATATACTCCTCTTCCGTAATGGTTCCCTCCGCCACCATGGTAAGTCCCTTTTCCCAGCTTGCCGTCAGGGCAGGATCTAGAAGGGGACGGATTGAATTGTTCACCACTTCGTAAATCATCTCTCCCATCAAAGTTGGTGTTATGATCTGGGTCTTTTTGTTGAGCGCCAGATAATTAATATTTATGAGCTTTTTTAAGATTTCAGCACGGGTTGCAGACGTTCCGATGCCGCTTCCCTTGATTTGGGCGCGCAGTTCCTCGTCTTCAATAAATTGCCCTGCATTTTCCATTGTCAGAATCATAGTTCCCGAATTATAGCGTTTGGGCGGGGAGGTTTCGCCTTCCTTAATCTGCATTTCCTGGACTTTAAGCGCCATCCCTTTTTTCAGCTGGGCAATCCCTTCTATGAAACTCTGATCCGCGCCTTCTTCCTCATCTTCTTCGCTCTTTTTTTCCTTCTTTTTGCCAAAAGTGGTGTCTGCCACTTTCAAGTACCCCTCATCCTCAAGCACTTTAAAGCCGGCAAAAAAATGTTCTCCGCCAATCAATACATCCAACGACACCTTCCTATAGACAGCCGGCGGAAAAAAGATGCTTAAAAATCTGCGTGCAATCAATTCATAAACATTTGCCGCAGTGGGATTCATGGCATTCAGATTTGAAAGCCCCTGTCCCGTTGGAATAATGGCATAGTGATCTGTAATCTGCTTATCATTCACATACCGGGTCTTTGCAATCGCTTTGTAGCTGCCGCTTTCAAGAATCTTTACTGCCGCTTGGCTGACAACTCCAAAATTGGTAAGCCCCTTTATGTTTTTGTAGATTTCTTTGGATACCGCAGTAGAAAGCACCCTTGCGTCTGTACGTGGATAGGTGGTCATTTTCTTTTCATATAACTCCTGAACGATTCTTAAAGTTTCATCAGGACTGATCTTAAAATATTTGGAACAGTCATTCTGCAATTCCGCCAGATTGTATAGTAGCGGCGGTTTTTTCGTTTCCTTCTTTTTCTCAATCGATTCCACCACCGCCTGTACAGGCGGCTGTGCCATCAGGAACTCAATCAGCGCCTGTGCATCTTTTTCTTCCTTAAAGCCATTTTCTTTATATAGCAGCGGAGAATTAAAATATCTGCTGCTCTCTACTGCCTTCCACTCGCATTCGCAGGCTTTGTCGTTTACGAATACTTTTGCAAGCACACGATAAAAAGGAGTTTTAACAAACTCCCTGATTTCACGCTCTCTGTTTACCACCATACCTAGGACACAGGTCATGACCCGACCTACACTGATAACTGCCCTGTCCGCTTTCAGATACGATTTGACGCAGTTCCCATATTTTAATGTCAATACTCTGGAAAAGTTAATTCCCATAAGATAATCTTCTTTTGCTCGCAGATATGCTGCGGCACTGAGATTATCATACTCTGACAGATCCCTGGCTTCCCTGATTCCTCTTAAGATCTCTTCTTCCGTCTGTGAATCGATCCAGACTCTCTTTCGTTTTTTTCCTTTCACATGGGCCTGCTGTTCAACAAGACGATAGATATATTCCCCTTCTCTCCCAGAGTCTGTACAGACATAAATCGTTTCCACATCCTCACGGTTTAGAAGCCCGCTGACGATACCAAATTGTTTTTTTACGCTGTCAATCACTTCGTACTTAAATTCAGAAGGTATAAACGGAATGGTTTCCAGCGACCATCTTTTGTATTTTTCATCATAAACTTCTGGATAACTCATAGTTACCAGATGTCCCACGCACCACGTGATAACAGCGTCAGAAGATTCCATATATCCGTCTTTGTTGCTCGCGTTGATCTGCAATGCCTTGGCAAACTCTCTTGCCACGCTTGGTTTTTCAGCTATATAAATACTTTTTCCCATTACATCTCTTCCATACTGATCAATCTAAGGTTATGCTTTTCCTTTGCTTCCCGTTTCAACTGTTCATCAAAGCTGCGCGCAGAAAATAAATAGATATAGTCTGCCCGGATCTTGGCTTTTTCCGCACAGAATAAAAGCCACTCATAATCATCATAACGCATTACGGGATTTTCCCAATTACAGATACTGATGATCGTTTCTCCTGCGTCGCTCTGGGCAAGAATATCAATCGTCCCCAGCTTGCCAACCCACTCGCCGATTCTGTCCACTTTTATGGGAAGTCTCTCCCACCTGTTCCATTTTTCAATATACTGCCGGCAGACCTTCTTGTAATATTCCGACACATAGCTTTTGAAAAAAGGTTCGATAAATTTATTATAAAACTCTCCCGGTGTCATTTGTTCCAAACTGCTCAGATGAGGATATAGATAAGTAAAATAAAAATGAACGAAATGATTGCTGATCCTATATATTCCCTTCTGCGCGTTTGCCATCCCGTCTGTATCATATGAAAAAACTTTTTCAACCAACTCAAGTTCCATTAAATTTTTAATATATACACTTATTTTTGCTCTGGAAAATCCCGTATGCTGAAATAAGTCGTTCAGTTTATGGTGTCCGGCAGCTATAGAAGCCAGGATCGTATTATATACACTTGTTTCACGCAGCTCTTCTTTGCCAATCCGCTGTCCTTCCCCATATAAAAAAGCATCTTGATTCAAAATACATTTACAAATATTTTCTTTAACGCTCATTCTGTCATCAAAGCATTTCCAAAATCCTGGCACTCCTCCTAGAACAGCAAACACTTCAATACTCTGTTCCATGGAAAAAGCCGGAAAATATTCTCTCATCAATTCAAAATCAAGTTCTTTCACTTTCAGGAAGCCCGACAGACCATGCGCTGCCTCGCCGATTCTGGTGACCATATCATTTTCCACCCAGCCAATAGAAGAACTGCATAAAAGAAACATGACCGATGTATCCTGCGGAGCGCTGTATGCAAAGTCTGCCAGTTCTTTCATAAATGTGCTGCCTGACTTGACAATATATTGAAATTCATCGATTATAATGACCGTTTTGCCGTTCTGCCCCTGTCGGATCGCACTGAATATTTCTGTAAAAGAAGGATACTTTGCAATCTTTATTCCTTCCTTCCAAAGCTCGCTGCTCCACTGATACCGCTGTTCCCTTTCGGAGGCAGATCTGGCTCTGTAATAAAAACAGGGCTTGTCCTTGACAAATTGACGCAGCAGGAATGTTTTGCCCACATTCCTTTCTCCGTAGACCACCATGATTTGACTTTTGTCACGATCATAATAGGTATTCAAATAGTTTCGTTCTGATGTCCGCCCCAAAATCATTATGATTCTCCTGCCTGTCTATCCTTCCTGACTTACTAAAAGCTGCTCCATTTCTTCCTTCGGCATTGGCTTTCCAAGCAGATATCCCTGTATACATTCACAGCCAATCTCTTCAAGATAATCAAATTGCTCCTTCGTCTCAACACCTTCTGCAATCGTCTCAAATCCCAGCTTCTTAGCCATGACAATGATAGACTCCATGATTACTTTGGTGTTTTCATCCGTGATACTGGTATCTA
Organism: Lachnospiraceae bacterium; assembly: GCA_029054245.1. Classification (GTDB taxonomy): domain Bacteria; phylum Bacillota; class Clostridia; order Lachnospirales; family Lachnospiraceae; genus Suilimivivens. The sequence continues at coordinate 325,275 of JAIDFQ010000043.1, read as the reverse complement.
TAAAACTTTTATCAATTTTCAAAGTATCAATGGGAAGCCCCATTAAATAAGAAAGTGAGGAATATCCTGTCCCAAAATCATCCAGAGAAATTCTTACGCCGTAATCCCTCAGAATAGTCATTTTTTCTGTAATCTCCTTGAAATTCTCAATCAGAACGCTTTCTGTGATCTCAAGTTCCAGTTCCTCAGGATTTAAATCATATTTTTTAATGATGGCAAGAATATTATCGACAAATTCATTCTGCATGTACTGAATCGCCGAAATATTGAGTGAAAGTATCGCTTTACAGTCATATTTCTTTTTCCATGCCGAAAAAGTCTTGATGCTCTCTTCAATTACCCACATTCCCATTGGAACGATCGTACCATTCTTTTCTGCGATTGGAATAAATACCGATGGACTTATCATCTTTCCATCATTATCACGCCACCTGATCAGCGCTTCCATTCCCCGCATTTTCTTTTCATGGATATAATACTGCGGTTGAAAATTCATCGTAAAATTCTGACTAAAGACAGCTTCTTTCAGCTTATTTTCTATACTGACATTCTGCAGAAATTCTTTTAGAATAGGTGCATCAAAATACTGAATCATATCCTTGCCAAGCTTTTTTGCCTTGAACATGACGATTTCCGCGCAATTAATCAAATCCAGCGTCGTCTTTGCTGCTTCTGGATATTCTGCAACACCTGCACTGGCAGAAATCAGTAGTTCTTGACCGGTACTTAAGGTGAATGGCGTTTTAACGCGCTCATGTATTGCTTTATAAATATGTTCTATACTCCTGTTGCCGCCGGGATTATAAATTGCAATACAATAAATGTCTGCATTGAAATGAGACACCAGAATATTTTCGCTCTGGAAGCATGACAAAAACTGTCCGAACTGCTGTACCACCTCATCTCCCACGATAAGTCCCAAGCCGTCATTAATTTTCCTGAAATCATCAATGTCAACGAACATGACCGCGACGATGACATTTTCTTCCTCTGCTTTGCGGACATAATCTGTCAAAAGCCTTACAAAATAATTTCTGTTATAAAGCCCCGTAAGCACATCATAATATGCCATATAGGTTAATTCTTCATTTTGGTTCTTAAACTTAGATATATCTTTAAAACGGATAACCTTATCCGTTGCATATCCTTCTTCATTGTATAAAATGGCGGATTCACATTCCACCCACGTCCTGCCATCTTTCAGCTTGATGATTCCGCTGTCTGCATTCAATTCCGTCTTTTCAAGAAATAAGAGATCTCGAAGCGGCAGTACGTATTTGTCTTCCACCTGGGAATACAGCTTTGCCAGGTCTTTCATATCCTTTATTTCCACTTCTGGGAAAAAGAACTCCCAGTTGGCGAGCGTCCTTACATCATTTTCTACAAAATTAACATATAAAAACGCATTGCTGGATGTATCGCAGATTAAACGATACATTTTCTCATCATTTTTCAGTCTTTGATTCATTGCACTTAGCAGATCTACCTGATAACGCAGTTCATCCATAAAACACCTGCTCCTTCTTTTGACTTCGTGCACGAATCCATTGGATCCGTGCACGATGGTAATCCATTCAACTTACTTTTTGGTAATATATCCCTGTGCCTTTAAAAGTTCTGCACAAAGAACTGCACCGCCTGCTGCACCGCGTACCGTGTTGTGGGAAAGCCCTACAAATTTCCAATCATATACGCCATCCTCGCGTATCCGTCCCACACTGATTCCCATTCCGTTTTCAAAATCAACATCCAGCTTTACCTGAGGTCTGTTATCTTCTTCCATATACTGGATAAACTGCTTCGGTGCGCTGGGAAGTTTTAGTTCCTGAGGAAGTCCTTTGAAGGAAACCAGTTTTTCAATCAGCTGCTCTTTCGTGGGTTTCTTTTTGAATTTCACAAATACCGCAGCGGTATGTCCGTTCAATACGGGAACTCTGATACACTGGCAGGTAATCACCGGTGAAACCGCCGGAACAATAACACCATCCTTTATCTCGCCCCAGATCCGAAGCGGTTCCTTTTCACTCTTCTCTTCCTCGCCGCCAATATATGGAATAATGTTTTCAACCATTTCAGGCCAATCCTTAAATGTCTTGCCCGCGCCTGAAATAGCCTGATAGGTAGTTGCAACCACTTCATACGGTTCAAATTCCTTCCATGCAGTGAGAACGGGGGCATAACTTTGAATAGAGCAATTGGGCTTTACAGCAACAAAACCTCTTGTTGTTCCCAGCCTTTTCCTCTGGAAGTCAATCACTTTCATATGCTCAGGATTGATTTCCGGTACGACCATAGGAACATCCGGCGTCCAGCGATGAGCAGAGTTGTTGGATACAACAGGCGTTTCTGTCTTTGCATATGCCTCTTCGATTTTTTTGATTTCTTCCTTCGTCATATCCACTGCACTGAAAACAAAATCTACTTCAGATGCTACCTTTTCCACTTCATTTACATTCATGACCACGATATTCTTTACCGCCTCCGGCATAGGTGTCGTCATTTTCCATCTGCCGCCGACAGCCTCTTCATATGTTTTGCCTGCCGACCGTTCGCTTGCCGCAATGGTAGTCACCTCAAACCATGGATGATTCTCAAGCAGCGCTATAAATCTCTGCCCAACCATACCTGTTCCGCCTAAAATACCTACTTTCATTTTTTCACTCATGTTTACAATCTCCTCTTTATGTTTCCTATCATTTATTTTCCTTGATCCAGATATCTGCCAGGAAAGCCTTGTTGATCTTTATGACCTCTTCCATTGCCTTCTGCCCCGGCGCACCTACAGTCAGTCTCTTTTCTACACAAGTCTTTAAACTGACCGCATCATAGATATCTGCCTCAAAAACCGGACTGATTGATTTTAATTCCTCAAGACTGAGCGCATCAATGCTGCTGTTTTTATCTATACAGTATAGCACCAGTCTGCCGATGATACCATGGGCATCCCTAAATGGGACTCCCTTGTTTACCAGATAATCTGCTGCATCTGTAGCATTGGTAAACCCTTTCATTGCGCTTTCTTCCATGACCTTATCGTTAAATTTCATTGTAGAGAGCATCCCGTTAAAAAGCACAAGACAGCTTTTGACTGTATCTATCGCGTCAAAAGTTACTTCCTTGTCCTCCTGCATATCCTTGTTATATGCAAGCGGAAGCCCTTTCATAGTGGTAAGGATGGATATCAGCGCTCCATAAACCCGTCCCGTTTTTCCTCTCACAAGTTCCGCAATATCAGGATTCTTTTTTTGCGGCATGATGCTGCTTCCCGTTGAAAAGCTGTCATCAATATCCACAAAGCGGTATTCATTGGAGTTCCAGATGATAATTTCTTCCGAAAATCTGCTAAGATGCATCATAATGGTGGATAGCGCCGATAAAAATTCAATCACATAATCCCTGTCGGCAACAGAATCCATACTGTTGAGCGTCGGACCTTCAAATCCCATAAGCGCCGATGTGTAAGACCGATCCAGCAAATAAGTGGTTCCCGCAAAAGCGCCTGCCCCTAAAGGACAATAATTCATTCTCTTATAAATATCCCCAAGACGCAGCACATCTCTTTTGAACATTTCAAAATAGGCGCCCATATGATGCGACAGCGTCGTCGGCTGTGCCTTTTGGAGATGGGTAAATCCAGGCATATAGGTCGTCAGATTTTGTTCCATAATATTCATCAGGGTCTCAAGCAGATCTTTAAGATGTTCTGTGACATGCAATACTTCTGCCCTTACATAGAGTTTCATATCAAGCGCCACCTGATCATTCCTGCTCCTGCCGGTATGCATTTTCTTACCTGCATCGCCAATCCTGTCGATTAAGTTTGCCTCCACAAAACTGTGGATATCTTCATATTCATCGGTAATGGAAAGGTTTCCGGTTTCAACGTCACTGCGTATGCCGGTAAGCCCCTTCACAATGGCGTCCTTTTCTTCACAGGTGATGATTCCCTGCTTTTCCATCATAACAACATGGGCTATGCTTCCCTCTATATCCTGTTCAAAGAGTTTTTTGTCAAAGGTGATGGATGCATTGAACTCATAAACCATCCGATCCGTCTCCTTGGTAAAACGTCCTCCCCATAACTGAGCCATACAATCGTCCTCCAATATTAAATCTGAATTTGATACTATCACATTTTAACCCTCATTTCAATCTTAACTTGCAAAAGGAACCATAAATGTCGAAAGCGCATAGTTTATATAATATAAGGAAGGTAATTAATAAAGGGAGGAACTATGAATCAGCCTATTCTTGCATGTGAAGACATTTGTTTCTCTTATCATAATTTAAATGGGGAGACAAATGCTTTATCTCATATATCGTTTCAGGTTGAAAAAGGAGAATTTCTGGCAATCGTAGGGCCTAGCGGCTGTGGAAAATCCACGCTGCTCTCCATCATTGCCGGTCTCCTAAAACCAGAGTCCGGCAATGTTGTTTTAAATGATTCAGATCATTTGCGGATCGGATATATGCTCCAGCAGGATCATCTGCTGGAATGGCGGACCATCTGGAAGAACATTCTTTTAGGACCGGAAATCACCAAAACACTTAGTCCGGAAAAAGAAGAGCTTGCATTAAAACTGCTGTCTGATTATGGGCTGTTGAAGTTTAAAGATAAAAAGCCCGGCGAATTGTCCGGCGGTATGAAACAGCGCGCCGCACTTATAAGAACAATGGTCATGGAACCTGGACTTCTTCTTTTAGATGAACCTTTTAGTGCACTGGACTATCAAACCAGACTCATGGTATCCGCAGATATCGGAAATATCATCCGCGCTTCCGGCATCACCGCCATATTGATCACACATGATTTATCGGAAGCGATTTCTCTTGCAGACAGGATCCTTGTCCTAAAGAGACGCCCTGCCACCATAAAAGAAGAAATTCCTGTCCATCTTACCCTGAAGGAGAGTTCACCCCTTGCTGCAAGAAGCGCTCCTGAATTTCAGGAATTATTTACTTTATTATGGAAGGAGATTTCTGATGAATATCACGAAGAAAACTGAAAAAACTTCCCAGTATACCGCAGTAAAAAAAGAAAGACTTTCTCCCCAGCAGCTTTATGTCAAAAATCATCACAGACACCATCACATTGTCACATTTCTCCGGCTGCTCGTCCTGCTTCTTTTTCTGATTATCTGGGAAACATCAGGAAGATACGGATTAATTGACACCTTTTTTTTCAGCAGTCCCAGCATGGTTGTTTCCTTCTTTGTCAAAATGATCATGGACGGTTCTTTTTTTACACACACTGGAATTACGCTATTAGAAACCTTGCTGAGTTTTTTACTGATTACAATCATTTCTATTATGATTGCCACTTTATTATGGTACTCCAAAACACTTTCAGAGATTTTAGAGCCTTACCTGGTAGTGCTCAACAGCCTTCCGAAATCTGCTCTTGCACCGCTGTTTATCGTCTGGCTGGGCACAGGTATCAATACGATCATCGTAGCCGGTATTTCCGTTGCAATCTTCGGTTCTATCATCAGTCTCTATACCGACTTTAAACACGTTGACCATGAAAAGCTGAAACTCATTTACACCCTGGGCGGAAATCGCTTTCATGCTTTTCACAAAGTCGTCCTGCCTTCCTGCATTCCCATAATCTTAAGCAATATGAAGGTGAATATCGGTCTGGCACTGGTAGGTGTGATTATCGGTGAATTCCTAGCTGCAAGACGCGGACTGGGTTATCTAATTATTTATGGCTCCCAAGTGTTCCAGCTTAATATGGTCATAACTTCCATTATCATTCTATGCGTGATTGCCATGGGATTATACCAGTGTATTCAGTGGATAGAACATCTTTACAAGAAAAAAGCCGGCTTATAAAGCCGGCTTTAAGCTACTGAGGGGACTTGAACCCCTGACCTGCTGATTACGAATCAGCTGCTCTACCAACTGAGCCACAGTAGCATCACAAAAGATATTATAACGTCACAGTCCATATTTTGCAAGAGGTTTTTTGTATTCTTGTGGTCAAAGGACGCGCGAATGGTTACGTGATGAGCCCATATGAATATCCAGCTGTGGATAAGGGATTCTGATTCCTGCTTCATCCATTGCATATTTAATTTGCTCTGTAAGTTCCCATTTGGCAGTCCAGTAGTCGGACTGAGAGGTCCAGCATCTTACGTTAAGGTTTACGCTGCTTTCCCCAAAGGAATCAACAAAGACTCTGATTTCCTTCTCCTTGAGGACGGAAGGCATTTCTATGATTACAGCCTCCATGACTTCTCTGGCTTTTTGGATGTCTTCCTCATAGGCGATTCCTACTGGAATGTCGATTCTGCGCTCGCTGCATTTGGTGTAGTTGGTTATGGTTCCGTTTGCCAGTGTGCCGTTGGGCAAAACGATCACTTTGTTTTCAGGCGTGATGATTTGTGTATAGAAAATATCTACAGCGTCAACCGTACCCTCGTTTCCTAGCCCGTCCTTGATGTAATCGCCTGCCACAAAAGGCTTTAAGACTAAGAGCAGTACCCCTCCGGCAAAATTGCTTAAGCTTCCCTGTATGGCAAGCCCCACTGCCACACTCGCAGAACCTAAGATTGCAAGTATACTGGCGGCATCCACGCCCATCCCGGACGCGATCATAAGAATCAAGACAAAGTACAGTCCAAACTTTACAAAGGAATCTATAAAGCGCACAGCTCCTTCATCTACACGACTTTTTATCAATGTTTTTTTCAGGATGCGCCTTAAAAGTCCAATTAACTGTACACCGATAAGGAATGCCAATGCCGCCAGAACGACTCTGAGCCCAAGGTGAAAAATCTGTTCCGGGAGTTGTTGTAAAAACTTCTCAATTACGCCCGTGTTTACTTCTTTCTCAAGCCCCTGTGTTCCCATGATGAATTCTCCTTACTTTTTCTTTTTTGATTCAGCGGATTTCTTTAATTCCTCCTCTTCCTTGCGCAGTTGTTCCACTCTTTTTAATTCCTCCTGCGCCTTCTTAAGTTCTTCTAAAGCTCTCTTTTCAGCCTCTTTGGCTCTTTCCATGGCTTCCTTTGCCTGCCTTTCGGCTTCTCTTGCTTCCTCCATTGCCTGTTCGGCTTCTTCTTTTGCCGCCTGTGCTTCCTTTTGTGCCTCTTCCGCTCTTGCCTGCGCTTCCAGTTTTGCCTTTTTCTTTTCTATCTGAAGTTTTTCCTTTTCAGTGTAAGGAACATACGCAAAAATACTTGCAGATAAAGGCGCGCTGGTCATTTTAAAGGAAAATGCCCTTCCGTCAACCTCTTCTTCCTCTACGTATTTTGCCCTTCCGTTTACTCTTCCAAGCCCGCCGTAACACTTCGCGTCTGTATTTAAGATTTCTTTATATTTGCCCTCTAACGGAACGCCTATGGTAAATTCCTGCTCTACATTCGCAAAATTTACTACTACAATCAGAACGTCCTCTTCTTTCTTTGCCTTTCTCATAAAGGAAACCATACATTTTTCGGGAGAGATGCAGTTGATCCATTCAAACCCTTCCGGTTTGGTGTCAAGTGCATGCAGTGCCGGTTTTTCTTTATACAAAGCATTTAAATCTTTCATCAACCTGTTGATTCCCTTATGGGAATCATACTGCAAAAGCGCCCACTCTGTTTCTCTCGTCTCATCAAATTCACGGAATTCTGCAATGTCCTGACCCATAAACAAAAGCTTCTTTCCGGGATGGGTCATCATGTACGTATAGGCAATACGCAGGTTTGCAAACTTGTCTTCCAAAACGCCTGGCATTTTTCCAATCATGGTTGCTTTTCCGTGAACCACTTCATCATGAGAATATACCAACATAAAGTTTTCACTATAAGCATAAATCATACTGAACGTGAGTTCATCATGATGATGTGCCCTGAAATAAGGATCGTTGCTGATATAAGATAAGAAATCATTCATAAATCCCATATTCCATTTCAAATCAAAGCCAAGTCCATCATCTTCCACCGCACCTGTAATCTTCGGCCATGCAGTGGATTCCTCTGCAATCATGAGAACTCCCGGATTGCGTTTTTTCATGATGGAGTTCAAATGTCTGAGCATCTCGATCGCTTCAAGGTTCTCATGACCGCCATAAATATTGGCAATCCATTCACCGTCCCTCTTCCCGTAATCCAGATAAAGCATGGATGCCACTGCATCCATACGAATGCCGTCAACATGGTATTTTTCCACCCAGTAAAGTGCATTTGCGATCAGATAATTAGAAACCTGAGGTCTTCCGTAATTGTAAATCAAAGTGCCCCAATGGGGGTGTGCTCCCTGCCTGGGGTCTGCATGCTCGTACAGGCATGTACCGTCAAACTGTGCCAATCCGTAAGTATCTCTGGGGAAATGCGCCGGAACCCAGTCTAAAATCACACCGATTCCTGCCTGATGGAGGGAATCTACAAAGTACATAAAATCCTCTGCCGTTCCGTATCTCGCCGTAGGTGCATAATATCCGATTACCTGATACCCCCAAGATGCATCCAGTGGATGCTCCATGATCGGCATCAATTCCACGTGGGTATATCCCATTTCCTTTATATATTTTATGATTTCAGGAGCTATATCTCTATAGTTCAAGTAGCCGTCCGTATCCCTGTCCTTCTTAAAGGAGCCAAGATATAATTCATACACGCTGATGGGGGAGTTTTCCTGCTGATACTTTTCTCTTTCCTTCATCCATTTAGCGTCTTTCCAATTATAAGATATATCCCTGATAACGGAAGCTGTCTCAGGGCGGAGCTGCTGTCCAAAAGCATAAGGATCTGCTTTTAAGTAAGTCAAACCGCCTCTTACCTTCAATTCATACTTATAACATTCTCCCGGCATAACATCCGGTATGAAAAGTTCAAATACACCACCCTCCTGATTTTTCTGCATCTGGTGGATTCTGCCGTCCCAATGGTTGAAATCTCCCACCACGCTGACACGGATTGCATTGGGCGCCCATAGTGCAAAAAAGGTTCCCTTAACACCGTCTATTTCCATGAAATGCGCGCCAAGTTTCTCATAGATGGAATAATGGATTCCTGCGTTGAATTTTTCGATATCGCTCTTCGTAAGACCTGTCTTATATCTGTAGGGATCTTTCGTGCGGATGACGATTTCCTCCTCATACTGCACTTCATATTCATATTGATCCGGAATTTTACCAGGAAGCAGATATGCAAAATAACCAGATTCATCAACCCGCTCCATCTCATATGTCTTGCCATCATCTTTGACAAGGATGCTGACCTTAACAGCTCCCGGCCAGAAGGTCTGGAACAGGACATTCTTTCCTGTAACGTGGGGTCCTAAAATTTCCTGTGGACTATCCTCCTCTGAATAAATAATCCCTTCAATTCTCGGCCAATTCATCAATTTATATAGCTTATTGTTCATTCCCTCTCCTCCATTATTCAGACCGCGGATTTCTTCCGCTATATATCTTTTATTTTAACAAAGATATCTATACAAGACAAGCATCAAGTGTTACAATCATAGCATGATTAATTTATGATAAAGGATGTGAAAAAATGTTTGATAAAGCAAATCGCTCTGCAGGATATGACTCCCTTGCGAAGGAAGATAAGGACATGCTGAACCGCATTGATGCTTATGCAGAGCAGGTTCTTGGAGATATTGATCCGCAGAAGACCCGTATCTCTTTTCAGCTGGACAAGCTAAAACCCATCATGCAGGAAATCGCTGATGAAAAAGGCGCTTCGCTGGAGGATATCTTTATCCGATATATGGATCTTGCCAGTATGGTTTCCGCCAGACAAAATGCGGCGCTCAAAGAAGATCTGAATGATGCAGGATTAACAGATTTTACAGAATTTTAAAAAGTGTGCGTTTATACGCACACTTTTTTAGTAAGGAGAATTTGCTAAGCGCAAATCCATTATTTTACGACTCTTACACGGAACACACCGTTAATCGCCTTTAATTTACTGATAATTTCATCATCAGCAGGTTTTTCGATATCCAGCATTGTATATGCCACTTCACCCTTTGACTTGTTCGTCATATCCGTAATATTGATGCCCTCATCACCAAAACATGCTGTGAACTTTGTGATCATATTGGCTATGTTCTTATGAAAAATCGCCACACGTCCTGCCTGTGTACAGATGCCCATGTCGCAGTTCGGATAGTTTACACTGTTAACAATATTGCCGTTTTTCAGATAATTCATCATTTCCTTGACTGCCATCTTTGCACAATTGTCTTCCGATTCCTCTGTAGAAGCGCCTAAATGTGGGATTACAATGCAGCCCTCCTGTCCTACCGTTGTAGTGTTAGGGAAATCAGATACGTATCTGCGCACCTTTCCTGCTTTGATGCCTTCCAGCACATCTTCTTCATTTACAAGCAAATCTCTTGCAAAATTGAGAAGAATGACACCATCTTTCATCTTTTGAATAGACTCTTTATTGATCATTCCTTTTGTGGAATCCAAAAGCGGCACATGAATCGTGATAATATCACAATTTTCATAAATATCTTCTACATTAAGCACATGCTTTACGTCCCTGCTCAAATTCCATGCAGCATCTACGGAGACATAAGGATCATATCCATACACTTCCATCCCCATATGCTTTGCAACATTTGCAACCTTGACACCGATTGCGCCAAGCCCTATGATGCCAAGCTTTTTATCCTGAACCTCAGTACCTGCAAAGCGTTTCTTTTCTTTTTCTGTCGCTTTTGCAATATTTTCATCATCTTTTGCAGATTCTACCCAGTTGATACCGCCTACAATATCTCTAGATGCAAGGAGCATGCCTGCAATGACCAGTTCCTTGACACCGTTTGCATTTGCTCCCGGCGTATTGAATACAACAATTCCCTTTTCTGCGCACTTATCCAGAGGAATGTTATTGACACCGGCACCGGCTCTTGCCACTGCTAAAAGTTCCTCCGACAATTCCATGTCATGCATGGCAGCGCTTCTGACCAGGATTCCCTGTGCCGCATTCACATCTTCTGTCTTTTCAAACTCATCTGTAAATTTATCAAGCCCCACCTTTGCAATGGGATTTAAACAATAGTATTGAAACATTTTATTTTTCTCCTTATAAGTGGCTCTCAACCATTCTTTTTTTCAAATTCCTTCATAAAGTCAACCAGCTTTTCAACGCCTTCAATGGGCATTGCATTATAAATGCTTGCACGCATACCTCCCACTGTTCTGTGTCCTTTTAAGTTTTCAAAGCCGGCTTCCTTTGCTTCCTTGACGAACTTAGCATCCAGTTCTTCACTTCCCGTCACGAAAGGAACATTCATAAGGGATCTGTCTTCTTTCCTCACTGTGCCTGTAAACAGGCTGCTCTGATCCAGAAAATCATAAAGAACCTTTGCCTTTTTCTCATTATATTCTTTGATTGCAGACAAACCGCCCATTTTTTTAAGCCACTTAAATACCTTGCCGCAGATATAGATACCATATGCAGGCGGCGTATTGTACAGAGAATCTGCATCTGCGTGGGTTTTATATTTCAGCATCGTAGGCGTTCCAGGCAGCGTATCTTCCGTAATCAAATCCTCCCGGATAATAACGATCACGACACCGGCAGGTCCCACATTCTTCTGTACACCGCCATAGATAACGCCATATTTAGATACGTCCACAGGTTCTGAAAGGAAACAAGATGAAACGTCTGAAACAAGCACATGTCCCTTTGTATTAGGGAGCGTCTTGAATTTCGTTCCATAAATCGTGTTATTTTCACATATGTATACATAATCAGCATCTTCAGGAATGGGAAGATCTGAACAATCCGGAATATAAGAAAAAGTTTTATCTGCTGAAGAGGCAACTTCCACTGCATCACCGTATATCTTAGCTTCCTGATAAGCCTTCTTTGCCCACTGACCGGTCACAATGTAAGCAGCCTTGCGGTTTTTCATTAAGTTCATGGGAATCATTGCAAACTGCTGGCTGGTTCCTCCCTGCAAGAACAAAACCTTATAATTATCAGGAATATTCATCAATTCACGCAGATCAGCTTCCGCTTCTTTGATGATGGTATCGTACACCTTAGAACGATGGCTCATCTCCATTACCGACATTCCTGATCCTTTATAGTCTAACATCTCATCTGCAGCTTCTTTTAATACTTCCTCAGGTAAAACTGCCGGACCTGCTGAAAAGTTATACACTCTGGACACTCTTATCTCCTCCTGTTTATGGGGTTTCTATAAATTAATAGCAAAAAACATCTGCAACACATTTTAAACTCATTTTACGTGTTCGTCAACCAATTTTAATAAAACATGACACAGGGCGTCCCAATTTCCACCATCTCATAAAGCTCTGCCACCTTGTCTAACGGTGTGTTGATGCAGCCATGAGAGCCATTTGTTTTGTAGATTTCACCGCCGTATCTGCTGCGCCATGAAGCATCATGAATACCGATCGCCCCTTTCACTGGAATCCAGTATTTCACCGGAGAAGCATAATCTTCTCCGCGAAGAATTCTGTCCCTTTCCTTACTGTACACAAAATTTGTTCCCGCGGGTGTCCCCCTCCTAAGGCTTGTGTTTCCTGTTACCACCGGGGTTTCTATCTTTAGCTCCCCATCTTCATAGTAATACATCATCTGATTTGTCATATCCACTTCTATATACGTATCTCCGATATCGTTCCGTCCCTGGCATACCGCCGTCTGAAGATAGAGCGGTTCATGCACTTCACGCCGTTTGTCAAGAAAGGCATTTAAAAGATATTCTTTTTCCGCCTCCCGGTCTATCTTATTGCCATAGGTGCCTCCCTTTACCGTCACCAATTCCCCTCGGGTAGCTTTAAAGCTGCGGGTTGCGCCTACTGTGTCGTATTCGTCGGCAAGATGGTCAACAAATTCATATACCTTTTCTTCATCTGTGCACAAATTGCCGTCACGGTCTAAAACAAATGCTCCCGCTTCATCCAGCATAATGAAATCACATACAACACCTGCATCTATAGGAACAGTCTCCTCGCCAAACTGATAAATGATTCCACAGTCCTGATAATCCGCCAGCTTTTCCCAAAGCATTATTGTCTTTTTCATTTCAGCATCAAGGGGAAGGTCCTCATAGCACCCTGCCGCCTCCAGATCAAGAACCGGTTCAAAATTCTCAAAAGCATTTTGAATCATCTCTTTTGTCTTTTCCTCATTGAGCACATGGGTTCTCTCGTCTTCCAGTGCATAACCGCCGTCCGTCTTTATGATCCTGACCGTCCGATCCTTGGGTGCTTTCCCCTGAAAAAAGGGAAAGCTGCCTATCAGTTGTTCATAGGTCTTACTGTCATATCGAATTACGGGCGAAATCTCTCTGCCTCCTGCATTACCTATTAAATTATCTATCCACAGATAAGGATTCTGCCCCTCCAGATATAAATGGAGCGGTTCGTCAAAAGTCACGGAAAGATTTACTTCATCCGCTAAAACAGCATAAGACTTACCATCGCTGTCAAGGATGGTAAGTCCGGTATACTTACATTGTTTTAAAAGTTCTTCGTTCACTTCATTGACACTTTTGCCTGTACAATCAACCCCATTGATCCATGTACCGTAGCTGAAACCGCTGTCATAATAAAAAACCAGTCCAAGATACATGGCAATCAACGATAAAAGTATAATCAGTCCGCCAATAACACTTCCTTTTAAAACAGCTTTACTCATTTCTTCTTTTCCAAATCCGTTGCATCAAACACTTCACTGATGGGAGCTCCCGCAGGAACCATGGGAAATACCTTATCATCCTTTGGAATCACGCATTCGATCAGCACAGGCTTTTTCATTCCAATTGCCTTTGTAAGTGCTTCTGCAACCTCCTCCTTACGTGTTACACGGATTGCTTCACAGCCAAGTCCCTTCGCCACCATGCAGAAATCCACACCGTCATCCAGCACGGTCTGGGAATATCTTTTCTCATAAAACAATGTCTGCCACTGCCTTACCATTCCAAGGACATGATTGTTGATAACCACCTCTATAATGGGAATCTGATATCTGGAAGCCGTTGCCAGTTCATTCAAATTCATACGGAAACACCCGTCTCCAGCAATATTTATACAGATTTTATCGGGATTTCCCATTTTTGCACCTATACAGGCGCCAAGCCCATATCCCATGGTACCAAGTCCCCCCGAGGACAAAAAGGTTCTCGGTTCTGTATATTTATAATACTGTGCCGCCCACATCTGGTGCTGTCCTACATCGGTTACGATAACGGCTTCTCCCTTGGTGACTCTGTCGATTTCCTCCATAATATAGGGACATGACAAAGCACTCTCATCATAATTCAGCGGATATTTTTCTTTTAATTCTTTTATATGCGCATTCCACTCTTTATGTTCCATTTGAGGCAGTTTTTGATTGATTTGCATAAGAACCTCTTTGAGATCTCCCACAACAAACGCCTCTGTCTTGATATTTTTGTTGATTTCAGCCGCATCAATATCAATATGGAGCACCCTTGCTCTTGATGCAAACATGGCTGCATTTCCCACAACGCGGTCAGAAAACCTTGCGCCTAAGGCAACGAGCAGATCACATTCACTGACCCCTAAATTAGATGCCTTCGTTCCATGCATACCAATCATGCCAGTATATCTCTCATGATGCCCATCCATCACGCCTTTTGCCATCAACGTGTCACACACAGGCGCATCCATAAGCGCTGAAAGCTTTCTGACTTCCTCATACGCGCCGGAAATCACTGCACCGCCTCCCACATAAAGGAATGGTCTTTTGGACTCCTTCATCAAGGATACTGCTTTCTGGATATCTTCTTGTGTGTATTTACATGAAGACTTAAGCGCCTCTGGTATCTTTTTTTCATATTCAAACGCAGCCGCTGTCACATCCTTGGTAATATCCACAAGCACCGGCCCTGGTCTTCCCTCTTTTGCAATTGTAAAAGCCTTCCTGATGGTATCCGCAAGCTTCGCAATATCCTTTACGATGTAGCTGTGCTTGGTAATCGGCATAGTCACGCCGGCAATGTCAACCTCCTGAAAGGAATCTTTGCCAAGCAGCGGCAGGTTCACGTTACAGGTAATCGCCACCACCGGTACGGAATCCATATAGGCGGTGGCAATACCTGTAACCAGGTTCGTTGCACCAGGACCACTGGTGGCAAGGCACACGCCCACTTTTCCGGTGGCACGGGCATAACCGTCCGCCGCATGTGCTGCGCCTTGTTCATGAGACGTTAAAATATGTTTGATTTCTTCGCTGTGCTTATATAATGCATCATATACATTTAAAATAGTGCCCCCAGGATAACCGAAAACAGTATCGACTCCCTGTTCCTTCAAGCATTCCACTACGATTTCTGCACCTGTCAACTGCATTTATCCATTCCTCCCAATCTGCCGTTATTTTCTGGGAATTTCCAGAATTGCTCCTCTGTTTCCACTCGTTACCATCTCCCTGTATCTTGCCAGATAGCCTGTGGTGACTTTCGGCTCCCTTGGCTGCCATTTGGCTGCCCTTGCCGCCATTTCCTCCTCGGAAACCTTTACATCCAGCTTCATTGCAGGGATATCAATACTGATAAGATCTCCCTCTTCCACAAGCGCAATGGGACCTCCTACTGCCGCCTCTGGCGATACATGCCCTATGGACGCGCCGCGGGATGCACCTGAAAAACGTCCATCTGTAATCAGCGCTACGCTTGATCCAAGTCCCATGCCGGCAATTGCTGAGGTAGGGTTTAACATCTCGCGCATACCAGGTCCGCCTTTCGGTCCTTCATAGCGGATCACTACCACATCTCCCGCCACGATCTTTCCGCCTTTGATTGCCTCGATAGCATCTTCTTCACAGTCAAATACCCTTGCCGGACCTTCATGTACCATCATTTCCGGCACTACTGCCGAGCGCTTTACAACACTGCCGTCAGGCGCAAGATTCCCTTTCAGCACGGCAAGACCTCCTGTTGCCGAATATGGATCATCAAGAGGTCTGATGACCTCGGGATTTTTGTTGACTGCATCCTTTATATTCTCGCCCACCGTCTTTCCTGTCACGGTCATGCATCCTGTATGCAGAAGACCTGCATCGGAAAGTTCTTTCATTACAGCATAGACACCGCCCGCTTCGTTCAGATCCTCCATATAAGTAGGACCAGCAGGTGCAAGATGACATAAGTTCGGTGTTTTTTCACTGATCTCATTGGCAAACGCGATATCAAAGTCAAATCCCACCTCATGTGCAATTGCAGGCAGATGAAGCATGGAATTCGTGGAACATCCAAGCGCCATATCCACCGAAAGCGCATTTAAAATTGCTTCCTTTGTCATAATATCCCTGGGTCTAATGTCTTTATGATACATCTCCATAACCGCCATTCCAGCATGCTTTGCCAGCTTGATTCTCTCTGAATATACAGCGGGAATCGTTCCGTTTCCTTTAAGCCCCATTCCGAGCGCTTCTGTCAGACAGTTCATAGAGTTTGCCGTATACATTCCAGAGCAGGAACCGCAGGTAGGACAGACCTTCTCCTCAAACTCCCTTACTTCTTCCTCCGTCATAGTGCCCGCCGCATGGGATCCCACTGCCTCAAACATGGAGGAAAGACTTCTCTTTTGTCCCTTTACACGCCCCGCCAGCATAGGCCCGCCTGAAACGAACACGGTTGGGACATTGATTCTTGCCGCTGCCATCAAGAGCCCCGGAACATTTTTGTCACAGTTCGGGACCATGACCAGCGCATCAAACTGATGGGCAAGCGCCATACATTCGGTAGAATCTGCAATCAAGTCTCTTGTAACCAGAGAGTATTTCATACCGATATGCCCCATTGCAATTCCGTCGCATACGGCAATCGCCGGAAATACCACAGGCACACCGCCTGCCTCGGCAACGCCCATTTTAACAGCTTCCACAATTTTATCCAGATTCATATGTCCCGGCACGATTTCATTGTAAGAACTGACAATTCCCACCATGGGCTTTTTCATTTCCTCTTCTGTAAATCCAAGTGCATTAAAAAGGCTTCTGTGCGGCGCCTGCTGTATACCGCTTTTTACATTATCACTTCTCATCTTTACCTCCATCCCAAAGCATCATCGCTTTGTCTCGTTATCGTTACACTTTTTTCGTGTAAAGAATATATTGATCATTTTCATACACGGGCAGCATATTCTGCTCCATATACTCCCAGGGAATCGTATCATAATAATGATAAAACTCCCATACCATCTCCCTAAAATCCGGATCTGTCATTCGTTTGTCCAATAGGACCACATCCGCGCCTTCTATTTCCCTGTTTTCACACCGGATACCGTAAAGAAAGTAAAGCAGGTATTCCTGATTGCAGTCGGTAACGCAAATGTTGTTCCATTTACTCAAATCGGTCTGTAATAAAGCCTCCGCTATAGCATGCTCATTTGCGCCATATTGCTCGTTGTAACCGGAAAATCCAATGCATTTCACGCCGAATATCATTGCTAGGACCAGCATCAAAATGGCAATCCCTTTTCTTTGACGATTATCTCTCACTCTGGCACAAAGCCCCTTAAACACCATTTGCACAAGAACCCCGAGCAAAAGCGCCAGCAGCACACCTCCATACGTAAAGACTCTATAATACGGACGCTTACACTGAATCAGCAAGCAGACCGGCACCATTATAATTCCCATAAACAAGGTAAGATCAAGCAGAAGGTGTTCATTTTCCATTTTCCTTATTTGGGATACTATTTTATAAATCAAAAGAAAGATTCCTATTCCCCATAGAATCATTACCACCAAAGATTGAAAATAATGCCCGGACAGTGTCACCAGAAATTCCCATAGCCTTCCCGCAAAGCCAGCCCTTTCCTCGCTCTGGATATAAGGTGTGTCCAGCATATATTTCATTCCCCTTCCAATAGCGGCAAAAGGGGCATTTAAAATAATCTTGATATGCTCCATGCCATAGTAAGCCCCTGCCTCCTCCTTTGTAAGAAGATTAGAACCAATCGCAAGCCAGATGGTAGCATACAATAAAATCGTTCCCACCGCAGCAGTCACAGATGCCGCGACCAGTTTAAGGAGCTTCTTTCCACTTTCCGCCTTTAAAAAAAAGCAATTTTCGCTCCTTTGCTCCTGTATTCCCTTAACCAACAGGAAAAGACCACCCGCCATACATAGGGGAACGACCCAGTACACATTGCTGCTCACTGTATACAATCCGAGTATTAATGATGCTGTATAAATGAAATAAATCTTTTTGGCAGTCCTTTTTTCCTCGCATATCCAGATCATGCATAGCCATGCCGTAAGGTAACAGGTAATGCCAAGAGTATATCCTCTCCCCTGCACGGCAAGCTGATTGACCAAGTTCATGGATATGTACAAGAGAACCGTAATATGCGGAATCCATCCTTTTGTGTACCGTCTGGCAATCTTATATAAAAGGCACATGTTCAAAAGTGCACACAGGTAAGATATGCCCCGCAGTCCAATATAGGCATTGCCAAGGTAATCAAGAAAGGCGGAAAGCACCGAATATCCCACATGATTGTTGGGCAGCGGCCAATGAATGGCAGCGTACACCGGTCCTTTGCTGATGAACCAATAGTAGGTGTACAATTCATCATACCACGGTGTAAGCGCGAACAGCCGATAGCCATAATAGACGGCCATCAAAGCCACTAATATCAAAAATACAGCGCCTTCCCATCTTTCCTGTTCCTGCTCTCCAAGGATATGCTTTTTTTTCTCAGTTAATTTCATCGGCTAACAAATCACCCATTTCTTTGCATCCAACCTGTGTACACCCCTGGGACATAATATCAATCGTGCGATATCCTTTTTTAAGGACGTTCTTTACAGCGCATTCAACTGCGTCAGCTTCCTTGTCAAGGTCAAAGGAAAAGCGAAGCATCATAGCTGCTGAAAGAATGGTTGCAATCGGGTTGGCAATTCCCTTTCCCGCAATATCCGGCGCGGAACCATGGCTTGGCTCATAGAGACCGAACTTAGTGTCATTTAAGGATGCAGACGCAAGCATGCCAATGGAACCTGTAACCATACTTGCCTCATCTGATAAAATATCTCCAAACATATTCTCTGTCAGGATCACATCAAACTGCGCGGGATTTTTTACAAGCTGCATGGCACAATTGTCTACCAGCATATGCTCCAAAGTAACCTCAGGATAATCCGCAGCCACCTCTTCCACCACCTTGCGCCATAATCTGGAGGAATCCAGCACATTCGCTTTGTCCACGCTGGTGACCTTCTTCTTCCGTTTCATTGCGATTTCAAATCCTTTTATTGCAATCCTGCGAATCTCATTTTCGTCGTAAGTAAGGGTATCAACTGCCTTACGGATGCCATTTTCCTCTGTCGTATGACGTTCCCCAAAATATAACCCACCGGTCAGTTCCCGCATGATCATCATGTCAAATCCGGCGCTGCTGATTTCCTTTTTCAGAGGACAGGCATCTGCCAATTCATCATACAAAACAGCCGGTCTCAAATTTGCAAACAGATTCAGCGCCTTACGGATGGCAAGAAGCCCTGCTTCTGGTCTTAAGTTAGGAGGCAGCTTATACCAAGGGGATGTAGTCGTATCACCGCCTATGGATCCCATCAAAACAGCGTCCGCTGCTTTCGCCGCTGTCACCGCATCCTCCGTAAGCGGCACGCCGTGCACATCTATAGAGGCGCCGCCCATTAATATATTTGTGTATGTAATCTCATGCCCGTAAACATAAGCCACCTTATCCAATACCTTTCTGGCTTCTGTCACAATCTCGGGTCCAATCCCGTCCCCTTCAATACATGCAATGTTCAATCTCATATTTACTTCCCTTTTTACCTTTCTAATTTCTTTATACACATCTGCTTATATGATAAAATAAGACGCATATCATGCGCCTTACTTCCGAATTCATGTTTATTCTGCATCTGCCTTCTCAACCTGCGAAATAGCAGATTTCTGCATTGGAATACGGCAATTTTTGTTATTTCCAAATTCAACGATTACTGTATCATCGGTAATATCTATAACAATTCCGTAAAAACCGCTGCTTGTGAGGACACAGTCACCAACTTCAAGGGCGGATAACATGGCTGCCATTTTCTTTTGTTCCTTTTTTTGGGGACGAATCATGAAAAAATACATAAATCCAAAAATAAGCACCAGCCATAAAATCATCCCAATACCAAGACCGCCTGTTGCCGCCTGTTCAGCGCTGCCTGTCAATAAAATACCCATTCAAATTTCCTCCTGTTTTCAACTTTGTAAATAAGCCTATCAAATATAATACACAATTAAGCGTTTAAAAACAAGTCATACCTGCAAGTTTTTGTTTTTTGTATGCCAAAAATTCTCCTTTATCTAACGCATCCCTAATTTCTTCCATCATTGTATTATAAAAGTATAGATTGTGAAGCACGCACAGACGCATTCCCAGCATCTCTTTTGCTTTTAGCAAATGTCTTATATAAGCTCTCGTATATCGACGGCATGCCGGGCAGCTGCACCCCTCCTCGATTGGACGCTGATCCAGCTCATACTTTGCATTAAAAAGATTGATCTTACCGTGATTGGTATATAAATGCCCATGACGTCCATTTCTGCTTGGATATACACAATCAAAGAAATCAATGCCCCGCTCCACACCTTCCAATATGTTCGCCGGCGTTCCCACGCCCATCAGGTAAGTCGGTTTATCCGCCGGCAGGTAAGGAATGGTTTCTTCTATAATATAGTACATTTCCTCATGACTCTCACCTACGGCAAGACCACCAATGGCATAGCCGTCAAGATTCATTTCCGCAATCCGCTTTGCATGTTCTACTCTGATATCCGCATAAACGGCACCCTGATTGATGGCAAATAAAAGCTGATTTTGATTGATGGTGTCCTCCAGCATATTTAGCCGCTGCATTTCCTTTTTACAGCGTTCAAGCCATCTTGTCGTCCGTTCCACAGATGCCTGCACATAAGCGCGGTCTGCCTTGCTGGGAGCACATTCATCAAATGCCATGGCTATAGTAGACGCCAGATTGGACTGAATCTGCATGCTCTCTTCCGGTCCCATGAAAATCTTGCGTCCATCAATATGAGAATGAAAATAAACACCCTCTTCTTTAATTTTCCGTAATCCAGCAAGCGAAAAAACCTGAAATCCGCCGGAATCCGTCAGAATAGGTTTGTCCCAGGACATGAATTTGTGAAGCCCGCCCAGTTGCTTGATAATCTGATCTCCGGGTCTCACATGTAAATGATAGGTATTAGAAAGCTCCACCTGGGTGTGAATCTGCTCTAAATCCTCCGTTGAGACAGCACCCTTGATTGCTGCCACTGTTCCAACATTCATAAAGACAGGTGTCTGTATCACGCCATGAACGGTTGTGAATTCCCCGCGTTTTGCCCTTCCTTCCTGCTTTAACAACCGATACATAATTTCCTCCAGATATTTTTATAACTATTTAGGCTTATAAATATTTGTCCCAAAATTCTTCTAGGCAAAGCTCCTCTTCCATAATGATGGTGGCGGCTTCCTTCCCCACATAACGGAAATGCCAAGGTTCAAACTCTATGCTGGTAATGTATTCCTTTCCTGCGGGATAGCGCAGAATAAATCCATATTCAGCACAGTGTTCCGCAAGCCACTTTCCTGCACTTGTGTCCGCAAATCCTTCATCCAGCGTTACATACGTATCCGATACGATGTCTATGGCAAGTCCAATCTGATGCTCGCTTGCCCCCGGAACGGTTACCGCCTGAGAGGATATTTTATATGCTTCCATATAAGACATTCCCTTGTTCATGTATGCCTTGATCTTGCGGTTGAACAATACCTCCTGCCATGCAAAATCCCGATAAGGAGAGCAGATTGCAAGGTTGACTCCGTCCTCACTTGCCGCATACATCATGGCAAGCAATTCCTCAATGATTCTTTCATCACATTTCATGGTTCCCTTGATCGTCTTGATCGGTCCAAGGGTAAAAGTATAATCCTCTGGAATCGGATGCTGCTTGTTAATCAGAACCAGTTTCCAATCATCTTCATTGAAGGAAGGTTCTTTTTCCCGTCCGCTTTCCTGCTCTCCGACCGCATCTGCTGTGTCCTCTGACGCCTCTGCATCTGTTTCTGAGCCGGTTTCAGAATCCGCCTGCTCATGTGTATCATTTTCATCGATAATTTCGTCCAAAAGATACTTGTCCGCGCCCTCCATGCCATGGAGCTCCGCATCGTCATATCCTTCAAGTACGTCATCATCATCCAATATTTCCAATTCATCTATCTGAATCTGCCGGGCATCAGCCAACGTAATATCAGAAGTTACTACGGCTGTCACCGCTGCTTCTTTTTCCTTTTCAGAAACAAATCCATTTTCTTCCTGAAAAACGGGATAGGAAAAACTATTACCTACCATAAAACAGCATAATATGAAAATCGTACAGGCAAACCTCTTGGTTCCCTTTTTAAAATAATTAACTATCTGGTGTAAAAGCATGGTGACTGCCAGTCCCACGATTGCAGGGCCCCTCAATATCCTGTTGCTGCGCCCCATGCTGATAAAATACGCTTTTGCTCTCTCGTTTAAACTTCTTTTCATCTGTCCCTACCAAAAAAATTTTATCGCCAAGGCGATTTACATAATATTTTACACAAATCTTTCCGATTCTACAATAGGTGATACAAAAATAATTGTAAAATAAATATATTTCCGCTATAATCTGATGTAAATTCACTAGTCGAAAGGAGCTTCTTATGGCAGGATCAACATTTGGAACAATATTTAAAATAAGCACCTGGGGAGAATCCCACGGAAAGGCATTGGGTGTGGTGATCGACGGCTGTCCCGCAGGACTTAAGCTTTGCGAAGAAGATATCCAGCCTTACCTTGACCGCAGGAAGCCCGGGCAGACCGTTATCTCCACCCCCCGAAAGGAATCGGATCAGGTGGAAATACTTTCCGGCGTATTTAAGGGATACACCACCGGTACCCCTATCTCACTGCTGGTTTTCAACACTTCCCAGAAATCATCTGATTACAGTGAAATCGCCTCATATTACAGACCGGGACATGCAGATTATACCTTTGATGCCAAATATGGTTTCCGTGATTACACTGGCGGCGGCCGTTCCTCAGGCAGAGAAACCATCGGCAGAGTAGCTGCTGGCGCTGTTGCTGTTAAAATTTTAAAAGAAATGGGAATTACCGTGACGGCCTATACCAAATCCATCGGTCCTGTTTCCATAGATATGACCCGCTTTGACAAAAACGCCATTTACCGTACCCCAACCTGTATGCCTGATGAGAACGCAGATCAGGCAGCAATGGCTTACCTAAAAGAATGCATGGAAAAAAAGGATTCCAGCGGCGGAACTGTTGAATGCATTGCCAGCGGGCTTCCTGCCGGCATAGGCGATCCCGTGTTTGAAAAACTAGATGCCAACCTTGCCAAAGCGATTATGTCTATCGGCGCAGTGAAAGCAGTCGAAATGGGGGACGGCGTTTTAGTATCACAATCAGTCGGTTCCCAAAACAATGATGCATTTAGGTGCACAAACGGAATCGTGAGCAAAAAGACCAACCATGCAGGCGGTATCTTAGGCGGCATCAGCGACGGATCCCAGATTCTTTTAAGAGCACATATTAAGCCTACTCCCTCTATCTTCTCTGTTCAGGAGACAGTAAACCAAAAAGGTGATAATATAGAAATTGCCATCAAGGGACGCCACGACCCTGTTATCGTCCCAAGAGCTGTGGTTGTAGTGGAAGCCATGACAGCGCTTACGATTCTAGACGCATGTATGCTGAATATGACGGCAAGACTGGATTATCTTAAAGATTTCTACAATTAAAGTTAAAGCTGCAGCTACTACGTGTTGCAAGCCTCTTATAGAAAAAAGGCTTTTGATGCTTTCCTGCCATCAAAAGCCTTCCTTATTATCTGTTCATTTCAAACGGTAAAAGATAATGCAATTCGGCTGATCCACTTCCATTTCTTTTCCATTCATGATAAGAGTTCCTTTTTTCATGTCCACATTGAAAAATGTCATGGAATCAGACTCATGATTTAATGAAACCAGATGCCTGTTATCTGGGAACAGCGACGCATCCTTGGGATAATCGCCACTGACCGGCAGACAGAATATCTTTTTTAAAAACCCTGTTTCCTGATCGATAGAGTAAACAATCACACTGTTATCTCCAGCATTGGAACTGCAAAGATACTGAAAGTCTTCCGAGAATGTAAGCGCACTGGCGGCTGACCCACCCGCATGATACGTATTCAAGGTGGAAATATTCTGAATCTTATCAAAAACCGGATTTCCATGCTCATCAATGGAATAGGTATACACATCAATATAATTTTTTAATTCATGCACAATATACAAAAATCTGCCGTCCTTTGAAAATTTCAAATGACGCGGTGCGGATTCCTGCTCACTCCTAATGATATCTACCTGGCGCAGCCTTCCGCTTACATGATTCAGTTCATACACCACCACATGATCCATGCCTAAATCTGCCGCACACAAAAATTTATTGTCTCTGGTCATCTTCACGCAATTGATGTGAGGTCTGAAATTTCTTTCTGCAATGCTTCCAAGCCCTTTATGGAAAATCTCATCGGTTATCTCTCCAATGGCTCCATTTTCCTCAACCCGGAGAACTGTCAATTTCGCATCATGATACCCAGCCACAAAAAGAAATTTATCTTCATAATCCGTGGATAAATAACATCCCCTCATACCGTTGATCGATGCATGATTGACCACCTCAAGACTTCCGTCCTCCAATATCTTGTAAGATTCCACACCAAAATCCGTGATGGAATACAGATACCTGCGGTTGTGGGATATTGTCACATAAGAAGAATTTGTTATTTTTACCTGATTCTTCTCAGAGAATCTTCCATTTTCCATATCCACATCATAAATCCGAATACCAAAACTGCTCTCATGCCCTGACGTATAAGTGGATACATATGCCACATACTTTTCTTTTCCCATACTGCTTCCCTCTTAACTCTATTTTGATAAATTGCTGATAACCTATGAACACTTCTATTATAGCACAGGTTATTTTTCCACACAATAAAAGAAACTTTTCATGCCATGAAAAATGTATGCACGTTTCCTCATCGCATGGCTTAAAAATTTATTTATATTTTATATTGACATTCCCTTTCTTATCTGTATAATGAAAATCAGTGTTTAGTTTTACTAAACTTTCAGTTTATTATAATTAGCATTCAGGAAGACGGGCATTTTTATGAATAATGGAATCAATATTGGAAATAAAATCAAAGATCTGCGTTGCCAGAAAGGATTAACGCAGGAGGAGCTGGCGGACCGCTGTGAGTTATCAAAAGGCTTCATTTCACAGCTGGAGCGGGACTTAACCTCCCCCTCCATCACCACCCTTATGGATATCCTTCAGTGCCTCGGTACCGACCTCAAGGAATTTTTTAACGATTCAGAAGATACACAGATTTCTTTTAAAGAAACCGATTATTTTGAGAAAATAGATGAAGAACTAAAAAATAAAATTGAATGGATCATTCCAAACGCCCAAAAAAATATGATGGAACCCATACGGTTATCCTTATCTCCCGGCGGAAGCACTTATCCTGATAATCCCCATGAAGGGGAAGAGTTTGGGTATGTCATATCCGGCAGCGTTTCTTTGATTCTCGGTACGAGAACCATAAAGGTCAAAAAAGGGGAATCGTTTTATTTTACGGCAAAGCGATCCCACTATTTGAAAGCAGATAACAAAACGGGCGCCGTCCTAATCTGGGTAAGCAGCCCTCCCAGCTTTTAATGTGTTAGAATGGAGGATTTTTATGAATAAAATATTAATTGATCTCAAAAATATCAGTAAATCCTTTGACGGTCAAATGGTTCTGGACGATTTAAATTTATATATCCGTGAAAATGAATTTCTCACCCTGCTTGGTCCCAGCGGGTGCGGCAAAACAACTACGCTGCGTATTTTGGGAGGATTCGAGTCACCTGATACGGGCAGCGTCATCTTTGATGGAAGCGACATTACAAAACTTCCCCCCAATAAGCGTCAGTTGAACACTGTCTTTCAAAAATATGCGCTTTTTACTCATATGACCATTGCCGAAAACATTGCGTTCGGACTTAAAATTAAAAATAAAAGCAAAACTTACATAAATGATAAAATCAAATATGCTTTAAAGCTGGTTAATCTGGAAGGTTTTGAAAATCGAATGCCCGATTCTCTAAGCGGCGGCCAGCAGCAGCGTATCGCCATTGCCCGCGCTATCGTCAACGAGCCGAAGGTTCTCCTTTTAGATGAGCCCTTAGGCGCGCTCGACTTAAAGCTGCGCCAAGATATGCAGTATGAATTGATTCGGCTGAAAAATGAACTTGGCATTACCTTTATCTATGTAACCCACGACCAGGAAGAAGCTCTCACCATGTCTGACACCATCGTCGTCATGAATCAAGGCTACATACAACAGATCGGTACACCCGAAAAAATATACAATGAACCAGAAAATGCCTTTGTTGCCGACTTTATCGGCGACAGCAACATTATCAGCTCTACGATGATCGAGGATAAGCTGGTAGAGATTTTAGGCACCAGATTTCCCTGCGTCGATACCGGCTTTGGATGTAACAAACCTGTAGATGTGGTGATCCGGCCCGAGGATGTCATCCTCTCTTCTCCTGCCAAAGGAAAAATGACAGGAACTGTAACCCATCTGATTTTTAAGGGCGTTCATTATGAGATGGAAGTCACTGCCGCAGGCTATGAGTGGCTGGTTCATTCCACCGGCATGTTCCCTGTGGGCACGGAAGTTGGAATCGATGTGGATCCCTTTAATATCCAGATCATGAATAAACCTGCTTCTGAAGATGAGGAGGCTGTGGGCGTCAATGAATAAGAAAAAATTGTTAGGCACTCCCTACTTTATCTGGTCTGTCGTATTTATCATCATCCCCTTGTGCATGGTGTTTTACTATGGATTTACCGATAAAAGCGGTGCCTTTACCCTGGAAAATATAATAGCAATCTCCACGCCGGAGCACGTAAAAGCACTTTATCTTGCCTTAGGCTTATCTCTTATCTCCACCCTGATCTGCCTTGTCCTTGCGTATCCTCTGGCAATGATCTTATGCGGGTTGAACGTGAACCAGCACAGCTTTATCGTGCTGATTTTCATCCTTCCCATGTGGATGAACTTTTTGCTCCGCACCCTTGCATG
Organism: Lachnospiraceae bacterium; assembly: GCA_029054245.1. Classification (GTDB taxonomy): domain Bacteria; phylum Bacillota; class Clostridia; order Lachnospirales; family Lachnospiraceae; genus Suilimivivens. Next base: position 298,119 of record JAIDFQ010000043.1, on the reverse strand, counting down.
GCAGACCTTGCTTGAAAAGACTGGGGTCATAAACAACATTCTTTCGTTTTTACATCTGCCTGCCCTTACAATCATCAACACGCCCTACGCCATTGTGCTGGGCATGGTTTACAACTTTTTGCCCTTTATGGTTCTGCCCATTTACAACTCTCTGGTAAAAATCGATCCGAATGTGATCAATGCAGCCAGAGATTTAGGCGCAAACGGGCTGCAGGTATTTGCCAAAGTCACCCTGCCGCTTACGCTGCCTGGTATCATCAGCGGAATCACAATGGTCTTCATCCCCGCTCTTACCACCTTCGTAATCAGTAAGCTGTTAGGCGGAAGCAAGATTCTGTTGATCGGCAATGTGGTGGAGGAAGAATTTACCCAGGCAGGCAATTGGCATTTGGGAAGCGGGCTATCCATCGTGCTTATGCTGTTCATCATTGTAAATATGGTCATCTCTTCCATTTTTGACAAAGATGGGGAGGGCTCTGTCCTATGATAAAAAATACTGTCAAAAAACTATATATCATTTTAATATTCGTTTTCCTGTACGCCCCTATCGTCACGCTTATCGTGCTGTCTTTCAATGCCAGCAGGACCCGCGCAAAATGGGGAGGGCTGACGCTGAAATGGTATGGCGCGTTATTTCAGAATGATGAAATTTTGCAGGCATTGTTCAACACGCTGTTCATTGCCTTTACCGCATCCGCCATTGCTACCGTAATCGGCACCATTGCCTGCATCTCTATTATGAATCTGAAGAAACGGGCAAGAACGGTGGTCATTGGCATTACCAACATCCCCATGCTCAACGCCGATATCGTAACAGGGATCTCTTTTATGCTGCTTTTTATCAGCATGGGGCTTCGTTTTGGGATGGAAACAATCCTGCTTTCCCACATCACGTTCTGTATCCCTTATGTGATTTTGAGCGTCATGCCCAGAATGAAGCAGTTGAACCCGCATACATACGAAGCTGCCCTGGATCTAGGCGCAGGTCCCATATGTGGATTTTTCAAGGTGGTTTTCCCTGATATCCTACCTGGTGTGCTTTCTGGATTTTTAATGGCATTTACTATGTCCCTGGATGATTTTATTATTACCCACTTTACCAAGGGCGCCGGTGTGGACACCCTTTCCACCAAAATTTATACAGAGGTAAAAAAGGGAATCAAACCGGAAATGTATGCGCTTTCCACAATCATATTTGTGACGGTGCTGGTTCTTTTGCTCTTAGTCAACAAAGCGCCTTCCGAAAATAAAAAAATGAAAAAGAATACTTTTTAAAGGAGTAAGAAATGAAAAAAATAAGTTGTTCTATTTTGATTGTTAGTACCGTTTTATCTGCCCTCTTAACCGGATGTGGCAGCTCTGGCGGCGAAAACGGCGAGGTCATCGTTTACAACTGGGGAGAATATATTGACCCTGAGACCATTTCCATGTTTGAAGAAGAAACCGGCATCAAAGTCATTTATGATGAATTTGAGACCAATGAAATCATGTACCCCAAGGTAGAAGCTGGCGCTACTGCGTATGATGTCATCTGCCCCTCCGATTACATGATTCAAAAGATGATTGATAACGATCTGCTTGCGGAAATCAACTTTGACAACATTCCAAACATGAAAAATATCGGTCAGCAATACTTTGACCAGTCCAAAGAATTTGATCCTGAAAACAAATATTCCGTTCCCTACTGTTTTGGCACCGTGGGCATTCTCTACAATAAGACCATGGTGGATGGTCCCATTGACAGCTGGTCCGTCCTTTGGGATGAAAAATATGCCGACAATATTCTGATGCAGGATTCTGTCAGAGATGCCTTCATGGTTTCCTTAAAACTAAACAAATATTCCATGAATACATTAAACGAAAACGAACTTGAAATTGCCAAAAATGCTTTAATTGAGCAAAAACCGCTGGTTCAGGCATATGTGATTGATCAGGTGCGTGACAAAATGATCGGCGGTGAGGCTGCCCTTGGCGTCATTTATTCCGGTGAAGCAATTTACACCCAGCGGGAAAACACAGATTTGGAATATGTCATTCCCAAAGAAGGTACAAATGTGTGGATTGATTCCTGGGTCATCCCTAAAAATGCGCCAAACAAAGAAAATGCAGAAGCCTTCATCAATTTTATGTGCCGCGCGGACATTGCACTTATGAATTTTGAGTATATTACCTACTCCACTCCTAACACTGCCGCACAAGCTCTGATTGAGGATGAAGATATCCGCAATTCCAAGATTGCTTTTCCCGATTTAAGCCAATACGAAAATCTGGAAACCTTCCAATATTTAGGCGCTGAAGGTGATGAACTTTATAATAATTTATGGAAAGAAGTTAAATCAGACTAAACAATCTGCTTTTCCCCTTAACATAAAGGAAGAAGAATCCCCTGTAAATCGATTTTTTAATCTTTGATTTCCCAGATGGATTTTTCTTCCTTTTTGATTTTATTTAAATAGTCCCAATGACTTTCTCCCTCCAGTTGTATGAAATAAATTCCCGGAGCTTCATAATCCATTAGTGGGTGTAGCTTGCCGGAACTGATCCCTCACAATTTTAATAATTCGCTCCATATCCTCTTTTGTATTTTTAATATCACTTGGCAGACAGAGTCCTCTGTTAAGAATATCTTCGCTTACGCTCCTCCCATTCTCCACTTGAATAAAATCGTATTCTTTAAACACAGGCTGCATATGCATCGGCTTCCATATAGGTCTTGTTTCAATACCTTCAGCTTCTAAGGCATCCATTACCTGCGTAGGTGTTACATTGCTGTCAATTGAAATCGTCATACAGGAAAGCCAATTGTTGTCAACGCCTTCCTTGTTTAACGGATTCATTTCTATTTCTTCGATATCAGAAAACGCTTCTTTATACGCTTTATAGATTTCGTGCTTCTTTTGTATATGTTCCTCAATATACTGCATCTGCCCACACCCTATTCCGGCAACAACATTTGACATCCTGTAATTATAGCCAATCGTGGAATGTTGATAATGCCTGGCAGGATCGCGCGCCTGTTTGGACAAGAATCGAGCTTTACCCACATCTTTTTCCTTCTGCGCAACAAGTGCGCCTCCTCCCGAAGTTGTAATAATTTTGTTTCCATTAAATGAATAAATCCCATAATCTCCGAAAGTACCTGTCATTTTCCCTTTATAAGTCGTGCCTAACGATTCCGCCGCATCTTCTATTAATGGCACATTATGTTCCTTACAAATAGCACATATTTCATCCATATTTGCTGATGTGCCATATAAATGCACAACCATAACAGCCGCCGGATGCGGATATTTTTCAAACGCCTTCCTTAATGCCTTTGCATCCATATTCCATGTCTCACGCTCCGAATCAATAAAAACGGGAACTGCATTTTCATATCTAACCGGATTAACACTTGCTGCAAAGGTCAGTGAGGGAACAAACACAATATCATTTTCCTTCACGCCTGATAGAATAACCGACAGGTGCAGTGCTGCAGTTCCAGACGAAAGCGCCGCAGAAGAAGATACTCCCACGTAAGCTGCCACTTTATCCTCAAATTCATCTACATTCGGTCCTAATGGCGCAATCCAGTTTGTTTCAAACGCCTTTTGAATATACTGCTGCTCCTTTGCATGCATGGTAGGCGTCGCTAAAAGAATTTTTTTCATACACATTTTACTTTCCCTTTCAAAAATATATTTTGCCTCCAGTCTACCCTTTCTGACAGCATCCCTTTCCTCATTTCAACATACTATATACGCACTCTAATAGAGTTAACGCGAGGATAATGTTAATTGCCCTGTAATATTTCTGATATGCTTTCTGTATGAGCACCCCCATTAAAACCCAAGTTAAAGTGGCGATCGATCCAATCGTAGCAATGACAATCTCAAACAAAAGCAAGACCCATATAGATACGCTATAATCCGTAATATATCCTGTCAATGCAGTAATTCCAAATAAATAAATTTTAACATTGACAAACTGCAGTAAAAATCCTTTCATAAATGATGCACATTTTTCCACAGTATCTGTAGTTGGTCTGCTTAATGCAATATGAACTGCCAGCCATGAAATATAAGCAGCGCCTATATATTTCATAATACCAAGCACATCTGGCAAAAAGGTACTCAAACCAAATACGAAGACAGCACATAGGATCTGCACAACATAATATCCTGCAAAGATCCCCACAAAAAGCGGCCTTCCTTTTTTATATCCATAATTCGTTACTGTATTTAACGCCAGAATATTTCCCGGTCCCGGCGTAAAAGCATTAATAAAAGAATAAATAAAAAAATTACCTAATACATAACCCGGCATTTTTTGCCTCCTTTCCGTTTCTATATCTTAGCACGGAACGTTACATAATAGGTAATATCTGTTTTTTATGCTATTGCATAGGGCGAGCCTATGTTTTATTTCTGATACTGTTTCAAAGCCTCAACATAAATCTCTCCCAATTCTGATAACTCTTTGTCCTCATTGAGTATATATCCAATATGCATTACCTCATCTTCCTTAAGCGGAACAGAAACGATAGCGTCCCCTTGCAGATATTTGGGGAATATGCCGCTTGAAATCGTATACCCTTCCAGTCCAATCATTAGATTGACAATAGCCGCACGGTCACTGACCTTAATACTCCTTTCAACAGGTTCATTACTGAAAAGTTCCTCCGAAAAGTTAGAAGATTCATAAGTTCCCTGCACAAAACTAAGCCGGGGATACGGTCTTAAATCCTCCAGCTTGACAGATGTATATTTTGCCAACGGGTGATCCTTGCCAATAAAAATATGCGGCGTCGCTGTAAACAATTCATAAAAGGTCAGACTATATTCTTTAAATAATTTCCTTAGCACATTTTCATTACTATTGCAAAGATACAGGATTCCCAAATCACTGAACCTGTTGCGCACATCCTCTATAATCTGGTGCGTCTGTGCTTCATTTAGAATAAACTCAAACCTTTCCTGCCCAAAATGCTGTATCAATTCCACAAATGCATTTGTTGTGAAGGTATAATGCTGTGTAGAAACACAAAATCTCTGTTTTGCAGGTTTTTTGTCAATATATTTTGATTCCAGAAGTTCCATCTGCTGAACCACTTGTCTTGCATATCCCAAAAACTCCATACCTTCCTTTGTAAGTGCAACTCCTGCCCGGCAGCGGCTGAAAATTGTTATTCCAGATTCCTTTTCCACTTCTTTGATTGCACCAGAAAGACTCGGCTGAGAAATATAGAGTTCTTTTGCCGCCTCTGTAATAGATCCTCTTTCCGCAACGATTATCAAATATTTTAATTGTTGTAATGTCATATGCCCACCCTCCGCCCTCTATGATTAATACAAATTTTTATCACCGAATCTGCCCATTTCCTATAATCCTATACTTATAAGAGGTAAGCTCCCGAAGGCCCATAGGTCCCCTTGCATGAAGCTTCTGGGTACTAATCCCAATCTCCGCACCAAACCCAAATTCAAATCCATCCGTAAACCTTGTGGAAGCATTGACATAAACGCACGCGGCATCCACTCCGTTTAAAAATTTCTCTGCATTTTCTTTATTTTCAGTAATAATCGCCTCAGAATGCCGGGTATTATAACGGTTAATATGCGCTATGGCTTCTTCCACAGAAGAAACGACTTTCAGTGAAATAATATAATCCAGATATTCTGTCCCGTAATCTTCTTCCGTCGCCGGAACACATTCGATTACCTGCTGTACCTTCTCATCTCCTCTTAACTCCACCTGGTATTCCTTAAGCGCCTTGGCAAGCGGCGGAAGCAGCTTATCTGTTACCGCTTCATGAATCACCAGAGATTCACACGCATTGCAGACTCCGATTCGCTGGGTTTTGGCGTTGATAATGATAGGTACCGCTTTCTCAAGATCTGCTTCTTCATCCACATAAATATGACAGTTTCCCGTTCCCGTCTCAATCACCGGTATGGTACTGTTTTCTACCACGCTCCGAATAAGACCTGCTCCGCCTCTTGGGATCAGCAAGTCCACATACTCTTTGAGCTTCATAAACTCCGTTACCACCGCTCTATCCGTAGATTCAATCAGCCCAATGGCATGCTCCGTGATGCCCTCTTCCTTAAGCGCATGCTGAATCACCCTTGTAATGGCTATGTTGGAACAGATTGCATCGCTTCCTCCTTTTAATATAACAACATTGCCGCTCTTAAAACAAAGTCCGAAGGCATCAGCTGTCACATTAGGGCGGGATTCATAAATAATGCCGATAACACCCATGGGCACTCTTTGCTTTACGATTGTAAGCCCGTTTGGACGCTCTGTGGTCTCTAAAATTTCACCGATTGGATCGGGCAGCTCTGCCACCTGCCTAAGCCCCTCTGCCATCCCCTGAATTCGCTCCGGTGTAAGGCGCAGCCTGTCGATCAAGCCAGGATGCATACCTTTTTCTTCCCCTCTTACAAGATCCTTTTCATTTTCTTCAATAATCATGCGGCTTTCGTTTATCAACGCCTGTGCCACTGTATACAGTGCACGGTTCTTTCTGTCTTCGCTAAGCATCTGTAATTCATATTTCGCTTCCGCTGCATTTTTCCCTATCTGTACCAACAATTCCATATTTCCCATCCTTATCCAAATTCTTTATCTGATGATTCCTTTATCTGTGACGATCATGTCAGGCTTCCTATCATGTGCCTCTATTGGCACTTTTTTTGCAATCTGACATTCAAAAGCGAGGGCAGCGCTTTTAAGATCTGGAAACGCATCAAGATAACGGTCATAAAAACCTTTTCCATATCCCATACGCCCTCTCTCCCTGTCGAACACGGATCCCGGAACCAATAAAAGGCATTTCTGCGTTTTAGCCATCTGCTCAGTAAAAAGCCTATTTTCATCTCCTTCCGGCTCCCGGATTCCCTGATAGCCATCTGCAAAATCTTCCATTCCTGTCACTTCATAGAACCGGATATCCATTCCCTCTACCTTCGGCGCAAATATCCGTTTCTTATGTTCCTTAAGCAGTTCTTCCACAACCCCACAAGTCATGACCTCACTACGGTAATCCATGTATACAAGGAGATTTTCCGCATTTTGATAAATTTTCTCCGCTTTTAGAAATTCCCATATTCTGGCACTCTTTTCCCTACGCTCACGCATCGAAAGCTGATTTCTGTAATTAAGGTACCTGCTCCGTAGTTCCTGTTTGCTGACAAATTCTTTCTTTTCCATAAACAGTCCTCCTTCGTATCTTAATTTTCTTTTTCATTTTCTATGATATGAAATGCCACTTTCTCTGCTACATAAATCCCATCCATTGCCGCCGAGGTGATTCCTCCTGCATAACCTGCTCCTTCGCCGCAGGGGTATAGTCCCTTTAAAGAAGACTGTAATTCATGATCCCGCAAAATTCTCACCGGAGAGGAGGTTCTGCTCTCCACTCCTGCCACCAAAACACGATCATCATTGAATCCTCTAATCGTTCTCCCAAACTGCTCCATCCCCTCAACCAACGCATGCAAAAGCGCACTTGGAAAGATTTCATGTACCGGAGCAAATCCCCACTTTCCTTTTATGCTGGGGGCAAATCCCTCTGGTATGTTTATCCTCCCTGCTTCTTTTTGTCCACCAACGCAAAAACTTACCTCATCTGCTGCGCGCTTAAACGTGCCATAGCGTTCTACGGGAATGTTTCCTTTTCCAATCTCGAAAGCCTTCTCTTCCAGTTTTCGTTGAAAGGCAATTCCTGCAAGCGGATGATCTGTTTCATAATCTTCTGGTGTCACCGATACGATTATGGCACTGTTGGCGTTGCTTCCATCCCTGCCGCTATAACTCATTCCGTTGACCGCAAGCCTGCCCGGCTCTGATGACGCATTTACCACATATCCTCCCGGACACATACAGAAAGAATATACGCCTCTTCCGTCTTCTGTCTTTGCCGTCACCTTATAAGGCGCATTTCCCAGCTTCCGCTCTTCCTTCTTGCCATATTGGGATAAATTGATGAGTTCCTGGGGATGTTCCACCCGTATTCCCACCGCAAAAGGTTTTGCCTCCATCATAATCTTTTTTTCATAGAGCATGTCAAATGTATCTCTTGCGCTATGTCCAAGCGCAAGGACCACATATGCTGCATAAAGCCTCTCCCTCCCGTTGATGACGACTCCTTTTATCCGCCCCTCCTCGAAGAGCAAATCTGTCACCTTTGCGTGGAAGAATACCTCTCCCCCCATTTCCAAAATCGCATTTCTCATATTTACTACAACGTTGGTAAGGATATCTGTTCCGATATGAGGCTTATAATCGTATAATATTTCCTGTGGTGCACCGGCTTCTACAAACAGGGACAACACCTCTTTGTTCCTGCCATACTTATCCTTCACAAGCGTATTCAGCTTCCCGTCGGAAAAGGTGCCTGCGCCGCCTTCTCCGAACTGCACATTGGACTCGGGGTCTAATTTCCCTTTTTTCCAGAATCTTTCAACATCTTTTGTCCTCTGTTCTACCGGTGCCCCCCGCTCAAGCAGAATCGGCTTAAAACCTGCCTTCGCCAACATATAACCACAAAAAAGCCCTGCCGGTCCGGTTCCAATTATGACAGGCCTTGTGTCTCCCTTATAAGATGCCACGGGAAACCGATAAGGCGTCTCTTCCCATATCATAACCTGCTTTTTGTCGCATCTTTGGTATACAGATGCCTGATTCTTAACCTGTATATTCAGGATATAATTAAAATATAGATCCGGTTTCTTCCTTGCATCTATAGATCTTCTGACAATAGTAATCTGCGGCGTTTCCTCACACCTCAAAAGCTTTTTGACGCGCCTTATCAGATCTTCTTCCGTATGATCTACCGGAAGTTTCAACTGATTGATTCTTAACATTCTAATTTTTCCTTCTGTGATTCTTCCTGTTTTAACTGCCCTTCTTCGTTCTCTGCAATCTCCTTTGTGGATGAGCCTGCCGCATTTCTGCCCGCTATATATCCACTGCTCCATGCCCATTGTAAATTATATCCGCCGCACTTCCCGTCTACATCCACGATTTCACCTGCAAAATGCAATCCCTTTACTACCTCGGATTCCAATTCGGTGCTAATCTGCGAAAGCGCAACTCCACCTGCACAAACTTGTGCATTTTCCGTAGAATGATCACCGCATATATGTATAATGAATCTCCGGTACTGCCCCATAAGTTCAGAAACTGCCTTCCAGCCAGCCTCCATCGCTGTCATTCCAGGCTTTAATCCAGCCTGCTTAATCATAACCATATTGATTTTCTTATGAAGCATCCCTGTCAGATAATCTTCCAGATTTTTGTCCATCTGTGATTCATAGCGAAGCCTGCTCATGTAGGTAAACGTCTTTTCATCTTGATCTGGAAAAAAGTCTGCCAGTACTTCAACCGTCTTTCCTTCCCTTTGGGCATAAGCTGCTATACGGCTCACCTGAAAGATGGGAATCCCCGAAACCCCATACTGCGTAAACTGTAATTCGCCGTTCTCAGATGCGGCTTCTTCTCCGTCAACTAAAAGCTTTATCCTGGCCTGACACCTGACACCGGAAAGCGCCTTTATAAAACTATCGCTGCTATGAAGCTGTACAAGTCCTGGGACCACCGGATTGATCTGATGCCCCAATTGCCGCGCAAGTTCATATCCTGTCATTCCCTCGCCCTTTTTCAAGGATGCACAGCTTCCGCAGGCTATAATCAGCTTTTTAAATTGATATGCATTCCCAGATGCATCCTTCAGTTCAAATAACGCCTCTCTATCATGGTATTGGGCATCTGTGATTAAAACCCCCGTCACAACATCTACCTTTGTCCGCAGAAGCTCCATGCGGAGAACATCCAGGACAGCGGATGCCTGTTCTGAATAAGGATAAAGATATCCACTTTTGCTCTTGACCATCAAGCCGATATTTTCAAAAAACATCATAGAATCCCATACCGAAAAAACCCGGAAGATTTTATGAAGCTTTTCTTTGTCTTCGCAATAATAGTAATCTGTGGAAAAGGCAAGATTGCCCAGATTGCATTTTCCGTTGCCCGTAGCAAGAATTTTTTTACCCACTCGTTCATTTTTTTCAAATAAGGTGACTTCAGCTCCATATTTCGCAGCGCTGATTGCTGCCATCATTCCAGATGCCCCTGCACCGATTACTGCTATTTTCATTTTATTTTCCATTCGTTTCCTCATTTCTGTCAGTTTTATCTACTGAATTAATATAATACTAGCTGGAATAAGACTCAAGAAAATTATACAATTCTCCCTCATCTTCCACATATTTCATGTTTAAAATTTCTTCCTGCAGGCTATCCGGAAGTTCTTCCACTTTTATATCGGTATTCATATAAACACGTGAAAGACTATGATCGTAGACAACCACGTAATGATTTTCATTTAAGAGAAAAAATCCTTTCTCCTCATCTATAAAATCATAACTTTTTCTGACCACTACTCTTGCCGATGAAAAAGAAACAAGCTCCATATAATCAAATCCCTTCTCCATATCTGTCAATGAAGGATTATGATTGTATTCCTTAATCTCCTGAACAAGTCTTTCCCTATCCAGACCAATAAATTTAGCGGGGGCATCCACCTCTTCCTCGACGGTTTCACCCGTGACGGTATTATACTGCTGAACCACATAGTGCGTGTTAGCAGTCACTACTGGCTCCTCATTAAACGATACCTCCCGCGGTTCTTCCTTTTTTTCTTCTGGAGGCAGCGCCTGGATCTGTACCTGCTCCTTATGTTCCCCCGGATAAAAATATTCCATAATGGCCATATTAGATGCAAATCCCAAAGAAAACATACTGCATGGATAGATAAAAAACAAACTGATACGTTTAACAAATTTCATTGCCTATACACCTTTACATTTTATTAACATATAGGTGCTCCGTCAATTGCAGCACCCATTGTCAATAAACAGTATCAGCCAAAAATTTTAAATCTATACCACTACGTAAAATGAAGCAGTCCTGCCAGCATCATTAAAATCCTGCCCCCCGCCATTTCCTCCAGCTCTCCGTCCTTAAATGCCCGCAACACAATCAAAAGTACTAAATATATAATAACAGCTGTCACAAGACAGATTACCAGCGAAATCACGCTTCCCACCAAAGGCGCGAATACCTTGTTCAAAAGCAACGCAATCACTCCCGAGACGGCAGACGCTGCCGCCGTAATCGCAAAACTCCTGATCCATTCCTGACGATATTGAAAACTGCGACAGATTAACAAAAACCCCAAAACAGCCACCGCCGCGTAAAATACAATAACTGATGTTATTACTCCTGTAATGCCGGTTTTTGCAGTTTTCAAAAGTAACACTGCAATGCCGCTGTGCAAAATCAGCGCAATTGCCCCCATTCCTGTCACATATTTCATCTTCCGGCTCTTCATAAGGATTTCCATAAAGACGGATGCAAACACATAAAATACAATTATTACGCTTCCCAGCTGAACCCAGCTGACTGCATCCTGCTGATTTCCTTTAAAGAACATGTCCAGAACATTTTCTGCAAGTACAGCCATAAATACCGCCGCCGGTATGACAATGACTGCACATTGATGAATCAGAATTCCAAGCCGTTCCCTTGCGATGCGGTTTTCTTCTCTTTCGAGGCTTACCATGATACGTCTGACCGGTATCATGCATACTACATTGGCAAGTCCGCAGACAATTCCTATGACTACGAGACATTTTCCATAATACTGCCCCCACTGCGTCACCCTGCTATCCATTTCCGCATTAAAAGAGAAAAACAGATATTGATCGAAAAGCGGCATTCCATGAAAACAAACCCAATACAGGGAATAAAGTAAGCTGCTTCTTATCAACAAATAGAGCACGCGCATGGTGGTATCCTGGTTTCTTAGCAGCTCTCTGCCCATTTGCTTTTTTAAGGAAGATTTAAAGACGAAAAATAAAATAAGCACATGAAGAAAACAAAAAAAGGAAGCGGCAAGCAGTCCAATAGATGCTCCCATTGCTCCGTATGCTGCTGCATAATCTTCATTCTGCAAAAAAGCCGAAACCTTAACACCATACTTATGCAGAAGCGTTGCACCTATCAAACCGCCGGCAAACAGAAATAATATATTCAGAATCTGAGAGTGCATTGCCGGCATCTTCGTCCCATTTCCTTGAAAATATCCTCTGAAGATTCCTGTCAAAATGAAAAAGAACATTGCCGGCGCCATCATACTCACTGCCATTCCTGCTAAAGGGACGTTGAGCACTTTGTCTGTAAAATAATTTCCCAGAGCCCCAAAAAGAACACTCAATATAAGACCAATACTTCCTCCGAAAATCAAAGCACCGCTCAATACCTTTTCAGCACTTTTAAATTGCTCTCTTTTCACACGGAACCTCACCAGCAGTGCAGTCGCTTCTGACAGCCCATACGAAACAGTACCTGCAATCACTAGATAAATCTCATTTGCCACTCCAAAATATGCAATGCCGTTATCTCCAATCATTCGCTCCAGCAAGACTCTGAAAATCAGCGTTCCCGTCAACACAATCCATGTAATGATTAAATAATAATCTCTTCTTGTAGAAGTTGTCTTTTTTCTCTCTGGTTTATTCATAAATTCTCCTGTCCATTTTACTCAGGTTTCATTCATTATCCCTCGTAATTCCCAGTTTCCTAAGAACATTTTCCTGTTTCTCTTCCATCACAGCCGCATCTTTTTGGGTCATATGATCATATCCACATAAATGAAGCATGCTGTGTGCTGTCAAAAAGGCAAATTCTCTTTTGGGTGAATGACCAAATTTTATTGCCTGTTCGTTTACTTTTTCTGCCGATAGGATGATATCCCCCAAAACAAGCTCCCCGCTTTCGGGATCGAAATAGTCCGCTTCACCGCTCTCCACAACAGAAAAATCGGCTTCCTTGACAAAATCTATCATCGGAAAGGAAAGTACATCCGTAGGCGCGTCCACTTGCCTGTAGAGGCTGTTAAATTCGTGTATCCCTTGATTATCTGTAATCAGAAGGTTTACCTGTGCCTCATAAGGGCAGCCTTCCTGTGTAAGGACTTCTTCCATGATTAAATCTAAAATTTCCTTCACATCAAACGCAAATGTCATAGATGTCTCATTTTCAACGTAAGAAGTCATAATATAGCCTTTCCTCCACTAGAATCCTTTTCATTTCCTGCAGTTCTCCCAAAGACACGCCGCTATAATCTATCATACCACTTTCCAGCTTTTTTTTAAATATCGTGTTGATGATCTTCTGATAATCCAATTCTATTTTGGGCTCTTTGGAAAAAAGATAACGAATGGATGAAATAACCGAGTCGCAAAAAAGAAGCAACACCGTTTCTTTGGATAAAATTCTTTCCCCCTTATCCAAATATTCTTTCAAAACCCTCTGTACTTCTTCTGGAAAATGATTTTCCTTAAGGATTTCCTCCGTGTTTTCCCATGTGTTTTTGCCTTTTATTGTCCCGATTCTATGATAATAGCCACATGCCTTTGCAAACGCATCATCATAACTTATTTTTTTGGCAATCCTGTCGCACAAATATGCCGTATGGACAGCATGATAGTATTCCTCTTTCGAGCAATTTTTTAATTCCACCAGCAACGGGCATTCTGGGTCATTGAGATCCACATAAAGATCTCGTTCCCTATAAATAATGGAAAAACTGAAAAACTTAAGAAGTATGATGAGCAAAATAACGCTGATTAGTAGATTTGCCATCGGTATCATAAACATTGTGGCTGATAATACTTCATTGGCATATAATACTTCCTGTATAGACAGGCAGACAAACAGCATCAAAAGAGATATAAAAAGGGGCAGCCATATTTTGAAATTTTCATTCACATATGAAAAAACTAAGATACCTACAAATCCGCTGATAAAATATACAAAGAAAGAAATACTTCCGCTTCCTTGGAGCAAGATTGATACCATAAGCAAGGTACCGCCCGATAAAAGACCAATCATCTGATTTCCAAAAAACATCAGCCCTACAAACACTGCCAGATACGGCCATCCGCCAACCGGCAGCATTGGAAATAAAATGCTTCCCCCTAAACAAAACAGGTAGATAATCGTAAATCTCCCCGGGTGTTTCTCATTATCGTATAAGTAGGTACCGTCCTCCCGGCTTCTCTCCATCGCAAACCAAGTACATCCAAAACCAATTCCTGAAAGAATCGCAATACCTGTAATCTCTATCTTGGACTTTTGGTAGTAGTAAGCAGACAATGCGCTCACAACGATCGTCAGCAAAAATAAAATGACTTCCGAAACAAGCGCTCCCCCTGTTTTTTGACCAAATTCCTTACCTGTATCCTTTAACTCTTTATTCTCACTACTTTTTCCCATAAACTGTATTCCCGCTTCTACGCTTCGTCATGTTACTTTCTCTTGCCTCGTAAGTCTCATATGCCTTTACAATCTTCTGTACCAGCGGATGCCTTACAACATCCCGGCTTGTCATCTTGCACAGTTCAATTCCTTCTATATTCTGAAGGACTTTCTGTGCCACATCAAGTCCTGAAACAGTTCCCGGTGAAAGATCCTTCTGTGACGCATCTCCGGTTACAATCACTTTAGATCCAAATCCGATTCTCGTAAGAAACATCTTCATCTGCGCAGGCGTTGTATTCTGTGCTTCATCCAAAATAATATAGGCATTGTCCAGTGTCCGCCCCCTCATATATGCAAGCGGCGCTACTTCAATCAGTCCTTTTTCCATATTTTTAAGGAAGGTCTCTGCCCCCATAATCTGATAAAGCGCGTCGTACAATGGCCTTAAATAAGGATCCACTTTGCTTTGCAGATCTCCCGGAAGAAATCCCAACTTCTCCCCTGCTTCAATTGCAGGTCTGGTTAATATAATCCGCTCCACTTCCTGGCTCTTAAATGCCGTTATCGCCATCGCCATGGCAAGATAGGTCTTGCCCGTCCCCGCAGGTCCTAATCCAAACACAATCATATTATTCCTGATAGCATCCACATATCGCTTCTGCCCCAGTGTCTTTGGTTTGATTGGCTTACCTGCTATCGTATGACAAATGCACTCTTTATCTATCTCCAACAAGATATCCTCATTTTCTTCCATGCTCATTGTAATTGCATAATCTACATTTTGTTCCTCTATGATATTTCCTCTCATTGATAATTCCGCCAATTCCTGAATCACTTTTTTTGCTTTTTTGACATAAGGCTCTCTTCCACTGATCTGCACTTCCCCGTTCCGGTCTACAATTGTTACCTTAAGCTGCCTTTCCAGCTTTTTGATATGGCTGTCAAACTGACCAAAAACGTTCTGCTGATCTTTCGCTGATACCCTGATCCGTTCAGAGACTTCTTCCATCTGTTTCTCCCAATCTGTTATTCCTGGATTTCCCCCTCCTGCTGCGGCTCTTCTTCCACCTGCACAAGCTGGGTTTTTCTTTCCGTTCCAGTCTTTTCAATCGCCTGAAAATCAACTTTCATCTTCCATACGCCGGAAACCTTATTTATTGTAACATTTTTTTCTATAATTTGTACCCCCTTTTCCTGTAAAGTTTCTATAAATTTTTGTATTTTTTCTTCAAAAAGTTTTTTTACCTCATTCTGGCTGTAGATTTTCTCCTCAACCACATATTCTCTGACAAGATCACTCCCAATATACACTGGAAGATAATAATTTTCAAACAGCTTCAACTGCTTCTTTTCTTCTATCACGTCATATGTTTCATACCCTTTCCCAATCGTCGGTAATTTAACCTTTTTTGTCCCGAACATAATAAAGAGACTTTTCTTTTCATTGCCTGTGTATTGCTTCTGCTCATACTGTTCTTTCAACTCTTCTTTCAGCAGATAAGTACATTTCAGCATAATATCCGCATCTGCCCTGCAGTAATCATAATATCTGACGGTGCCATCCTCATTCATAATCGGGACACCGCCCTCTACCAGTACATCTCCTTCGTTTACCAATGTACCCGCCGTCACCTTAGGCGTCCCGCTCCGAGTCACTATACTGACGATTTCGCCCTCTTTTCCCGCAACCAAATCCACTCCCTCACCATCCGGCAATTCCGGTTTACTCTCATCTGCCTGAATCAGGTCATTTTCTTTCACCTGAATCAAAAGCCTCGTACCGTCAATCCTTGCAGAGGTCCAGGTAACAATATCAAACTCATTTCTGATTGCCTTCTCCAGCGCTTCGATTTCAACATCACTTTTTTTCATCCCTGCTTCAAAACCGCTGCTTACCAGAAAATCCTGGAAAACATCTGTTGTCACATAATAATTTCCTTCAACTTCGATTGCCCAGATAAATCCCGACATCCAAATCCAGAAAATAAGGCTCCCCAAAAGTCCGCATACAAATATTCTCCGTCTCCACATCCGTAAAGAAAGAAAGGGTAGTCCATAACGTTTCGTTATGACCACCCTGGTACCCGTTTTTCTGGAAATTCCCCTAAGACGATAAAATCCCTTCAGGCTGATCTTCATGGTGTAATAATCACCATGATTTTCAATATCCCAAAGAAATATATTATGATTGCTGCACAGATTCATGAACCGTTCTGGCGAAAACCCAAAAACCTTAATGGCAAGATATCCCTTTAAATAGCGAATGACCTGTATCATACCACACCTCACAAAGTTTATTCCATCTTCACATGAGATAACGGACTGCCTCTACACAGCCATTTATTTTCATGTCTTCATTTGTATAATAAACAATGTTCAGCCGCCTTCCGCAGATTTCAATCTTACAGGTTTTTCCCTGAAGCAAAATCATCTGGCTGGTATATTCAATGATTCCTTTATAATTTTCTACGAATACTTCTGTATTTCCCGTCAAAGTGACAATCGATGCGCCAAGAAGCGAATCCTTCGGTAATTTTAAAGATTCTACCACAAGCTCCTTCCCATGCCCATGCCTCAAATCTTGCCTTTCCTCTCTTGTCTGATTCCATTTATTTTTAAATTTGCGGTTTTCTCTCTTCATCATATCATACTATATGTGAAAGAAATGGCAGCTATACCTGCAAGAAGGATTCTTTTTTATTTATGATATGGTTCTCCTTTCATGATCCTGTAGCTTCTGTAAATCTGTTCAAGCAAAATAACCCTCATCAATTGATGGGGGAATGTCATATTTGAAAAACTCACTGCCCGATGTGCCGCTTTCGATACGCTTTCATGAAGTCCCAGCGAACCGCCGATGATAAACTGTATATGACTTTTCCCCTGCACGGCAAGCTGGTTTAACTGATTTGCAAAAGACACAGAATCTGGCTTCTCTCCCTTAATCTCAAGTGTAATGACATATGCGTCCTCTTTTACATGCTTCAAGATCCGTGCCGCTTCCTTTTCCTTAATCTGTTCTTCTAATACCCATCCCGCATCATCAGGTGTCTTCTCATCCTGCACCTGTATCATTTCCAATTTGCAATATCTGCCAAGCCTTTTCTCATATTCTGATACCGCTTTTCTGTAAAAATCTTCCTTTATTTTGCCAACACATATAATTGTAATCTTTTTCAAATTTCTCTTTCCCCTAAAGTATCCTCAAAAATCTCAGGATAGATTTCCTCCACAAGCCTGTCCAGATAGCCTTCGTCCAAATTCACAAACTGATTTTTAATAGCATTTTTCATATGATCATAGCGTTGAAAATATTGAACCTCTTCCCTCTCATCCGAAAACGCCAACACATGATCGATTTCTTCTTTCCTGAAATTTTCCATGCACCATCTTTTGATTTCGACTGTCAGGTTGTTCTCCTTGCAGGCTTTCCTTTTAAAAGTCCTGAAATTTTTCATGGATATGATTCCCATAACGATAAAAAGAAGAAACAAAACCCCCATAACACCGCTAATCATATACTTGTTTGTAAGTGACATCTTAATATCAATGATGCCAAGAAAAAACAGGACAATAACAATAAGCCCAACGCCTCCTACAATCAGAAAGGTATACGCCGAAGTCCTGTTCTCTTCCGCCTTTTCCTCATTGTTGACATAAACTGATCCCCATGCCATATCCCAAACCCTCCTTTAACCCCACTTCTTATTTTACTACGGATTGGCATCGGTTTCCACTAGTTTTTATTCTTTGAGATCAGGCACGGAACACCAATATTCACATTGTCCCTGGGATGCATCCAAATATAGTTGTCAGGGTTGCTGACTTCAACGTGAATGGTCCTGTTTCCCTTTTTATCTTTATTATCGTTTAAATAAACCCATGACCCCTTCTGCGCCTGTGCATTCCATTCTTTGGTACTTTCATCCGCATAAAGATTGGTAATATAGAAGTCACCGTGAATAAGCCCTTTTTCGTAGCTTCCAATCAGATTTGCATCATATCCCACGCCTTCCACTAAAAGAGACTGGTTATAATCATAGTGTTCAGAGCCTTCTCCCTCCGGCAGATCGTCCGCCCAACCGCCCGTATACTGGTGATAGGTATACAAATCCTTTGTGTTTTCCGTTGGATGCATATGATAATGAATCCATGTACCGTTTCCACTCCTTACTCCATCCTTCCAATCGCCGTAGTAATACTGATTGTCTGCATACACTGCGATTCCTTTCCCATCCGGCTGGCCGCTACTATTTACGCCACCGTAATAATAAAAATCCTTTGTTCCTTTAAGCTTCCATGACATGGCAATATAATGATCCAGATTTGCAAGATCATCTAATGCTTTTTGGTTATTCTCCTCCCAATAAGTCATCATTTCCGCAAGCTGCGTATCCTTATTGAACATTACCTTGCTGTAATCTATTTTTCCAGCTTCCATGATTTCCTTATAGGGCGTAGGGCTTGGCGCATCCGCCGGCTGCATGGGCGCTTCTTTGTCCGCACTCTCCTTGCTATTTTCCAGGCTATCTTCCTGCACATCCTCGTCCCTGACAGCAGGAGATGCCTGCACCACCGCTTCTGCCAAGGTCTGGTCAATGCGGTTTTCATCTGCGTAATCCATGATATTCTGCTGTAGATTCTCCGTCTGTCCGTCATTATCCTTCTTTACCTGATCGACGATAAACATGACGGCAAGAATAAGAAGGATCAGCACAAAGGGAACGACTTTGACAAGCACTTTTGCCCATTCCCCTCCCGGATATTCTGTTTCGTTTTCATCAAATAATTTTTTCATAGTCACTCCTTAAAATCAAAGCAGCTTCTCCCTGTTGTCACACTGCGGACATATTCTCCTGCCTCCACATGCGCTGGCGATACCTGATAGGCTTTAAGCGCTTCTTCCGTCTCAAACCGGGAAATCAGGGCGATATCCTTATTGCTGGATTCCATCTGATTAATCACCACTTGAAGCGATATCACGCCCTCTGCTGTATCGGCTACCGCTTCAAGCCTCCTCTTAATTTCAAGCGCTGCTTCAAGCCTTTCCTGCTTTGATAAGTCCTCCTTTAAATTCCATAAAACAATATGATGGATCATGGTGTATCCTCCTTTACAACCATACAACAAAATTTTTAATTTTGTCTCAGTAAAATTATTAATATTTTCTTATAAAAGCCATGCCGGAAACTAGTTCCGGCACGTTTTAGGGCAGCATTTTAATTTTGCTGCAATTTATTTGTTTTTCAGATATTCATCAATTCCCTTTGCTCCCGCACGTCCTGCACCCATGGCAAGAATAACGGTTGCAGCTCCTGTCACAGCATCTCCGCCGGCATAAACACCTTCCTTGGTAGTCTTTCCAACGGTTTCATCTGCCACGATGCATTTCCATTTATTGACTTCCAGTCCTTCCGTCGTAGAAGAAATAAGCGGATTAGGAGAAGTTCCAAGGGACATGATCACGGTATCCACATCAATTGTAAATTCTGATCCCGGAACCTCAACCGGACGTCTTCTGCCGGATTCATCAGGCTCACCAAGCTCCATCCTGATACATTTTATCCCTTTTACCCAGCCTTTTTCATCTTCAATAATTTCCACTGGATTCGTCAAAAGATCAAAAATGATTCCCTCTTCCTTTGCGTGGTGTACCTCCTCCACCCGGGCGGGAAGCTCTTCCTCGCTTCTTCTATATACGATATGTACCTCTGCTCCGAGACGCAGCGCCGTTCTGGCGGCATCCATCGCAACGTTACCTCCACCTACCACGGCTACCTTTTTGCCTCTCATAATCGGTGTGCTGGATTCTTCATCAAAAGCCTTCATCAAATTGCTTCTGGTCAGATATTCATTTGCTGAGAACACGCCGTTTGCCTGTTCACCAGGGATTCCCATGAATTTAGGAAGTCCTGCGCCAGAACCAATAAATACGGCATCAAATCCCTCTTCTTTTAGCAATTCATCTATAGTAACTGATTTTCCTACTACCACATTGGTCTCAATCTTAACACCAAGCGATTTAACATTTTCAATTTCCTTCGCTACTACATTCATTTTAGGAAGACGGAATTCTGGAATACCATACACAAGCACGCCGCCCGGCTCATGAAGCGCTTCAAAAATCGTCACTTCATATCCCATCTTGGCAAGATCCCCTGCACAGGTAAGTCCCGCCGGTCCTGAACCAATCACAGCCACTTTCTTTCCATTTTTCGCCTCAGCTCCTTGGGGCTTTATTCCGTTATCAGCAGCCCAGTCTGCCACGAACCGTTCCAGCTTACCGATTGAGATTGGCTCACCCTTGATTCCTCTGATACATTTTCCTTCGCATTGACTCTCCTGTGGGCAGACGCGTCCGCAGACAGCGGGCAGTGCTGAAGAATTGCTGATGACCTGATAAGCGGCTTCCACGTCTCCATCTTTGACCTTTTCAATAAAACCCGGAATATCTATGGATACAGGACACCCCTTAATACACTGCGCATTTTTGCAGTTGATGCATCTTGCCGCCTCCTCCATTGCTTCTTCTTTGTTATATCCCAGACAGACTTCCTCAAAATTGGCAGCCCGAACCTTTGCATCCTGTTCCCTGACAGGGACTTTCTTTAATACGTCCATTATTTGTCACCTCCACAATTTCCGCATCCGCCATGGTGGGTATCCCCTTCCTTTGCCTTTAAGAATGCTCTTCCTTCTTCCGTCTTATAAATCTGCTGGCGCTGCATAGCTTCATCAAAGTTTACCTGATGCCCATCAAATTCCGGACCATCCACACAAGCGAATTTCACCTTGCCGCCTACCGTCACACGGCATGCGCCACACATACCGGTTCCATCTACCATGATTGGATTTAAGCTTACAATCGTGGGAATATGAAGTTCCTTTGTCAGCTTACACACGAACTTCATCATAATCATCGGTCCGATTGCAACACACACGTCATAATGCTTTCCTTCATTTACCAAATCCGTAATCGTCTGGGTAACCATTCCGCTTCTGCCGTAAGACCCGTCGTCTGTGGTCACATACAGATTGCCTGCAACTGATTTCATTTCTTCTTCCAGAATTAGAAGCTCCTTCGTCTTTGCGCCTACGATTACATCCGCATCAATTCCTCTTTCGTGAAGCCATTTCACCTGCGGATATACCGGCGCTGTTCCAACGCCTCCTGCCACGAACAACATTTTCTTTTCTTTCAGCGTCTTAAGGTCTTCCTCCACAAACTCTGACGGGCATCCAAGCGGTCCCACAAAATCATGGAATGCATCTCCCTCTTTCAAAGATGCCATAAGCTGTGTGCCCGCGCCTACAATCTGAAAAACAATCGTTACAGTTCCCTTTTCCCTGTCATAATCACAGATCGTCAAAGGAATTCGTTCTGAATCTGCATCCGTCCTGACAATAACAAACTGTCCCGGTTTACATGCCTTTGCCACTCGTTTTGCTTCCACTACCATATAATAAATATTGGCAGCAAGCTCTTTTGCTTCTAAAATCTTGTACATTACTTATCCCTTTCTTATTTTTATACATAAAATTTTTGTTAGAAAAAAATTTTGAAACAATTATTGCAGGGAAATCAGTCCCATCTGTCCGTTTTCATCATAAATCAGACGATTCGGCACACCGGTATACACATCTACCGCATACAAACGATCTGTCATCTGCCTAGTGCCGCTTACATCTTCTATACATTCATTCAAAACATAATAATATCCTAAATCAGAAATTTTCTCAATAGTAACATAGTTAAATACATATTTTCCCTCTATTCCATGAGCATGCCCCTGCAAGTCCAAAAGCACTTTACGTTCTAAAAGCGCCTGCTTCACATTTTCCACAGCCTTTTCTATCGTCACATCTGTTTCAAATGAAAAATCATAACTCCGGCTGATGATTTCACTAGAAACGCCTTCCTCTGAAATCGTCACAAACTTAAAATTCGTCTTTCCAAGAGGCACTTGAATTGGCTCCGTATATTTAAGGCTGTCCTTGGTAGGATTGGATCCATCTATCGTATAATAAACGGTACCCTCTTCCGGTATAATCACCTCAATCTTCGTCGGCATATGATAGGTGCCGCTGTACAAAAGCACTTCCGGAGGATCAGGCGCAATCAGATTTATGATATACCAGCTTCTTGCGATTTCACTTTTAATGCCATAATCATTTACAAAAACAGCTGCCACCTGATATTCACCCGATTCCAGAAACAAAGGTGACTTATAGACCTCACTTTCCTCATCCGGATTGCTGCCATCTAAGGTATAGTATATTTTCCCTGTGGTATTTGCCGTTATCTTTAACGTAATGACTTTATCGTAGTTTCCAGATTCATATCCAAATTCAGGCGTCATCGCCATATACTGCTGAAAATGGTTCATGATATCCGCATCACCGCAGGATATCAGCAATGAATTGATTTCTTGATATCTGCCTTCTTCGTCATAGATATAGATGATGCTTTCATATGCTCTTTCTTTATCTTCATATTCCAGCTTCCCTCGTTCTACCAATTGAATCAAGATATCCGCCGCCATTTGTTTTTCGCCCATCTGATAATAATAATTAGACTCCATGAGCACAATATCCGCAGAATCATCCTTAAGCTGCCTTGCTCTCTCCAGGTAAGAAATCGCTTCCTCAAACTCCTGCATTTCTGCATATTTTCGCGCCTGCTCTATCTGATATGTCACAGAAAATCTATGATACATAAACACAATCACATAAGCTGCCGCCACAGTCACTACAATGAAGGTAATAAGACTGGCAAGGAGCCAGTTTTTCCCCCTCTCCTTGGATAAGAAAGAAGGGCTCTTCTTTTTCCTGTCCTTTTTTATCCTGACTTCATTCTCCTTATTTGCCATCTCAAGGACTTGGCTGTTTCCCTCTATCTCCTCCGCAACTGTGGATAAGGTTTCTATTATACTGTTTTCAAATTCTGGTTCAAAGTCGGGCACCATCTGTATTTCCATCCCGCACTTTTCGCAATATAAATGGTCTTCTGCCATTTCACATCCACAATTGGGACACTTCATTTCTGCCTCCCTTTCTTCCGCTAAGTCGGTTCGCGAAGCGTACCATCATCTGATCAGGATTGTAAATCCACCGACTCAATGCAGTTATGAAGAAGCATGGCAATTGTCATCGGTCCCACTCCGCCCGGAACAGGAGTAATCGCACTACAGACCGGTTCTACATCTTCAAAATCCACATCACCGCATAATTTGTTGTTCTCATCTCTGTTGATTCCCACATCGATTATCACAGCGCCTTCTTTCACATACTCTTTTGTAATCATTTTGGGTTTTCCGATTGCCACGATCAGGATATCTGCCCTGCTTGTCACTTCCTTTAGATTTCTTGTGCGCGAATGTGCTATGGTTACTGTGGCATTTTCACGCAGCAATAAAATCGACATGGGCTTTCCTACAATATTGCTTCTGCCAAGCACAACACATTCTTTCCCTTCAATGGAGATGCCGCTTCTTTTAAGCAGTTGAATAATTCCCGCAGGTGTACAGGATACAAATCCCTTCTGACCGATACAGAGCGCACCTACACTCTGGGGATGAAAGCCATCCACATCCTTCCTTGGATCAATCGCCTTAATGACAGTATCTTCATCAATGTGCGCAGGAAGCGGTAATTGAACAAGGATGCCGTTCACATCCGTCCTCCCATTCAGCTCCTGTATCAGCGCCAGCAGCTCTTCCTGTGTCGTTTCTTCTGGAAGTTCATAGGACAATGAACCGATACCTATATACTCACATCCCTTTTTCTTATTTTTTACATAAACGCTGGATGCGGGATTATCTCCCACCTGTATGACTGCCAGAGTAACTTTCATCCCCTTTGCGAGAAGCTCTGCCGCTTTCTGCTTTAACTCATCCTTCATCTGTAGTGAAATTGCTTTTCCATCAATAATTGCTGCCATGTATCGTCCGCCTTTCCCTATGGTTTTAAAAAAGTCCTGTTATCACGCCATCATCATTTACATCAATGCGAAATGCTGCCGGTTGTTTCGGAAGTCCCGGCATCGTCATAACAGCTCCTGTAAGCACTACTATAAATCCTGCTCCTGCCGAAACATAAGCTTCCCTTACATTCACCACAAATTTCTCTGGTCTGCCCAATAGTGCAGGATCATCCGAAAGGGAGTACTGGGTCTTTGCCATACAGACTGGCATATTTCCAAATCCCAGCTTTTCTAGTTCCATAAGCTGTTTTTCCGCCTGTCCAGTATAGTTTACCCCCTCTGCGCCATAGATTTCCTTTGCAACAACTTCTATTTTTTCTTTCAGGCTCAAATAATCCTCATATAATACTTTAAATTCACTCTTTCTATTTTCCAGCGTTTCAAGTACTTTTTCTGCAAGCGCAATGCCGCCTTCTCCGCCTTTCTCCCATACTTCCGAAAGAGCGAACGCACATCCACGCTCTGTACAGAATTCTCTCACATACGCAGTTTCCGCCTCCGTATCCGTTGCAAAACTGTTTAAGGTCACCACTACTGGAACTCCATACTTATGCAGATTTTCAATATGTTTTTCCAGATTGACGATTCCCCTTTTAAGAGCTTCCAGGTTTTCTTCCCCAAGTGCCTCTTTTGGAATGCCTCCATTATATTTTAATGCGCGGATTGTTGCCACAAGCACGACTGCATCCGGCTTAAGACCTGCCATCCTACATTTGATATCAAAAAACTTCTCCGCCCCCAAATCGGCGCCAAATCCTGCCTCTGTGATGACATAATCCGCCATCTTAAGGGCGGCATTGGTGGCGCGTACAGAATTGCAGCCATGGGCAATGTTGGCAAAGGGACCTCCATGCACAAGCGCCGGCGTATGTTCCAGCGTCTGGATTAGATTCGGCTTCATGGCATCCTTAAGAAGCGCTGCCATCGCCCCAACTGCATTTAAATCCTTGGCAGTCACCGGCTTTCCCTGATAATCATAAGCAACCACCATTCGGCCAAGCCGCTGCTTTAAATCTTTCCTATCATTTGCAAGACACAAAACTGCCATAATCTCCGAAGCTACTGTAATGACGAAGTGATCCTCCCTCACCGTTCCGTCGCTCTTTGCCCCTAGTCCTACCACAATATTGCGTAAAACCCTGTCATTCATGTCAAGACATCTTTTCCATACGACCCTTCTGGTATCGATTCCCAGTTCATTTCCCTGCTGTATGTGATTGTCAATAAGGGCGGCAAGTAAATTATTAGCGGAAGTGATTGCATGGAAATCTCCCGTAAAATGAAGATTCAAGTCCTCCATGGGAACTACCTGGGCATATCCGCCGCCTGCCGCACCGCCCTTGATACCAAAGCAAGGTCCAAGCGACGGCTCTCTTAATGCAATCACCGCTTTTTTTCCAAGCTTTCCAAAAGCCTGCCCTAGTCCTACACTGGTCGTTGTTTTTCCTTCTCCTGCCGGTGTAGGATTGATTGCTGTCACCAAAATCAGTTTTCCATCAGGATTGGCAGATTTTCTTTCTAAACATGCATCCGAAATCTTAGCTTTATACCTTCCATACAATTCCAGTTCATCCTCTTGAATCTGAAGCGCCTTTGCCACATCTTGGATGGGGCGAAGCTCTGCTTCCTGTGCGATTTGAATATCGGTCTTCATAATACAATACCCTCCTTTTCTTATAAGGACTCCTCTATGTACTGTTCAAACTGCTCTGCACTCATCAGCACTTTGCGCGGCTTGGTCCCTTCCTCTTCACCTACCACCCCTGCCTCGCAGAGCTGATCCATGATTCTTGCTGCTCGGTTAAAGCCGATTTTAAACACCCGCTGAAGCATCCCAATAGATGCCTTATCCTTTTCTATGATAAATTTAGCTGCATCGACAAAATATTGATCCCGCTCCGAACCTTCCGCTCCTCCTACGCCGCCAATGCTGTTTCCGCTGGCAGCAATCTTCTCCTGAATATCCGTGTCATAGATATTTCCAAGCGTCTGATTCTTTAAAAACTCGACCACATCCGACACTTCCTTGTCTGAGACAAAAGCGCCCTGCACTCTGGCGGGTTTACTGTATCCTTGCGGATAAAACAGCATATCTCCTTTTCCCAAAAGCTTTTCCGCACCATTCATATCTAAAATCGTACGTGAATCCACGCCGCTGGATACGCTGAATGCCACACGGCTGGGCATATTAGCTTTAATAAGACCTGTAATGACATCCACGGAAGGACGCTGGGTCGCAATAATCAGATGGATTCCAGCCGCCCTGGCAAGCTGTGCAAGACGACAGATAGATTCCTCCACCTCGCCGGGAGATACCATCATCAAATCCGCAAGTTCATCCACGATGATAACGATCTGTGGCATCTTAGGCGGAGCATCGGCATCGCCCTTTTCTTTCATTGTTTCTACTTTTTGGTTATAACCTTTTAAATCTCTTACATTAAAGTCTGCAAATTTCTGATATCGATCCGTCATCTCTGCAACACCCCACTGAAGCGCGCCTGAAGCCTTTTTGGGATCCGTCACGACTGGTATAAGAAGATGTGGAATGCCATTATATACACTAAGCTCCACCACCTTGGGATCGACCATGATCAGCTTTACATCATCTGGATGTGCTTTATACAAAATACTCATAATAAGAGTGTTGATGCAGACTGACTTACCAGAACCTGTTGCCCCAGCAATGAGCATATGGGGCATCTTTGCTATATCTGCTACAACAGTCTTGCCTCCAATGTCTTTTCCCACTGCAAACGCCAGATTGGAGGGGAACTCTTTAAACTCTTTGCTTTCGAGGAGATCGCGTAGCGCTACCGTCATATTTTCTTTATTGGGCACCTCGATTCCCACTGCAGCCTTGCCCGGAATCGGCGCCTCAATCCTGATATCAGTCGCCGCCAGATTCAGCTTGATATCATCCGTAAGCCCGACGATTTTGCTCACTTTAACCCCCTGCTCCGGTTGTAATTCAAATCTGGTAACAGAAGGTCCCTGGCTGATATCGGTAATGGAGACACGCACACCAAAGGTCTGGAGCGTCTGCTGCAGCCGCATTGCCGTCTCTTTCAGCTCCCTGGCGGAATCGCCGCCTGTCTTTCCCTTGCCGCGGACCAGCTTGCTGATTGGCGGAAATATGTACTTTTTAGGAATACGCTCTTTTTGCGCCTGTATTTCCGGCTGGGTTACGGCTGTCTCCTTCAGCGCTGCCTTGACCGGACTTTCTGATACCGCTGCCACAGGACGGATTTTTTCAGACTGCCTTACCGGTTCCTCATAATCCGCCTCCGCTTGGTCTGCCTGTCTTTCCTCTAGCATGTCATATATCGGTGCACTGTCTGAAAGTTCTTCCGCTTCTTCATTGTCTGCATACAAATCTGTTATCTCTAAAAGCTCATCATGACCTTCTTCCTCCTCTATATAGGCACTGTTGATCCGTATTTTGTCAAAATCAAATTCCTCTTTCTGCATCTGCTGCGGTTTTTCTTTAACC
Source organism: Lachnospiraceae bacterium (assembly GCA_029054245.1). Classification (GTDB taxonomy): domain Bacteria; phylum Bacillota; class Clostridia; order Lachnospirales; family Lachnospiraceae; genus Suilimivivens. The sequence goes on along the minus strand of JAIDFQ010000043.1, from coordinate 270,334 downwards.
TGCTCTATCTGCTCTTCAAAATCTGTCAGGTTAATTTCATGAATATCATCTCTTGTTTTATGCCTCTCTTCCTTCTCCTCTGTCAGTGAAGTATCAATCATAACACCTGAAACCTTTTTATCCATACGGAGAATTTTCTCATTTTCGCGTTCTTCTTCCCGAATTCTTCTTTCTTCCTCCCGCCGCTCTCTTTCTGCTTCCTGCTCTCTTCTGCGCTCCATAGCTCTTTCTCTTCGATAGGCAGCATCCTCCTTGGAGCGCTCATAAACCTTTCTGCCCCCGGATTTAACGCCCGACACGAAAGACTTGTCCGTCAATACCACCAGGGATATGATTACCGCAACCAAAACCAGCAGAACCGTCCCAATCATTCCCAAAAAATGAAAGCATAAATAAGCAAGTGAACCGGCAAGCACACCGCCTCCATTATGCTTCTCGCTGCACCTTGTATATATTTCATTCATCTGATAGCTTTCAACAGTTTCCAACCCTCCTGCAAAGAGGTCACACACCATTCCTGCGAGAAGAAACAGCAAAACACCTGCCACCAGCTTACGCGTTGCTATTGAATTGCCACTGTTCACCATCCCAAAGGCAATCATAAAAAACAAGACAAGAGGCATGATATAGGCTGTCAGCCCAAAAATGCCAAACATAATATCACTGATGGTATTTCCCATCACTCCCGCAATTCCAAAATTACATAAAAACAAAAAAATAGCAGCCGCAAACAAGGCAATCAAAATAATTTCATTTCTGATTGCCACATCCATAGGTTCGCTTTTATTGCGCGAATTTGCCGTTTTCCGTTGATAGTTTCCTCTTCCAGAACTCTTTCTGCCTGCAGATGAACTGCTTCTGCCGGCACCGCCTTTCTTTGTCTGTGCCATACTAAATCCCCTTTAAGTATCTTGCCGATACTCACATAATCTTATATAGTATAGCATTTTCATCTATCCTTGTCACCAATAAACATTTTTTTGTTATTTCTTTTTCTTTTTGGCAATCAAGGAATGTAGCTTTCCCATTGCTTCCTGGATTCCGCCCGTCTCATTAATGATTCCTTCCGACACGGCTTCTTCCCCTACTAAAATCGTCCCTACATCCTTGGTAAGCACACCCGTCTCCATCATCAGTTCTTCAAACCTATTTTTGGTAATCTTACAGTGACTGCATACAAATCCTGTAATTCTGTTCTGAATCTGCCTGAAATAATCAAACGTCTGAGGAACACCAATGACCATTCCATTCATTCTTACAGGATGGATGACCATTGTTCCTGTGGGAACGATATAAGAATAGTTCGTGCTCACTGCAATTGGAACGCCGATAGAATGGCTTCCGCCCAACACCAGCGATACGGTAGGCTTGCTTAAAGATGCAATCATCTCTGCAATCGCCAACCCTGCCTCCACATCGCCTCCCATGGTATTTAGCAAAATCAGAACTCCGTCTATATCCCTGCTGTCTTCAATCGCGGCAAGTTCAGGGAGCACATGCTCATATTTTGTGGTTTTGGAATTTGTTCCAAGGTTCTCATGCCCCTCTACTTCTCCAATCACCGATATCAGATGTATTGTGTGTGACTTTCCGTTTTTATCCAGCGTAACCTGACCCGTTTTCTCTATACGCTCATCTCTATGCTTTTCTTCTTCCACCTTTTTTCCTGACATATCTACGCCTCTTTTCCCAACAACAGATGCCACGCTTCGCGAGACATCCTTATGTTAAATTAAATTTAAAAGGAACTGCCAAAAGCAGTCCCTTTTAGTATATTTCCTATATCCTTTTTTATTCAGAATCATTTAATTTGTTTTATATGTCAAAATCATCATCTTCATTGATATCAACATCAAACTCCAGCCTGCACTCATCAAAATCGAATTCCATGTCCTTTTTCACATGTCTTTTAGGTACTGGAAGAGGATTTTCAAGGAGCTGAACCCTTCTGCCGTCTTCTGTAACAACATAGTCTCCTGCTACTTCTGCTACCGTTTTTGTCATTTCTTCCTCTAAAGATGCTTTCTTTTCATCTTCTGCTGCCTGTACCTCCATCACCGGCGGCGTTTCGCTTTCTGCTTCTTGGCTCTGTCTGCTGTATATTTCCACTTCTGTCTCAGTTTCTGGTTCCTTACTGACCTCTGCGCTCTGCCATCTGTACTGCCAGCCTTTTGCTCCCTCAGTCCACGCCTCATACTGTTCTGTTTCGGCTTCTTTATTCTGAATCCCGTCCTGCACTGTTGTTCCTACTTTCACATTCTGCCTGCTGTACCGCCAGTCTTCTGTCCCTTCAGTCCATGCCTCATCCTTGACAAGTAAAGCTTCCGGCTTCATATCCTGCACTGTTTCTGTCTCCGATGCCTCGTTCTGCCCAACCTCCATGTTTACTTCCGTCATGGTTCCGGATTCTGTCTCCGGCATCTCGCCGTGCCCTGCCTCGGCTTCTGGCACCTTGTCCTGTCCAGCTTTAAGTGCCTTGTCTTGCCCCTCTTCGGCTTCAAGCTCTTTGCCTTGTCCAACTTCGACTTCTAATTCTCTGCCTTGTTCGGCTTCCGCTTCCTTGTCCTGTCCAGCTTCGGATGCCTGTTCCTCTGTCCCGCTTTCTGCCTTTTTTGCTCTTACCATACCGTAAATTGCCTGGCAAAGGATACCTGCCAGAACAGCACATCCAAACCATACGGCAAAAGATGTAGAGACATCCTGACATCCTTCCGGAAACTCCTTAAACTGGTCTATCCACCAATAAAACTGCTCCACGATGGTATCGCCAGTTTGTCCTGTATATTTTATGAGAGTCGCACACAGGCCTATCAACAGACCAATAAACAAATGATATGACTGGGTACATACCTTCATGATTCGTTCTTTGCGCTTCCATTCCTTTTCCTGCTTCTGCTGCCTGATTTTGTCCCGCAACGCCTTAAAATGACAAATCAGAACATACACCATCATTATCGGCAACAGCCATCCGAGATAGTTCCAAACACACAGCACTCCCGCAAAGAAACCGACCAGTTTTAGGTAAATTCCCCGCCATACTCTTTTATTCCATTCTCCCTTTAAAGCCCTGTCATGATAATATCCCATCGCCACTAAAAGAACAGAAAAGTAGAACATAAAATAATTTTCAGCTGTCACAGAAAAAATGGATTGCAAAACCCACGGCGAAACGATCAAAATACCAGAAGATACAAATCCGGCAAGCTTTCCAAACAGCATACTGATACCGGCAAGAAGCAGGACAATCCATAAAACTTGAATCACCAGCTGGTAAATCCCCACCGCATCGATCAAATTTCCCGTAAACATAAGCAGCCTTGACAGACTTTTCGTAAATGCATAAGAAAGCCCTGAATTTAACACAGGCGTCTGTTTGACTGCCCGTATCATGGCATAGGAAAAATATCCGTATGTATCGGTCATGGACCGACCGCCAAAAATGAAATATTGTATCCTGCTGGTCGCCGCCACAAAAAACCACAAAAGCAAAAGCAGCCAGTTCTTTTTTTTATTCATCCCAGTTGTGGTATACTGCTTGCACATCATCTTCTTCATCCAGTAAGTCAAGTATCTTCTGCAGACTTTTTACTGCCGCCTCATCTGTAAGTTCCACATAATTTTGCGGTATCATTGTCACCTCTGCGGATGCCATTGCAACATTGCTATCCTGAAGCGCTTTGAGCACCGCATCAAAATCCTCTGGATCCGTCAGCACCTCATAGCTGTCTTCTTCTTCCGCAAAATCTTCTGCCCCTGCATCCAGCGCCAGCATCATAAGTTCATCAGCATCCCCTTCGTATTCTTCCTTATCAATGATGATCTGCCCTTTCTTATCGAACATAAAAGACACACAGCCCGGCGTTCCAATATTTCCGTTTCCTTTTGTAAAAGCATTTCTGACATTTGCCGCTGTTCTGTTCTGGTTATCGGTCAGCGCATCCACTATGATGGCAATTCCGTTAGGTCCATAGCCTTCATACGTGATGTACTTATAATTGACGCTTCCAACATCTCCCGCTGCCTTCTTGATTCCACGCTCAATGGTATCATTAGGCATATTGTTGGATTTTGCCTTTGCGATGACCTGTGCCAGCTTTGAATTATTTGCTGGATCTGGTCCGCCTTCCTTTACAGCTACCGCAATCTCCCTTCCAAGAATCGTAAAAATCTTTCCCTTAGCCGCATCGTTTTTTTCTTTCTTATGCTTGATGTTTGCAAATTTTGAATGTCCTGACATTTTCTTTCTCCTTTACATCTGTTTATTTTCTATTTCATTTTCTTCTGCTTTTATATCATCCCCGCCTTCCCCTTTCTTTTCGGGAAGCTTTTTAACGAGAACGCTTTTGATCATCCTGTTTTTTACCTGCATGATCTTGAAATGATATCCATCCACATCAATGGAGAACTCTTCATCTTCCTCCTCTGGAATCTTATCCATCTTTGCAATCATAAATCCATTTAAAGTCTCAAATTCCTGTTCTTTAAAGGAAATCCCAAACCGCTCCTCCAATTCCTCAAGTGGCGTGATTCCTTCTATAATATACTCATCGGCATTTTCTGTCTCTTCGATATGTTCCTCTTCTTCATCATACTCATCCATGATGTTTCCGACAATTTCCTCCAGGATATCCTCCATGGCAACCAGCCCTGTTGTTTGTCCATACTCATCTACCACGATCACCATCTGTGTTTTAGTATGCTGCATAATCTGAAACAACGCATCTATATTTTTGGTCTCCGGTATGAACATGGTCTTTCTCACAAGTCCTTCGATTTCTCCCACCTTAAGTCCCATATTGCCCTCTTCCCTGTGGGCACGCATGGCATCTCTAAAATGAAGAATCCCAATTACATGGTCGATATTTTCATCATATACCGGAAACCTGCTCTTACTTTCACTGAGCATGTAGTCAAGCGCCTCTCCTAACGTCATATTCCTGTCGATTCCCAGAATATTAGATCTGTGGGTCATAATATCCTTTGCCTGCTTATCGCCAAACTCAAAAATATTGGTAATCATTTCTGCTTCTGTTGCCAGAAGCACGCCCTGCTCATGTCCTTCATTGACCATGGATATGATTTCCTCTTCCGTCACATCCTCCGCATTCCTGTCTGCATGAATGCCGAAAATCCGCAGAATCGCCTTTGATGTCACAGACACAAGACCTGTTACCGGACTAAAAAACCGGGTAATATAATAAATTGGGTTGATACACGCATAAGACCATTTCCCTGCATAGCGCACACCCAGCCTTTTGGGTATCAAAACGCCGAAGGTCAATAATATGTAAAGCAGCACTGCCCCCGCAAGAAAAAGCGCCGCGACAGAGACCACCGCTGGCGATATCACAAAATCCGACAGCTTCTCCATGACGCCTCTTTCTATGAACCTTCCTGCCACCCGGCCGAATACCCTTAAGAAAAATGCTCCCATAACCAGATTGATCAACGTCACCACAAGCTGAACCGTGTTGATGTACTGCTCTGGATTTATTGCGATCTCATAGAGCCGTCCTGCTTTTTTATTTCCTGTCTCCTCAAATTGCTCCGATAACTCCTTTGCATTCAATTCCTTTACTGCCGCGCCAAATCCATAAAAAAGCATGTCTGTGAAAAGCAATGCAAAAAAAACAATGTAACTGGCCGTAGGCCCGCCATCCTCCATTCTCCTATCTCCTTTTGTACAAAATATCACATTAGACTATATCATTTCCTGTTCTTATCGTCAAGGTCTGCGTTGGCTTACATATATGTACCCAGTTCAAGACTGACCATGAGCCCGCGGTTCACCTGCCTCATGATATCTTCGTCCAGGTGGCATACCTTATCTTTCAGACGCTTTTTATCTATTGTTCTTAGCTGTTCTAAGAGGATGACCGAATCCTTCACCATATCATATCTCCCTGAACTTAACTCTATATGCGTAGGCAGCTTCGCCTTGTTCATCTTTGATGTGATCGCCGCACAGATTACCGTAGGGCTATGTCTGTTCCCCACATCATTCTGTATAATCAGCACCGGTCTGATACCGCCCTGTTCTGAACCCACCACCGGTCTTAAATCTGCATAATAAATATCCCCTCTTCTCACTTCTTCACACACCCTTCATTTCAACAATAGGATAATTTCAAGTCAGTAAATAGTATAACCGTATTGTCAGAAGGTATTCAGTTGCAGTTAAAAATCCTGACAGCATTCCTCTGTGCACAGAATTTTCCCGCCTTTTTTATAGACTCTCGGCACACGTTTCCCGATATCGCATGCAAACTCATAATTGAACCTGCCGGAAAGATCGCCTAATTCCTCCATTGTGATCTGCTCCTTTCCATCACATCCAATCAGCGTCACCATATCCCCCTGCGCCACCCCGGGGATATGGGTCACATCTATCATAAACTGGTCCATACATACCCGCCCTAAAATAGGCGCCCTTTGCCCATGTACCAGTACAAATCCTTTTCCTGACAATCCTCTGGGATAGCCATCCCCGTATCCGATAGGAACCGTGGCTATCCGCATCTTTTCTCCTGCAACAAAGGTACTTCCGTAACTGACTCCGGTACCTGCCTCTATTTCCTTTACATATACAACGGTACTGTAAAGAGATAGGGCCGGCACAAGCTTTACGATATCCTTCCTCACCTGGCTGGAGGGCCATAATCCATAGAGCGTTATTCCCGCCCTCACCAGATCCATGTTTGCCTTTGACAGTTCTAAGATCCCTGCACTGTTTGAACAGTGCTTATAGAAAATCTTACTGCCAGTGCTTTCTCTTACCCTCTCAAGGAACTGCTCAAATACAGAAAGCTGATTTTCCGCAGAAGATTTATCCGCTTCGTCAGCTCTCGCAAAATGGGTGAAAATGCCCTCCACTTCAATCCCATCTGTTTTAAAAGCTTTCTCCACAAAACAAAGTCCTTCTTCATCTGGTCTTACACCGATTCTGCTCATCCCCGTGTCAACTTTAATGTGAATCTTTGCCTTTTTAAAGATGCCTTTCTTCGCTAATCGGATACCTGCATCTGACAGCTCATTTAACGTATCATAACGGAAGACTGCCATCCTGACCTCTTCCTGTATCATTTTTTCATAGCTGTATGGAAAGGTATATCCAAGAACCAGAATCGGTTTCGTAATCCCAGCATTCCTAAGCTGCTCCGCCTCTTCAGCCGTCGCTACTGCAAAACCGTAAAGAAACGCAAGTGCTTCCAGTTCCCGTGCAATCGGCACTGCTCCATGCCCATATCCATCCGCTTTGATTACTGCAATCATTTCTGTCTTCGGCGCAATATTTTTTTTCATGTTTTCCATATTGCATCTGACTGCATCCAGATTTATTTCCGCATAGACCCTTTTTAGCCTATATATGATATCCTCTTCTTTCACTGCAATTCCTCTCTTCTTCTGCCAGCAGGCTGTATTTTAACCACTTATGCCTCTCTCATCACAATGGGAAGGTTTTTTATAATATCTGACGCAGTCATTCCGCGGCGCCCCTCTTTTACGGACGCCTCCTCCCCCGCAAGTCCATGAAGGTATACCCCCAGGCATGCCGCGTCAAAAGCTTCCTGTTTTTGTGCGAGAAGTCCGCCTATCACACCTGCCAGCACATCTCCGCTGCCTGCGCCTGCCATTCCATCATTTCCCGATGTATTGATATAGATTTCCCTTCTCCCTGCCTGCGCCACCATCGTCACGGCATCCTTCGCCGCAACGATACAGGAAAGCTCTTTGGCAAGCTCTAGCATCAGTGTTTCTCTGTGGTTTTGGTATTCCTCCATATGCGTCTTGGCAAGACGCACCAACTCCCCGGGATGGGGCGTAATAATCATCCTTTCCGCCCCGTATCCTGCTGCAAGCATACGCAGTTCTTCATGTGCTGCCAGCAGATTAAGGGCATCTGCATCGAGCACAATGGGATTCTTTCCTTCCCTCAAAACATACTTTATCAGCAGATACGCATTTTGATCAGTTCCCATTCCCGGACCTGCAACTACGACGTCTGCCCAGTCCATAGACTTTTGTACCTGCTCTTTATCAGGCGCCTCATCGAAGGTATAAAGCATCGCTTCCGGAACTGCATTCTGCATGATTTCCCGGTTGCAGGAGCAGGTTATGATTTTGACCATGCCTGCACCCGCCTTAAGGATACTGCGTCCACACAATATACATGCGCCCCCCATATCGCGGCTTCCTGCCAAAAGCAGTACTTTGCCAAAAGAGCCTTTATTTCCATCCGGTCGCCGTTTCGGAAGAAGCCTTACGGCATCACCTCTTTCATAGCAGAAAGCGCCAGGAGGTTCTTCCCCAAAAGACTGCTGCGTAATACCAATGTCCTTAACGACCAGTTCTTTCGTGTATTCCCTTCCAGGGTACAAAAGATGCCCTCTTTTTGCAAACGCAAACGTCACTGTAAGATCTGCCCGTACCGCACCGCCTAAAATCTTTCCGTTGTCCGCACAGATACCCGACGGTATATCCACACTTAAAATGAACGCCCCTCTTCTTCCGCAGGCATTTATCTGCTCTATGACATCTAAATATACGCCTTCCATATTCCTGGATAAACCGATTCCGAGCAGAGCATCTATTACCATATCATATTCTTTCACTTCAAAATTGCTCTGTATGGAAAACCCTGAATTTTTTATAATGTCCGCCTGGGCTTTTGTTTCAGCGCTCATTCTATCTAAATCACCTGCCATAAAGAAGGTGACTTTTACCCCCTTGAGCGCTAAAAGCCTTCCGATTGCAAGTCCGTCTCCTCCATTGTTTCCCATCCCTGCCACGATCAGCACTTTCCCCGGCATATGCCTCTTTCTTAAAATCACATCTACCGCAGCAAGCGCTGCCCGCTCCATAAGAACCATAGAAGGGATACCAATCCGCTCACTGGTATCCCTGTCATACGCCTTCATTTCATGTGCTTTCAATACATATTTCATCTCACACAATCCCCATTACTTTCTGCCGCCTTCCGGTTCCTCGATCTTATATTTCGTATCAAACATATTAATCACGTCTGCCCCAAAAATATCATGCATATAAGAATAAAGTTCCTGATTGACCGTTTCCTTTTCCTGTTTTAAAATCAGCTTCTCCTTCAGTTCCTCCTTCACCTGTGCAACCCACTTTGTGATTTCTTCAATATCCCGTTCATTTTCTTTCAGTCTGTCATAGCATATCTCCATCGTCATCAGCATCAATTCCTTGTTGACCTTGTCGATCTGCCTGGGAAGTTCTAACAGTTCATCCTCATACCCTGCAATTTTCTCATTGCACTCGCCCATTAGGCGTTTGCTCTCATCCGTTTTCTTTCTTGCCCTTGCATCATTTCCTGAAGAAGCTTCGCTTGCATTTTCCATGATTTCCTGCATCAGCCTTCTCTTAAGCTTCTTGATTTCCTTAATCTCTGTAGTTGCCTTTCCCTGTCTTTTTAATAGTTCATTTAATTCTTCTTCCCGACGTTTTAACCTCTTGTTTGGTTCTGCCTGTGTAAACAGTTTATGCCATTTATTATCCAGTGTAAGGATTGGTATCTTTTTGTTTGCCAGCGCAGGTTTATATATATCGTCTGATCTTGACATATGCATACCTCCGTGATTTTTTAGATTCTTTTAAAATGTGCCTTCTGATTCGTTACCATAACGATTTATGCTATAAGCCAGCTTCATAAGACTGTCCGATAAATGGACGTTTTCTACCTGGATTTCCTTCGGAACATTTAAGTCTACATGTGCAAAATTCCAAATACCCTTAATTCCATTCTGCACCAGCTTTTCAGCAACCCTGGCAGCTTCTGACTTTGGTATGGTAAGAACAGCAATATCGATTTCATTTTGCTTAACAAAAGCTTCCATTTCTTCCATAGGCTTTATTTCCATATTACGTATCTTTTTGCCGTAAAGCTCTGGATTCCTGTCAAAAATTCCTTTGAACAAAAACCCTCTTCTCTCAAAATTCATATAATTTACCAGCGCCTGCCCCAGATTACCAGCCCCGATAATAATTAGATTATGGGTATTTTCAAGTCCCAATATCCTGCCGATTTCCTCATAGAGGTATTCAACCTTATATCCGTATCCCTGTTGTCCGAAACCGCCAAAATTATTGAAATCCTGACGGATCTGAGATGCTGTGACCTTCATGATATCACTCAGTTCCTGGGAAGAAATCCTCTCAATTCCTCCATCTTTAAGCTCCCCTAGATACCGAAAATACCTTGGGAGCCGCCCAATCACAGCCTGTGAGATTTCTTTATTGTCCACCCGGATTGCCTCCTGTTACTTAAAGCGCTGTATCATATGCGCTTTGAAATTTGGTTATAAAAATAATATATAACACTGTTAAAATAATGTCAATTCATTGACATTCCCTTTTATCATCTGTAAACTGATACTGTTACTATTTTAGTATGATATGCCTGTATTAGGCACCATGTTTTATGAAAGGATATGTCACTATGATTTTATCATGTCAAAATATATCAAAGGCATTCGGCGACCAGCCTGTACTGCGTAATGTTTCATTTCATATCGAGGAATACGACAAAGCTGCCATCGTTGGCATAAATGGCGCCGGCAAGACCACCCTTTTACGCATCATCGTTGGAGAGCAGACTGCCGACGAGGGCGTTATTTCACTTGCCAAAGGAAAGACCCTGGGCTATCTGGCGCAAAACCAGGACGTAAACAGCGAAAATACCATCTACGACGAACTCTTAAGTGTCAAGTCAGATATCATCGAGATGGAGCGCAAGATCCGCCAGATTGAGCTTTCCATGAAGCAGGCAACAGACAGCCATCTAGATGCCCTGATGGAAACCTACACCCGGCTCACCCACGCCTTTGAGCTTGCAAACGGATATGCCTATAAGAGCGAAATCACAGGTGTCTTAAAAGGTCTTGGTTTTCTGGAAGAGGAATTTTCCAAACAGATCTCAACTTTATCCGGGGGACAAAAAACCAGGATTGCCTTAGGACGCCTTCTGCTCCTTAAACCTGACCTGATCATTTTGGATGAGCCTACCAACCACCTTGACTTAAACTCCATTTCCTGGCTGGAGACATATCTGCTCAACTACAAGGGTGCGGTCCTCATCGTATCCCATGACCGCTATTTCCTTGACCGGATCACAGGAAAAATCATTGAAATCGATCAGACGAAAGCCGCTTCCTTCACTGGCAACTACTCTGCATATGCCGTAAAAAAAGAACAACTGCGCACTGCCGCTTTAAATGCCTATCTCAAACAGCAGCAGGAAATCAAGCATCAAGAGGAAGTCATTGAAAAGCTGAAATCCTTCAACCGAGAAAAATCTATACGTCGGGCTGAAAGCCGGGAAAAAATGTTAAGCAAAATCGAGGTTTTAGACAAACCCACCGAAGCGCGCACGGACATTCATATGACGCTGACTCCCAGATGTGTAAGCGGCAATGATGTGCTGCACATAGAAGGTCTGGCAAAATCCTTTGGAAAGCAGGAGTTATTCTCCAATATCGGCATGGATATAAAACGCGGGGAGCATGTTGCTATTATCGGCGATAACGGCACCGGAAAAACGACCATCTTAAAGATCATCAACAATCTCTTAAGCGCGGATGCCGGAACCATCACCTTGGGCACCAATGTACATATCGGCTACTATGATCAGGAACACCATGTTCTGCATATGGAAAAAACACTGTTCGAGGAAATATCAGATGCTTATCCTTATTTAAATAACACGGAAATCAGGAGCACTCTGGCTGCCTTCCTTTTTACCGGTGAAGATGTTTACAAAAGAATTGCTGATTTAAGCGGCGGAGAGCGTGGACGGGTATCTCTTGCTAAGCTGATGCTTTCAGAATCTAATTTTCTGATTCTGGATGAGCCTACCAACCATCTGGATATCACCTCAAAGGAGATTTTGGAGGATGCCTTAAACGCCTATGAGGGCACGGTTCTCTATGTATCCCATGACCGTTATTTCATCAACCGTACCGCTTTAAGGATTCTGGATTTATCCGACGGCAGATTAACCAGTTATCTTGGTAATTACGATTATTATCTTGAAAAAAAAGCCACATTTAACGAAGTAGCTTCTTCCCAAGAAAATTCTTTCAAAAAAGAAGCTGTCCCCTCTGAGACAAAGCTGGACTGGCAGGCACAGAAAGAACTGCAGGCAAAGGCAAGAAAAAGAGAAAACGATCTGCGCAGATGCGAAGAAGCCATCACTTCTTTAGAAGAACAGCTGTCAGAAACCGAAGCGACCATGAGTCAGCCTGATGTGGCAACAGATGTGGCAAAACTGCAAGAATTGACAAAACGGCAGCAGGATCTGAATGAGAAACTACTGCCGCTGTATGAACAATGGGAATTGCTTTTAAATGAGTAACTTATAGAGTATCAAAAGTCTCTCTGATTGCTTTGATAAAATCAAGGCTGTTTAAAATAACCGGATTTTCGCAGGTCGATATTAGCGACAGGCTCTTGGTCATTTTTCCGTCCTCCACCGTTTTGATACATGCCTTCTCCAGCTTATCAGCAAATGCCATCAATTCTGGGATTTTGTCCAGCTCTCCTCTCTTGCGAAGGGCTCCTGTCCACGCAAAAATCGTTGCGATAGAGTTGGTGGAGGTCTCTTCTCCCTTCAGGTGTTTATAATAATGACGCTGAACCGTTCCGTGAGCCGCCTCATATTCATAGACACCGCTGGGAGAAACCAGCACAGATGTCATCATGGACAAATCACCATAAGCAGTAGCAACCATATCCGACATAACATCACCATCGTAATTCTTACATGCCCATATGAAACCGCCCTCAGAGCGGACAACACGTGCAACCGCATCATCAATCAATGTATAAAAATACTCTATGCCAAGCTTTTCAAACTTTTCTTTATATTCCGCCTCATATATATCCTGAAAGATATCCTTGAACGTGTGATCGTACTTCTTAGAGATGGTATCCTTCGTCGCAAACCACAAATCCTGCTTTGTATCGATGGCATAATTGAAGCACGCCCTTGCAAAGCTGGAAATAGATTTTTCTGTGTTGTGGATTCCCTGGAGGATTCCAGCGCCGTCAAAATCATGAATCAGTTCTCTGGTCACAGTTCCGTCTTCTGCCGTAAAGACCAGCTCCGCCTTTCCCTTGCCCGGAACCTTGATTTCGGTATTCTTATATACATCGCCATAAGCATGACGGGCAATGGTAATGGGTTTCGTCCAATTTTTCACATAGGGAACAATCCCTTTTATCAAAATAGGCGCCCTGAAAACAGTACCGTCCAAAATAGCTCTGATGGTCCCGTTAGGGCTCTTCCACATTTCTTTCAAATGATATTCCGTCATTCTTGCCGCATTCGGTGTGATTGTTGCACACTTGACAGCCACGCCGTATTTTTTGGTTGCTTCCGCACTGTCCACCGTGACTTGATCATTGGTTTCATTCCTGTGCTCCAGCCCCAAATCATAATACTCTGTCTTCAAATCAATATAGGGAAGCAAAAGCTCGTCCTTGATCATCTGCCAGAGAATTCTGGTCATCTCATCTCCATCCATCTCCACAAGAGGAGTCGTCATCTTAATTTTTTCCATCTTTTCCTCCATTCCTTTATTCATTTCCTTTTGGTCCATTCACTTTTGTGTCCTCCCCATCAAACAGTTCATACAGACCATTATTAACCATATTATCATAGGCGTTGTTCATATGGCAAGTGGCTAATCTCTCTGCTTCTTCCGGTTTTCCCGCCTTGATTGCCTCCATAATCTGCCTGTGCTCCTCGTTAGACGCGATTCCCCGCTCTCTCGTAGACAGCGTCTTCTTGCGGATTCTGATTACATACTGATGAAAATCCTGCAGCAGATTCTGCAGCATTTTGGAATCACATGCCTCATACAAAATATGATGAAATCGGTTATCCAGCTCCGTCATCTGCTCCATATGCCCTTTGGAAGCATGAAAACTGGCAATATATACATTTTCTTCCAACTCCTCCAACTGCTCCGGTGTAATATGCTGCGTTGCTAAACGCGCGCACATTCCCTCCAGCGAAGAACGAATCATATAAATATCCTTTACATCCTTTGCTGTGATTCCAGTCACATAAGCGCCCTTATTCGGCACAATCTGAATCAGCCCTTCCAGTTCCAGCTGACGGAATGCCTCCCTGACCGGCGTGCGGCTCACTCCAAGTTCCTCGCCAATAGCAACTTCCCGAAGTTCTTCATTTTCCTTGTATTTGCCGTTTAAAATATCCTCCCGCAATTTATGAAACACTCTTCCCCTTAAGGAATATTTATCGGTTACTTCCTGCTTTAAATCATAACTGCTCATTGCTAATCCGCTTACCTTTCCTTTTTTAGCCGATGGTCATGCCAAGTTCTTTACTGACAACAGCAATCTGCTCTGTCAACTCTTCATCTGTCATGACAGTCACACGACCATCCTCATACTGCCTGTCCACCCACTTTTTAATCTCTGTCACCAGCGGATTGGACTTATCAAGCTGATCCTTTGCATCTAAACGATAATAGGTGTTGATCCAATGGGCGATTCCTGCAAGACCTGATGTATTCGACACTGCACAGAGCACCGGTCTGTTCAAGAACTTATCTGTATCGAATATATTATAAATTTCTTCATTCTTTAAAAGACCATCCGCATGGATGCCCGCCCTTGTCACGTTAAAATTCTTTCCCACAAAAGGCGTCCTGTCAGGAACACAATAACCGATCTCCTTCTCATAGTATTCGGCAAGTTCTGTGATCACCGTGGTATCCATACCGTTTAATCCGCCTTTCAGCTGCGCATATTCAAAAACCATAGCCTCCAGAGGCGTATTTCCGGTCCTCTCACCGATACCAAATAGAGAAGTATTGACACCGGCACATCCATACAGCCACGCTGTGGTGGAATTGACGACTGCTTTATAAAAATCATTATGCCCATGCCACTCTAACAATTCCTGGGGCACGCCTGCATGGGTATGAAGTGCATAAATGATTCCCTGGACGCTTCTTGGAATAACTGCGCCAGAATAATTCACACCATATCCCATAGTATCGCAGGCACGTACCTTAATTGGAATCTTATACTCTTCCATCAGTTTCATAAGCTCCAGGCAAAAAGGAACCACATAGCCATAAATATCTGCCCTTGTAATATCCTCAAGATGGCATCTGACACTGATGCCCTCCTCAAGACACTCTCTTACAACACTTAAGTAATGCTCCATCGCCTGTTTTCTTGTCATCTTCAGTTTCAGGAAAATATGATAGTCCGAACAGCTTACCAGAATTCCCGTTTCCTTCATCCCGATTTCTTTTACCAGCTTAAAGTCCTCCTTGCTGGCACGGATCCAGCTGGTCACCTCTGGGAATGCATATCCACGCTCCATACATTGGTATACGGCGTCCCTGTCTTTTTTACTGTAAAGGAAAAACTCACTGGCGCGAATCATACCATTGGGACCGCCAAGTCGATGAAGATAATCATAAATTGTCACGATCTGTTCTGTGGTGTAGGGCGCCCTGGACTGCTGTCCGTCACGGAATGTAGTATCTGTGATCCAGATATCCTTAGGCATATTGTGTGGCACTATCCTGTCATTAAAAGGAATCTTAGGCACTTCTGAATAGGGAAACATATTTCTGAATACATTGGGTTTTTCCACATCGTCCAGAATATACATATGCTCCTCAATTTCCAACAAGTTGTTCTTTGTATTAAGTGATACCGGACGGTCTAAAAAAGGATTGTTCTCAGCCATCTTGCTCTCCCCCTTCTTTAAATAAATTATCTTTTTTAATCCATGTATCATTGTATACAATCCATCATCTTCTGTCAATGCCTTATTTCAACAGCCTGTCAATTTGTATCATCCCCCACCCCTGCTTGCTCCATGGTTCCTTTAAATCTCTGGATGTATAAAGAAGCTTCTGCTTTGCCTGTTCATTGGTATAAAAAGGGTACTTCTGTAAAAGAAGCGCGATTCCCCCCGAAACAACAGGCGTTGCCATGGAAGTGCCGCTCTTTTTTATATAAGCATTTCTATAATAACGCCCTCTTTTTTCAATTCCGGCATTGCATGATACAATGTCCGTTCCCGGCGCTACCACATCCGGCTTCTTAATTGCATAAGGGCTTGGACCGCGGCTGGAATAATTTTCACATAGATGCTCCCTATTACCAAAGTAACCACCCTCATGACATCCTACGGTAATTACCTTTCTTCTTGCCCCTAAGGGTGAGATTGTCATAGGCTTAGGTCCCATATTCCCTGCAGCGCATACCACCACGATTCCCCGGTCCCAAGCTTCATCTACCAACCCTACCAGCTTTTCCATCCTTCCCTTTTCTGTATCCTCACCCATCCCAATTGATATATTCAATATGCGGATATCATATGCCCGCTGCTTTTCAAGCACCCACTCTATTCCTCTTACCATGGTCTCAATATTGCCATCCCCAAGATAATCCAGTACTTTTCCCACTACGATTCTGCTGTGCGGTGCAATTCCTCTATACTGCCCTTTTGAAATCTGCCCGCTTCCACACAGACAGCCTGCCACATGCGTTCCATGGCCACTGTCATCATAAAGCGCTCTTTTCTCATTTACAAAGTCTTTGAAATCTACAATCCTATTATGAAAATCAGGATGAACTGCTATCCCTGTATCCAGCATCGCTATGGTTATCCCTTTATTTCCGCAGGAATAAACCAGTTCATCACTGCATCCTACTTGCTGCCTTACCCGAAGCATAAAAAACTCCCGGCTTTTTTAATTATGATATGCCGGGAGTTTTGAACAGTTCATTTATTTAATTAAATCCTTTTTTGTTCTTTCCTTTATAGAAAAATAAAGCTACAGAACCAGCCAAAAGTCCTAAAGCCAGAAACCACTTGGGATGGAGGAAATCTCCCGTATCTGGTGTATCGTCCTTTTTACTTGATCTGCTATTCATTGCTGTACCTGCTGACGCTTGCCCATTCGCATCCGTATACTGATAAATGCCAAATGGTGAAAAATGGCTGGTAGTAAGCTGAATATAATCGCCATCCTCCATAGAAACAATCCGATGTTCCACCGCCTCCAATTGTCCATCCTGATCCAATGTGACGACATGCAGGTTATCCGCCAAAAGCCCCTCAGGCATCTTAAATGATACATTGATATCCTGTTTTCCAAGCCTGGTGATGGGTATGCTTCCCGATGCATCATAAAGGCATATCTCATAGGCGCTCAATCCCGAAGGCGTTTTTCCTCCATAAAGTTCTCCATATGCTGCCGAAATCTTCTCTGCCGCCTGATCTGAATCGGATACTTTAAGGATGTAAGTGTCATTATCACCGGAAATAGACGCCGCAGCATTTTCGCTCTCGGGAATCTTCTGACTATTGATGCGCATCACAACTCCGCTTCCCTTGGCGACACTTACGCCTGCCCTGTTATCTGCTATCTGAATACCGGACTCATTATAAATAATACCATTAAATCCATACGTTCCCGTTTCAAGTACAGTGCCGTCAAGATTTTCTACTCCGTCAGGAATCACTGCACTCCTGATATGATTAAAAGCGTATGTCCGGTAATCCTGATTTGCAAGCCGTCCTGCCACCTTTCCCATCGAAAGTCTTGGCAGCTCCTTTCCCTCAAAGACCACCGTATCCGTTCCATTTATCAATGCATACGCCCCTAAGCCAATCTCCTTAACGGATGCCGGTATCACGACCTTAGACAATGGACAGTTCATAAACGCCCTGTCATCTATCCTGGTCAAATGATTTCCTCCATTTACCGTCTTTAAATTCCGGCAGTTCATAAATGCTTCTTCCCCAATCACCTGTACTGTATCGGGAATATTTACTGCCGTAATACCCATATGTTCTTTAAAAGCGCCGGAACCAATCTGCTTTACGCCATTTGGAATATTCACCACACTATCCGATCCTGAATAGGCAATCAAAATCCCATCTCCCGCTATCAGAAAAGGCGCATCCTGGGTATTGGTATCCGCAATCCACGGCGTATCCGCAAACGCATACGGCTCAATCTCTGTCACTGAATCGGGAATGGAAACTTCCGTCAAATTATCGCAATGATAAAATGCGCCGTACTCTATTTTTGTCACGCCTTCGGGAATCTTAACTGAGGTAAGCCCCGATCTTGCAAACGAAAATTCGCCGATTTGTGTGATACCGTCCTCTATTTCATATTCTGTAAGTCCACTATTTTGATAAAAAGCCTGTGAAGCGATTTTCTTATCATCTACAATGGTATATTTAGGAAAATCTTTTCCTTTCTGCGCATTGTCCGCCAGCAGATTCCCCATTTTTTCCGTCGGTTCTTGTATCTCACCGCTGTTTTCTGGAGGCGCTGCAAAATCTGACAAATCGATTCTGCTGCTTGCCTGCGTACCGCTGAACACAATCGGCTGCCTGTTATCAATAAAAATAACTGCCCTTCCAGATACGATGCTGGATTGACCTAACAGATTCTTATCATTTTCAATTTCTATTACCGGTTCATATTCCTGCACCGGCGCCTGCGGAACCGGCGTGCTGACAGCATCCGTTTCAGGCGTTGGACTGCCTTCAGGAGGCGTACTGGATATCGCGCTTTCTGAAGGAGAAACCTCCGGCTCTACCACCTGTGCATCCTGCACATCCTCATACTCTATCTCCTCAACCTCCGAAGTCTTACGCGCCGCTGCATATTCTGCACTGTAAGTGCCCGGTGTTGTCTCAAATTCTACTCTTGGACAACCATCAAATGCCGAATCACTTATTTTTGCCATAGAATCTGGCAGCTTGACCTGTGTCAAATTTACGCAGTCTTCAAACGCCTTGGCGCCAATTCCTCTTATAGTCAAGGGAATAGTCACCTCTTTCAGATTGATACAGTTTGAGAACGCGAACGCCGGTATTTCATAAATCCCGCTTCCTAAGTGAACCTTTTCAAGGTAAGGATTCCCCCAGAAAGCATAGCCTGTAATTTCTTTCACCGTGCTGGGCAGCGTATACGCACCTTTTTCATGGGCTGGCATCAGTGCATACACTTTCGTCATCTCGTCATCGTACAAAATGCCATCAGAATAAAATAAGTAGGTATTATCCTCCGATAGCGTCAAATCCTTCAACTGACTGCTTCCTGCAAAAACACCTGTCCCTAACGCTTTCACGCTTGCGCCAAGTGTCACATTCACCAATTCCTTATCGTTGCTGAAAGCCGCGGTATCAATTTTCTCAACCCCATCTCCCACCACGATCGTCCTTAAACTGTCGCAGTCCGCAAAGGCACGGTATCCGATGGACTCCACTTCCCCTTCCACCGTCACCTTTATCACATAATCATTTCCCGCAAATGCTTCTTCTCCGATTTCCTTCACTCCTGCAGGAATAGACACGACTTCCGCCGTGCCTGTATATTTCATTAATTTGTCTCCATCCATTTCAAAATCAGATGCAACCGCTACTGCTTCTACATCTGATACTGGCACCTGAGTGACCGCTATTGCTGTAAGAAGCAATAGCGCACTCAGAGATTTAAATATTTTCTTATTCATAGGAACTCCTATGCTTTTCTAGTATTTAGCACCATCTTCTTATCCCTCTTAAAGAAGAGAATCAGTGAAGTACATGCCAGACCAAGCGCCAAAAACCACTTGGGATGTATCGGGTCACCCGTCTTCGGTGTCGCATCTATGGTAGCCTCTGTCAGATTTGCCGTATCCACATAAATTACATAGGGTGAAAAATGCGTAGCCGTAAAGTTTACACAAGGCACGCCGCCCACTGTGGTAAATCTGGTGTTCAAATCCTCCAGTCCGCCATTTGCCACTGCCGCTACCCGGTTGTTACCTGCATATTGAATCAGTTCATCCGGCAATGGAAGTGTCAGATTTACGGAAATTCCCGATGTATCTGCTATTTTAATTCTTCCTGTAGAATCATACAGGCTGATATCCATGGGCAGATATTGAATTCTGCTTATATCTCCATACCTTGCCTGCAGCGCTGCAATTACTGCATCCGTTGCCATCTGGTCTTCTGTCACTTTGACAACAAAGTTGTCGGTAGCGCCGCTCACTGTGGCACCTGCTAGGTTGGTATTGGAGATTCCCGGTTTTGTCACTTCCACAATCGTACCGTTATTGCTGCTTCCCGTGCTTCCGCCAGAGCTTCCCGTTCCGCCTCCGCTTCCGCCAGAGCCTGAAGCTCCTGTACTTCCACTGCCCGTCTTATAGGTTGCCGTTACCGCCACATTTGCTGCCGGCATAGTAAAGGTCGTTGATGAAGCATTGGGATTTGCAAAGCCTACCCCCGCCGTAGATGACGTCCATCTGTCGAATACCTGACCTTCTCCTCTATAGTAAGCATTGATTGCTACGATTGCGCCTGCCGGATAGCTTCCGCTTCCACTTCCTCCTGAAACGGATACGGTATATTTAACTACATTATCCTCATTTGAAGGCGTTGCTGTAGGTGTCGCTGTAGGTCCAGGGCTTCCCTTAGGCTTGCTTGTAGGCTGCGTTCCCGGCTGACCGGAAGGCTGCGGCTGCCCGGATGGCAATGGACCTGATCCCGGTTCATAATACGCAACAATATTCATATCTTCGACTACCTTTGAGAAATCGGAAGGAATCCATCTAATAAAGGTATAACCTTCCTTTGTAGGCGGTACCGGCGGTCTCGCCTTATCCTCGTGGTCTACCATCTGCGTATCTAATACCGTTCCATCATTATCGTAAAATACGACTTTATGTCTGCTTGCGCTGCCGGAATTATCCGTATACAGTGCTGAAACTATGATGTCTTCCGTTACATTGCTAAAATCTCTGGACCACTTATCAAAGGTGAATCCTTCATGCACTTTCGGTTCGGGGGCTTTTGCACTCTTACCCGCTCCTACCTGTTGTATATCAAGCACTTCACCTGTCCGACTGTCAGTAAATGTTACAGTGTATACATGATCACTATAATTAGCATATAAATCCATATCACGGACGACATTTGTATAATCGGCTGACCATCCAACGAATGCATATCCCTCTACCTTAGGATCCTCAGGCGGAACTGCCGCCTCACCGTCAGCCGCCTGTGTCTCATAATAGAGAACCGGCGTACGATCCGGGTAGTTCGGGTAATTCCAGAACCTCACTTCATGCATAATAATCGGCTTGAAGTAAGTCGGATTAATATAATAGTAATTCTCTGAATAAACATCTGCCGCATTACCTTCTGTACAATAGAAGGTAACGGGTCTGTGACCTTCATTAACATTGTCAATCTCCGGTCGTCCCTTATCATCCAGCTTTATTTCTCCATTTTCCTCAAGCACGTTAGCAAATGCATCGTTTTCAATAAATGTAACGCTTGAAGGAATTTCCAGATAAGAAACATTACTGTTCCAAAATGCACCATCTCTGATACTCTTAGTAGTTGTAGGGAGCTTTACGCTGTATATACGCCCCGTCCGTGAAAAAGCTTCCCTAGGAACTAAACCAATCGAAGAGGACGTAAGATCTACACTTCCGATTCCATTGCAGTCTTTAAATGCTTCTTCTGCAAGTTCCGTGATGGTTTCCAACCCTTCTGGTCCTATCTGCGGGCTTCCAACGGTCTCTCCTCTTGCCTCAAGACATTCTACAATCTTGGTCTTTGCTCCATCTGTGAGACCAAAAATAATCTGATTCTCACATGTAAAGTTGGTGCTTTCTCCAAACTTAACCTCCTGCAGCTTATCGCATCCCGCAAAAGGTCTTAATCCCAATTCTGCTACACTGGGTGCAATTTCAACATTCACAAGGCTGGTACAGTTCTTGAATGCATAGTTATCAACCTTGTTCCCGCCAGACATATACACTCCTGAGAGTTTTGTACAGCCTGCAAAAGTATACGGGTCTATCGTTTCCACTGTCTGCATGGTAATGGAGTTGATATCTTCATTTACCTTAAGCGGTCGTCTTTCCAATCCTCCCGGTGCAGTTGTAGGATCAGGCGACGCATTCGGGTCTTGGGACGCTGATGGATCCGGAACCGTCCCTCCCGGCGTGTTGCTGCTTCCATAAATGTATTCATATGCCTGCTCATTATTTCTGTCTACACCAGAGAAGATTCCCTCTGCAATCGCTTCTATACCATCTGGAAGATTGATATTCAGCGCAGAATTGACGATGTCAAGCTGATCCTGGGTAGGCACATTCTTGTTGTCGCTTAAATAATCATTATAAGCGCCCATAGCCGCTTTTGCCGCATTTACATACTCCTGCGTCATATAAGGGAAAGAATCCAGCGTATATTGACTGATATCACTGTATCTTGGATAATCCAGCAGTTCATTTTTGTCCGTCTGCCAGTTGTATTTTACCGTCAGGTTCGTAGGCCAGCCGCTGTAATAGGTAATATATGTATTTGCCTGCTGTCCGCCTACGTTGATGTTGTTCTTCGGGTTCATCGCATACTGGAACGGTTTGGAAGAAGCTGAAATCGTTCCGGTAAAAGTGAGCTCCGGCACATTTTCCATCGTTTTATCACAATCAGAATGGTGCATCTGTGCTCCCACATCCTGCGTATTAAAGGCATTGTCTTGAATCACTAAATCATTATTTTCAGGTTGCGTAAAAATAACAGCATTCAATCTGTGGCATCCCTTAAACGCATTGGTCTCAATCAATTTTACTGATGCAGGTATATATATTTTTTCTATAAAACAATTATATTGAAAACTGTTGGCTGATATGGTGCTTATTCCATGTCCTCCAATATTCTCCGGAATCTCAATAATTTTACACCCAGTCACCAAATTCATTTTAAGCAACCTATCATTATCATCCACAACGAAAGTAGCTGGATGGCTGTCTGCTTCTGGGCAATGTACTACCTTTTCAAATTTATTCTGGTCCAAATACTTAAATGCTGCCTCATGAGCTCTCGCTGTTTCATGAATCCTTGAATTAAGTGGATCACTGTCTGCTAACTCTGCATCCCCCATACTTTCTGGTCCTTCAAAATAAAAAGACTGTGGGAAAACTCTACTCAAATAACTTGTAATATCACATGGCGCACTATCAGTCCCAGGATGTGCACTTGTTTCATTTCCATCCTCACCATCAATAATATCCAAGTCCCTATTTTGAATTTTAATATATTGCAGTGCAGTACATCCTTCAAAATACGTTACCGGAATCATCCCATTCATTGCAACAGCACTTGAATCATTCGGATTATTTGTCTGCTTAAAAGAAGCCGGGAAAGTAATAGAAGCCAAACGCGAGCAGTTCGCAAACGCTTTATAGCCAATCACATTAAGCGCAACATTTTCTCCTTCTCCACATAAATCTATGCTTTCAAGGCTAATACACCCACTAAAACAATAATCTCCAATCGCCTGTACACCAACAGGTAAGCCAATCTTCTTTAATCCCTCACACCCAGAAAAAGCTTCCATACCAATTGCTGTAATCTGCGAATACAATTGAAAATTGCATTCCTTCATATTTATGCATCCAGAAAAAGCCCCATTTCCAATCGTATTCAAACCATTTCCAAATGTCACCGCCTGAATAGATCCACATTTATTAAAAGCGTAATCACCAATTCCCAATAGGCTGTCAGGTATTGTTAAATATGCAATATTATTACCCTTTTGCCCAGCAAAAACACCATCTTCTGTTTTTTCTACAATACCATACGGATTTGTAGCAGTTGCATCAATTTTCCATGCTCCATCGCTACCAGTAAGCTTCTGTCTTCCGATATAGCGAACATCTGCATTATGAATCCATTGGTGTTCATAATCTGTTGCACGCACGAAACATTGTGTCTGCTCTAAATCCACTACAATATTATCTGCTGATGTATTTTGAATTAGTGCCCCTGTCTTTACATTTCCTTGACCCATTATGTTACTCTTTGCCATCGCTGTCGGAACTGCCCCTGCAACTGTCTCTGACTGCAATTCATCCGCCTCACCCTCTGCATCTGGCGTAGCCGTAGGCTCTTTCGTTGCAACAGGTTCCTCCGTAGGCACTGGTACTTCCGTAGGCAGCGGTGCTTCCGTAGGCTCGTGTGTCGGTTCAGAAGTTGCTGCTGGAACTGCAAGCGATATCGGCGCTGTCGGTGTCGGAACCCCATCCATTGTAATTGCAGGAGACATCGTTGGTGTAGACTCATCTATCGTAATTACAGGTGTAGGCACTGCCGTAGCTGTCGGCATCACTGTTGCCGTCGGCATCGGAGTAACGATATCTGCAAAACCATTCTCAACATAAACTGTCTTTGCCCGCGCTCTGGTCGTTGCTTTTGAACTATCATACCAGTACATCTGGTCATCTTCTATGTCTATCCAATTACTACGTCTGTCATAATAGCAAGGAGCAAACCTTTCTTCTGTAATAGGAACGGCATCATAATCAATGTAGTTCGGTTCTCCCGCAGCATTCGTCCCTTCCTGTTTTCTATATACCCATCTGGCATTCTCGCCTGTGCCCACCTGTTTCACTTGCCACTGTGTTACTACAAGTTCCTTCCCATCTGTTCCTGTCAGATTCGGCACCCGATACAATAAATCTCCTGAAGAATTCGTAGCTTGAACGTATGTTTTGTAATACAGGAACTGCCCCAGCCTGTTGACCGCGCAATATCCCGAATCAGACATATTTGCAGTATACTTTTTATATGCATTTACCGTTTCCGGTATCACCAACTTGTTTTCAGGCAGGTTATTAATAGACGCTCCAAGGATAACTGCGACTTCGTTTCCCGTAGAACCAAATTCCCCTCGAACATAAGCAAATTGGAATATAGCTCCTGCCTCACCTTCCTCTGCGCTTCCTGTCGTATAAATTGTTGCACTCGGATCAACAAGCGGCACTTTGCTTCTCCATGCAACAGGAGCCTCCACACCACTCCTAACCTCATCGTAAGAATTCATCTTTGGATCTTTATAATTTACCACCCTAACCCGCACAGGAGCGGAAGCAGGATCCGCGCTTACATCCGGCACCGGCACCGCCGCAACTGCAATCGAGGTTGCCATCAGCAACGCTCCTATCGTCTTTCTAACCTGTCTTTTTAATTTTCTGTTTTTCTTTTTTACTGCCTTCGTCATTATAGCACTCCTTCTGGTTACTTAATTCTCTTGGCAACTACCACAAACCGTCCATCCGCCTGGGAATGATCGCAGGTGGACAGCGTCAGCAGGCTGTCGCCGTAACTTGCCACAACGCCCGTATCATACAGGCTCATGGCTTCCATTTCTTTCATATAAGAATTAAATTCCTCTTCTGAATTTGCATTAATAAACTGATAATACTTAAAAACAAGGTCATCCTCGCTGTATACCTGGGAGCGGAATACATACATGACCTGATACGTTGCTTTCTCATAAATGCTGTCAAACTGTATCAGCGAATGTTCCTTGCCGTAAGACTCCTTTGCATACTTTTGAAGCTGCCCGAACATCTGCCCCGATTTCATATGATGCCCATAGATAATCAGATTCGTGGAGGCAGGATAAATACTGCAGTCGCAATCAAGAAAAAGACTGCCGTTCTTATCATACTCCTGATTAAAATTATGATCCAGATAATATTCATTATTGGAGGTCTGCATCACAGGGTAGTTTATTATTGTATCGTCAATTTCAAGCCAGCCTATTAGTCTTTTATTTTTTTCATACAATGTTTTGTATTCATCCAGCACATCCGGCAGGATGACCGAAGTCTTATGTATGGAAAAATTATTGGAAGTCTGATTTGTCTCTGACAGCGCATCGCTTCCCTTAAGGGCGGCAAGCTGGCTATAATCCATGCTGGTCCTGGCGCTGTAAAAATAATATATTCCAAAATAGCCAAAGCAAAGTACTGCCACCACTGATGCAAGAACAACGATCAGCCTTCTCTTCTTTTCCTGCTTCTTAAGTTCTGCAAGAATCTGCTTTTGCATATCCTCATCAAAATCATGAAGATTTGCCGCCTTTTTGACCTTTTTTACTGTCTTTCCTTTATTTACTTTTTTTTCTTTGTTTTTTGCCTTTTCTTTTCGCGCCTTAACTGCCTTTCCGGCATTTTCTGCGGTGATCCCCTGTTTCTTTAGTTCTTCGATCTTCTCGTAGATTTCATCATCAAAGTCTGTGCCTACAGGAGATTCAAACTGATATGCTCCGCTCTGTAATTCTTTGAATAAATTGTAGAGCTGTTTCGGATCATTTAAATTTGCCCGTGACTTAATCGAATCGATTTTCTTCTGGTCACGTACCGCCGCCTCGTAATCTTCACGAGTGCGAAAGCGCCTCCCCCCAACCGTCAGACTATCTGCCGTCATGGCACATTTCTCCTTTATGCATATATAACTTATTTTACTATATCTCGAAATTAATTCAAGTATTTTATCCAGATATTGTGTAAAATTTTCTTCCAATGAATGGCACTATGGCTTTTTTCTGCCTTTTTTTAATATTTTGATAAACGCAGAAACACATACAAGCTATGCTACATATGATAAACCATAAAACAAAACCTTATTTGGAGGCAATATATGAGTGATTTAACAGCTACAGGCTGCGGATGCGGCGCAAGCGCTAACAACGGATGTGGATGTGGATGTGGAAACAATTCCATTATCTGGATTATCCTTTTACTTTCCTGCTGCGGCGGATGCGGCAATTCCCTTTTCGGAAATAACGACAACGGATGCGGTTGCGGATGCGACAGCATTATCTGGATCCTCCTGCTGCTTTGCTTCTGCGGAAACGGCAGCAGCTTCAGCGGCGGATGCGGTTGCGGATGCTAATCATTACCAGCAATTCTTTTCATCATGTCTGAAAAGTAGGCTCTGAAAAGAGCCTACTTTTCTGCATACAGGATAATTTGAAGACATAAAATATGGAAACAGGTGGAAGGAGCAGTTATGGATTCAAATGAGCACAATAAAGTAATTGCATTTGATACTCTCTTTTGCACCAATCATATACAAATGCTCAAGGTCATATTGCCCTATATGGATGACAAAACCCAAAAATCCATGGCGATTTATATTAAATTTCTTGAACTCAACTATACAATTGAATACTTTAAAAAACATTCCAGCCCCTTAAGCGGATGTATGGAAAGAGAAGCCTCTCCCGACCCATTTAAAATGTGCTCGGAACTGCTTCCCTACTGTACAGAAAGTGAGCGGAAACAAATCGAACAAATCCGGGGCGTGTTCCAAAGCATGGAGATGTATAAAGAGATGTCACGGACCATGGAAATGATGAAGGATTTCATGCCGGATCTTTCCTCTTTCGGCAATGCCTTTTCTAATGAGGCTGATTCAGCCTCTCCTCAAGGCGATGACAACTCTGGAGGCGGCTTTGATATGATGAACATGCTCATGAACATGCTCACGCCAGAGCAAAAGCAGATGTATGAAATGTTTGGAGGTAATCAAAATGCAGAATGATTGGATGAAAGACGAATCTTTAAAGAATATCGATCCATACAAACTTGAATTTCTTCAGGCGCTTGTCTTTGAAAGCAGCCATTTAAAAAAGGAACAGATGCTGCCCTTTCTGATGGCTGTGGCAAAACGCGGGCAGGAAAAAAAGGTATCCTTCTCCGATGGAGAAATTGATGCCATCGTTGCCGTTTTACGGAAACATGCTTCCCCCGAAGAACTCACGAAAATTGAAAAAGTCATGGCAATGCGCTCCCACAAATAACACCCGGAAGGGGAATCCCTTCCGAGTGTTGTTTTAACATAAGGATGTCTCGTAAAGCGCGGCATCTGTTGTCTGCATGCCGCTTTATTTCATAACAAGATTAACGATTCTTCCCGGCACATAAATTTCCTTCACCACATTGCCAGTCAATTTATCTGCAATCGTTTCCTTCGCCCTTGCAATCACGGCATCCTTGTCTTCATTTCTTGCAATCTCCATAGTCGCTTTCGTCTTCCCATTGATCTGCACTGCAATTTCGATGGTAGCTTCTATGGTTTTGGCATCATCAAAGACAGGCCATGTGCTCTGATAGATTCGTCCCTCAAAGCCCACATTCTGCCAGATTTCCTCCGTGATATGAGGTGCAACGGGATTAAGCAGCGTAAGCAGAGTCTTAAACTCTCCCTTTGTAACCGCATTTTTCTTGTAAAAATCATTAATCAGAGCCATCATTGCAGCAATTGCCGTGTTATACTTAAGGTTTTCAAAATCATTGCTGACCTTCTTGATGGTCTGGTGCATCTTCACTTCCAGATCCTCTGAATATCCGTCGCCTTCCTTCAGAATATCCTGCAGCTTCCACACTCTCTCAAGGAATCTGCGACATCCCTTTACGCCATCCTCGCTCCACGCAGCGCTTAAATCAAATGCACCGATGAACATTTCATAAGTGCGGAGGGTATCTGCACCGTAATCTCGCACAATGTCGTCAGGATTTACTACATTCCCACGGGATTTACTCATTTTTTCCCCGTTGGAACCAAGAATCATTCCGTGGGAGGTTCTCTTTTTATAAGGTTCCGGGCACGGAACAACCTTTTCGTCATACAGGAATCTGTGCCAGAAACGGGAATAAAGAAGATGCAGCGTGGTGTGCTCCATACCTCCATTATACCAGTCAACCGGCATCCAATAGTTTAAAGCTTCCTTGCTTGCAAGCTCCTTGTCGTTGGTAGGATCTGTATATCTTAAGAAATACCAGGAAGAGCCTGCCCATTGAGGCATGGTATCGGTCTCACGCATAGCCGCATTGCCGCACTTAGGACAGGTGGTCTTTACCCAGTCTGTCATATGCGCAAGAGGGGATTCCCCGTTATCTGTAGGCATATAACTCTCCACCTCAGGCAGCTCCAGCGGGAGTTCCTCCTCCGGAAGCGCCACATAACCGCACTTTTCACATTTCACAATCGGAATGGGTTCTCCCCAATAACGCTGTCTGGAGAATACCCAGTCACGAAGCTTGAAATTCGTCTTTTTATGTCCAATTCCCTTTTCTGTCAGAAAAGCTATGATTTTTTCTTTTGCATCTGCCACTGAAAGCCCGTTTAAAAACTCTGAATTGACCAGCATTCCCGACGCCACATCGGTATACACGGCTTCATTTACATCCACCGGGCTTCCCGCAACCACTTCAATGATCGGCATATGGAATTTCTTTGCAAACTCCCAGTCTCTCTCATCATGTGCCGGCACAGCCATAATGGCGCCTGTACCGTAAGACATCAGTACATAATCTGAAATCCAGACAGGAATTTCTTTTCCATTGACCGGATTAACGGCAGTCAGACCATCCAGCATGACGCCCGTCTTATCCTTAGCCAGTTCTGTACGCTCAAAATCTGATTTTCTGGATGCCATTTCCCTATAGGCTACCACATCCGCCCAGTTATGAATGTTCTCTTTGTATTTATCTATAAAGGGATGCTCCGGACTCATAACCATATAGGTAACGCCAAAAAGCGTATCCGGTCTGGTGGTATAAACCGTCAATTTATCTTCTTTATCCTTTAAGAGGAAATCCACTTCTGCACCCGTGGATTTGCCAATCCAGTTTTTCTGGGAAACTTTCACACGCTCCACATAGTCCACACTGTCAAGTCCCTCTAATAGTTTATCTGCATATTCTGTAATTTTCAGCATCCACTGGCTCTTTACCTTGCGGACCACTTCTGCACCGCAACGCTCGCACACACCGTTTACTACCTCTTCATTGGCAAGTCCAACCTTACAGGAAGTACACCAGTTAATCGGCATTTCCGCCTTATATGCCAGCCCTGCATTGAAAAGCTTTAAGAAGATCCACTGTGTCCATTTATAATACCCAACATCCGTAGTATTGACTTCTCTGTCCCAGTCAAAAGAATAACCAAGAGCATGAAGCTGCCCTTTAAAGCGTTCCACATTATTCTTAGTCACAATCTTCGGATGAATATGATTTTTAATCGCATAATTTTCCGTGGGGAGACCAAACGCATCCCAACCCATGGGATAAAGCACGTTATAGCCTTGCATTCTTCTCTTTCTTGCAACAATATCAAGCGCCGTATAGGGTCTGGGATGCCCTACATGCAGCCCCTGCCCTGACGGGTACGGAAATTCCACCAATGCATAATATTTCGGTTTTGAAAAATCATCAGAGACCTTGAATGCCTGTTCCGCATCCCAGATTCCCTGCCACTTTGTTTCCACTTCTCTGTGATTATATGGTGTTGCCATTGTTTCCTCCGTTCTGAGGCGGATGCGCCTCTCATTTTCGGCATTACAAACCAGCCCTAATTTTACCTATATTATGCGAAAATGTCAAGATTTCACAATTTTTTAATGAAGATGTCAATTCCTAAAGCTTTGCATTTCATTTAATTGCACTGACCTCGTTTAGCCCATAACCTTCCAGATATTCCAGCGTGATGGTATCTCCTGTCTGATATCTTACAATCTGTATCAGCGAAGAATCCGCCAGGTTGACATCAAAGATATCCTCTTTATTTTCCAGGCAGATATAGTAATGGGTATTTCCTTCCAGAACAATTGGTGAAATACTTTCAATTTTTCCGGTAACGCTCTTTCCTAAATCAGAGGAACTGCTTACGATTCCATTTGTGCTCAAAAGCTCTGTGTAATTCTTCTCACATTCCTGCACCGTGTCTCCAATTGCCACCCACTGATATTTCTGAACGTTCACCATGGCATATTTCTTTACCAGACCGGCACCGTCCTTAAGCGCCATAAAATAGGTGGGTTCATCTGCAATATTGAGAAGAAGTGGGAATGTGGCACGATATCCTAAATTCTGCACCTGTCCTTCTGCCGACGACATCGCCGAGTCTTCAATTGCCCCTTCCACTTTGTAATAACGTGTTTCCATGGTACGCTGATTCATGAGGACAAAGCCTACATTGGACTGGTCTCCACTGACGCTTGTGACGCCCGTGTACACCCACACATCATCTTCCAAAGCAATATAGTTGTACCCGTTAGTTGACTGCAGGCAGTCTCTTTGTCCCAGTACCGAATTCCAGTAACCATGCTTAAGCAGTCCTGAATAATCATATAAATCAATCAAAAGTTCCGCCGAATAAACCTTATCAATCCATGCAGGAACATCTTCCACTGCATAATCGACACACTCTCCTGTTTGGGCATTGCAGAGCACTACCCTCCCCACCGTCTGTCCGCCGAAAAGACCAATGTTAAATTTTTTTACAGGACATACCCAGTAGGGCGTCCCTTCTTCGTCAACCTCAAAGAAAATCTGGTCGTCAAAAATATAGGTGGGATAGTGAAACCTCAAATGCCTGTAGATATTCCGGTTAAAATATTCACCCTTGGAATATCGGATTCCTTCCGTAAGTTTCACACATTCTGTATTCTGGGTGGTCATATCGATCAGCATATAGGCTGGTATCCCACTTCTTTGATTCGTCAGCCATTTAATCGGACTTGCATAAGTAAGAGGCGTTACTCGGACCGGTTTCCCCTGAAAATTAATCTGTGTATAATCATTTGACACCTCGAACTGAGAAACCATATCCACCATACTTCCCATCTTTCTGTTTCCAAGAAGCGCTGCTGAATCTTTGTCAAGAAGGGGAATGGTCTTGTAATCCACTTCTTTTATATCCTCTGTAAATTCCCTTTCCTCGATTGTAAGCAGCTGCTGATACTTTGCCGCATTAAAAAACGGAGAAGACAAAAGTGTTCCGATGAACAAAATCAGGCACAGCGCAACAAGTATCACACCAAGAATTTTAAAACTTAAGCTGCACTCCCTTAAACTGAAACGAAATTGCTCCATTCCCTCCACAGATGTCTTACGGCTTTTTCTAAGCTGTTTTGCCATGACCAGGAACATTAAAATAAAAATCAAGAACAAAAGCGCTTTCCAAGTCCCTGTGGAGTGAATGTTGATTGCAGGTATCGTCACATAATAATAGATTCCAAGAGCAACCACCCCTACCAAAACGATAACCAGATTTCTCATAAATTTCTTTTTATCCATCATAATCTCCATTCTTGCCGCTCCGCCTCCGCGGGCATAGTCCATTTCATAGATTATACAGTTTTCTTTCAAAAAATACAACAGGATGCTGTATACCCCCATATACAGCATCCTGTTTCATAACCTATTACCCTCTTCTAAAAAGAACAAACTATTATAATTTTTTACTCATCAGAACCTTCTGCCACCTTTGCAGCTCTTGCGGTAACTTCCTTCTCCTGTACATCTGAAGGAGCCTGTTCATAACGTGAAAACTCATATTCATATTCTCCCCGTCCGCCTGTCATGGAACGAAGATCTGTACAATATCCAAACAATCCCATCATGGGAACATCGGCATCGATGATTTGCTTGCCGCCCGGCGCTGGATTCATTCCCAGCACTCTTCCTCTTCGCTTATTGAGATCGCCCATAACATCACCTGTATAGGCATCCGGCACTGTGACCTTCAACGACACGATGGGCTCAAGCAGAACAGGATGCGCTTCCATAAATCCCTTCTTGAATGCCTGAATCGTCGCCATCTTAAATGCCATTTCAGAAGAATCTACCGGATGATAAGATCCATCATAGAGAACTGCCTTTACGCCTACTACCGGATAAGCCGCCATAGGTCCCTTTAAAACAGATTCCTGGATTCCCTTTTCTACTGCCGGGAAATAATTTTTCGGAACCGCTCCGCCTACAACGATCTGTTCAAATACATAAGACTCCTCCAAATTTCCTGAAGGTTCAAATTTCATCTTAACATGACCATACTGACCGTGTCCGCCTGACTGTTTCTTATACTTGTATTCTACATCAGAAGTCTTCCTAATGGTCTCTCTGAATGCCACCTTAGGCTTTGTCAGTTCGATTTCTACTTTATACTCATTTAAAAGCTTGCTGACGATCACTTCCAGATGCAGATCGCCCATTCCATAAAGCAACATCTGACGGTTCTCTGAATCGTTCACATACTTCATCGTAAGATCTTCATGAGAAATTTTCTGAAGTGCCTGTGAAATCTTATCAACATCACCTTTATTCTTGGGATTGTACCTCATATATGTATAAGGCTTCGGCATATCCCACTGTCCGAATTTGATTGTGGTAGCTTTGGTTGACAAGCTGTTTCCTGTTCTTGCCGCCGTCAGCTTTGCAAGGGCTCCGATATCACCAGCATGCAGCTCCTTGACTTCAATCGGCTTATTTCCCTGAAGCACATATATTTTTCCAATTTTTTCTTCGATGTCTTTATCAACGTTATAGATAACATCATCTGTCTTAAGGACACCAGAATTTACTTTGATCAAAGAATATTTCCCGATGAACGGATCAACGATGGTCTTCCAGACATAGGCAGATTTTGCTTTTGCAAAATCATAATCTGCATGATAAATCTCATTCGTCTTCATGTTGATGCCCGCTACCGTCCTGTTTTCAGGACTGGGGAAATATTTGATGATATCATCAAGCAAAGTATACATTCCCTGGCACAGTACATTAGATCCCATTGTCATGGGAACGATGCTGCCGTCACAAACGTTGGTCCTTAATGCCGCTCTTATTTCAGCTTCTGAGAAGGTCTCACCGCTGAAATAACGCTCCATCATTTCCTCACTGGTTTCAGCTACCGCCTCCATGAGGGTGTCCCGGCAGATCTGCAGATTGGGCTTATTATACTCAGGAACGTCGCATTCTACGACTTCCTTGCCCTGCCATCTGTTTCCTGTCTCTGTAATGACATTTACATATCCTACAAATTTCTCATTCTCACGTATCGGCAGATGGAACGGCGCCATCTTCTTACCGAACATCTGAGTCATATCTTCCACTACCTGTCTAAAAGAAGCATTATCAACGTCCATATTGCTGACATAAATCATACGGGGCAGTTTATACTTTTCACACAGATCCCATGCCTTCTGGGTTCCCACTTCCATCCCGGATTTGCCGTTTACAACAATAATGGCAGCGCCTGCCGCGCTGATTGCTTCTTCCACTTCACCGGCAAAATCAAAAAAACCAGGTGTATCAAGCAAGTTGATCTTATAACCTTCCCACTCAATCGGAATGACGGAAGTACTGATTGATATTTTCCTCTTCTGTTCTTCCTTGCCGAAGTCACTGACGGTATTTCCATCTGATACTTTCCCCAATCTCGATGTGATACCCGATAAATATGCCATAGCCTCTGCCAGACTGGTCTTTCCGCATCCGCCATGACCGAGCAGAACTACGTTTCTAATCTTGTCAGTTGTGTAAATATTCATATAAGTCCCTCCATTTTCCGCTTTTTTGGGCATTACGCCAATTATCGACAAGCCAGAATACTTGGCTCCCAAATTCCCATGAGAACATTTTACTAAATTTTCATGCATTGCACAAGCATAATCGTGCAATTTATACACAATTATATTTTTCCATAATCATTTTGACCTTGCTGGGCGCGCGGCGCAAATTTCCTTTTATGTTATTCCTGTTGACTTTCGCACGTTGAAGTGATATATTGTGAAAACGAAGGGCAATGAAAACTTAAAGTACAATTGCCATGAAAGGAGTAAGTTAAAATGATTATTGTAATGAAACCCCATGCTTCCGAAAAAAGCATCCAGGCTGTTTCCAAATATATTGAAGAAAACGGTCTTCAAGTCCACTTATCCAAAGGTGAAGAAGTCACAATCATCGGTCTTGTGGGTGACAAATCCAGACTTTCCACAGAAACCCTGACTATTTTCAAAGATGTGGACCATATTGTCCCCATAACGGAAAGCTATAAATTGGCTAACAGAAAATTTCATTCCGAGCCTACCACCGTCAAGGTTGGAAACACCAGCATCGGTCCCGGAAACCTTACAATCATGGCAGGTCCCTGCGCCGTGGAAAACAATGAGCAGCTTATGTGTATTGCCGAAGCGGTAAAGGCTGCCGGAGCAACCATCCTGCGCGGCGGCGCTTACAAGCCACGCACCTCTCCCTACTCTTTCCAGGGGCTTGAAGAGGAAGGACTTAAGTATATGCAGGAAGCTGGCGCTGCCACCGGTCTTTCCACCATCTGCGAAGTGGTAAGTTTAGATGCGATTGAAGCGGCGGTTAAATATGTGGATATGATTCAGATCGGCGCCCGCAATATGCAGAATTTCATCTTGCTGAAAGAAGCTGGACAGTCCGGTCTTCCCGTCCTTTTAAAAAGAGGACTCTGCGCCACCATTGATGAATGGCTGAATGCTGCTGAATATATTATTGCAGAGGGAAATCCCAATGTGGTACTCTGTGAGCGCGGCATCCGCACCTTTGAAACAGCCACCCGCAACACACTCGATTTAAGTGCGGTCCCTGTGCTGCGCCAAAAAACACACCTGCCAATTATCGTGGATCCTTCTCATTCTACCGGTTCCTACAAATATGTAGCGCCTATGGCAAAAGCCGCCGTAGCATGCGATGCTGACGGATTGATGATTGAAGTACATAACGATCCGGCACATGCCTTGTCAGATGGTCCTCAATCATTGACCTTCCAGAAATTTACGGCGCTTACCGAAGAGCTTGCACCTTTTTGCCAGCTGATCGGCAGAACCTTCAAAGCATAAGGAGATTTTCATGAAAAATGATTTTACTTGCGGCTTTATCGGTCTTGGACTTATTGGCGGCTCCATTGCAAAAGCGATCCGCCAGTTCTATCCAGCCAGCCGGCTGATTGCATACGATATCAACCAAGAGGCACTAAATACCGCTTTTAATGACGGTGTCATCAATCTTGCCCTGCCTTCCATAGGAGAGGCATTTGCGCAGTGCCGCTATATCTTTTTATGCGCCCCTGTATCGGAAAATGACAAGAACCTTCTTACATTAAAAAACTATCTTTCCCCTGACTGCCTTCTCACCGACGCAGGCAGCGTAAAAACCGATATCCACAAGCATATAAAAAAAGCCGGACTGTCGGGTCAGTTCATCGGCGGTCATCCAATGGCTGGAAGCGAACGGACAGGCTATATCAATTCCAAAGCGCTGCTTCTTCAAAATGCCTACTACATCCTGACCCCCTGTCAGGAAGTTTCTCCCGCAGTTACAGAAGAATTCAGGCGGTTCATTGCTTCCCTTGAAGCCATCCCCCTTGTTCTTACCTGTACACAACACGATTATGTGACCGCAGCAATCAGCCACCTTCCCCATGTGGTTGCCGCTTCTTTAGTAAATCTCATCAAGACTGCTGATTCCAAAGAAGGCACCATGAAACTGATCGCCGCCGGCGGTTTTAAGGATATAACAAGAATCGCTTCTTCTTCTCCCGTGATGTGGCAGCAGATCTGCCTTACCAACAAAGACAATATCTCCCATCTTCTGGCGGAATATATAAAGTCACTGGAACAGGTTCGGTCCCAGATCGACCAATCCCAGTCGGCACAGTTATATGATTTTTTTGATGATGCAAGGCAATACCGTGACTCCTTTATCGATGCCTCCAGCGGACCCATCAAAAAAACATTTTCGATCCGTATTGAGATTGCCGATGAACCAGGTGCGCTTGCCGCCATTGCAACCATTCTGGCGCTCAACCAGATCAGCATCAAGAACATCGGCATCGTCCACAACCGGGAGCAAGAAGACGGCGTACTTAAAGTCGAGTTCTATCAAGAAGAGAGCATAAAAAAAGCCTCTGAAATTCTTCGTTCCAAAGGCTACACGATTTATTAACTAACGGATGCCACAATTTGCGAAACATCCTTATGTTTAAAGAAAATGCTGACGGTCACTTTATCCG
Source organism: Lachnospiraceae bacterium (assembly GCA_029054245.1). Classification (GTDB taxonomy): domain Bacteria; phylum Bacillota; class Clostridia; order Lachnospirales; family Lachnospiraceae; genus Suilimivivens. The sequence continues at coordinate 233,619 of JAIDFQ010000043.1, read as the reverse complement.
CCGCCAGCATTTTTTTATTTTTATTACTATTGCTATCACAAGGATTCCCGCTATTCCGCCTGCTGTATCTATCGCAACATCTTTTAGCGAAGCATATCTCCCCGGGATGAAGGACTGATGAAATTCATCCAATCCCGCAGATATCACAAGCTGCAAGATGACAGCCAAGCTTCCCAGCTTAGCAGGTTTATGCCACAAAACGACAAGACTGTAAGACAAAAACCCGACGCACATATATTCCAAAAAATGTGCCAGCTTTCTTATAATCGCTTCCAGTGGCAAAGCTGCTCCCGGGGCAGCAGCTTCCCCGCCTCCGCCTCCAGTCATTTTGTAATAAATATGGCAAATAAATTCTGTCACCTTGCTGCTGACGGCAGAGGAGCTTTCCCCGTCTTCCGCCGAAAAATAAAAAATGATGCTATATAGCGTAATCAGCAAAGATATTGCTATTACTGTATAAATTATCTTTCTTTTTGAATGTGTCATAACCATTTTCCTGACTCATTGGACTAAATGATAAACATGGCATCCCCAAAAGAAAAGAATCGATACCTCTCTTCTATGGCTTCTTGGTAGGCGCCCAGCACATTTTCCCGCCCTGCCAGAGCACTGACCAGCATGACCAGCGTAGATTCAGGCAAATGGAAATTTGTAATCAGCCCATCCAGCACTTTGAAGCGATATCCTGGATAGATAAAAATCTCCGTATCTCCACAGCATTCTCTAAGCATTCCATTCTTGTCCGCAGCGCTTTCTATGGTCCGGCAGCTGGTAGTTCCCACGCATATCACCCTGTGTCCACTTTTCTTTGCCTCATTGATAGTCCTTGCCGCCTGATCCGTGATCTGATAATATTCAGAGTGCATATGATGCTCCAGAATATTGTCCGTCTTTACCGGTCGGAAGGTTCCCAGCCCAACATGAAGTGTCACATATGCCAGCTTTATTCCTTTTTGCTCAATCTTGCTTAACAGTTCTTCTGTAAAGTGGAGCCCTGCCGTAGGCGCCGCTGCAGAACCATCATACTTTGCATATACCGTCTGATAGCGGTTCTTATCCTTCAACTTATGGGTGATGTAAGGCGGCAGGGGCATTTCTCCCAGACTGTCCAGCACTTCCTCGAAGATTCCCTGATAGGTAAATCTGACCAGTCTGTTGCCCTCCTCCACCACGTCTAGAACCTCCGCTTTTAAAGCGCCGTCTCCAAAAACAAGACGCGCCCCGGGCTTCATCTTTCTGCCCGGTTTTACCAGCGTTTCCCATATATCTGCTTCCCGTCTTTTAAGGAGCAGCACTTCAACGGCGGCCCCTGTCTCCTCCTTGATGCCAAGAAGCCTTGCCGGCAGAACCTTGGTGTTATTCAACACCAGGCAATCCCCCGCTTCCAGGTAATCCGCAATATTCCGAAAGACCTCATGTCTAATCTTGCCTGTATTCTTATCCAGCAAAAGGAGTCTGGAAGACGATCTGTCCTCTAGTGGATCCTGGGCAATCAACTCTTCCGGCAAATCAAAATAAAAATCCGAAGTCTTAAGTCCCTGGGCATCCATTACAGGTCAGCTCCTCTTAAAAACGCTTTGTAACCCCGTTTCGTTTCATACACATCCGCCTTGCTGGTCGCTTCCCAAGGCGCGTGCATATTAAGGACTGCCACACCGCTGTCAATCACATTCATGCCGTACAATGCAAGAATATAAGCAATGGTGCCGCCTCCTCCAAGATCGACTCTGCCAAGCTCTGCCGTCTGGAAATTAATCTTCTCTTCTTCAAAAATCCGTCGGATATGCGCCAGATATTCTGCATTCGCATCGTTAGAACCAGATTTTCCTCTAGAGCCGGTAAACTTGTTGAATACCATGCCTCCTCCAAGGAAAGCTACATTTTTCTTATCAAAGCTGGATGCAAATGCCGGATCAAAAGCGCTGCTCACATCCGATGAGAGCATGCAGGAGGAAGACAGACATCTTCTCACATTCAGTTCTGAATACTCTCCTGTCAGATTCATTACCTCTGCCACCATATTTTCAAAGAACTTAGACTGCATACCAGTAGCGCCTACACTGCCGATCTCTTCTTTGTCAACCAGAAGACAGCAGGCTGTCCTTTTGCTCTCCTTCACCTCCAGCATTGCTTTCAGAGAAGAAAACGCGCACACTCTGTCATCCTGCCCGTAAGCTAAAATCATACTGCGGTCCAGTCCTGCTTCCCTTGCCCTTCCGGCAGGTACCACTTCCAGTTCGGCAGATAAAAAGTCTTCCTCTTCCACATCATAGGTCTTCTTTAAAATATCCAGAATACCCTTTTTCACAGCTTCTTTAGCCTGTTCTTTATTCTTTTTGTCCTTTTTATCCTTCTTTTTCCCTTCTGTCTCTTCGCCGTGCTTATCTTCCTTTTCTGCGGCTTTTTCTTTGCCGAAGGTAATCGGCTTATTGCCTATGATAATATCCAGCGCTTCGCCTTCAATGACCTTAGAAGCTTTCTTCTCAAGCTGTTCCTGTGCAAGATGAATCAACAAATCTGAAATGAAGAAAACGGGATCCTCTTCATTTTCACCGATATTGATCTCTACCACGGTGCCGTCCTTCTTGACGATAACGCCGTGAAGCGCCAGGGGAATCGTCACCCACTGATATTTCTTCACACCCCCGTAATAATGGGTATCCAGATAGGCAAAACCGCCATCTTCATAAAGGGGATTCTGCTTCACATCCAGTCTCGGGGAATCAATATGTGCACCTAAAATATTCATTCCTTCTGCCATAGGACGCTCTCCGATGCGAAACATGACAACCGACTTATTCATCCAAACCGCATATACCTTATCGCCTTTTTTAAGCTTCTCACCCTTTTTGATGACTGCCTGCAGTTCACGGTAACCTTCTTTTTCTGCTGCATTTACAATATAGTCTACGCATTCCCGCTCTGTCTTTCCCTCATCCAGAAAGCTTCTGTATTCATCTGCAAATACATCCACTTCCTTTAACTGTTTATCGCTGTACGTTTCCCATGTGTTTTTCTTTTCCATTACTTATTCCTTTCTTACTGCATCAGTGTTACTGTATCAGTATTACTGCCGCAGTTCAATTCCTAAACCTTCAAGACCATTTAAAATTTTCTTCATCGCACCTGAAACATCATTTTCCTCCAATGTACGGTCTTTTGCGCGGAAGGTGATAGAATACGCCACCGACTTAAATCCTTCCTTAATCTGTTCACCCTCATAAATATCGAACAACTGATAGGACTCTAAAATCTTACCGCCTCTTTGCGCAATCATAGCTTCGATCTGCCCGGCAAGAATGTTCTTGGGCACCACCATACTGATATCTCGTGATACTGCCGGGTATTTGGCAATTCCTTCATATTTTCTGTCAAAGGTCGTCTTATCCACGATCAGAGGCATATCCAGCACTGCCACATATACCTTGGTTGCAATATCATAATTTTTACATACAATTGGATGCACTTCTCCCAGATAGCCTACCGTCTCACCTTCATATACAATATCCGCCTGGCGTCCGGGATGCAGGAACGGTTTTCCTGCATTGGGATCATAAACGGTTTTCTTTTTCATGCCCACAGCATCAAAGAATTCTTCTATAACGCCCTTCATGGTGTAAAAATCACCTTCCCCATACATACCAAGGGTAAACTGCATACGCTCATCGGGGAGCTCCGTCAGCGGGAATTGGTGAGGCAGATAAATATTTCCCAGTTCATACAGCCTTACGTCTTTATTTCTTCTATTGTAATTGGATGCAAGCGAAGCCATCATTCCGTTCAAAGAAATCGTTCTCATGATGGAGAAATCTTCTCCCAACGGATTGGCAATCACAATCGTCTTCCTAAGCGGTGAATCCTCAGGCAGAAGAAGCTTATCAAATACTTTGGGACTTTCAAAGGAATAATTCATTCCCTGTGAAAAACCGCAGTACTCCGCAATATCCCTTGCCTTCTGTTCAATACGCAGCTTGTAGGAGATTTTTCCCGCAGTTGCCTCACCCGTAGGAAGGGTTGTGGGAATCTTGTCATATCCGAAGAATCTAGCCACTTCCTCCGCAATGTCGGCACGGCATTCCAGATCCTGTCTGTAGGTAGGCGCTACAAGCTCGTTTGTGCTCTCATCATACTCGATTTCCAGCATTTTGAAGATATCCAGCATATCTTCCCTGGAAACCTCCGTTCCCAGCAAATCATTGATCTTCTGCGGCTCGAATTTAATCCTGGCTTTATCCTTCATAGGCTGGCATACATCCACCATACCGCTTACCACTTCCCCGCAGCCCAACTCCTGAATCAACTGGCAGGCACGGTTGATGGCTTCCTGCGCATTATGAGGGTCAAGACCTTTTTCAAACTTACCGGATGCATCCGTGCGCAGTCCCAATCTCTTGGCGGACTTACGGATGTTGGGTCCGTTAAAGGTAGCGGCTTCAAAGAGCACCGTCTTTACATCGTCCGTAATCTTGCTGTTCTCACCGCCCATGATTCCCGCAATACCGATTTCCTTCTCTGCATCGCAGATCATCAGCATGTCTTTATCCAGCTTTCTTACCTGCTCATCTAAGGTCTGGAATTCATCTCCGTCTTTTGCCCGTCGCACGATAATCTTATGCCCTGCAACCGTATCTAAGTCAAAAGCATGCATGGGCTGACCATACTCTTCCATAACGTAATTGGTGATATCCACCAGATTATTGATGGGACGGATTCCGCTGGCGCGCAGCCTTCTCTGCATCCATTCCGGTGAAGGAGCAATCTTGATATTTGTGCAGACTCTTGCGCAGTATCTGGAACACAAATCAGGATCTTCCACCTCCACAGAAACATAGTCATTAACATCTTCTCCATTTTCTTTTACTTCTATCACAGGCGGTACAAAAGGCTTGCGAAATGTGGCGGCTGCCTCCCTTGCAATCCCAAGCACACTGTAGCAATCCACTCTGTTTGATGTGATTTCATATTCAAAAACAGTATCTCTCATACCCAGCGCTTCCACCGCGTCTGCCCCTACCTGTACGTCTCCCGGGAAAATATAAATGCCAAGCTCTGGCGCATCGGGGTACATATTCCGGTCAGAACCAAGTTCTTCAATGGAACACATCATTCCCTTTGATTCAATGCCCCGCAATTTGCCTGTCTTGATCACAATGCCATCCTCCGGGAGAGGACCGCCGTCATGACCACCTGCCACCTTTCCGCCATCTAGCACCACAGGAATCTTATCCCCTTCTTTTACATTAGGAGCGCCTGTCACGATTTGAATCACTTCACTGCCAATGTTCACCTGACAGATAATCAGTTTATCCGCATCGGGATGCTTTTCAATCTTTTCGATCTGCCCCACTACGATCTTTTCCAGATTTTTATCCAGCCGTGTAAAATTTTCTACCTTCGTGCCAGTCAAAGTCATTGCATCGCAGTATTCCTGATCAGTGCAATCTAATTCCGGTACATATGCTTTTATCCATGATAACGCTGTATTCATTTCATTTCCTTCCTTTCCTTCATTTCGCCTGTTAGAATTGCTTTAAGAAACGGATATCATTTTCATAAAGCAGCCGCATGTCGTCAATTTCATACTTCAGCAGAGCGATTCTCTCAAGCCCTACGCCAAATGCAAATCCTGAATACTCTTCGGGATTGATCCCGCTCATGGTAAGCACGTTGGGATGTACCATACCGCATCCTAAAATCTCAATCCAGCCGGAGCCCTTACAGAACCGGCATCCTTTGCCGCCGCACTTAAAACAGGAAACATCCATCTCTGCACTTGGCTCCGTAAAATTAAAATGATGCGGGCGGAATTTTACTTTTGTTTCCTCTCCGAAAAGCTCTCTGGCAAACTCGGCAAGTGTTCCCTTTAAATCTGCAAATGTAATATGCTTATCTACTACAAGCCCCTCTATCTGATGGAAGGAGGGCGAATGGGTGGCATCCACTTCATCTGATCGGAACACTCTTCCGGGCGCAATCATACGGATGGGAATCCTGCCCTTTTCCATCTCATGAACCTGTGTGTTGGAGGTCTGTGTCCTTAAAAGGAAATCTCCATTGATATAGAAGGTGTCCTGCTCATCCTTAGCAGGGTGATCTTCCGGAATATTGAGCGCCTCGAAATTATAGTAATCTGTATCCACCTCGGGGCCTTCCACCACCTCATATCCCATACCTACAAAGATTCTTTCCACCTCTTCTAAGGCGATGGTGTTGGGATGGCGGTGCCCTACGTGGTTCTTTTTGGCAGGAAGGGTCACGTCGATGGTCTCGTTTTTCATTCTTGCCTCCAAAACCATATTTTCCATTCTGGTCTTAGCTTCCTCTAAGACACGCTCTATCTCCTGCCTTGTATCATTGACCATCTGTCCGACTTTCGGTCTGTCCTCGGCAGCAACATCTTTCATGCTCTTTAAGACAGCGGTGAGTTCTCCTTTCTTGCCCAGATAGTTCACCCTGATCTCATTTAACTTATCCAGTGCATCACTGCTTTCGATCTGCTTTAAAGCCTCTGCTTTGATCTGCTCTAATTTTTCTTTCATCACGCTTATCCTTTCTCCTTTTTGCAAGCACATTCGCCTAATCCTCGCGCCGGCCGCCAATTAACATGTGGACACGCCGGCTCCTTGCTCGTGGGAATAAAAAAATCCCCTGCTTATAATGCAAGGGACGAAATTTCCGCGGTACCACCCAATTTCCTGTCATTAAGACAGACTCTTCATTCACTTAACGCGCGTTCACGTTCAGACTTACTTACAGTTTTTAATACCCGGCAATATGCCGCCTGTGTTAGGTCCAAAAGCTCCGGTGGGAAATTCGCTTTCATCAGCTGACCGATCACCCGATCAACATTACAATATCTGAACTTAAGGAAGCTTTCAGCCGGTGACTCCCTCTCTCTGATAGAAGATATTTGCGCTACTATACACCTTCACAGCCATTTCTTATTCAACTGCTTATCATTTTAGCCAATCTTTTCCTTCCTGTCAATATGCTTTTTTCCAACAAAAAACTGAAATGCAGGTTTAAAATAGCGGTTAATGTATGCCCCTGCCAATATGATATACATTGCTGCATACATCCAGAGCATCAATATGATGATGGTAGTCAGATTTCCATAGGTATTGAAGCCGTCAAAATCATCAATATAAATAGAAAACGCCCATGTCATGACACTCCACGCCACAGCCGCAAAAGCTGCTCCCGGAAGCTGCATTTTAAAACCAAGGCGGGTTCCCGGCACGTAAGCATACATTGACGCAATTACAACCGTAAACACAGCCCAAATCAGCGGTGTCCTGAAATGCATCAACAAATCGAACAAATAAGAGGTCTGGGGAATAAATCCTTCAATCAATTTGATAATCGAATTTCCAAATACCATGATCAGAAGCGACAAGAGCACTGCCACAAGCATCAGCACCGTATACAGGCATGCCACCATGCGCAGCACAATATAATTCCTATCCTCCTCCACATTATTGACCGCATTCAATCCCCGCATCAACGCCAGGACGCCTTTCCCTGCCGACCAAAGGGTGATAATGGCACTGGCAGATACAAGCCCGATGGACTTATCATAGACGTCTCTGATGATGGTAATCAGCAGCGAATTCATGGCATCCGGCGAAATTTCTCTGGCGGCGCTCATTAAGTTCGCCTCCGTAAGCGGAGTATATGGTATAATGGCACAAAGCAGCATCAATGCCGGAATCAACGACAGGAAAAGGAAAAATGCCGTGCTTGCCGCAAACGCACTGATGTTTTTCCTGCTCATATGCTTACTAAAATCATATCCAATCAGTACCAATCTCTTTAACATAAGTATTCCTCTGACATATCCATTAATAAATCTTCTCTATCTGACAGTCTTTATAAAAGAAAGAAAGAATGCTCTCACAATCCATATCTGCCATTCCCATTGCCCTTGCCCCGTTCTGGGACATCCCCACGCCATGACCATAGCCACCGCCGATAATAGTATATCCTACCACATCTTTTCCCGATTTTACAACATCTAATATCAGATATGCGCTAGGGAGCAGCGAGAATCCCTCCGATAAGGAACCATCCTGTCTAATTACCGTTCCATTCTGATTCAGAATATATCTTATGTTATATTCTGAAATCACTTTATAGACGCCCTTATCCGTTTCTATCAGAAGTTCTTCCATGACGCCTCCTTCTTTCCGTTTCAGGCATCTTATATCATAAACCTTCTTAAATTCCTTAGGTTCCTTGGATTCAAACTGATCTGTCTCTTCATAAGAGCTGCCTTCCCCCGTGTAGGTAAGAATTTTCGTTTTTCCTGCATGAAATCTCTCCTTCAGTCTTTTAAATAGCAGGGATTCGTCGAGAGTCGCCATCTGATAGGTCCACCGAAACCACGCCTCTTCCTTTTCATAAGCATTTTCATCTATTTGAGAAATATACGCCCTGAAATTTTCTTCCAGGGAAAGATCCCCAGCTAAGACCGTATCTTCCTCTTTTTGCCTTGCAATGTGTTCTGATTTCAGATACGGCATTTTATCCTTCTGATCCTCATTCCACACGCCGGCATCCGCACCAAAACCGCAGGAGGTAGAATAATAATAGGTGCTTACCGGCTCCTCCCCATACAAAAGGAGCATTCCCGCCGTTTCCTTTACTGCCTTGGTGGAATTGACATTTTCAGCAATATTGTTGTACACCTGATATCCTACGCTGTCATCCACATGTGCCCCTAGTTTTTCGTATCCCGGCTGGATCAAATACCTGTATCCATACGTTCTTGCGCAGATTGCCTGGGCTTTAAGCGACTCTTCTGGATATGTTGCGGGCATCTCACTAGGAACCACCGAGTAAAGATATTCTTCCAACAGCACTTCATTAATTAGAATCAGTCCATCGTCCTCCTGTACGATTTCCAGCTTTCCGCGGTACGCCGGTGTTCCCTGACTACGTTTTAGGGAAAGCACCTGAATCCTGCCTGTATTGACCGAAGGTGTAATTTCTATCCTGTCTCCTGCAAGGTACCTGCTCCCTGATTCAATGACAAGCTCCTGTCCCGCTGCTATCTCTTCCTGCTTTCTGTCATCATAATCTCCATAAAAAATCGTCATGTCATCCTGACAACTAAAAACAAACTGATCATGATACAGGCTTTCAAAGTTATCGCTTCTTATGGCAACCCTGATGGTTTCCATCTTTTCCTTTTTTGTAATGAGAAACGCACAGATTTCTCCGTCCTCTAATACAAAATCTGCGAAATCATAACCAATGGACAACTCTGACCGCTCTGCCCTGCGAAGCGATTCATAAAGCATATACCCAACACAATTTTCCTTTACCGGAACTTTTCCATGCCCTTCTATCTCGACCTGCTCTTCATCCATGCCAAGCAGTTTCCCTCCGATTCTCTCATTTTTGACATCGATCCTTTGAATATCCCCATTTTTGTAGGTAAGGTCTGCTACCTGCTCCCTGGTCTTAAGAGGATCCTCCACCGCCTGCGGCGCCCTTGCCGCAATCTCATATTCATCATAAAAGAATCGAATATGCTCTCCCTCTGCCTCCATAATCCAAATATTATCAAGTTTGCTTTTATCTGAAAGCACATCTACTAATGTAAGCAGCGCATCTCCATTTGTATATGCCTTCACAGTCACAAACCTCAGCGCAGAAAAATCCTCAGAAATAAATGGATATACATTTCCATCCTTCCCTAAAAGGCAGTTCTCACCGATTCGTTCTGTTCCTACAAGATCACCATTTCCACATATAATTTCAAATTTTTCCGCTTTTATTATTTGGTCAAGACCATAAAATTTTATCAATCTTGCATAACTGTCATACCAGTCTTTTTTCAAAATAAAAAAATCTTCTCTATACCGGTCTTTATATGTAATGCTTTTTCTCAGCTTATCGCTTTCTTCGGACTGCCCCTCCTTTCCAATCAAGCAATCCAGAAGTTCCAGATATGCCGCATACTGTATGGTTTCCTTCCCTTCCCCAAAATGCTTTTCAATCAGTTTAGCAAGCGCAGCTGCATCAATCTTTCCAGCGCTGTTTTTCTGCAATTCCGTAAGTAATATTCTGACATCATCCGCTTCTGCCAATTCCCCTTCCGGCTGTGAAAGCTGATATACTTTTTCATCCCGATACACCAGCCATACAAACAGAATCGTCAATACCACTACCACAACTACCTTAATCAGAATCCTATCATTCTTTTTCATATTCATACTCCATCTAACAAAGAAAAAGCAGCCACTCAAGGCTGCTTTTTCTTTTGTTGAACATATAGATGCTGCGTAAACGAGGCATCTATTATTTATACCCAAAATGCCGGTTCCTGCCTTTTGACTCCTAGCCGCGCTAGGTGGGTCACCGCAACCTGCACTTTTGCCTTCCCTTCCAATCCTCAAAAATGAGTGAGGGCTTGACAGCCGCCAGATGATATAGGAATCCCGTTTAAAGTATCTGTAGGTTCAAAACTAACAGGAGTTGTCGTACATTTCAGGTTATTTTTATTATATCCAATAGTCGGTCAAAATACAACTGGTATTTTTTTTGTAAACAACAAAAAAATCGAAAAAACCGGACAGAATTAACTGCCCGGTTTTATAAATGAATGCATATTTTTATTAGTTAAGAGCATCAACCAGCTTCTGAACAGCAGCAAGCGCTTCGTCAGGAAGTTTGTCATAGCCTTCTTTCTTCTCAGCAAATCCCTTAACAGCATCTACACGGTTCTGCATAGCACTCTTAAGAGCCGCCTTGTATTCTGCATCATTTAAGTCAGGCTTAAAGTCAGCAGTCTTGCCTTCCCAGTCATACATAATCTCGATATCATCAAAGTTGCCCCATTTTTCAAATGTAGCCTTACCTTCAACGATGGTCTCAAGAATTCCTAATGTATCAGCAGGTTTAACCTTGGTTCCCATAAAGTCGCCAGTGTTAACGATATAGCATGCTACATTCTTCTCTTCCACTAACTTTTTGAACTTCTCATAGTCGTTAACCAAAGGATAGGTTCTGAAAGGATTAGCATAAGGTACAATACGAAGTGCATTCAAGTCAGTACCAGCTGCAACACGTTCTGCTGTAGATGTCTTAGTAGCCAGTGTAGCTCCCATAACAGAGGCAAGCGCTGCTCCTTTTAATTTAACTACAGGCGGAATGGTAGGATCCTTCATAATCCAGAAGATTGCGTTAACAGGAGCGTCAATCTTATCCACACGGTTAGGAGACCATAATTTGGACTTGATTGCACGTCCGTTGCCATTTCTGATATCTTCTGTTACCAGCTGGATCTTGCCGTTTTCATCCATTGTTGCAGAGCAGTTCTGAGCAGACAGAAGATATTCATTATCAGGACATCCTGTAGGGTAATCAGCTGTCTTATCAAAATAAGTAGGCTCTAACGCTACAGAAGCACATGTATCTGTGTTGATGATAAATGCGTCATCATGCAGTACAGTAATAGGATACTTGCCGCCATGTTTTGCATGTGTCAATGTGGACTTTCCTGATCCTGACAGACCATAAACAGATGCAACGAACTTGGAGCCATCAGGCAATGTATATTCTTTCTGTCCGCCGTGGCATGCTGCATAACCATTTCTGTTTGCAAGCGCCCATGCCATGGTCAGTGTTCCTTTCTTGTGTTCTCCAAAGTATCTCATACCAAGGATTGCTGCGCAGTTTTCGTTGGTATCGAAGTAGCACAGAGTCAGAGGATCGCTTAAGCAGCTGAAATCAACATCAGGCGCATCCTGAGGAGCCCACTGGGGGTCTGAGAATATGTAGATATCCGGTTCTTTTCCGTCGCCTACAGGCTTGGAGTTTTTGTACATCTTTACATATTCATCTGACATATACTGGAAGTTGATCATCCAGTTGTAAAGAAGATTCTCTTCTCCTTCGGGAATCAGAAGGTGAGCCTTTACCATGAATTCAGGATCAAGACCAACGAAGCACTCTGCATGATACATGGTTTTCCAACGTGTATTGTAAACCGCATCCATAACCACCTTGTCCAGTTTTGCTTCATCAACACCCGGTTCGCCCTTGATACGACGTGCTGCTGCGTAACGACCTGTTACTGCACCGTCATTGAATAAAAGAACTTTTGCGTCTCTTTCAAGACCAAATGTTTCTCCATCTTTGACAGGCATATCTGTCACGATGGTTCCAGGTGAATTTTTGGCTAATTCGTAAGCTTCTTTCAATGTGTTAACCTTAACTACATTGTTTCCGTAAAAAGCAGCTTCGATAATAGAACGGGTCTTAGAAAAACCAACCTTACCTTTGCCGATTTCGGAAATTGGATAATACGCTTTTGTTGACATATTATACGTCCTCCTTAAATAATTGTATATTTTCCACCGTAAAGCTGCCATCCACAACTGCCGCTTTACGGTTTTTCACTTAATATGTACCTTTCGGCACACCTCTTGTATTATCTCAAACATGTTTTTAAAAGTCAATATTTACAGGCTTCATTTTTTTTAACAAATCATAATTTTACTCTTTGAAATCATTACATTTTTCTAAAAAATTTGTGAACAAATATTTTTTACTTGTTTGAACTGAAATTGCATGTTATTATAAATTAATAGGTTTTTTCTGAAATGTTCTTTCATTTCTTGATATTAACTGACAGTATTAATCATTTCTTATGTTTAAATACCAGACACAGTTTCATATTTTTTTCATAGAAAGGAGTCATTTAATATGGATCATAATGCATTTTCTGAAATCACACCCGAAATCGTCCGTCTAGCCAAGATGAGCGAACAGGCTGATATCATTGATACAGCACTTTTTACAAAGTATGATGTCAAAAGAGGTCTCCGCGACTTAAACGGTAAGGGTGTGCTTGCCGGTCTTACTAATATATCCGATGTGCGCGCCAAAAATATCGTTGACGGCGTTGAAGTCCCTGCTCACGGCGAACTGTTTTACCGCGGCTATAACGTAAAGGATCTCGTAACCGGCTTTACCAAAGATGACCGTTTTGGTTTTGAAGAAATCACCTATCTTCTCCTATTTGCCCAGCTCCCTGATGAAAATGAACTTGCCAGCTTCAGAAGCCTTCTTTCCAAATACAGATCGCTTCCCACCAGCTTCGTGAGAGACATTATTATGAAAGCGCCCAGCAGCGATATGATGAACACCCTTGCCCGCAGTGTGCTTACTCTGTACTCCTACGATGACCGTGCAGATGACGTTTCCCTGCCCAACGTGCTCCGTCAGAGTCTGCAGCTGATTAGTCTTTTCCCTCTTTTATCTATTTATGGCTATCAGGCATATTGCCATTATCACGATGGGAAAAGCCTCTTTATCCATCAGCCTGACCCTTCTCTTTCGACTGCTGAAAACATTTTACATATTCTGCGCCCAGACAGTTCCTACACGCCTCTTGAGGCAAAGCTTTTAGATGTGGCGCTTGTATTACATATGGAACACGGCGGCGGTAACAACTCTTCCTTCACCACCCATGTGGTCACATCTTCTCTGACGGACACTTATTCCGTTATAGCGGCTGCAATCGGTTCCCTTAAAGGTCCCCGCCACGGCGGCGCTAACATCAAGGTTGTTCAGATGTTTGAGGAAATGAAACAGGAAGTAAAAGACTGGACAGATGAAAAAGAAGTACGTTTCTATCTGCGCCGTCTGCTTCACAAAGAAGCCTTTGACCATGCCGGGCTGATTTACGGCGTTGGGCACGCAATCTACTCAAAGTCAGACCCCCGTGCCGTCATCTTTAAGTCTTTCGTCGAAAAGCTTTCCGTCGAAAAGGGTCTTGAAAAAGAATTTGCACTCTATTCCCTTGTGGAAAAGCTTGCCCCTGAAGTGATTGCCGATGAACGTCAGATGTACAAGGGCGTCAGCATCAATGTAGACTTCTACTCCGGTTTTGTATACCATATGCTTGGGCTTCCGATGGAACTTTACACCCCGATTTTTGCTATTGCGCGTATTTCTGGCTGGTGTGCCCACCGCATGGAGGAACTGGCAAACAACGGTAAAATCATACGTCCTGCTTACAAGCCAATCGGTGTTGACCGGACTTATGTAGATTTATCAGAGAGAAGCAAACTTCCTCATATGACCCCCGAGGACAATTCATCCTGCAGCGCCGCAGAACTGAAAAGCTGCTAACAGGCCTCATTATTTCATTCAGTTAAATAACCTATCATAGACACGAAGAAGGGGCTGCCGCCAAACGACGCCCCTTCTTCTTTTTTAATTACAGACTCTAGTTTACGCCATATCATCTCTGAGTGCATCAATAATGTTTTCTTTCCTGATCTTACCAGCCGCATAGAGCATCGTGATAAATACAATACAAAATACGCCAAGTACGCTGACCGTCATGCTTTTCCATGGGAAATGATATGCATATCCCTCAAGCTGTTCACTAACCACCATTCCTTTGTAGATCATCCATGAGAGAAGCCCTGCAATCGGCACTCCAAACAGAAGCGTACGCATTCCATAAAAGAAACATTCAAAATTCATCATCCGATTGAAGCTCTGTTCCGATATTCCTATGGAACGCAGCATGGCAAGTTCCCGCCGCCTGATCCTGATATTCGTGGAAATCGTATTAAACACATTGGCAACCGCAATCAATGAAATCATAATAACAAATGCATACGTAAATACATCCACAACAAAGGTCAGGCTGCGGAACAGATCCACTGTAGCAGACAGATTAATCAGTGTATAATCACGTGTAATACCTGCATCTATGATTGCTGACTGGATCCGCGCCATTGTCTGCGCCGGGGTATCTGTCCAGAAAGTCAGACCGGATCTGGAAGCGCCCTCTAAACCGGCAAAATCAGCGTTACGTGACCATGGAGCCAACAGGATATACATATACCGCGGCATGGAGTCAAAAGGAAGCATATCTAAAGGATAATTGTCCACCACAGTTGCACGGACTGTTTTCGTCTGCTCCCCCCAAGGCGCATACAGGGTAAACTCTGCCTCCTGCCCCACGAAAAAAGTTTTATGTTCCGAGGTATCCATAACAAGTGCAAGAACTTTCCCATCCTGTCCGCTGTATTCTTCTTTTACAAACCCTAGGCTTTCTATAAATTCATCATAAATGGCATCCTCAAAAAACTGGGCAAACATCGGAATATCCCATCCCTCACCCGCGCCGTCCGCGTCCGTTGTCTGAGGCTGAACATCTGCAAAATCATCAGGAATCCCACTCACCGTGCATGAATAAAACAGATTGGTCTGCCATGTGCCTTTTCTGACCCCATCTACGTTTTGCAGTCTGTCGTACAGCATAAGCAGTTCTTCCTGCGGCATCTCCTGCGCATAAAACGAAATGTCGCCATCAACTTCTACAGTCAGCTCCTTCGCAATTCCTTTCAGGGTGCTTCCAAAAGTGCTACCCGTTACAAACAACACAACACTTAAAGTCAAGGAAAGTATCACACTGCGGTAACGGCGTTTGTTCCGGCGGAAATTTTTAAGTGCCAGCACCCCCTCCATCCCCAACATTCGTCCGACAAATTTAGATATTTTCATATCTTTTGCCTCCGTCTTAATCTCTCCGGTCTGTCGAATGCACTCCATGACAGGCATAGCGGCCGCCTTTCTCGCCGGAATATACGCCGAAATCAAGATGGTAACCAAGCTGACTGCAATTGCCCCGCCTATTGCCGGAATAGACACAGACAAAGTAAGTGGTACACTGCTGGTGGACATGATTGCAAAATTTTTTTCCACGACCGGCAGCATCAGTGCAACACTTCCTACACCGACCGCCACACCAAACGGGATGCCAAGCACACCGATACAAAACCCTTCAAACAAAACAGAATTTCTAAGCTGTCTGGCAGTCGCCCCGACCGACATAAGGATACCAAACTGATGGATACGCTCATTTAAGGAAATATGAAACGAGTTATAAATCAGGAAAACAGACCCAATCATGATGATTCCCACTAAGATCCCTCCAACTGCAAACATAACAGCATTAAACAGGGTATTTTCCGACACACCATAAAAACGCAGCACATCTTCATTCAGGACAAACGGAATTGCATCTGCAAAACGATCTGCATATGCATTCACTTTTTGCGGTTCCCCCAGCGTAAGAAACAGGCTGTAGCGCCCTGTCGTATCGGTTTCATTGGATTTTGTAATCACTGTATATCCCGGCGAATCATGTTCTTCAAATCCTGCTCTTTCATAAGTTCCAACAACCGTATATTTTTTTTCTTCCACAATGCGCAACATTTCACCTTCGATGTAGGAATCATGCTGGGTAAGCAATTTCCCGTCTGCTTCACGATTGCCCACTGCCAGACTGAGAAACTCCCCTATCGGAATCCTCACCCCTGCTTTAATGGAAATATGATTGGGGAGGATGACTTCCGTATCGTTTTGAGGAAGTCTGCCGGAAATAAGTTTGACCGGTAATTGTTCAAAAGCTTCCTCCGTAAAGCCAGCCAAAAACAGATAGGGCTTTTCGGCGCTTTTTGCACCATCTAGCAGAGCATAACCGATATTCTCAAAAGCAACTGCGTCTGTGACCTCAAAATCTGCCATCCTCTCCTGCATAAAGTCCGAATCCACATCCACAAAATTAATGTACCAGCTGCCACATTTGGCAATTGATCCATTGATCAGGTATTGTAAAAGGGATGTTCCAAAAGTAGCAACTGTGGTAAATAATGTCGCGGACAACAGCACACCGACCACCGTCACAAAGGTACGGGTACGATTTTTCTTTAGTCCCTGCAGGGCAACCTTATGAAAAATATTCATGACTGCACCACCTGCCTCTCATCCCGTACCACTTTCCCATCTGCAATGCTGATAATACGGTCCGCCTGTAACGCAATGTTTTCATCATGGGTAACGATAATCAGTGACTGATGATATTTGCGATGGCTTTCTTTTAAAAGACGAATGATCTCCTGTCCATTACGGCTATCCAGACTGCCCGTAGGTTCATCCGCCAAACAGACTTGCGGCGCATTCATCAAGGCACGTCCAATGGCAACCCGCTGCTGCTGTCCGCCTGAAAGCTGGTTTGGCAGATGAGTCCTTCTCTCCTTGAGTCCCAGCAGTTCCAACAGATCATCGAGCCGATTTTTATTGACTTTTCTTTTATCCATGAGAATCGGAAGGGTAATATTTTCAACCACATTAAGGGTGGGGATCAGATTATGGAACTGATAGATCAGCCCTACCTGCCGCCTGCGAAATATAGCAAGATTTTCGCTGCTCTGGGCATATACATCCTGTCCGTCCAGATAAATTTTCCCGCTTGTTGGAATATCCACGCCTGCTATCGCATGAAGAAGGGTGGATTTCCCAGAACCAGAAGTCCCGATAATAGCGGTAAAATCTCCCTTTTCAATATTCAGGGAAACATGGTCTAGTGCTATGACCTTATTTTCATCTTTACCATAGACTTTACATAAATCTTCGATTTTT
Source organism: Lachnospiraceae bacterium (assembly GCA_029054245.1). GTDB lineage: Bacteria > Bacillota > Clostridia > Lachnospirales > Lachnospiraceae > Suilimivivens. Next base: position 216,165 of record JAIDFQ010000043.1, on the reverse strand, counting down.
AAAAACTCCATTATATGAGCCTCCTTTATCTTTATCGTAAACGACATTTTTTGCTGTTTACTGTTATCTACTCATATCATAGAATTTTGAACTTACTTTTCTGTGACTTTTTTGTGACTGATTCGTCACAATTCTGTGAGAGATGCGTTATTTTATAAAGCGAACGGAAAATACAGCGCCGCCCTGTGAATGATTTTTGGCCAAAATCGTTCCTCCCTGCTGCATGATAATGGTCCTGCAAAGGGCAAGCCCGATACCATATCCTGTGGCATCTTCACCTTTTCCACGGTAAAAACGCTCAAACAGATGAGGCAGATCTTCTTCTTCAAATCCAGCTCCATCATCATGAAATGTGATTTCTGTAAATAAAGGATTATCCTCGCAGGCAATTTTAATTTTCCCGTTGTCTCCCACGCTCTCCATACAGTTTTTAACAATATTCTGGAATGCTTCTGAAAGCCATCTGAAATCACCTGAAATTTCAATTTTTTCCGGTATCTTTGTCTGTATCTGAATATGATGCAGTTCCATTGGAATTAAGAATGGGCGGAGCGAAACCGATATTAGATTGCTTATATCTATCCTCTCCTTTTTGAAAACCACAATACCTGCATCCAGACGGGATAATTTTAACAGGGAAACAAGTAAAAAGTCCATCTGCTCAAATAATTCCCCCGCTTCCCTGATCAATGCCTTTTGTTCCTTTTTATCCGTATTTTTTTCTAACAGTGAAAGGATAATATTCACTGACGTAAGCGGCGTACGGAGCTGATGGGAAATATCGGCAAGAGAATCTGCGAGATGCTTTTTTTCATTTCTTAACGCTCGATTCTGCTCCCGTATACGCAAAGTCATTTTAACAATCTCGCTCTGCAAAATGCAAAGCTCACCTTCCTCCGATTCACTGATACACAAGTGTTCAGCATCGTGCAGCACCATGTCAATCTGTTCTGAAAGCTGCGCAATCCTTTTATAACGCGCCTTTGTAAATACATAAAATACGATCCCTAATATCCCTGCTGAAACAAGCTCCAGTATACCCGCCGTCATGCAGACCATAAATCCTGCTGTCGCAAAGATGCAGGTTATCATAAAAAATAATATAGAAACCTGTTTGATCTCTTTATTCCGAAACATCACTGCCTCCCAACCGATATCCTGTACCGTGAACAGTGAGAATGATCTGCGGCTTCGCCGGATCATCTTCTATTTTTTCCCGCAGTCTCTTAATATAAACCGTCAGGGTGTTATTATTGACATATTCCCCTGCGGCATCCCACAGCTCGTCCAACAGCCTCTCCCGTGTAATAATGTTTTTAGGATTATTAACAAATACCAGCAGTAAACGATATTCCAAGGCAGAAAGAAATACCTCTTTCCCGTTCTTTTTAACAATACCGCTGGCTATATCCACGATAATCCCATTCCTGTCAAAAAGAACGGGCGAACAGTCTGTTTTCCGCAAAGCAGCTTTAATTCTTGCAATCAATTCCCTCGACCGGAACGGTTTCGTAATATAGTCATCTGCCCCCATATTCAGCCCCGTAACAACACTGGCTTCATCACCGGACGCTGTCAGAAAGATAACAGGTATGTTCTGTGTCTGTTTGATCTCTGTGCAGACGGCAAAACCATTTCCATCGGGCAAAGAAATATCTACCAATGCCATGTCAAATCTGCCCTCTGTAAGCATACGGATTGCTTCTTTCTGCGTGGAAGCATGACTTACTGCAAATCCCTCCGTCCCAAGCAGCAACAGAAGATTTTTAGAAATAGCTTTATCATCTTCAACCAAAAATATTTTTTTCATCTTGACATTTCCTCATTTATTAAGTTTAGGGAGGTTGTGATTCCCTTTGACTCACAGCCTCCCTAGTTGCTACCGTCTTATTCTGACAGTTCCTTCTTAATTAGTTTCACCGATACTTCCCATTTCATAATGAAGTTCAATGGAATTATCCCCCAGCAGTTCCTTAAATTTTTCCTGGATATTGCTAATAATCTTTTCTCCCTTTTCATAAGACGCATCTGTAAGCAGTGCAGCATACTGGACTCTTCCGCATTTTGTGGCAGCATCTTTCCAGCTTAAGGACTTCGCCACTGCCTGTTCCAGCGCTTCGATTCCTTTTACTGCCCTCTCCTTCTCCAATTCGCCTCCGGTCTTATCGCAGACCGTAAAAAGTACGAGATGTGCTTCCTTACTTTTCTGTTCTATAAACCGCATAACAAAGTGATATAGCCACTTAAATTTAGCATATTCCACCCTGTAGACTCCGCCATCGCGTCCCTTCTCCTGCATTAGACGCCGGAACTGAAGCAGGTCAATCTGCTTATTTTCATATTCTGACTCTTTCTCTTCCACTGTGGTTTCATGGAAAAAATGATATCCGCGTTTTCCATTCTGCTTTACAAAATACAAGGCTTTATCTGCCGCAGAATACAATTTTGTAAATCCCTTTCCGTCCTCCGGTTTTCGGGCAATTCCTATGGAAACCGATACCTTAAGATCCCCTGAGTCTAAGAGCAGTTCATTGATTTCGTATTCAATCCCTGCAATCATCTTGCTCGCAATGCTGATGATGTCTTTCTTTTTATAATTTCCCGAAAAGTATACTGCAAACTCGTCACCGCCAAGCCGGCAGACACTGTTCTCATCCCCCACCTGCTTTTCCATGACCCGCGCAAATCTGACGAGAACATCATCACCGACTTTATGCCCAAATATATCGTTGACCAGTTTAAAATTATCCAGGTCAAGCAGCATGAAAAAACCTTTTTTTCCGTCCGTCTCTGTCTGATTCAACAGCTTTTCCATATACCTTCTGTTAAGCAGATCCGTAAGACCATCCTTAAGCGCGATATCCTGGAGTTCCTTTTTCTGCTCCGTCATCTTTAATATTTTATCTATTCTGCTGCGCACAATTTCCGGTTCAAATGGCTTTCTTATACAATCCATTGCTCCCATCTTAAGCCCTTTTATTTCACTTTCCCCGTCCATATGGGAACTTAAAAAAATGACGGGAATATCTTTCAATATCGGATTTTTCTTCAGCTCATCCATCACCTCATAGCCATTCATGTCAGGCATGTTAATGTCTATTAAGATCAAATCCGGAATACTTTTCTCTAAAAGGAGCAATCCCTGCTTACCGGACTGCACTGTCGTCACCTTATAGGAATCATTAAGTATCTGATCCGCACACTTCAGATTGGTCATCTCATCATCTACCATGAAAATGTGTTTCATATACTCCAGTGTCTCTCCCTTCCAGCATCTGGTAGAATCGGTGTGGGAACGCTTTCATCAGCGTTTCCCTAAATGCCCAGAAAATCCATTACCATCTGCTTCATTTGTGTCTTTTCGCATATATGATCATGCAAAACTGGCGCTTTCCGTATTTCTTCGATAGCCTTCGGAACTTCCACTCCTGAAATCTCAGCGAGTTTATCAACCAGTTCAAAGTCTTCCATAGCATCATATTGGCAGTCAATCGCATTTATGACGCTTCTCGTAAATTTGTAAGGACTTGCCGTTGAAGCAATGACCGTTGTATTTGTATCTTTCGTCTCTTCTTTGTACTTCCCATAGACACAGGCTGCAACAGCTGTATGTGTGTCTATCACATATCCTGTGCGATCATACAAATCATGTATCGTTTTTGCCGTTTCCTGCTCATCCGCATAATTTCCATAAAAATCAGCAAGCTGACCTTTCATCTCATCCGTAATCGTGTAGGATCCGCCGCTTGACAGCGCTGCCATCAGTTCTTTGTTCTTATCTGGATCATTTCCTGCAATGCGGTAAATCAATCTTTCCAGATTGCTTGAAATCAGGATATCCATGGAAGGAGACGAAGTTAAAACGAACTCCCTGTTTCTATCGTACGTTCCCGACTTAAAGAAGTCAAAAAGCACTTTATTTTCATTGGAAGCGCAGATCAATCTGTCAATCGGCAGACCCATCTGCTTTGCATAAAAAGCGGCAAGAATATTTCCAAAATTTCCTGTAGGAACCACTACATTTATTTTCTCTTTGCCGGCAATGCGCTCTTCCTTCAAAAGTTTTACGTATGCATACACATAATAAACGATCTGGGGCACCAACCTTCCGATATTGATGGAATTGGCTGATGAAAACTGGAATCCCTTTTCATCCATATAAGCTGCCAGCTCTTTATCACCAAAAATCTGTTTTACCCCTGTCTGGGCATCATCGAAATTGCCGTGGATACCAACCACATATGTATTTTTCCCTTTCTGGGTCACCATCTGTTTTTCCTGTATTTTACTTACTCCGTTCTTGGGATAAAAGACGATGATACGTGTCCCTTCCACATCCGCAAACCCAGCCAGCGCTGCCTTCCCCGTGTCTCCTGACGTAGCCGTAAGAATGACGATTTCATTCTTCACGTGATTCTTTTTGGCAGAGGTGGTAAGAAGATGCGGCAGTATAGATAACGCCATATCCTTAAATGCAATCGTCGCGCCATGGAACAGTTCCAGATAATAAGCTCCCTCTGCTTCCACCATGGGTGCAATTTCTTCCGTATCAAATTTTTCATCATATGCTTTTGCAATACATTCTTTCAGTTCCTGCTCCGTAAAGTCTGTCAGATACAGCTTCATCACCTCATAGGCAACTTGTCCATATGTCATTTCTGACAACTCTTCAAGCGTTTTATCTAAAGTCGGAATCCGATCGGGTACAAATAATCCCCCGTCCTCTGATAGCCCTTTCAAAATTGCTTCCGATGCCTTAACCGGATTTTTCTTTGATCTCGTACTGCTATATAAAACTTCCATCTTTTTGCTCCTTCGTTTCTCTCGTTACAGATGTTTTGGTAAAGTCTGCTTCATATTCTACCACAATAAAAGCATATTTATCAACCATTTGTAAAGAATTCATGACCGCCGTGCTCAAACAATTTTACCAGCGAGCAGTCAAACCAAGCCATTTTGTCAGGATCTGCCGCTTTTCTTGCAGCAAAGTAAAGCGCTCCCTTCGTCAAATCTTCCCCTTTTAAGACTCTGTCAACCGCATCAATCGTATCCTGTGTGACCTTCACCCTCTGATAAGTACCGTTTGCCACGGGTGAAAATTGATAGACTCCTTTTTCCTGCTGCATAACCACTTCCGAAACCGTATCTGGAAATCTACCGCTGTTGACTCTGTTTATGACAACGCCTGCAACCAGCATTTTCCCCTCCTCATCTTCATTTCCAGCCTCTGCCTGTACAATTTTTAGGAGTGCTTGATAGTCATTTTCGGACAAGCTATACTTGTACGTTTTTTCTATAACAGCATAATCCACAATCCTCTGCCCGGAAGATGCCCTCCGTGCTCTGCCAAAAAACCTGTCCACTTCTGGCTCTGGCGCAGATTCCTCCATGCTGATTTTAAACGCCGGTGTAGAAGCTACCTGATTCAGTTTCAGACTCTTTACGCAGAAGCTTCCTGCCATTATCATCATATTGCACAAAAACAACTGCATAATAAATTTTTTATACATAATCTATTCGCATCCTTTCCTATTGCTCATATTCTGCTGTCATTCCCTTTCCCCTTATAACAGTCGTTAAACTTATTTCACATTTGTAATAGTTCTTTAATATTTTATACAGTTACTGCCAAAAATATTTCTAAAAATTGCATGACAGGGTAATTTATTTCAAAAATGCATCTTTTTATGATAAAATAAGAGGAAACAAGAAAAACTTTAAGGAGCAATTTATGGCGCAGAATCTTCCCGGTGTCTTTACCGCAAAAAAAAAGGACGGCACGCTTTATTACCGTTCCTCCATAACCTACAAAAAAAAGCACATCAGTCTGGGAAGCTATCAGACTGCTCTTTTAGCCTACGGCGCATATCTTGAGGGAACAATGATTTTAACGGATCTTACCCTTTCCCTCAATGATTTTTCAGTTCATCGCGTTCTGCCCTTTACTAAGTGGGTATGTCTTATCAATTTCAGGGATAATCAGATCTACTTTTCTACTCCTATCCTTATACGGAAAAGTTATTTTGAATACTACCTTTCTCCTGATGATGTTCTCAAATTTGATATTGACGATTTATTTTACTATTCCTCCCACAAAATTATGCGGCGCGGACGGCATTTTTTTGTGGCTGATTACGGAATGCAGGTCAACATCATGAGCAGATACGGAATTAAAAATTATGCTGTCAGGGACAGGGATTACCGATTTGTAAATGGTGATGATCTTGATTTCAGATATGAGAACATAGAAATTTTCAACACCTACCACGGTGTCATCAAAAAAGAGACGAAAACTGGCACAAAATATATTGCCAAAATACATATAAACGGGAATTACACAGTCGGCTCCTACGAAAGCGCGGTGGAAGCTGCCATCGCCTACAACAAGGCAATCGACCTATTAAAAAAAGCCGGCGTAAACAGGAACTTTTCTCCCAATTATCTGGAAAATCTCTCTCCCTCTGTCTACGCCGACATTTACTCAAAATTACATATTTCTCCTAAAATAAAATCTTATTTGCGTGTATAATCCACAAAGCTGATCGTATAGGATGCCGTACTTCCCACCCCGTCAATCTTTTGCGGTGCGCTATATTTCCACATTTTAAACTGATAGGGATAATCTGGTATGGAAGCCTGATCATTGAGCCAGACATCGTATTCCTTAAGCAGCTTATCCGGCATCAGCGCCCCAAGCAGCCAGTCCTTATTCCCATAAAGAATCGTTCTGTACCCCTCCCGCTCAATACGGGATAAAAACGCCTGCGCTACCTGCGTTTTATTCTCCTCGTCCAAAGAATCAATCCTGGATTCATCATTAGAAATATATTCCATATCAAACGCCACTGGATAACTGATCTTATAAGGCACCAGATTACTGATTACAAATTCCGCTTCTTCCACCGCTTCTTCCTCGTTCACTGCCTGGGAGTAGAAATAAACCCCTACCTCTAAACCAGCACTCTGCGCCTTGGTGATATTGCTGACAAAATTTTCATCTAAGGTGACAAGACCTGTCTCATACCCTCTGCTCCCAAGCCGCAGCATAACAAAATCAACGCCTGAATTTTTCAATGCTTCAAAATCTACATCACCGTTGTTTTTCGATAAGTCAACACCCAGCCATGAACTTTTTTCTCCGTCTTGATAATACGCCATCTTACCGTTGGTAATCTTCAAATTTGTAAAGTCATAGGAATAAAGTGGAATATCCTTTGAGATCTCTACCCACTCCTTTGATCCATCCCTGTATGTCACCTGCACATGCTTCCCATCCGACGCAAGTTCTTCCTCCGTGGGTTCATGGGTCGGCTCTGGCGTAGGGCTGGCTGTTGGAACCGCTTCTATCAGCTGATTTTCTTCCTCTTTATACATATCCCAGAAATCAAGATCTTCCGATCGAAGCCTGTGCTCCCTGTATAAAGTTTCAAGATCTTCCGATCCCGGTGCAAATTCCGCCGTCTCCTCCGGCGTAGGGGAAGGACTTGGCTGGATGTTCCTGTTTCCAGCAGAACCTTGTCCTCCCCAATTTGTATTGCTTAACAGGACAACCGCCAGGATAAGAAAAATAAAGGCGGACACACCGACAATGGTGTATACCACAGGGGCTCCCATTCCGTTGTCATCGCGTTCGTCAGATAATCGCATTTCATCTTCACCACTTTCTCTTTTCAAATAATTTAATGAGTAATATAATTATCTTTATAACTATACATGAAACTTACTTTTATTACAACTAAAATTCGTTACAGGAGATTTGTATGAATCTGGTAAATACTTGCCATATTAGGAAATTTGGAAAAATTTTTGTCTTACTTTGTACTATTATGCTGACGGGATGTGGTCAGATTTCTTCCAAGGAACCGCTTAAAGCAACGGGGTTTTATTTTGACACTATTGTTTCAATCTCGTTGTATGATGGCGGCACAGATAAGATACTGGATGAGTGTATGGAACTTGCTAAATATTATGAGGATCTTCTAAGCCCCAATATAGAAGGAAGTGATGTCTGGAAGATCAATCACAGTATGGGGCAGGCTGTAGAAGTGAAAGAAGATACGCTTATTGTTTTAAATACTGCTCTTTCTTATGCACAGCTTTCTGATGGTCTGGTGGATCCAACCATCGGCAGCCTTTCTTCTTTGTGGAACTTTGGTTCTGGTAATGAGGAAATCGTTCCCAGCAAAGAAGAAATTATTGCGGCTTTATCTCATGTCAATTATAAGACGATTCTTATAAATGGCAGTCAGGTAAGCGTCACGGATCCCGAGGCACAGATTGATCTGGGATTTATTGCCAAAGGGTTTATTGGGGATAAAATGAAAGAATTCCTTGCTTCAAAAGGCGTCTCCTCCGCCTTGATCAATTTGGGCGGAAATGTTGTCACGCTGGGAAACCGCCCCGATGGTACTCCCTTTCGCATTGGCATTCAAAAACCCTTCGCCAGCACCGGCATAACAGCCCTCACCCTCGACTTATCCGATATCAGTGTCGTTTCCTCTGGAAATTACGAACGCTATTTTGAAAAAGACGGCACACTTTACCATCATATCCTTTCCCCAAAAACTGGCTATCCCGCCGAAAGCGGGCTCTTACAGGTAACAATCCTAAGTCCCAGTTCCATCGACGCAGACGCCCTCTCCACCCTCTGTTTTCTCCTAGGATACGAAAAAGCCGCCTCCCTGCTTAAAAATCACCCCGACCTGCAGGCAATCTTCATCACGGAAAGCGGCGAAATACACTACATTAATTTACGCTGACTTCTCCCGCCAGCACCTTTTTATAATCCTCCAGATTCTTAGCAAGGAGCCCCGGTGTATCCAGTCCATATGGGCATTTGCTCTTACACTGGTCACAATGCAGGCAGCCTTCTATTTTCTTCATCTTAGTCTGCACCTCTTCTGTCAGCTGGAGCGCGGAAGGCGATCTGCGCAGAAGCAGTGACATTCTAGCACAATTGTTGATTTCAATTCCAGCCGGACAGGGCATACAGTAACCGCAGCCTCTGCAGAAATCCCCTGCCAATTCCTCCCTGTCCTTCGCAATCATTTCCTTTATCTCATCCGTCATGACCGGCGGATTCTCAATATAGCGTAAGAACTCATCCAATTCCTTCTCCCGCTGTATTCCCCAGATTGGAAGCACATTGTCAAACTGTGCTGCATGGGCATAGGCTGCCGCTGCGTTGGTGATCAAGCCGCCCGATAGCGCCTTCATGGCAATAAAACCCATATCTGCCTTTTTACAGCTCTCCACAAGTTCCTCTTCCTTTTCGGTCGCCAGATAGCAGAAAGGAAATTGAAGGGTTTCATAAAGACCGCTTCCTATTGCCTCCTTTGCAACGCTCAACCGATGATTTGTGATACCGATATGATGAATTTTCCCAGACGCTTTTGCTTCCATTGCCGCCTCATACAATCCACTATCGTCCCCCGGCTTGGGGCAGAAGGATGGATTATGGAACTGATAGATATCAATATAATCTGTACGGAGCATTTCAAGGCTTAAGGCTAAATCCCTGCGCATATCCTCACCCGTCTGAGCGCCTGTCTTAGTGGCTATGTAAAGCTTTTCGCGAATACCCTCAAAGGCAAGTCCCAGCTTATGCTCACTGTCACTGTAAGCCCGTGCCGTATCAAAGAACCTCATGCCGCCGTCATAAGCTTTGCGCAGCAAAAACACCGCCTCATCATCACTGACCCTTTGAACCGGCAATGCGCCAAAACCGTTTTTATCCACAACAATCTCTGTGCTTCCCAATCTTACCTGGACATTTTCCTTCTTCATTTTGCTAATCTCCTTTTTCGCCAAAAACAATCACAGGGAAGCCTGGTCAATGCGCCACAATTGACTTTCTTGGGCATTTTTCCATGCAGGCTCCACAGCCTACGCACTTTTCATAATCAATCTCTGCATTAAAATCAGCCACTGTGACCGCCTCCGAAGCGCAGTTCTTTTTACAAAGCTGACAGCCGATACAGCCCACAGTACAGTCTTTCATGGTGACCGGTCCTTTATCCTTAGAACTGCACGCCACCGCATATTTTGCATCGTAGGGAATCAGCTTTATTAAATGTTTAGGACATACCTCCACACATTTCCCGCATGCCTTACATTTTTCTTTGTCTACCACTGCTACCCCATTTTCCACATGAATCGCATCAAACGGGCACACCTGCACACAGCTTCCATACCCGAGGCAGCCGTAATTACAGCTTTTTGCACCGCCGTTGGGCACAAAAGAAAGCATCCTACAGTCCTCAATTCCATGATATTCATAGTCAAGCGTTACCTTATCGCAGTCTCCCTGACATTGTACAAATGCCGTCATTCTGGTAGTTTCCGATGCTTCCACTCCCATAATGCCTGCTATCACCTTTCCCACCGCTTCTCCGCCCACAGGGCAGGCATTTACCGGTGCCTCCCCCTTGGCTATTGCCGCCGCCAGACCGCTGCATCCCGGAAATCCACATCCCCCACAGTTATTTCCGGGGAGCGCAGCAAGAACAGCTTCTTCTTTTTCATCTACTTCTACTTTAAATTGTATTGCCGCAATGCCGAGGAAAAGTCCTATAAACAATCCCACGCCGCCAACTACAACTACTGCTGTCAAAACACCTGTTATACTCATTTTGCACCTCCTACAGCAATCCTGAAAATCCGCAGAAGGCAATTGCCATCAGTCCTGCCGTAACAAGCACAATGGGCATTCCCTTAAAGGATTCCGGAATATCGTTGTATTCCATCTTTTCTCTGATACCGGCAAGAATCACAATGGAAATGGTAAAACCAACCGCCGTGGCAAAACCATTTACGATACCGGTAAGAATTCCATAGTTTTTCTGTACATTGGTGAGCGCTACCCCTAAAACAGCACAGTTAGTCGTGATAAGAGGCAGGTAAACGCCAAGCGCCTGATAAAGAGACTTCATGAATTTTTTCAGGAACATTTCCACAAACTGTACCAGCGCCGCTATTACTAAAATAAAGACGATCGTCTGCAGATATGTCAAATCAAAAGGCGTAAGAATATATTTATAAATTGCACCTGCCACTGCGGATGCCAGGGTAATAACAAAGATAACAGCTGTTCCCATCCCGGCTGCCGTACTTGTTTTTTTGGAGACACCGAGAAAGGGACATAGACCCAGAAACTGGCTTAAAACCACATTACTCACCAGTGAGGATGAAATCATAATAATAAGCAGATCCTTAATCATTGTTCTTCTCCTCCTTTTCTGTATTTACATCGGGAAGATCATTTTCTTCTGTAATTTCTATAACCTCTAGCTCTTCTTTTGCTTTTGTGGCAGATTCATCAAACATACGTCTGCTGCATCCCGATTCCTTACAGTTCATACAATCTGAATTACATCCAGACTGTATCTTGGACATATCTTTTCCTTTCTTTTCCCCCTCCAGCTTTACCTTATTCTGAATTGCCGTCAGTACGGCAAGAACAAAGAATGCGCCAGGCGCCAGGACAAAAATACTGCACGGTACATAGCTTGCCGGCATCACATTCACACCAAATACCTGACCGGCTCCTAACAGTTCCCTGACCGCCCCTATAATCGTAAGAGCACAGGTAAATCCAAGTCCCATTCCAATTCCGTCAAATAAAGAAGAGACCACATCATTTTTGGATGCATAGGCTTCCGCACGTCCTAAAATAATACAATTCACCACAATAAGAGGAATATAAAGCCCAAGGGCAGCATAAAGGAATGGAATAAATGCCTTCAAAAGCAGTTCAACCACCGTGACAAAAGACGCAATAACTACAATAAATGCAGGAATTCTCACCTTATCGGGAATTACCTTCCTTAGCAGGGATATAAACATGTTGCTCAGTGCAAGCACTACCATAGTCGTAAGCCCCATGCCCAGACCGTTTACTGCCGAAGTCGTAACCGCCAGCGTAGGACACATTCCCAGCATCAGTACAAAGGTCGGGTTTTCTTTGATTAGTCCGTTAATCAGACGTTCTGATATGCTATTTTGCTTCATTGCCGCCACCTCCTAACTGTGACTGGAAATAGTAAAGTCCACCGTTTACTGCCGTTGTCACTGCATTGGTCGTTATGGTCGCCCCACTGATGGCATCAATCTGACTCTCAGATGTGGCTCCTGTTTTGGTATAAGTGAAGCTTGGAACCTTTTTTCCTTCAAACTGGGGTTTCAGCACCGCTTCCGCCTTCATTCCCAGTCCTGCCGTTTCAGAGATACTTAAGATTGAGATTCCATTTAATGTTCCGTCATTGCAGATGCCCATGGTAAATGTAATATCCCCGCCATACCCCTCATGGCTCGTCACTGTAAGTACATATCCCAGAGAGGATCCTGCGCCGTCTTTTGCATTCAATACGTTTACGATATCAACCCCTTCAAAGCCCGCTTCCTTCCACTGCATGGCAAATGCCTCATCCGCCGACGCCGTCTCTTCCAGCATCTCAAATTCGGCTGCTTCTGGAAACACTTCCGCATAAGCTTCTTTTGCTGCCGCTTCTTCTGCCTTTGCAATGGGTTCTTTGGTGATCTGGTACACCAGACCAAGGATCAGTCCCGCAAAAAGCGTAATAACCAAAAGGATGGCAGCATCTTTTATCATATTTTTCATGCTCTTTCCCCTCCTTTTCCAAAAGCCTTCGGCATGGTAATCTTTTCAATCAAAGGCACCATCAGATTGCCCAGAATGATTGCATAAGAAACACCTTCCGCGGAAGGACCGAAAATCCTAAAAATTCCTGTTAAAAGCCCAAGTATCACGCCATACAGATATTGTCCCTTTTTGGTAACAGGTCTGGTCACATAGTCAGTCGCCATAAAGAACGCGCCCAACATCAGACCGCCTCCTGCTAAATGCGCGGTAATGAAGGCAGGATCAAAACCATGTCCGCCAAATAAAATCAAAAACAAGACAAACGCCACTATGTAACTGCCAGGTATTCTTAAATCAATAATCCCCAACAAAATTAATAAGCAGGCGCCAATTACAATTGCAATCATGGAGGTCTCACCAATGGTCCCTCCAATCCTGCCAATCACCATGTTCAGCAGATTTACACTCTCCCCCGCTTTTAAACTGGCAAGCGGGGTTGCCCCTGTATAGGCGTCACATTCAAAATTACACATGATGGATGTATAAGAAATCAAAAGAAAACATCTTGCACCCAGTGCCGGATTCATAAAATTCTGCCCCAGCCCGCCAAAAAGCATCTTAACCACCAAAATCGCAAAAACACCGCCGATCACACCAATCCACCAGGGCGCTGTTGAGGGCAGATTCAGCGCCAAAAGGAGTCCCGTCACTACCGCCGAAAAGTCTCCAATCGTAACTTTTTTGCGCATTGCCTTTTCGTAGATCAATTCTGTGAGCACACAGGCTGCCACAGTAATTAAAATTAAAATAAGTGCATCCAGTCCAAAATTGTATATGCCAAAGCCTGCCGCAGGAAGCAATGCGATTACCACTGCAAGCATGATATTACTGGTAGTAACCCTTGACCTTACATGGGGATTGGATGAAACTTTCATCAAATCGCTCATTTCGTTCTTCTCCTCCTACTTTTTCTTCTTTGCAAGCTGCATCTTGCGCATAGATTTAATTACCTGCGTAAGCGGACGCTTTGCAGGACATACATAACTACAGCAGCCGCATTCACAGCATTCCATGCCGTTGTTCTTTACAAACGCCTCTTCATCATAATGCTCCGCATAATCTGCCAGCTTCCGGGGAACCACTCTTCCGGGGCACACCTCTACACATTTACCGCAATTAATGCAGGCAGAAGGCTCCATTGCCGACACCTCATCCTTTGTCAGACACAAAAGTGCTGATGAGGTCTTCGTTGCAGGCACATCCAAATCAAAAATGCCAAACCCCATCATAGGACCGCCGGAAATAATCTTGACGGGAGGCTGTTTGAAGCCGCCTGCCTCCTCCACCAGTTCATGATAATTTGTGCCAATCCTCACCCTGAAATTACATGGCTGCGCAATAGCATCACCGGTCACAGTTACAATCCTGTACATCAACGGTTTACCGTTTATGACCGCATCATATACTGCAATCACTGTATCCACATTATTAACCACACATCCCGCATCTGCCGGGAGCATCCCCGAATGAATGGCACGTCCTGTAGCCGCGTAAATCAGCTGACGCTCCGAGCCCTGGGGATATTTGGTCTTAAGCGCTTTCACCGTAATTTTATTCTCATCCTTGGTCAGCCTCTTAAGCTTTGCAATACAGTCCGGTTTATTATCTTCCACTGCAAGAATTCCTCTTGCATTTTCAAACAGACTCAAAGATACTTTAAGCCCTCCTATCAGCTTTTCCGGCTCCTCAAGCATCTTTCGGTAGTCTGAAGTCAGATACGGTTCGCACTCTGCGCAATTTACAATCACATATTCTATCTTATCAGGCTCCTTGGGCGAAAGCTTTACCGCAGTAGGGAATCCAGCTCCGCCCATGCCCACGATACCTGCTTCTTTGATTCTTTCAATCTTCTCTTCCCGCGAAAGAGACGCAAGTTCTACTGCTTCCTGCCACTCCACCTCTTCATACTTTCCGTCATTTTCGATTACAATGCTCATCACATTGTCCCCTGTGACCACTCTTCTTGGCTCAATTGCTTTTACTGTTCCAGAAACAGTTGCATAAATAGGTGCAGATACAAATCCGCCTGCCTCTGCAATCTTCTGACCTGTCAGGACTTTATCACCTTTTTTGACGATTGGCTGTGCAGGTGCACCGATATGCTGAGATAAGGGGTATACCAAGTCCCCCTTCGGCAGAACGTCTCTGATTGGTTTGTCTTTGGATAAATCCTTACCATCATAAGGATGAATCCCTCCCGTAAATGTTAATTTCGCCACTCCATACCCTTCTTTCCATATATATTGATGATCCGTGCACCCAACCTAACACTTATCAGTATATAAACCTACATGGATGCCTGGACAAATACATTTCATCCTTTTAAATATACTATTTTTTTGTCGAAAATACTACAGTATTTTTGAAAAATATGCTACACTAAACAGGTAATGTGAAATAGGAGGTCTATATGAAAACAGAAGAAATCATTCTTGGAAATTTTCAGCTTAAATACCCCTTGGAACGTCTCGCTCCTTTAGACAGAATTCTATTTTTGGATATTGAGACTACCGGTCTTCTTTCCTCCGGTTCCATGATTTACCTGATTGGCTGCGCTTTCTTTTCAGAAGGTAACTGGACCATCAGACAATGGTTCGCTCAATCGCCTGAAGAAGAATCCGAACTGGTCAAATCCTTTTTATCCTTTGCCGAAAAATATACCTATCTGATTCACTATAACGGAAATTCCTTTGATTTGCCTTTCATAAAACATAAGGCAGATCAATATGGTCTTCCCTGTGATTTCAGCAAAATAGAAGGACTGGATATCTATCGCCGCATTGCCCCTTACAAAAATTTCTTGAAACTTTCTGACTGTAAACTAAAAACAGTAGAACACTTTCTCGGCATCAAACGTGAAGACACTTACAGCGGAGGCGAGCTGATTCAGATTTACAAGGACTTTATCATCTCCCATGATTACAGCCTATATCACACCCTTTTGTTGCATAATTCCGACGATATGAAGGGCATGTTGGAAATCCTTCCGGTTCTTTCCTATTACGATTTATTTAACAGCCGCTTAAAGGCACGAAAGGTACAAGCCAATTATTACAATGATATTCACGGTGTTCCGCGAAAAGAACTGATTCTTCAGCTTGTAACCGCTTCACCGCTTCCGGCTCCCGTCACTTTTATGGGAAAGGGCTGTCACTTTAAAGGAGAAGGGCATGAGGGTACTTTAATCATTCCGATTTATGAAGAAGAACTCAAATACTTCTATGCAAATTTCAAAGATTATTATTATCTTCCCACGGAAGATATCGCCCTGCATAAATCAATTGCTTCCTTCGTAGACAAAGAATACCGCCAGCAGGCAGTTGCGTCCAATTGCTATACACGTAAATTTTCCTGCTATCTTCCACAATGGAAAGTACTAGCAGAACCATTCTTTAAGAGAGAATATAAAAGCAGGGATTTATTTTTTGAACTGACCGACGATATCAAGAAAAACAGACAATTATTTTCAGATTATGCCAGCCATGTGCTAAACGCAATGGCAATGCAGGATTAAAATAAACCTTTTGCTACGAAAAAGAGGCACCCAGATGGATGCCTCTTTATATTATATCTAGTTCTTTTTATTTTTTAGGACGTTCATAATAGAATGAATTTTTACGCTCATATCCAATATCTTTGTGATTGATAATCTGCTCTGTACTTCCAATAAAAAGGATTCCTCCGGGTGCAAGCGACTGGTAGAATTTACGGAACACTTCATCCTTTGCCTCCTCCGTAAAATAAATCAATACATTACGGCAGACTATCATGTGATAATCCTTGGGATAGCCGCTTTCCAAAAGATTGTGTTCTTTAAAATCAACCCGCGATTTTATTTCATCTGAAATCTTGTAAGAAAGCCCTACTTTTGTAAAATACTTTTTCTTAAAGTCAGCCGGCACCGCGGCAATGCTCTTTTCACTATATAAGCCTACTTTAGCCTTTGCAATAACCTGCTTATCTAAGTCCGTCGCCGTTATGCGAATCATATTAAGAGGAATATGCCTGGATAACGCCATCACAAGAGAATATGGTTCATCCCCAGTTGAACATGCCGCACTCCAGATTTTTAAGTTTTTACCATACTTACCAATCAGTTCTGGGATGATTTCCTTGTCCATGACTACCCACTGATCGGGATTCCTGTAAAATTCTGAAACATTAATTGTGAGGTAATTTACAAATTCCTCAAATCTGGCTTTATCAGTCTTCAAAACCTGCACATAATTCTCATAGCCCTTTATACCATGTTTTGTAATCAGAGCATCTATCCTACGTTTCATTTGCCGCTCTTTATAAGCATTTAAATCAATCTTCGTTAATGCAAACACGGCATCCTTAAATTTTTCATAATCATATGCCATACTCAATCCGCCCTGAATGATTTGTTTTATTCGTCTGCTTCAGCCGCTATCACTGCATCAATATCAACTGATACAACATCTGCATCCTCAGACTCTGCAGCTTCTTCCCTTACTGTCTCTTCTTCTGGCTCTGGCGCTAAAAGCGCTTTGACACTAAGACTGATCTTTCTTTCTTCGCTGTTGAAATCTACTACTTTTGCTGTTATCTCATCGCCAACCTTAAGTACGTCTGAAGGCTTTTCAATATGCTCTTTGGAAATCTGCGATACATGAAGCAGTGCATCCACGCCGGGTTCTAATTCAATGAATGCGCCAAAGTCTGTCATTCTCGCAACCCTGCCGGTCACTTCATTTCCAACTGCATATTTTTCATCTGCATCTTTCCATGGATTGGCATCATCAAACTTAAGACTAAGTGCAATCTTCGTTCCAACAATATCTTTAATGAAAGTTTTAACTTTATCGCCTACCTTGAATGCCTTTTTGGGATTTTCCACACGTCCCCATGACATTTCGGATATATGGAGAAGTCCGTCTGCGCCGCCGATATCGATAAAAGCGCCAAAATCTGTGACATTCTTGACGGTACCATCCATCACATCTCCCACTTTAATGCTCTCAAGAAGCTTTTTCTGCATTTCTGCTTTTGCTGCCACCAACAGCTGCTTGCGGTCTCCGATATATCTTCTTCTCTTAGGATTGTATTCACTGATAACGAATTCAATTTCCTGACCAGCATATTTGGTAAGATCCTTTTCGTATACATCTGAAACAAGACTTGCAGGAATGAAGATCCTTACTTCATCGACGATGACGCTCAAACCACCGTCAAGCACCTGTGCTACCTTGGCGGTGAGCACTTCTCTGCTGTTGAAGGCTTCTTCGATTCGCTTATTGCCGCGGTCAGCAGCCAGACGCTTGTAGGTCAGGATAACCTGTCCTTCGCCGTCATTCACCTTAAGGACTTTAACTTCCATGGTATCGCCCGGCTTCACTACGGTCGTCAAATCTACATTGGGCTCATTGGTATATTCGTTTCTCGTCAAAATACCATCAGATTTATAGCCAATGTTAAGAACGATTTCTTCCGGTTTAACATCTATGACCGTACCTTCAACTACCTCTCCTGTATGTATTGTCTTTAATGATTCTTCCAACATTTGTTCAAAAGTTAATTCTGACATAATTTTGAACCTCCTCGATAATATTGTTAGGGGTGGAAGCCCCTGCAGTAATACCCACCAGAGCAGCAGTTTTAGGCAGTTCTAAATGCAAATCGTCCAGTGTCTGTATAAAATATGTGGCTTTGCACTTTTCACGACATATTTCGTATAACTTCTGCGTGTTGGAACTGTGCCTGCCACCAATTACTATCATTGCATCGACCTTGGCCGCAATTTCGCGAGCCTGTGTCTGTCGTTCTTCTGTCGCATTACAGATAGTATTTACAACATTAACATTGTAACCTCTTTTATGAAAAATTTCAACTAATTCTTGAAATTTGTTGTAGTTAAATGTCGTCTGGGATACAATACAGATCGGTTTTTCTTTGTCCAAACGGAAATTCTCTGCTTCCCCTACATCCCCGATTACCAGTGCTGGCGAAGCCGACCAGCCCATAATGCCTTCCACTTCCGGATGTCCGGCGTTTCCAATAATTACTATCTGCCTGCCCGCAAGGCTCTCCTTTTCCACAATATTATGGATTCTTTTTACAAAAGGACAAGTTGCGTCAATACACTCCAAGCCATTTTCCTCAATCAGCTCGTAAATCCTCTTCGGCACGCCGTGAGAACGGATCACCACTGCTCCCTCCTTAAGCTGCCCTAACGCTTCCTCTCCCTCAATTACCATAACGCCCCGGCTTTCCAGATCCCGGACCACTTCCTCATTATGAATGATGGGACCATATGTGTAGATTTTTTTATGTGCATGGATCTGGTCATAAACCTTCTCCACCGCTTTCTTAACACCAAAGCAAAAGCCCGCACTCTCGGCGCGTATCACTTCCATCCTGTAACCTCCATTTTGTATCCGTCGTTTTTCCTATTTCTTATCGGCACAAAGCAAGGATTTTCTTTACTACCTCTTCAATCGTCATAGAAGAAGAATCGATCAAAACAGCGTCTTCCGCCTGCTTTAAGGGCGCGATTTCCCGGTTCATATCCTGCTCATCGCGTTTTATGATGTCTTCCTCTATCTTTTGAAGATCGCATATTTCTCCTTTTGCTGTAAGCTCGTCAAATCTTCTTTTAGCTCTCACCTGGGCGCTGGCGGTGAGATACACTTTCACATCCGCACCTGGAAGGACACAGGTACCGATATCCCTTCCATCCATGACCACATTGTTTTTGGAAGCAAGTTCCTTCTGAAGTGCCGTAAGGCGCTCTCTCACTTTGGGGTTCCTGCTGGTATAGGATGCCATGTTTCCCACCTCTTCTGTCCGAAGAAATGCATTCACATTTTCACCGTTTAAAAGAACGACCTGCTCGCCTTTTTCATATTGAATGGTGATATCCGCCCCTATGCATTTTTCTGCAACAAGAGCCTCATTCTCCGGGTCAACATGATTTGAAAACAGATAATATGCCATAGCCCGGTACATAGCGCCTGTATCTACATAGATAAATTCCTTTTGCTTTGCAACCTTCTTTGCAATCGTACTCTTTCCCGCACCTGCCGGTCCATCTATCGCAATCTGATAACTCATCTTTCATCCTCATTTCTTTTCAGATTCTATACTGCTTTTTATCATAACATGAACTTTTCCTTTTGCCAAGTTTGCAGAAAATCTCTTTTCTTATTATATTTTATATTGTTTTCGGGAACCAATACTCTCTTTCAGCCGTCTAATTTATAAGTCGACTTAATTGTAAGGAAAGGAGGGTGCCATGAATGGCAAAAGAAAAAGCCTTGACAATCTCTTTATAGAGACTGTCGGGCAGAACAAAACCGCCATGTTCCGTCTGGCATATTCCATTGTCTTAAACAGGGAAGACGCCGAGGACGTGGTCAGCGAAAGTATATTAAAAGCATACAGTCATTTATCAGAATTAAAAAATAGCAGGAAAATGAAAGCATGGTTGTTCCAGATCATAGCAAACGAAAGCAAGACCTGCCTAAGGAAAAGGAAACGGGTGGAATTGACGGAGGATTTTTCTACTTTTCTGACGGAAAAATATGTTCCCGAATCCTCTTTCGATCTTTTAGAATTTGTTTGTCATCTGAACGACGGCTTTAAAGAAGTCATTCTGCTATACTACTTTGAAGCATTCCGTGTAAAGGAAATTGCCGAAATCCTTGCTATCTCTGAAGGAACTGTAAAATCAAGGCTTTCCAGAGCCCGACAGGAGTTAAAAAAGGCTCTTGAAGCTGCCCAGTAGAAAGGAGAATTCATGAATCATTTTGATAAAAAAATAAGACAAATGGCAGAAAATACTCCCTGCCCCACCAGTAAAGAATATGAGAAGAAAATCGACCGTACACTGGAGGCAATAAAAAATCAAAGTCCCGCTGTTACTTCCCGAAAGGCTTCTTTCTTTTCCTTCCCGAAAGCCGGAATCGCCGTATGCGGCGCTGCCGCGCTAGTGCTGATCTCCATACCGGTATCCGCCAAGATCAGCGACTATGTAAAAGATCGGATGGAGCAGATGTCCAGCGCAGAACAGGAACAATATATTACGGCGAACGACTCTTCAAAAATGACAAAGGAACACGATACGGAAGCCCTTAGATATTCCAGAGAATTGACAGCCGATGAAGAAAACCGCTATCGTGCTTTGTGGGATAAATATAGAAATGAGGGCTTGTTCCCGGAAGGTGAACTGACACTTACAGACCGTTTAGAAGCCGACGCAGCCATCACCGCTCCTGTGTATGAGACCTACAACCGGGAAATTTTCCTGCCTGACAGAGCGCTTACAGACGAGGAATTACTGCAGATGATCGATTTCAGTGAAAAATCTGCCTATGCTGTCAGCCAGACAAAGGAAGCACAGGAAAGCATACAGGCGCAGCAGGAGTTTAACAGAAATCCTTATCCTGATGAAACAGATTTATCCGAAGACGAGGCTATCTCGAAAGCCATTACTTTCTTCCATGAAATGTACGGCGTAGATTGCTCCCAAATGGAAACATCTTGCGACTATTGGATGGGATTTGGTTTCGGCGAATACGGAGATTATGAGATTACTTTCAAGGAAAGCGACACCTGTTCCTACTGTGTGAACATTAACAGCGCAACCGGCATACTATCCCAGCTGTTCATCATCAAAGACGGCATCGATTATCACGCTCCCTTTCGTACGCCAGCAAAAGCTGACGAAACTTTTCTCCGTTCCAATTATGAAAATGCGAAAAAGCTGATAACCAGCGCTTTTAACTCTGATGTAACCGTCACAAAAGCGACCTGTGGTTATTCTGTAAACGCAAACGGCGAAACGGAGACAGGATGTGCATACTACTTTTTCGGATTATCCAATAATACTGTATATGGTATTCAATATCACATAGATTCCGATTACTTCGGATATATCTATCAGCTCTCCGATCAGGGATGGGAACAGGGCGGCACGCCGGAACCTGGCTTTCAGATACTTGAATTAGAGCCTTAATTGCAGACAAAAAAAGCAGCTCGCTTTGTAAGACATTCTCACATGGATAAAATGGTCAGGCGGAAATTCTACTCCACCTGACCATTTTGCACCTCAAATTCTGTTTTCCATGGTCTTGCCTGACGAACTTTACTACTGTGCCAATGATTGTCCCGCTGCACTGCTTCCTGCCAAAAAACCGGTAGACCATGCAATCTGTAAATTAAAGCCTCCTGTCACCGCGTCTAAGTCAAGCACTTCGCCCGCCCAAAAAAGTCCTTTTACCAGCTTTGATTCCATCGTGGAGGGATTTACCTCCTTGACGCAGACACCTCCCTGGGTTATGATTGCTTCCTGAAACCCTCTTGTTCCTGTAACCGTCAGCGTAAGATTTTTCAAACATTCAATCAATGTATTCCTCTCATTTCTGGTGATTTCATTAACTCTCTTTTCCGGTGAAATACCAGATAGACGAATGATAATCGGAATCATCTTAGCCGGAAGCAGACCATCCAGCGCGTTTTTGAACTGCCGATTCTTATTTTCTTCAAAGTCGCGCAAAATTCGCTTATCCAGCTGTTCTTTCGTCAAAGCCGGTTTCAAATCTATGATGAGAGGAACCGGCGTGCCTGCCCATTTTTTTACATAATAACTGCTTGCGCTCAAAACAAGTGGTCCGCTTACCCCAAAATGTGTAAACAGCATCTCCCCAAATCCCTGGTAAATTGTCTTTTTGTCACTTTTAAGCAGAATAGATACATTTTTGAGAGAAAGTCCCTGCATCTCCATGCACCAGCTCTCCCTGACAGTAAAAGGAACCAGTGCCGGTCCAATCTCCTTTACGGTATGCCCTGCCATTTCTGCAAAAGAATAGCCATCCCCTGTAGAACCAGTGGAAGCATAGGACTTTCCTCCCGTCGCCAGAATCACTGCATCCGCTTCCATCCTTCTTCCATCTGAAAGCACGATTCCCTTCACTCTGCTTCTATAATGATTTTTCCCCTCATCACACCCTGCCGGATAATCTTCCATCAAAATCTCTTTCACACAGGTATTCAAGCACACCCTGACATGAGTTTCTTCCATCTGTCTGTTTAAAGCTGCAATCACATCAGAAGAATGATCCGATACTGGAAATACCCTTTCTCCCCGCTCTACCTTCAGCCTGCACCCGGCATTCTCAAAAAAAGCCATGACTGCCCTGTTATCCATCTGACGAAAAGCACTGTACAAAAACTTCCCATTGCTTAAAATGTTCTGAAAAAACACCTCTTGCTCGCAGGCATTGGTCAAATTACATCTTCCTTTTCCTGTGATATAAATTTTTTTCCCTGTTTTTTCATTTTTTTCAAGCAGTGTTACTTTCGCTCCCGCCTTTGCAGCGCTTATCGCCGCCATCATTCCGGCGGCTCCGCCGCCAATTACAATAATCTGTCCCATATTTTAAACTTTCCGGTCTATAAATTGCACCTGCTATTCATCCAACTTCATCAACGGGTAATTCAACATCGGTTCCTCATCAATAAAATTAATCTCATCATTTAAATAAACCTGATAATTGTTCCAAACCTCCTCAAGCGTCTCTAAATTATTCTTAACCGTCTCAGGCTGCTTCAAACACAAGGCAACTACCAACGCATTGATTACGCTAAGAGGAGCAACAAGAGAATCCACAATAGACACCATATCGCTTTTTGCGAGAAGATTGCACGAAGAATAGAGATTCATGGGCGAATGAATACTATCTGTTATTGTAATAACCTTGGCATTCCGATCATTGGCAAACTCAATTGCTTTCAGGGTTCTCATGGAATATCGAGGAAAACTAATGCCTATAATTGCATCCTCCTCATTGATTCTAATCATCTGCTCAAACATCTCCGTAACGCTTGTTGTTTTAACAAGAATGATGCCTCCACGAATCATATTTAGATAGAAATGCAGGAAATCCGCCAAGGGTTCACAGCTTCTGACCCCCACAAGATAGATATTTTTTGCTTCCAAAATAATATCTACTGCCGCTTCAAACGCCACTGCGTCCAAGTTGACGATCGTATCCTTTATCTTTTCTATGTCTGAATTTAAGACAGAGTTTAGAATTTCCGACTGTGTACTCTTTCCGTACTTTGCGCCCATCTTTTGCACGGAATTAAGCTTGTTTTTTACCCAGTCCTCTAAAGCATCCTGAAATTCCGGGTACCCCTCATACCCAAGTCCTGATGCAAATCTTACCACCGTGGACTCACTGACTCCCACCGTTTCTCCCAATTTCGCTGCTGTCATAAAGACAGCCTGCTCATAATGGTCTGAAATATATGCTGCGATCGCTTTATGGCCCTTGCTCATCTTCATATATTTATCATTCATCCGCGTTATAATATCATGCTCCTGTATTTCCATCTCTATTTCCTTCCAAACTATGTAAATATTTCACCTGTTATAAAATCACTCTATCTAAATGAGTGATAGGCATCTTTCAGCATCTGCATGGTCTCTGCTTCAGATAGATCATAATCTCCCGTAAGCGTCATGCAAGCAGCGCCGTGAATAAAAATCCACATCTTCATAAACAATTCACTCGCATTAGAGCACCCCTGTGATGTGGCAGCATGTATTTCCCTGCTAACATAACCACCGTTACCGTTTACCAGATCATACAAACTCCTTCCGAACCTTTCTGAAGACAAAAAAATAAATTCAAAAATTCTTTTATATTCCCCGGCAAACTTGATGTACGCCTGCCCAAGATTCACAAACGGTGTTACCGTCTGCCTTTGGAAATCCTCATAATAACTGTGAAAGAAGTCGCATGCTATGCCAAACAGTTCTTCCGTCAATTCTTCCATATTCTTATAAATGCGGAAAATAGGCTGCGTAGAACAGCTGGCTTTTGCTGCCAGCTTTCTGGCTGTTACCTGCTCTATCCCTTCATCCTGTAAAATTGCAAACGCAGCTTTTATTAAATCTTCCCTTGTTATCGTCTCTTTTCTTGCCATCCCACTCTTACCCCCTAATATAACATGTGTTATTAGTTTACAGCGAATTCCACATTATGTCAACATCAAATGACATTTTTCGAAATCTTTATGTTTGTAAATTGTTCATAACAAGACGCCGTGATACAATAAAAAAGTATTGAACGGTATTTCAAATAAATTTTGGAGGGCGTTTTGATGAAATCCAAAAAGATGATGTTGAATGATTTTGAATTAGATTCCTTTGAACCCTATATATTTATGAATCCTAACTCTATGCCAAAGTCTGAGGGGAGCGATATTTTCATTTCCACCTCAAATATTGACAATGGTTCATTTCCATTCTCACCTTAATTTCCGCTATTCTCCACACAGGCGGTTAATTTCCGAAGCAATGGGATTTTCCATAATTGCTTTAAAACAAAATTAATTACATAAGAACATGCAATTGAAAGCGCAAACATAAAAGGAATTACGAAAACCGGGTATTTCACTATAAAGACCAAATCCTTAAAAATAAACAAATAAAAGAACATATGAATTAACCAGATGTTTGTGGAATGCTCGCCAAAAAACAAAAAAAACTTTTCTACATAATCCGGCTTTTTCCAAAGATGAAAACATATAAAATAAAAAATGGCAATGAAATACACTATTCCCGACACTTCAATCACACATACCATCAAAGTCGTCACTGCAACAACAATAAAAAGATAAAAATTACTTTTTCTCCCAGCTATCTGTTCCCACCATTTCCTCATCCTGGATATCATCTTTTCTTTTGCAAGCAGCATTCCAACAATATAAAAAAACGATACATACCACAAATCCGATAGTTTTCTAAACCAAAATCCTTTCCAATAATATTCCTCCGGGCTTGTGTTAAGCGGCATCATTACTTTGTAGAGATAATATACACAAAATATCATAGCGAACACTATAAATAAAACGCGGCTATCCACCTTTTTCGCCAATTTTAAGAACAACGGAGATATCAAGATAAATACCGTATAGGTGGAAGCAAACCACCATGCACCGTTATACGTATACTCGAGCAGAAAAAAATTGCCCAAAAACCTGTAAATATTAACTGGGATTTCCCCATATTGATCAAAAAAAATACCCACAACAGAGAAAATAATACATATTACCCAGAAATGAACTAAAAATTTGAATAATCGAAAATATGTTTTTTTCAAATATTCTTTTAGTTCCATATGGCTGAACTGCAAAAACAGCGCATAGCCGGTACAAAAGCAATAAAATGGCACGCATATTTCACTTAGAAATGCCAGATAATAAATCAAAGGCACATCCTGATTTATCCAGATCAACGGGCTGCCATTCACGTCTGCCCCTTTTCCCCAATACAAGTGCAATAGTATCATTGCCCAGATTGCCACTCCATGCGCCATGCGCGTATCCTTTTTTTCCAACTCCATAACAGCTTCTCCCTACAATAAAGCAACATATTCTCACACTTTGCATAGCTCTTTATCAACTGAATCCGCTTTTTTAACTATACACCATTTGGCTGGTGTTTTCAAGGGAACGCTTTGCTTTGAAAGGCAGACCAGAGCCATACCGCAGGAAACCAGGCGTACTCTTGCTGGTTGCTTCCTAGTGGTATGGCTCTGCTGATAAATTGATTACTTCTGTTCCTTTATAATATAATCTTCCAAATCATTTAAAAATTGCTGCCATGAACCAGTATTTTCTACAAAATATAGCGGGCACTTCTTTCCGCCTTCGTCGTAATGTCTTCTCATATCCTCCGGTGCAAGATTATATTCCTTTAAAAGCCATGCGGATAACCGGATCAAAGACTGATAAGTGTCATCTGTAAACTTTCCGTCTTCTGACAGGTAACAGCACTCTATGGAAATGGAATCATAATTCCTTCCCGCCACCGCATAAGCTATCTCATTAAGAGGAATACACTGGATAATTTCCCCGTTATAGCCGATTACAAAATGTGCGCTCGCAGATGTCTCGCCTGTAATACCCAGATTCTCAAAATAACTCCTATTTTGAGCTGCACTGGTTCCCGGGTTCGCGGTATAGTGCACAAAAATATTGTTTACCTCCGGCAATGTTTCTCCAGGTCTTGAATATTCATTGATTGGAATAAAATCTTCTGTCATAATCGGCTTATCCGCCTTGTTTTCTTCAATGACCTTCTGACTCTCAACGGTTGTCTGAAAATCATTGATGACTTCCTCTGTATCCCGCAGTCCTTCTATTAATTTAATTAAAAGCACGGCTGCTATTACGATTAGTGACACTAAAAAACACAAGGTGACCATTCTTGCCGCTATCATTTTTCTCTGTCTGCGTTTCCTTCTGCGTGCCCTTACCTGTTCCGCCCTTTGTTCCGCATTTCTTTCACGTCTTCGCACATTTGTGTTATCTGGCAACGGATATATTTCTGCTTCCGCTCTTCTCTTTCTTCCAGATCCTGCCACGTCCTGCCTTTCGGATCGTCTCCTCCTTTCAGGCATTTCCACACTCTGCTCCTCGAATCGCCTCTTCCTTCGTTCAGGCAATTCCATGCCCTGCCTTTCAGGTCGTCTCTTCCTCGCAGGCATTCCCATAACCTGCACCTCAGTCCGCTTTCTTCTTTCAGACACTACCGCGCTCTGTCCCTGAGTTCTTTTTCTCCTTTCAGGCACCGTTGTATTCTGTCCGCTTGCGGTACTTCTGACACGCGGTCTTTCGTACTCGTCGTCTCTGGATATATCGATAAATTCCAGTCCCATCCCCGCCTCATCCTTTGTAAAAAATATTGCATACTGACGGGGTATAGTTTACCAGAAAAGAATGTTAATTTTTATAATATAAGATAAAGATTTTCTTAATTCTTTTCTTTTGCGCGCTTTCTGTCATTTTTCCCTTGATATACTTCCACATTTCCAAGCCCTTGAACAAATTTGGAAAACTGGCTGTATCCAAAATCCTTGACATTAAAATTGTCATATTTGCTATATACACAGTTACTCAGTTCACTGATGCCGATTCCCTTCTTTCCCGCCTCATGAATAATCTGTTTGATATAGCCTCTGATTTCTTCCTGTGACTGTTCATTGTCTTTCAAGGAAATGGTAATGACATTCTGTCGCTTTTCTAACAGGAACAGCCCTGCATCCTCCACAAATTTGGACAGCAGACTATAACCATAGTTTCTGACATCAAAATCAGGATACATATTGACCAGCCGGTTCCCCACCGACGCCAGTTCCACATTTTTTCCTTTATTTTCATTTTCATTTATAATATTTGTAATTGCATTATAGATAACATCCCTGCTGATGGTGTTGTCCTTGCCTTCTTTCCCCTCCGTATCCTCGTCCTGATTTCCCAGATTTTCCAGATTCACAAATCTGGTGCATGCAACCCTGAAAGAACGGGGCGTCTTCTCTTCTCCCATTCCAATGACTTCCATTCCGGATTCACGCAGTCTGCTCGCAAGACGGGTAAAATCGCTGTCACTGGACACAATGCAGAACCCATCCACATTTCCTGTATATAGAATATCCATAGCATCAATGATCAAAGTGGAATCCGTCGCATTTTTCCCCACCGTATTGCTGAACTGCTGTACCGGAATCACCGAGTTTTCCAATAGCTCCCCTTTCCACTTGGTCGCCTGGGTACTGGTCCAATCCCCATAAATTCTTTTGTAAGTAGTAATTCCGTAAGTAGACAGTTCCTCCAAGATGGCTCCTATATACTTCGCCGAAATATTATCTGCATCTATGAGCAGTGCAAATCGTTTATTATCCATGTACTCCCCCTATTTTCTATTATTTTCCAACCACCGGCAGTTAGATTATAACACAAAAACAGCTCCCACACAAATACTTGCATGAGAGCTGCATCGATCTTGTCCGTTAAAAATTTATACAGGATATGCCCCATTCTTTACATCTGCCTGTGACATATCAACTTTTTCCTGCTGTGCCTGACGATATTTGAAGAAGTCAGTTGCAACCTGCGGGAACAGAGCGTAGGACAATACATCTTCATCCTGTTGTTTCCATTCCTTCATCTCTGCCTCTAACTTATCCATTTCGTTTTCAATAAGATCGGCAGGACGGCAGGTAATCCTCTTTTCACCTGGAATAACCTTGTCGATGATCTCCTGATTCATAGGCTTAACTGTCTGACCATATTCACCGCGAAGAACTGCCTTGGTTTCCTTTGTTGCCATCTTATATCTTTCACCCATCAGTACGTTAAATACCGCCTGAGTTCCCACGATCTGTGAAGAAGGTGTAACCAAAGGAGGCTCACCTAAGTCTTTTCTAACCTGCGGGATTTCCTTCAGCACATCATAATATTTATCTTCTGCATTCTGCTCCTTCAGCTGGCTCACCATGTTGGAAAGCATACCTCCGGGTACCTGATACAGCAGTGTCTTGATATCAACACCCATAACCTTAGGATTAAGCAGACCATCTGCAAGGCATTTATCTCTGTAAGGTCTGAAGTAATCTGCAATTTCAGACAAAATATTCTGATCATAACCGGTATCATAAGGTGTTCCCTTAAAGGTCTCAACCATAACTTCCGTTGCCGGCTGTGAAGTACCCATAGCAAAAGGTGAGATTGCACAGTCGATTACGTCTACCCCTGCTTCTACTGCCTTCATGTAGGTCATGCTTGCAACACCAGATGTATAGTGTGTGTGCAGCTGAATCGGAAGCTTTGTTGCCGACTTCATGGCAGCAATCATTTCAGATGCCTTGTAAGGAACAAGAAGACCTGCCATATCCTTGATACAGATAGAATCTGCACCCATCTCTTCAATTTTCTTTGCCATGTTCATCCAATATTCCATGGTATAGGCATCACCTAATGTATAAGAAAGGGCAACCTGTGCATGTCCTCTTCCCTCCTGTGCCTTAACCTTGTTTGTCGCATTGACTGCTTCCTGTAAGTTTCTAAGGTCATTCAAGCAATCAAAGATACGGATAATATCGATACCATTTGCAATGGATTTCTCTACGAAACTGTCTACAACATCATCAGCGTAAGGTCTGTAGCCTAAGATATTCTGACCTCTGAAAAGCATCTGCAGCTTTGTATTCTTGAATCCATCTCTTAACTTTCTAAGTCTGTCCCATGGATCTTCCTTTAAGAAACGAAGGGAAGCATCAAATGTGGCGCCACCCCAGCATTCCACTGCATGATAACCAACTTTATCCATCTTGTCAACGATTGGAAGCATCATTTCAGTAGGCATTCTTGTAGCAATCAGAGACTGATGTGCATCACGAAGAACGGTTTCCATGATTCCAACCGGTTTTTTAGCCTGTTCTGCCATTTCTATTTCCTCCTAATTTTCTTTAAAATACGCCAAATACAGCCATGAAAGTACCGGCTGCTACTGCTGTACCGATAACACCTGCCACGTTAGGTCCCATTGCATGCATCAAAAGGAAGTTCGTAGGATCTGCCTCTGCTCCCACCTTCTGGGAAACACGGGCTGCCATAGGAACTGCCGATACACCGGCGGAACCAATCAGCGGGTTGACCTTTCCCTTTGTTGCAATGCACATCAGCTTACCAAACAAAACGCCGGCGGCTGTACCAAATGCAAATGCAATCAAGCCAAGCGCAACGATCTTCAATGTGTCCAGATTTAAGAATGCCTCTGCGCTGGTGGTAGCGCCTACGGAAGTGCCCAGCAGTATAACTACAATGTACATAAGCGCATTGGATGCTGTATCTGTCAGCTGTCTTACCACACCAGACTCTCTGAACAGATTACCCAGCATCAGCATACCAACAAGGGGTGCTGTGGTAGGAAGGATCATACAAACTACGATTGTAACGATAATCGGGAAGAGAATCTTTTCAAGCTTGGACACAGGACGAAGCTGTCCCATCTTGATTTTTCTCTCTTTTTCTGTTGTCAGCAGTTTCATGATAGGCGGCTGTATAATAGGCACCAGGGACATATAGGAATATGCCGCTACCGCAATCGGTCCAAGCAGGGCAGTCTGTCCAAGTTTTCCGGCAAGGAAAATGGAGGTAGGACCGTCCGCACCGCCGATAATGGAGATTGCTGCTGCTGCTTTGTCATTAAAGCCCATTGCAATCGCGCCAAAATATGCTGCGAAGATACCGAACTGTGCTGCTGCACCAAGTAAGAAGCTCTTAGGATTTGCAATCAAAGGACCGAAATCGGTCATAGCGCCGACACCCATGAAAATCAGTGACGGCAAGATTGCCCACTCATCTAAGAGATAAAAATAATACAGTAAGCCGCCTGCGCCATTGGCTGAATCCTCAATACTCATCATGATATCAGGATAAATATTGACAAGCAGCATACCAAATGCGATTGGTGTCAGAAGCAGCGGTTCAAAGCCTCTGGCAATCGCAAGATAAAGAAATACACACGCCACAAGAATCATCAGATAATTGCCCCATGTAAGATTAAAGAAGGCTGTCTGGTGAATCAGATTGGACAGTGTAGATACGATGTAATCCATTTTTTTACCTCCTGTTGTTTTCTCGGCAAAAGTACTAATTAAGAGTTGCCAGCAAAGCACCTGCCTCAACAGCATCGCCAACAGCTACATCAACACTTGCTACAGTACCCCCCTGAGGTGCTACAACAGGGATTTCCATTTTCATTGCTTCCAGAATGACTACTGTATCACCAGCCTTAAGTGTCTGTCCAACACTTACTTCTACCTTAAATACCTTGCCAGCTGCACCAGCCTCAACCTTGATGCTGCCTGCTCCGCCAGCTGCCTTTGGCGCTGCTGCCTTGGGAGCCGCCTTAGGTGCTGCCTTCGGCGCTGCGGGTGCAGGTGCGCCAGTGGATGCGCCTTCTTCTACTACTACGTCATATACGTTTCCATTTACGGTAATTGTATAATTTTTCATTCCTTTAAATCCTCCTGTGATTTCCATTCAACATTATTCTCATTTAAGCACGCTGCCGCTTGTTCCCTGCGCGTCTGATGCTTCTTACTACAAATCCGTCTGTGGAAGAAGCGCCCTCACTTGCAGCGATTGCTGCTGCAATAACTGCAACCAGCTCGTAATCATCTGAAAGTTCTTCTTTTTCAATAATCTGTGCAATGGTATTGTCCACTGCCGTCTTTTTCACTTCTTCTTTCTTAGACTTTTTATCAAATTTTGCCTGAATCTTAGGTATAAAGCCAAAACATCCGATAATCAGGCTGATCAGAATAAGAACTGTAAACACCGTTCCCATACCGAGGAGTGTGTTTAATGCCGCCTTCTCCATCTTTTCACCAAAGGAATATTCCACATTGGTCGTAACATTGGCGATCACACCATCCTCAAATACAAATTCTACGCTTGCTTCACGCTTGGATCCTTTAATTCTGGCATTGACAACACCGTCTTTTTCTTCAAGATTGTACTTAATGCTGACAATCTTTTCATAATCACCCATATCTGGAGCAGCTTGTTCCCAGCTTTCGATTGCATTTAACCATACAAGATCCGTCACCTGGTCCTTCGTGTTTGTCTGAACATACCGGTTAATCTTGATGATATTGTCCTGCACATATTCTTCAGCCGCCGCTTCTGTCATGAAAGGAGCAGCCTCTTCTTTCTGGCTACATGCTGACAAACCAAGCATACAGGTAATCATACCTAATACTAATAACCATTTTTTCATATTAAGTATCATCCTTTCTAAACTGTACCATGTTTTTTGGCAGGACGGTCTTCCCTCTTGGAAAGCAGCATCTCAAAAGCGCCTATTACATATTTTCTTGTATCTGCGGGCTTTATAATCTGATCCACATATCCTCTGCCTGCAGCGCTTTGTGCACTCGTCTGCAGCGCGGCATACTCTTTTGCACATGCGGCAATCGCTTCTGCTCCCTGACCATCACAGATGATCTTTGCAGCAAGACCTGCATCCATCGTACCGATCTGTGCATCCGGCCACGCCATAGTGATATCTGCACCGATCGCCTTAGAGTTCATGGCAACATAAGCGCTTCCAAATGCCTGTCCGATCACAACATTCACCTTCGGAACGGTAGCATTGGCGAACGCATATGTAAGCCTTGCCGCTGCTTTTGCAATCTTCTTTTCGGAACATTTATCGGCCTTAAAGCCTTTTACATTTGTAAGAGAAAGAACCGGAATATTAAATGCATCGCAGAAATTAACAAAATCTGCCGCCTTATCACAGCCTGCCGGTGTTAAAGCTGCATCAAACTTATCTGTCACTTTTCCGTCTTCGCCATATACTTCGCTACGGTTTGCGACAGCGCCTACCGTCGTTCCGTTTAAGCGGATAAATGCAGTCACCATCTCCTTCGCATACGCTGCCTTCACTTCAAATACAGCGCCGTTATCAGCGATCTGGGATAATGCAATAGATGTATCTCCTATACACCCTGCAATTTCTGCACATGTGCGGTTCAAATCATCTGTGCATTCTTCAAATGCACTATCTTCTTCGTTGTTTGAAGGAAGCATACATACCAGTTCTCTAATCTGTGAAAGAACAGATGCCTCGTCCGCAACCACATCCACAATACCTGCCTCCTCGCTCTGGAAAGAAGCCGCTGATGTATCACATCTGCTGATTTCATTGCCGTCCAGCGCATTGGGTGCATTCACAAATAATTTTGCTTTCTTTTCTTCCATGAAAGTAAAATCTGTCAAAGTAGGAATAAGCGCAAGACCGCCGCCGCAGGAACCAAAAATAGCGGTAATCTGAGGGATCACGCCAGAGCTGAGAACCTGCTTTTTGTAGATTTCACCAAATCCATTTAACGCGTCTGTTGCTTCCTGTAATCTAAGTCCGGCAGATTCAATCAGCCCGATTACGGGAGCTCCCATTTTCAATGCCAGATCATAGAGGTTTGCAATTTTCTTTGCATGCATTTCACCGACGCTGCCGCCAAGTACGGACGCATCCTGGCTGTATACATACACAAGGCTGCCGCCTATCACTCCGTATCCGGTAATCACACCATCAGAAGGAGTTTTGGTCTGTTTCAGATTAAAATCCGTGCTTCTTGCTGTTACCTGCGCACCGATTTCAACGAAACTGTTTTCATCGAGCAAAGCTGCTATTCTTTGACTCGCCTGTGAAGTAGTACTCATTTTTTTCAACCCTCCATTTTATATTAAAAAAATTATAACTTAACTCACGAGGACACAAGTATCCCCATAATTTTGTCTATAGCAGTATACCACAAATGTCACAAATCGCCTAGAGCAAAGTTCATTTTTATCGTTATTTTTTTTACATCTTGCGCCTAGTCTTCAGGAATAGGCAAATTTTCAAAAAATATCGTTTCTTTTACACGACTTTCTGCTTCTTTCCTTGTCCCTATATTATGTAAAAGCAACAATTTAGCATAAGCTGCTTCAGGCGAGATGTTCTCCATCAGGATAACGCCTTTGTCGCGAATTGCTTTTGCTGTCACATAGTTTCTTCCCACTAATAATTTTGCGGAAGCCACATAGACAGGAATCCCCTCATTGTGGCATCGGTCTATAAAGTCAAGTATGGAACTGCCTTCGCCTTCCGTACATGCTGTAGCTGAGTGGTACAGATAACAAAGCACCGCGGCAGGTCCGATCCCTAAATCAAAGCTCCTGTAGTCTAAACCAGGATAAGACCGAATCATGAGAATTGTTTTATCAAAAACCGGACAACTCGATGCAACAGGGGAACGTCTTTCCCTGATCTGAGGAAGCGTGGGATTGGGGGTGCCGCCATTGTAACAGAATACACCGTCCTCCATTGCTCCCAGGGGGGTGCCTCCAAAACTCCCGAACTGATCCAGATAAGCATCTGCCTCTGTCATGCGTGTTCCCAAATACACGCTATGTTCTCCCAAATTGTTCTGATAAACGCAGTATACCCCTCTGAACAGATGCGCACGAATTAACTCCACTGCACTTTTGAAATTGACAAGTCCATTGCTCCCCTTCTCTCCTAACGGATAATTGGATGCAATCAGCACTACTGGTACCGGCACATGGCGAAGCAGCATCCCTAAAAGGGCTGCCGAATAAGACAATGTATCAGAGCCATGAGCAACTATGACCCCTGCGCAATCCCTATAAGGAAGCTCCCACATGACGCGTGCAAGCTGACTAAAATAATGCAGGTTCATGTTTTCGCTTAAAAGATTAAAGGGATGTATCACTTCAAACGTACTGACGCTGCCATAAGTTTTCTTGTACAGATCTAAAAGATAATAAGGCGACTCATCTGTCACATCAATTTGCCTTCCTTCCACTCTGCTTCCTATCGTTCCTCCGGTAAGCACCACCAGTATTTTTCTCATAAAACCCTCCTATCTGTTTGGTCGCATAGCATATTTTACCTGTGCACTGACATATAGATAAGAGAAGATACCTGCGCGGACGAAAATCAAATGAAATATTCAAGGCCCTCACTTACCAGATCAATCAGTTTATTCTTTATCTCCACCCTTATTTTCATCGCTTCACTGTCCATGCCGACAGCATCTGCCAAAGAAGAAGATGGTACAAACCTAAAGCTCTACGCCCAGTCTGCCGTTTTAATGGATGCTGACTCCGGGCGTATTTTATATGAAAAAGACGGACAGAAAATCCTTCCTATGGCAAGCACAACAAAGATTATGACCTGTATCCTTGCCTTGGAGTATGGCAGTATGGACGATTACGCCATTGCCTCCTCCTATGCCGCAAGCATGCCAAAAGTAAAGCTCAATGTAAGTGCAAACGAATATTATAAGCTGGAAGATCTTCTCTATTCCTTAATGCTGGAATCCCATAACGATGCAGCGGTCGTCATTGCCGAACATATCGCAGGAAGCACAGAGGCTTTTGCTGATATGATGAACCAGAAAGCCCGGGATCTCGGATGTTTTGACACTTTCTTCATAACCCCGAACGGTCTTGACGCCACAGTCACAGGAAAAGACGGAACCGTAAGATCCCACTCCACCACCGCTGCGGACCTTGCCCGCATCATGTCATACTGCATCATGGATTCCCCCAAAAAAGAGGAATTTCTCAAAATAACCCGCACTGCTTCCTATTCTTTCGGAAGCTACAAGGAAAAAGACGGCGCCTTCATCCCCAGTGGACGCATCTTTCAATGCAACAACCATAACGCATTTCTTTCCATGATGGAGGGTGCGCTCTCCGGCAAAACAGGCTTCACAGGTAATGCCGGTTACTGCTATGTAGGCGCACTGCGTCAGGATGAGCGGACTTATGTAGTCGCCCTCCTCGCCTGCGGATGGCCCAACAATAAGACCTACAAGTGGAGCGATACGAAACAGCTTATGAACTATGGACTGGACAATTACGAATATCACACCCTCAGTGAAGCTGCTTATAATGAAAGTAGTTTAACTCCCATCAAAGTTATAAACGGGCAGGTCAATCAGCTTGATGCAGATGCCTATACCGGTCTTAAAATCGACCGGAGCGCGGATTCCTTTTCCGATGATGGACTTCTTCTGAAAAAAGGCGAACAGATTCAAGTAGATTGTCAGATAGAAGATCATCTTACCGCCCCCGTACCCGCAGGAACAAATGCCGGCACGATTCGCTACCTTGTCGACGGAGAAGTCTACAAAATAGAGCATATCATCACCAGCGATACCGTACCTGCCATTGATTTTGGCTGGTGCCTTGAGCAGATTCTGCTTCGCTACAGCTTGTATTAGTCTTCTTATATATCCAGCTGTACGCTCGCCTCCTGCTCTGCCTGCAGTTTGAATTCTTCTATCTGAACGGCTGACAGCTCCGGCAGCTCCTCCAGAGATTTTACGCCGAAGCTCCTTAGGAACTCTTCCGTAGTTCCGAAAAGGAGCGGGCGTCCCGGTGCATCCATTCTTCCCACTTCCGCAATAAGCCCAAATTCGACCAGCCTATTCACCGCATGGTCGCAGCTGACGCCTCTGATTTTTTCAATCTCTGCCCTTGTGATGGGCTGCTTATATGCCACAATAGAAAGCGTTTCCAGCAATGTGTCTGTAAGCACATACTTGCGCGGCGTCTTAGCGATTTTAATCAAATATTCATACATTTCTGCCTTGGTACACATCTGAAAGGAATCTTCCAGTTCCATCAGCGTCATGCCGCACGCCCTTTCCTCATACTCTGCTTTCATCTCTGCAAGTAATTCCCTGACCGTCTTTTTATCTTCCTCGATTACTGCCGCCAGTCTTTCCACTTCCACAGACTCGCCCATCGTAAAAAGAACCGCCTCCAATATGGCTTTTTCTTTCTGCCTGTCCAAATTTTATACCTCCCGCGCCTCATTAGAAGTAATCATGATATCCTCAAACGTATCTTCCTGTACAATGAAAATTTTCCCCAGTTTCATCATCTCCAGAATGACAAGAAATGTAACGATAATCTCCATTTTGCTTCTCTGCTTTTCCAAGAGCTGCCTAAAGCTGAATGTTTTGTGGGTATGAAGATACTCTTCAACATAAACCGTTTTGATATCCATATCCACTTCATCCTTCTCGATCTTGCCAAAGGTACTCCTCACAGGATCGATCTTATCCTCTTGCCTGCGCATCACGGTCTTGAATAATTCCTGAAGTTTTCCCAGATTCGCCCCTCCAAGAAGCTCTTCCATATCAATTGGAGGTCTGTACTCCTCGATTTCTTTCGGAAGCGTCCTGTCTTTAAACAGCGTACGCGCAGCGTCTACCTGTCTATCCTTAAGTTCATAGGACATATATTTATACATTTTGTATTCCAATAATTTCTGAACCAGCTCTGCCCTCGGATCTTCCTCTTCCCCTTCTTCATTGACTTCCTTCGGAAGAAGCATCTTGCATTTGATGTCCAGAAGAGTCGCCGCCATTACAAGAAATTCGCTCATCACATTCATATCTTCCGTTGCCATTTGTTGAATATAGGAAAGATATTGCGCAGTGATCTCCACAATCGGAATATCATAGATATCCACTTTATTTTTTTCTATCAGATGCAGAAGAAGGTCCAGCGGTCCCTCAAACGCCTGCAATTTGACTGGTATTGCCATTCATTAGCTCCTTTTAGTTAAGATGCCTGTCCTTTTTGCCTCAATCATATTACCATGAACTAAATTTGCCGTCAACTTTGCGTAAGCTCAATTACAACAAGTTCTCCCGGATTGAAAATGCGTATAGGCAGCGTGTGTGTTCCCAGTCCCCTGCCAAGTATCATCGTTGCTTTATCTTTTTTAAATTCACCGCCATCATACACAGGGAACAGCTTAAACGCCGGAGATATTGCGCCTCCCAAAAACGGCAGCCTCATAAGCCCCCCATGGACATGCCCGGATACCACCAGATCCGCTCCCCACTTTGCATATGTTTCAAAGTAATCGGGGTTGTGCGCTATCAGCACAGAAAACCTTGACGGGTCTGTCTTCCCCAAAAGACTCTCCAGGTAAGAAACCTCCATCTTCACAGACTTAAATTTTCCATAATACTCTCTTCCCATCTCAAGTCCATAAATATCCATATTAAACGAAGGCAGGGAGCGTTTTTCATTTACAAGATACCTGACACCGGCATTTTTCACCGCATCCATATATTCCTGATACATGGTGCCGAAGAACTCCGGAAAAAGTCTTGTCTTATGCTCATGATTGCCATTGCCATAGTAAACCGGATAACGCTTCGCAAGTGCACATATCAGCGCCTTTGCAGTATGGGTATCGCCCCCCTTTACAGAGGTATACATATCACCTGCTACCCATATCATATCCGGATGTATACGCTCTATCGCCGCAAGCAGTTTTTCATTCCTTTTTCCGAAGGATTTATTATGAAGGTCTGACAGAAGGATGATAGTTCCATCCTTCTTCAGCGCCTTGCCTTTACATCTGTAGTTTCTTATCACAAATCGATTACAGTCCACTGCCATAATAATCAGAAAAAATACTGCAAGTGCTGCTATTACACTGATCAATAAAATCAAAGTCTCATCCTTTCTGTCCTATTTCTATCATTTCTTTCCTAATGATCCTTTTAAAAGCCGCAGTATAGTTTCCAGACCTTAATCAGATAGTCTTTATACCCTGCTTTTTCTATCGTCACATCCGCCAAAATGGAAACACTGCCAATTCTCTGCCCATTCAGCTTATAAACCGCTTCTCCTACTGCATCTCCCCTTGTGACGGGCGCTGTAAGCTCCTGTGGCAATGAAATCGTCTTCTCAATACTGTTTAGATCACTTCCTGTAATATCGAGATAACGAAAGGGTTCCTTAAATACAAGCGACGCCTGCTCCTGCACGCCTCCCTTGACCGGGAGAAGCGGCAGCTTTTCCGCATTAGGGTCTTCATATAACGCACTCACACTGTACCCATAGTTAAGGAGAGCCATTGCATCCTGAAAACGGCTCTTGTTATTTGGAGATCCCATTACCACCGCAATCATATCAATATCGTCCTTGTTTGCCGTTGCTGAAAGACAGTATAATGCCTTACTGGTAGAACCAGTCTTAAGCCCTGTTGTCCATTCATACATTTTAAGCAATTTATTCGTGCTGGACAAGGTAAAATTGCTTGTTCCCTGACTCGTCACATGGGTAATATCTTCCATCCAAATTGTTGTATAATCCAGAATCTGGGGATATTTGGTGATCAGTTCCCTGGACATGAGCGCCACATCCTTTGCCGTCGTATAATGATTGTCAGAGTCTGTAAGTCCGCAGCAATCTTCAAAATGGGTATCGGTAAGCCCCATATCCTCCGCTCTTTTGTTCATCAGATTCACAAATTCCTGTTCACTTCCTGCAATGAATTCGGCAGCCGCCACACTGGCATCATTTCCGGATGCCACGGCAATGCACTTGATAATGGTCTCAAGTGTCTGTACCTCCCCTTCTTCTAAGAAGACCTGGGATCCGCCCATGGATTTTGCATAGGCGCTGGTCATGACTTCACTGTCAAGCTTTACCCTTCCCGTTCCTAAATGATCAAAAATCACGAGAAGCGTCATGATCTTGGTGATACTGGCAGGACTTCGACGCTCCTGTGCATTCTGCTCGCATATGACCTGACCGGTGGAAGCTTCCATCAGAATGTAAGACGGCGCTTCAACTTGAGGCGCAGCATATGCCTTCACAGGAATCATCAGTAAAAAAATAAAACACATCACATAGCATAGGGTTCCTTTAAAATATTTATTCACGTAATTGCTCTCCCCTTATGTATTCTATTACTATGGATATGTTTTATTTTATTGTAAAATGCAAGTACAAATTTTAATACCATCTTGCCCGGATGGAATGGTAGACATCGACAATCCTTTCCTTTTGTTCCTTGATGCTGATATTGAATACACTCATTAATTTTGCAATATAATCTATCGTTACAAGAAGCAGAATCAGCTTACAAGCCCTGATTCCCCATTCCATATTGCATCTGTCTACAAGTCCTAAAATTCTGCTATGTAAAAAAGTTATGATAATAATTGCATAAAACCCCCATGCAATGGTGCTTTCAAGGCAGATGATTCCCTGGAAATTACATGGCTTTTCATTGTAATCCCACCACACTTCACCGAACATCCTCAGCATCAGCCTGCCTACAATATATTCAAACAAAGTCGCTAAAAAAGCGCCTGCCAGATAAAGGGCTACCGGATTGCTGCCAAGCGGATGAAGGATCAAATACCCAAGAACACCGCCAAATCCATAAATCGGACAAAATGGTCCGCGCGCAAAACCGCGGTTCGTAAGTTTTCTGTTACACCATGACATATAGATTGATTCAACGAGCCAGCCCATCATACTGTAAATAATGAATGCTGAAATCAGATGATATACATCTGTACCAAATATCTCTTTTGTCCACATACCTCTTCCCTCGCTACTAATTAAAAACTACCCTAATATGACAAGAAAGTCCTTGGTTAAAACACAAGGACTTTTCATTGCATTCCAACTGTCATTCGTTTCGTACCGGACGATTGGACTATTAGTTGTATTTACGTTTTCTTGCTGCTTCAGATTTCTTTTTGCGTCTTACGCTTGGCTTTTCGTAATGTTCTCTCTTACGAATCTCCTGCTGAATACCAGCCTTCGCGCAGCTTCTCTTGAAGCGACGTAAAGCGCTATCTAAAGTCTCGTTTTCTTTAACGATTACGTTTGACATCCTACACCCTGACCTCCCTTCAGTCCCTTCCTAGTAACATCGACTGATTGGGTTTTTATTTGTGTATAAAGCACTCATATGCATACATACTCATATACACACGTATCATTATACCACAATTTTTCCCTACGTCAATCATTTATTTACAAAATTTACCCAAATTTAACCAAGCTGTGCTGCAAGCACCTTAATAGCCTCTGCAACCGCCTGCTCGATTCCTTCTGGATTCTTTCCGCCTGCCTGCGCCATATTGGGACGTCCTCCTCCGCCGCCTCCAACTAACGCTGCGATTCCCTTAATCAGATTGCCTGCATGCGCCCCTTTATTCATGGCTTCTTCCGTTGCCATGGCAACCATGTTCACCTTGCCGTCCTTATCGGAGATAAGTACCACAACACCTTCTCCCAGTTTCGCCTTCAACTGATCGCCCAAGTCACGCAGCCCGTTCATATCCACACCTGGCACTTTGGCAGCTAGAATCTTTATGCCTGAAACCTCTTTCACCTGATTCATGACATCGCCTAAGGCTTCCTTTGCCGCTTTGCTCTTTAGAGACTCATTTTCACTTTGAAGCGCTTTTATTTCAGCCATTATATGCTCTATTTTTGCCGCCAATTCTGTCGGCGTCGTTTTTGCCAGAGAAGCTGCCCTTTGAAGCGTCTCTTCCATATCACGATAATATTTAAGCACGCCGTTTCCTGTGAGGGCCTCTATTCTACGTACCCCCGCAGCCACACCGCTTTCTGAAACAATTTTAAACAAAAGGATGGAAGCGGTATTCGGTACATGGGTGCCGCCGCAGAGTTCTGTGGAGAAATCTCCCATCTGCACGACCCTTACACTTTCACCATATTTTTCTCCGAAAAGCGCCATAGCTCCTGTTTTTTTGGCTTCTTCAAGACTCATGATCTTGGTCTCAACCGGAATAGCCTCCATGATTTTTTCATTTACGATGTTTTCAACCTTGTCAAGTTCTTCTCTCGTCATAGCAGAAAAATGACTGAAGTCAAATCTGAGCCTGTCACCGTTCACAAAGGAACCCGCCTGCTCTACATGGGATCCCAAAACCGTTCTCAGCGCTTTCTGTAAAAGATGGGTTGCACTGTGATTCTTGCAGGTATCTGCCCTGTTTGCCTCATTTACCTGCAAAGTAACGGCATCACCTGCTTTGAACATGCCTTTTACCACTTTTCCGATATGCCCTACCTTGCCTCCTAAGAGTTTCACCGTATCTTCTACCTGAAATTCTCCTTCTGCACAGGTAATGATGCCTGTATCGGCAGCCTGTCCGCCCATGGTGGCATAAAAAGGCGTTTCCTCCACAATGATCGTTCCCACTTCACCGTCCGTAAGCGCTTCCACAATCTCACTTTCCGTGGTGAGTACCGTAATCTTGGAATCATGGCTTAATTTGTCATATCCTACAAAAACAGTGGTAATTGCCGGGTCGATCGACTCATATACAGTCACATCTGCGCCCATATAATTCGTGGTCTTGCGGGCATTTCTCGCCTTTATCTTCTGTTTTTGCATAGCGGCTGTAAAGCCTTCCTCGTCCACGGTAAAGCCTTTTTCTTCCAAAATCTCCTTGGTCAAATCAAGAGGGAAACCATAGGTATCATACAGCTTGAACGCCTCACTGCCTTCCAGGCAGGTGCTGTTATTCTTTATCATTTTTTCTTCCATGTCAGAAAGGATATTCAGTCCCTGATCGATGGTCTTATTAAATTTATCTTCTTCCTGCGTAAGCACGTTAAAGATAAAGTCTTTCTTCTCTTCCAATTCAGGATAACCGTCTTTGCTTCCCATAATCACAGTATTGCTCAAATCTGCGAGGAAAGTGCCTTCAATACCAAGAAGTCTTCCATGACGTGCTGCACGGCGGATAATTCTGCGCAGCACATAGCCCCTTCCTTCATTAGAGGGCATAATACCATCAGAAATCATAAATGTAGCCGAGCGGATATGATCTGTCACGATACGGATAGACACATCCCACTCATATTTCTTCTGATATTCTTTGCCTGAAATCTCACACACCTTATTGCGCAGCGCGCAGATGGTGTCTACATCAAAGATAGATTCCACATCCTGCACCACGGCAGCTAGTCTTTCAAGTCCCATTCCGGTGTCGATGTTCTTCTGCTCAAGTTCTGTATAATTGCCCTTGCCGTCGTTGTCAAACTGAGTAAATACATTGTTCCACACTTCAATATATCTGTCGCAGTCACATCCCACAGTACAGTCCGGCTTGCCGCATCCGTATTTCTCTCCACGATCATAATAAACCTCCGAACAGGGTCCACAGGGTCCTGAACCATGCTCCCAGAAGTTATCTTCCTTGCCGAAACGGAAAATTCTCTCTGCCGGTATACCGACTTCTTTATTCCATATTTCAAACGCTTCTTCATCCTCAAGATAAATTGATGGGTAAAGCCTTTCTGGATCAAGCCCTACTACCTGAGTAAGAAATTCCCATGTCCAGGCAATTGCCTCATGCTTAAAATAATCGCCGAAAGAAAAGTTTCCCAGCATCTCAAAAAAAGTACCGTGGCGCGCTGTTTTACCAATATTTTCAATATCGCCTGTACGGATACACTTCTGGCAGGTCGTAACCCTCCTTCTAGGGGGAATCTCCTGCCCAGTAAAGTAAGGCTTTAAGGGCGCCATCCCTGAATTGATCAGCAATAATGAATTATCATTATGGGGTACCAGAGAAAAACTTTTCATTGCAAGATGTCCCTTGCTCTCAAAAAACGCAAGGAACATTTTCCTAAGTTCATTTACACCGTATGCTTTCACGTTTCTATCCTCCAACTAAGTCACCCCGCCGCAAGCAGCGGGGTATGTGACCCTCGCGGCATTCGCCAAATATCTGCTTTGCAGATGCTTGGCTCATTGCTTGCGAAAATCACCGATAATTATTTATTAAAAAGTCATTTTATCTGCAAAATAAGCATCCAAATCCGCAATCGCTACCCGTTCCTGCTCCATGGAATCTCTGAATCTCACCGTTACACATCCATCCGTCTCTGATTCAAAATCGTAAGTAACGCAGAATGGCGTACCGATTTCATCCTGTCGGCGGTATCTCTTCCCGATATTTCCTCTGTCGTCATACTCACAATTATATTTTTTGGACAGCTGGGTAAAGATTTTCTCCGCCCCCTCGTTCAGCTTCTTAGAAAGGGGCAATACACCGATCTTTACCGGTGCAAGCGCCGGATGGAAATGAAGCACGGTACGTACATCTCCCTCGCCGATTTCCTCCTCATCATAAGCAGCGCACAAAAATGCTAAAACCACGCGGTCTGCGCCTA
This sequence comes from Lachnospiraceae bacterium, assembly GCA_029054245.1. Lineage (GTDB taxonomy): Bacteria > Bacillota > Clostridia > Lachnospirales > Lachnospiraceae > Suilimivivens. The sequence continues at coordinate 172,127 of JAIDFQ010000043.1, read as the reverse complement.
AAGACGGCTCAATGACATAAGGAACATATCTTAAGTTCTTCTGGTCATCAAAATAAGACAAATCCTCTCCTGAGGTATTCTGATGCTGCGTCAGATCATAATCTGTTCTGTCCGCAATTCCCCACAGTTCGCCCCAGCCAAAGGGGAATAAAAATTCAATATCCGTAGTTGCCTTGGAATAGAAGGACAGCTCCTCCTTGTCATGGTCGCGCACACGCATTTCTTCTTCTTTCATGCCAAGGCTCTTAAGCCAGTCGATACAGAACTGTTTCCAATATGCAAACCATTCAAGATCCGTATCCGGTTCGCAGAAGAACTCCAGTTCCATCTGTTCAAATTCTCTGGTACGGAATGTAAAATTCCCTGGTGTGATTTCGTTTCGGAAGGATTTTCCAATCTGTCCGATTCCAAACGGAATCTTTTTGCGGGAGGTTCTCTGTACATTCTTAAAGTTAACAAAAATTCCCTGCGCTGTTTCAGGTCTTAAATACACAGTATTCTTGGCATCCTCCGTAACCCCCTGGAAGGTTTTGAACATCAGATTGAACTGACGGATGTCTGTAAAATTATGTTTGCCGCAGGAAGGGCAGGCGATCTTATGTTCTTCAATGAAATTTTTCATCTTCTCCTGACTCCAGCCATCCACAGAACCATCTAACTCCACATGATTTTCATCTGCAAAGTCCTCAATGATCTTATCGGCGCGGAAACGCTCATGACATTCCTTACAGTCCATAAGAGGATCAGAAAAGCTGCCCAGGTGTCCTGATGCCACCCAAGTCTGGGGATTCATCAAAATTGCACAGTCAACCCCCACATTATAAGGGTTTTCCATAATGAATTTCTGCCACCATGCCCTCTTTACGTTATTCTTCAGTTCAACACCAAGATTGCCGTAATCCCAAGTATTGGCGAGACCGCCGTAAATTTCGGAACCGGGATATACAAACCCTCTTGCCTTCGCCAGAGCAACGATTTTTTCCATTGTTTTTTCCATAATCCATCTGCCTTTCGTTATTTATTCCTGCGTGCAATGAGCCAACTAACTGCGAAGCAGACATTTGGCGAATGCCGCGAAGGTCAACACCTCACAGCTTGCTGCGGGTTTTTGACTACAACCATACTTATTGATAAATCACATATGCCAGTCCATTTTCATCACCGGAATACCAGATTGTCTTAGCATTGGGCGATACGACCACATTATCGCTTACGTAAAGTGCTTTTCCGTTCACGGCAATTCCGTCATTGATGTTCGTGATAAGGAGAACACTGCCTTCCATCCCCAGGATATCCGACTCTCCAACCGTCTCCATCTCATTCTTCACTCCGCTCAACACCACATTCAGATCAAAGCCTGCCTCCAAAGCCTCCTTTGCCGTTCCCGCAAAAAAAATGGCATGATTAAAGGAAGCATAGTCCTGCACTCCGGCATAAGTCATTTGAACTGTAATCGCCTCTTCCTTGGCTTCTACTTTTTCAACCGTTACGCTTCCGCTTCCTGCATTCCGGTTATAGGAGGCCGCCTGCTCTAGAATCGTCTGCTGCAGTTCCTCCTTATCATAATATCCTTCCCTAAAATCTTCTACTATATTGGCACGAACCGTTCCGTCTTTTTCAATCGTGAGGATTGATCCGCTTACTCCTTCCACCTTGTTTCCGCAGGAAACAAGTCCCAGCATTCCAGTAGAAATCAGTATTCCAATCATACATTTATAAACTTTTTTTAAGCTGCTTCTCATATCGCTCCCCTGTTTCCTTCAATTTACCCCATTCATTATATATGACTTATCACTGTTTTTCAACATGGAATTTCATTCAATGCCTTCATTTACTTATGCAGATGCAATTATCCCCCACTGATCTCGAACAGAATTTCCAGACTCTTCATCTTTCTGTCAATAAAGCGCTCCCTGAAAACATCGGCAATCTGTGAAATTTCTCCCAACACCTGCTTGGTCACTGTAAATGTATAGAGTTTCTCAACGCTAGAATCAATAATGAATTCCAGCGCATAAAGCGTAGAATCCAGATAAGGCTTCTCTCTTTTAGGTGGTCCGGGATATTCTCCATTGATTGCCAGTGCTTTTATTTCAAATATGTATCTCACCAGATGATTAGAAAGCCCTTCATGCAAAAGTGCCCGCAGCGACTGATATAAGAGTTTAAGCATTTCTTTCTCGTCACTGTTTTCTCTGGTGTAGTAGTCCATAACCTCCAGAAAATACATTCCAAAACATGCTTCTTCAAACTTTTCCCTAAACGCTTCAAAATAGTTGCTGATAGAAGCCTCCGCAATACCGTAAGCGCTTCTCCCCACATAAATCCTGAACTGACCAAAACAAAAGGGATTGGTGGAAGCTTGCAGCCGGCTCCCCTGTTTCCTGGCGCCCCTTGCAAATGCTGCTATTTTCCCCCTCTCCCTTGTAAGTATCACCACCCGCCTGTCATATTCACCGACTGGTTCTGCTTTTAAAACTATCCCTGTAACACTGATCTGTTCCTGCACCTTTCCCGGCTCCCTCATCTTCTTCTGACCCAGCGCTCTCTTCCTCCCTGTAGGCCAGATAATCATTAACTCTTCCAGTACTTAAAAATTGTTCCCAGTAATTTATAATTCTCATCTTGTGCCCCCTAAAATCAAAATGTAAATATGATATTAGGGTTTACTGTTTTCTTGTTTCTATTCGCAGTCCTTTTGATTATAGCCAAAATTTTTGAGAAGGAAATCGCTGTCCCGCCAATCCTTTTTCACCTTTACCCAGAGCTGCAGGTTCACCTTGCTCTCCAAAAGATCCTCAATATCCCGGCGTGCACTGGTGCCAATCTTCTTCAGCATACTTCCTTGCTTGCCAATGATAATTCCCTTGTGGGAATCTCTCTCACAGATGATCGTCGCATCAATGTCCACGATTCTGCCGCGCCATTTCATCCGCTCTATGGTGACAGCGATACCGTGAGGAATTTCTTCCTCCAGACATCTTAATGCCTTTTCCCTGATCAATTCTGCCACAATCTGGCGCTGGGGCTGGTCTGTCACTGTATCCTCGTCATAAAATGCCGGCCCATAGGGAAGGTACTGCATAATGCATTTTAAAAGTTCCTGTGTATTGTCATTTTTAAGCGCTGATACAGGAACGATTTCAGCAAAATCCATCTCCTTTCGATAGGTATCGATGAATCCGAAAAGTTCCTCCTTCTTGACGGTATCGATTTTATTGATGACCAGTATTACCGGTACATGAATTCTTTGAAGCTGTTCAATGATATGGCGTTCTCCTGCCCCGATAAAATTGGAGGGCTCCACCAGCCACAAAATCACATCCACCTCTTTAAGGCTCCTTTGCGCCACATTCACCATGTAATCTCCCAAACGGTTCTTCGCCTTATGGATGCCCGGCGTATCTACGAAGACAATCTGTCCTTCTTTTGAAGTATACACCGTCTGAATACGGTTCCTTGTAGTCTGCGGTTTGCTGGACGTAATAGCAATCTTCTGCCCGATCAGGCAATTCATCAATGTAGATTTTCCTACGTTTGGTCTCCCGATCAACGCCGCGAAACCGGATTTATACTGGTCATTCATTTTTATCTACTTTATCTCCCTTTTCTTTATGTACTTTATTTTTTAACTGTTTCATCATTTATTTTCTGCTGTTCCAAAGATTGCTCTCTCCCCTTTTTCTGCGTCTTTTTCCGGCTTATTTTAATGATGATTATGCAGACGAGCACGATAATCAAGATGATGGCCGCCCACAGCATCAGATACGGCAGGCTGATGATCAGACCAATTCCAAAATTCACAAGTCCGTTTCCTACGTTATGAAGACTGTTTGCAAATCCTACGGAAATTTTCTGCCATGCCGTCTGTTCCTTGACCGGAGTTAATTTTTCTACCTCGTCGATGTAAAGTTCAATGGTACTATAAGAAACCTGATTATCCATGGTACGCAGCTGTGATTCCATGCTTTCGATTTGATAGCGCACCTCCGAAAGACGGCTTTCTAAGCTGATGATATCCTCAATTGTCTCTGCCACATCCAGCAGCTCCAGCAGTCTGTCCTGCTCTGCCAAAAGAGCCTTTTTATGGCTTTCCAGATCCACATACTGTAACGTGACATCCGAAACGCTTTCGTTCCGGCTGATCACATTAGAGACCGCTGACACAGCTGATAAAAACTCATCCAGATTCTCCGCCGGTATCCTTATGGTAAGGCTTGCATTCCTTCTGCCACCCCCGTAATAGCTGCTGCCGTTATATGTATAGCTCTGCTCTATATAACCGCCTGCCTTACGTGTTTTCTCCTCCACGTTGGCAAGCAGATCATCAAAGGTCTCCGTCTCCACGTTAAGATTCACATTCTTTATGAGCTTGCGCTGAGTAGAATATACTTCTGTTCCCCCTTCGCCCGCATCGGCTTCCCCGCTCTCTTCTGCCTTCGCTTGCGCACCGCCTGTATAAATATCACTAGAAGCATACGACGCTGAAGTATCATAGGCTTCTTCATAAGCCATTTCATAAGCTTCCGCAGGGGCGGCTGCATTTGCCGCCGCATCCTTTACAGCTGCTCCACATCCCGTCGTCATAAGCCCCACTGCCAACGTCAAAAATAACGAATTCCATCTACCTTTTTTCATCATAATCGTCCCTCCCTGAAAATATTTGATATATTTAGATACGATTCATGACTTTTCTATTTATGGGTTTTAAATAAAAATTTCATCTTAATGGAACAGTTGATCCACATGCATGAATAAATCCCTGTTTTCCTTGATTTTTTCTCCATTTCCCACCACACATAGGCAGTCATCTTCCATAAATGCCTGCACATACCGATATAATTTGCGGATTTCCTCTGCCGTCACCGAAAGCAGTTCGTCCCTTTCCTTCTGCACCCTTTCCATGGACAGACCAGTCAGATACCCGCCAAGGGAATAAAGTCCCTTCGTTGCAGGTGTCATAGGCGTATCCAGTTCACTAATCGCACCGATAATAAACTGCGTCACAGTGCGTTCATCCAATTTTGCGTTTTTAATATATTCGGCAGCCTGCTCATAAACCTGAATCGTCTTATCCAGATTGGGATCCCTGTAAGAGACAAAATAGCCATCTCCATTTTTATAGAAGCTGCACATGCAGCCATAGGCGCCCCCTTTTACTCTGACCTGGTTCCAGAGATAGTCATACCCCATCATTACCTTCAGAACCTTGAGTGCGCCTGTATAAGGCAGCCCCTTGTCAATAAAGTTTCCGGCTCTGCACACATACTGTACCTGCCCTGCAGTCATAAACGCTTCGTTTTTCTTTTGAAGCACGGGGTTGAAAGTTCCACGGGAAATCTCTTGTGTAAACAAGCCAGCTTTCAAATCAGCCACAGCCTTATCAAGCCCTGCACACCCTTCCTTCGTTGCTGTATAATCCACCAGAAGGTTCTCTGGCCTGAAAATACACATCGTCAGTTTTTTGAGATTTTCCACTACTTTTTCTTTTTGAACCTCAAAATTCTTTTCCAGTTCCTCAAGCAGCCTGTACTGGGGAATGCCGCTTATCTGTTCTGACACTGCCGCTGTAGGCGAAAAATAAGAAAGTGTCCTGATGGCAGCAAGAGAATGCCCAGCACCGCTCATTACCGCCTGCATCCTGGATTTTGCTTCCGCAATAATCTCATATAACCTCTTTGTGTCATCAAATTTTGATGTCAGAATGATTTCCTTCATCAGGTCAAGCGCCTTATCCCTCTTTTCGTAAAGCGATTTAGATCTGATTTCCAATGTGGCTTTATAGTTCTTCAAATCATTGGCATTCGTGTACGTATTCACTACCGCTTTGATACCGCCGGTGTGAATATTCACTTCATTGAACAGTTCACTGTAACTAAAATGCTCCGTGTCCACCATCATCAGCGCCGCCTTTAATATCCCCACATAGGGGAATAATTCCCCTGGCACATCCTTCAAATCAAATACCAGATTCAAATATCCGATTCCATTGGTAAAGATATCATGAAAGAGAATCGTCGTGCCCTCTACATTGCGGACTTCATTAAGATAGGCAGCAGCTTCCTTCTTCATATCCTCACGTGCGAGCAGCGGAATCGTCTTTAATGCCTCGGCAGAACTTTCTTCTTCCTGATAAGCGCGCAGCGCCGCCGTCTGATCTATGATTCCTTGCCGCTCTTTTTCAGAAAGCGTCTCTTTAAACGCCTGCAGTTTTTCATAAAGGGCATTGTCCTTTCTTGTAGTCAGTCCCTGCACAGGTTTTACCGTCATGATTGTCCTGTGGGGATTTTCTATCATATATTCTCTAATCAAGCCCTCGAAATAACCATTTCCAATGGACTGCTTCAGTTCCTCAAAGGTATGATTTGCCTCTATATGCATAAAAGGCGAGGTCTCATCATACAGCCAGCTGTCGAGTGCCTCCAGCCCGAGCATAAGTCCTTTGGGATAGGATCCGAAATCAGCTTCCCTGTATCGGAACTCAAAATAGTTAATCGCTGCCGCCAGTGCCTTTTTATCAATCCCCTCCCTTACCTGCTTTTCAAGTACCTCCTCTATCGCAGATACGAATGCATCCTTTTGGTCTTCTTCGGCATTTTTAGATATAATCGAAAAATAAGGCTGGTAAATTCCGTTTTCCAAGGTACTATATACATCCTTGCCAATTCCTCTGTCAATCAATGTCTGCTTGACGGGCGCCCCCGGCGCCGAACAAAGCACGTAATCCAAAACCTCAAGTGCAATATAAAGCTTCTTGTCAAGGCTATTTCCAACGGAAACATTATAGGTAAGATACGTATTTTCCGACGCAGACTCATCTTCCATGATAGAATATTCCTTCACCAACTCTTTGGGCGCATCAAAAGGCTTCTGACGAACGATATCGGAATCTACCTCAAGGGCTTCAAACGCAGACAGATAATGTTCATCTATAAAAGAAAGATACTCTTCTGCATCCAGATTTCCATATAGATAGAGGTAGCTGTTGGAGGGATGATAATACTTCTTATGAAAAGCTAAGAATTCCTCATAAGTAAGTTCAGGAATCACATCAGGATCACCGCCGGACTCTAATCCATAAGTCACATCCGGATAAAGTGAATTCATAATCTCTCTCTCCACCACATCGTCAGGGGAAGAAAACGCCCCCTTCATTTCATTATACACGACACCATTAATGGAAAGTTCATCCTCCATGCTTTCCATCTCGTAATGCCAGCCCTCCTGCCGGAAAATTTTCTCCTCCTTATAAATATTGGGATAAAAAACAGCATCCAGATAGACGTGTACCAAATTTTTAAAATCTTTATCATTGCAGCTTGCCACAGGATAGACCGTCTTATCTGGATAGGTCATTGCATTCAAAAAGGTATTCAGAGAGCCTTTTGCCAGTTCAATAAAAGGATCTTTTACCGGAAAATTTTTTGAACCGCACAGCACCGAATGCTCCAGAATATGGGCTACCCCAGTACTGTCCTTTGGCGGCGTGCGGAACCCTATATAAAAAACTTTGTTTTCATCATCATTTAATAGAAGCGTAATTAACGCTTTTGTCTTTCTATGTTTCAGAATATACCCATCCGAGTTCAGATCACTGATTCGTCTCTTTTCCATGATCTCATAAGCATTCATGCTTTCAATCTGCTGCTTCATATATGTTTTCCTTTCTCATACCGTAAAGACGGCGGCTTTTTTATTCATTATTTAGTATACCCTATTTTTTCCAGAAATAAAAGAGCGGGCGGAAACAAAAGTTTCCGACCCGCTCAGTGTAAAAGGGGAATTTTACCAAAAATTAAGTTAGTCGCGATTTCTCTTTGACTATGAATGTATTGTAACAGATATTTTTTGACTTTGCAAGTACTTTTTAAAAATTTTTTTAAAAAATTATAAGCTAAACGTCATCATCCCCAATTTTGATATGATTATCTCCCGAACCAGCATCCCGGATGCCTTTTTTCTTGCCAGATTCATCTGCACAAGATCTTGTAACGGGAAGATTCTTTCCTGGTATCTGATTTTCGTTTTGCCGAAAAATTTTTTTTGGGGTTCTTGTATCTGAACCTTTACGCGTATCTTTAGCTGTTGATAGGTCTCATAAAGGAACGTATTTTCCTCTAGATAATAAAACTGGCTCTCCAGCGTCGTATCAGGAGATACTTCTTTTAATATGTACTGTGCCAGAATCGCCTTCAGTTTAAACGGAACCATCTCATGTTCCAATAATTCTTCATAAGAAAACCCTGCCCCCAGATAAATATTCCCCACATCTTGAAGCACATATTTGAAATCTTCGTATTGTGTCACATTTCCCTTTATCTTCATAAGCTGCCTTCCCGTTATCCCTCCAGATCCTCTATGGCAAAACCGCTCATTCGCATAGCATCCCGTATCGTCTTTTCTGACATTCCCGTCTCCTCGGCAAGCTCTTCCGCCGTCACTTTCCTGTGGAGCTCTAACGCAAGTTCTCTTGCTTTATCAGCCACCTTGTTGACACATTCAAGCACCTTCTGATCTTTGTCCGACTCCTGCATATTTTCATTGATGCAATTCTCCATGGCATCCATGATCATTTTCATAAGCATGCCTTCCGCTTCCTTTGCACGTTCTAAGCATCCCAGCATTGAAACACCCATGGAAAGCGCCACATTTCCTTCCCCGATCAGATCCTCAAGGAATATCCCCTGACCTGAATAAAGCTTGGATATCTCCACCACCTGCGGAAGATACAGTCTAATCAGCTCATCCTGCGCATCCCGCTCTCCTGCCATGGCAGAAAGGATGATTGCTTCCTTTTTTCCCTCGCTGACCTCTTCTATCATAGATAGTTCTTTTTTGTATTCTTCCAGATAATTGATTTCTTCCTCCGAAAGATATTCGTCTAAATCTACAGGCTCATCAATGCCTATTTTATGTTTTTTAAAATAATCAAAGACCAGCTCAAACTGTTCTTCCGACAATTGTAGCGGGGCAAAAGCCTCCCTGACCTGCTGCTCAGAAATACAATTCTGCTGTTCTTTCGCCTGCTTCTTTACCGCTTCAAGCGTCCTGGCAAATAAAACCTCCTGACTTGCTCCCATCTGCTTCTCCTTATTTCGTTTTTACATGGGTATGTGTAAAAAGATGATCCTGACAATATTCATAATTACCGTCACATTTCGAACAAAATCTAAACTCTAATTCAGGATTTGTCTCGTCTGTTCTTCCGCAGACTACACATTTATGCCGGGTTACCCTTGTCGTTTTCTTAACCTCTTTCCTGAATTCCTGCCGGCGGAATGCCTGCCTGGGCGTCATATGCACCTTTCCCCTGCCTGTAATGAAGAAAACAATAAAGTTCATGAGGGATGCCGCAATCACAAACTTCATTTCAACTGGTCCCACAAGGAACTCATAAACAAGAAGCACCCCGTATATGATGCCGAGGATCTTGATTCTGATCGGTATAAAGAAGAACAGCAGAATCTGCATGTTGGGATATGTCGCTGCAAACGCAAGGAATATCGACATATTTACATAGTAAGTACTGAATATCGACATGTTACCCCAAATAAGCTCACCTCTTAGCAGTCCAAATCCAAACAACAAAAATGCTCCCAATATGGTAAACAATATCCCGGAAAAAATGTAAACATTATATCTGTAAGTCCCCCAGGTCCTCTCTAACGTGGTCCCCAGCGAATAATAAAAATAGAGCATCAGAAGCGTAAAAAAGTCCAGCCCTGACGGCGGCACGATAATCCATGTAATTAACCTCCATACCTGCCCATGAAAAAGAATCATATAGGGGTTTAAATACAAATACGAGAATATCGCTGGTGCAGTAAGCTCAAGCACATATCCACATACATAACATATAATAAGTACAAGTGATAAATTTTTAATTGCATATTTTCCAAATTTCTTTTCAAAATTGCCGGTGAATTTCATATGTGCTCCCATCTGCATACTCCGGCTCTGTGCCGGCAGCTTCTATTTTTCCAAACCTTTTCCGTCTTTCTTTAAAGGTTTATTCATTACCGTTCATGAAACATCATATATTCTATCATCCCCAGCAGCAATTGTAAATAAAGCCGCTGCTTTTTTAGAATTTTACCATTTTTTCTTTACAAATTGTTTACTTTCCAAAGTTGCAATTTAAATTTTCGTGTCGTATAATTACTAGGCATGTCAAAATGCCCCGATAAAGCACATACATTGGGAGATATGACATTTAAAATTTTGTTGAAAGGCGGTAGATTATGAACAGTCAATACAATACCTTAGGCATCGACATCGGCTCCACCACTGTCAAAATTGCCATACTGGACGATGCTCATAAGATCCTGTTTTCTGATTATAAAAGACACTTTGCCAACATCAGGGAGACCCTCTCTGATTTATTACAGGAAGCATATGGACAATTAGGAAATATAAGTCTTCATCCCATGATAACCGGTTCTGGCGGTCTTACGCTCGCCAATCATTTGGCAGTCCCTTTTGTGCAGGAGGTCATCTCTGTTGCCACTGCCCTAAAGGAACTTGCTCCGAAAACGGACGTTGCCATCGAACTTGGCGGTGAGGATGCCAAAATCATTTACTTTGAAGGTGGCAACGTAGAACAGCGTATGAACGGCATCTGTGCCGGCGGTACTGGTTCTTTCATCGACCAGATGGCTTCCCTTTTGCAGACAGACGCCACCGGACTTAACGAATATGCCAAAAATTACAATTCTCTTTACACTATTGCGGCAAGATGCGGCGTATTTGCAAAATCTGATATCCAGCCGCTCATCAATGACGGCGCTACCAAAGAAGACCTATCCGCCTCCATTTTTCAGGCAGTGGTCAACCAAACCATAAGCGGCCTCGCCTGCGGAAAGCCAATCCGGGGACATGTCGCCTTTTTAGGTGGTCCTCTTCACTTTCTTTCTGAATTAAAGGCGGCGTTTATCCGCACCCTGAAACTGGATGAGGAACATACCATAGAAATAGATCACTCGCATCTGTTTGCCGCAATCGGTTCTGCCCTGAATGCCAAGGAAGAAGTTTCCTATACTATGGAAGAAATGGTGGCAAAACTTTCCTCTGACATTAAAATGGAGTTTGAAGTCGAGCGCATGGAGCCTTTATTTTCTTCTCCTGAAGAATACGAAGGGTTTAAATCCCGTCACGCCAAGGCAAAAGTTGGGACGGACGACCTCTCCTCCTACCACGGTAACTGCTATCTGGGCATCGATGCCGGAAGCACAACTACGAAGGTCGCTCTTGTGGGTGAGGACGGCTCCCTCTTATATTCATTTTACAGCAGCAATGACGGAAGTCCGTTAAAGACTGCCATCCGTTCCATCAAGGAAATTTATGCCCGCCTTCCCGAGGATGTGACCATTGTCCGTTCCTGCTCCACCGGTTACGGAGAGGCATTGATGAAAGCTGCCTTCCTCTTAGACGACGGAGAAGTAGAAACGGTTGCCCATTACTATGCTGCCGCTTTCTTCAATCCTGATGTTGACTGTATTCTGGACATTGGCGGTCAGGATATGAAATGCATTAAAATCAAGAACCAGACTGTGGACAGCGTACAGCTCAATGAAGCGTGTTCCTCCGGCTGCGGCTCCTTTATCGAAACTTTTGCCAAATCTTTAAATTATACGGTAGAGGACTTCGCCCATGCTGCTCTTTTTGCCGAACATCCCATTGACTTAGGTACCAGATGTACTGTATTTATGAATTCTAAAGTAAAGCAGGCACAAAAGGAAGGCGCTTCTGTCCCTGACATCTCTGCCGGTCTTGCTTATTCCGTCATCAAAAATGCTCTTTTTAAGGTCATCAAGGTTTCTGATGCTGCAGAACTTGGCAGGAATATCGTTGTGCAGGGCGGAACCTTTTATAATGATGCCGTCCTTAGGAGTTTTGAGAAAATTGCAGGCTGCGAAGCCATCCGCCCCGATATAGCAGGCATTATGGGGGCTTTCGGCGCTGCCCTTATTGCCAGGGAACGTTTCACCGAAGGCTATGAAACTACTATGCTATCCTTTGAAAAAATCAATACTCTACAGTTTGATACTAGTATGGCCAAATGCAAAGGATGCACCAACAACTGCCGTCTCACCATCAACAAATTCACAGGAGGACGTCAGTATATTTCTGGAAACCGCTGCGAGCGGGGACTGGGAAAGCAAAAAAATGAGAACGGTGTTCCTAACCTTTTCGATTACAAATTGAAACGCATCTTCGGCTATGAGCCTCTTGCCGCCGACGAGGCAGTGCGGGGCGTTGTGGGAATTCCCCGCGTCCTTAACATGTATGAAAATTATCCATTCTGGTATACATTTTTTACAAAATTAGGATATCAGGTGTTATTATCCCCTATTTCCAACCGCAAGATTTATGAGCTTGGCATTGAATCCATTCCCAGCGAATCAGAATGTTATCCTGCCAAGCTGGCACATGGGCATGTGAGCTGGCTGATCAATCAGAAGGTAGATTTTATCTTTTACCCTGCTCTCTTTTATGAGAGAAACGAATTTAATGATGCGAACAATCACTATAACTGTCCCATCGTAACTTCTTATTCAGAAAATATCAAAAACAATGTGGAAGAAATTGGCAGAGGGGAAGCCATTCTCCGCAATCCTTTTATGTCCTTCCGTGATTTAAAAACGGTATCAGAATCACTTGCCAAGGAATTTAAGGAACTACCCGTAGAGGAAGTGATGGAAGCAGCACGCCTTGGATGGGAGGAACTTGCCAAGGCAAGAAAAGATATGCAGGCAAAGGGAGAAGAGGTGCTCTCTTACCTTAAGGAAACTGGGAAGCGCGGTATTGTGCTTGCAGGACGCCCTTATCATATCGATCCCGAAATAAATCACGGCATCCCTGAACTGATTACTTCTTATGATATTGCCGTGCTGACAGAAGATTCTATCTCTCATCTTGCCGCACCGGAACGTCCCCTGATTGTTTCTGACCAGTGGATGTACCACTCGAGACTTTATGCAGCGGCGAGCTTTGTGAAGACGGTGGATTATCTCGATTTGATCCAGTTAAATTCTTTCGGCTGCGGTCTTGATGCAGTCACCACCGATCAGGTCAATGATATCTTGACGGGATCAGATAAAATCTATACCTGCCTTAAAATCGATGAAGTCAACAATCTGGGCGCTGCCAGAATCAGAATCCGTTCCCTGCTCTCTGCCATCCGTGTCAGAGAAAAGCAGAACAAACAACGCACCATCTGCTCTTCTGCCATCAGCAAAGTACAATTTACAGAAGAAATGCGGAAAGATTATACCATTTTGTGTCCGCAGATGTCACCCATTCATTTTGACATCTTAGAGCCTGCATTCGCTGCATGCGGTTATCACTTTGAAGTACTTTCCAATGATAACAGGCGTGCCGTGGATGTTGGATTAAAATACGTAAATAATGACGCATGTTATCCTTCACTTATGGTGGTGGGACAGATTATGGACGCCCTGCTATCCGGAAAATATGATCTTAATAAGGTTGCCGTCATCATGACGCAAACCGGCGGAGGCTGCCGTGCTACCAACTACATAGGCTTCATCCGCAGAGCATTAGAAAAGGCAGGAATGCCGCAGATTCCCGTTATCTCCCTCAACATGGCAGGTATCGAGTCCAATCCCGGCTTCCACATAAACCTTGATATGCTGATGCGCGCTGCTTATGGCGCTGTGTTTGGAGATATCTTCATGCGCTGCATCTATCGCATGCGCCCATACGAAAAAGAAAAAGGAAGCGTGGAGGCAGTTCACCAGAAATGGCTGAAAAAATGCCAGGCTTTCGTCTCGGCAAAACATATGAATTTCTTTGCCTTCCGCAAAATGTGCCGCCAGATGGTGGAGGATTTCGACGCCATCCCTATTACTGATGCGCCAAAACCGCGGGTAGGAATTGTAGGCGAAATTCTGGTGAAATTTGCCCCTGCCGCCAACAACCACCTGGTGGAATTGCTTGAATCGGAAGGGGCGGAGGCTGTAGTACCCGATCTTTTAGATTTTATGCTTTATTGCTTTTACAATCAAATTTACAAGGCAGACGAACTTGGCACCAGCAAAAAAGCCGCTCTAATCTCAAAACTCGGCATCGACGCCCTTGAGTTTTTACGCAGCGGCGCTTCCAAGGCACTTGCAAAGAGCAAACATTTCACACCTCCAACCAGCATCTATCAGACGGTAGAATATGCGAAACCCATTGTCTCCATTGGCAACCAGACTGGAGAAGGATGGTTCCTTACTGGAGAAATGGTAGAATTGATCCACAGCGGCGTGAATAACATCGTCTGTACGCAGCCCTTTGCCTGTCTGCCAAACCACGTAGTCGGAAAAGGTGTCATCAAAGAGCTGCGTCATCAATATCCATTGAGCAATATTGTCGCAATCGACTATGATCCCGGTGCCAGTGAAGTCAATCAGTTAAACAGAATCAAACTGATGCTTTCCACTGCCCAGAAGAATATGAAACAGCAGGAACGTTCTGAAACTGCTTAAAGGGGGAAATTATATGATCAAACAGGAAGTAAATGAAATTAAGCGGCTGTATACGCCCAGCAACTGCTCCATCACGCGGATCTGTGGCTGCTATGTGGACGGGGAGAAAAATAAAAAGACACAATTTAAGGAAGCCTTTCTTTCTCTTCCCGAAGAGGAAATCTTCAAATATTTTGAATTACTTCGCAAAACGCTTTCTGGAACTGTTGGGAAAAACATGTTGAACTTAGAATTTCCTCTTTCCAGCGAAGAAGAAGGCGGCACGCAGGAATTCCTCATGCGCCTTAGAGAAAGTAAGTTAAAAGATGACGCCCTGCTGGATGAATTCTACGATAAAGTCATTGCATCCTATGAGTATGTGGGAAATTATCTGATTTTGCTGATTCATGATGCCTATGACGTTCCTGGAAAGACCAGCGACGGACTCACCATGGACGATGCCTCCGACAGCGTCTATGAATATATCCTCTGTTGCATCTGCCCTGTGAATCTTTCCAAGCCTGGTCTAAGCTACAACAGCGAAACCAATGAATTCCATAACAGAATCCGCGACTGGATCGTGGAAATGCCGGAAATAGGATTCCTTTTCCCAAGCTTTAACGACAGGTGTGCAGATATCCACGAAACGCTCTACTATTCCAAAAATCCAGAGGAACCACACTCTGAATTTGTGGACAACGTTTTAGGCGCCGTCTTGCCGCTCACCGCGGGGAGCCAGAGGGAAACTTTTCAATCCCTGATCGAGGAGACTTTAGGGGATGAAGCGGAATATGAAGTTGTTAAGAATATTCACGAAAACCTTACGGAAATGATTGAAGAACATAAGGAAATACCTGAACCCCTCACGCTGGACAAGCACCAGGTCAAAAATCTGTTTGAAAAAAGCGGTGTCGAAGAAGAAAAACTGGCTGATTTTGAAAAACTCTATGATGCTGCCGCCGGGGAACGCACTTCTTTACTGGTCGACAATGTGGCAAATACCAGAACTTTTGAGGTAAAGACCCCTGATGTCGTAGTAAAAGTGAATCCTGACCGTGCAGATCTGGTCAATACCATGACCCTTGAGGGCAAACGCTGCCTGGTCATTGAGATCAACGATCATGTGGAAGTAAACGGAATCACCATCCGAAACACTCACGCCCTGCCAGATGGCGAATAAACGCCGTATGCCACGCTTTGCGTGGCATACGGCGTTTCATTTATTCTTTAGAGAACAAATCACAATACCATTGAAGTGACTGCATATATGCGGTGTAAACCTGCTCCATCTCGATTTCCTGTAAGATCATGAGCCTTGACACTTCCTGCCAGTCAGCCTTTTCATACTGCAAAACAAACTCCAGAACCGGCGCTAAAACCCCCTTGTGGTCAATGAGGGCATCACTGATTTCCTTGGACACCTTCACCATTTTTAACGCCTCTTCCATAGAGGTATTCAAAATCAAATCTAATACGGAGAACAATCCCATAAGGAATAACTCAGAGGTCTGCAGCCTGCTGATTTCAAACATAGGGGCAAGGTTCTCTGCAAACTTAGCACGAAGCAGAGACAGCCTTGTGACTTCATTGGGCTTATCTGCATACAGGTTATTTGCCACTGCTGCATTAATCCACTTCTTCAGTTCTCTCTGACCAAGCATCGCCGCTGCATGCCGGATCGAGGTAATTTCTGAATTGACTGCCATCGTATTCACCATCTTGAGGAGAGAGATGACAAGCGCCGTATCTCTTCCGATAACGTCCGCCGCCTTCGTAAGGTCAAAATCAGGTGCGTTAACCATGTTAAGAAGTTCAATATAGTTGATCTTAAGAGGTGTTACTTCTGTCTCGCCCTTCGTAACCGGTACTCGGTAGAATTCTCCCTCATAAAGCTGATAACCGCCCTCTTCTTTTAATTTTTCAAAAATTTCCTGTGTCTGAATATTGACCACGCAAATACGAACATTAGGATATAGATTTGAAAAAAATATCTTTGCCTTGCTGACATCGACTTTCTTATGATCCAGAAAAATGTAATCCATCAAAAGGAGAATTTCCCGATATGCCTCAAAGCTATGTACTTCCAGCTTACGAATTGCCAGCTTATATCCCATCCCCTTAAGTTCACGCAGCCTATTTATGTACATTTCTTCCGGCGGAATCGTACTGTCAATGAGTAGCACAAGACGCTCATGAGGCGCTTGACATTGGAAGTTAATATCAGAAAATACAGAAATGTTGTTCGCTGTCACAAATATTTCTTTGCCTGTGGCAAGTGCCTCAAGCCCTACCATCTTAATGACCTCAAACCCCGGTATATCGACTGCACCGTCATTCTGTCCGGTTCCCTGCAGGCTGGGATTTAATAAATAATTGTTCTTCTGTGAAAATAATGAATAAGCCTGCACGCTCATCTTTTCATCAAATAACGGTATTAATGTAACAAGCATATCTTTCTCCTTCAAGTTAAAGTTTATTTCATAGTTATAGTTTACACTATTTATTCATTATACACAATATTCGCATGGATTTCCATAGAAAATTTGTAAAATCATGCCTGTTGTATTGCGCTGGTTACAGATTAGACCGCAAGAAGCAAGATTGGATGAGAGAAAGGCAATCCTGCCCCTTGCAGTCTAATCTGCAACATTAATCTATTGATAGAAAAAAGCAGGTCACTATCCTTTTTCGGAAAATGATCTGCTCTCTACTGCTTAGCAAAATCATATGGCTAAGCAGTTTGTTGTTCGGACATATTGTTTCTTACGTACTCCTTAAGGATTTCGGACGCTTCTTCCAGATTCAGCCCTGATGCTGCTAAGAACTGGCTAAGCTCCTCTAAATCCCGATCTCTTTTTTCTTTATAAAGAGCGTCCAGTTCACTCTGTTCTGATTTTAATCTTGTCCGCAGGGCTAAAATCAGTTCTTCCTTTTCTGAAATCTTCTCTTCCACCGTTTTTCTTTGTCCTCTTGCCATTTTTTACCTCCTGAAAGATATCATTATTACAGTATATGGACAAGACTTAGAAATTATTCTCTGTTTGCTGCCTCTATTTACATTTAGTATAAATACACTTGCAATCGCTTATATACACATTCCTGAATCTGTGACGCAATCTTGCTTTTATAAAATTTTTATTTTTACAGTTCAGCTTCCTATTTATTTAGTAGTATATTGCAATTAAATTTAGTATATTATATAATAAATTTAGGTTGTCAATATTTGAACGGAGGGATGAAAAATGGGAATTACAGCAAAGGAATTGGCAGAAAAGCTTGGAATATCGCGTTCTACAATTTCCATGGTTTATAATAATAAAAAAGGGATCAGCGAGGAGACTCGTACCATGGTAAAACAGGCGGCACAAAAGTACGGTTATCAGCATGTGCAGCGGAATCGCATGTATGAATATCCTTCCGTGATTCAATATGTAATTTTTGTCAAACATGGAAATGTGGTCAGTGATACTGCCTTCTTTGCAAATCTTCTGCAGGGTATCGATTATGAAAGTAAACAGCTTGGGTATGTTCTACATATCACCTATTTTTATTGTCACGAAAATGCAAGGGAGCAGATGAAGGCTATTCTGGATACGCATCCAACTGGTCTTCTGCTGCTTGCCACAGAAATGGAGCCGGAAGATATGGTTCCTTTTAAAGAATCCAAACTTCCGCTGGTGGTCCTTGACAGCTATGTTGACGCTGACGGCTCCGACTGCATTACCATCAACAATGTGCAAGGCGCCTATCACGCCACCTCTCATTTGATTCGCTCAGGTCATATTAATATTGGATATCTTTCCAGCAAAGTTCCTATTAAAAATTTTGAAGAGCGTTCCATGGGCTTTCACATGGCAATCTCAGAGCATGATGCTAAATCTCCCATCCACTCCATGGTCGTCAAGATAGGTTCAACCAGTGAAACTGCATATGAAGATATGTGTCGTTACCTTGACACGAATCCGACGCTCCCTACCGCCTTTTTTGCCGATAATGATATTATTGCCTCTTCCTGCATCAAGGCATTGAAGGAATATGGATATAAAATCCCAGAGCAGATCTCCATTATCGGATTTGACGATATGCCCTTTTGTAATCTTATAGACCCGCCACTGACCTCCATGCGGGTTCCTAAGCAGATGTTCGGTCAACGTGCCGTATCTATGCTTGACCAGCAGATTCACGGCGCCAGCGCCGATCATATCAAAATGGAAATATCTACTACCCTCGTAAACCGAAACAGCGTAGCTGTCCGCAAGTAAAATCTTACCTGACAGCAGCCGCACTTCGCGAGCCTGCTTATTGAATATATAAGCTGCCGTAAAGCACGGCAGCTTTCATATCATAAGTAGAATCATTCTCCATAATAATATTTCAGTTTCGTAAACATATCTTCCAGAATCATCCGGCTGTCCACATAATTGTATACTCTGATTTTTCTGGGATTTGCCGGACGTAAATGATAATGTCCTTCCTCATCTACACGAGGGGCAGGCATCATATCGTAGTCGTAACAGTGGTCTGTCATCAAAAGTCCTACCACTGGGGAGTCTCCCAGCTGCCAGCTCTCTCCTCCCGGATAAGTCGCCATTCCTCCAAAGAGGGGAATACTGCACAGTTTGTTGTTAACCCGCAAGAGATTTTCATACAAATATTTTCCAATCTTTCCGCAGCCACTGACTTTTTCATAGAGTTCCTGGAAGGAAACTTTCATCATAGAATATACGTTGCAAGGTACCTGCCATAGTTCTACATTTGAGTCAAATACGACATTTGCGGCATTCACATCCCCATTCAGATTGAATTCCCAAGAGCCTTCAGGATACGCGCCTCCGCCAATCCAGATTACGAACATTTTATCTGCAATGGTAGGATCGATCAACAATGCATCTGCCACATTTGAGATTGCGCCCTGGGCTACTACTGCAAGTTTTTCTCCATCCTTCATTTTCGCTGCCTGCTGAGCGATAAATTTTCCAGCATCTGTATATTCTGGCGTTTTTTCATCCTTTAAATGATCCGTCACGCCCTTAAAAACAGGATAGTCTCCTTTCAGTCCCATCAAATCAAGAACATTACAGATTTCGTCATAACTCTGATCCATGGAATCATTTCCGCCTGTCTTGGAATCCAGCAAAAGCGTGTCAAAATGTTCCGCTGTAAATCCGATGACATCCAGCTTTTCCGTCATAAGCAGGTGTGCGATACAGTATTGGTCATCACCTTCGCAGTACGCATCTGTATCACAGATCACTTTGATTTTTTTACATTCCGGCACTTCATAAGGCGCTTTCTTAAACTTCATATTTTTGCCCTCCTTAATTATTATTTTTATTATTTACATTTTTACCATGTTCATTTCTTTCATATTTGCTATTGCACGCGTTTTTTCCTCATGTCTATTTGCATAAGTCTTTGCAACATTCATATATGCCATAATCAAAAGCAAAATCGCCCCTACTACCACATTATAGATTGCTGATGACCAGTTCAACGCCGTAATCCCATTGCTAATAATCGACATCAGAATCGATCCTATAAAAATGCTGAACACAACGTTCACATACTGTGCCATCACAAATCCTATAAACACGCTCATCATCGGCTGCATGATATTCTGTATGCTGTCAAGTCCTACCGAAGGCGTCACGCCGCTTCCATGGCTGAGCTGTACGATTGCTGCAATTCCTGCAAATATACTGCTTAAAAGAAGCGATCTGATTTTCGTGTTTTCAACACTGATGCCATTGTTCCGTGCAATGCCTCCAGAGCCAGCTACGGCATTTACATTGGCGCCATATACACTCTTATTTGCCAGGAAGTACATAATAATACCTGTCAGCACAAAGACAATCACATTTCCCGGGGCACGTCCCAAAAATGTATATTCATAGGGAATCGTCAGCGCAGCCGAATGCGTAATCAGTCCTCCAAAGGCGCCTAACAGATAAATCAGCGCAATGGTCAGAATCATAATCGGAATCTTCATGACCTTGTAAAGCAGCCCTTTCAAAATACCGCATATACATGCTGAAAGAAGACAGCCTGCAATGATTCCTGCAATCCCAAAGCGCGTACTTAGCAAGGCGGCTATGATACTGTCCAGAAGCATCTCTGCCCCCAGCGCTAGGTCAAACTCCCCCATCTTCGCCAGATACTGCATTCCCCATGCAATCATACATGTTATAAACGACTGGGTAAATATAATGTAAACCGTGTTTATTTTTCCAAATGACTTTGGTCTTAAAATTAGAAAAAACAAGTACAAAGCAATCGGTACCATAACGACCACCACTTTATTGATAATCTTCTTATTCATACAAATCCTTTCCTAAAAGCAGGCTGTCATCGTTTTTCAGCTTTTATTACCTACTGCGCGCCATGACGCGTCATTACATCTTCAATACTGTAAGCACCTACGATTTTGAGCAGATCATCATATGTAAAGGCTTCGTTGATCTTTTTGGACATCTGCGCATACTCTTCTGCGGTATACGGAAGTTCGTCATAAAGATGTGCATCATAATTTTTTGCATCATCCGCTGACTGCAGAACAAGGAATTCATCCTTGATGGAAACAGCTTCCTCAATAAGCGGTGTACCCTGCAGCTTATTGATTGCCAGAACAGCCAGCCACGCACCTCCTGTAAAGTGACCGCCGATTACACCACTTACAGAATTTTTTTCAAAGTATTCTGTCTGATTCTCATTAAAATCGATGCAGGAAACCTTCACTTTATCTGTCATCCCTAAATTCTGAAGCGACTGGATTACGCCGGGCAGGCAAGTCTGCGTCATTCCCGCAATCACAATTCCGTCCAAATCAGGGTAAGCGGAAACCATCGATTCAACAGAGGATGCAGCGTCATCTGAAGTATTGGTATTTACTCTGTCCTCAACCAGAATCTCCATACCAAATTCTTCACATGCCTGTGCAATTCCTGTGTCACGCTTGGTTGTCGTAGTACGGCCTGTGGGCAGACCAAACATACCAATGTGGGAAGCGCCTGCTTCATTCAAGGTCTTCATTGCCGTATAAGCTGACCACACATCATCCTCGTAAATATTTCCTAAAAAATATTCAGATGCATAGCACACATCATGGGTCTCTTCATTGGACAGGTCATACCAGTAAAATCCAAAATATACACCAGCGTCCTCACAGATCTTTGCAATTCTCGGAATCGAATCATCTGAATAAGGAAGACAGAAAACTGCCTGGCATCCATTTGAAATCAGATTTTCAATATTCGTGATTTCTTTTTCCAGATTCTGGTCGTCTGTGGCAATAACCAATTCTGCTCCCATGCCGTCGCATGCTGTCTGCATATTCCTGACGACAGGTCCTGCTGTTGCGTCCGTTGTGGAATAAATCGTAAGTCCAAGCTTAATGTCGCTTTCTGCCGCAGGCGCTTCTTCTGATGCTTCTACATCATTTCCCGCCTCTGCTGCCTGGCTGGTCTCCTCCACCGCTTCTTTCGTTTCACTCTGGGCATCACTTGTAGATCCGCCTCCGCTGCTTCCTCCTGCACTGCCGCAGCCAACCACCCCTATCAGCATGGATGCGGTTACAAGCAAGGTCATCAATCGTTTAACACTTTTTCTTTTCATTTGTTCTTCCTCCTTTTTTATCTCTATTTCCGCCCTTATAAGCAGAAAGTAGGATCTATGCCACTTTTTTACTGCTGTTGATCTTATTCCTGATGGTAAAAGTCAACGCAAGAACAAGAATAAAAATAATTCCTTTCGTGATCAGCTGGGGATAGGTATCTAGTCCCAGCAAGACCATCCCATTATTTAAAATGCCAAGTATCAAAACTCCGATTACCGCACTCCTGAACTTGGAATCAGCCCCGCCATTGATGGGCATCCCGCCTAAGATCAATGCTATCAGAATATCAAATTCCACCATATTCCCTGTGTTGTACATAGCAGCTCCAGTACGGATGACGGTAAAGAAACCGGCAATTCCAGCCGCAGCCCCCATCAGCAGGTAACTGATCACTTTGATAAGCGCTATTGGAATACCCGACTGCACTGCTGCCGTTTCACCGGCTCCTACCGCTCTGCATTTCTTCCCATAGCTGTGGAATTGAAAAAAGAGCCATGCAACTACAAGCAATATAAGGCATACAGCCACCTTCAGCCCAATATGATCCAAATCATACATTTTTACCGCGATTCCCAGTGTTCCTGATTTACACACAATCAGCAAAATACCTCTTAATATAAAAGACATTGCCAGTGTTGCAATCATCGCATTGATCCCCAACACGCCATGCAGAACGCCATTGATAAGCCCAATCAAAAGACCAATTAAAAGCGCCGCCAAGAAGGCTAGCGGAATACTTTGCTTTGACACCAGCGCCGCCACTGCTCCTGCCATGCCGACAGCTGCCCCCACAGACATATCCAGGCAATTTAGTGAAAGTAGAAAAACCGCTGCCCCAGCTACGATAAGAAGCGAAAAGGACTGTTCAAAGATCTTGCGGGAATTATTTATGTCTAATGTACGTCCGCCACTTAACAGTGCAAATCCAATAAACACAACCAGCAGACTGATAAAGGGAAAAAGATTAATAAAAAGTTCCATTCCTTTTTTATTGCTTTTTGATTTCATTCTCACCCATCCCTCCTTAAATCATTTCCTTAATCAGCAGTGATTCTGTGATTTCCGGTCCCCGCTTCGTCTCACAGACGATTTTTCCATCCTTCATAATCAAAACCCTGTCAGACATTCCAATCAGTTCAGGTAATTCCTCCGAAATCAGACAAATCGCGGTTCCCTGTGCTTTCAATTCTTCCATCAAGTGATAAATCGCTTCTTTCACGCCAATATCAATTCCTCTGGTGGGACAGTCAAGGATCAATATCTTAGCCCCCCTTCCAAGCCACTTTGCCAAAACAACCTTCTGTTTGTTTCCTCCGCTTAGCGATGCCACATATTCTCCCCGATTGTTCACCTTGACCTTCAGCTTATCGATCCATTGATCTGCAAAAGCATTTTCTTTTACCGGAGTGGCAAATCCCAACTGCGAAATTTTGTCTAAGCTTAACAGACACACATTATTTTTGACACTGTCCTGCAGGATGACCGCCTCTGTATCCCGATTCTTTGAAACATATCCCACACCGCATTTAATTGCCTTTACTGGACTTTGAAGTTTCTGTGTTTTTCCGTTTAGTATAATCCTTCCGGAATACGGCTGATCCAGACCAAACATCAGCCTGCCTAATTCATGCATTCCGCAGTCTGACAAGCCTCCGATCCCTAAAATTTCACCCTCATGCAATTCTAAACTGATATTTTTCAGTGCACTGGTAAAAATATTCTGAAGGCTCATGACCACCTGCACGCCACAGCTTGCCTCCAAATCCGACCTATAATAGTGATCACTCATTTCTCTTCCTACCATTTTAACCTTCAGTTCATTGATCACCATATCTTTGCCATAGCAGGTATCAATATAAATCCCGTCCCGAAGAATCGTTACGCTGTCACATATTTTGACCAATTCCTCCAGATCATGTGTAATAAATAATACCGTTCCGCCATATTTCTTTACCTCTTCTATTACAGCATAAAGAATCGAACGGCCATGGGACGATAGTGCATTTGCAGTTTCATCCACAATCAATAACTGCGGATGGGTATAAAACGCTTTTGCAATTTCTATGATTTTGCGCTCTTCCAGATTATAAGAGTCTGTTTTTGCTTCCGGAGAAATGGTGTTAATGCCAATCAACTCCAGTGCCGCTTTCGCTTCCCGATTCATTTTCCGGTAGCTGATCATTCCTTTGTTTCCAAACCGCTTTTCATTCCCAAGAAAAATATTGGATGCAACAGAAATATCCCCTATCGTTCCAATCTCCTGAACGATTAATGAGATTCCATCTGCTTCCGCCTCCACAACCGATGCAGCTTGAAGTTCTTTTCCGTCAAGGAAAATCTTTCCCTCATCTTTGCCATATACCCCGGCAATGATATTGGATATGGTGCTTTTTCCCGAACCATTTTCTCCTATGATTCCTCTCACTTCCCCCTTTCGAACCTGAAAGGAAACATCCTTCAATGCACGGGTCAATCCAAAACTTTTTGATACATGCGATATATCCAGTAAAATTTCATGTTCCATATAACCCCTCCTGCCTGCCGCCATGTGCCAACACCTGCGCAATCGCCTGCTGCCATCCCTGCTGTAGACTGTTTCTTTTTTCCATTTCCATCTTTGGATGAAAGCTGCTGTAGGAAACATGGTCAAATATTTTTTCCTCGTCATATATGCCAGCCGCAATCCCTGCAAGATAGGCAGCTCCCATGCCTGACAATTCTTCAAGCTCCGGTATTCTGACCGCTGCCTCCGCCATATCGCTTTGAAACTGCATCAGATAAACATTTGCTGTAGGACCCCCGTCCACTTTTATTTCTCTGATTTCGCTGCCCGATTCCTGCCTCATGAGCCGGATCAAATCGGTAATCTGATACGCAATGCTGTCAAGGCATGCCTTCACAATTTCATTCTTCCCTGTCGTTCGGGTAATCCCCGTCAAAAGACCTGTCGCCTTTGCGTCCCAGTAAGGCGCTCCCAGCCCTGTAAAAGCAGGTACAAAATAGGTACGGTCCTTGGGATATGCCTGCTGTGCCATCCAGCTGGTTTCTTCTTCACTGCTAATCAGGGAAATATCCTTTAACCATCTGATGGAAGCTCCCGTATAATTTAAATTTCCTTCCAGTACGTATTCTATCTTCTGTTTTCTGCCCCATGCCAGACTGGTCACAACGCCCGGACTGCCTATCACCATCTCATCTCCCAGATTCATCATGACAGAGGAACCTGTCCCATAGGTAGCCTTCAGTTCTCCTTTTTTCCTACAGTTCTGCCCAAATAGTGCACCATGACTGTCTCCAAGAACCCCCATGATTGGAATCCGTTTTGGAAGGATCCCTCCTAGATCCGTGGTTCCAAAACAGGAATCCGACATACACACTTCCGGCAGCGCCTGCACAGGCACGCCAAAGCTTTTGCAGATTTCCTCATCCCAGCACAATTTTCCAATATGAAAAAGCTGCGTACGTGAGGCATTGGAATAATCTGTTTTAAAATTCTTTTCGTGGGAAAGACGATAAATCAGCCAGCTGTCCACCGTCCCCAAGGCAAGTCTTTCCTGATCTGCCAGCTCCCCTGCTTCCGGAACATACCTCATGATCCATGCAAACTTGGAAGCCGGAAAATAAGGCGACAGGGTCAGTCCGGTCTTCAGACGAATTTCTTCTGCTTCCTTCTTGTGGGCATCACATATCTGCCGTGCTCTCGCACATTGCCATACAATTGCATTACAAACCGGCTTTCCCGTCTCTTTGTCCCAAGCTGCTGAAGTTTCACGCTGATTAGAAATTCCCATAGCTTCAATGGCTCTGCTGTCGATTCCCGCTTTTTCAATCACATCTTTACATACTAAAATGGTGTTTCTTAATATTTCTTCTAAGTCATGTTCAACCCACCCACTGTCATTGATAATCTGCTTATGCTGCCGGTCAGCCCTCGCCAGCATTCTCCCATCCTGGTCAAACAGCAGACCTTTTGTTCCCTGGGTGCTTTGATCCACCGCTACTATGTATCTACACATCCTCTAATGCACGCTCCGCTGTTTTTGCAATATTCTCTGCATTTAGTCCGTAATAATCGAACACTTCTCTGGAACTGCCCGTGACGACTGGTGCATCCGGCAATGCAAGATTAATTACCTTTCGCGGGCAGTTCCCGCTTACTACTTGGCTGACCATAGCGCCGAGACCGCCGTAGGGGGCATGTTCTTCTACCGTAAGCACCACCTTCACCCGCTCTGCTGCCCGGATGACGGCCTTTCGATCAAGGGGTTTTAAACAGTACATATCAAGCACGGCTGCCGAAATCTCTTTTTCCCGCAGAATCTTTGCCGCACCTACTGCAGCGTTTACCATTTCCCCACAGGCGATGATGGCGACATCCGTCCCCTCTGCAATCACCGTAGCTTTATCCATCTCAAAGGGAACCTTTCCCTCCCCGTAAACATCCTCCACTGCATTCCTTCCTACTCTTAAGTAGGCAGGTTTTTCATCCTGCAAAAGAGCCTGTATCAGACATTTTGTCTGGTGCCTGTCACTTGGAAGGTACACTCTCATGTTGGGAATCGCTGCCATTGCCGCAATATCCTGAGCAGAATGATGGCTCATCCCCAATGCGCCGTAACTTACCCCTCCGCTGATACCAATCAGCTTGACATTCGTATTGGAATAGGATACATCCACCTTGCACTGTTCATAGCTTCTGGTGGACAAAAAGCTCGCCGGCGAAACTGCATATGCCTTCTTTCCGCATCTCGCAAGCCCAGCTGCAATGCTCACCAGGTTTTGTTCCGCAATTCCAACCTCCACAAACTGCTCCGGCAATGTATCTGCAAAGTAAGTAAGGGAAGCACTCCCTCTGGAATCGCTGCACAGAACCATAACATCTTCATCTTCCTTCGCCGCATCAAGGAGTACTTCACAGATCACCTGCTTGTTTGCAATCTTATTCATAAAGCGCCTCCTTTCTTCTTTGTTTCAAATCCCGCTTTATCTGCTCTGTTTCTTCCGCATTTGGAACCTTATGATGCCAGCCCGCTTTATCTTCCATAACAGGTGAGCCTTTTCCTTTTATGGTATTCGCAATAAGAAGCGTCGGCTTTCCCTTTATCTGTTTCGCCTCCTCAAAAGCTTCTTTTAACTGCGCAATATCATTGCCATCTTCCACATTGACCACATGCCATCCAAAAGCGCGGAATCTCTCCTGCAAGTCATCCTGTCCCATGACCTCTTCCGTTTTTCCTGAAATCTGCAGACGATTCCGATCTACCACAGCACACAGATTATCCAGCTTATAATGACTTGCTGCCATAGCGCCTTCCCAGACAGATCCTTCTGCCAGTTCCCCGTCTCCCATAACGGTGTATACTCTGTAGCTTTGTCCATTTTTCTTTCCCGCCAGCGCCATCCCAACGCTTGTCGGCAGCCCATGTCCTAAAGAACCGGAGTTCATTTCGATTCCCGGAAGCTTGTTATTGGGGTGCCCTATGTATTTGGATTTAAATTTACTGAAATTTGCTATTACATCCTCTTTATCAAGGAACCCCTTTTCCGCAAGCACTGCATAATAAGCTTCCATTGAATGCCCTTTGCTTAAGACAAATCTGTCCCTGTCTGGGTCTTCCCAATTTTCCGGTCCGATGTTCATCTGCTCAAAGTAAAGCTCTGTCAGAATCTCCATCATGCTCATATCACCGCCGATATGACCTGCCTTTCCCTCTGCAATGATATCAACCACATCTTCCCGCAGTTTATATGCAAGCGCTTTTAAATTTTCCATAATCTCACCTCCTGATTTCTCCCCTTAAGTATGCTTTGACCTCCTCTTCAACCGGATCATACAGATCTGGTTTCACACCAATATATTTGCATGCTTCATATAATACCGGGACAACATTCTTATGAATGCCTACGCAGTGATGGATATAGGGACCTTCCACGATTTTTGCCTCCAGCCTTTTCATATTTTCAACCTCTACCCAGAGATAGGTGCCCATCCCCTTAGGTCCTTCCACCCCTTTTGCATTTCCCAATAGCAGTGAGTATTCTCCATTATCACCGTCAAATCGGCATAACGTCACTTCGCCGTGCTTTGCTTCAGCAGTAAGACTTCCCGGATAATCAAAAGCAAGGGGATAGGTCAGTCTTGGCTTTTCTTTTGCCACAGAAACCGGCCATGGACCGCAGTGCTGCAGCAGCTCTCCATTTTCAAGATCAGGATGCCTTATGGTCCAATCAGCAAAGAAGCTTCTCCTCTCTCCCATTCCCGCAGCTTCCACCAGCAATGCAGTAATCGCTCCGTGAATATCTGTTTCACACACTACAGGTATGCCTCTTTCATTTAAAATCGCATTGGCGGCGCAGGGCATGATTCCTAATTCCGTCTGAAGCGCGTTCCAGCATTGAATCGCCGCTGCCTGGCATCCATATTTTGAAACCAGTTCTTCCATTGCCGCCGCCAGCGCCGCTACGCTCAAAACCTCCTGCTCTTTGATTTCCACCGTCATGTTGTCCTTTATGTAAGCAAGGATTTCCTTGATTCTTGTGCCCTCTTGCTTTGCGGCATTCACTGCCTGCATCAATTCTGTCATTGGAACCGGCGCTAACTGAATGTTGAACTTTTCTAAAAGCTCTCCTTCATTGCACATGGTTGTCCAGAAGTCAAAAGGTCTGGTAGATATCTGAAGAATCCTAATATTTCGGAAGGTTTTTACGATATTACATACCGCAAGAAAATCTCTTACGCCTCTTTCAAAGACCGGATCCTCAAGGCGGCAGTTCGTCATATAAGTAAATGGAATCTGGAACCTCCGTAAAACCTTTCCGGTGGCAAACAGCCCGCACTGGGTATCTCTTAACCGTTCCCCGTTTTCCTTTGGTCTTTCATCCAAAGGGCCCCATAAAAGCACAGGTACATCCAGCTCCTTCGCCAGCCTCGCGCAGACATATTCTGTTCCGAAATTACAATGTGGTAAGAATAAGCCGTCCACTCCGGCTGCCTTAAACTTATCCGCAATCTTCCTTACATCTACATCATCATAAAGAAGTCCTTCCTCGTTAATGTCATCAATATCAACAAAATCGATCTCGAGTTCCTTTAAGCGTTCTGCCGTCAATCCCCTGTATTTCAATGCGTCTGGTGCACTAAAGATACTTCTTCTTGTCGGCGCATAACCAAGCTTAATTATTGCCATATTCTTCCTTCCTCTCCACATTTTTCTAAATTTAGTTGATTTTTTCTTTAATTACTTGCAAATTTAATTATATATTATTGACTAAATTACTAAATTCATAGTAAATATACCAAAAAGTAATGCAAATTCCTCTTTTCGTCTTAATTGCCCAAAACTACAATTTAAATTTATGCAATATCACGAATGCAAACGAATTTAGAGCAAAAATCGGATGCTGCGCTTCGCGATACATCCTTAAATAAAAAAAGCAGTGAAACATTCTTTCCTGATTAGGAAATAGAATGTTCACTGCTCTTTTCATCCTGCTTTCAAGCCGTCTTCCTTACAGTTCATACGGCGTCACCTGATATACATAATAATTGAGCCAGTTAGAATACAGATTATTGCTGTGGGATCTCCACTGTAGATTCGGTCTTTTGGTATCGTCATCTCCCGGATAGTAATTTACCGGCATCTGTATAGGCAATCCCTTGTTTTTGTCGCGCATATACTCATTGTGCAGGGTATATCTGTCATACTCCGGGTGTCCCATGACAAAAATCTGCTTTCCGTTTTCTGTCATGCATAAGAGCACGCCCGCCTCCTCCGATTCCGCCAGCACCGTCAATTCCCTGCAGCTATGTATATCCTCAACACGCACTGCCGTATGCCGACTGTGGGGTATCATAAAATAATCATCAAACCCTCTCACAAGAGGAACCTTTCGGTTCATCACTTTGTGGGAATAAACGCCGAACAACTTTTCGGAAAGCAGCTGCTTTTCCAGACCAAAGTGATGATAAAGCCCTGCCTGTGCCCCCCAACAGATGTGAAGCGTAGACATAACATGTGTTTTTGTCCAATCCATGATTTCGCAAAGCTCCTCCCAGTAATCCACCTCCTCAAAAGAAATCTGTTCCACCGGCGCTCCTGTGATGATAAGACCGTCAAATTTTTTCTCTTTCAATTCGTCAAAGGTGTTATAAAATCTGTTCAAGTGCTGAATGGGTGTATTTAATGAAACATGGCTGTTCATTTTCATGAATGTCACATCAATCTGCAAAGGGGTGTTGGACAATGCGCGCAGAAGCTGCAGTTCCGTATCTTGCTTTACCGGCATCAGATTTAAGATGCCGATCTGCAGAGGGCGGATGTCCTGATGCATCGCACGATATTCATCCATGACAAATATGTTTTCATTTTCCAGAATCTCTTTTGCTGGCAGATCGCTTTGAACTTTTATAGGCATACGCTTTTACTCCATTTCATTTCAACATAAACTATTTGGTCTGGCATCATTATGCTTCTCCAAACTGTTCTAAAAATGCATCCTCCGTAATGACTGGAATGCCGAGCTCCCTTGCTTTCCGATTTTTGGAAGAAGACGATTCTGCATCATTGTTCACCAGATAACTGGTCTTAGATGTCACACTTCCTGTCACTTTTCCTCCAGCGCTTTCCACATAAGCTTTAAATGCATCTCTGTTCTTGTAATGATGCACTTCTCCTGTAATCACAAAGGTCAGTCCCGCACATTTCTTTGATACGTCAGACGGCAAATCCACTTTTTCTATTGTAACCTCTTTTAGCAATGCTTTCAAGGAAGATTGATTTTTGTCATCTTCATACCATTCCATGGCAGAACCAGACTTTTCAGGTCCAATGCCGTCAATATCCTCAAATCCTTTTCTTTGCTCTAATCTCTCGAGAAATCCCTCAAAGCCATCTTTTGCTATGATTTTTTTGCCTGCATCGATCCCAATCATGGGAATGCACAGGGCGTAAATAAAATTGACCGGTTTCACCTGTCGGCTCTTTTCAATCGCCCTCATCATATTGGCACAGGATTTCTCCCCAAATCCTTCCATCTGCCTAATCACCTCCGCATGCTCCGAAAGGTGATAAATATCTGCAAATTCTTTGAGAAATCCTTCGTTCATGAATTTCAGCATCGTCTGTATAGACAACCCGTCAATGTCCATTCCTGACTTGCTGACAAAGCGCGTGAATTTCTTGACATGCTTCGCCGTACAGTCGGGATTGGTACAGTGCAGCGTCTTGGTGTTGCTTTTGGGACTGATGCGGATCTGCGTCCCAGCGCCACAAACAGGGCAGGTTTCCGGGACCTGAAATGTTCCTTCTGCATGTTTCACAGAAATACACTTAGGGATAATTTTATTTGCCTTAATTACTTCTAATGTACATTTTTCCCCTATTCCAAGCCTCTCCATCTCACTGATATTACACAAAGAGGCGCGGGATACTGTGGTTCCCTCCAAAGAAACCGGTTTGAACACTGCAACCGGAGAAATCGTGGATGCCGCACAGGACCATTCCACATACAAAAGCTCTGATTGGGCAGACACATCCTGCCATTTAAAAGCATATCCAGCCTTGGTTGCATGATGCCCGGTCACACTGCCAGAGGCAGCATATTCCGTATCATCATAACAAATCACCAGACCATCCACTGGGATATCCATCTTTCCTGCCTCTACTTTTTTTGTCCATCTGTCGATTCCCTCCGGCAGCGACTGTGCGTCAAATGCTTCCCTGTCTATTACAGCAAAGCCTTCTTTTTCAAGAAAATCCATTCTATCTCCCCATGATTTTATTTCTTTCTCAAGATAAACAAGGGTGAAAGCATGGAAATGGACCCGTCTTTCTTTCACTTTTTCCGGATCATCCAGACTTAAGGTTCCCGATGCCAGATTCCTTGGATTCGCATATTTTTCATCATCATCTTCAATGGTATCGTTAATCAGTTCAAAATCCGTATAGGATATGGTCGCCTCTCCGCGCACCACTAAGTGCCCCTTAAAGGTTATCTCAAGCGGAAATCCTTTTATGGATTTTCTTAAATAAGTAATATTGGTTCCAGTGGTTCCGTTGCCACGGGTAAGAATCTTCGTTAATTTCCCTTCGTCATAGGTAAGAACCAATGTCAGACCGTCCAGTTTCCAGGAAAGCCAGATACGTTTATCCTCCGCCCACTTTTGTAGTTCCGATACTTGCTTCGTTTTTGCTAAAGAAAGTGCCGGAAACTCATGAGCTTCTCTCTCTCCACTGTTTTCTTCTATTCCTGTATTCTGGGTAGGGCTGTCCGGCAGGATATATCCTGTCTCCTTTTCTAAAGAAACAAGTTCATCAAACAGGGCATCCCACTCATAATTGGACATAATCTCTTCTTTTCCATTATAGTAAGCCTCTGACGCCTCATTCAACTGTCTTACCAGTTTTTCGCACCTCTTTTTATGGTTTTCCATTATTTCCAGCCTCCGATTCTGCAAGTTTTCCTTCAATAAGCGCATTAACCCTTTCAGCAACGCTTTAAATAAAACCTGTTTCTAATAAAAAATATCTGTTTTTATAATTATTTATTATCGATTATTAGCATTCACCAGCCTTTGTCCACAAAAACGCCAAAAAATCCTTTTCCACTATATCTATTTTTTACCTGCACAATATTTTGTGCTTTTGCTGCTGTTTTCTCCAAAACAAGAATTATATAACAACTGTAATTCTGTCCCCGAAAGCTGCCTATACTGCCCTGGGGTAAGCCCTGAAAGCGTAACATTCATAACTCTGATTCTTTTAATTGCAACTACGTGATACCCCATTTCCTTTGCCATACGCTTAATCTGCCTATTAACTCCTTGGGTCAAAATGATTTTAAATGTAAACTTTCCTATTTTTTCCAATTTGCAAGGCTTTGTTTTGATGGCAAGCTCTGTAAGATAAACCCCTGCTTCCATCTTTTGGATAAAATCCTCTGAAATTTCTTTATTAACTTTAACCACATACTCTTTTTCATGACCAGCGCTTCCCCGCATCATGGCGTCAATCAGCGCGCCGTCATTGGAAAGAAGAATAAGCCCTTCCGAGTCCTTATCCAGCCTGCCTGCATAGGTCACTCTGACCGGGAACTTCACCATATCGGTAATTTTTTTATCCGCAAACCGATCCTTTTCCGTACAAATGACGCCTACCGGCTTGTAATACGCCAGTACCACTTTTTTATTCTTTCCATGTATCTCTTTGCCATTCACAAAAATGTGATCTTCCTCGCCGACCTGCATGCCAGTTGCTGCTCTTTCCCCATTGACTGTTACCCTGCCTTCTTCAATCAGCCGGTCCGCTTCCCTTCGGGAACAGACACCACAGGATGCTAAATATTTATTCAATCTTTCTTTATCCATTGCTATACCATTGCCTTTCTGCTTATCCTCTGCTACAAGCATCCACTTACAAGCGATTAGATGAGATATGTCTGATATTTATCTTTGTCTGCTTTATGACACTTTGTCTTGATCCGTATTCCCTTTTCGTCATATTCCTGGCTTATGATATGCGAGTGCTCCATAAAAAAGGAAGTTATACTCCCTTTTTCATAAGGAATCAAAAATTCCGCCAAGGTATATTCTGCATATACTTTATCCAATATCATCGACGTCAAAAGCCCCAGCGACTCCGGTTCCTTTGCAGAAATATAGATTTTGTCCGTCCCCACTATCTGCGGGTATCTTACCGGCTCTTCCAAACGGTCTGCTTTATTGAATACCGTAATCATCGGTATACTTCCAGCACCCAATTCCTTAAGCGTCTGCCATGTGGTATCCATTTGCTCCCTGTATCGGGAATCTGAATAATCCACCACCTGAAGAAGTAAATCTGCATTTAACACTTCTTCCAAGGTGGATTGAAACGCTTTAATCAGGCTGTGGGGCAGTCTGTGAAGAAAGCCTACTGTATCTGAAAGAAGAAAATCTTTGTTGTTTCCCGTCCTGATGCTTCTCACCGTCGTATCCAGCGTAGCGAACAGCATATCCTTTTCCAAAACCTTCTTTTCCTGATCCATCCCATACAGATCAATCATTGCGTTCATAATGGTAGACTTTCCTGCATTTGTGTATCCCACCAGCGCAACAAGAGGCTCCCTTGCATCCTGCCGCTTTTTGCGCTGCACCTGCCTTTCCCTAACAACCTCTTCAAGCTCTCGGGTTAGCTCTGATATGCGATGTTCTATCCTCCGCCTGTCAAGCTCTAACTTTTTCTCTCCGGCTCCACGACTGCTCATGCTTCCGCTGGTGCCGCCCTGCCTTGTGAGCGCTTCATGCATGCCCACCAGCCTTGGAAGTAGATACTTTAATTTTGCTGATTCTACCTGCAGCTTCGCTTCCCTGGTTCTTGCACGAGTCTCAAAGATATCCAGAATCAAGGAGGTTCTGTCCAGAATCGGCACGCCAAGTTCCGTCTGTAGATTACGAAGCTGGGACGGCGTAAGTGTATCATCAAATATCACCAAAACTGCTTCAAGGAGGCTTACCGCCTCCTTTACCTCTTTTACCTTTCCGGTTCCAATGTATAATCCTTTGTTGATGCATTCCATCTTTTGCGTAATGGCTCCTACCGGTTCCATAAAGCATGCCTTTGCAAGGCTTTTCAATTCTTCCATGGAAGACGCAAAATCTTCTTTTCTTGTTCCGTCATCCACACCCACTAAAAGTACGCGCTCGTAAGATGCATCCATATTCCTATTACGATTACTTTCCATCTCTCTAAATCCTCAAACATCAAATGCGGTCTTTTACAGGCCGCTCTTTATAGCAACTCTTGCTATTTCCATACAGTCAAATTCATCCTTTAGGCGGCAATGATCCACACAATTCTTCAATCAAATCAAAATAATTTTCAAACGTCTTTTTACAGCATGCTGGATTTTTAATCGTGATCTTTCCCGTTTTCAATCCAATTAAGGTAAATGCCATTGCCATTCTGTGATCATCATACGTATCAACTTCACATTCCGCTACCTGTCCTGGGAAAATCCTGATCCCATCATATTCCGGTACTTCTTCGCACCGTATTCCCATACGTTGTAGTTCGGTTAAAACCGCATTTATCCGATCCGTCTCCTGATGCCGGATATGACCAATGTTACGAATCAAGACAGGTCCTTCAGCAAAAGGCGCTAAAGACGCCATCGTCATGGTCTGGTCTGAAAAGTCCTTCATGGAAAGATCCATGCCCGGATATTTCGTAAGATTGCTTCCCTCCACCAGCATTCCCTCCTCCTGATCGACAAGACCGCATCCCATATCCTGCAAAACTTCCAGAAACTTAATGTCTCCCTGAAGAGAGTTTCTATGTACATTTTTCACAATAACATCTGTTTTCAGCAAAGGCGCCATTGCATAGAAATAACATGCACCAGACAAATCTGGCTCTATCTGATATTCTTCAAGTCCAAACGACTCCATATGCGGAACTTCACAGACATTGCCCTTTCGATTAACGGGAATACCAAACTGTTCCATCATTGCAATGGTCATCCTGATATACGCCCCATCTGCCCGATCGCCTAATAAATTCAGCCTAAGCCCATTTTCAAGCAGTACCCCTGACATTAAAAGCGCACTGGCAAACTGACTACTGATTCCTGTATCAATAGAAACCTCATCTAGAAGAATTCCATAAGATTTCATAACGAACGGAAAGTGACCGTCCTCACCTTTAAAAGTAAATTTAACTCCAGCATTCTTTAAAAGATCCAAAAGAGGCTGCATAGGACGCCTGCACATCTGGGGTGATGCCGAGAGTTCATATTCTCCCCCTGAAAGCGCCAGCATAACCGTCAAGAATCTTGCCGCCGTACCTGCACTGCGCACATCAATGGATGCATGTGAGCGGGGAATTCTTCCCCCCGTTCCCTGAATGATCACATCCTTTGTTCCTTCGTCCGCCTCCACTTCAAATCCCAACTTTTCAAGACTGTCCAGAAATGCTCTGGAATCATCACTGAATAAAACTCCGCGGAGCGTGCATCTATAATTTGACAATGCAGCAAGAAGAAGCGCACGATTTGTCATGCTCTTTGAACCTGGCACCTGTACCTTAATCTCCTTTATATGTTCAAGCTTTCTCACTTTATAGTAATCCATATTTATTAAATCTCCATTTAATTTCACGTAAACAACCCCTGATCAAATTACTTTTCCCATCTATTATACAAATTCAATCTATAAACATCAAGCAGAGCAAGACCGCTGCAGCAACCATTTTGCCACTCCGTCCTGCTCATTAGATAAGATTACATCTGTGGCATACTTCTTTAATTCCTCCACTGCATTTTCCACAGCATATGCCTGGTCAGAAATCTCGAACATGGGAATATCATTTACTGCATCCCCAAAAGAAACGACCCTATTGCAATTCCAGATTTTCTTAAGTTCTTTAATAGCGACTGCTTTTGATGCCTTTGCAGGCATGATCTCCAGCCAGTATTCCGGTCTGTACAATTCTTTCTGAAAAGTAACCCGAAACCGCGTATCATTCTGCAAGCGCTCATAGGCTCCCTTAAGCTGCGCCTTTTCGCCGATGCAGGTAAAGTAAAATATGTCGCCCTGATAAACACTCTCCCCTTCCTTCACAGGCTCCATCCGCTTATCGCCCCTTCTTGCAGTAAGATAATGTCTGACGCCTTCATTTTCGTGTACCGGATCCCACAAGACCTTTTCCTGATGATCCCGGTAAGTATAAACCAGCGGTGATAATCCTGACTCCTTTAAAAGCTTTGCCGCAAACTGCTGCTCCTGTTTCAAAAAGCCAGTGGAATACAGTATCTTCCCCGTATCCGCCTCCACAATAAATGCTCCATTATAAATAATGACCGGAATATGCACCGTCAGCCCCTTCGCCACCTTAGACGCCGATGACAGCGACCGCGCCGTCGCATAAGTAAATTTCATTCCCTTTTCAATCAATCCATTGATCACTTGAAGACTATACTCGCTAATTTCATCCCTGGAATTTAAAAGCGTCCCATCTAAATCACTCACATACAAAGTATCCTCTTCCATTGCATCCACTCCTTGTTCTGTCAATCCTGCCCCCTTGCGACCCTCCTATAACTATAACAATTTTTTCTCTTCCTGCCAAGAAAAACCTCTTACCACTCTTTGCTGCTGGCAACCTTCACGGAAATAAAATAGGAAATCCCCATCGCAACTGCAGCAATCACAAAAAGCAGGGCACTGATGGATAAATCTGACACCATTTCCTCCAGCTGCTGAAAGGAAAATCCCATCTTTTCAATGAGGAACACGCTCCCTGCCATAAAACCTCCCACAAGAAGCATGCACAAAATGTATACATATCTTGCTTTTTCTACCCCCACTTTAAACATAACAGGAAGGGAAATGGAATTTGACATCATAAACACCGCCACGGCAGCTGCAATTCCGCTCCACTCAAAAGCCTGTTCTGAATCGTTCCAAAAAGAAGGGAGAATGATATTAAGCAGAACTCCAATACCTGCAGCTGCCAATAGAATCAATATAAACAGAACATATTTTGCCCGTACCAAGGTTTTTATGTTAATCGGCATCGTAAGGGCAAACCTATTGAAGGAAACGGATTCATCATAGCTCATGGTGCTCATTACCAGCGATCCACACATAATCACAACGTATATAATCAAAAATTCAAATGATTTTACCATAATCGACCATAACATCAAAAATCCAAACACCAGTCCAAATTGTTTCCCCAATCCTTTAAGCAGATATAAATCTTTCAAAATAAGCCCTTTCATCATTACCTCCATTCCAAAGCGCTTACGTCAACGCGCTTTCCTTTCAAAACTTTTTTCCTTTGACTTTACAATATAAAGCAATATATCTTCTATGTCTGCACGGTCCAGTACCATGTTGCTTCCATTTCCTTGTTCTGCTGATTGAAAGACCGTGCTTTCTTTTATTTTCTCTAAATCCTTTACCAGTACGCTTGTTTCAAATGCATTCTCCTCTTTTCCGACAACCAAATCCCCAGGTATTAGCGCTGCCTGCTCTTTACTGCATCTGACAATGCCATAGTTATATAAGAGTTCATCCTTATTTTCGGTAAACAGGATTTTTCCTTTGTGAATCAGCATGACATAATCCGCGATTTTTTCAATATCAGATGTTATATGCGAAGATATAAAAACAGTATGCTGCTCATCCTCAATAAACTCTCTGAAAATATCTAAAATTTCTCTTCTTATAACCGGATCAAGACCGCTGGTCGCTTCATCCAAAATAAGCAGCCTGCTGTCATGGGACAATGCAACTGCAATGGACAGCTTCATTTTCATTCCCTTGGACAAATCTTTTATTTTCTTGTTAAGAGGCACTTCAAACTGCATCAGATAATTTGTAAACTTTTCGTCCTGCCACGTCTTATAAATGTTCTTCATCATGTGACAAACATCCCTGACCTTCAACGATATCGGTAGATTGCATTCATCAAACACCACGCCAATTTGTTCTCTCCAGACCGCATTACACTCATTTCCATTAATCTTATGCCCTAAAATTTCTATTTCTCCCTGCTCTACCGGAATCAACCCCAAGATAGAACGGATCGTTGTACTTTTCCCTGCTCCATTTTCTCCCACAAATCCCACTATGGTTCCCATTGGAACTTGAAAACTAATGTTATCTAGCTTAAATTCTTCATATTTCTTGGTTAAATTTTTAACCGAAATTGCATTTTCCATGCCCATATGCCACTTCTCCTTCTTCTTCCACATGTTCTACTCTCACATACACTTTTCTTTCACAGTTCAGACCTCACCTTCATAGATCATTGTGATGATCTCTTCAAGCTCTTCCCTTTCTATACCGCTCTGCTGTGCCGTAGAGACGGCGTTTTTAAGCAAATCTTCAATCTGCTTTAACTTTTCTTCTCTTACAAGCCTTGTATCTGCCTTCTTCACAAAACTTCCCTTGCCCACAACAGTTGCAATAAATCCATCTTTCTCCAGATCTTCATAAGCCCGCTTAGTCGTAATGACACTGATGCGAAGCTCCTTTGCCAAAGTTCGCATAGACGGAAGGGAATCTCCTTCTTTCAACCGTCCGCTCATAATCATAGTCTTAATCTGAACAGTGATTTGTTCATAAATAGGTTTATCCGATGAATTACTTATGATAATATTCATTTTCATCTCCCTCGTTTTCCGCAAATCTCAATCTAATCTTTTTTTGGTATGAATAGCTTGTATATTATATATATCGCATATATACAATATTGTCAATATATATTTATAAAAATTATGTAACGGTTCAGCACAGGATATGCAATGAAAGCGCGACGGCGTCGGTATATTTACCGATCCTGTGCGGACTAACTACTTAACCCCCTAAACCAGCCTTATATACACCTGGCATTTATTAACACCTATCGTCCCAATACCATAACAAGGGCTATTTTTGAAAAAAAATATCAGCCCAGTCATCCTTATACAATACGTAAAAAGATAACCAGTCTGATATACGGTCAAATATTAAATCATAATTTAATATTATTTTTTAGATGTTTGATATAGCAACGGTATGATTTCTTCCGGTCTATCCACAAACACAGATGCTCCCGCCGCCTCCTGTTCTTTCCGTGTGCGGAAGCCCCATGTCACGGTGATACAATCCATCTGTACATTTTGGGCAGTAGCAATGTCTACTTCTGAATCCCCCACATAAACGGCACTTTCTTTTGGAATATTCAAAGTCTTAAGCGCTTCCAGAACAGAATCAGGCGCTGGCTTTTTCCGAATGCCGTCCCTTGCTCCGATAGCGGTTTCAATATATGCATGAAAGTACTGACTGCTTAATGCATCTACTCCTTCCTGTAGTTTATTGGATACGATTGCTATTGAAAATCCTCGCCTTTTTAACTCTGCTAGAAGTTCTGGGATTCCAGGATACAATTTCGTCTTGTCATTGCAGTGCTCCTTATAATGCTCCTTAAAGGCGGCGAATACCTTGCTGCACATGTCAGCATCTGTTTCCTCCGGCACTGCACGTGCAATCAGCCTTTGAACCCCATTTCCAACAAACTGCCTAATCTCCTCAAGTGATCTTACCGGCATATGATATTTTTTTAATCCATAATTTACACTGTCCATTAAATCTTCCAAGGTATTTAACAAGGTTCCGTCTAAATCAAATATAACCGCCTCATATTTTTTGCTTTCTCGTAAAACTTTGTTCTCATTCATCTTTTTATGCCTTCTTTTCCTTTAATTTATTACGCACGACCATAAAGCAGATCAAATGGGCAATCGCTGTGAGCGTCCACGATACCGGATAGGAAATATACAAGGTTTG
Organism: Lachnospiraceae bacterium; assembly: GCA_029054245.1. Taxonomy (GTDB): domain Bacteria; phylum Bacillota; class Clostridia; order Lachnospirales; family Lachnospiraceae; genus Suilimivivens. The sequence goes on along the minus strand of JAIDFQ010000043.1, from coordinate 131,731 downwards.
CAAGGTCCTGTCCCACTGAAAGACCGTATAAATCCAGACTATTCTGAATGCACAGGCGCCCAGCAAGGATACGATCATTGGCATCACTGCATACCCAAGCCCTCTGATACACCCTACCAGAACATCCATGATACCGCAAAAACAATAAAAGGCACATATAATTTCCATTCTCTGCATGCCATAAGAAATAACCTGCGGGTCGGTAGAATAGAAACCAAGGATCTGCTGTCCCAGCAGCACCGCGCCATTTCCCATCACAAGACCAATTGCTGCCACAAAAAGCAGGCATTCTATCAGTATTTTGTTGATCCTGTCATATCGTCTGCCTCCTAAGTTCTGTCCCGTAAAGCTGACCGCTGTCTGATGGACAGAATTCATCGCCGTGTAGACAAATCCCTCAATATTGCTCCCTGCCGTATTTCCTGCCATAGCAATAGATCCAAATGAATTAACAGAAGATTGTATCAAAACATTGGAAATAGAGAACAAAGAACCCTGTATTCCTGCTGGCAGGCCTATAGCGGCAATCTTCCTGAATTTCTCCCAATTCATGTGCAATTTTTCAAAACATACTTTAAAACTACTTTCGCTTTGCATGAGGCACCGGATAATCAATGTCGTAGATACACATTGTGCAATCACCGTAGCCAAAGCCACTCCTGCAACGCCCATACGGAATACAATTACAAAGCAAAGATTCAAAAGCACATTGATAACACCTGCTATTATCAGATAAATAAGCGGGCGCCTTGTATCCCCAATCGCCCTTAAAATGGCGCTTCCAAAATTGAATAAGAGCATCACTGGCATTCCAAGAAAATAAATACGCATATATAGAACAGAATGCTGGATAACATTTTCTGGTGTATCCATCATGAGCAACAGCGGTTTTGCAGCAGCAATTCCTATGATTGCAAGCAGGATTCCTCCTATCACACTCACCAAGATTGAAGTATGAACCGTCTGACTTACTTCCTCATCCTGCTTGGCTCCGTAATATCTTGCTACAAGCACATTTGCCCCTACCGATAATCCAATGAAAAGGTTCACTAAAAGATTCGTAAGAGACCCTGTCGCCCCCACTGCCGCAAGTGCTTCATTCCCTGCAAATCTGCCCACCACAATGACATCGGCGGCATTAAACAAAAGCTGCAGGATGCCGGACAACATCAGAGGCAGCGTAAATAGCATGATTTTGCCAAGCAATGGGCCATTACACATATCAATTTCATAGGATTTACGCACTTTCTTTTCCATTTTTCTTCCTTTCATCTGCATATGTATCATTTCAAAATCAGAGACCTTGCAGGAACCTGTTTTTCTTTTTTTCATATTATAAAATAAGAATCGTCATCTAAAGAGGTTTTTATGGCTACAATTATGTTAGATGCCGGACATGGCGGCGCTGATCCCGGCGCTACCTATCTTGAACGTATGGAGAAAGACGATGCCTTAAGGCTTACCCTTGCGATTGGAGAACTTTTGCAGCAATCTGGCATAAACGTCATTTATACGCGCACGGAAGATGTCTATGAGACGCCGGCAAGAAAAGCCGCCGAAGGAAATGCCTCCGACGCTGATTATTTCATTTCCATACACCGTAACTCCAGCCCTAATGCCAATCAATATACAGGTGTTGAATCACTGGTCTATGATTCGTACGGACCTGCCCGGCAGATGGCGGAAAATATCAACCGCCAATTAGAGCGCACAGGCTTTGCTAACCAGGGCATACATGAACAAAAGAACTTGACCATTCTTAACAAGACTCAGATGCCTGCCATCCTTGTGGAAATCGGATTCGTAAACACAGAACGTGATAACCTGCTTTTCGACAGCCGCTTTTCTGAGATTGCTCAGGCTGTTGCTGACGGCATAGCCATGTCTATATAGGATATTCCAATGATTTATCGGCACTCTGAAGGCAAGTCCTAATGGTTCAAAATCCGCCTTCTGAATGCCGGTAACTTCATTTTGGCGGTGCCTTAAGATTACAATTTTGCTTCCAAATCGTCTAAAGATGCATATCCATAGAAAAACGCTGTGTTCGCCATTATCATCTGGGCAAGATTCTTATCCTCCCTGCACAGTTGTGCTATGAACCTTCCATATAAATCCAATGTTTCATCAGAATAAGTGGACACTTCTCCCCGCAGATACGTTTCATAAGACGTATTGTAAGGCGTATCCTGCGCCGTGTGGATGCTCCGCGCATTTCCTGCCGCCTTAGGATACTTCCCTGCAAATTCTTCCATCCAGTCTACCTGTATTTTGACGATTTCTTCTATAATCTCCTTTTTTGCTTCTGGAATTTCGGGAAAAGCATCCTTGATCTGCCTATATTTTAAAGGTGCAGTGCTTTCCATCATCCGCCCATATTTTTCTGTAATCAGGTTGATTCCCCTGTCATTCGCCCTATGGAAATCTCTGATATAGCTCTTTAACATCTCCTCTGTCCATGTATAGTACTGGCTCTTTCGCATGATTGAAAAAGTATTCCAGTCATCCTGACATTCTGCCCTTCCGCCTTCGTTCTCAACCTTATCAAAAGCCTCCCATTCCAGAGAAACAAGCTCATTTACAAGCGCTGCCTTAAAAGAATCATCTTCCTGCTCTTTTTCCGGTATGCTTTTTAATATTTTGTCTGTATGGTTGTCCAGATAGTTGTCTTCCCCGCTGGTCAATCCCTGCTTTTTCATTTCTGCAATGATCAGCGCAACAATAATTTCTATGGTCTGCGGAATTCTTTCATCACCTGCCGGAAAATCTACCAATGCATTTAAGATATCCCTGATTTCCGGAAGTATCCTAAGATGTTCCATTCCCTTATGCAGCCATTTATAAAAGGGGGCATACGTCCGATTCAAAAGATAAACCATTGCCATGGTATGCTTCATAAATTCCGAAAGCGCAATCGCTGCCGTCACTTTTTCTCCTCTGCCGGACATTCTGGAATAGTTATACTGCCCTGACTGTGCCATCAATGCCGCCTCCCGGGCAATTTTTTTGATTCTCACCTCTTCGGGATAATAGGCAAGAATACCTCTCCTGATCCTTGAAAATTCGCCTAAATCATCCCTAAACACCTTACCGTTTGACGCTGTTGCAAGTCTGTAATCTTCAAGAAAGAGCCATTGGTTCTGCGTCGTCGGCACATCCCTAAGTCCTATCAGACTTTCATAAAAATCACCGATTCTAAAAACGCCCACTCTCTTTTGTGCCTTTACTGTAGTAAAACGGGTAATCCCCATATAAGTGGCAGGAAGTGCCTCATATGCCTTCTGAAGTTCCTCACCGATCTCATCATACACTGGATCCGTAAGCCACATGCAAAATCCCGGACCAAAATCATGATCCCGTGACACCTGATCGTCAAAACCAAAACATTCCGACCCTTCTCCCACAAGACCAACTGCAATCATCTGTTCATATTCCGGAAATTTCTGCCGAATCATGGGGATTCCATATTCTTCATAAAAAGCCTGGCACAATTCCATTCCGTTAACAAAATGCCTGTTTCGCACGGGAAGACTCTGCATCTTTTCCGTTACCGCACTTAAGTTCTGTAGTGTGATTTCATACGCCTTGTTTCTGCCGACATTTCTCTCGATCTCATGAAGCGCCAGCTTATAATAGCGGGCAGATTCCTCTAAGTTGCCTGCCAGATATTGCGCCTCGCCCATTGCGGAAAGAGCGCCACTGTAATGATAATCCCTGTCTTCATCCATCTCAAAAATAGCAAATGCTTTTTTAAGGTTATCGATTGCCTCATCAAATCTCCCTAATTTTAGCAAAGATGCTGCAAGATTTGTATAAGTCACTGCCACCTCTATCCGGGCTTCACTGTACATAGATGCAATGCCGAGAGCTCGTTCTAAACAGTCACATGCACTTTCATAATCGCCCATCTCCTGGAACAAAAGGCTCATATTGTTATATAAACTGGCATAGCGAAAGTCCGTGGGGGATAACTTTTCTGCATAGACTGCCTTCACCTCCTGGTAATATGCCATGGATTCCCTTAAAAGCCCTGCCGCCCTGCACGCATTTGCCACATTCAGCAGCGTAGTCGCATAAGCGACACTGCCCTTTAGTCCTGCCTCATCCATCAGGATCAACACCTGCCTGCAGCAAGATATGGATTTATCAAACTCTCCTGTTTCCCGATAATGCCCAATCATTTCATTCAAAAGCGTTATCAGTGAGCCTGTGTCCCGCTCCACTGTCGCTTCGTTTATCCTGTGAAGTAAAAAAGATTCCACCTGATCTACCTTGTGCTGCGCAAACAGTCCATCAAGCTGTTCTAAAACCTGTTCAATGTTCATGATATCAGCCTCCATTCCAGTCAAAAATCTGTTTGTATCATCTTCCTCTTTTTACTAATTATTATACTGCATTCATTTCATTTTTCAAGCGCACCGGATGGTACTATTTACATATTATATAGCAAGAATATACTTTAGGAATTATTATATGTACTTTTCTATTATTTTTGTAATTTTTGCAGTTCTTCTTATTTTAATACTTGGTATCTGCCGCAAGCGTTGGGCGATTAAAAAGGTCTGTTCTATGACTCCTATAGAAAAATGCGAACTTCTGAACGATCTCATAAAACCCTTTGGATACTGTTATGACAAATCGCAGGATATCATTTCTTCCAGAAATGATGCCTGGCAGCGAGAAGTCGGCTACACTGCCCTTTTTGACCGTTCAGCCGCCTTTTTCAACATGGTTTTCGATTACCTTCCGGTTTATTTTCCTTATCAGAACAGAACCTGGCTGATTGAATTCTGGAAAGGACAGTATGGAATCAACACAGGAGCTGAAATAGGTGTTTACTATGCCGATGATCTTCTGTCAGACAAGGAACTATCTCATGCTCACTTCGATGCGGTAGCAGACTGCGACATGCTTCCCCTCTCATTCTGTCTTGCAAAAGAAAAAACACCTATAGCGTCTGTTTCTAAGCAAACCTGGTGGCTTACCGCATTTTGCATGGGACAGTTCGCAAAACCATCACAGTTATATCTGAATACTTCCATTCTATTTCCTGATTGCGACATGATGCATAGTTTTCTAAATGCTCTACACCAGACGGAGCTTTCCAAAGAATGCATACGTGCATGTGGCAATGAAGTCCGCATTCAGTACGGCGGTCCCCAGGATCGACATTATCATTGTTTCAAGCGTCTGGTCCGCGCATGGGCACAATTGAACAACCGTCTTTTCTGTCGAATTTTTTTATGTATCACCCGTTATTTTTGTTCGACGGTGGATAAACTTCTGTATTTGTACTATCTCCTGCCATTTGCTTTTCGCAAGATGCTCAAACCACGCAGGTATCGCAGGCATAAAATGAAATAAAATGAAAGGACTTTTCCCATGAGCTATTATTCCCGTCTTTCCCGCGCCTTTGAAAATGCACCTGAACTGCCCTTAAATAAATACAGCCGTTATGCAATTATCAGCGACTGTCACAGGGGCAAAGGCGACTCTAACGACAATTTTTTAAAAAATGAAAACCTTTACTATACCGCACTTACTCATTACTACGAACGCGGTTTCACTTATATTGAACTTGGAGACGGGGATGAGCTGTGGGAAAACAGAAAGATGAGCCAGATCATCGAAATACACAACAATGTGTTCTGGCTCCTCTCTCTGTTCTATCGCCAGAACAGGCTCTATATGGTCTACGGAAATCACGACATGGTAAAGAAAAAACACGGCTACAGCAGTTCTGTGTGCTCTTCCTTTTTCTGTACAGACACACAATGCACCCAGTCTCTATTTCCAAAACTATCTTTTTATGAGGGCATTATATTAAAAAGCACATGTTATGATTATCAATTATATCTCACTCACGGGCATCAGGCTGATTTTTTTAATTCAACCTTATGGAAATTTAATCGCTTTCTTGTCAGGTATGTCTGGAGGACGCTAGAACACTTCGGCATGCTCGATCCCACCAGCGCCGCAAAAAATTATACACACAAAGACAGAATCGAACAGCGTCTTGGCGACTACGCCCAGCGCATGCAAAGACCATTGATGACTGGTCACACCCACAGACCCCGCCTCGACCCGGCAGCCCCCTACTATATGAATACTGGCAGCTGCGTACATCCGCGCTGCATCACCTGTATGGAAATCGAAAAAGGAATCATCACCTTGGTAAAGTGGACACTATCCGTAAAAAAAGACAGAACCCTCTATGTTGCAAGAGAAGTTCTGTCCCAGTTTATGCTTCCCATTTAGGCATGATGTTTTCTGTGTACTTCCTTTATCTGTCTGCTGCTAGCTTCAGAGAAAACCAGAAATATCGTTCCTGCGAGGAGCACAATCGTCACTGCAAGTCCTCCTTCCAATCCGAATGCACCTCCATTTATGATTTTCATATTCTCCATCGACATGCTTTTTAGCAAAGTGCAGTCAGTCCCCATGCCACTGACTAAAATACCATATATATTTCCCTGCGCCAGATTCCATACCGAATGGAATCCTCCTGCCACCCAGATATTTCCTCTTTTGATAAAATAAATAGAAATAAAGACACCATACAGTACCAGATTGGCAAATGCCAGCACACTAATACCATCATTGAGCAAATGCAAAGCAGCAAATGCAAGTGCATTAAGCATGATTGCTGCCCACATGGAATTACGTCTTCCCAGCGATACTAAAAAATATCCTCTGCACAGCACCTCCTCCGCCATTCCCTGAATCATAAATCCAAGCATAAATAGTACAAACATTCCAATCCCAAAAGTTTCAGAAATCCCTTCTATCTTCATTGCCCCTGTAACTACACAAATAAGGACAGCCGCCGAAAACACCAAAAATCCTGTGGCAAGTCCTATCAAATATTCTTTAAAAGCTCCCTTTTTCCGAAAGCCCAGTGTCACTGGATTTCTTTTTTGAATCAGCTTACAGAACAAAAGAACAACCAGAATCATGCCGATATTCGAAAACAACGTCAGCACCATATACAAATCGCTGCTTCCAATCTGAACCAACGCCTCCGCCATTCCTTCCAAATCCCCGGCTGCTTCCGCCGCCTGATAATACGCATTTTGGGAAATCAACAGCATTTCTCCTGGCATCATAATTAGGAGCTGCCCAATTCCAACGACAATGAAAACGGCAAAGAAGACAATGATTTCTAAGATCCAGTTCATTCCCTTATGATTTTCCTGCGCCCTCATGACGATTTCCGGCTTTTCTATGTTCCATTTCTCTTTCATAATAAATTTCCTTTCTTCTCAATGTCTCCCCATCTTAGCGCTTCGGTGCAATGTCATTTGCACCAGCGCATCAGAACTGCTCCTCTTCCGCCAAATGATCTTCCTCCTTCTTAGGAGTTTCCTTTTGTACTTCTTCCTCCAATTTCAGTTCGGCACTCTCTTCTGGCTCTGCAAGCTCCTGCGCTTCTTTTTTTAAAATTTTCTGATACATTATTGCTGTGTAAACTAGAATTGCTGTTCCAGCAACGGCAAAAAAGATGCTAAATAGCAATGCCATCACATAGTCCTCTCCTGCGTTATCCATTCTTCCTCCAAATAGCTGATATGCCAGATACAACAGATATCCTCCGGCTATCGCATAAAAAGCTGCTTGTCCTTTACTTTTCATTATAGCTCCCATCTGTCCGCTTTAACGGACGCTCAAATCAAGGAGGTTGAAAATACTATTCTTCAACCTTTTCTCCATTATTGTTCTTTTGATGTTTCAGCGCCGAAATAATCTGTCAGCACTTTCTTCGCCTGTGCCACTACCTTACGATCCGTTCTTAGAATACTGTATTCACTCATAGCAGGAATCCCCATTGGAACGCCCTCCTTTCGGTAGCGCATATGGCTTTCTAAAATTATTTTTGCAGATAAATGATAATCCTTCACCTGTGTCTCTTGAAGGAACTGCCTGATGACATCCGGTGTCACGCCTGCACCTGCCATAAGCTTTGGTCCATTCATTTCCTCCCGCAGCCTGCACAGACGCTTTATAAGCGGTATTCCCGCAAGGCAGTTGCTCTCCTGACCTGATGTCAGAATCGTATCGATCCCAAGCGACTTTGCCTGCTCATAAACAAGCAACGGATCAGCAGACACATCAATTGCGCGGTGCAGTGTAATCTTCATTCCATCCGCCGCAGCAATCAATTCCCTCATCTGCTCCATATGCAGACTGCCATCCTCCATAAGACACCCAATCACAATTCCTTCTGCGCCTGCCTGCCGAAATAATTCCACTTCTCTTTTCAATATCTCAAATTCATATTCCGTGTAAAGGAAATCTCCAAAACGCGGACGCAAAAGTACGCGGACCGGAATCTTTGTGCATTGTCTTATCTGCTCAAACAAAGCCATTCCCGGAGATATTCCGCCTATGATAAGCGCGCTGCATAATTCCAGCCGGTCTGCCCCTCCTGCTTCCGCCGCCAAAGCAGATTCCACACTGTCCACACAACATTCCAATGTATATTGTCTCATGTTTTCCTCCCTAAAACCATCTACAGGCTAAAACATAACCTGCCCCGCCCTTATCCCCAGCTTTCATTGTCCTCCTATTTATCCAGTTTAGCACAAAATACGCTTATTGATAACACTCTATCTGCACAAATTGGAACTGTTATCACCTTTCATACATATTTATAATTTATAGGATCAATGTGTCAAAAGGAGAATATTTGATTTATGGCTATCGGTTATTTGACCATACAGGCGCGAACTGCCCATGATGCCGTTCCGTTAAGGAACGTTCAGATCAGGGTGACAGACGATCAGGGAAACAGCATATATGAACTACAGACAGATGAAAATGGAGAAGCAAAAGAAATTCCGCTCGAAACGCTGGATAAACGTTTTTCGCAAAACCCTTACTTTTCCGGTCTGCCGTACATAAGTTACAATGTACTGGCAAGAGCAAATGGATTCAATTCTCTACACCTATCAGATATTCCAATTTACGATGGAGAAACGGCATTCCTGCCGCTTGCTCTTGTACCAATGCAGAACTTGCAGCGCAGCCCTTTTCAGACAGAACTCTATATCGGAAAGCCCGCCGTTGCCATGAATCAGATGCGCGAACAGGAAGGCACCGTAGCCGATTCGCGCGTTCTTCGCCAAGTAGCGATTCCCAATCCCATAACCGTGCATTTAGGCGCCCCTGGCACATCCGCCCCTAATGTGCAGGTCAGCTTCCCCGACTATGTAAAAAATGCCGCCAGCAGCGAAATATATCCCACCTGGCCCGACGCCTCCTTAAGAGCCAATATCTATGCCATCATCACATTTGCCCTAAACCGCGTATATACAGAATGGTATAGAAACCGCGGCTATAGCTTTGACATAACTAACAGCACTGCCTATGATCAGAATTTTGTATACGGACGGCCGATTTATGAATCCATCAGCCGTATTGTAGACGAAATCTTTAATGAATATGTAAGACGCCAAGGACAGAATGCCCCTTATTTTACTTCCTTCTGCAATGGATCCACTGTTTCCTGTCAGGGGCTTTCCCAGTGGGGCACAGTCACACTGGCAAATCAGGGGCTTTCCCCGCTTTCAATCCTGCGTTCTTATTATCCTAATGATATTGAAATCACGGAAACAAATATCATCTCCGGCGTACTTTCCTCATACCCCGGCACGCCGCTAAAAGTCGGAAGCAGAGGGCTTGATGTGCAGACCATTCAGACTTACTTAAACAGAATACGGCAAAATTATCCCGCCATCCCCGCTATCACAGATGAAACAGGCGTTTTCGGAGACAGTACAAAAGCAGCTGTCACAAAATTCCAAAGCATATTCAACCTGACACCGGATGGTATCGTGGGCAGTTCCACCTGGTATAAAATTTCCAATCTATATACTGCCGTCGCCCGGCTCGGTGAGCTTAACAGCGAAGGAAACACCCTCGGTATCGGTACGGTACCGCCAGATGCTCTGCTCCGCCAAGGCACATCCGGGCAAAATGTCATTACACTGCAATATCTTTTAAACGTCGCTTCCGAATATTACCCTGGCATTCCGGCTCCTGCCCAGGATGGCATCTTCGGAGATGGTACGCGGCAGGCAGTCATCGCTTTTCAGCGGGCAATGGATCTTAATGCTGATGGAATTGTAGGTCCTCTTACCTGGCAGGCATTATATAATGTGTATCTTGGAATCAATCAGAACGTCCCTCTGCCTGGTCCCGGCGGTTCCGATTCCAACGTTACAGAATATACCGTACAACCGGGAGACAGCCTATGGCTGATTGCGCAGCGATATGGAACTACTGTAGATGCCATCAGACAGCTAAACGGTCTTACCGGCACATTAATCGATGTCGGTCAGACTTTAAAGATTCCCTCATCAGGTACCAGACCCTATATAGAATATACAGTTCGCCCCGGTGACACACTCTGGCTCCTCTCAAGAAGATACGGCACCACCGTAGATGCCATCAAAAGTTTGAACGGACTTACCAGTGATATGCTGAGCATAGGGCAGGTATTGCGGATTCCTTCATAAATACAACAGCTGCCACGCTTCAATAGACATCTTTATATAAAAAACTGCGGACAATAGCACTCAAATTGTCCGCAGCATATACTCATTGATTTAATATTTCTTTTAGCAATTCCACCAGCTTCTTTGTATCGATAGGCTTTGCGATATGCGCATTCATCCCAGCATCAAACGCTGCTTTTCTATCTTCTTCAAAAGCATTCGCCGTCATTGCTATAATCGGGATATTTGCAAGTGCAGGCGTATCCAATGCTCTTATCTGTCTAGCCGCCTCATAACCATCCATGATTGGCATCTGTATATCCATAAGGATTAAATCATACTGACCAGGATTTGACGCCTTTACTTTATCCACCGCCACAGAACCATCGTCAGCCACATCCATAATAAATCCTAATTCCTTTAAAATCTCTACGGCTATTTCTTGATTAATCTCATTATCCTCGACCAGAAGAATTTTCTTTCCTTTAAAATTACTTTCCTCTATAACGGAATCTTCCGTTTCCTGAACCGTAAATGGAGACTCCAAAATCTCTCTTAACTCTGATAGGAAAATCGGCTTTGAACAAAATGCTGTAACGCCAGCCTTCCTTGCCTCTTCTTCAATGTCCGACCAATCATAAGCAGTCAGGATAATAATCGGCTTACCCTCTCCGATAATCCTCCGGATACGTCTTACAACCTCAATCCCGTTCATATCCGGCATCAGCCAGTCGATAATGTATGCAGCATACTCATCGTTCTGTTCTCCAGCAAGTTTAACTCGCAGCACCGCCTCTTTGCCGGAAGTCGTCCAGTCTGGTCGCATGCCGATAGTTGACAGCATACGTGTAACGCTGGAACAGGTATTAAAATCATCATCTACCACCAAAGCACGCAGTCCCTTAAGCTCTGGAACTACCTCCTGCCTTACCGTACCGGTACACGTTCTGAACTTCAAATCTACGGTAAAAGTCGTTCCCTTTCCTTCTTCACTTTCGACAAAGATCCTGCCTCCCATCATATCCACAATATTCTTAGTAATTGCCATCCCCAGCCCGGTTCCCTGAATTCCGCTGATAGTGCTTGTCCGCTCCCGCTCAAAAGGCTCGAAAACATGTTCAAGGAATTCCTGACTCATCCCGATTCCGGTATCCTTTACCTGAAATTCGTAAGAAGCCCATCCTTCAGGCGCATTCTCCTTCTGCAAAATGCGGACACTTACAATACCGCCGGGCTTTGTGAATTTCATGGCATTGCTTAAAAGGTTGATCAGAATCTGGTTCAGCCTAAGCTTATCGCACAAAATATTTTCATTGACCACATCTGCCGTATCAATATAAAAATCCAGCTGCTTAGACGCAATTTCCGACTGTACAATCGTCTTTAAATCATGCATAACCTCAGGGAGAGAGGTTTCCTTCTCTTCAATCTTTACTTTTCCACTTTCAATTCGGCTCATATCCAGCACATCATTGATCAGGCTAAGCAAGTGATTACTGGAGATGGTGATCTTTGACAGATAGTCCTGAACCTGTTCCTTATTATCGATATGGGTTGCCGCCAGGGACGTAAATCCAATAATGGCATTCATTGGCGTTCTGATATCATGCGACATATTGTTAAGGAAAACGGTCTTTGCCCGATTGGCATGCTGTGCCGCCACAAGAGCATCCTCAAGATCGATCTTCTGCTTATTTAAGCGTTCTTCCATCTTTTTCTTATCGTCAATATCCACAAAAAGCCCCACAAAGGTAATCGGCGATCCATCCTCACGCCTAGACAGCCTGCCAGCTGCATGGAACCATCTTACCCCAGCATGCCTGGTCAAAAGACGGTAATCCACATCATATGTTTTCTCACCTGTATAGTCCTTTACCGTATCCCAATACTCCTTCAGTACCTGCGCTTTATCTTCCTCATACAGCAAATCTGACCATGATTCCAGCCTGTTCGGAAATGCTTCTTGGCTCTCATATCCCACCATCTTACGAAAAACATCTGTCCATGTGCAGGATATCAATTCTCCATTCTCATCAAACTCCATGCTCCACGAACCAGAGCCCATGGCGGCATGAATATTTTCCATTGCCGTCTGCTGCCTCTCAATCTGGGCAAAAGCGGCTCTTATCTTGTCGCCGTCTGCTTTTTCCTGATCTAAAAGGACCCTCGCATTCTTCCTCGACTGATGAATCAATACTAAGAACACACCAAGCATCACCACCACCGTAATGATAATCTGGATAATGCTGCGGTTCATCATACCGGAGCTGATGGAACTGATCTGGTCGCTGATCACATTGTCCCCAATAAGAATGGTCAGCATCCAATTGGTACCTTCCACCGGAACATAGCACAAATCCTCCCGGGAACCGAAATAATTAAACGATATCTGACCTGATCTTCCAGCAGCAAAATCATTTTCCAACTGCTCATAGCTGAATTTCTCGTCTATCTCTGCCTCTTTCAGCGCAGAAAGAATATTATTTTCTGATTTAAAATTGCCAAAATCCTCATTTGTCAGACTTTCTCCATTACGATAATAAAGACCACAGTAGGTTTCATTATTACCAGTCTGCAGCGAAAGGGAGCTAATCATTTCATCAATATTAATCTGGATAAAACATACCTTGATCTGCAATCCCTGAAAATATACGTTTTCAACAGGAACCGCCAGAATCACCTGCTTTTTTGCCCCATGGAGATTGGTGGTGCCGATTACAGGTTCTGTCAAATCCTCAGAAAGGAAGTCATATCTGCTAAGACCGGATGATGTACTGTGTTCCGTATAAACGTTTCCGTTCTCATCTACCAGTGCAAATTTATCTACACCATGCAATTTCTTAACCTTTCCCAAAAATGCGCGCAGCGCCTCCTGTGATTCTAAATCTGATTCATCTAATATCTCAAGGGAACTTTCTATGTATGCAAAGCCATTTTTCAATTCCTCCGAAACAACCTGGGCTCTTCGCCCCGCCAACTCCTCCAGGTAAAATTCACTGACTTTGCTCACAGCCTGGCTTGTACCTATCCTTGCCATATTTGAAACCCATATTGAAGTAATAAGGAGAATCGATACAATAATACTGCCACCTACTATGGCATAAACAGCCGTCTGTCTCCTTTGTTTTTCGTTGATACCAATATGTTTTGATTGATCCATTTTGTATTTCCACCATTCTTAGTTCATTTCACCATACAGTGTGCTTACGAAACATTTCATTTTTATTGTAATCATACCACATAAACCGACTGATGTGACAGATATTTTTGTTCATCTGCCCAAACATCACATATATAAATTCAAGCGTCAGAAAGCTTTGAAATTCTCTTCGCACATATAAAGGATAAAAAAAGATCGGCTCCCATCCAAGCAAGCACTTCTCCCCAGAATACGCCCTCCTTTCCAATCACGCGGGTTAGAAGCAGCGCGCACATAACTCTCATAAATACCTGCACAAGGCTGGAGAGCATAGGAATAACCGAATCCCCCATCCCCTGAATGCAGGATCTTAACACATAAAGGCAGTACAGCAATGGAAAACCGAGCGCCAAAACACATAGATAGTGATATCCAACTCTTATCATTTCATCTGCTCCTGTCTCTTTTTCTTTGATAAAAAGTCCTACGATATCTCCTCCGGCAAAGACCATGATACCTGACATGATAAGCGCTGTGATTGTTCCAATCACCAATGCCGCAATCAATCCATAACGAACCCTCTTATCACTGCCGTCTCCCATATTCTGTGCTGTATACGTCATGATCCCATGTCCGTATGAAGTGGCTGCGATTTCCAGCAGCACATACAGCTTATTTGCGGCAGCATACCCTGTCAGAAACAAAATCCCAAAACTATTAACCGTCGCCTGTACCACCAGACCGCCGGTAGCGGTAATGATATTCTGTACGCCCATGGGAATCCCCATCTTAATCTCTTCCTGTAAAATCCTGCCATCCAGCACCCTTCCTTCTCTATCCAAACGGCATATTTCAATCTTACTTATTGCAATCAGACAATAAACTGCTGCCAAAACCTGCGCCAGTACCGTACCTAAGGCTGCCCCGGCGATTCCCATATGAAGTCCCATCACAAATAAAATATCGAATGCAATATTGCCCAGGGAGGCTATCATCATTGCATGAAGAGGCTTTTGGCTGTTCCCCAGCGCCCGCAGTATGGCAGCTGCAATATTATATAAGAAGGTCACAGGGACCCCTGCATAAAGAATACGCAGGTAAGTCTGCGTCAGTAAAAGAACCTCAACAGGCGTCCGCAAAATATTCAACATAGGACCTATGATGATTTGCCCCACTGCTGTAAACAAAACTGCGCCTGCCGCCGCCAGAGATAAACCTCCATAGACAGCCTTCTTGAGTTGCTTTATCTGCTTTTCACCAAAAAAGCGGGCAATTACTACCGAACATCCCTGCGTCACCCCCGAAATCACGCCGAACATGATAAAGGTCATCCATTCCGTTGCACCAAGCGCTGCCAGTGCATTGGCGCTCACACATTGCCCCACAATCAGTGCATCCACAAATGTATATAATTGCTGAAACAGATTTCCCAGCATAAGCGGCAAGGAAAATGCCAGCAATAAACGTGCCGGGCTACCCGTTGTCATATCTTTTGTATTATCCACTGTCATTATCTCCAAATCCCCACGCGGTCTTCCGGCGCCACATACAAACCGTCCGTTTCCTTGGTATCATAGACGTCATAAAACGCATCAAGCGCTTACCAGCTCTTTTCCAGCTTCATATCCCAGTCAAGCATATAGGGACCATCCTGTGATTCGCGCAGAATCTCATAAAAATGATATCTTTCTTCCGTGGCTGAATCATCATTAGTTCCAGAATCCCTGCTCCAGAACTGATATCCAAGCATATATCCTTCCACCATTTCCTCCCAGGAAGCGTACATCTGCTGAAGGATAAGGGAATTTTCAAGGGAAGCATCCATGGCTTCCTCATAGGTCATATATCCGCAGATATAAAAATCTGCATACAGCTGATTTGCTCTGCACAGATCCCATGCTGCCATATCATCCGCATCAAAGCCTGCCTGATGCATATTGTAGGCCAGTACATAGCGATAATCCTTGTCTTCGATTTCAGATTTCAGAAACGCTTTTTTGAACTCCTTTTCTTCCAGTTCAAGTATCCCCAGCTCCTCCAACTCATCCAAATATTTCTGGAAGATTCCCCTGTGTCCATTCTCTTTCAGGTTCGTAACAGTTGCCAGCGCAGTTTTCCTGTCACTTACATGCCAGCTTGACGAAAGTCCGTACTGCTTGATTTTTATCATTTCTTCCGTAGGCAAAACCCCGCCTACCAGTCTCCAATCCCACCCATTACTGTAGGTAAGCGGCGCGTAGGTAGCATTGAACCAGAGTACGGTATCAGAAAGTTCTTCCCTGCTTTCGTCTGCATCACTCTCCATCATCTCTGCCACAGTGACAAGAGGTTTTAAGGCACTCGCAATCTCAGGCTGATCCCTATTTTCTTCTGCCGCTTCTTTATTATAATAGTTTGACAAGTCAATTCCATATGCATTTTCTAATTCCCTGATTACCGCATTCGTAGAAGCATCGTAATCCTCACCTGACAGATAGATTTCCACTGCAAGGTAGTTTTCGCTATCCATCCTGATATACTCAAATATTTCTGCTTTAGGAAAATATTGATCGATCCTGCTTCCCTTTTTCTCATAACTCATTTCCATAAGCACGGCATCTTTGAATCCCGGAACAGGAATGATACTGGTTTTCTCAAGATTTCGTATCACATTTTCATCTGCTTCTCTGGACTCATATCTTGCTTCCGCAACTTCCTTCATATTGTCCATCAGTGTATTGCCATAGAAAAAATTATCCACATCCACCGTAATCTGCACCCCATGCAGATAGGCATATGCATGATCCGTCCTCAAATTCGTACTCCGCGCTTTGGGAAGCATAATCTTGCAGAAAGATTCTTTGTAATAATCTGACAGATCTCCAACGCCCAGATACTGATACCCCTCCACACCCTCCAGCGCATTATGCCCCTCCTTCACCTCATAATAATCCTGATCCGGTTCGCCTTCCGGAAACTCACTGCCTGCCTTCATCTGTTCTAGATTGACGCCGAAACATTCTTCCAACTCACCAATAATCAGATCCGTATCTTCGTCCGCGTGATCAGCATACACATACAGACTCCAGTTAATACATGCACCTGTAGAGAGCATTTCTATATACTCAAGATACCGCATCTGAAAAGGTACCCCTTCGTAATCTATGCCTCTTGCTGTAAGAATGTAATACCGGTCTTCTCCGTTTGATAAGATTCCGCTGGTATTCACATCCGTATAGTCATCCACTGGTTCATGACTATACTCCATCCTTACCTCAAACCCATATGCAAAGGTGTCATACTGCTCCTGTATGTCTCCATCGCCATAGTTTTGTACTCTGACAGTATAGGATAATCCATGATCTGTATAAGAACCATATCCGTCATATACCTCGCATCCCTTTGGCATATAGGTGGTATAAGTTTGTCTCCTGTCATTAAAATCATCAATTTCTCTCTGTTCCAGATAAACAAACTCGCTGCTATTTTCATCATCCAAAGTTCTCTCTTCCTTGCTTTCCTCTTCTTTGGAAGTCGAATCAAAAACCGGCTGCCTTCCGCCGCACCCTGTAAGTACAAGCAGCAGCACAATCCCCGCCAGCAACATCCTTTTGCGTTTTTGGTGAATCAATCGTCTCATTTACCATTTCCTCCCTGTCCTGTGCATCCAGCCGGCAAAAATGTCTATACAAATAAAAGTATAAGACCACACATATTGCCTTCGCAAGTATTTTATGAAAAACTGCACACAATATAGGTTACAGTAATGCTCAAAGGCGGTGTGGCAGGACAGACAAAGTCTCCACACCAGAGCCGCCACAGCTTACCACACATACAAGGAGGAAGTAAAATCATGGCAAAAGATTATTTAACCCAGTTTCTTCCTGATCTGGAAGAATTTAAAGAAAAGACCATGCAGTTTCACAATGGAGAGTTGACCGTTGCCGAATATAAGCGCTTTTCCGGCGGTTTTGGAAGCTATGCCCAGCGGGGCGGTCAAAAGCATATGCTGCGGCTGCGTATGGCAGGCGGGCGACTCACAAAAGAACGAATGCATTTCATCGTAACGAGATGTGAAAAATATGGAATTGACCGGCTGAAAATGACCACCTGTCAATCCATCCAGCTGCACAATCTTAAAGCCTCTGATTTGTGTCCTCTGATGGAAGAAGCCTGGATGGCAGGCATGATCTCCAGAGGCGGCGGCGGTGATTTTCCGCGCAATGTCATGGCATCTCCTTTATCCGGCGTTCAAAAAAACGAATATTTTGACGTAATGCCTTACGCAGAGGCTGCAGGCGAATATCTTATGGACTTTATCAAAGCAGTAAAATTCCCCCGGAAATTGAAGGTCTGCTTTTCCAACTCCCCGGAAAATGAAACCCATGCAACCTTCCGTGACCTTGGTTTTATTGCCAGAGCCAATCACACCTTTGATGTCTATATCGCAGGAGGTTTAGGCATCCAACCCAAACTCGGCATATGTGCCGCCAGCCAAGTCGCGCCTGAAAAGATTCTTTATCATATCAAGGCAATGGTCAATACTTTCACGACCTACGGCAACTATGAAAACCGGGGCAAAGCAAGGACACGGTTTATGCAGGAAACATTGGGTATTGAAGGGCTTCGTTCTGCATATCAGGTACAGCTTGCCAAAGTATTGGAGACAGAATCGCTTGATCTTCATATCCTTACCTCGCAGCCTGCCAAACAGGGCATCGGATCTGCTATTTCCCATAAACGTATCATTCCCCAAAAGCAGAACGGCTTGTACTCCGTATTTTATCAACCTATCGGCGGAAACCTTTCACCTTGCAAGGCAGCTCAATTGTATCAATTGATTGCACCCATGAAAGATGTGGAAATCCGGCTGACTCCGCAGGAAGGACTGTATATCATCAACTGTAATTCCAAAGAAGCGCAAACGCTCCTTGAGGCAACCGATGACGGCGCCCGAAATCCTTTTGAAACTTCCACCGCATGTATCGGCGCCTCCATCTGTCAGGTAGGCATCGGTGATTCCCAGTCCCTTCTGTCCGCCTGCATAAATGCAGTCCGCAAGGAAAATTTTGCCGACGGCGTTCTTCCCAAACTTCATATTTCTGGCTGTCCATCCTCCTGCGGCACGCATCAGATTGGAACTCTTGGACTGCGAGGCGGCATCCGTCAGACCCCTGATGGACCTGCACCAGCCTTTGCTGTTTTTAAAGGCGGATGTCCCATTAGGGGAAAGGAGGTTCTTGCAGATATGGGGAAATCCATCCTTGCAAAAGACCTTCCCGAATTTCTCATAAAGCTCGGCCGTATGATCTCTGCTGACGACAGCTACTATGAAGCATGGATTGTGCTTCATCATGAAGAATTTGACCAGCTGCTTGCACAGTATACAGAAACGACACCGCTGTGCGCGCCTAATAAAAGAAACTGATTCCATCAAACGAATCAGTTTCTTTTGATTTGCTATTTATGCTCCATGATAAAGGTAAGCAGCCTATCCGCCACCTCTTCCTTTTCCATCATGGGAAGCTGTATTGTATCTTCTGCAGACAGCAGCGTCACGATATTAGTATCCGTGCCGAAGCCCGCTCCCTGCTCTTTTAAATTGTTCGCCACAATCAGATCCAAATTCTTTTTTTCTAATTTCTTGCGGGAATTTTCTATCATGTTCTCTGTTTCCATGGAAAATCCGCACAAAAACTGCCCTTTTCTTTTATGGCTTCCTAAAAATCCTAAAATGTCCTCCGTGCGTTCAAGCGCAATGCTCATATCGGCATCTTTTTTCTTCATTTTTTCTTCTGCCGTATGCATGGGGCGATAATCCGCAACGGCGGCTGCCTTGATAATGATGTCCTGCTCCGCTGCGCATGCTTTCACAGCCTGCGCCATGTCTTTGGCAGATACGATTTCAACGGTATGAACACCCACAGGCGGCGTAAGGGATGTCTTTCCAGTGACTAATGTCACCTCAGCCCCCCGCATCATTGCCATTCTCGCTATGGCATATCCCATTTTTCCTGTAGAATGGTTGCTGATATAACGCACCGGGTCAATTTTTTCTCTGGTAGGTCCCGCCGTCACCAGCACCTTGACCCCTTTCATATCCTTAGGTGACAACGCTTTTATAATATAGTCCAGCAAAAGTTCAGGTTCCGGCATCTTGCCCTCTCCTGTATCACCGCAGGCTAAATATCCTGTTGCCGGCGTAATCACTTCCATACCATAACGTTCCAGTATCTTCATGTTATCCTGCACAATAGGGTTTAAATACATCCGCGTATTCATGGCAGGGGCAATTACCTTCGGACACTGGCAGGCAAGCAGGGTCGTAGTCAGCATATCATCCGCGATACCGTGAGCTGCTTTTGCAATCACATTGGCAGATGCTGGCGCAATCATCAACACATCCGTCTGCTTTGCCAATGACACGTGTTCCACGCTGTGCTGAAAGTTCCTATCAAACGTATCTACCAGACACTTGTTTCCCGTCAAGGCTTCAAAAGTGATTGGATTAATAAAGTTCGTGGCATTACGGGTCATAATCACCGTTACATCAGCTTTTTGCTTTTTTAGCATACTTGCAAGCTTGGCAATCTTGTAGGCGGCAATGCTGCCTGTTACACCAAGTACAATGTGTTTTCCCTGTAGCATCTCTTCCTCCTATCCCTAAACGGGGGATTTACGTGTTTTTCCTGTAGATTACATTCAGTCCTTTTAAGGTCAGCTCATTATCATAAATAATTTTTTTCTTACAATAAGGCACGATACAGCCCGCTAGTCCGCCGGTGGCGACCACCTGCGCCTGATAGCCCAGTTCCTCCCATATCCGTTCAATCATACCGTCTATGCATGATGCCTGCCCCATAATGATGCCGCTCTTCATACAATCTATGGTATTTTTGCCGATAATCTTCCTGGGCGCTTCCAGACTGATCTTAGGCAGCTGGGAAGTACGGTTTACCAGTGATTCCAAAGATACTTTGACGCCCGGCAGAATCATGCCGCCAATATAATTTTTCTTTTCATCCACTACGCTGATGGTAGTCGCCGTCCCCATATCAATCATAATAATGGGAGCTCCGTAATATTTCAAACCTGCCACAGCATTTACAATCAAGTCTGCTCCAATCTGCGCCGGATTATCCATCAGAATATTCAATCCCGTTTTAACTCCCGGACCTACAATTAAAGGCGTGGTATGGAGATATTTCTCCATAGCTGCTTTCACGATATTGGTTAGCGGCGGGACGACGGATGCAATGATACAGCCTGTGATTTCTTCTACCTGAATATGGTACAGGTCTAAAAGGGTCTTAAGCTCGACCACGTATTCCAGTTCTGTCTTGGAGATATTGGTTGATACCCGCTCCACAAAATAAATCTTCTCCTGCTCTATACATCCAAGCACTATATTGGTATTTCCGATATCTACTGCTAAAATCATCGCTTACTCCTATCTGCGTGCCCTGGCACGCGTACACGTTAAGAGAAATGAACCTAAGCTTTCTCACTCATCGTCCCAAATCCGCTTTTCGCTGCCTTCTTCTGTTTTACTTCGTATTCCCTTTTAATTCTTTAACGGGTCTTACATGTACCAATGCCATGCCAACACCAGCAATCAGAATCGCTGCAACAACTGCCTCCACGATTCCATTAAAGCTTATGATGCCCATAATCGTATTAATTACTGCATCACCTGCAATGCCAAGTGCATTGGCATAAGCATCCTTATATAAAATGAAAATGCCACTCATGACAAATAATGTATTGGTAAAGGCGCCTGTTAAACCGGCATAGGCAAATGCAATGCCCGATGCCTTCTGGGCTTTTGCTGCCACTGTCAGAGCTGCGAACAATACAATGCCAGAAATAAGCCCCGCCACTGTACCTGCCAGGCTCCCCGCCCCCTCTATCAGATTATTGACAAATGCTCTTACGGAAATAAACAAAATGACAGCCGCCGCCGCATTAATCACAACACGCCATACTTTCTGTTCGCTCTTCAATATATTCCGAATCAGAATGTACACAAAATAAGGAACAACCCCTACTAAGATTCTCGGCACAAAGCAGATATACGTGCTTTTGAAAATGCCCGATACACCCACCATATTGGCAGCCAATACTGGTGAAAATACAAACGCAGATGCCGTAGCCGCCTTAAATGTGTTGTTGATAAAGCTCGTCAAGCCAAATACAAATCCTAAAAATGCACCTTTTTTCGGTCCCAAAAATAGCGCTCCAAGGATAACCGGGATATGAATGACCGTTGCATTGATAACAACTAATGGGATATATCCCAGTGGTGTGAATGCCATTATGATAATAATGGCGGTGAACAGTGCTGTGAGCACAAGTTCGTAAGTTTTTTCATTTTTCATGGTACTTTCCTCCTGTTATTATTCTCATATGAGATACAATACGGTGTAATCATACCACATTGATATTTTTTTGACAATGCATAATCTCTTTTTTTTTATTACGCTATCTGTAACAGTTCAGCCCGCTGTGGCGTTCTGTCGCCCCTGCGGGCTGAACTGTTACCGCTATCTTAAGTCCCGGCGGCTTTGGATTTTTAATTTTTCAAAGATATTGGACATGTGCTTTTTTACGGTGGCTTCTGATATGCAGAGTTCTTCTCCTATTTCTCTGTTTGTCATACCTTTTTTTACAAGAGCTGCTATTTGTTTTTCCTGTCTGGTCAGTACGGATATATCCAGCTCTGGCTTATTTTCTTCCTTTTCTGGAGTTTCATCTGCAATTGCCCTTCGTTGATCCTCTATTTTAAAAGGGTCTGATTCTTGAAAGGTTGGGGGCTCCTCTTTTAAAATAATGTAACATACAAATCCGTAAAATATTGGTCTTAAATCGAGAGCCAGCTCTGCTGGAAGCGTATTCCATGTTATTTCTTTTTGCATCATGGTGGCAAATATCAGCATAATTGTTTCTAGATACCCTGCTGTGATGGCATTTCTTTTGAATATGCCCTTTTGTTCCTTCCATCTTGTCTTTTTTTCAAGATATGGAATACAAAGGATCAAGCATCCTGCCAGAAACATGCCGATATGCTTAGGGCTGAAAAGTAGTATCGCTTCTGTTTTGAGCAGGAAGCCAAGAAACAGCATGTATAACACGATTGCCGCCATTTTTTTGATTGTAAATTTCATTGGTTGATATATTCCTGTATTTTAATATTCAGTCTTGCCTGCAGAGGTAAAAGAATCAGCGTGATTCCCATGCCATAAATAATAGTAAGCATAGACACTGAAAAATAGGGTCCAAGCATTGCCGGGTCATCCATATTGTAGATGATCAGAACGCCCTGTATGGCACAAATGAATACCGATAAGATCAACAGGATTTTGATGGTCAGACTCACTGACTCCTTGGCGCGCTTAAGCTCCATCAGGTTTTTCGCTTCTTTTTTGCCAATCACCAGACGAAATGCATGATTGAAATCTTTCAGCAGTCCTCCGGAAATCAGCAGCGGTACCAAAAACAGCACGAGAAAAAGAATTGTGTTACCGCTAAAAAGCCTGAGCACATAGCTCCCATCCATCCCAAATGTTGAAGCACACATAACCGCTGTCAATAATATGACACTGAGAATTGATAATAAATACATATTGATTCCTCCTTTTGTTTGGATCTTTTTATGGTTTCATTCTATTGGGTGTATGTGAAAAAGAAAATACTACTTTTAAAGAAAAAAGTAGTATTTTTCGTAGTAGTACCCATTATTTTTAAAATTTTCACGTTTCCGCATCTTATTATCGAAGGGGATTTTTATAAAATTCCTGGAAGTCTGTATAGCCTTCCTTCATGAGCTGTTCTTTCTGGAATTTCTTATTCTTATTCATTCTGACCACCAGCACTTGTCTTCCTTCGCCCCGTTCCTTCTGTGCCTTTGCAATCACTTTACACAATTCCTCGCCAGGAAGCCCTTTTTCAAGAAGGTAGGCAACCTTAGACGGCTGGGAAGGCACTTTGAAACCGCTCTCCATAAGCAGCAGGATGATTCGTTCAAATCCAATGGAAAATCCGCATGCCGGCACATCATTTCCGGTAAACTTTCCTACCATTTTGTCATATCTTCCACCGCCGCCGCAGCTTCCACCAAATTCAGGCATTGCAATCTCGAAGATCGTACCTGTGTAATAAGACATTCCGCGTACCAAAGTAGGGTCAAATACAAGTTCAAAATCAGAGCATTGTGTTGCACGCACGCTTTCCATAATCTCCTTAAGGCTGACTTTCACTTCTTCCTCCAGATAATCCCCTAACTCCTTTGCAAGAAAAGCAAGCCCATCTTCGGCGCTTTCCATCCCTTTAAACAGCGCCAGATACTTATCCACGCTTTCCTTTGTAAATCCATTTCCTAAAAGCTCTTCTTCCACACCGTTAAGCCCAATCTTGTCCATCTTGTCAAGCGTGATGAAGACACTGTCATAACTCTCCTCTGCAAATCCACTGTATGCCGCCATCGCCTTTAATATTCTTCTCTCATTGATCCTGATCTGAAAATTCTTAAATCCAAGTTTCCCCAATGTGGTGGTGGTTGCCAATATTAACTCTATTTCAGCAAGGTTGGAAGGTTCCCCTAGAATATCTATGTCGCACTGCATAAACTGACGGTAACGTCCTCTCTGGGGTCTGTCAGCCCTCCATACATTTCCCATCTGAAGCGCCTTGAATGGATTCGGCAGTTCATTTGCATGATTAGAATAAAACCGCACAAGAGGCACCGTTAAATCATAGCGCAGTCCGCCGTCCACCAAATCCTTCTCACTTTCCGCCGTCTCTAAATTCAGCTTCTCTCCCCTTTTTAAAATCTTAAAGATCAGTTTCTCATTCTCACCGCCCTGTTTATTGCTTAGATTCTCAATATTTTCCACACAGGGAGTCTCAATAGACGTAAACCCAAAAGATGCGTAAGTTTCCTTTATCACGCTGATCACATAATCCCGAATCTGCATCTCCTCAGGAAGGATATCTTTCATACCGGTAACCGGCTTTTTACTCAATGCCATTTTTCTTGCTCCTATCTGTTTTCCTTCTACTCGTCAATGTATATACTTTGCAATTTTACACTTTTTCGCCTCATAATGCAAGCATCCGGCAGTTTTTTCATTGCAATTGGTAACAGTTTTAGGGCTGAACTGTTGCTTGCAATTCCTATTTTGGTATATTATAATGTACGGGATTACTCAAGGAGGAAGAAGTAATGTCATTTGATTTTATAAAGAAGCTGCCCACGCCGGATGAAATCAGGAGTCAGTTCGCCGTCCCTTCCGACCTGGTCAGATTAAAAGAAGAAAAAGATAAAGAAATCCGTGATGTCATCACAGGAAAAAGCAATAAGTTCCTTGTCATTATTGGTCCTTGTTCTGCCGATAATGAAGACGCTGTATGTGACTACGTGACCCGCCTTGCAAAGGTCAATGAAAAAGTAAAAGATAAGCTGATATTGATTCCCCGTATCTATACAAATAAACCCAGAACTACCGGAGAAGGCTATAAGGGAATCGTGCACCAGCCCGACCCCGAGCAAAAACCTGATTTCCTTGCAGGTCTGATTGCTATGCGGAAAATGCATATTCGTGCCATTGCAGAATCCGGGCTTACCGCCGCCGATGAGATGCTTTATCCTGAAAATTGGGGCTATGTATCGGATATCTTATCATATGTGGCAATCGGTGCACGCTCTGTGGAAGATCAACAACACAGAATCGTGGTCAGCGGTTTCGGCATTCCGGCGGGTATGAAAAACCCCACCAGCGGCAACTTAACGGTTATGCTCAATTCCGTCTATGCTTCCCAGCATTCTCACTCCTTCATCTACAGGGGGTGGGAGGTTAAAACCAACGGTAATGAACTTGCCCACACCGTCTTAAGAGGCGCTACCAATAAACACGGTGGAAATCTTCCCAATTATCATTATGAAGATTTGAACCTGCTCCTCAATCTGTATAACGAGCGCGATCTGAAAAACCCTGCCTCCATCATTGATACGAACCATAGCAATTCCAACAAAGAGTTTAAACAGCAGGTTCGTATTGTAAAGGAGGTCATGCACAGCCGTAAACTAAACGCGGATATTCACAAACTGGTAAAAGGCGTTATGGTTGAGAGTTACATTGAGGAAGGCTGTCAAAAAGTAGGCGGCGGCGTCTATGGCAAATCCATCACAGACCCTTGCCTTGGCTGGAAAGACACCGAGCAGCTGATTTATGATATTGCAGAATATGAATAATAAAAAAGAGTCTGCCAACACGTTTTAACATGTAAGCGGACTCTTTTTCATCGTATAGGATCGTTCTCTGAGCTAACAAAATATTCTATCGTCTAGGATGAGATTTCGCATATACTTCCCGTATTCTGTTATGATTCATATTCGCATAAATCTGTGTTGTAGAAATATCCGAGTGTCCAAGCATCTCCTGCACACTCCGAAGATCTGCTCCGTTTTCTACCAGATGCGCAGCAAAAGAATGGCGCAGCGTATGTGGTGTGATTTCTTCTGTAATCCCCGCTTTTTTTGCATAATATTTAATCAATTTCCAAAATCCCTGACGACTCATGGGCTGTCCCGAACAGTTGACAAATAAGTATTCCGAATCCACGTCAGAAATCATGGCTGCGCGCGTTCCACCTAGGTATCGTACAAGCGCGCTCTTTGCTTCATTTCCAAAAGGAATGACCCTCTCTTTCCCGGCATCTCTGCAAATCAGATATCCCATGTGAAGGTTTACATCTTTTTGTTTTAATGTAATAAGTTCCGTAACCCTGATTCCAGTGGCGTATAAAAGCTCTAACATTGCTTTATCACGAATTTCCTTATGCGTGTCGCCTGAAGGCTGGTCTAACAGCCGGACGATTTCCTGTGTGGAAAGAATTTCCGGCATCTTCTTTTCTATTTTCGGCGCGTGAAGCATTTCTGCAACATCTTCGCTTACCATCCCTTCTTTATACATGTAGTGATAAAAAGCCTTCAGTGACGCAATATTCCTTGATATCGTAGCTGATGAAAATTTGTTCTTTTCCAGATAAAGTATGTAAGAATTCAAGTTCGTTGATGTAATTTTCCTCACATCCTTGATTCCCTGCTCTTCCATATAATTTCTTACTTTCATCAAGTCCCTGCGGTAAGACATTTCTGTATTCTCAGAAGTTTTCCTGATGTTATGTAAATAAATAATAAACGCATTGATTTCCGCTTCCATCTAAAATACACTTCTCCCCCACCGATTCCCGTTTACATAAACTGGGTATAGGTATCATTATAATCAGAAAAAGAAAGAAAATCAAATGCATTTTTTGCCCTAATTGCACGTATTCCTAAAGATTTCTAAAAAAAATACCAGATATCGCAAGTGCTAAATTGTGTTAATACCATATATAGTAAAAAAAATATTCTAAAAAATTTTTACAAGGTCTGAAATCAGTATTGGGTTTACATAACTTTCCAATATACATCCAATTGTAATTACCATAATAATCCACAAAAGACCGATTCCCTGTCTTATATATTGCTGTTTTCTGCTTTTGTAATAAGGCGGGTTGTATTTTCCTGAAAAATGTCCCCTGCTGCAGTTCTCATAACACCATCCTAGAAGCATGATTTGCGCAGGAATTAAGAGCAACTGATGGGGAAACATCCCCCCCAACAGAAGAAGCAGCCCCCTTATCCCATATCGTATGATTGCCGTCGTAATCGTCATGCCGGCAAGTATTCCCTGCCAGACGATACATGCATAAACCGAAACAATTCCCAGCCCGGTTGTGGACAAAAGTAAGAGAAGTGCACCTTCCCTTATCCTATGTTTCAGGACATACCCAAAAAACCTTCCGCTGTCAACCTCAATATATTTCAGCCTGCTCACGGAAGTCTGACTGAAAATGCCATTTTCTGAAAGCAATATTTCATCCCCCATGTTCATGATCAATACTCCCAGCAAAAAACTTCCCAGAAACAGATAAAACCAGAGCATGTAAACATTCCCTTTTCCTGTTTTGTTCATCACATATTGTCCCAATTTCAGGTTTTAATATATATATGAAAAACAGGCAGTACTTATGCACTGCCTGTCAAAACTATCTGATGTATTTATCTTTATATGCCAGAATCGCGGCAATCGTTTTAGAATCCTGAATCTCCCCTGCATAAATCTTTTCTGTCAGTTCCTCAATCGTGTAAGCGCCTACATTGACATATTCGTCTTCGTCCAGATGCTGCTTGCCTGATTTAAGTCCCTTTGCCAAATAAATATCGATCTTTTCATTACAAAAAGCTACTGTCGTGCGGATTGTGAGAAGTAACTCCATATATTCTGCTGTATATCCTGTCTCTTCCTCCAATTCCCTTGCCGCCGCCTCCCTTGAAGGCTCCGACTCACCATTCAGCCCTCCGGCAGGTATTTCAAGCGTATCCCGGTCAAGCGCGTTGCGATACTGCTTCACCATAATAAGGCGGCCTTCACTATCCACCGGCACTACTGCGGCAGCTCCCTTATGCTTGATAAAATCCCACTTTACAATATTGCCGTTGGGTACCTGTATCGTGTCCTGATAATAATCAATAATCGCTCCGTGGGCTACCAGATCTCTGGACAATCTTTTGAACTCTTCCATCCTATCTAAACTCCTGTTCCAATCTGCTTTACTGCAGGCTGCTCACACTTTACTATAGCATATTTGCTGCCGCTTGTAACGGCTGCAATTATTTGCTCTCAAGCAGTTTTTCCACGCTGACCAGCTTTACGCAAAGTACAAATAAATCTGTGGCAATCGATAATTCTTCCTCGGACGGGAAGGTAGGTGCAATACGGATATTGCTGTCCTTGGGATCCTTCTTATAAGGATAGGTTGCTCCTGCCCCTGTAAGAACGACACCTGCTTCCTTGCATCTATTCACGATTTCTTTTGCACATCCCTCCATTGCGTCAAAGGAAATGAAATAACCGCCATTAGGTTTTGTCCATGAGCCAATTTCAAGCCCGTCAAGTTCCTTTAAAAGAACTTCTTCAATCGCCTCGAACTTAGGACGCATAATCGCCGCATGCTTCATCATATGTGCTTTCATTCCGTCAATATTTTTAAAGTAAAGCACATGACGGAGCTGATTTAATTTATCAGGACCAATGGTCTGAATCGTCATCGTATTTTTAATAGAGTCCAAATTTGCTTTGGAGGACGCGAGAGCTGAAATTCCTGATCCAGGAAACGTGACCTTGGATGTGGATACAAATTCATAAACCATATCCGCATTTCCTACTTTCTCACACTCACTCAATATTTCGAGCAACTGATCGCTTTTATCTTCATATAAATCGTGGATGGCATATGCATTATCCCAGTAAATTCTAAAATCTTCGGCAGCCGGTTTTAAAGAAGCAAACCTCTTTACCGTTTCATCTGAATAGGTATACCCCTGGGGATTTGAATATTTAGGCACACACCAGATTCCTTTCACTGCCGGATCCTCATTTACATACTTTTCTACAAGATCCATATCCGGTCCGTCACAGGTCATTGGAATATTAATCATTTCAATGCCAAACTGCTCTGTGATTGCAAAGTGTCTGTCATATCCCGGTACAGGGCACAAGAATTTTACCTTATCCAGCTTGCACCATGGTGTACTCCCAAGCACGCCGAAGAGCATGGAACGTGCAACTGTATCATACATAATATTGAGACTGGAATTTCCAAAAACAATAATCATATCCTCGGAAACACCTATCATATCTGCCATAAGCTTCTTCGCTTCTGGTATACCATCTAAAAGCCCGTAATTTCTGCAGTCAACCCCTGATGAGGTCTTCAAATCAGTGTCTGACCTGATGACTTCCAGAAAGTCTCTTTCCATATCCAGCTGGGATGGAGAAGGCTTTCCTCTGGACATATCCAGTTTCAGTCCCTTTGCCTTTGCTTCCTCATACTGCTTGTTCAAACCCTCTTTCAGCGCAAGCAATTCATTTTCACTCAGTTCCTTATATGCCTTCATAGTGCATATCCCTC
Organism: Lachnospiraceae bacterium; assembly: GCA_029054245.1. GTDB lineage: Bacteria > Bacillota > Clostridia > Lachnospirales > Lachnospiraceae > Suilimivivens. The sequence continues at coordinate 102,100 of JAIDFQ010000043.1, read as the reverse complement.
CTGCTTGTATCTTAATGGTATGATTGAATAATTGTATACAATCAAATGCTCATATCATTTTACTATAACATCTATAGGCAGACAAGATTTATTTTTGTTTTTTTTTTAATACAATGACTGTCACGTTTTGCGAGACAGCTTATTGTATCAAACGCTGTCTCGCAAAGCGTGACAGCTTATTGCATAAAAACAGCAGAATTCATAAAATGAATTCTGCCGCTAGCTTGTCCGTAAATTGAATAAACTTATTTTGCATAATCAATTACTCTGGATTCTCTGATTACATTAATCTTGATCTGTCCGGGATATTCCAGCTCAGCTTCAATCTGCTTGGAAATATCTCTCGCTAAAAGTACCATATCGGAATCAGAAATCTGTTCCGGAACTACCATTACACGAATCTCTCTACCTGCCTGAATTGCAAAAGATTTATCTACGCCTTTAAAATTGTTTGTGATATTTTCTAACTGTTTGAGTCTGCTTGTGTACGTTTCAAGTGTCTCTCGTCTTGCTCCTGGTCTTGCAGCAGATATTGTATCAGAAGCCTGTACAATACATGCAATCAAAGTCTGCGGCTCAACATCCCCATGATGGGATTCCACAGCATTGATGACAGTCGGTGATTCCTTGTACTTTCTGCACAATTCCACACCCAGCTGAATATGGGATCCTTCCATTTCATGGTCTACTGCCTTACCGATATCGTGCAGAAGTCCTGCTCTCTTTGCCACTCTCACATCAAGACCAAGCTCTGCCGCCAGTAGTCCTGAAAGCTGAGCAACTTCAATAGAATGCTTTAATGCATTCTGACCATAGCTTGTCCTAAACTTCATCTTACCAAGCAATCTCACAAGTTCGGGGTGAATGCCATGCACGCCTACCTCTAAGGTAGCTGCCTCACCTTCCTCCTTGATCATGATCTCGACTTCTTTTTGCGCTTTTTCTACCATCTCTTCAATGCGCGCCGGATGAATACGTCCGTCCACAATTAGTTTTTCAAGCGCAATTCTCGCCACTTCCCTGCGGATAGGGTCAAAGCCTGATAAAATAACGGCTTCCGGTGTATCATCAATAATTAAATCCACACCTGTTAGGGTTTCAAGAGTTCTGATATTTCTACCCTCTCTACCTATAATTCTTCCCTTCATTTCGTCATTAGGAAGCTGAACTACAGATATCGTAGTTTCTGATACATGGTCGGCAGCACATTTCTGGATTGCTGTAACCACGTATTCCTTGGCTTTCTTGTCTGCTTCTTCTTTGGCGCGATTATCCATTTCTTTGATCATCACAGCCGTTTCATGTTTTACTTCATCTTCAACAATTTTTAATAAATATTCTTTTGCCTGTTCGGAGGTTAAACCAGAGATTCGTTCTAGTTCCTGTAATCTTTGTTCATTCAGCTTTGAAATTTCAACCCTCTGCTTTGCCAATTCTTCTTCTCTGGCTGCAAGACTGGCTTCCTTTTTCTCAATCGCCTCTGATTTTTTATCGATGTTCTCTTCTTTCTGCTGAACTCTGCGCTCGTAACGCTGCGCCTCGGCACGGCGTTCCTTGATTTCCTTGTCAAGTTCATTCTTTGTGCGAATGGACTCTTCCTTTACTTCCAGCAAGGACTCACGCTTTTTGGTCTCAGCAGTTTTCAATGCTTCATCGATGATCTCACGTGCTTTTTCCTCAGCATTCCCGATTTTGGCTTCAGACACTTTTTTGTAATAATTGGTCGCCAGAACCCATGCTATAGGAGCTACCACTACCAGCGTGACGATGATTGCAATCAAAACTTGCATCATTTACAGGAGCACCTCCTTATTTAGTTTTCATTGTACCCTGATCTATATAGAATGTATGTAACAAATTCTGACATGAATGATATGCCAATTATTGTAATAAAACATTCTAAAAGCAATCTACAACACTTAAATTTTAAACTCAAATAGTAGTTATGTCAAGTGAAAGTACACTCCTAATCGATTCATTTGAAAATCCTTTACGATATAAGAACGCCAACATTTTATGTTTTTCCTGTAATGACGCAGTTTCCAGCGAATAATTTTTTTTATGAATCAAGTGTATAATCTGTTTCTTTTCCAGTTCCAGCCTGTCTTCTCCGACAACATCCTCCCATGCTTCCTCTATCAACTCCTTAGGAATGCCCTTTTTATACAGATCCATGAAAATCCTGTTTTTACTCTTCTTTTCTTTGTTATATTCTATAAAATCCATCGCATACTGGCTGTCATTTATATAGCCGAAAGAAGCTACATAGGCAATTGCATCTTCAATGATTTTTTTAGGATACCCGCCTGTTTCTAACTTTTCTTTCAATTGAACGGCAGTATAGGTGCGGCTTTTCAAAAGATTCATAGCGCGGAGCTTTGCCCTTTTAGGCAGAACCTCTGTCAGGATTTTCTGATAATTTTCCTCGCTTAGCTCCTTGTCTTCCTTTATTCCATAAATGCGCAATTCGCCCTTGTATAATACAAAGGCGAATGCTCCGTCTATTTCTATTTTCATTCTTGATTTGGTTATCTCTTTAATTCCCGTTACCGTCATCAGCCGTCTTTTCTTTGGAAACCTCGGCATCCTGTAATCCGTAGTGTTCCCGAACCTTTCTGGAGATTTCGTCAAATATTTCCGCATTGTCTTTCAGATACTGCTTGGCGTTTTCCCGTCCCTGACCGATTTTATTGCCACCATAAGAATACCATGCACCGCTTTTATTTACGATGTTTACGTTTGCTGCCAAGTCCAGTACATCACCTGCTACTGAAATGCCTTCACCAAATATAATATCAAATTCAGCCTCCTTAAAGGGCGGCGCGATTTTATTCTTTACAACTTTTACTTTTGTTCTATTTCCAATTGCTTCTCCGCTTTGTTTAAGGGACTCTATTCTTCTTACATCCAGTCTCACGGAAGAATAAAACTTAAGCGCACGTCCACCTGTCGTCGTTTCCGGATTGCCAAACATAATCCCTACTTTCTCACGCAGCTGATTGATGAATATAACGGTACAGTTTGATTTGCTGATAACTGCCGTCAGTTTACGCAGCGCCTGGGACATCAGTCTCGCCTGCAATCCCACATGGGAGTCTCCCATATCGCCATCAATTTCTGCCTTGGGGACAAGGGCGGCAACCGAGTCAACTACGACAATATCTATTGCCCCTGAACGTACCATCGTCTCCGTGATTTCAAGCGCCTGCTCGCCGTTATCCGGCTGGGATATGTAAAGATTATCCACATCTACTCCAATATTCTTTGCATAAACAGGGTCGAGGGCATGTTCCGCGTCAATAAACCCTGCGATGCCGCCTCTCTTTTGTACCTCTGCAATCATGTGCAGGGTAACTGTGGTCTTACCACTGGATTCCGGTCCATATATCTCAACAATCCTGCCCTTGGGAATGCCACCGAGCCCCAGCGCAATATCAAGGCTCAAAGAGCCGGTAGGAATGGTTTCTACATTCATATGCGCAGAGGAATCGCCCAATTTCATGACTGCACCCTTTCCAAACTGCTTCTCAATCTGCCCAAGCGCAGCGTCCAATGCTTTTAATTTGTCTTCTTTTTGCATAAGTTGTTTCTCCTTTTCACCTGATGAACTGTTTTAAAGTCAGAATACCTCTCGCAAGAACATTTGTTCTTAATTACTATAAAACAAACGTTCGTATTTGTCAATAAAATCCTGTTGCTTTCTGACTAAAATTGATTATAACACTTTATATGTCCAATAAAACTCCCTCAAAGGCATCTTCCTCCCTTTTCTTTCCATATTTTTGCTTTGGATGTATGGCAGAAAATGCCGGATATGCAAAGCAGAACATTCACCGCCAAAGATAGGCAGTGCAGATCAATTACCTTTTAAATGTACCACACTCTCCCCTCGCTGGCAAGCTAAAAATGCCGACTGGATACTTGCCAACCTGCAAAGCATGGCAGTCACGAAGCCCGCAAGGGCAGCGCAGCAGGTAAGATGGATCACCCGTTAACCAGAGCTGCCACAGCCTGCCGCACATATAACCGTTTCAAGTCTCGTCTTCAAAATCGGATTTCACTAACAGAATGCGCATAGAAACTTTAAGACGGACGAGTCGGAGCCAAGCGGCATCCTGCCTAATGGCTCCTAAAATCGCCGTCCATGGCGATTTTCCTCTGGCTGTGAAGCATTCTGTAAGTGAAATTGCTGATTTTTCCGCCAGAGCCTTGAAACGGTTATATGTGCGGCAGGCTGTGGCAGCTCTGGTTAACGGATGATCCATCTTACCTGCTGCGCTGCCCTTGCGGCCCTAAAAGCCTTCTCAACTAACGCCTTGCACTATAACTAAAGTTGATTCTGGTATTTCTGATAGTCCTTATAGGTGACGGTTACCCAGCCATAATAGTAATTGAAACCAATTTCCATTCCCAGCGGAGTATAAAAAATGATAAGACTATCCTCGTCTGTGAGCAGGTACGTGATATCCTGATCCGAAAACAGGGAAAAGAATTGTATTTCTCCGTTCTGTCTCTCACACCTTTCTCTGAATTCAATGGAAAACGCATCATTGATATTCAGAATCTGGGAATTGGTCAATGCCATCCTGCTTTCCATATCGATATTGACGGGAATGACGTAGCTTTCATAAATTTCATCCTCTAAATAACCATATTCCACGTATATAATACTTAAGATGTCTTCATCCATATAAGTGACATAACATTCTGTCTCAAAGCGAAATTCTTCATCATTTGGCAGCCAGTCGGTCACCGACTTTCCATAAGTCTCCACAGCTTCCACTTCTTTATAAATTGCATTATTAATGCCTTCTAAATCATCTGCACTTCTTCCTGTCACCACTGGATAATCCATTTCCACAGAAATATTTCTATGATCGCCGTATGTTTCTTGATAGGTTCTAAATTCTATCTGATAAGATAAATCTCTTTGTATATCATTATGGAAATCGTAATATTCGCTATCAATCTGCTCTTTATCATGCTTTCCGTCTTTATACAGGCCAAAGTCTTCCTCATTCTCTGTCCTATCCTCATCTTCCCTGTTAGAATCCTTTTCATCACGGTCAGGATCTTCTCTATAGGTTTCTTTTTCGTCCCCTTCACCCTCTCTGGATGCCTGCATCGTTTCTTTTCTGTCTTGGTTGTCTGTATCTGGTAAGAACCATGGATTTTGGACAAGCTGATACAAGCTTAAAGTAAATACAATTAGCAGCGCAATGACCGTGCCTAAACTCCCAAATACGACAGCAACGATCTTCCCCGAACTTAATTTTTTATCCATCTATATTCCCCCTTGCAAGCCGCATCCTATGGCGGCGCGCCAAAATCGTCCGCTTCTTTTATATGAGACAATCGTATAAAAGTGTAAGCGCCGCCTGTGTGGTCTTCCTTCTGATTTCCATCCGGTTTCCTGTAAAGTGATTCTCTGTAACCCAAGTCCTTCCATTTACAAAGCATCCAATATACACAAGCCCCACCGGCTTTTCCGGTGTTCCTCCATCGGGACCTGCAATGCCTGTAACAGCCACAGCAGCCTGGGCTGATGCTGACTTTGCCGCCCCCTGCGCCATCTGTTCTGCCACCTGCCGGCTTACCGCCCCCCAAGTCTTAAGCGTTTCCTCCCTGACACCGATCAGCTTATGCTTGGAAGCGTTTGCATAAGTGACATAACTCTCCATAAAAACATCTGATACGCCTGCCACATTTACCAATGTGGACGCAATCATGCCGCCGGTACAAGATTCCGCACAGGTAACCTGCCATCCTTTTTCTTTCAATCTGGCAACAATCTTTTCTTCTATCTGATTTTCGTCCGTCATCCTATTTGCTTTCCTTCATAACGTCTTTATTTTTTACCAGATAATCAATCAGTGATACCACCGTCAATACGACTGCTATCCACAGTACAATCTGTGTCAAAAGATTGATTGCTGCAATATCTGCAATCAAAAGGCACACAGCGACCATCTGGAAGGTCGTCTTGAACTTTCCCCAGTAGCTTGCCGCAATCACTCTCCCGTTATCTGAAGCCACAAGCCTAAAGCCGCTTATGATAAATTCTCTGGCAATAATGATTATAACCATCCATGCTGGTATCTTATGCAGTTCAATCAGACAGATCAACGCAGAACAGACCAAAAGTTTATCTGCAAGCGGATCCATAAATTTGCCAAAGTTGGTGACAAGATTATATTTTCTGGCTATTTTACCATCCAAAAGATCCGTCAGGCTGGCTATAATAAATATGGCAAGCGCTATCCATTTATCATAAGAAGTGAGCGGCACCATCAGAAAAACAATAAAAAAAGGTATCAATATCACGCGGAACATTGTAAGTTTATTGGGTAAGTTCATCACAAAATCCTCCATTTTCTGCCTAGTCTGCAGATATTTCTCCTATTAAATCATACTCATTCGATCCAGTTATGAGTACATCTACAAAATCACCGCTCATAAACGTTCTATCTGTATTGATAAAAAGGTAGCCGTCCACCCCCGGTGCATCTTTGTATGTACGTGCCACATAAGCATCCTCATCCGACACCTTTCCTTCAATCATGGCTTTCACTGTCCTGCCTACCATCTCCCTGGCAGCATCAAAGGCAAGTTCCTGCTGCAGCTCCATAATTTCATCCCTGCGGCGCTCTTTTATTTCTTCCGGTATCTGATCCGGCATCTGTGCCGCCGGCGTGTCTTCCTCCGCTGAATAGGTAAAAACGCCCAGCCGGTCAAAAGACACTTCATTTACAAAATCCATGGTCTCTTCGTGATTTTCCTCTGACTCCCCTGGAAAACCGGAAATCAGTGTGGTACGGATGCAGATATCCGGTATCTCTTTGCGCAGCTTACGAATCATAGCCTTTATCTGACCTGCATCTGTCCTTCTTCCCATACGTTTAAGGACTGCATCGCTGCCGCTCTGCACGGGGACATCCAGATAATGGCAGATCTTTTTCTCTTCCTTCATTACCTGTATCAATTCCTCTGTAATCTCTTCAGGGTAACAATAAAGAATCCTGATCCATTCTAAGTCCTCTATTTTGCAAAGTTCTCTTAAAAGCTGCGGGAGATATTTTTTTCCATATAGATCCCTGCCGTAAAGGGTCGTCTCCTGCGCCACAAGGATCAGCTCCTTCACACCGCCCGAAACCAGTGATCTTGCTTCTTTGATCAAATCCTCCATGGGGATGCTGCGATAGTTGCCTCTCACTTTAGGTATGATGCAGTAAGAGCAGTGTTTGTCACAGCCTTCTGCAATTTTCAGGTAAGCATAATAGCCTCCGGTGGTCACGATTCGCTCTCTTCCCCCCACAGGCGCTTTGTCAAGTATATCCATATGATTTTCGGGCTCTCCTTGAAGCACTTCCTTAATTACCTGCGCAATCGCCAAAATAGCTGTGGTTCCCACAATGGCATCCACCTCTGGGATCTCCTTTTGTATTTCATCCTGATAGCGCTGTGCCAGACACCCTGTCACGATAAGCGCTTTGATCTGCCCGTTTTTCTTCAGTTCTGCCATTTCCAGTATCGTATTGATGCTCTCTTCCTTCGCATCGTTAATGAAACAGCAGGTATTTACCACGATCACGTCTGCCTCTGTCTCGTCATCGGTAAAGGAATATCCCTCCTTGGATAGTTTTCCTAACATCACCTCAGAATCCACCAGATTTTTATCACATCCCAGTGAGATAAACAAAATTTTCATGTTATTATTTCCTTTTATTTGGGTAAACATTTTATTGTATAATATAGACCAAAAAACTGTAAGATAAAAACGGATGACACGCTCCGCGAGCCATCCTTAACGTTAAATTTTACGGTTTATCCCTTTCTTCCAGGAGCAGCTTCTTTCTGCCCTTAAATGCCTATGCAGGTTACTCATCCTCAGAAAGAATCTTGATTTTTCCTTGATTCAGTTCTTCTACCGCAACTGACAAAGGTTTTGCTTCCTTCACATTTACCAAAGGGTCTTCTCCGGCAATAATCTGTCTTGCCCTTTTTGCCGTTGCCATCACAATAGAATATCTGCTGTTTACAACAGGCGCCTCGCCCTGCTCAACCTCGCTGTTGACGACTTTCATTAAATCAGAATAAGATGGATGTAACATTTTTTCTCCTTTCATCCGGAAGTATTAATTCAATGCTTCCAGTTCCTTTCTCATATTTTCAATCATCTCCCCATTTCTCTGAGGAGCATAATGAGCTGCCTGTATCAGCGCATGCATCTTGTCGACGCATTCTTCTAACTTATCATTAATGACAATATAGTCATACTGCTCAATTCCTTCTGCCTCTTCCGATGCCCTTCGCAGCCTTTTTTCTATTATTTCCCGGCTCTCTGTTCCTCTGCCTTCCAAACGCCTTTTCAGTTCGGCAGCATTGGGCGGCATTACAAACATAAGAAGCGCTGTGGGAAACTTTTTCTTTATCTTAAGCGCGCCCTGAATCTCTATTTCTAAAATTACATCTTTGCCCCTCTCAAGCTGTTTCTCCACATACTCTCTTGGTGTTCCATAGTAATTTTCACAATAACTCGCGTATTCAATCAGACCATCCTGGGCAATTTTTCCCTCGAAGGCTTCCCTGCTTACAAAAAAGTATTCTTTACCTTCTTCTTCTCCAGGTCTTGGACTTCTCGTGGTCATGGAAACAGACAATGCATAGTTGTCATAAGTGTGCACCAGCTGCTTCATAAGCGTACCTTTTCCTGCTCCAGAAAAACCTGAAACTACAATCAAGATTCCTTTTTGCTTCATTTTCTTCATCTTTCCTCAATAAATCAGTTTACTTACTCAATATTCTGAATCTGTTCCCTTACTTTTTCTATTTCAGTTTTCAACTCGATTGCACGGTTGGAAATCTCCAAATCATTTGATTTGGATAAAATCGTATTTGCCTCCCGGTTCATTTCCTGGGCAATAAAATCCAATTTCCTGCCAATGCTTCCGCCCTGCAGCAAAGTTTCCCGGGTAGTTTCAATGTGGCTCTTTAAGCGGACCAATTCCTCATCCACACAGACCCTGTCGGCAAATATGGTCACTTCCGTCAGCAGTCTGCTCTCATCTATCTTCGTATCTTCAAGAAGTTCCTTTACCTTATCTTCAAGCTTCTGCCTGTACTCTGCTATAATCTGGGGGGACCGCTGTGTTATGAAAGCCACGTGAGTAAGCATGCCATCCAGCTTTTCCAGAAGGTCATTTCTTAAATTCTCCCCTTCCTTTATTCTGGTTTCAACAAACCCCTCAGCAGCGCCTTTAATTGCTTTTGCTAAAAGCTGCCAAAGTTTTTCCTCATCCACATTCTGTTCTTCCATTGTGAGGATCTCCGGATATCTGGAAAGACAGGAAACCCTTACATCATTATCCAGTGCAAAGTCCTCCGCCATCTGGTTTAGATACCTCATGTACTCTGCTGCCAGCTCTTTGTTGTACTTCACACACACATTGGATTCCGTGTAATCTTCATAGGTAATGAAAATATCCACTTTGCCTCTCTGGATATAACTTTTCAGTTCGCTTCTGATTGCCGCTTCAAAAAAATTCAGTTTCTTAGGCATCTTGATGTTAATATCCAAATACCGGTGATTGACTGATTTCATTTCTACGACGATTTTGCGTTCAGCTTCCTGCACCTCACATCTGCCGAACCCCGTCATGCTTTTGATCATGCCATTCCTCCTGCTTTTGTATATAAGTTTAGGAGTCGCTTTGTTCCCCCGCTACGTACTCCATTCCATTATAGGCGAAGTGCAAATAAACGTCAAGAAAGTTTTCCAAACCGGAACAAGGGCGCCGCGTAAAACGGTGCCCTTAGTTTAATCACTCATTCCCTAAACGTATTACTATAATCCTAAAATTAACTTACCTGCAGATTTTTTGCCAACTCATAAACAGATTCAAATATCTCAGCACAGTTCTTAATTTCGTCTACAGTAGAATTGGTATTTGTAAGTCCTTCATTGGAAGATGCTGCTACTTCCTGGCTGCTTGCAGATAAGTGCGTAATATTATCTGCTATCACATCAGAATCCTGTAAAATTTCTTGCATTGCATTTTCTGTGGTTTTAATACCTTTAATCAGCTCATCCACCTCGCCGACGATTTTCTCAAATGTCTCCCTTGATTCTTCAATCAGCTCATTCTGCTTCTCAACTGATCGAACAGAATAATTGATACTCTCATTTGCTCTGGCAGTATCATTATTCAGTTCCTTTATAATCTTTGTGATGTTGTTGGAAGCATCCTTCGTCTGCTCTGACAACATTCTGATTTCATCTGCCACTACAGCAAAGCCTTTTCCTGCCTCTCCTGCTCTTGCTGCCTCAATTGATGCATTTAACGCCAAAAGATTTGTCTGATTGGAAATGCTGAGGATAGAACCTACAAAGCTTTCCACTTCCTGTACTTTGTCTGTCAGCTTTTCTACCACTTCCACTGTAACCTTGCTTGCACCTTCCACATTGCCAGCCTGTTCCTTCAATTCCTGGACAGATTTAACAAGGTTTTCTATTGTATGCTCTACTTTTGTGGAGGACTCTATCATCTGAGCGGCAACCTTCTCTGCTGTATCTATCTCGCTGCTGATTTTCTGGCACATCACAGCCTGTCTCTGGATTGCTTCCGCTGTGCTTTCTGTACTGTCCGCAATATTTTTCATTGAAAAATCGCTGTTGTGCATGCTTGTCTTTAATTTCTCAAACATCTGCATTGCATCTTCGAAATGATTCATAATAATTTCAGCGGTAGATGACATCTTTTTATTTGCTTCTTCCTGATAATTTGCCGCCTCAACAATCGCATCCGTTTTCTCCTGATTGAAATCAATCAACAACTTCAACGCCTTTGTGGAAGCATAAAAGATAAGAATGGTGATAAATACCGCTACTACCATGCTTATTCCGCCGTCCCCTGCAAGCAGATCCGCTCTAAGAAACACCCTGATGATATTAACCGCCACAGCAACACTGCTGCCAATTAATATCATTTTTCTATCCAGATACGCCATTGCTACTAATATCATTGGATATACATATGTATAGGAATCCTCCGTGTTTCCTATCAGTCTCATTACCATATAAACTGCAATTGCTGCCCCAAACATTCCCACGCCACATAATTTTGTTTCCCGTTTCGCTATAAACAAAACCACACACACGATGAATGCCGCTATCGTGACAACGACCTGCGGCCAGGTCTTCCAATCTGCCTTCCCCTGTAAGATGTACACCGCCAGTGTAAATATGATATATACCATAATTGCAATTAACACCGGAAAAACCACCTTGTTTGCTCGTTTGTACTGATTACTCTTCATACCCATCCCCCCTTAATTCCTAATTATCATTTTATTGTTCTGTATTTGAATGCTTCAACAAAAATTTTACATTCCTACATTAGTTTACCACCAATTTTTTCCGTTGTCCATTTTTTCCTTTCAAAGCGGATGCGTTAGTTGCGGGATCAAAACGATTGCTATATAATATGGAAGAAAGAAAGGAGTATTACTATGGCTTTTGATGGAATCACAATCGCAGCGGTCGTCAAAGAGATGAAGGAAACCCTCACCGGCGGACGCATTTATAAAATTGCCCAGCCTGAAAACGATGAGCTGCTGCTTACCATAAAAACATCTGACGGAGGGCAAAAACGCCTTCTTATTTCAGCAGGCGCTTCTCTTCCGCTGATTTATCTCACGGAAGGAAATAAGCCAAGTCCCATGACCGCACCGGGGTTCTGCATGCTGCTTCGCAAGCATCTTCAAAACGGGAGAATAATCGATATCTCTCAGCCCGGACTTGAGAGGATCATTCATCTTCATATTGAACACTTAAATGAAATGGGCGACCTTTGCCGCAAGCGGCTGATTGTTGAAATCATGGGAAAACACAGCAATATCATTTTTGTAAATGAGGAAGATATGATCATCGACAGTATCAAGCATATCTCCGGGCTTATCAGCTCTGTCCGGGAAGTTTTGCCTGGGCGCACATACTTTATTCCAGACACACAAGAAAAGCATGATCCCCTGACAGCAGATTTCTCTGCTTTTGAGAGCGCCATCACCGGCAGGAGCATGCCTCTGTACAAGGCAATATACAGCCTGTATACGGGTATTTCGCCAATTATGGCACATGAAATATGCTGTCTTGCAAAACTCGACGGCGATACTTCCACTGCTTTCTTAACCAGTTCTCCCGAAGGGAAACAAGCTTTGCATGACCTTTATCAAACTTTTTCCCAGATGATGGAACAAATAAAAAAAGGAGATTTTCATCCTGTCATTATCTATGAAAATGGCAGTCCTAGGGAGTTTTCTCCCTTTCCTCTCGTTATGTATCAGGAGGATCAGCAAAAAAGTGTCAGCTCCATCAGCAATCTTTTAGAACAATACTATGCAGAAAAAAACACCGTGACACGCATTCGCCAGAAGTCTGTGGATCTGCGCAAGATCGTCCAGACTGCATTAGAGCGTAACATAAAAAAGTATGACCTTCAACTGCGGCAGATGAAAGATACCGAAAAGAAAGAGCAATACCGGGTCTACGGCGAGCTTCTGAACACTTACGGTTATGAAGTTTCCCCTGGCGCAAAATCCATGGAAGCGCTGAATTATTATACGAACGAAATGATCACCATTGTCCTTGATCCGCTCCTATCTCCTTCCGAAAATGCCAAAAAATATTTTGACAAATATGGGAAATTAAAGCGTACCTTTGAGGCATTGTCTACCCTCACGGCTCAGGTAAAGGAGGAAATCGATCATTTGGAATCCATCCAGAATGCCCTTGACATTGCACTTTTAGAGGAGGATTTAGTCCAAATCAAAGAAGAACTGATTTCCTGCGGCTATATCCGCCGAAAAGGCGGAAACAAAAAAATCAAATTTTCCAGCAGACCATTTCATTACATCAGCAGAGACGGCTATCATATTTATGTAGGCAAAAACAATTATCAGAACGATGAGCTCACTTTCAAATCAGCCAATGGGAATGACTGGTGGTTCCACGCCAAAGGCATACCCGGTTCACATGTAATCGTAAAGTCAGAAGGGAATGAACTGCCCGATAGTACTTTTGAAGATGCAGCAAAGCTTGCCGCGTACTATTCCAAGGCCAGAGGGCAGGAAAAAGCGGAAATCGACTATACGGAAAAGAAAAACGTGAAAAAACCTAACGGAAGCAAACCCGGGTTCGTGGTTTATTATACGAATTATTCCATGATGATCGATTCTGATATCTCCGCCTTAACGCGCGTGGAAGATTAGTAGTAGATAGCACACACTCCTAAATCCAGCTTATTTGCTAGAACGTGTGCCCACAAAATACACCAAAAGAAAGCGTCTGCCGCTTTTGTCAGACGCTTTCTTTTATGGTTATTAAAGTGTACTGCTGGTAAACAGACTCTTCACATGGTCGATTTCTGTCTGTGTGGCTTTTGCTGCCGGCACATAATAAGATTTTTCTCTTGCCAGCTTATAAAGTTCTTCCTGTGACTGTTCGCAGGTATTCCGAAATTGCTTTAATGTCTGCTTCAGTTCTTGGTTCTCTGTCTGTGCGATCATTTCCCCAAAACGTACCAGTTCCCCGTTGATACCAGTCAGTGTGTCCGCTACCATTGTCTTTTCATTCATCTGCATCTTTCATCCCTCCTACTGCAAAAATTTCATCAACTGATTTTTGTTGTCCATGGCTGATTTAGCCCCTTTTTCAAAAAACTGCTTCACCTGTGTATCCGATGCACAGGATGCATATTCTTTCATTTTGCAGTGTGTCACATCATATCCGCCAATCAAATGACGCAGATTCTGTAAATCAAGTTCTGATAAGTTTGCCATAAAAATACCTCCTGAAAATATTGTCCTATCCGACGTTTTTATTATTTCCAGAAGGTTTCATTCTATACTGACATTTTATTCATCAAGCCAATAATCATCATCCATTTCATCGACCTGTATTTTTATATTTTTATTTTTCATTTTAATTTCATTTTGTTTTTCAATGCTTTGATTTTCTTCATCTTGCCTTTTGATGTACTGGTTGTTATTATCTTGTTTTTTGCCGCTTTGCTTTTTACTATTCTCCAAGGGTCTGTTGCTGCTCTTTTTGCTTCCGCCCTTCTTTGTCTGCTTCTTTTTGGAAGCAGTTCTACTTCCTTCCTCCTTCGTCTTCATGATACCTGTTTTGCGGGCAATCCTAAGAAGCATATATCCTTTCGGCATGCTGCACAATTCTTCCTCCGAAACTGCCCGCCAGCGTATGATCAAGACAAAATAAACGGCTGCCCCCACTCCAATTGCGATTGCCAGCGCAAGAATATTGATTTTGCAGACATAATAAAGACCTTGGTATACGCCAAAAGCCGTGGCGCCCATGAGAACAGACGCCAGAATCGGGCACACAAAAGTTTTGTAAATCTCCTGGCTGTAATGCAAATGACGATGCACTGAAATCTGATTTAAGATGCACAAAATAAAGGAATACAGCACTGTTGCAAATACGTAGTAATAAAGGCTGTATTTTTGATCCATAAACAGCATCATCAAAATCATGACTGCCGCATGAATCACCACCGCTAAGGATGCATTTATAATTGGCGTATTCATTTTTCCAATAGACTGCAGGATTGCCTGTGTCAAAGTGGAAAGTGCATAGAATATAATACTCACCGCCATGCATGAGAGCAGTATAGATGAAATCTCCAAAGATGCCGGCTGAGGAAAAATCACCATTGTGACCGGTCTTGATAAAACCCCGATTCCCACTGCACAGGGTATGGAAATGAGCATCGTCACCTTTACCGACTTCGCCACCTTTTTCTTAACACCATCAATATATCCTTGGGCAAAATCGCTGGAGATTCCCGGTATCAGCGCAGTCGCCATCGCAGATGCAAGTGCAATAGGAATATTGGAAATCTTCGTCCCCTTGGCAACAACGCTTAAATCGGTGGATACCGCTGCCTCTTCCACCTTCTTGACACCCATCATAATCTGCTGGTAAATCGTATTATCCAAAAAATTATTGATATTATAAATGCCTGTGCTTAAAATAAACGGAGTCACTACCATC
Source organism: Lachnospiraceae bacterium (assembly GCA_029054245.1). GTDB lineage: Bacteria > Bacillota > Clostridia > Lachnospirales > Lachnospiraceae > Suilimivivens. The sequence continues at coordinate 87,030 of JAIDFQ010000043.1, read as the reverse complement.
AAAATCATCTTAAAGATATCGCCATAAGATTCATCCACATGAGTCGTATCTCTTTCGATTCTCCTGCGTATTGTCTTTCTGTTCAATGCATAAACGCCCAGCATGAACAATAGCCCTACAAGAACCCCAGCCCCTGTGCCTATCGTTCCACCGGCAGCTCCATAGGAAGCCTGTGTCGTTGCATCCTTATCCGCAACCATACTTACCATCACATATGCCATACCGATACTGACGCCCGCATTGACAAGCTGCTCAACAATCTGCGATACGGAGGTCTGCACCATGGTCTTATGTGCCTGAAAATAGCCCCGCAAAACTCCTAAAATTCCGCTGAAGAAAATGGTAGGCGCTAACACTTTAAGTGGCAGGACTGCACTGTCCATCTTTACCAGAAGACCCGCTCCGAAAAACACAAATAAGCTGGCAATACCACCGACTACCAGCACATATATAAACGCACAACAGAAAATCCTATGCGCATTTCGATATTCTTTTGTCGCCAGCCTCTGCGCGATCACTTTGGAAACGGCTGACGGAATACTGTAGGAGGATATCAAAAGGACTATGCTGTATGCGTAATATGCACTATTGTAATATCCGTTTCCCTCATCTCCAATAATACCAACCAGTGGTCTGTTATAGAGAAGACCAATGATGCGGACGATGATTCCGGCAATAGCCAGAATCCCCGCCTGCAAAATAAAACTATCTTTCTTTTTCTTATTCGGCATTGATGTTACGCTCCAAAACTTTTAGCCGATCAGCCAGTCATACATCTCCTGGTATTTCGCAGCTGAAACATTCCATGAAAAATCGGCTGCCATAGCCCGGTCCACAATCTTGTTCCACTCACGCTTTTTATCATAAAAAACGTGTTCTGCATAACGGATGATTCCCAGCATTTCATGGGCATTGTAGTTTACAAAGGAAAAACCTGTTCCTGTGTTCTCATATTCATTGTATGGCATTACAGTGTCTGTCAGACCACCTGTTTCCCTGACGATCGGAACGGTGCCATAGCGAAGGCTCATAAGCTGGCTAAGTCCACAGGGCTCAAACAAGGAAGGCATCAAAAATGCATCACTTGCCGCATAAATCTTATGTGACAATGCATCTGAATAATAAATATTCGCCGAAACCTTATTGTTGTATTTCCAGTCAAAATGACGGAACATATTTTCATACCGCTCTTCGCCTGTTCCCAGAACAACAAGCTGGACACTATCCTGGCACAGCTCATCCATAATATACGCAATCAAATCAAATCCCTTTTGATCGGTCAGTCTGGATACGATACCAATCATGAACTTACGCTCATCCTGTTCCAGTCCCAACTCTGCCTGCAGGGCACGTTTGTTTTTGATCTTTTCCTTGCGGAAGTTCACTGCATTATAATTAAATTCAATATTTCTATCCGTTTCTGGATTGAACTCATCATAGTCGATGCCATTTACGATACCTCGCAGGGAATTGCTCCTTGCACGTAAAAGCCCATCCAACTGTTCACCATAAAATGGTGTCTTAATTTCTTCTGCATAGGTATTGCTCACAGTGGTGATGGCATCTGCATAAACCAGACCGCCCTTCAAAAGATTTGCATCCTTATAAAGTTCCAGTTTATCTGGCGTGAAATAATACGGCGGAAGCCCTGTGATATCCTGTACTTCCTTAATGCTCCATTTCCCTTGGAACTTTAAGTTGTGGATGGTCATTACAGACTTAATGCCACGGTAAAAATCGCTTCCCTGAAAACGTTCCTTCAAATATACAGGGATAAGACCTGTCTGCCAGTCATGACAGTGAATCAGATCCGGTCTGAAATCAATGACAGGCAGAATCGATAAGGCTGCCTTACAGAAAAATGCATATTTCTCAATTTCAAACAATGCATTGTCACTGTATGGTCTAAATCCGTTAAAAAACATCTCATTGTCAATAAAATAATACTTAACGCCATCTACCTCTGCATACATGATGCCCACATATTCATTTTTCCAATGAAAATCCATGTAGAAATGAGTGACATAGCTCATCTTGTCCTTCATCTGCTGGGTCATGCAGGTATACTTAGGCAAAATGACCCTCACATCAAAATACCTCTTATCAATACACTTTGGTAGTGAACCTACAACATCAGCCAATCCCCCCGTTTTAATAAATGGAACACCTTCTGATGCGACAAAAAGAATCTTTTTCATCACAAACCCTCCAATAATTATTGTTAATAAATATTATACATCATCCCTGTGCGCAATAAAAGAAAAATTTGTAAATTAATGATTCTGCCGCCTCTGCTGCGCCCCCTTTTAGACCAGACTGTTACTTCTGAAAAAGCGCCGCAAAATCATCCGTTTTGATAACTTTGCGGCGCCTTTTATTTGTACTGAAGCCTGATCTTATCTGCAATCAGTGCGATAAACTCTGAATTTGTTGGTTTTCCTTTCCCTGTATTGATGGTGTAGCCAAACAGAGCATCTAAGGTTTCCATCCTTCCTCTGTTCCATGCAACTTCAATTGCATGTCTGATGGCACGCTCCACACGGCTTGCTGTAGTCTGGTTCTTTCTTGCAATGGTGGGATATAATACTTTTGTAATTGATCCCAGCATATCAGGACTCTCTACTGACATCATAATTGCCTCCCGCAGATACTGATATCCTTTGATATGCGCAGGAACGCCAATCTCATGGATCATATCTGTCACATCTCTTTCCAGATTATAAGAGACCTTCTTGTCTGCGTCCTTTATATCCTCTTCCTTCAGCACAGATTTACTGCCGGAGGGTACTGTTATCATTATCTGGAATTCCTTATTCATATGTATTAACTCTCCCAGAATTTTATATACCTTTTCCGTATCCTCAATTGTCGATAAATTTAACTGCTCCATCATTTTCCCTCCTTTTTCCAAATATTGCTATGAATTTATTATAAAATACATGATATGCCACTTCAACTGTAATTCATCGCGCTTTTTTCGTTCAGTCATTAGGTCTTTTGTAAAATCTCCCCGTAATCTGCTCTGTTTTCATAATATTAATGAATGCTTTTTCATCCACTTCCTTGATTTTTGTCACAACCTTGCGGATCTCATCACTTCCTACGACAGAGTACAGCATATTACATTCCTGATTCCGGTAGCATCCGATTCCTTTAAATAACGTCGCGTCATGATTTGTGATATCGCGTATTTCTTCATAAACCTTTCCAGGTTTTTCGGTGATAATAAAAAGCGTCTGCTTCTGATATCTCTTATAAAGAAAATGCAGCACCTGCGTGGATGTAAACTGAAAAATAATAGAGTATAATGCCTCATTCCAATCAAACAGACTTCCTGCTATCAGAAGAACGATGACATTGGCTGCAAAAATATAGTTCCATGTATCGATTCCATATTTTTCGGAGAAGAAAATTGCAATAAAATCTGTTCCTCCGCTAGTGGCATTGGCAAACAGACACAGGCTGATGGCAAATGCATTGATGATTCCTCCAAATACACAGACAAGAAGCGTATCATGGGTAACCGAATAACCCGGCAGAATATCCGTCAATATACCAGATAAAACAATCATCAAGCAGGAATATCCCGTGAATTTCTTTCCGATAAATTTAAAGCTGATGAACACTGGAATTGCATTTAGGAGCAGGTTCACTGCGGTAAATGGAATCGATATATGAAAAAATTCCACCCCGATCTGCTGAATCAGCAGGGTAACCCCATTAAAGCCGCCCGGAATCAGATTCCCTGCGCGAATGAAACTCTTGATGTTCATTGCCATGATACAGGAGGCAAGTACAATCAGACAAAACCGCCTCGCCTCCGTTAACGCCTTGTTTTGGTTTTCATTAGGTTCTGCTCTCATCTCATCTATACTCCATCTTTATTTCCAATTGATTTCCTTGTGCCTTTATTTTTGCCAGACTTCCGCTTACAAGCGGCATCATAGGCGGTAGATGCCCTATATCGCTGTCCATGATAACTGGTATGCCATGCTTTTTAGCTGTGGGAAGGATTGCCGTATACTGGTCAAGTCCCATCATTTCCTGCCCATAACAAAATCTGGGACGGCCAATCAGAAAACCTTTCGCGTATCTAAACCAACCTGCCTGCTCCATCTGCCACATCGCCCTGCGTACACTGAAAACATTCAAATCGCATGCCTCTAGGAACCAGATAAATCCGTCTTCCTTATAGTTTTCCGCAAAATCTTTTACTTTATCAAACCGGGTTCCTAATAGATTTACCAGACAGTCCATACATCCTCCAATCAAGCGCCCTTCAAGAACGGCTGCGTCTGTCATCTTCATTTCGCCTGCCTGATCAGGCTGATAAATCTTTAGTTCTAACGCTTCTGTGCACTGATAAGGCGCTAAGGGATGCTCCTCGTCCTTTATGCCTTCTATCTCCCACTTTCCATAACTACCTGCTTCCTTTTTCTTTCCCGTCAGCAGATCCATTGCATCCATCAAGGACGGGTGCCACGGTTCCATACCAAAAGCAGCGGCACAGGGACCATAAATGGCGGCTGTATCGCAGAGCGTGTTTAAAAGAAAGGTCATATTCGTATTGTCGGAATATCCCATGAACCACTTCGGCTCTGCCTTTCGTATCGCCTCAAAATCTACGTACTCCAGAATCTCGCACATCAGTTCACCACCGCCGCAGGAAATCAGACAATCATTGTCCCTGCCCGTATAATACTCGGTCAATTCCCTGCCGCATTCTCTGGGTGTGTTGCTGATTCCAATCCCTTTCGCTTCATAACAGTTTGGTCCTAAATTTACTTCATACCCCATACCTTTCCATTTTTTCTGCGCATTTTCAAAAGCGGTTCTATAGGGGTCTGTTGCACAGCCAAAGGAAGGGGCTGGGAAACCAATCGTTCCTTTTTCTTTTAAAAAACCCGGATATTTCATTTTTCACCCTCCTCTTTTTATAATAACATCCTTCTGACATAATTCAATGAAAATTTTAACCCGGGCACATAGATTATGCCCGGGTCGTTCCTCTATCGATTTTAAAAGTTTTCACCTAAGACTTCTTCCATAAGCTCTACATAAGTAACGCCAATACCGATTTTTTCTAATCCGTTCTTTAATTGAAGAGTCCTGTGTACTGTATCGATACTTTTCACATAATTCAGATTTACTATCGTACTGCGGTGACATTTCACAAAATCAGAGTTGTCCAGCTTTTCCAGCATCTGCTTCATTGAAATATAAGGCGCGCATCTCACTTTCCTGTCACAGGTATGTATATACAGCTTATCATCAATCATCTCTATATAAGTGACGGCATCTTTTTCGATTCTGTATACCACACTGTTCCATTGAAAATGAAACATCTGATTTTTCTGAATGCTTGATAAAAACCGCAGGCTATCCTCAACCACCTTTTTAAATACATACTTATCGGCCGGTTTATTGATAAATTTGTAGCAGTTCAGTTTATCATAAGTATACAGCAGGGTATCTTTCACTTCCGTAATAAACAGGATGGGGGTAAATTGATATTTATCATTGTTGCGTATCTTCTCCACGAACTCAAGTTCCTGTGGAATATGCTCCCCTTCTACCTCAAGCGTAATGTCTACTATAAATAAATCTATGGGAATCTTGATGGCGCATCTGTAGGCATCCTTCGCATTATCCCTCGCCAAAACAACTACCTTTTCATCAATCTCAAACAGAATCCTTCTCAGCCGGTCCAAAGATTCTTTTTCATCTTCCAACAAAAGTATCTTCTTCACTTATCCGTTTCTCTCTTTCAGATTATTTAAGGTAAGTATAATACAGGAAATAGATTTATTCCAGCACAATTTTTAAAGATTCAGCCTTTTACCGCTCCCTCCGAAATACCATTCACCATATTTTTTACAAGACAGAAGTATAAAATGACGATTGGAACTGCAATAAATACGCTTCCTGCCGCAAAACGGGCGAACTCGGTTTCGTCAAGGCTCATTAGCCCCACTGCTACCGTATAAAGATTTTTTTCTTTTAAAAGCAGCTTAGGCAGAATAAAATCACTCCACGGCCACGTAAACGAGGTAAGCGCTGTATACACAATGATTGGTTTGGATAAAGGCAGATTAATCCTAGTAAATATCTGAAAATTAGTGGCTCCGTCAATTTTCGCCGCCTCATCAATGGATCTTGGTATCGTATCAAAAAACCCTTTTTGTGTCAGATATCCCATAGGTGCACCGGACGCGTAAATCAAAATCAATCCCCCCAAATGATTGATCAGACCAAACTGCGTCATAAGAAGATAAACCACCGTCATTCCCATAAAAGATGGGAACATACCTAGTACCATCGTCGTCTTCATCATTGGTTTTCTCATACGGAAATTAAAACGCGACATGGTATACGCCGTCAGTATCGTCAAAAAAGTCCCAAGCGCACAACTTCCTGACGCTATCAGCAATGTATTCAAAAACCATTTTGGATAATTATACATTGTGGTATCCGTAAACAGCTTCTCAAAAGAAGCCGTACTGTACTGCGCAGGAAAAAATCCGTCAAAGGAATAAATGCTTCCTGACTTTGAAAAAGAAGCCAGGATAAGCCACAGGCACGGAAAAAAGAACACAAAAGCCACTGCCAGCAGAATCATGTATGTAATAGCCGTATCCAGTATTTTCCCAGCACTCAAATTTTTTCTCATTGAAAGGTATCCTCCTCTCGATAGGATGGTGATTTCACATAGATAATCAGGGAAATCAAGGATGTGATCATAAAGATCACCAAACTGATTGCCGCACCGATGCAGTAATAATTATTATCAATGGACAGATTATATAGCCAATTGATCAAAAGATCGGTATCACTTGCAAGGAAATAGCCGTCCACATACAAACCGCCTCTTAAGAAATAAAATATACCGAAATTATTGAAATTGCCGATGAACTGGCTAAGCAGAACCGGTGTAGTGGCAAACAGCATAAAGGGCATCGTCAGCTTTTGAAACTGTTTCCATCTGCCCGCGCCATCAATGCGGGACGCTTCATATAAGGACATATCCCTGTTTGAAAGGTGTCCTGTCGCCAGAAGCATAATGGATGGTACGCTGATCCAACAGTTAACCAGCACGCCAATACCTCTTGCCATCTGCTTTGCATCCAGATCCAAAAAACCTATCGCCGCATTTCCAGAAGCCGTAATCATCTGATTGATGGGACCACCATAAGAAAACATGAACTTGAATGCCAAAAGTGTGATGAACCCTGGGATGGCATATGCCAGTATTGGAAATGCGCGCCAGAAAGCTTTTCCCTTCACACACTCCTTGTCAAGCAAAAGGGCAAGCCCCAGCCCTAAAAAATAATTCAGCGCTGTGGATACCACTGCCCAGAGCAGGTTCCATCCCAGAATTTTGAAAAAAGTCGGTGCAAACTGCGAAAGGGTAATTAATTTTTCAAAATTAGCAATTCCCACCCAGTCCACAAGTTCAGGCGGAACAATATCGCCGCCATAATTTGTAAACGCAATCAAAATCATAAAAACGATTGGCAGAATATTGAACACACATACGCCCAGCACCGGAAGGATAAGAACAGTTATGTAAAATTTCTTATCCAAAAGCTGTGCCAGTTCTTCTTTGAAGGATAAGGGTTTTTTTCTGTTCTCAATCATTTTCTGCGTATGATAGGCATCCTTTATATTCATCTGATACAGATAAAGGAACCCTGCCACCACAATCCATGCAAAGATTCCCATAAGCAGCATAATAACGGAATTGTCTCCCACGGTCCCCAGCCATGCATCGCCTTTTTGCGTTCCCAACGTAAAAAATCCCTCAATATCCTCAAAGCCTCTTATAACCATATATAGAACAATGCAAACTTCTAGCAGAAAATACAAAATCCCCTTTACATAGCTGCCATATAAAAACTGTCCTCCACCCATAACCACCGCAGAGAGCCTTACTTTCCAGCTGCTGTCACGGACTGCAGACGTAAACTCATTCCATTTCTCTTTCATCCTCTCCTGCTCCTTCCCCGCGATTTATCTACTTCAACGTAAAAATAGCATCATAGATCTGCTGGTCCACCGCTTCAAGACCTTTCTTCATGGCATCTAAATCTGTGTATTTTTTCTCTCCTTCCGTTCTGAAGGCATCCTTTGCAAGGTCTGTAAAGAAGGTCTCTCCTGGTGTCCAGATCTGACTTACTTCCTTGATGGACGGCATCAGCACAATATTCCCAGCTTCCAGATTATCGTATAAAAGCTGTGAAGTGCCTCCTGCCGTATCTGCGGCATCATTCCTTGCCGGGGCAACCCCTAATAGCTCGCTTCTTCTCACCATCCTATCATAACTGGTAGCGAATTCTACGAACGCCAGACAGGCATTGGGATGTTTTGTGTAAGCACTGATGGCATATCCATTGATTCCGCCCATGGACTTTGCATCAAAAAAGGCTGCGTTTTCGTCTGTCAAATCTCCGCTTTCCGGCAATGCAGGCAATGTGGTCATAACCAGATTTTCTTCTGCCTTTGCGCTTGCCTCTTCTTTTGAAAGTCCCTCTTCTTCATACACCAATGCCATCTCACTCAAAAACGTGGAATACATATCCGGCGTCGTGATCGTTGCAAAGTAAGTGCCGTCCGCCAATTTACTATAGGCATTGGTGGTGATAGAATCGTCAATGCACTCCTCATTCATTGTACTGGCAAGCTGACTTAATACCCATGCCCCTTTTTCTGCTTCTCCTGCTGAAAATCCAATGTCAGACGGATCGGTGTTGTTATTCCCAAAGACATAGCCCCCGTAAGAAAATAAAAATCCACTGGAAAAATAAACATCATACAAAGACTTCATGTAACCGTATCTGCTGCCGTCTTCTTGATGACGGCTGACAGAAAAAGCATACATGGCATTCCAGTTTTCAGCCATATCTGGGATTTTATTTCCATTTTCATCCCACACCTGCTCCCAATCTTCCGGCAGGAGATCCTTCCGGTAATACAGCATAGGCGCCTGCACATTGACCGGAACACCGCAGGTATATGCCGTTCCGCCAAGATTAATCCGGTATGCCGCCCATGCGGTTTCTGGAATCTGGTCAAAACATTCCATCTTTTCTACCGGAAGTGGGTAAATATGTTTTCCTTCCGCGTACTGCATGATAATATCATTCGCCTGATAGAGAACGTCCGGTCCATACCCATAAGGTCCGTCGTTGGCAAGGTCCAGATACTGGTTCATATTGGCATCCACTGCTACTATGCCGTATTCTGCATATTCCTCGTTAAAAGCCTCAATCAGTTCGGCAAAATACCCCTTAGAAACGGCAGTATCGTTTTCCAGGACCTGAATCGTCACATCATGTTCCAGTTCACCGCTAAATACGGTGCTGACAACACTTGTCTGCTCTTTTTCCTGCGCATCCGGTGCGGCCTGTGCGCCTTCCGTATCCTTACCGCATCCTGTAAACATTCCGGCACATAAGCATGCCGCCATTAATAATGCAATGCTTTTCTTCTTCATTTTTCCTCCATTCCGAAGCGTTTTGTAAAGGCGCTTCTTATGCCTTATGCCTCTTCATACGCCGCCACCACGAACCCATTATTCTGCAAATTCTTTTCATATAGATGACTGCTCAGCACCCTATGGCTTTCTGAAAACTGTATCTGCTTTTCTTTCTTTGACAGATTGATCATAAGTGTTATCTTACGCTTCTGCCAGCTTCTTTCCACGCACAGCATCCCGTCCTCTTCCCCAATATGCACCCTTCCATATTGCAGAACTGAATCTTCCCGAAGTGCAGTCAGTTCTTTCAGTGTTTCCATGACGTCCCTGTCCCAGCCAGCTTCTTCCCAATCAAAGCATCTGCGCGAATCCGGATCATATCCTCCTTCCATACAGATCTCCGTTCCGTAATAAATGCATGGAGCCCCAGGGAAAGTGATTTCCAGCGCCAGCGCGGCAAGCAGCTTATCTTTGTTTTTAGAAACCTCTGAAAAAAATCGATGGGTGTCATGAGAATCCAAAAGGTTCATCATCATGAAATTGACCTGCTCTGTGTTGCGCATCAGATTGCCGTTTAGCTTCTCCGCCATCTCTTTTGCCGAGAACTTTTCTCTTGCAAAGTAGTCAAGACATGCTTTCGTAAAAGAGTAATTCATGATGCTGTCATACTGTTCTCCCATCAGATAGGGATAAGCATCGTGCCAGTTCTCACCAATAATGACGCAGTCTCCTTTTTCTGCCTTGACTTCACGCCGAAACCGCCTCCAGAATTCGTGTGATACCTCATCTGACACATCCAGCCTCCATCCGTCAATGTCTGCCTCCCTGATCCAATACAAGGCGATATCGATCAAGAAGTCCTGCACCCCTTTATCTGCTGTGTTGAGCTTAGGCATATAACTGCACGCGGCAAAGCATTCATAATTCATTTTATCCGGTTCGGGAAATTCTCCGTCTATGATAAACCAGTTATAATACGCAGACTTTTTTCCTTTTTTGCGCACGTCTTGAAATTCCGCCATTTTCATGCTGCAGTGGTTGAATACGGCATCTAAAACAATACGGATTCCTTTTTGATGCGCCTTTAAGACCAGTTCCTTTACATCTTCCATTGTCCCAAACTGGGGATCTACCTTTTTGTAATCACTGATATCGTATTTATGGTTTGATATCGATTCAAAGATTGGTGTTAAATAAATTGCATTGACGCCAAGACCTTTTATATAATCCAGCTTTTGGATGATACCTTTTATGTCTCCCCCTGCAAAGCTTTTAGGAGTAGGAATATCCCCCCACTGCATTGTAATATACTCTGTATCTTTTTCACAATCCCCCTGATAAAAGCGATCCACAAAAATCTGGTAAAAGACAGCGCTCCGCATCCATTCCACCACATCCATGACATCATTCGTGTTGATATAGGGCATCTGGAAAAAATTGTAAAATCCTTCTTCAAAGTTGTAAGTCTTTGTGATTCCGTCTTCACTGTAGAAATAAATGTTTCCCTTCTCCTCAATCTGGAAAATATATGCCAAGCGCACATCTTCAAGCTGCAGTCTGATTTCATAATAGTGATACAGTCGGTCACTGTAACATATTTTCATTTTTTCCTGTCTGCGTTTAATCGAAAAGTCATATTTGCAGGCATAGATCAGGGAAACTAACGCCTCTTCGTCCTCCCTTGCCATACGCAGGCGTAAAATCAGTTCTTTGTCTGTGCAGGCAAAACAATATCGTGAATCCGGTATATGTAAAATTGCGTGTTGATTCATTTTATTTCCTTTCAAATCTCTAGTTTACTGTTGACAAATTATTTAAAATTCTGAATAATAATGGATAAATGCTTTTTAAAGGAGGATGATTATGGACCGGAAGGTTACGATTAAAGATGTTGCGCGCGAAGCCGGTGTCTCCGTTGCTACCGTTTCTTATGTGGTCAACCAAAGAACGGATCTTCGCATCAGCGATGCAACCCGCAAAAAGGTATTACAAGTCATCAATCTGTTGAATTACACGCCCAATCAGGCAGCTAAGGCACTTGCCACAAATCGTAAGAACCTTCTTGCCGTCTTTTCATCTCCTGCCTGCTCCATCTTAAAAAAGGCGGAGCTTTTGAATACCATTCAGTTTTTATCACAATTTCTTCATAAGAAAAATTTTAGTCTTATTTATTTAGAGCATGATTACAATGAAAAATGTGAACAGGCAGATGCCATTATCTGTTATGACGTATCCTCTGCATGTTTCCGCCAGCTTGGCGATAATAACTTTATCCCACTTATCGCGCTGGACTGTATGATCGATGACCCGCTTTTCTTTCAAATTAATACGGATTACAAACTGCTTTCAGAAAAAGCCCTGCGCTTTTTTCACGGCGAACCTTATCGGTATGTACTGCTTCAAACCGATAATAGGGAAAAAGAAGATTTTCTTAAAAGCATGTTTGCCGACACCCTTTTTATCAATAGCTTCGATGACCTTCGCCATCTGTCCGGGCAGAACCTCTTAGTCACGGAATCCACATTGAACACTCTATTAATGGAGCAGAACAAGGTCTGTTTCATCCCTTCCCTATCAGAAGCAAAAGCCAAGATCGTACTGCAATGCATCGAAAACGCAATCCAAAGAACGCTGATCGACCAGCATCACATTTTTGTGTAGACAGCGTATGATGCGCTTCGCGGGACATCTTTATGTTTAATAACACCGCTCTTAAGAAGCGTAACTGCTTCGTTCAAGCAGTTACTGCGAAAACCTTAAGAGCGGTAAATAATTCTATTCAAATGCAACTGTGAGTACCTGGGTGGACGGATCATAAGTAAAGGTATAACTTCCTCCTGCTCCTGCAACCAGATTTGCACTCTCTGTACCCGTTACATAAGATAAACTTTCCGTATCATCTTCCGCGATGTTCGTATAACGGATATATTCATTTCCCACACTTTCCACATCCTGCGCTGTGATCAAAGACGTAAACATAAATTCATCGCCTTCTTCAAGTGCAATTGTCAGCGTATAAATGCCATTCTCCTCCGTAAACTTTGTTTCATCAGAGTAAACATCCTTCCAATCGGTGATCTTTGCACCTTTAATATAATAATCAGTCTGTGTTTCTACTCCGCTTGTCTCTGATTCTCCATTATAGACCCATGTGATGCTGTCATAGGGATTGATGTTAAAGTTTTCCTTATTATCCTCTGAATAACCGCTTGACTGGGTGTCATAAGTATCTTCACCCGGATAGGTGGTAAGCGTAATCGTATAATTTCCAGGAACCTTTACTTTAATGTTCGCTCTCTTTACGCCTGTATCTCCAAGTCCGCCTGAGTTAGCAAAGTATTCCACCCCATCCTGTGTAATGGTGCTTAAGTAACCGTAACCTCTTTGATTTTCCCATGCACTGTTCATTGCCAGCTGGAATTCATCTCCTTCTTCCAAATCCAGCGTGATGGTATAAATATTTGCCTCAGCATTTTCTTCCTTCTGCATAGTCTGTGCATCCCCAATCACACTTCCCCAGCTGGATTCCATAAGCACAGGGCTCTTTCCACTTCCTAGAATCGCAAAAGTCCTGGTATCTTCCACGTAAGATACAAACCCGGCAAATACAGAAGTGTCCTGGGTAATGGCTGCCGCAAAATCAAAGCGGTGGCTCATCTGAGGGGTTGCAAACCATCCAGCAAAGGTATACCCCTCCTTTTCGGGAACATACGCTTCCAATAATGCGCCGTCTACTACCTCCACAGTCTGTAATACTGTTGTTCCGTCAGAATCGTAAAAGGTCACTGCATGTGCCTGCGTCTCTTCCTCCGTGGCTTCTTCGCTTATTTCCTGTGTTGCTTCTGCCTCTGTACTTTGGCCACTTTCCTGCGCACCGCCCCCTGATCCGCATGCAGCTAATCCGATGGCTGCTGCTGCCAACATACTTACTGTCATTAATCTCTTTTTCATTTTTTGCCTTCCTTTCTCTTTTATTTAACCGCTTAAACAAATTGGTAAAAAGGAAGCAAATCATCTCTTGTGTTTGATTTGCTTAACCGTTTAAACAATTTAAATTTACCATTTTTTTTGCCGATTGTCAAGGTTTTGTATTTATTTTAGTACATTAAATGTGACAGTTGATAAAAATATCCACCCGTCTGTATAGGCAGACAGGTGGATACCTTCCATCGCTCCAAGCGCTCAGTGCATAAGCATGTTTTCAATAAATATCCCATATCCTTTGGTTGGTTCCTGAACAAGGACGTGGGTGACGGCACCCACCAGTTTATTGTTTTGGATAATGGGGCTTCCGCTCATCCCCTGCACGATTCCACCTGTCGTTGAAAGAAGTTCCGGATCTGTAATTTCTAAAACGATACCCCTGTTTATATTATCATTTTCCAAGTTGATATCTGTAATCTCTACATCATATATTTGTGTCCCGTTTCCCAGAGAGCAGATGATCTGTGCAGGTCCTTTTTTGATTTCCTGCTTTAATCCCAGCGAAAGATAATCATAAGTTGCATCCATCATTGTTTCCGGTGTACAGATGCCAAAAATGCCTTTGGGTGTATTATCTGTTATAGAACCCATGATATTTTTGTCATCATATTCGATAAATCCGGTCAATTCTCCCGGTGAACCTGTCGTTCCCTTGGTAATGCCTATGATTTCGGTATGATAAAGGGTACCCGTGGACAGCGTCATCAAGGTACTGGTATCAACATCATTGATGCCATGCCCCAGCGCGCCAAAACAGCCATTTTCATCTATATAAGTCATCGTGCCAACACCCTGCGCATTGTCCCTGACCCATATCCCCATTTTATATTCTCCGTTCTGGTTGGGCAGCGGGCGTGCTTTTACATCAAGCAGCATATCTCCTCTTTGAATCTTAAAGACCAGTTCCTGCCCCTCGCAATGGCTGATTTTATCAACCAATTCCTTCTTTTCGTTAATCTCCTCATCATTGATCTCCAATATATAGTCTCCCACCTGGAAAACATATTTTGCCGGATTTACTGTCTGTCCGTCTTCTCCCTCAAATTCGCCGATTCCCACAATTAAGACGCCCTGGGTCTTTACATAAATCCCGATCGGTATTCCTGCCGGCTTTAAGCGGATATCCTGTATGACCTCTACATCGACTTCCTTTAAAGGTATGATACCGAAAATCTTAAGCTGGAGTTTATATTGATCGACCTGATTTGCTTTGACCGTGATATGGCGTCCTAAGTCAATGTATATGCTGCTATTGTCTGTACTGGCATTTGTTCCGCCACTCACCTCAACAGCTTCCTTATATAACTCGCCTGTGGCAGGTACTTTAAAATCCAATTCCTGATCCACCCCCGCTTTAATCATGATGGTGGATGGAACACTGAGCCACATAAAATAATATATGGACAGCATTACGGCAATTACGCCGAATGTAAGCATGGTATATAAAAATCTTCTATAAGTCACAACCCTGCCACGAGTTGGTTCCTTTAAATGGTTCAAGTTTTCACATCCTTTATCTTAAAATTATAGAAAAAAGACATACAGCGTGTATGCCTTTTTTAGTATGTGAAAAACTTGAAATTTTACTTTATAAATTTTATTTTTTTGCTTCCAAATGTTACTATTGGACAAAAAAATATTTTTAACTGCTAATTCTCCTTTACATTCCGTGCCGCTTCCTGCATCTCCCTGGCATTGTCTAAAACCGCCTGCGTCAGACTTCCACTTCCCAAAAGCCTTGCCAATTCACCAAGGCTCTCATCACCAGCAATCTTTCTGATATTTGTGACAGTTCTCTCATTTACCACCTTTTTTTCAATCATAAAATGAGCATCTGCCATGGCGGCAATCTGAGCCAGATGGGTAATACAGATTATCTGATGGTTTCTAGAAAGCCTTCCCAGCTTTTCCGAGACTTTCCATGCTGTCTTTCCGCTGATACCGGTATCAATCTCATCAAAAACAAGCGTATCCGTTCCCTCTTTATCTGCAAAAACGGTTTTAAATGCAAGCATGATACGGGAAAGCTCCCCACCGCTTGCTATCTGCCACATGGGTTTTGGCGCTTCGCCCGGATTGGTTGATATCAGAAATTCCACTTTATCATACCCGTCAGCAGCAAAGGATTCCTCCATCGCTGTTACGGAAATAGAAAATTCCACATCCAGAAAATTTAAATCAATCATCGCCTCTTTCAACTTTTCCGTGAGCGGCGCTGCCGCGCTTTGACGAAGCTTAGAAATATTTCCGCACAGACGAAGAATTTCCTCTTTTTGTTCGCCCATTCTTCTGCGAAGCTGCTCCCTGTATTCCTCATAATGATTCAGCTTGTCAAGTGCTTGTTGTTTCTCATCCTGTGCCTTTAGAATATCTGGAATATGCTCTCCATATTTACTTTGGAGATGATTTAAGACATTCAGCCTCTCTTCCAGATGCGCAAATTCTTCTTCGTCAAACGCAAGACTGTCCCTGTACTGCGCCATAGCGCGATTAAAATCATTCAGCAGATCATCAATGTCAGTCAGTTGCTCTATGAGCGGCTCTGCTTCCGCATCATATTCACTTAAGGGCTTAAGCTCACGCAGCGCATGCCCAACGGCAAGTCCTGCACTTCCTTCCTCATCATAACCGGTAAGTCCGTGCACCAAATATACGGCTTCCTTCATTCTTCTGGCGTTTGCAAGTTTACGGTACTTTCTTTCCACCTGCTCATCCTCCACCGGATCTAATCCTGCAGTCTCAATTTCATTGATTTCAAATTCCAGCAGTTTTGCTTCACGCATTCTGACGGCTTCATCTGCATTCTGACTTTCAAGCTCTTCTTCACACTTCCTGTAATCCGCCAGCTTGCCTTTTAGCCGGGCTTTCAGGAGACTCACCTCTTCTCCGATGTAGTCATCCAGCATTTTTTTGTAGGCGGCAGGCTTAAGAAGCGATTGATGTTCATGCTGACCATACAGATCAAGAAGGCATCCTGCAAGATTTTTGAGCTGACCGGCACTGATGCTTTCCCCGTTTGCACGGCAGATACTTCTGCCTGCCATAATTTTCCTCTGTAGAATCAGCACATGATCCTCCTCCACCGGCAGATCCATTTCACGCACTTGCGCACACTGCTGTTCATTCAGTGAAAAAATGAGCTCCACCAATGCATGGTCTGCCCCTGTACGGATGTAGTCCTTATCCGCCTTTGCTCCAAGCGCCAGATTAATCGATCCAATAATAATAGATTTACCCGCACCAGTTTCACCGGTCAGGATGTTCATCCCTTCCCCAAAGGTTACCTCCTGTTCATCAATCAGCGCCAGATTCTTTACGTGTAAACTTTCAAGCATATCGCTCCTCCTTACGCCCTTCTCTTTAGTGCATAATCGGTCATTCATCTAATACATTGCGTATTTTCTGCATAACTGCCTGTGTATCTTCCACGGTACGTACAGCCATCATGATCGTGTCATCGCCGGCAATAGAACCTACGATTTCTTTTAACTTCATGGCGTCTATCGCCGCCGCAACCGCCATTGCCATGCCTGACACCGTCTTTACCACAAGAATATTTTGTGCCATATCCATAGATACAAATCCATCCTTGAGCACCCTGATGTACTTATCGCTTAAATAATGATCGCTGTGAATCAAAATCGTGTATTTCTGCCTGCCATCACCCATTGCAATTTTAGACAGTTTTAATTCCCTGATATCTCTTGATACCGTTGCCTGCGTAACTACATATCCGGCTTCTTTCAAGCGATCCGCCAATTCTTCCTGGGTTTCGATCTCAAACTGTTCAACAAGTTCCTTTATCTTCTGATGCCTGCTCTTTTTCATACACTCACTCCATCATACAGTCTCATATTCTATTCCGTCCTAATCACTCATCTTTCTGTGAAGCACCTCTAAAAAGCTTACTTTACTTAACTTCACAATTCCGGTGGTCTTTTCAGATTTTTTGATTTCTATCCTTTCACCTGTACAAAGGCTTACTTTATGGCTTCCGTCAAATATCGCTTCCACTTCCTGATTTTCCCCGTCCCTGCTGCTTTCTATCTCGACTACCACCACATCCCCAGAGGAAAGCACGATACTTCTATTTTGCATGGAATGTGGACAGATTGGAGAAAGCAGAATCAATTCCGCCTTCGGTTCCACAATAGGTCCCCCGGCAGACAGGTTGTACCCTGTCGAACCTGTAGGAGTAGAAATGATCATGCCGTCCGCATGATATCGATGAAGAAACTGTCCATTGACATAAATGTTAAAATTGATAATCTGCAAAGATCCTTTTCTGGTTATGACAATATCATTAAGCGCCCTTGCCTCATCCTTGATGCCTTCTGTGTGATAACTTTTTCCACACAGCATCATACGCTTTTCAATTTCATATTCATTTTTCATAAGCTTATCGAGCGCTGCTTCTATCCCTGTCCTGTTTACCTCTGCAAGAAAGCCTAAGGTTCCTAGGTTGATTCCCAAAAAGGGAATATCCCTGTCAGCCAAATCTATAGCAGCCTGCAAAAGTGTTCCATCTCCCCCCACAACGATAATGCAGTCAATCTCACCGCTTACCTGTTCCTTATATGTATACCCTTCTCTGTCGGCTTTTATTGTACCTTCATCTACAATGCAGGTCGTGCCGTGGCTTATGAGATATTCCCTGACAGAACAAGCAGTTTTCAATTCTGCATCCTTGGTCGGGTTGGTTATCACATAAAAATGCTCCATACCATTTTCCTCATTTCTGCGCTTTTTACGCATCATGAAATCACAATACCAAACGCTGGCTCGCTTCGCGGACCAGCTTATTTAACTACAAATCCAGACTGCTATGCGCCTTATCTACTGCCATTCGTATAAGGCTGGATATGTCTTTTTCCCATGAATATCCTGTCTTTTCTCCTATGATTTCCCGCAATTTTCTTTCAGCTTCTGCCTCCGTTATTTCTGCGGTACTTTCCATTTTTTCGGGATTTTTTTTCAGATGGACCAGATACTCTATATTCCCTTCTGGACCCTTGATCGGCGAAAAATCAAGATGCAATATGTCGAAACCAATAAAATCAGAATAGTCTATGATTTTTCTTACCACTTCTTCATGGATATCTGCCTCTCTTACGACTCCCTTTTTGCCTACCTTATCACGCCCTGCTTCAAATTGAGGCTTGATCAGGCAGACCATCTCACCCTGCGGCGTAAGAAGCGCTCTTGCAGGCAGCAGAATCTTTGTCAGTGAAATAAATGAAACATCCACCGAGGCAAAATCCAGTTTCTCTGCAATATCTTCTGGCACCATGTACCTGAAGTTTGTCTTCTCCATGCAGATTACTCTTTCATCCTGGCGCAGCCTCCAGTCCAGCTGTCCGTGCCCCACATCAACAGCATATACTTTATGGGCGCCATTTTGCAGCATACAGTCCGTAAATCCGCCGGTTGAAGAACCAATATCCATACAGACATCGTTTTCCAGGCGGATACCGAACTGCAAAACTGCCTTCTCCAGCTTAAGACCACCTCTGCTGACATATTTCTGGGTGTTTCCCCTTATTTCCAGCTGTATTTTAGTCGGATCGAATAAGGCGCCTGCCTTATCCTCTCTTTGTCCGTCTACAAATACATTTCCTGCCATAATAATGGCTTTTGCTTTCTCTCTTGAGGGTGCATGCCCTTCCTTCACCAACAACACATCAAGACGTTCTTTCATTGGTTACGTTCCATTTCTATTTTAATTCTTTGTGTAATCGTTTCAGCATCAATTCCAATCTCATGCTTTAATAGATCCACATTGCCATGTTCTACATATTCATCAGGTATAGCAATCTGCAAAAGCGCTGCCCCTCCGGCAAGATGATCCATCATCTTTCTTACCTTTTCACCATAACCGCCGCTTGCAACATTCTCTTCCATGGAAACCACCAATTTATGATTTTCTGCTGCCCATTTCACTGCCCGTTCATCGATCGGCTTTACAAATCTTGCATTGATGATGCTGCACTTAAATCCTGACTCATTCAACATGGTCTTAACTTCTTCTGCCGTCTTTACCATACTGCCGACTGCCATCAGGCATATTTCACCTTCTGCATAAAGGAGCTCTGCCTTTCCCATCTCAATGGGAGCACGAAATTCCTTAAGCCCAGCATATGCTTCTCCTCTAGGGTAGCGGATTGCAATCGGACCATCAAATGAAACAGCATATTTCATCATATCCGATAATTCCCATTTATTTTTAGGTGCCATGATATGCATCCCCGGAATCGAAGATAAAAAGGAAAGATCAAAAATTCCCTGATGCGTCTCTCCGTCACTTCCGACCAGCCCTGCCCTGTCGATTGCAAATACCACCGGAAGATTCTGAATACATACATCGTGCAGAATCTGATCATATGCCCTTTGCAGAAAAGATGAATATATGGCAACTACAGGCCGTAATCCTCCCGCCGCAAGACCGGCAGCAAAAGTGACCGCATGTTCTTCAGCAATTCCTACGTCAAAAAAGCGTTCGGGATACATGTTCCGAAAGCGTTTTAATCCTGTGCCATCCGGCATAGCCGCCGTAATCGCAACCACCTTTTCGTCCCTGGCTCCTAATTTGGTCATGACCGTCGAAAAAATATCCGTATAATTTGCCGTGGTTCTCGGCTTTGTCGGAATCCCTGTCTGGATGTCAAAAGGCTCTGCTCCGTGAAACCTTGCCGGGTGCCGCTCCGCTGGTGCAAATCCCTTGCCCTTCTGGGTAATCACATGCACAATCACGGCATTTCTCGTACGCCGTGCTTCCTGAAGCACCCGAAGCATTGCAGAAATATTGTGACCGTCTACCGGTCCTAAATAAGTAACGCCCATATCTTCAAAGAACATTCCGGGTACCACAAGCTGTTTAAAACTGCTTTTTGCTTTGCGGATACCTTCGACCACCTTCTCGCCCTTAGGTATTTCCTTTAAAGTATTATATACACCTTCCTTGATGTCCAGGTAAGCATTGGCTGTCCTTACATTGTTCAGGTATTTTGATACCCCGCCCACATTTTCTGAAATCGACATATTATTGTCATTGAGTACAATGATAAAATTTGTCTCAAGCTTTGCCGCATTGTTTAAAGCCTCGTAAGCCATGCCTCCGGTAAGGGAACCATCCCCGATCACAGAAACCACAGTGTTGGTCTTCCCCTGGATATCCCTTGCTTTTACAAGTCCCAATCCCGCTGAAATAGATGTAGAGCTGTGCCCTGTGTCAAAGCAGTCACAATCGCTTTCTTTCCTCTTCGGGAAGCCGCTCATACCGCCAAATTTGCGCAATGTCTCAAACCCATCTCTTCTGCCCGTCAGAAGTTTATGCGTATAGGATTGATGTCCCACATCCCAGATGAGCTTATCCTCCGGCAGATTCAAAAAAAGGTGCAATGCCATGGTCAATTCCACAGCCCCCAGATTTGAGCCCAGATGACCTCCCGTATGGGAAATTTTCTCAATCAGGAATTCTCGTATTTCCTGCGCCAGGACCTGATAGTCCGATGGATTTATATTCTTGATGTCATTTGCACCCTTAATATTATCAAGCAACATATTATCAACCTTCTTTTCTTCTGTCCTACAGCTTGTCGCGTCATTTTTGTCTGGTAATCAGAGAATCTACAAGTTCCTCAAGAAATTCATTTTTATGGTCAAAAGAGCGGAGAATAGAAATCGCTTCCTCCGACAATTTTTTTACTTCCTCTCTGGATTCCTTAAGACCGTGAAGCGTCACATAAGTCAACTTATGATTTTTCTCATCGCTTCCAACCGGCTTTCCCAACACTTCCAGGGTACTTGTCACATCTAATATATCATCCTGAATCTGGAACGCGATTCCAATATTATATGCCGCCTTCTCCATTGCAAGGACCGCTTCCTGATCTGCACCTGCCAAAATGGCTCCAATCATCATCGCCGCCTGTATAAGCGCTGCCGTCTTATTTTCATGTATGAATAAAAGTAATTCTTCTGTCACCTGTCCGCCAGACTCTGCCTCAATATCGGCTGCTTGTCCGCCAATCATTCCATAGACGCCTGCTTTTTTGCCAAGTACTTGAATTGCCGCTGCCGTCCGCTTTAACGCTTCAGTATCTTTTGCCAGATCAAATGCCGAAGAAGCCGTTTCAAAAGCCAGATTTAAAAGTCCATCTCCGGCAAGAACTGCCATGCCGTCTCCATAAACATTCCACGTGGTCTTGCGTCCTCTCCTGTATTTGTCATTATCCATTGCTGGCAGATCATCATGCACCAGCGAATAATTATGAATCATTTCAAGTGCTGCCATAAATGGCTCCACCAATGCACCTCTTCCTCCGAACAAAAGAAAGCTCTCTTCCATCAAGATCGGCCGGAGCCTTTTTCCTCCTGCCAGCGCGCTATAGTTCATCGCTTCTAAAACCTTACTCTGAAATCCCTTTTCTTCTGGCAGATATTTCATAAGAATATCATTAGCCCGTCTTGTCTTTTCTTCCAGCGTTCCTTTAAAATTCATAGGTTTCTCCATCTTCATTCAATGCCATCACTCTTTTTTCTACCTGGTCGATAGCCTGATTGCATTTATTTAATAGCTCCATACCTTTTTTGTATATCTGAAAAGATTCTTCCAGGGAAATGTCTTCCTGCTCCAATGCCGAAACAGTCTCTTCAAGCATTTCAAATGCTTCCTCAAGCTTCCATTCTTTTTCTTCCTGCTCCTGCATCTTTATTCTCCCTCCATCCTGCTTATATTTTCTATCAGATGCTTCTCCTTAACTTTGGCATCAATTCTGCCGTTTTTAACATAAATCTGTATCTGGTCACCTGCCGATATCTTACGAATGTCTGTCACCGTTCTTCCATTTATATCCGATACATAGGAATATCCTTGATTCAGCTTATCAAGGGGCGAAAGTCCCTTTAGCTTTTCTATATAGATTGCCATTTGGTGTCTGCCTTTCAAAATTCGGTTCTTCATTGCCGAAGACAGTCTTTCTTCTAAATTTATGGCATATGTCCTTTTCTCTCTGATTTTGCCCATAGGACTATTCATTTTTAATTTTGTCTCAAGGGTCTGCTGCTTCATGCGGGCAAGCTTCACCCTCCCCTGCATCTGCCTGTTAAGAGAAATCCTGACCCCTTCCATCTGCCCCAGCAGAAGATTTACATCATACACTGCCAGTTCTGCCGCCGCAGAAGGCGTCGGTGCGCGCATATCAGCCACATAATCGATGATCGTCGTATCTGTCTCATGCCCCACTGCCGAAATAACCGGTACGCTGCAATCGAACACTGCCTGCGCTACGATTTCTTCATTAAATGCCCACAGATCTTCAATGGAGCCACCTCCGCGTCCTGCAATGATCACATCCACCTGCCTTTTCTCAAGTGCCCGGATTCCCTTAACAATGCTTTCCGCCGCTGCCTCCCCCTGCACAATAGCAGGATACAGAATAATCTGTACATAGGGATTGCGCCTCGATGTTATATTGATGATGTCCCTGACTGCCGCTCCTGTAGGCGCCGTTACTACACCAAGGGTTTTTATAAACCTCGGAATCGGCTTTTTATACTCAGGCGCGAACATCCCGCGCTCAAGCAAATCTTGCTTTAACTGTTCAAAGCGCTCATAGAGCTCGCCTGCCCCATCCTGTATGATTTCCTTGGCGTAAAGCTGATACTTACCGTCCCTTTCATACACATCGATGGCGCCCTTTACAACCACCTGCATCCCCTCTATCATCCGAAATGCAAGACCGGAACGGTTCCCTGCAAACATAACACAGGAAATCGTTCCTTTTTTATCCTTTAAAGTAAAATAAATATGCCCGGAAGAATGATATTTGCAGTTGCTGACCTCACCTTTAACAGACAGCTCATTCAGCAAAAAATCCTGCGCGAACATATTTCTGATATATGAATTTACTTGTCCAACCGTATAAACATTCTGCATCTTCTGCACACCTAAGCAAACTTTGCCAATACACCGTTGACAAAGGATGGTGAAGAATCCTGACCAAATTTTTTAGCCAATTCCACTGCTTCATTAATTGCAACGCCTGTGGGGATTTCTTGATCATATGTGATTTCATAGACCGCAAGTCTTAAAATGGTAAGATCCACCTTTCCCATGCGCTCTGTATTCCACCCTTGCACCTTATCATTTAAAGCTTGGTCAATAGATTCTATTTTATCGATGATTTTATTAAATTTCTCACTAATCTGTGCATTATTTTCCTCTGTCGCAGCATTTTCTTCGTCCTCAAAAAAGAATGCCTCCTGCTGCGCCATTTCTTCCTTAGGATTAAATTCCACACGAAACAACAGCTTGAAAATCTGCTCCCTCATTTCTCTTCTGCTCATATAATTCCACCCTGTGCCTATTTCTCTCGCAACATATTGACACCTGCAATGCGGATATCTACATCTGAAACTTCAAGACCTGTCATACTCTCTATCGTTGATTTCACTTTGTCCTGAACTCTTTGGGAAACAGCCGGAATGTTATATCCATATTCAATAATCAATGCCAATTCAGCTCTTACGCGCTTGCCAAACACTTCCACTTTCACACCTTTAGCAAGATTTTTAACGCCCATCTTGCTCATAAGATCATTGGTGATATTTCCTGCCATAGCAGCAACGCCATCCACTTCCGTTGCAGCAAGACCTGCAATCATTGCCACTACATCATCAGCAATCTTTACTGTACCCAGGTCCTCGTCCTCCTGTAACACATAGGTATTCTGTTCAAAAGTTTTTTCCATAATAACGTTCCTTTCTCTCCATTTATTGCAAGCCTGTTAATGTTTATCATATCAAAAATTCCGCTTTTTGCATAGCCCCGTCCAAAATAAAATCCTCCTTTTCCTAAAGCCAGAAGCTAAGACTCAACTGTTCTTTGTTTTCAGCATAGGACACCGTTCCTTCCTGGGAGCTTAAATAGCTGAATATTCCCTGCTCCTCTATCAGATGCCTGATCATCGCTTCATAGGCAGTATCATCCGCACATTTTAGTGTCACATAAGTGATTTCCTGTTCATACGCCGCTTTAAATACATCCTTTAACTTTTCTTCATCGACCTCGGTAAAATAACGTCCTTCCCTAACGTAATAATTATCCTCCATGGAATCACACACAGGCACTTCTACGATAGAATCAATGACATGAGTCTTCTCCAGCTGCTCCGTTGTAACACACAGATAATCGTAATTAATAGGCGGAATGCTTTCAGCCATCTGTTCGCTGCTTCCCTCCACAATCTGATAAGATGCATCTCCCCATGTAGTATCTACATAATAGTATTTCCCATCCAGCTTCACCAGATTCCATGCATGTCCTTCTCCTTCTGAAACTCTTCCCATAATCAGCGCTGCTTCAATCCCGGCTCTCCTTAGCAGATACTGCGTCGCCTTGGCATATCCCTGACAGACACTTTTGCGCGTGATAAATACGGAACAAATATTCTGATTATCCGGGGCTTTTGCATCATATTCTGTCTGATTGATAATATATTCATAAATATATTTTACTTTTCCGTATTGGTCCAGTTCACCATCCATCCCCGCTAAACATTCCTTTACATACTGCGCAATCTGTTCCTCCTTAAACGCCGCATCCTCCTCTGAAACATTATAGGTACCTGAGAAGGTAATTTTTTTGACCACATCTCCCAATGTGTACCTGGTAAATGTATAGCCATCCACATAAAAAATTTCGGGATGATCATTTAATACACATTGAAAAACCTTTTCAATCATGTCCGTTTCTGTACAGGATAAAGATACATTGTCTCCAAAATCCTGCAGAATCTTTAAGATTTCTGCATATACGACCTGCTCCTCATCACTTAATTTTTCATAATGAAAAAGTCCCATCTGCTGCTTTCTGATAAAAGCAGCTTCTTCCTGCAAAATGCCAGAAATACTTTCTACCTCATCGGCATCAGTTTCCTGTGTTTCTTCCCCAGCAATGACAGATGCTCCGCCGCTTTCTGCCTTCCCATCCCGGCTGTCAGATTCTGCTATATTATTTTCCGGCTTGTCCTGATTCACTGGATAAGAACATCCTGCAAATGTCAAAAAACAAATAAGTACCAGTACTATGCATCTTTTCATCTTCATCTAATCACGTCCAAACTCTGATAATATTAATCCTTCGTTTCGATCTAGTGTCATTCCTACGCTCCAGGCATTGATAAATAAGAGAAGGGGATTTCCCTTAAGATCCCTTATTTTTTTCATGTCAGATGTGCCTATAAGTTTATTTAAATCAATTTCCTTATTTTCAATCCACCTGATATGCTCATAAGGCAGATTCTCCAGCTTGATTTCCACATTATATTCATTTTCCAGACGATATTTTAATACATCGAATTGGAGCACGCCTACCACACCTACTATGATTTCCTCCATCCCTGTATTGAATTCCTGGAAAATCTGAATTGCACCTTCCTGCGCAATCTGGGTGATTCCTTTCACAAACTGCTTCCGCTTCATCGTATCCACCTGCCTCACCCTTGCAAAATGCTCTGGGGCAAAAGTAGGAATCCCCTCATACTGAAACTGCTCCTTTGGCATGCACAGCGTATCTCCGATAGAAAAAATCCCCGGATCAAATACACCGATAATATCCCCTGCATAAGCTTCCTCCAGAATCTTTCTTTCACTTGCCATAATCTGCTGAGGCTGGGAAAGACGCATGACCTTTCCTCCCTGTACATGCTTAACCTCCATGCTCGCCTCATATTTACCGGAACAGATTCGCATAAATGCAATTCTGTCTCTGTGCGCTTTATTCATGTTTGCCTGTATCTTAAATACGAATGCTGAAAACTCCTGCTCTGTGGGAGATACCAGACCAACATCCGCTTTTCTAGGCAGAGGCGTTGTCGTCATTTTTAAAAAATGTTGTAAAAAGAACTCCACACCGAAGTTCGTAAGGGCAGAGCCAAAAAATACGGGTGTCAGTTCTCCTGCTCGTACCAACTCTAAATCAAACTCCGCACTTGCGCCGTCTAAAAGCTCTATCTCATCTGCAAGAAGACCTGCCGCCTCCTCTCCAATTGCCGAGCAGAGTTTATCTGTGTCCTTTGCCAATACTTCTTTTGCCTCTCCTTCTTTCGTTCCCTTCTCCGTGTCGGAATAAGTGATGACACACTGCCTGTCCCTGTCATAAACCCCTTTAAAATTCTTACCCGAACCAATCGGCCAGTTTATGGGGCAGGTCGCAATTCCCAGCTCTTTTTCTATTTCATCAAGAAGTTCAAATGTGTCATTTGCATCCCTGTCCATTTTATTGATAAATGTAAAAATAGGAATCTTCCTCATGACACAGACTTTAAATAATTTACGCGTCTGTGCCTCTACCCCTTTAGATGCATCGATTACCATCACGGCAGAGTCCGCTGCCATCAATGTACGGTAAGTATCTTCCGAGAAATCCTGATGTCCTGGCGTATCAAGAATATTAATGCAAAAACCGCCGTACTCGAACTGTAGTACGGAGGAAGTGACTGAAATACCTCTTTCCTTTTCGATCTCCATCCAGTCAGATACCGCATGTCTTGCAGTTGCTTTTCCCTTCACGCTTCCTGCCAGATTGATAGCGCCTCCGTACAAAAGAAATTTTTCCGTAAGCGTCGTCTTTCCGGCATCTGGATGGGAAATAATCGCAAAAGTCCTTCTTCTGTTTATTTCCTGTTCATATTGATTCACGTATTCTTCCTCCAAATAATTCTATTGTATCTTAAAGAACTGATCTTAGAGCATAGGGGAACAGTGGTCTATATTGTCACGGATCATATGCCTGTTCCTGGTTTAGCCATAAACCGTATCATCTTCGATCCCTGTTCCCACACTGCCCAAACAAATTGAAAGCTCTTTTCATCAGGGTATCCCTTTCTTTTTATGACATTAAAACACATCCATCAGGTGCTCCCCGTATACTCCTGTAATAGGATACCACATTTTTTAAAATATAGCATCTATTTATTCTTAGTTGTCCGTTAAAGTACTGATAATGATGGAATCCGCCGACACACCGGTTTTACGGATAACGATATCCTCTATCTGTGCACGTTGTGCTTCCGTAAGTTCCGCCGCATTTACCACAACATCAACCGTACTGTCTGTTATACTCACCACCACATCATCAAACCCTTTGCTCTCTAATAGGATTTCTGCTGCTGTTTCTTTTTCTGCCACATCTGTTATCGCAATCATATTATCCACTGCTTCCTGCTTCTGTTCCTCACTGATATTTACATTATTGATGATTTCCAGCAGCGTTTCCTTATTTTTGGCTCTGGTCTGTTCTTTTAATAGTCTTGCCCCTGAAAGCGTATTTAAACTTGCTGAGGATGTAAATACTGCCTCTCCCGGGGTTTCTCCTTCTGAAAGCTGATTGTCTACGCCCTGTGCCACATCCACCGGCATATTCTCTGCCATCACTTCGTCCATCGTCTCATCCAGATAATTTTCCTGCTGAAGCACTACATCAGAATCCAGACTTTCAATCTCACCGTATACTGCCTGTTCCATGTCCTCATCAGATATTTCAAATAATGATGCCACATCCGTTTCCGCAACAGACTGTTCATCCGCAACGACTGTATCAGATCCTGCCGTCATAATCTCCTCTTCCGTAATTCTGCTGCCGGCAAAATTCAGGTATCCTGCAACTGCAATCATGATTGCCAGCGCCGTAATCATAATCTGATTCTTCTTCACCATATTTTTCAAATCCGTTTCTCCTTCTTACTGTGATATCATTTTAACTACTTTAATTTTATGTGCGTCAATTCCAAATAATGCCTGAATTGCTTCTGTTATATTTTGTACAGTATTGGCATTTCCTCCTCCCTGGGCTGACACCACAACACCTTCCACCCGGGGCGATAAAACTTTTTTTACGTAAGGGGCGCCGTTTCCCTGCTGCCCATCCTGATAAATAGTCTCCTCGCTATCGTTGATGTTTGTTGTGTTCCTGCTTCCACCAGCAGAATCAACCTCCGTCGTTCCTTGCCTGACTGTATTCACATCCTTTTCCACAACAGCCTCGCCCGAGCTTGCCAGGGTGACCATGACTCTGACTTTCCCCACTCCATCCATGGTGCCAAGCAGCTCTTCTAAGGATCTTTCCAGGCAGGATGCATAGAAAAGCAGTGCATCCTCCTCCTGAGTGACACTCTGTCCTGTACCAGAACTTTGAATGAGATTGGATTGTTGATTCAGTATAGCACTTTCACTGTCCCATTGACCGGACTTTGTCTCCGTTTTTTTATTTTTGTCTTCTACCGGCCAGACAATTACCATAAGCAGTATTCCCATAAGAAGCACGATCAAAAATTGATCCTTCGTAAACTTCAATCTAAATTTTTTTTCGCTGCCTTTTTCCTGCATATCATAACCATGCCTTTCCTTGCCTTGTGCCATCTGCCTCATCTGATATAGATTATTAATAGAAAACGATTCTGATTCTGTCGGCGTCCACCCCGATACAACTTCCATACATGTTCTTAAGTTCTTCTTCCCCTCTAAAATCAGATTCTTCCCTCTCTCCTATTATCACAGGTTCGATTCGGATCGCCTCTTTTGATGATCCTCTTTTTTCTGAAACTGTTATAATAAGTTCCCCTGTACCGCTATATTCCGCACCGGAATAGATATCTTCCGAAAAGTTAACACTCACAATCTCATACTCACTTTCACAATGCGCAAGCCGCGATTTTAACTCCTTTTCAATACTTTCATAGATTCCTGCATCATTTTCTTCCACTTCCATTTTTTTACTTTCCGCCTCTATCTTAGTTTCCAGCATTTGTATCCTTCCTTGTATCTCCTGTTGTTTTTCATCATCAAGGACAACCGCAAAGATAGGCTCTGTCATACGCAGAATCATAATGATTCCGACTAAGATCCTGACATATTTGACATATACTTTACCTGGCACGAAAAATAGGACTGCCTGGGCTATGATGATAAAAATACATATTTCCTTAATTACCCCAACCATCTTCCGCCTCCTAAAATGAAACCGTGTAAGATACCACCGCAATAACAATGATAAATAAAATAACAGAAGTAAACACACATCTTAAAAGCAGAAGACATCCCCCTCCCACTCGGTCTGCACATAACGATACCCTCTTATCACTAACGATTCCTGTAACGGCTGCTCCAAGCTTCACGGCTCCCGTTACAATCAATATCTTTAATAGCGGCATAAGACATGCGCCAAATAACAAAACCAGCAAAAGCACACCCATACTGTTCTTAATTAGGACCGCTGAACCTAAAACCAGCTCCGCCACCCCTTCTGTCACCCCTCCTATGCCCGGAATGGCAGAAATTGCTTTTCGCATAGCGGAAATCTTAAGACCGGAAGCCACCGGCACGATCACCGCCTGCACCAGACTAAGCCCTGTGACGGCACCCATGGCAATCTTGAGCGCCAGTGAAATCCCTTTTTCAATAAAATCAAGCAATAATGTCAGCTTCTCCTCTGTCCACAATCCGTTTAAAAGCGCCAGCATGACATAGCTGTAAATAAACGGTATCAACACGGCATTTAAAAACCCTTCCACCAGATATGCAACCATCAGCATCAGCTGATAATAATAGACCCCCGATGCCGTTCCCTGGGCTGTCCCAACCACAATACTATAAGTAGGGATGAACAGCTTCACGAACAGCACAATACTTTCCATAGTCTCAGAAGCGATTTCAGATACAAAAAGAAATACCTTCGTCAAAATAACCATAAGAAAAAGATAGAGGAAATAAAACCCTGCCTGTGCCATCTGCTGCCCTGCAAACAAATCTGAAAATTCTGAAAAGAGCGCTGATACCACCCCCAGTACCAGAATATAAAGAAAAACCTGTCTTAGTCCTGACAATTCTCCCTGTAAACTCTCCTTTATCTGACCAGTAAGCATTTTAAATGCCTCCAGCGCCTGACCGTTCATAATCATCGAAAGAAGCTGCTTTGCATCAACCTCTATTCCTGGGAAAAGGCTGTCCATTCCTTCATTAATGGCATCTAGCTCATTTGATGAAAGCCAGCTGTCTATGTAATCAAACTCTGATGCCGCATCCGTATATTCACTGGCATTTACCTGCATGGGAGGAAAAATAAAAAAAAATATCATTCCCATAAGAAGGAAAATCATGATTTTGACCCTATTCATTATCTCTTCCTCATCCTGCTATTGCGTTGATGTTTTCAATGACTGCTGTAAGAACAGGAATACCCATAAGCAATACGGAAAGTTTGCCAAAAATTTCAATCTGACCTGCAACTGCACCATACCCGGCATCCTTGCAGATGGATGCACAAAATTCACAAACATACGTTATCCCAACCGCTTTAAATAAAAATCCAATGTAATCCCCGCTTCCGCTTAAATAGTTCTGGAGCTCTTTCACCCTTCCCAAAAGCGCTTCCAGACCGCTTATGGAAAACGTAAAAATCAAAAGACAAATCGCCGCTCCTATATAAAATCCATATTCTGGCCGGTTCGACTTAAACTGCAGGGCCAGCATCACCCCTGCCACGCCAAGTACTCCGATTTTTACAATCTCCATGATAATCTCCATTTCTTCTACTATAAGCCAAACAAATCCTGTATCATAACAAACAAATCATAAATATACGGCAGAATCCACGTGAGCACCAAAATCAATCCTGCCAGAGAAATCAGAAAAGCATGCTCTTCCCTTCCGCTGTGTTTTAAGATCTGACTTAAAATGGTTATCAGAATGCCAACTGCCGCTATTTTAAAAATCAGACTTACCTCCATATTCCCTCCATGTAATTTCGCTACAGAAGCAGAATGGATATCAATACTCCAGCTGCCACTCCAAGACTCATGATCATTTTATTCTTACTCTTGTGTTCCTTTTCAATTTCCTCAATATGTAAATTGATTTCCCTAAGCAGTTCGTCTAATGCTCCCGCCTGTGCATTTTCCTCCATAAACCCCAGGCTGTTCGGAAAGTCCATAATCAGCCTCCTCTCTGCTTTTGTCAAAGGAAGCTCTTCCAAAACCTTTCCCATACAGTTCTTCCACGCTGACGGAAGATTTTCTCCTTTTACGCATACCCTTTCATCAATTTGCGCAAAAGCTGCCGCAAACGGTTCATTCTCTTTCTCCGCCAGTTTCCGTAAGGTCTCCGGTATGGTTGCCTTTTGATAAGAGATATAATATTTCATGGTCTCATAAATACTCTTTATTTTTTTCAGCAGCAAAAGACGCTTCGCCGCTTCTATACATATATTTCCTGCAAAGCCGGCACATCCAATGACCGCCAGTATACATCCTGCTACGCGGAGCATTTCCCTTCACCCCTTACACCAATTATCCTCTTTTGATTCTGATCATAAATTTCCCTGATCTGGCAGACTCCTTTTTGCTTTTCAAGAAATAAGTATCTCTGAAAGAGAATACCTGAATGATTCATATGGCTTTGTACATCCCCCATAGTATCCCCATGCATGGTCGCAACCACACTGCTCCCACTTTGCAGAATCTGGTGCAGTGCCCTTAAATCCTCCTTCCCGCCGACTTCATCCACTGCCACCACAGCCGGCGCCATAGAACGCATCAGAAGCATCATTCCCTGTACCTTAGGACTTCCGTCCAACACATCCGTGCGAAAACCTACATGATTCTGCGGAATCCCCATAAAGCTCCCCGCAATTTCTGACCGCTCGTCCACCACGCCTACCTGTCTGCCTGTTCCATAAGCATTTCCCTCTGACACCTGTCTGATAATGTCCCGAAGCAGGGTGGTCTTCCCACATCCTGGCGGAGATACAAGGAGTGTGTTCAAAAAACGATTTTCCTCATAAAGAAAAGGCATGACCTCATCTGCGGCTCCAATCACTTCATGAGAGATTCTGATATTCATGAAACGGATATGTGTCATATTCCGAATCATGCCATTTTCGTTTAGGACTACCTGTCCAGCCATTCCAATACGGTGCCCGCCCGATACCGTCAGAAATCCCTGCCGTATTTCATTTTCAAACGCGTACATAGAATAACGGCATATATTCTTTAGAATCGCTTCCATATCCCGCTCTGTCATATACCATGCATCCTGCCAATCCCTGCCCACATTTCCTTTTCCCGACAAGAACCGCTCCCCTGTGGCTGTTATAAGCCTGACCGGCTGTCCAATGCCAAGGCGGATTTCCTGTAGTTTGTCCACCTGCAAAAGAGCCTGCTCCCATCTTGGTTTCATATTTTCAGGAAATATCCGTATGATTTCTTCTCTCTTTGTCATTGCATTCACCTCTTATCCCAATATATGATGATTTGTCCAAGATATACCAAAAACCGGAATTTCCTATTACAGAAATTCCGGTTTTCATCTTTCATCCAGCTAAGCGCGGACGTCTGCTATTTGATTTTAAAAATCTTTAATATGCACACATCAGATTTGTGCAACATCTTTCATGGAGAAGCTCATTCTGCCCATCTTGTCTTTGCCAAGGCATACGACTGTTACCTTATCGCCAAGAGTAAGCACATCCTCTACACGGTTGATTCTTTCCTTTGCAATCTTGGAAATGTGAACCATTCCCTCCTTGCCGGGTGCAAACTCAACGAAAGCGCCAAATTCTTTAATGCTCACCACGATTCCCTTAAAGATCTGTCCCTCCTGGTAATCGGTGACAATGGTCTTGATATATTCTACTGCCTTGTCCATCATGACCGCATCCGTGCCACATACAGATACATTTCCATCATCTGTTATATCGATCTTCACACCGGTACGTGCAATAATCTCATTGATGGTCTTGCCTCTCTGCCCTACTACATCGCCAATCTTTTCAGGATCAATAGAAATGGAGATGATCTTCGGCGCATAAGGTCCAACTTCTGGTCTGGGTGCATCAATCGCCTTCTTCATACAATTATCCATAATGAATAACCTTGCCTCGCGGCATCTTGCAATCGCTCCCTCCACGATTGGTCTGGTAAGACCGTGAATCTTGATATCCATCTGAATCGCGGTAATGCCTTCTGTAGTACCTGTCACCTTAAAGTCCATATCTCCAAAGAAATCTTCCAGCCCCTGAATATCCGTAAGGAGTACAAAATCATCATCTGTATCCCCTGTAACCAGACCACAGGAAATACCTGCAACCATCTTCTTAATCGGTACGCCTGCAGCCATCAGAGACATACAGGATGCACAGGTGGATGCCATAGACGTAGAACCATTGGACTCAAAGGTTTCCGACACGGTACGAATCGCATAAGGGAACTCTTCCTCAGAAGGAAGTACCGGAATCAAGGCTCTTTCAGCCAATGCACCGTGACCAATCTCTCTTCTTCCCGGTCCTCTTGAAGGCTTTGTCTCTCCTACAGAATAGGAAGGGAAGTTATAATGATGCATATAGCGTTTGCTCACTTCGTTTTCATCCAGACCATCAATCCTCTGCTGCTCAGACAAGGGCGCCAGCGTACATACATTACATATCTGTGTCTGTCCGCGGGTAAACATTGCAGAGCCATGCACCCTGGGAATAATATCAACCTCTGCTGCAAGGGGACGAATCTGTGTAATATCTCGTCCGTCAGGGCGCTTGTGATCCTTTAAGATCATTTTACGCACAGTCTTCTTCTCATACTGATAAATCGCTTCCCCAAGAACAGACAGCCATTCTTCATTTTCTGCAAATGCCTCTTCCAGCTTTTCCGTTATGTTCTTAATATTTTCCTCGCGTACCTGCTTTTCATCTGTAAAGACAGCTTCCTCCATCTCAGCAGGGGGCACAATTTCTTTGATGGCCGCAAAAAGCTCCTCGGGAACCGCACAACTTGTATACGTATGCTTCGGTTTACCGACTTCTGCTACAATCTGATTGATGAATGCAATAATCGTCTGGTTGATCTCATGTGCCTTATAAATTGCTTCGATCATCTGCTCTTCCGGAATCTCATTTGCACCTGCTTCGATCATAATAACTTTCTCTGAAGTGGATGCAACTGTCAGATTTAAATCTCCATTCTTCCACTGTTCCTGGGAAGGATTGATCACCAGCTCTCTGTCCACCATGCCTACCTGCGTCATAGCGCAGGGACCGTCAAAGGGAATATCAGAAATACAGGTTGCGATTGCTGCTCCCAGCATGGCCACCAGTTCCGGGCGGCACGCAGGATCAACACTCATAACCATATTGTTTAAAGTAACATCATTTCTGTAGTCCTTAGGAAACAAAGGGCGCATAGGTCTGTCAATGACACGGCTTGTCAAGATGGCATTTTCAGAAGCCTTACCCTCTCTTTTATTGAATCCGCCCGGGATTTTGCCTACTGCGTATAATTTTTCCTCATATTCTACGCTTAAAGGGAAAAAGTCGATTCCCTCCCTTGGCTTGTCTGATGCGGTCGCCGTCGACAATACAGTGGTATCGCCATATTGCATGAACGCGCATCCGTTTGCCTGCTTGCCCACTCTGTCGATATCTACCTTGAGAGTACGACCTGCAAGTTCCATTGAAAACGTCTTGTACATATTCTCTCTCCTTTTCTTATCTTACCAGTCATTTTAAATGACTCCTTGAAATAAAAAAGCGGAGTAAAACCAATCGGTATGCTCCGCCTTAAAACTGCCATCTTTACTTTCTAAGTCCCAGTTTCTCAATCAAAGCACGATATCTTTCAATATCTTTATCTTTCAGATAATTAAGAAGACCACGTCTCTGACCTACCATCTTGAACATACCTCTTCTGGAATGATTATCCTTGGGATGCTCTTTCAAATGCTCTGTAAGCTCCTGGATTCTTGCTGACAAAACTGCAATCTGTACCTCCGGTGAACCTGTATCACCTTCACATCTTGCATATTCTTTCATAATCGCTGTTTTCTTTTCTTTAGAAATCATTGTGTTTCCTCCTTCTTTTTTAAACGCCTGATGCTAAGAACTGGTCGGAGTGTCCATAGTTCTGAGCAACGGCTGAATCTCACACTTGGTTATCATAGCACAGCTCATGCTGCTTGTAAAGAGCTATTTTCGTGCAAATCCTTTTTTAATCCTGTAAAATGCGAACCATCCTGTATGGCGTTCTGTAATTGTAGGATGAGATCTTAATTCCTGTCTTGGGACTGCTGGCGTGGATTACCTGCCCTCCGCCGATGTAAAGCGCTACGTGATTGACAGTTCCGCCCTTTGCGTAAAATACCAAGTCGCCCGGCTGCAGTTCAGACGCATTAATACTCGTTCCCATGTTTGCCTGTGCTCTGGATGAGTGCGGCAGGGAAACGCCATATTTCGCGAATACGCTGAGAACAAAGCCAGAACAGTCTGCACCGTTCGTAAGGCTTGTACCTCCCCATACGTAAGGATTTCCCAAAAACTGCTTCGCATACTGGCAGATATCTACACGGACATCAGAAACACCCTGACCATACAGAAGCTCTGTCATGGTGATAGCAGTTTCCAAGTCAGACTTCACTTCTACATAATCACTGGATACATAAACCTCTTCATCATCCAGATAAACCCGGATCCATCCGTCATCCTGAATCTCTACGATGTCCAGCGCTTCTCCTGCTGCCACCTGGGTTACGATTTCTGCATCCGTACTTGGATATTCCCTGATGTTCAGCCCATCCGCAGTTGCCACTGCAAGCGCAGATGCCAGCTCCTCGCCCTTCTTTTTGGCATCAAAGCCGGTAAGCAGATATTCTTCCTTTACATATCCTTCCACTTTGCCAGAAGTAATATGTGCCCATCCGTTTTCACTGCTTATGATTTCACAGGCAGCATTCTTTGGCAATTTTCCTACCAGCTTACCTGACTCATCTGGCTCCTGCCTAATATTTAAATTGTTTTCTTCCACATTACAGATGCCAAGATGGGTGTATCCCCAAAGCGCACCCTCTGCATTCCTGGCAATTTCAAGGTATTCTACTTTCGTAAGCGATGAAAGAAACAGATCCCCCGCTCCAGCTGTCAATAATTCTTCTGTATCGTCGAATGCCGTTATTGTTTTCTCACCACTTAGTTCCGTTGCAAATGTATCCATAGGTTTTCCCAGCGTCATTAAGGATGTAAGAATACAGACACCGCATATCATCTGTCTTTTCATAAATTGATCCTCCCAAAGTTGTTACAAAATTGTTACAAACCTAACATGGTCATTATAACAAGCAATCCTTTGGCTGTCAATCATGGAATTGTCTTCCCTCTGCAATGTCCCTTTCCATCTGCTTTTTCAGTTCCTGCACATTTTCAAACTTTTGTTCCGGTCTCTTAAACTGTAATAATTCTGTTACAATTTGCTTTCCATACATATCTCCATCGAAGTCATAAAGGTACGTCTCCACGCTGACTTCCTTTAACGAATTTACCGTGGGCTTATACCCGATATTCGTAATTCCCGGATAAACACAGTTCTCGTAAAGTACCCTGGAATAATAAACACCTTTAGGCGGCAGAAGTTTTTCCGTCACCGGATAGAGATTTAAGGTCGGCATCCCAAGTCTTCTTCCCAGCCTGTTTCCCGCCTGTACTTTTCCCTCAAAGCTGTAATGCCTGCCAAGCAGCTGACAGGCAAGAATCATATCTCCACTTTCCACTGCTTCTCTTACAAAAGTAGAGCTGATCTCTCTATCTGCATGAAAAATCTTATCGATGATTTCTACTTTATAGCCAAGAGATTCTGCCATCTTTATCAGCAATTCCTTGTTTCCGCTTCCTTTATATCCAAATGACAGATCCTCACCTGCTGCAATATAGCCTGCATGCATCTGCTCCACAAGAATCTTTTTTATAAAAACTTGCGGATCTGTAGCGGCGGTTTCCTTGTTCAGCGGAAACTCAATCAAAATATCGATTCCCAAATGCTCGAACAGCTTTCTTTTTTCATCCCGCGTCGTCAGTTCAGCCGACGATCCTTGTCCAAAAAAAACAGAGGCAGAGGGGTAAAACGTAAAAACCACCGCCTGCATCCCCTGCTTCTTTTGACCTAAAATATGGGAAAGGAGCTTTATATGCCCTTTATGAATGCCATCAAACTTCCCAATTGCAACAGCAGTCTTCTGCTCTATATAAAATTCCGTTGTATCGTGAATTATTTTCATGATTCGTTACCTGCTTTGTCAGACGAAGAACATTTTAACCGGCGAAAATAGCTCCCGCTTCTTCTCGTAGCGGTATACACCAAAAAAAATATTTTGATGGCTGTATACCCGTATTTCTTGTCCGTCCAAAATCTGTGCTGCTTCCTCCTTGAAATCATTCTTTTTCAGCTGATTTCCATTTTGAATTGCCTTAAAAGCGCTTTCCTTTACTGTAAACGCCGGATAAGCCAAAAACATTTTCTCCACAGGAATCACTGCCTGTGAAAGCATCCCCTGATCAGATAAATGCTGCAGCTGGGAAAGCGTAAGCGCTGTTTCAATTCCGAATTCTCCCACTCTTGACCGGATCAGCTTCGTCATTACCCCGCCGCATCCTAACTTTTCTCCAATGTCATGACATAATGTCCTGATGTAAGTGCCCTTAGAACATTTCACCTTCATAACATACTCTGGGTGCGCTTCTTCTAAGATTTCCATTTCATAAATCGTAATCGGTCTCGCTGCCCGCTCCACCTCCTTGCCTTCCCGGGCAAGCTCATAAAGCTTTTTTCCATTTACCTTTAATGCCGAATACATGGGCGGAATCTGCATGGATTCACCCTGAAACGATAAAATGGCATCTCTTACCTCTGAAGGCGGAACCAATACTTCTCTCTCTTCCAGAACCTTTCCCGAACTGTCCTGCGTATCTGTCATAATGCCAAGCCGAAGCGTGGCAATATATTCCTTCTGCCCATCCGTCAGCATATCGCATAATCTTGTGCCGTTTCCAAGGCATACAGGAAGAACCCCTACCGCATCTGGGTCAAGGGTTCCTGTATGACCAATTTTTTTTTGTCTGCAAATGCCCCGAAGCTTTGCAACCACATCATGTGATGTATAGCCAGCTTCTTTATATACGTTTATAATTCCATGGTACATTTTATCAACATTCCTTTATGCTCTTCATAGTATGCAACCATTCAGCCTTACGGCCACTTTTACAATTGCGCCGCAATCTGCGCGGACAAATTATTGACAATATCATGGAACGTGCCCCGCATGGTGACTCCCGCTGCCCTTATATGACCGCCGCCTCCAAAGAAGGCTGCCACCTTCGCCACATCCACTTTTCCGTTAGAACGCAGGCTCACTTTGTATTCCAGCGTATCTGTCTGATACATAAAGATGGCACACTCCACTTTCTTGGTGTTGCGAAG
This sequence comes from Lachnospiraceae bacterium, assembly GCA_029054245.1. Taxonomy (GTDB): domain Bacteria; phylum Bacillota; class Clostridia; order Lachnospirales; family Lachnospiraceae; genus Suilimivivens. The sequence goes on along the minus strand of JAIDFQ010000043.1, from coordinate 48,285 downwards.
CTGACTTACAATGCCCTCTAAATCATGAGGTTCCGCCTCATAAAAACTCATAGTTTTTTTATCAACCATACTGACGACGCATTTTCCGTTCATGAATAAAATGCTCTCAAGGAGTGCCCTGCCAAGAATCTGGTTCTGCACATAAGTCTTTTCATAAAAGGTCTCATCAATCAGTCTGGAAAAATCAAAACCGAAAGATATTAGTTCTGCCGCCGCCTTTAAGGTTGAGGGAGCGGTGTTAGAATACTGGAACACACCTGTGTCATGAATGATTCCTATGTATAATGCTTTGGCGATTTCCTCATCCAGCAATGATTTATCAGCAATCAAATCATAAATTAATTCGCTGGTAGAACTCGCCTTCGGCATGATATAATTCACGTCTCCGCAGCCTTTGTTGCTGATATGGTGATCGATATTCACTTTTTTCTTTGCCCCGTCAAAATATTTTTCTGCTTCCCCGAGACGATCCTTTGCTGCATCTAGTGCAAAAAAAACATCAAAGCTTTCTACATCGGCGGCAAAATCTGTATGTATTTCATTTATTCCCTTGATGCAGGCAAAGACATCTGCCGGTTTTTCCAGCATCACTTCCACCTTCGCCTTAGGGCATACCTTCTTAAGGTACAGGTAAAGCCCCATAACAGACCCGACACAATCTCCATCGGGTCTTATATGTCCGCTGATGCCAATGACTGCGGCATCTTTTACTTCTTCATATATATCCATGATACTCTCCAACTGCCATAACTACTTAATTTCATTGCTCTTCCTGACTGCGATTTACTTCATCGATCAGTCTGGACATTTTTACTCCGTAAGCAATGGACTGATCCACAATAAAACGGATTTCCGGCGTATTTCGCAAATTGACCCTTCTTGCCAATTCTTTTCTGATATAGCCTTCCGCGCTTTTGAGCCCTTCCAACGTATCCTTCTGGATGGTTTCATCTCCGTAAACGCTGATCCATGCCTTACAAGTCTTTAAATCGGGTGCAACTTCCACCGAAACCACAGAGGTAAGAGGACCCACTCTCGGATCCTTTAGGTCTCCTCTTATGATTTCTGCCAGAACTCTCTGCACCTCCCCGTTGATCCGGGTATTTTTCATACTGTTTTTTCTCACCTGGGAACCTCCACCATAATATATGCCTCTACAATGTCAAGCTCCTGCATCTGATCGAATCCCTCGAACACAAGACCGCATTCAAATCCTGCCTTTACTTCCTTCACATCATCTTTAAAACGCTTTAAAGAAGCTAGTGCACCTTCGTAGATCTGGTCGCCTTCTCTTGTGATGCGTACCTTACAGTCTCTCTGGAACATACCGTCAAGCACATAAGAACCTGCAATGTTTCCTACCGCCGAAGCCTTGAAAATCTGTCTTACTTCTGCATGACCGATCACCTTCTCCTCAAAAACAGGATCCAGCATGCCCTTCATAGCCGCTTCAATATCTTCAATTGCCTGATAAATGACTTTGTAGAGTCTGATATCAACGCCTTCACGCTCTGCAATGGTCTTTGCCATAGCATCAGGACGGACGTTGAATCCAATAATAATTGCTGCTGATGCAGAGGCAAGGGATACGTCTGATTCATTAATGGCGCCTACACCGCCATGAATACATTTTACGACTACTTCTTCATTAGAAAGCTTCATAAGACTTTGCTTAACCGCTTCCACACTGCCCTGCACATCTGCTTTTACGATAATGTTCAGTTCCTTCAGATTTCCTGCCTGAATCTGGCTGAAGAGATCATCAAGAGACATCTTCGCCTTTGTTTCCTCCAGCATCTTTTCCTTATTTTGTGCAAGATAAGTCTCTGCATAGGATTTTGCTGTCTTGTCATTTTCATGGGCAATAAATACTTCTCCAGCGCTGGGCACATCAGAAAGACCAAGGATTTCTACCGGAGTAGACGGAAGCGCTTCTTTTACCCTTCTTCCCTTGTCGTCTATCATCGCCCTCACCTTGCCATGGCTCGCACCTGCAGAAATGAAATCCCCTACATGAAGGGTACCTTTCTGCACCAATACAGTCGCCACTGGACCACGTCCCTTATCCAGCTCTGCCTCTATTACAAGACCTCTTGCCTGTCTGTCAGGATTTGCCTTAAGCTCCATAATTTCTGCTGTGAGCAGAATCGTCTCAAGAAGTGTTTCAATGCCTTCTCCCGACTTAGCAGATACAGGGACAAATTCTGTACTTCCGCCCCAATCAACCGGAATCAATTCATATTCTGTCATTTCCTGCTTAACTCTGTCGATGTTGGCGCCTGGCTTATCGATCTTATTCACTGCAACAATGATTTCTGTTCCTGCCGCCTTGGCATGGTTGATTGCTTCAACCGTCTGCGGCATAACGCCGTCATCCGCTGCCACCACTAAAATTGCGATATCCGTGGAATTGGCGCCACGCATACGCATCGCCGTGAATGCCTCATGTCCGGGCGTATCAAGAAAAGTAATGGACTGACCATTAACATTTACAGTATACGCACCTATGTGCTGTGTAATACCTCCGGCTTCCTTATCCGTCACATTTGTCTTACGGATTGCATCGAGAAGGGAAGTTTTTCCATGGTCAACATGCCCCATGACACAGATAACGGGCGGTCGTTTTGCCATTTTTTCTTCTTCCTCTTCATCCTCTTTCAGCAATTCTTCAATAACATCTACCTTCTCTTCCTTTTCACAGATGATCTCGTATTCAATGGCTATATTCTCAGCATCCTCAAAGGATATTTCAGAATTGACTGTTACAATCTGTCCCTGCAGGAACAACTTTTTAATGATGACAGAAGGCTGCAGCTTCATCTTATCCGCCAGCTCCTTAATTGTAAGGGACTCTGGAATCGTGATGACCTTAATCTGCTCCTCCACAACTTCTTCCATCTTCTTTTCAGGCTTAATAAATCTGCCCGCTTTATTTTTGTTCTTTACTGCTGCCTCATCCTCTTCGTAGATAAAGTCTTTCCTGGATTTCTTATCTCTCTCCTGACCCATCCTGCGTTTTTCATCATCTCTACGCTTTTCATCCTTAATGGGGGCTTCCGGAGCAAAACTCTTACCCGGCTTTTCGGGACGCTTAAATCGATTGTCCTGCCCCTGAGCGCCTCTCTCACCTCGGTTATTATTGTTGCCAGGTCTGTTATGATTCCGATCAGTGTTATTACCCCGGAAATCATTCCTGCCGCCCGAAGCAGCTGGACGATTAGCGCCTTCAGGTCTGCGGGTGTTGTTCCTCTCATTCCTTTCGCCTTGATTGTTTCCAGGATTTCCCGAAGTTTTCTCATTTTTCTGATACCTTTCCTCTTTAGGCGATGCCTGTGCCTGACGCACATTATTTTCCTTCTGAACAGGCGCCTGCTTTTCCGTGTTTTCCACGGAAGCTTTTGCCTGAGCTGCCTGTGCATTTTTTGCCGCCAGTCTTTCACTCTCCATCCTTCTCGCATTCTGCTTGAAGTCAACCTTGGTGGTCTCCGGCATGGAAGGCGCTGTTAACGGACGGATAATTTTATGCCGCGTCTCCTGCTGCTGCCTTCCTTGATTTTGGTTTTGGCGATTCCCATTACCAGGTTTGTTTCCCTGCCCAGGACGTCTGTCATTATTTCCCTGACGCTGTCCCGGAATATTGCTGTTATGCGGATTGCTTACAAATATAATTTTCTTTTTCTTTTTAGGCGCCTCTCCCGCATTCTGAACAGGCTTCGCTTCTTTATTTTCTTTATCTGTGCTCTTTTTTTCTTCCACCGTTGACTTTTCCGCCTTTTCTCCTGAATCTAATACCTTTTTCTCTTCCGCCTTACTTGATGGCGCTGGCTCTGTCTTTCCCGCCGACTCTCCTTTTAAAGCCGAGTCCCTTTTATCTGAATTCTTTAAAGCAGAACCATTATTAAAGGATTTCCTAACCATTTCGACCACGTCTTCCTCTATAGAACTCTGGGGTGCCTTTACTTCAATTCCTTTATCTTGCAGAAAAGCAATGATTTCTTTGCTTTGCTTTTCCAATTCCTTTGCTATTTCATGCACTTTCATTTTGGCCATTCTATTACCTCCGTCTTAATTCCTATGCCTCTTCCAAACGTTTTATTATGTTTTCTGCCATTCCCTGGTCTGTAACTGCTATAGATGCTCTCATTTCCTTCCCGACTGCTCTTCCAAGCGCTTCCTTGGTCCCATAAAAATAAATAGGCGTCTTATAAAAGGTACACATATTGGTGAACATTTTCCTTGTATTATCAGAAGCTTCACTGCTTACGATCACCAGCGCCGCCTTGCCCTGCTTGACCGCCTTTTCAGTGGAAAATTCTCCGCTGACTAAATTCCTTCCTCTCGCAGCCAGACCTAAAAGAGATAATATTTTATCATTCATGAAAAGCATCAAACTCCTTTTCCAGATTATCATAAACTTCATTTGGAATACTCATTTTGAAAGACCGCTCTAACCCTTTATTCTTATGTGCATTTTTCAGGCATTCTGCCGTCTTACAAAGGTAAGCGCCTCTTCCATTCTTTTTTCCGGTTACATCCAGCACGATTTCATTCTCGGGAGTCTTAAGGACACGCATCATTTCTTTCTTGTTCTTCATCTCTCCGCATCCTACGCACTGTCTCATAGGGATTTTTTTTGCCATAAAATCCCTCCTTATTCTATCATATCAGGAGCAGCTTCCTCATAATCTTCGCCACTGCCTTCTTCTGCATACTCCTGCAAATCGCCTTCTTCGTATTCTCCGCCATATTCATCGTACTCATCATACTCGTCATATTCATCCATATAGTCTTCATAGCGGAATCCCGGAGCATCCTTTGCCTGTGTCTCACTCTTGATATCAATCTTATATCCGGTCAATCTTGCCGCCAGTCTTGCATTCTGCCCTTCCTTGCCAATTGCAAGGGAAAGCTGATAGTCGGGAACCACAACCTTCGCCGTCTTCTCATCTGGATCTGCAAATACCGCAACAATTTTTGCCGGTGAAAGTGCATTCTGAATCAGGTTACCAGGATTTTCGTCCCAATTGATGATATCAATCTTCTCTCCCCTCAGCTCTTCTACGATAGAATTGACTCTGGCGCCATTTAAACCAACGCAGGCACCCACAGCATCGACATTGGGGTTATTGGATCTTACCGCCATCTTGGTTCTGCTTCCTGCTTCTCTGGCAATACTCATGATTTCAACCGTACCGTCCTTGATTTCCGTAACCTCTGCTTCAAAGAGACGCTTTACCAGTTCCGGATGGGTGCGGCTGACCAAAATTCTTGGTCCCTTAGGCGTATTTTTGACTTCCAGTATATACACCTTGATTCTCTCTGTTGGTCTGAACACTTCTCCTTTAACCTGCTCGCTGTCATTTAAAATGCCGTCTGCCTTACCTAGGTTTATGCTGATGTTCCTGCCAATATAGCGTTGCACGATGCCGGTTACAATATCCTTCTCCTTTTCAAAATATTGATTATAAATGACGCTTCTTTCCTCTTCGCGGATCTTCTGCAAAATGACATTTTTTGCATTCTGGGTTGCAATACGACCAAATTCCTTGGACTTAATCTCCACATGAATGATATCTCCAATCGCCGCATCAGATTTGATTTCCTGTGCATCCTCGAGGGATATCTGCAGGCAGGCATCTTCTACCTCTTCTACTACTTCTTTTTCTGCATAGCATAGAAAATCACAAGTCTCCCTGTCAATTTCCACTTTTATATTGTCAGATTTTCCAAAGTGGTTTTTGCAGGCTGTAATCAGCGAATTTTCAATTGCTTCAAAAAGTGTCTCTTTGCTGATTTCTTTCTCCTTCTCTAAAATATCCAGTGCTTCCATTAATTCTTTGTTCATTTTCCCTTATCCCTTTCTGCCCTTATCTCTCCGGGCTCCCTAAAAATCCAGTGTCAGTCTCACTGCTGCAATGTCTTTTCTATTGAATATAACTTCTTCCTTCTTCTGCCCTGAATCCATTTCAAGCGTAATCGTATTTTCATCAAACGCCTTCAGTATTCCCGTAAAATCCTTGGATCCGTTTACCGGCTTATAGCATTTTACATCCACCTCGCTCAAAAGGCTTTTCTGAAAATGCTTATCCTTCTTTAACTGACGCCCAAGTCCCGGAGAGCTCACCTCAAAAATATAGGCATCCTCGATAAAATCTGCTTTGTCCAGTTCATCTGACAGTGCTCTGCTCACCGCTTCGCAGTCATTGATATTTACACCGCCCTCCTTGTCAATATAACATCGAAGATACCAATCACTCCCCTCCTTCACGTACTCAACATCATAAATCTCTACATGATTGGCATCCGCAATGGGTTTTAAAAGCTCTTCCGTCCTTAATTCATAGTTTTCTCTCTTCGACATGCATTCACCTCTTATTGTTATGCTGCTATCCTTAAAAAAGAGTGGACCGCGAAGTCCACTCTAGATTAGTAATTATGATTGATTCTATTGTATTTTAGCACCCTGTTATCCGAATTGCAATAGGGTTCAGCTATTTTTTTGTTTTTCTTCCTTATATAATAGATATAGAAACACTGCTGACACTATGATAAAACCTGCACCACCGATTAGTCCCGTGGGGGCGGGTCCTAAAAAAACATTGTATGGATTCTGCAGGGATGTGAAATAAATGCTCACAGCTGCAAATCCATTTAACGTCCCATGCCCTATGACTGCCGGTATGCAGCTGCCTGTCTTGATCGTGACATAGGACAGAATGATTCCCATCACAATACAGAACAGGCACATAGCAAAGATTCCTAAAAATGGGAAGCCTCTGTACCCCACTCCATAGTTATGCCCCAACACCGTCAGAGGAGCATGCCACAATCCCCATATCACTCCGCTTAATAAAAGCGCAGGCACTACTTTGAATCGTTTAAGCATTTTAGGCAGGAGGAAGCCCCTCCATCCCCACTCTTCCCCAAAGCAGGGAATAAAATTCAAAAAGGGGGAAAGAAAAATCCCCATAAAAATCTGCACGATTATTGTAAGCTTAATCTGCTCTGCATCTATGGTAATTCCGGCGCTGTTTCTCTGTGCCTCAAAAAGCGCCTTGACATATCCCATATCTGCATCAAACTGCTTGGGGAAAAGAAGGAAGTACAATACTGCCCCTAAAATAATAAGCAGAACGAATCCAAACCATGCAAGCCCGTAATACTTTAGATTTTTCTTTAAACGCAGGGAAAGCATCAGATTATCCTTACTGAACTTTTCCTTTGTTACAAGACGTGTAATCAAGGCACCCACTGCTGGCAGAAACATAACCGCCGCCACCATGATCTGGGCAAAATATGCCTGTGCGATATCTGCGCTTCCCACCATCGGTCTGATCAAAAAGATTTCCACACTGTACGTTAAGCCAAAAGTAATTAATAGGTAAATGATAATCTGTCTGGTGTTGTGATTTTGTTCCATGAATATCCTCCATTTTCTGATATGTTTTCATTTTACAGGAATCTATTTCCCAATTCAATCGTTTTACTTAAAAATTTGATAACCAGACTATCTGTTACGCTTAGTTTCTTCCTCCAACGAAAAGCCTAATTGATTTAATGTCGCTATTCCATCGTTAATATTCTTTTCCATATTATCTTCTTTTATATAGAAATCAGGATTATTTTCTATTAGTTCCAAAGCATTTTCATAATTTTCTAAAGCCTCATTTCCTATTACCTTATACAAATTATCGTTTACAGGAATTTTCCAAAGCATTGTTTCTCCTATATTCCCCAAATAATAAGTAAGCAGTGCATACAATTCATCATCCGTATCAATTTGCAATCGTCCCTGTTCGATACATGTATACGCCTCTACCAAAAAGCAATTTATGTAGCTCTTTTCTTCTTCTCCTCCTGCTTCCGCACGGATTGCAATATATAAATACAGTTTTCCATTCATCAAGGATACATTTTCAGCATTTATTATAATCGGCTCATCGCCATTTATGTTTCTGTCATCATAGGATAAAAACTTTTCCTCGCTGGATATCGCATCTGCTGCTATTTCAAGCATAACCATAAAAGGTATTTCACCAATTGTCATAGCCGCATCATTTAATGCCCTTCCATATTGATATAAGCTAGCCGAATCGCCGTTCGATTCATATTGATCTTTCCACCCACGGGCTTCTGATAGGTATCCATTATTTATTGAAAAATATGTTTTCATTTCTTCATTTTGCTTTTCTAATACTTCTGTCCCCTCATCTGATTCTATTTTTGTACCACCATAAATCTTTGAAAACAAATCTTTATAATATTTAAACATTCCTTTTGATATTTCTGCATTTAAAAAGCCTTCTTCAACATGAAGCTTCAAAAGACTCTCTGATTCTTTCCATGCATCACTTTCACTCTCACTTATTCTTTTTGGAAAAAGTCGATTTATATCCTTTTGCTCTGCCAACTCTGTATGAATATAAATATACTCCTGTTCTTGTGCCATAGACAAATCAAACAGACAAATCAAAGGAGAAATCAATAAACCTCCCCCCAATATGACCGTAATAAGCATATGCGCTTTTTTGCACTTTAAAACATTTCTTAAAACCTTCGCTGCCTTTTTGCAATTATGAAAAAAAAGAAAACGGTTAACGAAGCATAATGTCAAAAGCGTTATCACATATAACAATAATCCGGCAATTGATAATCTTAAAATAAAACCAAAAACATCATTGTTCCAAATCCGATAAATTACTTGAATAATCCCCTTCATACAACTGAGCAACCTCTTTTGTTACAACTTCAATCATTTGACTGATTTCTGCATTCTCCTCTATTGCATTTACATTATCGCTAAGTACAATTTCATTTTCAAACAACCTATTTGCAATTTCTTCCGCATTATACTTATAGTCTATAACAAGTCCATTATTTTCGATGATGCAATATTTTTTAACCCTATTGCCTAATTGATTTTCATACTGTACTCCACCAATTAAACTAATATATATTTCAAATTTTTCATTGATTTCTTTCATCGCATCTTCGCTATGGGACTCTTTTAGTCTTGCTAATACAGACTCTCGAATATATTGCATAAGTTTATCAGAATACGCCTGGTTTATTTTTTCTGCACATCCCACTTTGTCCTCAAAATGTACAACTTCTTGATCATAATACTTGTCTAAATGAGTCACAAGAATCACATAATCATCATAACATATTAACATTTGAGGATAAGCACACATCGAAATTCCACGGAAATCAGACTGCACGGAAAAAGTATCCGTTTCTCTACCATAGGTATATACTATTTTGGGAGATATCAGATAATTGTTATAGCAATACAGCGCAAATGTTCCAAGCAGACCAACTGGGAACAAAAACTTAATAATATCAAATACATTAAACTTGTTTTTTCCCTTTTCCATTCTGAATACCTCCAAGTCTTTGTCTCTAACCGACACATTGAGAAATTCATAAGTCGCTTAATCTAATTTGCGATCTGCCAAAACATTGATATATCATCCATAATGATTCCTGCCTTTGTGCAAGCAAAAAGCCTATACATAAAGCAAAAATACAGCTACTTTACGCACAGGCTTTTCATTTCTTCATCATTCAGTTCCTATACTCTCTGTATTTTTTATATCCTTTTCATCCGCATCTTCTCTTTTATAATATTTCTATATTTTCTAATTCAATAATCCGTTACTTTTCAAAAGCGATAAAGTCAATTTAAATATCATCTTAGGCGATACTTGATTGTTCGCAGAAAAACATTTTTTTATATTCATCTATTTTTTCCTGTATCTCTAGCTCTTTATCTTTTATTATTTTCCATAATTCACACAGTTGTTGGATGTTCTCGTCTTGCTTCATGCAATTCTCATCTTCCACTGAAATATATAGTAATAACGCATCTTCTTTTTTTCCAATATATAAACTTCCCGTCTTGTAATTAGCCCCATATATTTCATCCATATCACTGTAGTGTAATGGTGGATGGAATTTATGATTCATAAAATCATGATAGGAACATAAATACCAAATAATTTCATTATCCAGCGTTTTTTGAATCAATCCTTTCATAAATTTCGGCTTTGATACTTCTTTTTCCTTCTTCAAGCCGCACATTTCATCTAACGAAACATGAAAAAATCCAGCTACAGCTATTACCTTCTCGATTGACGGAAAAGACTGTTTCCACTTTCCTATCGTTCCGGTTCCAAAATGCAATTCCTTTTCTAACTGTGATATGCTTATCCCAAGTTGCGCACAATATTCTTTTATATTTGCATACAATATCTCTGTATCCATTCATTTCCTCCATATTGTGGTCTCTATTTTATAATAGCCAACATATCATAGTTTGTCAACAAATTGTAAAGAAAATTTTCTTATAATCAATTCGTTTTACTTTTATTTATAAGAATATTTTCTATTTTCACTCATTTAATTTAGTTCAATATGAATATTTTCTTATATCGGTTGGCTTTCTACAAAATAAAGCAACGGCTTTGAATCTTGTTCAAAACCGCTGCCCTTATATTAATCAAAAAAGCCTTCAAAACAGTAAACAAATACTGCTTTAAAAGCTTTTCGTAAGCAAATCCCTTCATTATTCAATTAACCTTTAACCCTATCCTTCGACAATCAGATACCTTCCGTCTCCAATGTCAAAAACTTCGTCAGCTTCCAGAATTTCTTCTCCTCTGGCACCATCCACATCAATGCCTTCCTCTTCAAAAAATTCCCACACTTCCTCAATTGAATTCACTACCACTGCAAGACATTCCTCCAGAAATGACTCTGCTTCCTCCAGATTGGAAGCTACATCTTCCTCCGGAAACAATTGTCCCTGATTGTCTAAAAAGCACTGCAATACCGCATCATCAAATTCATGCATACCCCATTCTCCTTTGACAAAATCTAATTGGTACTATTATTATGCTGTATTCCCCCATATTAAGTCAATACCTATGAAAAAATTTTTGCTTTTATCACCTGATAAACGCCTTTTTCCCGCCATCCGGGGCATATCCTCCCCGCCGCTTCCTTTACCCCCTGGGTTGCCGTATCTACTGCATAGCTTTCTCCTGCTGCCAGCATCATGCCGATGTCATTATCATTGTCCCCAAATGCCATCGTCTCCTCTTTCTTGATACCAAGATATTTTTCAAGAAATTCAAGTCCATTTCCCTTATCTACCGACTGATCCATGAAGTCCACCCATTCCTCGCCTGCCATACATGCTTTGACCTGTTTTTCCCACGACGGTATAAAAAGACTTTCCCCTAAATTGCGGATACTCTCCTTACGATAAACAGCAATCTTAATGATTTCTTCTTTCTCCTTCAGTGCATCTTCAACCCATCTGAACGTATTATGGTATCCATAAGTAATCAGATCAATAAATTCCTGGTTCTTGCTTTCAATCAGACCACCGTTCGGTGTAGAGATATACGCCTCACATTCCCCATAATAAGGACGCAGCATTTTCATGATTCCCTCTATGTGCTCTCTTTTCATGGGCGTTACGGAAATATTTTCATGCCTATAACGAATATGTGCGCCGTTTTCTGCAATGTACGCAATGTCATCCGCCACATCCCGGAAAACATTTTTAATGCTTGCATACTGTCTGCCACTGGCAGCACAGAACATAATCCCCTTTTTCTTTAATTTCTTAATCGTCTCCACAATTTCAGGATACAGATCCGGCGTGGAATCCTGAATCAATGTTCCGTCTATATCTGATACAATCAGTCTGATCATGACTTTCTATCCTTATCATTTATTTTTTTTAATTCCTGGTACAGTCTGCCGATTGGGAGTCCGACCACATTATAATAATCTCCGCAGATCCCCCTTATAAACGCGGCACATTTTCCCTGTATGCCGTAGGCGCCAGCCTTATCCATGGGCTCTTTCGTCTCTACATAACTGCAAATCTCCTGTTCGCTCATAGGGTACATGCTCACATCTGTCTCTTCGTAGAAAACGAATTTTGCCGGCGGGTGTCCCTCTTCTTCCTGCCAGACTAAAGTTACCCCTGTATAGACCTGATGGGTCTTTCCCTGTAAAAGTGACAGCATTTCCTGCGCCTTTTCTTTGTCAGCCGGCTTCCCCATAACGCAGTCCCCGAATGCTACTACTGTATCTGCGCCTGCTACAATCACAGAAGCTCTTTTTTCGGAAGGCAGCTTTTCAAAAATATCCATGGCTTTCATGCTGGAAAGCTCCATAACCATTTCACATGGGACATGACTTTTCGTCTTTTCCTCTATATCGCTTGGAATCACTTCAAACGTCATGCCAATCTGCTCTAATAACTCCCGCCGCCTCGGTGAGGCGGATGCAAGTATCAACTTATTCATGATGCGTCTCTGGGATGAACACTCTGTTATTCACCTGCTGCTTCTGCATCCTTGCTGCTTCTACAGCCATCTGGCAGAACTCCAGCTGCGAATTAAAAGATCCCTTTCCTCTCTTATCTACTTTTTCATAAGTGCCGTCCTTTGTCAAGATATGCGCCTTGACTGTATCCCGAAGCTGCATGTTCAATATGGTCATCAGCTTTTTCTGCAGCTGCGGCTGGTCTACCGGGAACATGATTTCCACACGCCTCTCTAAGTTCCTTGGCATCCAGTCGGCACTTGCACAATAATATTCTGATTTGCCGTCATTTTCAAAAAAGAAGATGCGGCTGTGCTCCAGGAAATTCCCCACGATGGAACGGACGCTGATCCTATCCCCAATTCCTGGAAGATATGTCTTCAAACAGCAAATCCCCCGAACGATCAGCTCAATCTTCACGCCTGCCGCTGCCGCCTCATAAAGTGCCTCTATCACATCCTTATCACACAGGCTGTTCATCTTGGCAATGATATGTCCGCCCTTACCCGCAAGGGCATTCTCCTTTTCCCTTCCAATCAGGAATAAGAATCTGTCTTTGAGCCACAGCGGCGCCAGAGAAAGCTTATTCCATCCAAGAGGTTCTGAATAACCGGAAAGCATATTGAATACCGCTGTTGCATCCTCGCCAATGGACGGCGAACAAGTAAAAAGTCCTATATCCGTATAGAGCTTGGCAGTTGCATCATTATAATTTCCCGTTCCAAGATGCACATATCGCCTTATGCCATCCTCTTCCCTTCTCACCACTAATGTAATCTTGCTGTGAGTCTTTAAGCCCACCAATCCATAAATCACGTGGCATCCTGCCTTTTCCAGCATCTTTGCCCATACGATGTTGTTTTCCTCGTCAAACCTTGCCTTCAATTCTACAAGCACGGAAACCTGCTTTCCATTTTCTGCCGCCTGGGCAAGTGCGGCGATGATTGGCGAATTACCGCTGACCCGGTAAAGCGTCTGCTTGATGGCAAGCACATCAGCATCTCTTGCCGCCTGCCGGATAAATTCAACCACAGGATCAAAAGATTCATAGGGATGGAATAACATCCTGTCTTTTTGTCTGATAACATCAAAAATATCATATTCTGCCGGAAAATCCGCCACCGGCTGGGGATTAGCATATGCCTTTTCCTTAAGATGATCAAAACCGGGAAGCCCATACATTTTCATTAAAAACGTCAGGTCTAAGGGACCGTCGATTCTATAGATATCCTCATTTGCCACATGCAGTTCCTTTTCTATGATATCAAGCAGCCGCTCGTCCATTCCGTCCTCCACTTCCAGACGGATTGCCTGCCCCCACTGCCTCTTTTTCAGCTGTCTTTCAATTTCCTGAAGCAAATCTTCCGCTTCGTCCTCCTCTATCGAAAGATCCGCATTCCTCATAATACGGAAAGGATAAGAACAGACAATATCGTAGTTGAGAAACAGCTTGTGTATGTTCCTTTCTATAATCTCCTCGAGCAGAATCACCGTCGTCTCTTGATCGATAGCAGACGGGATCTGCACAATCCTTGAAAGCACGCCCGGCACCTGCACGGTAGCAAATTCAAGGCTACCATCCCCCTCCTTCTTCTTCACAAGTGCGCCTATATTAAGCGTCTTATTCCGAATCAAGGGAAAAGGGCGGGAGGAATCCACCGCCATGGGCGTTAGTACGGGATATACATTTTCTTCGTAATATTGATCCACAAACGCTGCCTCTTCGTTTGTCAGATCCTCATGACGCCCTATGACCTTTAAACCATTAACAGACAGCTGTGGAATGATTGCCCGATTATACGTGGAATACTGTTGGGCTACCAGTTCATGGGTCACCTGATTAAGCGCCTCAAGCTGCTCTGTGGGCGTCATTCCGGCAATATCCGGCTTGGTATAATCCGCATTAACCATGTCCTTTAATGATGCCACTCTGACCATAAAAAATTCATCCAAATTAGAGGCTGTAATGCTTAAAAATTTTAATCGTTCAAACAACGGATTATTCTTATCCCTAGCCTCACTTAATACTCTTTTATCAAACAAGATCCAGCTCAGCTCCCTGTTGCTGTAAAACGCTGGATCATCATATCTGGTTTTACCCATCGTACGAATCCTCCTCGTTTTATTCTGCCTATCCCTTACATACGTTTTCTTTTGATTACTGGCCTTATGTTGTACACCTCCCTGAAGAAATCTGCTCTTGCGCCGAAAAGTCCTTTCTCCAGCGTGATATCTTCGGTCGTATCCACCATAATTGCCAGTTCATCATCCTTTAAGGAAATCTTTATGTTCCCAAACTTCTGTTTATGGCTTCTATCAAGTCCATTTGCAAGACGCAGAATTGCCGTCAGCTTGGCAATCTTTAAGTACGCCTCATTGTCAAGAGCGCTTAAGCTTCCCCTGATTTCATAATAATCAAATTCCAGATGATTATATTTCACCACATTTGCAACGATTTCCCTCTCCAAATGTGAAAGCCCGATAATCTCCGTCGCCATGATGATGCTATAAGAACATTCTCCTAAATTGACCAGACTGATATATTTCCCGCAGTCATGAAGGATAGTGGATATCTGCAAAAGAAGCCTCTCCCTTTTACCCAGTCCATGTATCTTCCTTGTGCTGTCAAAAATTGTAAGCGCGATTCCCTCCAGCGTCTCACTCCTTTTTTTGCTGCCTCTGTACCGCTTGCTGATATTCTGTGCACAGGCAATGATATCCTTTTCAAAGTCATGTGCAGATGATATGATTTTGTTCTTCTCAGCATACTCATATGCAATACCGTCACACAGGGTCACGCCGGGCGCCCATATCTGCTCCGCCCCCATATTATTCATAATGTTCCGCAGAAGCACCATGGAAATCAATAAAAGCGGCATATTTTCTTCAGGCGTATCAAACGATTTAGCCAATTCTGAAAGGCTCTTACTCCGGCAGCTCTGGGTGAACTGATCCAGCGTCTTTTTGTCTGCAAATCCTCTTATGGCACTGCCATTTTCCCTGCGCTTTACAATGGCTGAAATATAATCATCCACCACGATAATATTCTTGATTTCCCGATCCTTCAGATAAAGCTTTTTGTAAACATTAATCTGAGATTCCACCAATTCCCCAATCAACATCTCATAATGGCTGATGCTGGCATCCAAATGATGCAGACGCTCCTGGAGTCTTAAAACCCCCAGCTTCATATTCTGAGTGGATACCAGCGTATCATTGTCAAACAGGGAAATCTGTATACTTCCTCCTCCGATATCCAAAATCGCGGTTCCGTTTTCAATAATTTTCTGAAATCCTTCCCCTTGAAAGGCAATGGACTTGTAATCGAGAAAACGTTGTTCCGAATTGCTCAAGACGTCAATCCTTATCCCGGTTCTCTGCTCGATCTGGTCTAGCAGGATTGCCCTGTTTTTGGATTCTCTTATGGCACTGGTTCCATATGCCTTGTAGTCCACTGCCTGATAAGATTTCATGATGTCAGAATATTCCTTAAGCACACGGCAGAGTTCCTCCACTCTGTCATGTGAAAGCTTGCCTGTGCCGTAGGTTTGTGTCCCCATATCAATGCTGTGCCTGATATGGTCGATCTCCCGCATGCCCCTCGTCTTCGACACCTCGAAAATTTTCATTGATAATTCATAAGAGCCGACATCAATCGCCGCAAATGTTTTTACTGACATGAATTTCCCCTCTTTCCAAGTAAATAATCGATAAACTGCTGCGCACACCTTCCCGAAAGCCCGCCATGAGCAAGTTCCCACTTATTTGCCTCGAGCAAGAGCTCTTCTTCCGGCATGGTTACATGATAACGCTCAGCCAATACCTTTACGATATTCTGAAACTCTTTTTTATCCGGCGCTGCAAAAAAGATTGTGACACCAAATCGGGACACCAGCGAAAGCTTCTCCTGGACAGTGTCGCCTGCATGCAGATCATCTCTTCTTTCTTCTTTATCCGAAAACTTCTCGCGTACCAGATGACGCCTGTTAGAGGTTGCATAGATCAACACATTTTTAGGCTTTTTTTCTAAGCCGCCCTCTATCACTGCCTTTAAATATTTATATTCGATTTCAAAATCTTCAAAACTCAAATCATCCATGTAAATAATAAACTTATAGTTCCTGTTCTTGATCTGGGTAATCACCTCATTCAAATCCTGGAACTGATGCTTGTACACTTCTATGATGCGAAGCCCCTTATCATAATACTCATTGGCGATTCCCTTGATGCTGGATGACTTTCCCGTCCCCGCATCACCAAAGAGAAGACAATTGTTTGCTTTTCTTCCCTCCACAAAGGCTTCCGTATTTTCAATCAGCTTCTGTTTGGGAATCTCATATCCAACCAGATCGTCTAAATACACATGGGCAATGTTCTGAATAGGAACAATGTCCACGCCGTCCCCTTCATGCACCACGCGGAATGCCTTATGTAGTCCGAATTTTCCCACTCCATAGTCCTTATAAAATTCAGTGAGTGTATCCTTCATCTCATCCGGCGTATGGTTTTTGGTAAACTTGACCGCCAGGGAGCAGATTCTTTCCCTGATGCGGCTGTTATATACCTTACTCTCACTGTCGCTGCACACATAATCCGTAATCAAGTCGAACCCTTCCACACCAAGCGTGCTTGCCATCTCCGAGAAATCATAATCAAAAAATTCTTTAAAAATAACGATATCATGAAGCACTGCCCGGTTGATCGTTCCCTCCACGCTTCCCCGGATCTCACATGCCCTGCTATAGCTGTTCTCATTGTTCACCAAAAGATTAGACAGATAGCAGTGCCACAGATTGCCATAAAAACCATGGTTCCCCGCCATCTCCAGCAAGCGGTGGATGCACTCATACAAAAGCCCTGCCATATCCTCTCTGTTATAATAGGTATCCTTAAAATGCTCCATAAGCCAGACCATGTCATAAAGAATCCTGCCTTCGTCCTTTTGAAAATCTTTATATACAATTAACTCCTGTTCCCTCATTTTTCCTCCATCCCGAAGTGTTTTGCGCCGAATCCACTTATCAGTAGTTTCCCAGAATCTTCATGTTTCTTGCCTCTTCACGCAACCCCCGCAATGCATTCTTTACAGAACTGTCAGCCAGATTCCCGTCGAAATCAATGAAGAATCGGTATTCCCAGTTCCTGCCCTCAATCGGTCTGCTCTCGATCCTGTTCATATTCAGGTTATTATAAATAAAATGTGAGAGCATATGATACAAAGACCCGCTCTCATGGGGAACTTCAAAACAAATGCTCACCTTCCCTGCCTTTTCGAGGAAGATCTTCTGATTGGTAACAATGATAAAACGGGTTGAATTGGTGCTGGACTGATTCACCCCCCTTACCAGCACCTCAAGCCCATAAAGCTGTGCTGCATAAGCGCTTGCAATCGCCGCCTGTTCCCTGTCCTTATCCTGTGCCACCTTGCGGGCGGCAAATGCATTGTTCTGCATACTGACCTGCTGCCAGCTATAGTCTTTTAAAAATCGCGCCGACTGCATCAGCGACTGGGGATGAGAATAGACGGTTTTAACGTCTTCTATTTTTGTTCCCGGCACCGCCATAAGACAGTGCTCTATTTTTATGATCTGTTCTCCCACAATATAATTCTCAAATTCCACCAGAAGATCATAAATTTCACTGACGATCCCCGCCGTAGAATTTTCTATCGGAAGCACGGCAAAATCAGCGCTTCCCTCATCAATGGCAATCATCGCATCCCTAAAGGTATCTACATGAAAGCTGTTCACCTCATCCCCAAAATACTGCATCATCGCCGCCTGGGAATAAGCGCCCTCTGCTCCCTGAAACACCACCCTTGCCTTTCCGGTGTCCAAATGGTCCACCCCGATAAAGGGCAGCCTTCCCGTACTCCCATGCTCCGTCAAAAGCCGATACTGCAGCTTACGGCTGATCGACATGATCTGCTCAAACAATTCTTCGATTCCATGGCTGTTAAATTCATTGTGGGTCAAGGATTTTACCTTGCGCAGCTTCTCCTCTTCCCTTGCCTTGTCAAAGACCTTCTTCCCATTCTCTATCTTATATTCCGCTACCTGCCCGCATATATCCATCCGCTTCTCATACAACTCCACAATCTGGGCATCTATCTCATCAAGCTGACTTCGCAAGTCCATCAAATCCATCTTCATCTGTATACCTTCCCAATCTTTTATAAATTATATTTCTATTATTTTATTATAAATGAAAACTGTATTCAAGACCTCCACAGATGAAAATCAAAACGAAAATTTTCTGTTGCGGAAAAATATAAGGCTGATTATAATTAAATTGATTTACATATTTATAACCGAAAGGAATTACTCTTATGAAGAAGAATTGGAAAGTGCTGCTTGTTGCAGCCATTATTTTATTCGTGTTAATAGGTTTTACTATCGTCTCTTCCATTTCGGAAAAGATACCTCCCAATGATATTTCTGTTACGGGAAACACTGCGGGAAATTTAAATAACGGCGGTCTTTTCGCGGAAAGCAATGAGAAGGTCTTTTTTGCGAATGCTTATGATAATGGATGTCTTTATTCCATGAATGCAGATGAGACAGACTTGAAGAAATTGAATGAAGCACAGACCAGCGCTATCAATACAGGCGGTGATTTTATTTATTATTATATGGATAGTCAGCAGGGAGGCGGTACCGGTATGGGCTATGTAGTGCGTACTTACGGTGTTTACCGTTCCAGATCCGACGGTTCCCATTCAGAATGCCTTGACCGCAACGCTGCCGTCACCATGCAGCTTACAGGAGATTATATTTATTATCAGCGGTACAACAATACCGATTTTACTCAGTTATATAAAGTAAAGACGGATAAATCAGAAAGTACACTTGTATCCAAGGAAATCATCAGTCCTGCGGCATGTGATAACGGTATTATTTACTTCAGTGGTACCGGCAGGGATCATTATCTCTACGCGCTTGATACCAGGACAGACGTTGTCTCTACCATTTTTGAGGGGAATCTATGCTTTCCTACTTATCACAATGGATATATTTATTACATGGATATCTCTTCCGACTACTGCCTGTGCCGTTATTCTCTTTCCAATAATACGGTGGAAATATTAACAAACGACCGTGTTGATACCTTTAACGTAGGCGATCACTTTATTTATTACCAGAAAAACTCCACTACGGAACCTGCTCTAAAACGCATGGAATTAGACGGAAGCAACCCCGAAATTGTTGCAGAAGGCAACTATGAACAGATTCACCTGACATCCAATTATGCCTATTTTAATGCATTCGGTCAAAGCATCCCTGTTTATCACACGCCTGTGAACGGCGCAGTAAGCGTCACCCCGTTTTCCGCCGCACTTGAAGCTAGCAGTGCAGCCATGCCGTAAGAAATTGGCAGTTTCACTTACAGAAAGCTCCTAGAAAAAATCGCCATGAACGGCGATTTTAGGAGCCGTTCGGCACGGCATAAATCCATATTACACGAAAAGACATCGAAACCCGAAGTCTGAATCTTACATCTGCTTTCTCACAATCAAATATTCATCCGCAGGCTGATAATAAGGACAATCCCTATAGGAGTCAGACAAAAATTTAGCCATTTCGTCTTCATCCAAATCCATCTCGCAAGTATAGCACTCATAATCATCATCATAGACATAATTGTTGCACTGCTCACAGCTCCCCACAGGGCGTTTTGCTTTTTTATTCACTGCACTTCCTCCTGCCTATCACCTTTTTTCCCGCCGCGGACCAAGTCTAAATACATTTGTCTCACACTTTTTCCTGTAACCGGATTGCTATACCATGGACAGAGCTCATTAAGAGGCGCTAATACAAAATGCCTGTTTTCCATATCCGGGTGCGGCACGGTAAGGACTAAATCATTTGACAGGAAATCCTGATAAAACAAAATATCCAGATCCAGTGTCCTTGGTCCCCAATGCACTTTCCGCTCTCTTCCTGCTTCCGCCTCCAGCTGATGCAAAAAGTCCAAAAGCTCGTAAGGGGTCAGCAAGGTCTTCAATTCAATAGCAGCATTTAAAAAATCATCCTGCTCCACGCCGCCATAAGGAGGCGTAGCGATTACCTCTGAACATTTCACGCCACGGATCATGGGATTTTCTTTCAGTCCTTCTATCCCCTTTTGAATATACGCCTGCTTATCTCCCAAATTAGAACCAATTCCCAAATAAACAAGTTTCCATCCTCGCTCTATCTTCACGGATACGCTGGAAAAGGGCAGATTGATGGGTGCATGGGGTTTTTGAATCTCAAGCTCCATGCGCTCAATCAAAGGGAAGTGTAATAGCAGCTCCTTTGCCAGATGCTCTGCTGCCGCTTCTATCAGAAGAAATGTATGCTCCCGCAAATAGTCGTCAATAAAATAGCAGACCTCTCCATAGTTGGTGGACAATGCCAATTCATCTGCCATTGCTGCTTTCCTTAATTCTGTATATAAGACGGCATTGATCACAAAAATCTGCCCTTTTTGTGTCTCTTGGGGGAACACACCGTGGTGCGCGTAAACCTCCAGATTTTCTATCCTAATTCTATCCATAGAAATCCTCCTGTCAGCAAAATCTTCCTCTCGGCAGGTCGGCGCCTCCTGACAATAGAATCGCCTCTGCCATTTTCACTGCACGCACATGCTCTTTTATATCATGTACCCTCACAAAGGAGCACCCCTTCACCACGCCAAAGACCGTGGTGACAAGCGTCCCTTCCATCCGCTGATCTGCAGGAAGATCCAAAGTAAGACCAACTACCGATTTGCGGCTGGCGCCAAGCAGTATGGGGTATTCCAGCTCCAACAATCTCTCCAGCGAACCAATCATCTTAAGGTTCTGTTCATAGGTCTTGCCAAAGCCAATGCCTGGATCTAAGACTATCTGTTCATCCCTAATCCCACTGTTCTTTGCAATTTGAATCGTTTCCTTTAAATCCATGATCACGTCTTCTACAAACTGATGATAATCTGCCTCCTTCCGATTATGCATCAGGACACAAGGAATGCCAGCCCTTTTAATGACACCTGCCATATCCGGATCGTATTTCAGCCCCCAGATGTCATTGATCATATCCGCACCAGCCTTGATTCCTTCCTTCGCAACCTCCGCCTTATAAGTATCCAGCGAGATCGGCACATCAAACCGGCGTTTCACCGCTTCAATCACCGGTACGACCCGTTCTGTCTCTTCCTCTGCCGACACGAACGTATACCCCGGTCTGGTAGACTCCCCGCCTATGTCCAACAAGTCCATACCCTCCCCAATCATTTCTTCCACATGAAACAGGGCATCGTCTAAACGGTTGTATTTACCGCCGTCTGAAAAGGAATCCGGCGTCACATTTAAGATTCCCATAATATAAGTATGATTTTTCAAGTCAAATTCACGTCCGCCAATCTTCACTTTCGTTTCTCCTTCTATTCCAGCTGCAAATCCTTATGCCATTTTAATAAATTAGTCTTAAATTCTTTTTTCCCTTTTTCCAGTCACATTCCTCTTCCACCTCGCAGACGAAGCAGGGACGGCTATATTTGTCTGCCCGGTATAGAAGACCTGATAAGGATTTTTCTTCTTTCACCGCAACATTCCTATGATTTTTGATTGCCTCCAGAATCATACTTAACTCCCCGCCATCAAAACCACTCTCACCAAGAATCTCCGGCGCCAGGTCTGCGCTTGCCGCCTCATGGGGTATGCCGAACGCATACTGCTGCCATCTCCCAATGTCATGCAAAAGGGCTGCCGCATAAATTATTTCCCGATCCTGTCCGTAAGCTTCCTGCTCGTTTAGAATGCAGGCAATCCGCGCCACATCTAAAAAATGCCCCATATTATGATGGCAAAAGCGCCGCCCTGCCTCTGCCAGATTATTTTTTTTAAGATATTCCTGATACAAACTACATGTTAGAATCCTGTTTACGCGCTCCATCTGTTTTTCGCCTTATCTCACCAAATCCAAAAATGTTTTTGTAAGTCTCTCATCTTCCTTGCATATCCCTTTGGAAACCATGGTCACGGTACGGCTTCCCGGCTTTTTGACACCCCGCATGGTCATACACATATGCTCTGCCTCTATCAGCACGATTACACCCTTTGGTTTTAGATTTTCCATAATTGCATCTGCAATCTCTGCCGTCATCTTTTCCTGAATCTGAAGCCTTTTCGCATAAGTTTCCACGGTACGGGCAAGCTTGCTGATTCCCACCACCCTGCCATCAGGCACATAAGCAATATGTGCCTTTCCGTAAAAAGGCATCAAATGATGCTCGCAGGTGGAATAAAAAAGAATGTCCTTTTCTATGACCATCTCATTGTTTTGGGCGGTAAAGGTTTTAGATAGATGCTCCTTGGGCGAATCCTCCATGCCGCTTAATATTTCCTCGTACATTCTCGCCACTCTTGCCGGTGTATCTTTCAGTCCTTCTCTATTTAAATCCTCTCCGATGCCTTCTAAAAGGAGCCTTACTGCCTCCTCAACTTTCTCTTTGTTTACCATGTGAATCTCTCCCAATATCATTTCTGCCCTTTTGGGCATTTATTTTTTCCACCATTTGAATCAGCCCGCCCAGATAAGATAAAGACCCAAAGGCAATGATAACCGCATCTTTATCCGCCAGAAGATATGCCATCTCCACAGCCTCTTCCACGCTGTCCAGCGCCGTCACATAATCGTGATATTCCTTCGCCTTACATGCCAGATCATAGGCAGAAAGCCCCCGCTCACCCCTTGTGGGCACCGTCAAGATCTGGGAAGCCAGAGGGCAGGTTGCCTTCAAAATCTCATCCTGCTCCTTATCCCTCAACATTCCCATTATATATATAATCTTCCTGTTTGTAAAATACAAACGTATCGTTTCTGCAAGCCGCTTTGCGCCGTCCCGGTTATGTGCGCCATCGGCAATAAAGTAAGGTCTCTTTGCCAGAATCTGGAATCTGCCCTGCCAAGAGGTATGTTCAAATCCTTTATAAACCGCTTTATCCGGTATCTTATACCCTTTTTCTTTCAGCGTTCTTATGGTCTCTGCCGCTAGAAGCGCATTCTCAATCTGGTAAGCGCCGACAAGAGAAATGGTGAGATTTTTGTATTCTTTATAGGAAAATGTCTGTTTTGCCAAGCTTCGTTTTATGCCTGACGCATCAGAAAAATCAGCTGTGATTAAAGGAATACCCAAAAGTGATGCTTTTTTCTCCAAAACGTCATTTACTTCCGGTTCTCCCTTAAGCGCCACCGCGGCTGCACCAGGCTTCATGATTCCTGCCTTATTTTCAGCAATCTCTTGCAGAGATTTTCCCAAAACGCCCATGTGATCCATGCTGATGGAAGTAAATACGGCTGCCAGTGTATTTGTAACAATGTTGGTGGCATCCAAACGCCCTCCCAGCCCCGTCTCCAGGACGACAATCTGACACTCCTTCTCTTTGAAATATTGAAACGCCATCGCCGTTTCAATCTCAAATGCGGTAGGGTGGGGTTTCCCTTCTTCTACAAGTTCCCAGCAAATCTCTTTCAATACCGTCATTTGGGTGCAAAGTTCCTTTTTGCTGATTGGACGGTTATTGACCGCGATCCTCTCCCGGTATTCAAACAGCGTAGGCGAAACATATCTGCCCGTACGGTATCCTGCTGCTTTCAGCACTTCTGAGAGAAAGGCAAGTACAGATCCTTTTCCATTGGTTCCTGCAATATGGACAAAAGAAAGCTCCTTTTGAGGATTGCCAAGCTTATCGCACAGATTCTCGATATTCTCTAACCCTGGCACACTGCCATACACCTTCAATCCCTCTATGTATTCCATAACCTCTTGATAAGTCATATCTTTTTTATTTTCCATATCAATTACTTCTTTCCTGTGTATAATTCCAGTATTTTCTTCTCATACTGATACTATGATGAAAACATTTTTAAAAAATTTTCTTAAATGTGGGCTCCTTGGCTGGTGCCTCGAAATCACTTTTACCGCCCTTCATTCTTTCCAAAAAAGAGACCTGCGCCTTGTGGGACAGACTTCACTTTGGATGTTTCCCATATATGGCAGTGCCTGCCTGCTTGCGCCCATCTTTAAACGTCTTAAAAATATGCCTCTCTCCATAAGAGGCAGCATTTACTCTCTATGCATCTTTGCCGGTGAATATCTTACGGGACGCTTTCTGGGCAGCCGGAAATTGTGCCCTTGGAATTATGAAGGCTCCCGTTGGCATATCCAAAAGGTAATCCGCCTGGATTATTTCCCCAACTGGTTTTTTGTTGGTCTTTTGTTTGAAAAACTTCTGTCGGATAAAGAAAACTGCAACAAGGAAGCGGTATGATTCTGCTCATACCGCCTTGTATTTATTCCATATCATCCACCTCAAAATCGCCTGCACCGATATCCAGTGTATTGAGTGTACGGCGTTTCATCCTTGCCTGCTCTGAAGCCTCAAGAATGAAGTTCTTAATCACCTTTGCATTTTTAATATGAGATAAAATAAGCTTCGGGTGAGTCGTATCCCCTGTGTAACAGATAACCGTTCCAATTCCAAAAATCCGCTCTGCAAGGGAAGTCACCAGTTCCACATCCTGCACTTTGTACATATAGCAGTCGTTTTCAACTTTCTTCAAAAGTCCGCTGTCTATGGTAAGCATATTTTCTTTAACAATATATTTTGTAAAGGTAAACGGAAGTCCTAAAAACAACCATCTTTTTCTTTCTACAAATTCTGTTGCCATAATCTATTTCTCCTTCCGGAATCTTCTCCTAAGTTCCAATTTAACACCGCTGTTTCTACTTCGTAGTATACTAAATCCCCATCCATATTGCAAGTTGAACTATTCCCCACATTCCTCCATTATTTGATTGAAAGAAGCCCTCCCGTATGCTATGATGTTATAAACAATGGATGCCGCGCTCTGTGAGACATCCTTATGTTAAACAAAAGCTGTCACGCTTCGCGAGCCAGCTTATTGTAATGAAAATGAAAAACAAATAGATAGGAGTGTGCTTATGACTGCAAAAGACTGTATCAAAGAACGCAGAAGTATCCGTAAATTCAAGGATCAGCCTGTGGATCACGCTTTACTTTCTGAAATCATCGAAACCGCTTCCTATGCGCCAAGCTGGAAGCATACACAAATTACCCGCTACATTGCAGTTGAGGGAGATTTAAAGGACAGAATCGCTGCCGAATGTACGCCGGCATATCCCAAAAATGGTGAAATCATTGCGCAGGCACCTCTCTTAGTCGCCGTGACCTACATCAAGGGAAGAAGCGGCTTTGAGCGTGACGGCTCCTATTCTACTCCCCGCGGCGCATCCTGGCAGATGTTCGACGCTGGAATTGCCGCACAGACATTTTGTCTGGCTGCCTATGAAAAGGGACTTGGCAGCGTTATCATGGGAATCTTCGACGAAGCAAAGGCTGCTTCTTTATTAAACGTTCCCGAAGAAAGAGAACTGGTAGCGCTTATTCCTGTAGGATATCCCGACGAAGAACCTGCAGCTCCCAGGAGAAAACCTGTGGAGGAACTATTATCATTTCAAAACTAAAATCGAAGAGAATATTCTCTTCGATTTTTTATGGAAGGAGAAGCAAAACTATGAGACATCTTATGAATCCCCTGGATTTTTCCGTTGCGGAATTAAACCAGCTCTTTGACCTGGCAAACGACATCGAAGCAAACATGGATAAGTACGCCCGCGCCTGCAGCGGGAAGAAGCTTGCCACCTGTTTTTACGAGCCCAGCACCCGCACAAGGCTCAGCTTTGAATCTGCCATGCTGAATTTAGGCGGAAGCGTCATTGGATTTTCCGATGCAGATTCTTCCTCCGCTGCTAAAGGTGAAAGCGTATCCGACACCATCCGCGTCATTTCCTGCTTTGCTGATATATGCGCCATGCGCCACCCCAAGGAAGGAGCGCCTATGGTAGCCGCCAGCAAGTCTTCCATTCCAGTCATCAACGCAGGCGACGGCGGACATCAACACCCTACCCAGACACTCACTGACCTATTGACCATCCGCTCCATGAAAGGACGTCTTGACCACTTTACCATCGGTCTTTGCGGAGATCTCAAATTCGGACGCACCGTACACTCCCTGATTAACGCCCTTGTCCGTTATGAGGGAATCAAGTTCATTTTTATCTCCCCTAAGGAATTAACGGTGCCGGATTATGTCACCGAAATGCTCAAGGAGAACAATATTCCTTACGAAGAAGTAATCCGCCTAGAAGAGATCATGCCAGAACTTGATCTGCTTTATATGACCAGAGTACAAAAAGAACGCTTCTTCAACGAAGAAGACTATGTAAGATTAAAAGATTTCTATATTCTCGATAAGCCAAAAATGGAACTGGCAAAATCTGATATGCTGGTGCTCCACCCGCTTCCCAGAGTAAATGAGATTTCTGTGGAAGTGGATGAAGACCCCAGAGCCGCTTATTTTAAGCAGGTGCAATACGGCGTCTACGTAAGAATGGCTCTCATTTTAACTTTATTAAATATTCAGGTAGATTAGGGAGGAAACGTATGCTTAATGTAGGAAAAATTGAAGAAGGATTTGTTTTAGACCATATCAAGGCAGGAAAAAGCCTTTCCATTTATCATCATCTTCAACTGGACAAGCTGGACTGTTGCGTTGCCATTATCAAAAATGCCAAAAGCAACAAAATGGGGAAAAAAGATATTTTGAAGGTTGAATGTGATATTGACATGCTGAACCTTGACGTGCTGGCATTCATTGACCATAACATAACCGTGAATGTCATCAAGGACGGAAAGATCGTATCAAAAAAGGAACTGCTGCTTCCCAGAGAAATCAAGAACGTCATCCGTTGCAAGAACCCCAGGTGCATCACTTCCATTGAGCAGGGACTTCCTCATATCTTCGTACTATCCGACGAAGATAAAGAGATTTACCGCTGCAAGTATTGTGAAGAAAAATATACCGAGCACTTATAAAGAGTGCCCGGTAGCTTTTGGGTGGGATAAGCTTTTTAAAATCCTGCCCAGCAGCATGATCAGGGATACCGCTAAGCATCCCACTCCCGCTGCAGCCATGCTTATCATCATTTCCTCATAGCTGTAATGCCTTGTAGGAATGTATATTTTTAATTTTTCTGTAAAATAGGCAATTGCCGCCAGAATAAAGACGGTGATTCCTGTCCTAATCAGCCAGTTGCACCGATAGCAGCTTACATGAATCGTAATCGTTCCTACAATCCCAATCAAGAGAAAGACCAATGCCCTGCCACTTTGTCTCATGCCATAAGTTGCTGCCGCCATCTCTTCTCCCGTAGAAACTTCAGGCACGGCCTGAAACCGAGTCAGTTTATCCATAATCTGACTTCCCAATTCCTTGGTTGCCTCCCCATTCTGGAAAGAAATAAATGTTATCCCTGCTATCATTAAAATAAATACAATCCATAAGACCAGTGCCGCCAGTCCCTGTCTCTTTTTTTTCTTATTCTTCATCTACCGCTCCAATACAGACAACAATTGTAACCAGTGATGCTATCTATGTAAAGATAAGACGACCACAGTACTCATTATATTCGCTGGAATTATCAATTGTCAATCGTCTGCCGCCCGTATTAAGAATAAATTTAGGAATTATTATGGCAGACTGATCTCCTCCCTATTATCTCCTACAAGCAGAGCACTGACATTTTCCACATCTATCACGTGGGAAAAGCGGGCAGTTTTTTCATAATTTCCATTTTCATAGCCAACTGAAAGTTCCTGATACCCCTCTTCCTCCACAACAGTGCCATCCTGATATTTTACTCCGTTAATAAACAGGGATCTTAAGCTGTCAGCCTGATCAATATTAACGCCCTCTGTCTTTTCCAATTCCCTTGCACCGGCTTCATCGCAGACTAGCTTCACGCTGATCGGCGTAAGTTCTACCTCCTTAACCATCACCGTACATCCTGCAATCTGGTACTCCTTATTTACCTCATATCGGGTTGCCTCCACCGCATGCAGATTGAGTGAAAATTCCCAATCTCCCTTTATCATCGCGTCGCCGGCTAATGCCTTCTCTCCCGGCGCGTCCAGGGAGGTAAAATGAATGGTCATATCTAAGTCTTCTGTTCCGGCATCTGCTTTTGTCCCATAGATTTCATAATACCTGCTGTTAGAAATCTCCTGACGTCCTTCCTCCACAAACCCCCGTCCAAGCATGCCAAAAGGGCTTTCCTTTCCATGGTAATCAATCTGAACTCCCATGTCATTTTCCGGCGAAATCTGTATGGAATCATCTTCTGCTGTTATTTCAAACAGTGCATAGAAGCAGTTCACGTCCTGGATTGTCTGCACTGCGCGTATAGTAAGCCCAGCGTCCGTAGTTGTCTGGTACTCTTCCTGCGCCACCTGCTCCATTACCAGTTCTCTCTGCTGTTCTTCATCCGCTTCAAATACCTCGTTTGCCTTTTCATTCCACTTAAATATTTCTGATGCACTTACCGTCGTTCCAAGAATGGCAATCATTGCTGCTGCTAAAATAATTATAGTACGTTTTTTCATCTGTTTCACCTTTTTGACCTTTCCGCAGTCCAGTCCGTCAAGGGTGTCAAGCACTGTCTGATGCACAAATTCCGGCACTTCCGGGAATTCACTGCTCCACTTTTTATTTTTCATATCCATATACTCCTATCAACTTTTCTTTTAAAAGCTTCCTGCTCCGGCAAAGCCTTGTTTTAGCCGTACTTTGCGATAGTTTCAAAATCTGGCAGATTTCCTTTATGGAAAATCCTTCTACATAAAACAGGATCAGCGGGATTCTGTAATTAGCTTCTAATTCCATCACTGCCTCAAATACCTCCGAATAACTCTCCTGCTCTATCGGTGTCTGCATTTCAAAATAATCTTCATAAGGAATCTGCTCCTTTTTAGAACGTATGATTTGATAGCACTCATTCATCAGTATTCTGGTAATCCATGTCTTAAAAAACTTACTGTTTTGCAAAGTATGTAACTTTTCAAATGCATGTAAGATTGCATTCTGCATCGCATCCGCACAATCTTCATCATTTCCTAAAATAGATTTGGCTATATGGTACAAACTTTTTTCTGCCTTAAGCACCTCTGTCGTAAACTGTTCCTTATTCATTTTTCATAAATTCCTTTTTCCTGTTGCATTATGAAACGATCGTTTTCATTTTACACTAATTAGATGAAAATGAACTTAGAAAGGTTACAAAACACGGGAATCAATTTTTAAAATAAAATAATTAAAAACTGATTCCCGTGCTGCTAAAAATTCTTCCCCAAATACTTTTATTGATGTTCCATAAAATAAGGGATAGTTATTTACTCTCATAGGGCGATTCATCCAGTCGGATGAAATATCCCCTATCATGTTCGCATACTGGACACTTTTGCGGCGCTTGCTCACCTTCATAGATGTAGCCGCAATTTAAACAGATCCAGCTGGTCTTTTGCTCTGCCTTAAAGAGCCTGTCCTTCTCTAAAAGATCCGCAAATTTACCAAACCGGTCTCCATGCGCCTTTTCAATTTCCGCAATCAGGAAAAAGGAATTGGCAACCTGATGGAATCCTTCTTCCTTTGCTTTTTCTCCAAAGGCTTTATATACAGAATCGTGCTCCTCGTATTCATTGTGCTGTGCCATACGCAGGAGCTTTGTCATATCGTCCGTAATATCCACCGGATAACCGCCGTCCACATGGATGGTCTCACCTGACAGCTCTTTCAAATGATTATAAAAGATTTCCGCATGTTCTTTTTCCTGATTTGCTGTATAAGTAAATACTTCCTTGATTACATGCAGATTTTCTTTTTTTGCCTGGGCTGCCGCAAATGTATAGCGGTTTCTTGCCTGACTTTCCCCTGCAAATGCACGCATCAGATTATCTTTGGTCTCACTGTTTTTAAAATCCACTGCCATATTCCATTCTCCTTTTTAACCAAACGTTTTCCAGCTGACTGCTGATTCTATCCATATTATGGGTAAAAAAGGATATTTTATTCATCACATATCTGTTTCTGATTGAAAGTACATTTCAATCCCTTCCGCAATTCCCTCTGCAATTTTTTCTTGATATTCGTCTGTGGAAAGAAGGCGACATTCCTTCTGATTCGTCAAAAATCCTGTTTCTATCAGACACGCTGGCATCAGCGTCTTATTGGTGACATACAAATCCGCTATATCCCACAGCATTCTCTCATTTGCCCCGGTACTCTTTATGGTCTGCTGATGGATCAGCCTTGCAAGCCTTTCGTTATCCCTATCCGTATCAGCTCCGTCATACCATGTTTCAATCCCACTTACGCTCTTATCGCTGCCCTCATATGTATTTTGATGAATGCTCACATAGGCATCCGCCTGATGACTGTTTGCCAGCTCTGCCCGCTCCTCTATTGCAAGAAATTCATCTGTCTCCCGGAGCATCATGACCCGGAATCCTCTTTTCTCCAAACATTGCTTTACTCTAAGGGCAATCTGAAGATTAATGTCCTTTTCATAAGTCCCGAATCCCAGGCATCCTGAATCTTCACCCCCATGTCCTGCATCCACCACGATAAGCGGTCCTTCCCCTTTCTGTGCTTTTTCCATCATTAAGTTCTGCGCTACTAGCACATTTTCAGCTACTTCCAGCATCCAAGACGTCTGCATCGCTTCTTTCTCTTTTCCCTTTACAGGCAGATTTACTGGCGGCGCCGGTGCCGCCAGCGCTACCATTTCCATAAAAGTACATATTCCCACCGTCAGAATCACAAGCAACGCTGCCTGCAAAAAACCTGCCTCCCGATTCTTTTTCTTTCTGTTTTTCCATCCGCCCTTTTTTCTCTCGTACATAAAAATGATGCCCCTTTCGTGTTTTACTGCTTATATTCAGCATACACACGCGGTGCATCATTTTTTCATCATTCTTGCATCATATTACCATCATTTTTGCATCAAATCTGCATCATTTTGATATTTTCAAAAACAGCTCATTAATTCCCTCATAAAATCCAATCGTCACGATGCTTGTTCCCTCGCCATTCCCCGAAAAAACATACTTTTTGTAATAGGGCGTGGATTCCAACAGCGGATTTTCCGTCTCATAAGGAAGCGGCTTTGAAAGCCCCATATAAGCGCTCCACTTTTCTATGAGTGCGTCAGGATCGATGTCCTTCCATTCCCAATCTGTCCGGGCATAAAATTCGTACACTTTTCCGTCATCTGCATCCAGATAGGCGTCTATGAGATGATTGCTCTTATCCGCATTTTTCACATTGGTAGAAAGGCTCACCTTCCAGACTGCAACATTGTTTCTCGGCTCTAAAACATCAATTGCAGAGTACAGTGTAGCATCATAGTCCCCTCCTCCTACAGCTTTCACCGTATCCGGCAGTATGTCAAGATCCTTTAATGCTGCAATGGTCTGATTACAGGTGTTAAAAATCTGCTCATCCGTTATTTCCCTTCCGGTAGGTCCCCTGTGGTTGACCACGAAAGCATACGTCCCATCCAGTTCCTGATACTCCTTGGTTTCATCCTCCAGCCTGGTAAGTGCATTCTGTTCGCTTTCCGGCGGGCTCTGGCTGTTCAGCGCCTGAGAGAGGATGTATAACTTTTCATTGATATCAAGCTTATATCTGTAGCCCTCTCCTTCCATCTCAGAAGTCTGTGTATTGATTCTGTCAAGTACCGTCCGGTCCCTGTATCTTGCAAGCATTTCCGGTCCCCAGATGGATAGTACCATGACCAATATTGCAAAAATATAGTAGGCATACTTAATGGTCGGCTTTTTCATTCGCTGCATCCTCCTTTCTTCTGTCAGGAAGGATAAAACTGATGCTCGTTCCCTCTCCCAGCGTACTTTCGATCTCGAGACTACTGTCATGGAGCGATAAAATCTCTGTACACAGGGAAAGCCCCAGACCAGCTCCATTTCTGCTTCTGGATCTTGATTTATCGACCATATAAAATGCCATTGTAATCTTCTGCAATTCCTGCTGCGGTATTCCGATACCATGATCCCTTACCCCGAAACGATAGCCGCTCTCTTCGGACCTGCCGCTTATTTCTATGACGCTGCCCGGATCGGACGCCTTGCAGGCATTGTCAAGAAGATTGATCAAAACCGTTATGATCATATTGCTCTCTGCCCACACATTGGCTTTGTCGTAGTGATATTCAAACTTCATGCTTTCATTCGTCTTGAACATATCTTTGACGTAAAGAAACAGGCTTTCCGCCGATACCTCCTGGAACTGCACCTGCCCATGCCTGGTCACCATGATATCTAAAAGCCGGATGGACATCGCTTCCAGTCTCTTTCCTTCCGTGTAAATATAATTAGCAGATAAAAAACTCTTTTCCTCATCCAGCTTTCGGGAGCGAAGCATATCTGCATATCCAATGATTGCAGTCAGAGGCGTTTTTAATTCATGGGCAAACGCACCTACAAAGTCTTCCCTTGCCTGTATCTCATCCTCTAATTTGTTGATATTCTCTTCCAGTGCCTCCGCCATCTGATTAAAATCAAGGGTCAGGCGTCCCAATTCATCATCGCTGATCTGCTTTGCCCTGTAGTCGTAATCCCCCGCCGCCATGCGCTTGGTTGCCTTCGTTAGAAGGCGGATAGGCTTGGTCAGCCAGGAAGAAATCAGATGCATGATAATGGTTCCAAAAAACAGCATGATAATGGTTACACGCTGATATACTTTAAATCCCAATTTTCTCTCATTAAAAACCTCTGATACATCCCGCAGTGTTTCTAAATACAACACCCTGTCAAGGGCGTTGACGGCGCTGCCCGTCTGAATATAATAACTGCCGTTTAAGAGAATCGTACGGTATGTCTTTGTGACTGCATCTGTCTGCGCCAGCAGTTCGTCATCCGTCTCAAACCCGCCGCTGGCATAGAGTGTACTTTTTTCTTCATCGGACAGACGCAGCATGCGGTTCGCGTTTTGTCCGCCTGATTCCAGATTTGCCGCTATCTGCTCTACGGTATTGTCCTGCAGAACATCATATTTCGCCGGCACGTTTAAAACAGCCGTCTCAAATGCAAAACATAAAATACTGTTTTCATCAAGCGCCTGCCCCGCTTCTCTTTCCAGGGAAGTCTCGAATACATAATTGACAAAATAAAAGCCGCTGATTCCAAGCGCAATTGCCATGACGATCATCGTCCACAGCAGCAATTTCAAAGAAAACTTCATCCCTGTACCTCTAAACGATAGCCGACTTTGTATACCGCCACTAAATTCTGTTCCCATCCCAGCTTCTTTCTAAGACGCTGCACATGAAGATCCAGCGTACGGCTGTCTCCAATGTACTCATCTCCCCATACCTTCTCATATAATGCCTCCCTGAATAAGGCTACATTCTTATTTTGCATGAACAGCACCAGCAATCCAAACTCCTTATTCGTCAGGACCACCTGCTTTCCATCCTTAAGGACCCTTCTTGCATCCACATCCACTACAATATTTCCTGCCGTAAGAAGCTTATCTGTTTTATTGTAACGGCGAAGGACAGCCTCGACCCGCGCCACCAGCTCCACCACATCAAAGGGCTTTACCAAATAATCATCCGCCCCAAGCTTTAGTCCCTTTACCCTGTCCTTTACTTCATGCTTTGCCGTTATGAAAATGACAGGTATCTTTAACGGGCGGATGTATTCAATCACATCATATCCATCTGCACCAGGCAGCATGATGTCCAGCAAAATCAAATCAAATACTTCTTCCTCTATTAAATCAATTGCCTCCAGCCCATTCTGCACGGAAGTACAGTGATAGCCTGCCGCAGACAGATTTAAATCAATCAAATCGCAAATCGCTCTTTCATCATCTACAATCAATATTTTAATCATTCTTTTGTCTTCCACCCCCAATATGCCCTTGCACGATCCACAAGCCCGGCCACAGTATCTTCATCACTGCACGGGTTCTTAAGTTTGATATCCTTATCTTCAATAAAACCACCCGTTCTCTGATAGTAAATAGCGTAATCACACTCTGTAATCATTTCATTTCCGCTGCCCTCATAGCTATATTTGGCAAGCACCAGCATATCTATCATTCCGTCTCCGTCAATATCCCGGCAGGTAATACCTTTGAGCGCATACAGATTGTCAAAATCTCCCATAGGCTGCAGACTCCACACGATATATCCCTGCTCATTGATCAGGTAAATCATAAATGTGGCGAAATTTGCCATCGTATAAGTCCCCGGTACGACCTCCAGCCTTCCAAGCTTCTCAAACTGCCTGTAATAACACTGCTCCTTTTCAATCACAAACCCATGCTCCAAAAGCTCCTGCCTGGTCGCTGCCGTATAGAGGAATTCTGTAGAGTATCCATCTCTTACAAACGCCACAATACTCTCCACGCTTTTGTTCATGCTGAATCGGTTGATCTTGTCGGAAATCCTGTAATCTCTATAAAATCCCTTTTCGTTCTGAAACAGGACATCCCCGATCTTGTATGATTTTCCTGCATAATCGCCTTTATCGTTCACGCAGGTGGTAATCAGGATGATATCCATCCTTCCGTCCCCATTCAGTTCCTGAAAGGAAACCGCTTTAAGCTCCCGCAGGGGCTGCTTCATTTCCCCCGGATTGCGGCTATTGACCTCCAATTGGTCCGTCTTATATACAACGCTACCGTCCTCATCGGTAAAGAACAACGCCAGCCTGTGATACTCCTTATCCATCGCTGGAACAAAGGACACCTGTCCAAAACTCTTTGTTTCTATGGGAAATATCTGATCTTCTATGATATCAAAGCCTGCGGGTCCGATTTCCGCATAGTCTTTGACCTGTAAGAACCGCTGTCTGTAGCTTCGATAAGCTTCCGCCAACGCCTTTGTATCGCCTGTATCTGCTTTGTTATAGATATCGTCACTTGCCGCATAGATACAGGCGGAGAAAGGCGAAGACAGCACCAGAATGCTGCTACACAATAATACAGATAAAAATAGAATTCCTTTTTTCATGACTTCGTCACCGGCTTCTCTTTTGTAATGGACTGTGCTTTGAATATTATAGCATATGGAGAATATTCACACAATCTACACTTTTTGTAAGTTCATTGGCTTTATGCAGCCTTCTGTTGGTTCCTACGGCTAATCATATCCTACTCCGTTTTCATACCGCACCTGTTCTCCGTAAATATCAATAAAACACGCATTGGGAAGCAACGACTCCTCCGGCACTATATTTTTCCCGCCTCTTACTTCGGATAGATATATATAGTAGATGTCGGGCAAATCTCCCAAAAAGTCATAGCTTTCCACATTGCCTGCTTTCAATGTCAGATAGGCAAGATGAGGACAATTGCGGAGTATGGATAGATCCGTGATTCCTTCAAAGTACTCGTTATATTCCGCTTTCCAATACCATCCGCCCATGCGCAGCGTACGAAGATTGGTCAGTTTTCCCAAAAAATCCACGTCCTTTACCTTTGTATCGGCGGAATGGATATTCATATCCAATACTCTTAAATTAGTCAGATTTTCAATACAGGACAAATCCGTGATAGAAGGGGCACGCAGCATAAGATTTAGGCTTTTCAGCTCACGGAAATGCCTTAAATCCTCCAACGTGCCCATCAGCCGCTCTTCCACTGGTGAGTACAAGGTTATATCACTTCCATTATCCGCACTTCCGTTCAGACGCACGCGCAGGTATTCTTCCTCTCCGCCATGCTCAATGGAATAGTAAGAAAGCTCCATTTCCTCAATTCCGGCAAGATCGCTGGCTGTCACATCTCGTTCCATGAACGCCTGCTTTTCTTCCTCTGTAAGCTGCCACAAACCGGCCAGTTCTTCCCTCACCAGCTTTTCAAATTCTGGCTCCCTCCATTCAATCGCGTAATCATCCGGATAATCCTCCACCTGCTCCAATGGTCCCGAATAGAGTCTTTGCATGGCATTTACAAAGGGATTCCGAAGCTGGGGATAGTTCCACTCTTCCGCACCCACATAGTCCTGCCCCTTCACGTAATATACTCCCGGATCTAAAAAACGCACTGCCGCATAGCAAGTTTTTCCCCTGACCAACTCAAGTATCGCTTCTGTGCAGTATTCCTTCTCACACAAGGCAAACGCTTCGCTTTTGGTCGTACTGTTATAACAAAAATAAGCCATGATAACATATTCCTTGTCTCCTGCGTCAAATGTGAAATGATAGCCGCACAGATTCCCTATCCCAGTTACCTGGTATCTTTCAAAAGATAAATCTGAAACCAGATCCCCACAGATTTCCTTGCTGCATCTGTAAACTTCCTCCTTGAATTCCTCCCAGTACACATATGGATCCACTTCCTTTAAGTCATTCATATAAGGCACACTTACATAAATACAATAAGGCGGTGTAAAATCTTTCCTGCCAAATGCATCCTCAATCTCAAACGCCTCTTTGTCCACAATGAGGTCATGCCTGAACTGATCACGATTCAAATAATCCTCAATCCCTACTTTTGTGTAAAGAGTCTTCTCCAATTTCAGTTCCATTCCGGGCATGAGATGCTCCGGTATACTGACCACATCTTCATTGTCAGACCATATTCTCTGATAATATGTCCCATTTCCCCAATAATCCTCTGCAATTTTCCAGAGCGTATCCCCAGATTTCACGGTGTATGTCTCTTCGCTGACAAATTCAAGATAATGTCCCCTTCCCCTGCCTTCGGGCTTCTCATCCGTTAAATAATAATCTTCATTTTGACCAAAATATGCGTGACTGTCTGTTGAGATGCCTAAGAGCATTATCATAAAAATTGCGGCTTTCGCAGTCCACCCTAATCTTTTGTCCATAGTCCGCCCCCTCTTTTTATTGCAATACAAATGATGTATCCTATTATAAACCACACTTGCATCATTTTTGCATCATGAAAAAATACAAGCACAAGGTCTATTGTATTGCATTACCACGGACGTTTTTTCTTTGTCCAGCCTTTTCTTTCCCAATAATCCGCATCTGCTTTGTTAAAACCGTGCTTCTGCATCTGCCGCATCACATAAAAGAACATCTTTGTCTTTATGGACGGTTCAATCTGCCCTTGCCTTTTCACGATTTTCTGTGCCAGCAGATTCAGTTTCTTTTCTATCTTCAGTTTCTTTTTCGCACTGACTCTTTCCCAGGAAGTTTCCATCACAGCAACACCGTATTGATATGTTTTGGCAACGCCCCAAAAGAATGTACTATGTGCCATATCCCGGTTTGTGCTCTTCATACCTCCACCGGCAGCTGTGGAAATACAGACCGCCTGCTTAGAAAACATCGCCTCTTCCGGGCGATGAACCATCCAGCGCCAGCCGTAATGATCAAGAAATGCTTTCATCGCTCCTGTCGCATGATATACATAGACTGGGCTTGCCAATATGATTACATCTGCGCCGTCTATTGCCTTTGTAATCGGCAACAGCTTTTCAAAATGAGGACACTTTGTTTCAGATTCTGCAAAACATGCGGTACACCCGATACAGAACTCTCCAAAATCCCTCGGTAAAAAGAATTCTTCCACCTGACCGTTTAACTTTTCCGCCAGCAGCCTTGCAATATTGCAGGTAGAACCCTGATGGCTTTGTCCGTGTATGATTGTTATTTTCATCTCTAATCCTCCTTGAACATTGTTCAATTTACATTATGCTGAACAAAACTCTGCATGTCAAGTCCAGTTTAAAATCTTCCCAGCGCAAAGAAGCATACTTTGCTTAATATAAGCCAAAAGCAGTGAATCGTTTTTTCATCAAAAAACTACTTCACTGCTTTACTATCTGCATTCACTATTATTTTTGTATTTTTAGGGCACGCATGGCATTTAGAATCGCAATAACCGATACGCCCACATCCGCAAACACGGCCTCCCACATATTGGCAAGACCTAATGCTCCCAGCAGAAGTACAAGCGCTTTCACCGCAAGGGCAAATACGATATTCTGCTTTACGATTTGGAGGGTCTTTCTGGATATTCTTACCACCGCCGCAATCTTGCGGACATCGTCATCCATCAATACTACGTCAGCTGCTTCTATAGCGGCATCCGATCCCATGCTGCCCATAGCGATTCCGATATCTGCCCGGGTAAGTACTGGCGCATCATTAATTCCGTCTCCCACGAACGCCAGCTTTTCTTTTCCTCCCTGGGCATTTAAAAGTTCTTCTACCTTTGAAACTTTATCTCCCGGGAGAAGTTGTGCGCACACTTCATCAATTCCAAGTTCCTTTGCCACCATCTGAGCTGCCTGCCGTCTGTCACCGGTCAGCATGACACATTTTTTAACACCAACCTGCTTCATGCTTTGAATGGCTTCTTTGGCGCCCTCTTTTACAGAATCTGCAATCACGATGGCGCCCACATATCTGCCTTCACATGCTGCATAAACAATTGTTCCGGTGCTTTCTACTGCGGAATAGGGAATCTGTTTATCTTCCATCAGCTTTTCATTTCCCAACAGTACGTTCTTTCCATCAATCGGGACACAAATGCCATGCCCTGCAATTTCTTCTGCCTGCCCTACCCGATTCATATCCGGTTCTTTTCCGTAAGCCTCTTTAATGGAACCTGCAATCGGATGATTGGAGTAAACCTCTCCCAACGCTGCCAGTTCTATAAGCTCCTCTCTGGTACAATCATTCGGGAACACATCCTGCACTTTGAATTCTCCCTTAGTGAGGGTTCCTGTCTTGTCAAAGACAATGGTGGTCATCTCTGCAACTGCTTCCAGATAGTTGCTTCCCTTCACAAGAACACCAATCTTGGAGGCAGCTCCGATTCCGCCGAAAAATCCAAGGGGCACCGATATAACCAGTGCACATGGACAGGATATAACTAGAAAGATACATGCCCTGCGTATCCATTCTCCCCATCCGCCTCCTAAAATAAGCGGAGGAAGAAATGTAAGAACAACGGCAAGGATGGTTACGACTGGTGTATAATATTTTGCAAACCGAGTAATGAAATTTTCAACCTTAGCTTTTTTGCTGCTGGCATTTTCTACCAGCTCCAGTATCTTGGACACTGTGGAATCATCAAATTCCTTGGAAACCCTAACCTTTAAGGTACCGATTCCATTGACACATCCGCTTATAATGTCATCTCCAACAGCTGCCCTTCTGGGCACAGATTCACCGGTAAGCGCCGCAGTATCGATCAGGGACTCTCCCTCGATTACGATTCCGTCAAGGGGTATCCTCTCCCCAGGTTTCACCACGATAACGCTTCCAATCTCCACATCATCAGGATCAACCTGCGTTAGCTTTCCTTCTATTTCAACATTGGCATATTCTGGACAGATATCCATCATATCCGAAATAGACTGTCTGGACTTCCCCACGGCATATCCCTGAAACAATTCTCCTACCTGATAAAAAAGCATTACAGCTACCGCTTCTGAATATTCCCGAACGCCGAAAGCGCCAAAAGTAGCAATCATCATCAAGAAATTTTCATCAAATACCTGTCCATTGCTGATATTTCTTGCCGCCTTATAAATAATATCATAACCAATCACCAGATAAGGAATCAGATAAATCAAGAACAAAATCCATGTACTTCCTATCCCGTCCAGTAATCCTGCATGTTCGCAAATAAATAATCCCACAAAGATGACGAAAGTGAGGATAATGCGGACAAGCATTTTCTGCTGTTTCTTCGTCATGATACGTCCCTTACAACAGAATCCGGCAATCAGGCTCTACCTTTGCGCAGACTCTGACAACCTCCTTCATGATTTCGTCAAACTTATCATCCTGTGCATCAATGGTCATCTTCTGTGCCAAGAAGCTTACATTGGCATCATTGACGCCGTCAATCTTTTTGATTGCATCCTCCATCTTTGCAGCACAGTTTGCACAGTCCAAATCTTCCAGTTTAAATTTTTTCTTCATCTTCTCTCTTTTCTCCTTTTCTACTCGTTGATATGCTCTCTTCCCTGGGCAATAATAGTTCTCACATGACCATCCGCCAGTGAATAAAATACAGATTTTCCTTCCCTCCTGCTCTTGACCAGCTTTGCCTGCTTCAAGATCTTGAGCTGATGGGAAACCGCCGACTGCGTCATCGAAAGTGCCTGCGCCAGATCGCACACACATACTTCCGCTTCAAAGAGCACATATAAAATCCTGATTCTTGTGGAATCCCCAAACACTTTAAAAAGCTCTGCCAAATCATACAATTCATCCTCATCCGGCATCTGTGCATGCACGATCTTAAGAAGCTCTTCGTGGGTCTGGAACGTCTCACAGCACTCTACATCGTGAATCGCCAACTTCATTGCCCTCCTTTATTATATTCTTTCATTTGAACAACTGTTCATATGTATAATAAAATTTTTTTTATCCTCTGTCAACCCCTTTTGCGCAAATATATTAAAAGCTTGTAACAGTTCATCCCACAGGGGCGGTACAGCAGGGGCGACATGACACCTACAGAAAAGAATCGCTGCCGCTGACGTCGCGCCCTATCGTTTCAAGGCTCTGGCGAAAAATCAGCAATTTCACTTACAGAATTGGTGAATATCAGGGGAATCCGATTTGTAGACGAGACTTGAAATGATAGGGCGCGACGTCAGCGGCAGCGATTCTTTTCTGTAGGTGTCATGTCGCCCCTGCTGCACCGCCCCTGTGGGATGAACTGTTACAAAAGCTTTCTATTGCATCCTTATTATGATACTCCACATTTGGCACATATATCTTTTAAACAACATTTTTCACAAAAGGGCTGCGTTCTTGCGGTACATATTTCCCGTCCGTGGTAGACCAGGCGGTGGCAAAAATCACTGCCTTCTTCCGGGGGGATGATTTTCCACAACGCCATTTCTACCTTCTTAGGTTCTTTCACGCCATCAACAAGTCCCATACGGTTGGTGAGACGGATGCAATGGGTGTCTGTCACAATGGCAGGTTTTCCGAACACATCTCCCATAATCAGATTCGCGCTTTTACGCCCTACACCGGGCAGTTTCAACAATGCATCAAAGTCATCTGGAACGTTTCCCTGGTACTCATCCCGCAGAATCTTCATG
The DNA here is from genome assembly GCA_029054245.1 of Lachnospiraceae bacterium. Classification (GTDB taxonomy): domain Bacteria; phylum Bacillota; class Clostridia; order Lachnospirales; family Lachnospiraceae; genus Suilimivivens. Next base: position 6,987 of record JAIDFQ010000043.1, on the reverse strand, counting down.
CATGCACTGATATCCCTTGCCTTGCTGTGTCCAAGTCCGCAAGGCTTTACAATCCGCTCTATCTCCTCCACATCCGCCGATGCAAGTGCCTCCACATCAGGAAATTCCGCATATAAATCCTGCACTACCACGTTAACCCTTGCGTCGGTACACTGTGCCGCCAGACGAACACTTACCAAGAGCTTCCATGCCTGGTTATAATCAAGGGTACAGCCTGCATCGGGATATTCTTTTTTTAATCGCTCAATGATTTCCATTGCCAGCTCTTCTTTTGTCATCTTAACATTTATTCCTTTCCCATCAGCTAAGCACAAGTCATCTATACAAACGCTCTCTTTACGTCTGATTCTCATGCGGTCATTTCTGCCTGATCAAATTCTTTGAATCGTTCGTAAATGTTGTCATATTGATTTACAATTTCCATATACCTTTCCATGGTTACATCCCGCTGCTTTTCATAGGTACGGATGATTTCATTGTAGTGACCAAGCGCTGCCTGTACCACCTTCATGCAGATTTTCCCCTGCTCCGCATCCTCGAGCAAAATCCCTTTGATTTTTTCTGGTGGAAATGCTTCCTTGTAGCTTCTCTTTCCATAAAGAGCGCTCAATATATCTGCAACTGCAATGATTCTCTCTAACATCGACAAATCAGATGCCCCAATTCCCTTGGGATATCCTGAACCGTCCAGTTTTTCATGATGCTTGGCGGCAACATTCACGATTCGCTCATCCATAACCCCCCGCAGGATTTTATCTGTCATTACCACATGTCCCCGCATAATCTGCATCTCTTCTTCGGTCAGCCTTCTCGGCGCCTCCAGAATCGATATAGGAATCGCAATCTTGCCGATATCATGCAAAAGCGACCCGTAGTATAAAATCTTAAGATCCACTGCCGGCACCCGCATAATCCTTCCTAATTCTAGGGCAAAAGTTCTGGTGGACATGGTATGAATGACAGTGGGCTGGCTTCTGAAATCAATTGCATAAATCAGCATATCCAAAAATGCCCTTTTCTGTTTCTCCGTAAAGGAAATCCGGTCAAACAGCCCCTCCAGCTCCTTTTGATATTCATGGGTCTTAAGCTTTCCAAGAACATTGAACCGTGTCTGCGCAATATGAAACAATTCCAGCGCCTTTGCCGATAACTCCCCTTGTGCCTGACGCATATAAATACTCTGCTCTGCCTTGTCCTCTCCCATCCGCAGAAAGACAGCCATCTTATCCGCAAGCGTCAAGTATTCTGTAACCTTCATATACCGGCTTTTTATTTGAGAATGCAGCTTATACGGTAGATGGTGATATAATACAATCTCAGCTTTATCAGCCACCGGTGATAAATTTTTAAGAAAAAGGTAACCATAGATGGAATGTGCCCAGACATTCGTACTCTCACATTGGATGATGCCGCCCTCGTAACCTGTCTTAATCATTCCCAGATCATGGAGCATACCGATCAGCGTATATTCCGCGAGATCCATCTCCGTATAAATACCTTCTGCCTTTAATATATTATAAAAAAGATATCCCGTGATTTCTCCGTGCCAGAGAATCTGGGCATCCATGACCTCCAAGGTCCTGCGCACCACGTTATAGATATCCTTCGTACTTACCAGTTCTGAACCCATACTGTTCTCCAAACTTTGTATTTTAATAAAAACATCATATCACAGGAAAGCACAAGTCAACAACCCTCAACTTTACGAAAACTCTCTGTCCACGCAATATTTTATAACCGACTCCATCTGGGGGGAAACCCATTTATCACGGTGATATAAAAGCTGCTTCCAGATTTCGATTTCAAAATCACTTACATTCAGATAAGCCATTTTCCCACTGCTAATTCCTTTATCTGTCACATAATCCGGCAAAAATGAGATTCCCACTCCCTGCTCTACAAGCGAGCATATAAGACCTGCACTCCCGATCTCTAAAACCGGCTGGATTTCCAATGACATGCCTGCTAATTTCTCATCCATAAGCCTTCTATAGCTCATCCCCTTTTCTGTTAGTATAAATGGCTGCCCAACTAGTTCTTCCACTGAAATAGACGCCAATTGCGCCAAAGGGTTTTCAGCGCCTGCAACAAAATGCATCCCCATCTTCTCTTCCCTGACAATGATATATTCTGTATTGTAAATATGATTATCCAGCGTTAATATCACATCTGCTTCATTATGATTGATCAAACGGAACATCTCTTCTGTTACTGCTGCTGTAATCTTTAGTGTTATGCCCGGATATTCTTTGCGGAAAGTAAGGAATCCTTCCCCTAGCAGAGAACCACAAAGGGAGTCTGCCATCGCCAGGCGCACATGTCCGCTTACCAGCTTTTCATCCTGCATCGTTTCTTTCAGTTTCTGTGTCAATTCATTGATCTGGTGTGCATATTTCAGCACATCTCTTCCCTTCTCAGTCAATGCCACCGTATGATTGATTCTTTCAAACAGTAACGTATCCAGTTCTGCTTCCAGCTGTTTGATCTGAAATGAGACTGTTGACTGTGAATAGCCTAATTTCTCTGCCGCTTTGGTAAAGCTATTTAGTTCTGCCACATAAATAAACGTAATCAGATTCCTGATATCCATCTGCTCTCTCCATCTATTTTTTCGATTGTCATTATCATTATTATCAGTTTTACAGATGCTGCTTTCTACTATATACTAATTGTAGGGAAAATGCAAAGGAGAATTCTGTGATGGACACCATTATAAAGATTATCAATACAATTTATCAGTTTTTATGGGGCGATCTGATTACCATACCACTGCCCGGCGGAAGCTCTCTTGGACTTTCATTGCTGGTTCTGATTTTGATTCCTTCGGGAATCTATTTTACCATCCGCACCCGCTTTCTGCCCTTCCGTTTCTTTCCTGAGATGCTCAAAATTTCCATGGAAAAGAAGATTTCTTCCCATAAGGGTTCCATTTCAGGTGTCCAGGCTCTTATCATTTCCACAGCAACGCGCGTGGGGATGGGTAACCTTGTAGGTGTTGTCGCTGCAATTTCTTTAGGCGGCGCAGGCGCTGTTTTCTGGATGTGGGTCACTGCCCTTTTAGGATCCTCCACCGCATTCGTAGAAGCCACCCTTGCACAAATGTATAAAGAAAAAGACCCCCTTTACGGAGGCTACAGAGGCGGTCCCGCCTATTATATCCATCATCTTTTCATCAAAAAAGACAGCCACAGGAAACGTTCTGTCATTGCCATCCTGTTTGCCATTTCCGGTTTGATTTGCTGGTGCGGCATCAGTCAGGTCATTGGAAATTCTGTTTCCTCAGCTTTTGAAAATGCCTTCCAGATTCCTCCTCTTTACACCACAATCATTCTTGTGCTGATTGCGGCAGTCATTGTCCTTCGCAAAAATGCTACCGTGCGTGTACTGAATGTTGTCGTGCCGATTATGGCGGGCTTATATTTTCTGATTACAATTCTCATCATCCTTCAGAACATCGGTCAGCTTCCATCTGTTTTCCAACGTATCTTCTCGGAAGCCTTTGGACTTCGCCAGGTTGCTGCCGGAGGCTTCGGTGCAGTCATTATGAATGGCGCTAAGCGGGGGCTGTTTTCTAACGAAGCCGGCTCCGGTTCCGCTCCATGCGCAGCCGCCGCAGCAGACGTGAGCCACCCCGCTAAGGAAGGGCTGCTTCAGGCACTTGGCGTATTCATCGATACCATTGTCATCTGCAGCTGTTCGGCAATGATCATGCTTCTGACCCCTATCGACCTAACCCAGGGACTTGCCGGAATGGATCTTTTGCAGACAGCCATGAATTATCATCTGGGGATGTTCGGTGTCATCTTTATTGCCGTTATCCTTTGGCTTTTCAGTTTTTCCACTTTTGTCGGTATTTTGTTTTATGCAAGGCCAAACATTGCATACCTTTTCGGCGATAACTGGCTGTCCCAGACACTGTACAAGCTCCTTGCCCTTGTCATGCTCTTTATCGGCGGTCTGGCTGCTTATACTTTTGTCTGGGATTTGGGCGATATCGGAATTGGTCTGATGACGATTTTCAATATGATTGCTCTGGTTCCTTTGTCACGGCATGCCCTTGATTCCCTGAAAGACTATGAGAAGAAAAGATCCTGTTGATGCTGCAAATGAATACCAATATGCCCTATTCCCAAAATCACGCTTGCAATCAACATCCAAATGACTTTTCCATAGATGCCAAGTAAAAAGAACGCAAGCACGGGCAGCGTTGCACCAGCCACCGGAACGCCTAAGAAACTGCTATAAAAGTCAGCCAGCTTCCGCTCGCTTTTAAAGTACCGTATCCACCATATCTCATACATTATCATCAGAATAAATGACATCGCAAGCCACAACCACCATTTTGAAACTTCTTGTAAATTAAAATCAGAAAAGAGAAGGGCACAGCAGGTGGTCAGCACCTCCCCCATTCTCTCTAACGAAACTAGGATCTTATTTTCATTCTCTGCACTGTAACCCTGTGGCTGCTTTCTTGTCCATATCAGATTTGGAACAAGAAGCATAATGATGAATATCAGCCCTATATAGGAAAATCCCAAATGTCCAAGCATCCTACTTATCCTCCTTGCTCAATATTGCCTTCGCCTCCTCGCACCATTCCAAATAAGCGCGATATGTCTTTATACCAAATTCAACCGTAAGAAGATAATATTTATGGGTATCATCAACATCTATATTTTTTTTAAGCGTATCTCCTGCTCCTACAAGATACGGCAGCTCTCTTTCTATCTTCTTCTCAAAAGCATTGATATGCGCCATTGCCTGCCTTGCGCCGCCTTCATTGCCGAAAAATAATTTAAGCAATGTCTCATAGCGCAATTCATCTTTCTCTGCCGGAACTTGAAGCCATGCTTTTAAATAGCTTCTTCCCTCTTCCGTGATAGAATATACGAATTTATTCCGCTTATTTTCTGCTCCGTCTCGCTTATCTGCCAGTCCCCGTTCAACCAGATCGCTAAGCGCAGGATATATGCTGCCATAGCTTGCTCCCCAGAAATACTTTAATGAAGTATCCATTCGTTTTTTAATTTCATAACCCGTCAGATCTTCATGGCTTAACAACCCCAAAATCACACAGTCAATCTTCTTTTCTACCGCCATTGTCTTTTTCCCTTTCTAACATGCTATACGCTAAAACTTTCCTCTCATATATCGATTTGATACGTACACAATATATCAATCTGATATATATGTCAAGTAAGATTTTAATAATGATGATATCATTCACTTATTTTATGCTTCATGAACTCTATTAGTCTCGCTGGTTAAAATTTCTCATCATGGAAAAAACCTTCAAACTGACTATGGAAGAACTATATATGGAAAAAATAGTCCGCAAACATCCTGATTCCTTTAATTCAAGAGCATAAAGCCCTGCACCATAAAAATACGCACAAAGAATCATATAAATCCACCAATAAGCTAAGTCCTGTTCCTGATTCATATGATCTTTTTCTACGTAAAACATTACCAGCGGCAAAAAAACAGACCACGCAAAAGGTAATTTATCCTTTAACAATGATTTAACATTTAAAATGACATATGCCATTATCCTTTTCATTCCACACCTCCAACAAAATCTATTATGCAAACGGAATCATTTTCGAATAATTTCTTCTTTTCCACCCAAATCTTTTTTCCAATTCCTCTATTAATTCAATACTCAAAGGTCAAAATCCATAATCGAAATGCTTTTATGTTCTAAAAATAATGTCAAATTCTCCACTTTGAAAAAATCCAAAATAGAAAAAAATATGAAAAAGACATGAGCGCTAAATATTAGGATAGATTTTCCCACATAAACTTATATAATGATTGCATGGAAACGCGAGCGCTTTACTCTATATTTACTAGAAGCACTCATTATGAACCTTAATGATGTTGGATAGTGCGGAGGAGTGACAAACAAATACAAGTAAACAAAGGGACTTCCTCAATCCTTGAAAAGCTATGACAGCAACGGTTATAGTCTTTTTTCATACGGTAATTACCGTATGAAATGAACTCCTATTCCTTAAAGCAGAGAAATACCCACCCACAATATCACGCAACCCATCCCCGGCAATTAACGAGCGAAAAAATCTTAAAACAGCACCGAGCAGAGGGACCGGCAAGGCAGATGATGATTGCAAAGAATACGGCAAGGGAAAATTAAGCAAAATTTAATGGAATTGTGTGTGTGTTTGTAGTAAAATAATGGCGTTGGACAATTCAACAATCGAAATTTTGCGGGGAAGCATCAATGGATATCGCTTTATATTATCAAGAAAAAGGGAATAAAGAGCCTTTTATCCTTTTGCACGGCAACGGACAGAATGGTTCCTATTTCAAGAATCAAATCGATTATTTTAGCAATAGATACAGAGTGATTGCTTTAGACACGCGAGGACATGGCAGATCGCCAAGAGGTACGAAACCTTTTACAATTGAGCAGTTTTCCTGTGACTTATACGATTTTATGGAAGAACTTGAAATTTCAGAGGCAGTTATTCTGGGATTTTCAGACGGAGCAAATATAGCAATGAAATTTGCAATGAAATATCCAAACAGGGTAAAGGCATTGATATTAAATGGGGGAAATTTGAATCCGAGAGGGGTAAAAATAACGACACAACTGCCAATCGAAATAGGATACAAAATAGCAAGGCGGTTTGCTTCAAAATCGCCTGAAGCAAAAAAGAATGCAGAAATGCTTGGATTAATGGTCAATGATCCGAATATCGAACGAAATGAATTGTCAAAAATAACAGCCCCTACGCTCGTGATTTGCGGCAGAAATGATATGATTCGGGAATCCCATACAAAAGAGATTGCAAAAAATATATCGAATGCGAAATTATCGATTATTAAAGGGAATCACTTTATTGCAAATAAGAGATACGTTACATTCAACAAAGAAGTCGAAGACTTTTTGGGAGTATCCCAAAGTTTGTGTAAACCTTCAAACTGATGTAAGATAAGATTACTCAGTTTGGAGGTTTAATTATG
>JAIDFQ010000042.1 GCA_029054245.1 Lachnospiraceae bacterium | reverse complement strand
GCTTAATGATCCGTTTAAGGTTTACTGCAAATATAGCCATTGCTCCCTGCATCTCCATGTTAATGAGGCCTGATGATAACGCTGTGTCATAACCATGCCTGTGCTTTAACTCACTGTTTTTTGCTTCTATCTTATAACGCTCCTTCATTTTTTCTCTGAAGTGTTCTGTTTCCTAGAACTCTGCTTGTTTACTGTGGGCGTCGCTTTTTAGAGTTTCACTGTATGTTTTCTTTTTTGCCCCTTCCTTATAACATCCATCTTCCGCCGCTTCGATATTTTTCTGCTCAGAATAAGCTTTATCTCCTATCACCATTTCCACTTCCATTCCAGCTTCCCTGCTTTTGCGGACCAGTTCCGGCAGTTCTTTTCCATCTGTCTTTTCGCCGCTGGTAACAGTGGCTGCTGTAATGATACGTTCCTCACTCATTGCTATATGTGTTTTATATCCAAAGAAAGCGGTATCTGCTGTCTTATGGCCTGTCTTTGCGTCTGCGTCTCTTGAAGTTTCGAGATGTTCAAGGTCATCTTTTACGGATTCTTCTAATAAATTCAGCTTTTCCCCTACTTTAGGATAACTGCACAGGTTCTCTTTTTCTTTGATCACCGAAATCAGGGCATGGCAGTATTCCAGCTCTTTCTCCAAAGAGTCTTCCGTATTTTTAGTTGGAAACTGCTCTTTCATTGCTTCATCTATTTCATAAACAGCGCGCCGCAGTTTCTTTGACTGTTCCAGAAGAGCCTGTCTTGGCGTTTTCTGGTTGTATCTTGATTTTGTATGGGTTGCATCCACGATAATAGATTTTGATTTTATAATTCCTTTTTCCAATGCAATCCGGACTGTTTTGGCGATCAGCATGTCTAACAGGTTCATATCTTTTAGGCGCAGCTTACGGAATTTTGTCAGAGAACTTGGATTGATCACTGTTTCTTCCGGCGCCATATCAAGAAAGTATTTGAAAGACATATCATACTTGGATCGTTCCACAACGTCAATATCAGATAGATCATAAATAGATTTCAGGAGCAGGTATTTGAACATCCTGACAGGCGGAAATGCATTGCGTCCATTATCAAGACAGTATTTATCAATAAGCTCTTCATGAATAAATCCGAAGTCTACCAGTTCTTTAATCTGCCGGAGTAGATTGTCTTTGGGAATGACTAATTCATATATGTCCATATATGGACTTAATACTAACTTCTGCTGCTCAACCATAATGCCACCGCCTGTATTTGATAGTTATATTATACCAAATATAGACGGTGGTATCTACTTTTTCAGTGGCCTCATGAGTGCAAGTGGGCGGCGAACACCGTGGTACATATCCTTGAAAACCGGGAATACACGGGCTGCCTTGAGAACTTCAAGACCACCACCCAATCCTACAAGTGCAGCAAGATTATCTACAACAGCGAGGACAAACAGGCAATCTTTGAGAACCACCACGAGCAGATAATCGACAAGGACACATGGGAGCGTGTGCAGGAGCTGCGCAAGCAGCGCAAACGCCCGAACCGCTATGATGAAGTGGGCTTGTTCTCCGGCATACTCTTTTGTGCGGATTGCGGAACTCTCCGCTATCTTCAAGCGTCTGTATGAGGACAGCGTGACCGGGCGTATATCGGACGAGCGTTTCACGGAGCTTTCGGCAGACTACGAAGCCGAGCAAAAGGAACTGAAAGAACGTGCCGCTGTTCTGCAGGGCGAGCTTTTAAGGACACTGGAAGCCACGGCGAACGCTGAAAAGTTTATGAAAGTGGTACGCAAGTACACCAGCTTTGAGGAACTCACCCCTACCCTGTTACGGGAGTTTGTGGAGAAAATCGTAATCCACGAATCGGAAGCCCTTGACGGGAAACGCCGGGGGAAGCTCCGCAGACAGGAAATCGAAATCTATTACTCTTTTGTCGGCAAGGTAGAATTGCCCGACTAAAGCCCGACCCGTCCGGCAGTCAGCCGGACAGGGAACGGCAAAATTTTCTACACTTCTTTTACTTCTTTATCTCACATGAGCAAAATCCCCTGTCCTGCCGCGTCCCGCCCTGCTGCTCTTATCCTGCACCTCCCTTTGTACTATGCCTCTACGCTTTTTTACTAATGGGGAATGTGTGTCGTGTGGTTATATAAAATTGGTAATATAAATGGGGGGAATGTGTCATATGTTTAGATATAGAGCGAGAATGAAGGATTGATTGAGATGAGGCTTGTTTCAGGTTCTTTTGTACGGATTTTGGTGCATGTTTTTCAGGGCGCTTTGATTGGGTTGGGGGCTGTGCTGCCGGGAATCAGCGGCGGAGTGTTGAGTGTTTTGTTTGGGGTATATAAGCCGCTTATGGAGTTTTTGGCAAATCCGGTTCATTGTTTTAAGAGTCATGTTCCCAGGCTTCTGCCTTATATTATGGGGTATGTGATTGGATTCATGGGTGTTGCAAATCTGCTCGCTTTTGTGCTGGAGAAGTACCCGGATCCTTCAGTATGTCTTTTTGTGGGTCTGATTGCCGGCATGATGCCTTCTCTTTGGAAGGAGGCGGGACTGCATGGAAGGTCGGGCAGGTCTTTTGTTTCTATGTTTTCGGCTATGTTTTTCGTCTTTGTATTGCTGATTGGACTGCGCATGGCATCTGTGGCAATCGTGCCGGGATTTGTTTGGTATGTATTCTGTGGTTTTTGTCTGGCACTCAGTATCATTGCGCCAGGGATGAGTTTTTCTACGCTGTTAATGCCTCTGGGGCTTTATGCTCCTTTTGTGGATGGGATCGGGCACATGGCGCCGGAAGTCTTGGTTCCTGGGGGAATCGGGGGTGTCATTACGATCGTCTGTCTCTCTAAGGCTGTAAATACTTTGTTTGATGCGCATTATTCGGAAGCATTTCATGGAATTATAGGGATTATTATTGCTGCTACGGTAATGATCGTGCCCTTTGAGGGACTTTCACTTTTCTGCCGGAGCGGGCTTATTAATGTATTTTTCCTTGCGGCAGGTGTTTTTATTGCAGGAGTAATGGATAAATTAAATGCAGTGTAATTATGTTATGGCATAAATAAGCCCGCTGTGACTTTTTGTCATCAGCGGACTTATTCATCTAAAGAATCATACTCTATTGTAATTGATCAGGCATCCTTTCAGGATAATCTGGCGTTCTTCGTCTGTCAGCTCGCCAAGTTTTACGGTGAACTGCGTAAGTCCTTCCTCTCCTACCTTATATGCCTTGATCTCGTCTGCCTTTTCCTCCACTGCCATGCGGATGTCCGGGAAGAACAGGTAATCTTTGTTCTTAAAAGGAAGCTCTCCTTCTGGAATCAAGAAGGGAAGCATGCCCCAGTTGATCAGATTGGAACGGTATCTCTTGGTTGCATATTCATTGGCAATGTTCGCCCATCCTCCAAGCACCTTCTGACAGGATGCTGCCTGTTCTCTGGCAGAGCCGTCGCCGGGCTTTACTGCAAAGATGGTAGAGCCAAAGCCTATGTTTCCTTTGTCTACCTGAGGGTAATCCCTCTTGATTACATCCATCACCGGCTTCAATTCCGGTTTTGCCTCTACGGGGCATTTGTCTTCCATCACAGCCTTCTGGGCAAGCTGGATATCCTTGGCAAGTCCCACGTAAGCAGGGTCTTTTCTGGATAAAGTAAATTCTGCAAGTCCCAGCGGATTGGAACGGTAGGAGGAAGTTTCTCCGGAAGGAATCAGTTCATCCGTTGTGGTCACCGGATCATGAATCTCGGATACCACGCGCAGAACCAAATTGTCGGGAAGCTCTGTCATTGCCGGCCAGTCCTTAATGTTGGGACCAAACTGGATCTCCACGGAAGGATCTGCCTCGCCCTTAGAATCAAATACTCTGTTTGCGTAAATATTAGCATCAAAGTGATATTGGTATTTCTGAATCGGTCCATCAAAGTCTGTGGCTGCCGTGAGCACGCCTTTGTTCGCCGCTGTCGCTGCAATGGAACGGGCATCCATCAGCGCCACAGATGAAATCTGACCGTTCTGCAGTTTGGATCCTTCTCTGTTGGGGAAGTTTCTGGTGGAGTGGCGGATGCTGAAGGCATTGTTTGCCGGGGTGTCTCCTGCACCAAAGCAGGGACCACAGAATGCCGTCTTCATCACTGCTCCTGTCTCAAGCAACGCTGCCGCACAGCCATTCTTGATTAATTCCATGTACACCGGCATGGACGCAGGATATACGCTTAAAGTAAATCCATCGGAACCGATATAGCTTCCCCTCATGATATCCGCTGCCGCACAGATATTTTCAAAACCGCCGCCTGCGCAGCCTGCGATGATACCCTGGTCAACGAATAACTTACCATCACGTACTTTATTCTTTAAAGTGAACTCAACTGCACCGTCTAAGGAAACCGCCGCCTTTTTCTCCACATCGTCTAAAATATCCATAAGATTTGCGTTCAGCTCTTCAATCGTATAAGTATTGCTTGGATGGAAAGGCATGGCGATCATAGGCTTTATAGTGCCAAGATCTATGGTGATCATACCGTCATAATAGGTAACTTCACCCGGATTTAATTCCTTATATTCTTCACGTCTTCCATGAATCTCATAAAATTCTTTAATGGTATCATCGGTCTGCCAGATGGAAGACAGGCAGGTAGTCTCTGTAGTCATTACATCGATCCCAATCCTGAAATCAGCGCTTAAAGACGCCACGCCCGGACCCACAAACTCCATTACTTTATTCTTCACATAACCGCTTGCAAATACTTCGCCGATAATGGCAAGGGCAACGTCCTGAGGTCCTACGCCTTTGACGGGTTCGCCTGTCAGATAAACACCGACTACACCAGGCATATTGATATCATAGGTCTGATTCAGGAGCTGCTTTACCAGCTCAGGACCGCCTTCTCCCATCGCCATAGTACCAAGCGCACCATACCGGGTGTGGGAATCGGAACCTAAGATCATCTTGCCGCCGCCAGCAAGCATTTCTCTTGCAAACTGATGGATGACTGCCTGATGAGGGGGTACATAGACACCACCGTATTTCTTGGCACAGGTTAGACCAAACATGTGATCATCTTCATTGATGGTTCCCCCCACTGCACACAGGGAATTGTGACAGTTGGTAAGCACATAGGGAACGGGGAACTTTTCAAGCCCTGATGCCCTGGCTGTCTGGATAATTCCTACAAAAGTAATATCATGGGAAGTCAGCTTGTCAAATTTAATCTTAAGCTTGTCCATGTTGTCTGATGTATTATGATCTTTTAAAATGCGGTAAGCAATCGTCTCCTGTCTGGATGCTTCCTTGGTGGTCTCCCTGCCTGTCCTTACTTTCACTTCAGATAAAGCCTGCGCACTGTCGGGAATCACTTCAGTACCGTTCACCAGATAGGCGCCGCCTTCAAATACTGATATCATATAATTTTCCTCCTCGTTTGATTTCGTATGCTATTATGCCTGTTTCATGCTTTCGTGGTCTATTATATGATAAAACGCAATGGTTTGCAATTGTTGGCTTCTTTTCTAAAAGTGGCGGCACATCATACTCCGTTCAAATACGTTTTACTTTCTTTCTCTCCAGACCTGCCCTGCCCCAATGTGTTCCGCCTTCCCAGTCCGCCAAATCCACACATCTGTTGCAGATGGATTATAAATCATAGAGCCGTCTGCCGAATATTCCAAGGAATAATAAGCCGACACATAATCACAAATTTCTATATTTGTAGCAAACCAGATTTCTTCCCCATGCTGCCCCATATAACTTAAAAATTCCTCTATCTTGTGCCACGTGTTTTTCTGTTCAAACTCATAGGAATGACCCCACAGTAAAAAAACCTTTGCCCGAAATCCGGAATCCTCAATAAACGTTTTTGCCAGATTCATCAGTTCAAAGTCATCATGATGGCAGGTTCCCCTCCACTCCAAGAAATCCTTTGGAAGGTCAAATTTCCCTGTAGTTTCCACACTTCTGGCATAATGATATCCTGCTAGCTTCAAAATTTCCTTTGTCGTTTCACTACTCTCTCCAAATGGATAAGCATAACCTCTCACTAATTCTCCAGTCAGGGTCTCCAGCCGCCGTTTGTCTTCCACAGTTTCATAAAGCATGGTACTGCTGCCAATACATGCCGGATTTCCATGATACAGACCATGTCCGGCAACTTCATGGTTTTGATAGAGATTTCTCACCTCCCTGCCCCAAATCACAGAGGTATCTATCTTCACATCGTCCATTTGGACCTGCCTGACCAGTCCCAAAAAACCTGCATTCAGGTTGAAGGTTCCTCGAATTCCATTTCGATTCATAAGCTCTACCAATTTCCTGTCATGAATCGTGCCATCATCATAACTCATGGTAAATGCCTTCTTCTTCCCATCCGGAAACATCAGAAAATCAGACAAAGCCCGTTCTCTTTCCATTTTTCCTTCTCCTCTCAAATATACCCTGCTGCCGCTGCTTCAAAGGGAAATAATGGCAGTCCATTGTGTGCATATATATTAGGTTTGCTATAGTTTTCCATTCCATAGCGGATTATAATTTCTTTTGCAGCAAAAAAAATCTCATCCTCCAGTACTATCGTGTCCCGGATAAAAGAGATATCCGGCAAAATTTTACAACCGTCTGCAATTACCTCAAGCGCCCTGATTTCTGCATCAGGACAGAATAACCCGCTCTCTGCATACGCAAATTTCAGGGTAATTTCTCCCTTTCCTCTGACAAGCTCCAAAAACTTCGGACTATCTGCATCTATTTCTTTTTTGTATATATGTTTTAATGCCAATAGCGCCAGACGTAATCCTACCTTGCGCTTATTCCGGGGATGAATATTATTGCGGTCTCCACAGTCCGTCGTACAGCAGCACCAAGTTCTCGGAACCGTTTCTGCAACCTTTTCAATCTGCCTTCGAATCACCGGATATTTCTGAGAAATATAAATATACTCACCTTCAAATGGCGGAAGCTGTACTGCAAGAAAAGGCATATCCGGCCAGCGGTCACGAAAAGTATCAATAACTGCTCTCAAAGATATATCATAAAATCCTGCTCGTTCTCTCTCATCTTCCTCCCCCTGATACCAGATGGTTCCTCTTATCTCAACTGGAAGAACTTTTTTAAGCATGTATTCATATAGTCCCGAAGGTCTTCGGAAACTTCTCGGTCCAATCTCCATGTTCAGCGCTTCATATTCTCTTTCCCACTCTGGTTTCTCAGCCATCAATCTTTCCCTGAATTCCCTTACACTCTTTCCCATCAGCGCATGATCCACAAAATCACGTTCCGGTTTCGGATCACGGGAGGATATATAATCCGTTGCCCTCTCATACTGAAGTCTATCCAGTGTACTTACATATTCAGAATACTGTTTCACAATCTCTTTCAGTTCAGAATGCTCCGCAATTCGCTCCGGACTGGTCCAGGTAATAGCATTGCAGCCTCCCCAATTACACCCGATAATACCGATGGGAATCTTCAATTCACTGCGCAGCTTGTGCCCAAAGTATGCTCCTACAGCAGAAAACCATTTTGCGTCCCCTCCCCGCCAAGTTCTCCAGATTCCATAGTCTTCATAGTGTCCTATTTCAAATTGCCCTTCATAGGACACTTTGGGAACATCATAAAAACGCAGCAGGGAATCTTCCACTATCAGGTCATCCGGAATCCTTTCCGCATCATATTTATACAAAAACTCCATATTGGACTGACCACCGGCAATCCACACTTCTCCAACTGCGATATCGGTCAAAATAATTGTCTGAGCGCCGTTTGTCACATTCAGTTCCTCATAAACTCCCGCTTCCATAGCAGAAAGCCTTACCTCCCATCTGCCATTGGAAACAGTGGTTTTTACTTCCCTGCCAGCAAACCTCACAACGATCTCTTCTCCATCGGTTCCTTCTCCCCAGACCGGAATTTCCCGATTTCTCTGCACAATCATATGATTTTTGAATAAAGATGCTAATTTCAAAACAGCCAACTCCTTTCTCTGATCCATCATCCAATTTAATCAAAAATATGTAATCTATCCTAAAACGGAATGATTCCCAAAACCCCTGCACAGATGGTACTAATCAGGCTGATACCCAGCACCCAGGGGAAACAATATTTCAGATTGGAGGACATTTCCACATTTGCCAGTCCCAATGCCAGATAAGGCGTCGGACCTACCAGACATAAATTTGCAGACAGGCAGGCTCCCACCAAAAGAGCCGCATCCAGCTGCATGACACTGGCTCCAAACAAAGTCACAACATTGGATAGAAGCGGCGCAACAGCCATATACACTGTGTCAGATCCTAAAAGGATGGATAAGGGAACACTTACTGTACTTACAATCCCTGTCAGGTGTTCTCCCAATTCCTCCGGAATAACAGCTATCAGGGTATCCACCATACTGCCAAGCATACCGCTGTCTGTCAAAACTCCAATTAAAACCCCGATTGCAAGGATAATCATGATCATATTTAATACAATCCCGCCAAATTCCTTTATTTTTTTTGTCTGTTCCCCGGGGTCTGGGAAATTCACGACAATAGCAATTGCAAGCGCAAGCATAAATGCAAGATTTACATTCAGAAATCCTGTCAGCATCACCGCGATTAGCAGAATTGTCAGTATCATATCAAAATAGATAATTTTTTTAGATACTTTCAGTTTAACCGGTTTATTCAAATTTTGCTTTAAAATCTCGAACTCTTCATTCGTCATCCCGGCTCCATGGCGGCGTTCCAAACGCGCCAGAGGTATGACGGCGAGATAACTCAAAACCAAACAGATCATCTGCAGTGGCAGGACATATCTCCATAAATCCAAGGGTTCAACCCCTGTTGCCGAGGTCAGACGCAGCACAGAGGAGCACCAGGGCGTCATATTCATGGCTCCCGAACAGACAGATGCCAGAAGAAGGAGCGCCTCCGGACGGATTTTCATTTTTTTATATACTGGAAGCATCATCGGAATTGTAACCAGCATCGTGATTGCGCCTGACCCATCTAAATGCGATATGGTTGCAATCAGACAAGTAATCCACATTACCAATTCTACCTTATTGCCAAGAAATCTCATTATTTTACTGAATATGAAATCAAACATTCCGACATCATTTAATATACTGAAATAAATCATAGCAAAGGTAAAGAGCACAACCGTATTCAACACGCTTTGCAAACCGGTACCAATAAAACTACTGATGTCCCTGAAAGAAAATCCTAAAAACAGGCATACACCAACTGGAACAATAATGAAAATCGGCGGCAGGGAAACTTTTCCCGTTAAAAGAAGGACAACTATCATCAGCAGCATTATAAAACCAGCAATTGTAATCATACATCTCACCTTCTTACCTTATATTTAATACAAAAAGCACGCAACGCCGGAACCATTTTCATCCCATTTCAGTTCAGGTTTCTGATTCTTACATTTTTCAGTTGCAAATTCGCATCTGTCATAAAAAGGACAGCCAATTGGTCTGTTGATTACACTGGGGACTTCTCCCCTCAGAATTTTCCTGTCTCTCGCTTGTTCCACAACCGGGTCCGGAATAGGAACCGCATTTAATAACGCTTTTGTATAAGGATGCTTTGCATTTCTGTATAGTTCTTCGCTGTCGGCAATTTCAACAATATTGCCAAGATACATGACTGCAACACGATGGCTGATATGTTTCACCACTGCCAGATCATGTGCAATAAAAAGATACGTCAACTGAAGTTTCTTCTGTAAATCCTCCAACAGAATAATAATCTGAGCCTGAATAGATACGTCCAAGGCAGATATAGGTTCATCACATATTATAATATCCGGATCTGCTGCCAGGGCTCTTGCTATGCCCACACGCTGCCTTTGCCCGCCTGAAAACTCATGTGCCACTCTGTTCTTCAGGGAAGGATCCAGACCAACCAGAGAAAACAGTCTATCTACCCGCCTGTCGTATTCGTCCTTATCCGCTACAAGATGATGAATCAAAAGTGGTTCTCCAACCAGCTCTCCAACTGTTTTCCGTGGATCAAGAGAACTAAACGGATCCTGAAAAATCATCTGGATATTTTTTCTTCTGGGTCTAAACTCTCTCTCTTTCATGGGTAAAATTTCTTCCCCATTCATTCTCACACTCCCATGAGTTCCTTCAATTAATTTCAGAATTCCTCTTGCCACAGTAGTTTTTCCGCATCCAGACTCTCCTACCAGCCCCAAGGTTTCTCCCTTATGGATATCAAAGGAAATCCCATCCAGAATGATTGTTTTCCCCACGGTACGGTTTAGCAGACCTTTCTTTACTGGATAGACTACCTTTAAATCACTTACCTCCAGTACCTTTTCCTCAAACTCATATTCCTTTTCATAAACTCCGTCAGAAGTATTTTTCTCTGGTGCACAGGAAACCGCCCTAGGCGCCTGCTGGCACGAACAGAAATGCTCCTTTTCTATAAGCTTCAGCCCCTGTGGTTTCTCACATTCCTCCGTCGCATAAGGACACCTATTAGCAAACTGACATCCCGGAAGCCGTTTTCCCGGAGATGGCGGCGTTCCATCAATCGGAACAAGCTTTGTATGATTATCATCCAGTCTGGGAACGGCCTGCAGTAATCCTTTTGTGTAGGGATGAACCGGATTCCTGAAAATATCTCTGCTTAACCCTGATTCAATCACATTTCCTGCATACATTACGTAAATACGCTCTGCATAACGTGCAACAATGCCCAGATTGTGGGTAATTAGAATCAGTGCTGTGTTATTTTTCCTAGCAATTGACGTAAGTAAATCCAGTATCTGAGCCTGTGTGGTAACATCCAGCGCTGTTGTCGGCTCATCTGCAATGATGATTTTAGGGGCAGACGCCATTGCAATCGCAATCATGATTCTTTGCCGCATGCCGCCGGAGAACTGATGGGGAAATTCCTTTAATCGCTTTTCTGGGTCAGAAATACCGACCTGCCTTAACAGTTCTATGGATCGTTTCCTCGCTGTATCTGTACTGCATTTCATGTGCAATATAATAGACTCCATCAACTGTTTGCCAATTGTTTTCACTGGATTTAAAGAGGTCATTGGCTCTTGAAAAATCATTCCGATTTCACCGCCGCGAATTGCGCGCATTTCTACACTGTCAGACCTATACTGTAACAATTCTTTTCCGCCCAGCCGAACACTTCCCTTTTCAATTTTTGCAGGCGGTATCGGTAATAATTGCAGCGCCGCAAGCTGGGTTACGGACTTTCCTGACCCACTCTCTCCAACAAAGCATACAATTTCTCCCGGATCCACATAATAAGACACTCCGTCAACAGCATAAGAAACGGTGTCACCACTATAAAAAGATACGTGTAAATCTTCTACTTCCAAATAATGTGCCATGATATCCTCCTATATGCTTCCTCTAAGTCTTGGATCTAATACATCTCTCAGCCCGTCTCCCAATACATTAAATCCATACACCAACAAACAGACGCAAATTCCCGGTGCTATTCCATAAACAGGATTTATCAGAATTTTGGAACATCCGGCGCTTACCATGGCTCCCCAGGAAGCCATAGGGGGATTAATTCCCATTCCCAAAAAGCTAAGGGAAGATTCCGCCAGGATTGTTCCTCCGATATTTGTAGTCAGCACAACCAGGATGGGGGAAAAGCAGTTTGGAAGAATATGAGAAAACAAAATTCTCTTGTTTTCTGCCCCTACGACCTTTTCCGCCAAAATATAATCCTGATTCTTAATGGATAATACCTGGGCACTCATGATTCTGGTATAAGTAGGTATCGTTGAAACCCCAAGAATAATCATAAGACTCAACGTCCCTCTCCCGAAGACCATGCCAAGTGCAAGCGCAAGCATCAGGGATGGAAGTGCCATCAGAACGTCAATTATTCTGGAAATAATGACATTAATAATTCCTCCATAATAGGCCGAAATCAATCCAAGTAAAACACCGATTACAGCAGAAATTAGAACGGAAATGACACCTATGACAAGAGACGTTCTCGCCCCATAAAATATTCTGGTCAAAACATCCCTTCCTGCTTCGTCTGTTCCCAGCCAATGCTGCATGGACGGTTTTGCAAGAATATCCCCAAAATCACCAACATATGGATCATAAGGAGTCATCATCGGCGCAAGAATAGCTGTTATTATAAAGAGCAGAACAAATAATGCTGCCATTACAACGATTTTTCTTTTAAATAATGTTTTAAAAAAAGACTTCATGCTTCGCCTCCACTACTCTATCCGAATTCTCGGATCAACAATTCCATAGCATACATCTACAACAAGATTTGAAATGACAACGACAACGGCAATAATCATGATACAAGCCTGTACAACGGCAACATCCTTACTCAGAATACTGTTTATCAGAAGAGAACCCATTCCTGCTATATTGAATACCTGCTCTATAGAAACTGCTCCCGCGACAATCGTTCTGAAACTCATGCCCGTCAGTGTCACCACCGGAAGCACTGCATTTCTAAGCGCATGTCCCCAGATAACCCTGGATTCTTTTAATCCTTTGGCTCTTGCTGTCCGAATATAATCCTGCCGGATAACATCCAGCATGCTGGATCGCATCTGTCTAGTAGTACTTCCAATGCTTCCGACACTTAAGGCGGCTACCGGCAAAATCGACATCTTTATGCTGGCTGCCAAACCTTCTGTGGGCATTTGAAAACCATGCGTTGGAAGCCATCCAAGTTTTAGGGAGAAAACATACATTCCCAATATTGCCAGCCAGAAGGCAGGCATTACTGCCCCCAGATTCGCCAATGTGATTACAAAGGAATCCGCTGCTTTTCCCCTGTGAGTTCCGCACACTACACCTAACACAATACCTGCAACGGTGCTGATCAAAATAGACCATATTCCCAAGTACATAGTAACCGGAAGCCTACGAACAATCAGTTCCGTTACCGGCTGCGAATATTTAAAAGAGTTTCCCCAGTCTCCGGTTAGAAATCCCCCCAGCCACGTGAGATACCGGAGCCAGACAGGCGCTCCAAGATTCATCTGTTCATATGCAATATCATACTGTTCCTGCGTAATATCTCCGCCAAGCATTGCATATACTGGATCCCCCGGCATCAAATATGTTAATAAATACGTAAACAACGATATTAAAAAAAGTACAATTACAGCCTGCCCTATTCTTTTTCCAAAATATCTTCCCATCCCAAATCACCTTTCTAAAGAGTTTCCCAAAATGCAATCGCTTCTTCCGGCCAGCCTTTTGCATCTGTATGTTCACCCAAACCGAATCCATGACCTCCACCGGGCACCTCCCGGAACACACACGGGCAATTAAAATTCTCCATTTTTTCTTTCATCCTATAAGATGTTATCACCGGAATCACAGGATCATCCTGACAATGAAAGATGTATGTTGCTGGATAGTCTGTGGAAATATTCTCATTTACATTATATTTTTTTATATCTGCTTTTTCATACTTTTTTCCCAGCATTGTCGTTAACATCATTTTTTCATGTGTTCCAAAAACAGTTAAATCCGACGCAGGATATCCTAAAATAACTATTTCCGGCTTAGAGATTCCGTAATTTAATGCCCCGCAATTATCTGTTCCCCACTCTGCAGCAAGATGTCCCCCTGACGAAAAACCTGCAACCGCATACTTTCCACTATTTATCTGAAATTCATCCGCCTTTGCAAAAATATACTTTAATGCAGCTGCCACATCCTCCAACGGGTGCGGCATAAGCCCTATCTCCTTTACACGATAATGAAGAATGAAGGCATTATACCCCAACTCATTCAGCCTCGCTCCTGTAGGAAATCCTTCTTTTAATGTGCAGACACATTGATACGCTCCTCCAGGGCAGATCAATACGAAAGGCATGCCTGCTTTACCCGGCATAAAAAACAAACGTGTCTTTTTCTTATCCGGTGTTATTTCTATTTCCTCATGATTCCAGAAGCTATGCTCCACCGATATCCCAGCTTCAACCAGGTCTATCACCCGCTGTAACCCATAGGCCACACTTTCCGCTTCAAATCCATCATTTCTTTTTTGTAGTTCCTTTAGCGTCATATAATGCCCTTCTTTATCAGTCTGATCGAATATGAGCTCTCCAAAAGCTGTAATTTGTGGCAGGCACAATATTTCTTCCATTGTCATTTGTACATTTATTTTCATATTTCTATCCTCTGCATACATGCTACAGTCTGAGTCTGTCATAAGACTTTTACAAGTAGTTGAAAAGGAAATTTCAAGCTTTCACCATCTGCGATTCCTTCTTTCACATTTGTTTCTTTTCCAGTTTTTTTAAGAATAACAGAATTTCATCCTTCGCATCTTCTGCAATTTCGTCAACTCCCATTGCAAATCCATGGTCTGCGCTCTGCCATAATATTGTTTTAGCATTCGGTACGGAACAAGCGGACCTAAGCATTGCTTTTGGTGAGACAATATTATCCTGACATGCCCCCAGCATCAGAGTCGGAACCTTTATGGTTTTTAGCTTTTCTACCAATTCTTCTTCCGTAGAAATCCATGCAAATGCCATTCTTGGGCGAATTCGCATTTCCTCAGGCGTCATCTCCATCCATTCTTGATAGCGTTCCTGATATCTCTGCTTTTCTCTTTCCAATCTCTCTGGTGGTATAGTACTCCAGTCAGGCTCTTGATCCTTAATCAGCTTCAATTTCAGCTCCGGGTCATCTGCTGCCCGGATTGTCTGCTCCCTTGCAAAGGACGTCTGTAATTCATTGATGTCGCCATCCAGATAATGCGGTCCGCAGACAATTGCCACAAATCCTTGCAATGCTTCCGGGTGTCGGTCTGCGATATGCCATCCAACCCCACTCCCATGCGATACGCCCATATATATGAACTTTTCTACCCCAACATATTTGCTGAATTCATAAATATCGTCTGCCCAGATATTATACCATTCTTTCCCATAATCCTCTGTTACATGCGTAGACTTCCATGATCCGCGCAATGTAACCGTATACAAATGATATCCATAATTCGCCATATAATATGGCCAAATATCCATATTGGGATGTTTAAAATCACCGCTGGAAGCACAAATTACAACCTTATCCCCCACTCCAAACTCATCGTAATATAGTTTCACTCCATTTACTTCTGCATATGCCATTTCACAACTATCCTTTCGTTTTCCAAATAATCATTCCCAGCTGATATAAATGGCGCCACAGCCCACCTTATGCCTGCTTTTCTAACAATAAAGTGTTGTCTGCGGCGCCTTCCCGTTTATGTCCCTATTTACTCAACCAGCAGGACTCAGGAGTCCACAAAACCAAATGTGTGCGCAGATAACCAGAATCATGCACATAGTCTCTCTCATACAAATCATAAGTTGTGCCGCCAATTGGAGACATCATGCAATAAGTATCAATAATATACTTGGACGCTTCCTGTGAGTATGCCGCCCTGTCCTGCTCTGTGGTTGCGGATTTTGCATTTTCGATGGCTGTAACTAATTCTTCCGGGTGCAAAGTTCCTCCCACAAACCGGACGCCTCCATCCGTGAAGGTTCTTTCATAGATAGATGCGGTTTCAAGATCCAGTCTGCCTGTTGAAAGCATCAGCCCGTCCCAACCACCGCCAATACCGGTCATTTCATCGCTTCTTGCCTGGTCTATTGTTTCTATATTTACAGTGATATTTACTTGTGCCAGATACTGCTGAATCATTGTAGCTATGGTGGTAGATGCAGAAACACAGTACAAATTCACTTCCGCTCCATTCTCATATCCTGCATTTACCAATAATTCTTTTGCTTTTTCCACATTATAGTCGTAGCCAACTACATCCTCATTATAGGACCATGTTCCAGGAATCGCCCACTGATTTGTATAATACATTCCGCCAATTGCACCGCATAATTCCTTCCAGTTGACCGCATGTGCAATTGCTTGTCTCACCTCAAGGCTGCTTGTCGGAGAAGTTTCATCGTTGCATCCATACAATACACAATTAATTCCTGCACCGCCAACTAAGCTGCCGGAAACTTCCGATACTTCTCCCGTCGAAGCCATAATCTGAATCAATTCACCCGTCATTGCCGGCATAAGATCAACTTCTCCGGACTGGTATGCCGTTACCAGTGTGTTGAGATCCGAGTAAAAATCAAACTCTATTCCATCCATATAAGGTCTGCCTTCTATCCAGTAATCCTCATATGCCTCATACACCACCTTGATATCCTTATCCCACTCAACAAATCTGTACGGCCCCGTTCCTACAGGATTTGCATTTGCCGCTTCCTGTCCGTTTGCCTGTGCATAAGAAGGGGAGAACATAAAACCTGCCTGATAAAGTGCATTGTCTGCAATGGAATTATTCCATACAGATAAATGTGCCATCACTGTATATTCATCCAGACATTCAATTGACTCTATCGAAGCAATTTCGCTTCGACCTGTTGCCGTAAACTGTTCCCAATTCCATTTGACAGCTTCCGCGTTAAAATCTGTACCATCCTGAAATTTAATTCCTTTTTTTAAAGTTACTGTAAGCGTTAATTCATCGGCATTTGCCTCATATGTCTCACAAAGCCATGGAGACAGATTACCTTTATCATCATATCTGCACAGAGTTTCCACTGCCGGAGAAACAATTGTCATTTCATTGGAGCCAGAAATAAGTCCGGGATACCCCAAATTGGTAATAAGTCCCTCAAATCCTATTATCAGAGTGCCGCCCCTTTGATTATCTTCCTCTGTAAGATCAGCTGTCCCTTCCTCATTTACCGTTTCCTCTTTCTCCGTTTTGCTTGATGAATCTGTATTATTACCCTCTGCTGTATTGTTACCGCATGCTGTAAAAGAGAATAACACCGTGATTGCCATTACTGCTGCCAATAGTTTCTTTTTCATTCTGCTACCTCCATTTTATTTTGCTAAAACCATTTAGCTTTTTGGTATTAAAGATGCTAAACGGCTTTTGCTAAAACCATTTAGCTTGATTTAATCATAACACCTTTTTACTTCGATGTAAACTGTTTTTATGTGTATATTTCCACCAAATTATCTTCTGCATATTTAGTAATAATTTCTTACCGTGGGCAACTATTGCCATAAAATATATCTGATTCACAATAAATCTGCTGTATTCCCATATCATCCCCATGAATAATCCGTTTCATGAGCAACCATGTTTTTTCCGCCAGTTCATTGACAGGATATGTGATCATGGTTAGCTCATTACTTTCTTTATTTTCTTCACTATTATATCCATAACTAACGACCATCACATCTTCCGGCACCCTGATTCCATTTTGACGCAGTTGTGTGATTAATCCCCTTGCGCTTGCATCATTCTGCACAAATACCCCCATTTTAGTACTGCCTTTCTGCTTCCACGTATCAACTACCTTTTGGGCTACTGCTCTGCCATACAGATGATATTCACTAGAACTTCCGGTTACTGATTCACATAACTCTAAATCAGCATAAATTTCTGTAACACTAATATTTTTTTCTTCGCATCGTTTCAGGAAAGCAGATTCACGAATATCCGAAAAACGGGATTTATGAAGGTTTTTAATTACTGCTGCATTTTTTAGCCCTTTATTAAAAAAAATTTCACATGCCATCTGCCCATTCTTCTGATTATTTACATCCACCGAATGGTACTTTCCGGAGTTCCTGTAAATCGTTATTACAGGAACCTTAATATCTAATTTCTCTAAAAAGTCAATCGTCTCAGGCTCTCCGGAAGGAATAATAAAACCATGCACATTATTTCCAGACAGAATTTTTTTCATCTTGGATAAATGCTTATTTTCAAATGGATAAATAATTACATTCATATCATTTATAAGACCATTGCTCTGCATCTCATTCAGTTTATTTACTAGTGTATTTAAGAACACGGGGTGTTGACTACGAAACCATAATAAGCCTATTTCCGGTATACTTTCTTTTTCCTTAGACAACAGCTTACGCGCATTTACATTGGGAACATAGCCTATTTCCTTTGCGATTGCTCTGACATTTTCTTGCGTTTTTTTTGCGATTCTAAGATCATCTCCTCTGCCGTTCATAATCAGTGAAACTGTGGCAGAAGAAACTCCTGCTAAATTTGCTATATCATAAATTGTCGCCATTCCTTTTTCTCCTGAACCCTTTTTGCTAAATTTGTTTAGCCACGTATACTATACACCAGAAAATTTTTTTAATCAACACATAATGATTATTGTCATCGCCAATAATTATTTGTTTTTTCTATCATGTATAACAAATGCCTAACGGCGCTTACCAGATTATCTCTGGATACCCTGCCTTCTTTGCACCCCTGCAGAATCTGCATAATCACCGGCACCCCGCCGGGCATTACGATGTCATTGCCTGCCGCCACAGCATCCGCACCGTCGACAACTACATCTACATCACCCCAGTCAGTTACCACCGCCCCCTGATATCCCCATTCTTCTCGCAGAATATAGGTGCAAAGATCTGCATTTCCTGCTGTAAATACACCATTAATCTTGTTAAAAGAAGTCATAAGGCAAGCAATTCCTGCCTCCTTAACAAGCATTTCAAATGGTTTTAGATACAGTTCTCTCACTGCCCGCTCGCTGATGATAGAGTCAACCGCATCATAGCCTTTTGCACTGTTCCCTCTGCGAAACGTTTCCTGTTCATTGACAGCAAAATGCTTCGGGCAGACCAGTACCGGATGATTTTCCTGTACCCCCTTTGTCACCTCACAGGCGCAGATTCCTGTCAAATAGGGATCTTCCGAAAAATATTCAAAATTTCTTCCGCCCAGCGGATGCCTGTGAAGATTCACAGCAGGCGCCAGCCAGATATCCACCTGTTCCTTTTCGCACTCTGCCCCCACAGCATTTCCAAATTCATACCATATTTTTTTATTGAATGCGCACGCCATGAGCATTTCCGTTGGCCATGCCATTTCACCAATACCTGCCGGTCCATCTTTATAAAATACAGAATAAATTCCTTTGTCCTCAATCGCTGGTGAAACATAACCCTTATAGCCTGCCGGATGGCTGTTAGTCGTAACGGGCTCTCCGTCCTGTGTATAGATTGTGTCCGGTTCATCGCCTCCTATGAATGCAGCAAAAGGCGTACCGGGACCATATCCCACGCAAAGCGCCGCAAGCTGCTGAAGCGATAATTGACTTACTTTGTCTGATCTGCTGACCTTGTTCTCCAGTTCGTCGCAAGCAGAGCCCAACATACCGCCAAAATGATTCCCCCTCATATCTTCAGGATTTATTATAATCTCAGGCGTGCTTTTCTCATATCTTTCTTTCTCTGTCTCCATAGGATATGTAAGAAACTTAAGCTTTCCACGGTTACATTCCTGTACGCCCAGCCGGTTGGCACACTGCCAAACCAAGATATTCTGTTTAACCTGCACCGCCACGACATTCTTTATATTTCTCGAAGAATTGCCAATCAGAATATGGTAATCCCCCTGCCATATCACATAAGCCGCCTGTTTATCATCATAGCAGGTCCATTCCCTCCACGGAATCAGAAAGCAAAAGTCTTCTTTCTCCCCAGGATGCAAAAGTCTGGTCTTTTCAAATCCTTTCAGCTCCTGACATGCCCGCCGGGATAGGTTGCTGCCAGATGCCAGATATAATTGTAAGACTTCTTTGCCGACTCTATTTCCTATATTCCTTGCAGAAATCCTTACCTCGATGCCCTCCTGTTTTTTTACTGCTCCAAGGCATTCCACTTCAAATTCTGTGTAGGATAATCCATGGCCAAACGCATATAGCGGTTCCTTTTCAAATGTGTCAAAGTATCGATATCCTGCATAGATATCTTCCCAGTAAACAGTCACCGGGCTTTTCGCATACCCTGTACTGCCATTTTCTTCAGAACTCAATCCATAACTTTCATAAGTGAGCAGATTTTCTTCCTTTTCTTTATCCCATGAAAAGTGACTGGCGGCTGGATAATCTTCGTATCTCTTAGCAATAGTAAACGCCAGTTTCCCAGACGGGGTGACATTCCCTACAAGGACATCTGCTAACGCTGCCGCTCCTTCTTCTCCCAAAACTCCTGCAAATAAAATGCTTTTTATGCTTCGATATTCCTCCACCCATGATAAATCGATCAGTCCATTGATATTTAAAATCAAAACTACCTTATTAAAATTTCTGCATACCTGCTTCGTAAGAATTTTTTCTGAATCTGTGAGATAGTAATCTCCCTGCAGATGCCTGTCACACTCCTCTCCGCCTGAGTTCCTTCCAATTACCAAAATGGCTGTATCCGTGTACTGCCTCGCAGCTTCCATCTGTTTTTCCGATATCCTATCTTCTTCTACAGGCGCATGATATTTCCCAAAGACTTCATACATAGCTCCACTATGGATTGCTTTTCCAATCTCCGCCCAGTCAAAGTCATCTTCTTTTGCCACTTCTTCCTTCACAATCCGATCCATGTAATATTCCTTCAACCCCGGTTCCGCACAGATTCTTCTCATCTCACATTCCGTAAGTATATTCCTGCATTCTGATTTATGCGCAGCCCCTGAACCGTTCCCGGAACAAATTGTATCCACCTGTGCCCTTCCAAAAAAAGATATTTTCTGTCCTTTGGAAAAAGGGAGCAGATCATCCTCATTTTTCAGCAGGACAATCGCTTCCTCCACAACTTTCTTTGCAACTTCTCTGCTGGTCATCTGCTTTGCCTCCTTCATCATTTCCATCGTCTTTTCTCTATTTCCCACGCAGCACCACTTCCACCTCATGCCTTTTACCATCCCCAAAGTCTGGCAGTACTGTTCCTGCAATAGGCGCTCCGTCCACCCAAATCTCGGCAGTTCCATTTTCCACATGCCCCGGATTTCTAATCACGACATGATAATCTGCTCCTCTGAAATGCCTTGTCATCTCTGCATGCTCCCACGCAGCAGGAAAACATGGTTCTATCCAAAGCCCATCATAATCGCTTTTCACTCCCATGACTCCCTCATATAGCCCCATCAGGCACCATGCAGAAGTACCGGTTGTCCATGACTGATAGGACTTCCCATAATATCCCGGATGCGTGGAATAACAATTTGTAAACACATAGGGCTCCGCACCGGACTGCATGGAAGGGTTTTTATCACTGTCCGGCATAATTTTCTTTAATGTTTCCACTGCTTTGCTTCCTCTCCCAGTTTTGCAGTCCATTAAAATCTTAAAACCTGTTGCATGGCAATAGACTCCTCCATTTTCAAATAGTCCCGGAAGCATACCCGACATTCTTCCTACATGAGGCAAATATTCAGAATATGGCGGCATATTTAACGGATAGCCAAAATCATGCTCCATTCTGTCCACTGCCTGTAACACCAATGGCAGCTTTTCCTCATCCGCTACATCTCCAAGCACTGCCCAGACCTGTGCATTCAGATAAACCTTGCTTCCACTGCTGTCCTTAGCGCCAACATTTCCCGCCGGACTTAAAGCCCGCATATACCATTCGCCGTCCCATGCCTTCTCATTAATACTCATTTTTAAGGTCTCATATTCTCTCGCAAGTATCTGCGCATATTCATCATCGCCATATTTTCTCATAAGCATTTCCAATTCTTTTAATGCCAGGCAAAACTGATGAGAAAGCATTACGGATTCTGCCTCTTTATCAGATGTATATCCCATACCATGGTGCACGGCTGTATCGCAGGCTGTACCGCCATCCATGCTGTGGGAATCTTCCATTTTTATAGCAATATTTAATGCATCATTCCAATCCGCAAAATAAATGCGTATCAGCCCATCCCTTCCCTTATCCGCAATCAACCTGTTTACTGCCGCCTTAACATGTTCTAATAATGTCGCTTCTTTGCCATCTTGCCATGAAATGCGATCCTCAAGCAATGCAAAATCTCCTGTTTCCTTAATCAGCCGACAGACCGCCCATATAATCCAGAAAGGCTGATCAGAATACCTCGTATCATCATATGGATACCATGTCAGCACTGCATGACCGTCCTTAAACTGATGCCGTAAACATTCCAATATTTCTTCTTTTGCCTTATCCTGCCTATAATTCAATAATGCCGCAGCAATCTGGAGGTTGTCCCTGACGCCCTTTTTCCCGATAATACAAAAATCCACCTGTTTCTTTACCCAATTATTCATGATATGGTTGATTTTTTTATCCGGCGTCTGTACCCACAAAGAACCATATTTGCCATAACAATATTTCTGTGTATTTTGAAATTCTTTTTCCACAGTTTCATCGTTCAGAATTTCAAAAGCTGCTTCCCTTGCCTCTTTTCGAGAGCTGCTGATTCCAAACAGTAAATGAATCGTCTTCGTCTCCCCCGGCTGCAAGATAATCTTATGCTGCAATACGCCACCCAAAATAAAGAGCGCCGCCTCGGAATTTGTGCAGTCCCTCCCCTGCATTACCACATCCGGGCGTTGGAACAGCGCACAGGCGGAAGCATCTGGCTGTGTAATCGTACATGTAGGACCACAAAATTTAGTCAAATCCCCGTCATAAGCATATACCGGCTCCGAAGAAGCTAAAAAACCATGATAACGGTCATGGGGGGCAAACGGATGCGAAGAATCACAATAAATTCCATTCAGCTTCTTGTCAAATTCCGTCTTCATGCACCGATACATTTCATAATACCTTGGATAAGAAAAGCCTTCCAAAGAAAAGCTCACTGCTGAAAAAATGCTTAACGCCCTTTCAGCATTTCCCACATTTTTAATATGCAAGCTCCAAATTTCATGGAAACCTTTCTGTGGCACAAATATCCTCCATGTACTTTGTATCTCAAAATAACTTGACTGCAATAAGGAATATCCGATGCTGTGCGTACACCGATAGTTTTCCACTTCTGTGTTTAGTGGTCCTGCGCCAATGTTCCAGCAAGAACCGCTTTTTTCATCACGCAGATACACATATCTTGCATCATCCCGATTGATCATGCACATGTCCGCCTTATCACTGAGATAATAACTGCGTCCGTGACCTATTTGAGAAATCTGTGCACAATATCGGTTTTCATTCCATAAATAATTGTACCAATATCTGGGCGTGCGCGGCTCCCTTATGATGCAGGAATTGCCATCCTGCGAAAATTCATATATCACCCTGTTTACTGGCTGCTTCTTCAAATTTTCCATAGCTGCCTTTATACTCCTCTTTTTGCTTGCTTTATTATAAATTACTTTTTAATCCAATCTAATTTATTGATAAATGGAACTGTACGCCCGGAACCTCACCATTCACAGTAAAGCAGATGTCTTTTCCATTTTTTTCTCCCTTTATTTCTGTCAAAACTTCCCCTATGGGATTTAGAATCTGAAGAGTCGCCGTCTCTGCCTTCACATGAATCGCTCCTTCCAAAGTCTCCGCGTACAATTTCCCTTTGAATGCTACTGCTGTAAAAGGTATCTCCTCTTTATCCGGCACCAGATTATAAGCAGTTTCATCCATCCCCGTTGTTCCCATTGCTGTCAGTACAAACTCTTTTGCTTCTCCAAGCAATCTCTCTCCTACAGGAAGCAGTGTCAAAGAAATCCTTTCATTTCGGGCTTGTACATTAATCCTGTCAGAAAGTACAATATCTTCATCGGGTGCGCCACTGAAGCATGCGCAATAGGGTGTATTTACCCTATATTTAAAATGATTCGGATCAAATACGATTTCTTTTGTATCAGAAATCAATTTCTCATCTACATACCCCGTCTCCTCCGAAAGCAGCCCCCATTTCTTCATTGCCTGATCCATTGCTTTTGCGAACGCACGATAATCGCCCTTTCCCGCAATCTTTGCAATCTCATCAAACACCAGTGTCTGCTCGCCCAAATGCACTCCCGGCTGAATTTCATTGGTTCCCTTTGCTGCCCGTAGCAGACGATTTTTTTCCTTATAGCAGCGCATTGCATCCCGATAGACAGACCATGCATAATATACACTATGCTTTGCATCGGATAAATCTGCCCCATTTAAGAAACCTGCATTTACCGCAATATCTGCATTCCCCTGATAGGAATCCCCTCCGTCCAGAAAGACATTCCGCATTGACATAATATAGGGGAAAAAGGTGGTCGGCATCGCGTGAAAGTCAGGCAGTGTACAAAGGTCATTCTGGGTAAAGACCACATCTACTTTATTTTTTGCCACAGATACCATTTCCTTTAAGAACATAGAAGCGAGAAATCCCCATTGGCAAACTACTGCGGGATCATTATATATATCAAACACACTCAAAATCTCATCTGCCGGCTGATCATCCCACTTCTCCGATGTGTGATGGTTATACAGAATAAGCCCATCCCAATCATTCAAACAAGCATATGCAACCGTATGCAAAAAAGCCGTGGAATGAAAAGGATGCTCCCCATATTCATTCCATTCGCTGAGCATAAACGGTTTTCCCCCCACAATTGCAACAGACGCCAGACTAAGAAGTGAAGTTGCCGTGGAACCTACCCCTTTTTGCATAATCAGTGGATTTACGGCAACGTACTCTGTGAGTCCATTTACCAAATAAGTATTTCCCTTAGCTGGAAGCAGCGGATGGTTAAAATAGCTGTTGTTTTCCATCAACCCTCCGTCTGTATGACCATATACATCAGCTGCACCTGCAACCAAATTGCTGGTGACAATCGGTACTTTCACTCCTAAAGAATGGAGATAATCTTTCATCATCTGATAGAATCTGCGGTTCATGTAGATGCCAAATTCCATAAAATCCGCATAGCGGGCAGGACTGCATTCCCCATCCCAACTGCCGTTAGGATCATTTACAGGCTGATGAAACCCTCCCTCTATTCCCACTACTGTTCCCTGCTGTGGATCTTCCTCATCTCCCAGCGCACACACGCCCTCATGCGTCCATGCTTCCTTAAGCTGTTCCCGTGTACAATATTTCATCAGCAGATAATGATTAAAACGCCTCTGCACTTCCTCCCGATATGGTTCCACCCGTTCAGCGTCATCTGCATCCGCCCCCAAAGGATATTTAATTGCAGAGTCCTCATTGTTGATTTGAACTGTAACTACCGCAGGTTCGTCAATCAGTGCCAGTCCTGTATAAGGGTTAACATGGCATAGAAGGTCTTTGGCATATTCCTTCTGTAGTTCGATCAACCGCTCATTATACATGGTATATCTTTTAATACAGGAGGGCACACCACCCGGATAGTCCAGTTCATCTGCCTCCATAAATTCCCTTGCCACAATTAAATCTATATGTAAATAAATCCCTTTTTCCTTTAACTTTGCTATAAAGTAATCAAAACGATCCAGCCCTTCCCTATGAAACTTTCTGCTACTGCCGCTTTCATAATCTATAAGGGGCGCCTCCCTACAGCTGCTCCAGCTTCCCGGTTCGTCTCCAATTGGTCTATCTGCCGCATGAAGACGAATAATATTGACGCCCATACTTGCAAAACGTTCTGCCATTTTGTCCGCCGTTTCATGATCTGGCGTATTTGATCTTGCCGCCACATTAAATCCAAGAAATCTGGCACGTGTTCCATCCTCAAAATAAAAGTGTCCTTTTCGATTCTCCACAAACCCATGCTTTCCCGCAGGCGCATCAAGCAAGTAAGAATAATCAAGCACTCCCTTGTTAGGCTCTGCCTTATGAATCCTGATTCTTTGTTTCATGTTGCAATTCCTCCCTAATACATCATCCCTTTATACCTGTTGTTGCAATTCCTTCTACAAAATACTTCTGTAGAAACATGAACATAATCAGCACCGGAAGCAGAGCAACCGCAGCCGCTGCCATAATCAATGCGTAGCTGGAAGAATACTGCGTATTGAACATCCTGAGCATTACCTGAATCGTTCTTTTATTGGTTGAAGATAAATAAATCAAAGGTCCCATAAAATCGTTCCACTCAAAAGTAAAAGAAGTAATACAAAGAGTTGCAATAACCGGCTTTGACAAAGGCAACATCAGCTTTGCCCAAATTCCATATTCACTCAATCCATCGATTCTGGCTGCTTCTAACAATTCTTCCGGAATTCCCATAAAAAACTGTCTCATTAAAAAGACACCTGTTGCTGTAAACGTGTGCATTAAAATAAGCCCCAAGTGGCTGTCCGTCAGCCCAAGCAATGTCATCAATTTGTACTGCGGCACCATATATACCTGCCATGGAACGGCAATTGTCATAATATATATCATAAAAATGACATTTCTTCCTTTAAATTTCAATTTCGCAAATGCATATGCTGCCAGCGATGATGTAATAAACTGCAAGAGCGTAACCAACACTGTCAGCTTTAAGCTATTAAAAAAACCGGTGAGAAGCGGAACCTTCTGCCAGATTTCTTTATAATTGCTCCATTGCGGTACTTCTGGTATCCAAATAATCGGAAAAGAAAACACATCTTTTTCTATTTTCAATGATGCTGAAATCATCCATGCAAATGGAACCAGCATGATAAACGCCATAAAAATCAATACCGCATATAATAATACCGTCTTTATTCTTTTATTTATTTTTTTCCTGCTATTTGCCATTTCATTGATCCCCCTTTATAGATTGCTGGTAAACTTCTTCTCAAACCTGAATTGAATCAATGTAGCGCTTAAAATGATCACAAGCAGAATCATGGAAACGGCGCTGGCATAACCAAATTTTGAATTTACAAATGCCTGATTAAAAATATGGTAAGCCAAAACTTTAGTAGATTCCCCCGGTCCCCCCTGCGTCGTTATATACATTATGTCGTAAGACTTAAATGTCGTTACCATCAACATCATCAATATATAGAAGGTAGTCGGTGTAATCCCCGGCCATGTAACATGCAAAAACTGCTGCCACTTATTCGCGCCGTCTAAGGAAGCTGCCGCATACAGATCTTTGGAGATTCCCTGAAGCGCCGCCAGATAAACAATCATGTAATAGCCCATTTCCTTCCATACAGTGAGTCCTATAATCGTCGGCATCGCCCATGTAGTAGATGCTGCCCACCTAGGCGGATTGGCAACTCCGAGCATTCTCAAGACACTATTAACTGGACCGATCTCTGGATTAAACAGCGCCATCCATACCACTGCTATCGCAACTAAAGATGCCACATACGGGAAAAATAAAACAGAGCGGAAAAAGACGCGTCCTTTTAACGGCTTATTCATCAAAATTGCCAGAAATAAAGCTATTATCATCGTCAATGGCACTGTCAGAGCTGTATAATAAACAGTATTTTTTAATGAAATCCAAAAACTTTTATCTTTTAAAAACATATAAGAAAAATTCTTAATCCCCACGAACTTAATTGGATTCCCTGAATCCCACTCGCAAAAGCTAAGAAACAGCGAGCATATAATCGGCATAAATGTAAATATCAAAAAGCCAATTAAGCTCGGCAGAATAAAGGAATACGCAACCAATGTTTTTTTTCCTTTAGCCATAAAATAAATCCTCCCTTCCTGCACACTGCAGTCTGCCTTCCCCAGCTTACTGCCTGCGGGAATAAAAGCCGTCCGAAACGCAATCACTTCGGACGGCCTCCTAAAAATCATGTAAATCTCAGCTGATTATTCTTCCAAAATAGCATTTACCCTGTCAATCATATTCAAAACCCCTTCTTCCGGCGTGACACTCTTTGTCATGATTGCACTATTTTCTTCCTCAAGCACCGTGGCGATTTCTCCGCCCTTTGCATTCATCGGCTGCTCAATTACTTTCTTCTCACAGGATAAATACTTCGATAAATTTTCAGGAGCTCCTGCATAAGTTTGCGGCGCCGCATCAAAAATTTCTCCAACTGCCCCTAAACTATAAGCAGGAATAACACCGCAGGATGCAAGTGTCTTAGCGCCTTCCTCACCGCAGACATATTTAATGAACTGCCAAGCTTCTGCAGGATGCTTCGCGTAGGCACCAATAGAAACCGGGGTGACACCGCCGATGCAGTTTTCATTCCCCATGCCCACATTGTTTGGCATAGAACATACTCCCCACTCAAAATCCTGCACATTTTCAAACAAGTTATTTACGAACCACGTGCCCATTTGAAGCATTGCTGTCTGTTGTTTATAAAAGATACCTGTATAATGAAGATTAGATGTTTTCAACATACCATAATCATAGATAATCCCTTCATCCTGCATGGCAAGTATTTCATTATAATATGGAATCAATGCTTCATATGTGGTCGGATCATCAAAAACAAACTCTTCCGTTCTTGCAGCATACATATAAGCATTGCCGACCCACTGCGCTACAAGTGCACCATATACCTTGTCATTGCCTTCCCCGCTGGTCATCTGCTTAGCCAATGCATGATATTCTTCCATGCTCATACCATCCTTTGGGTATGCAACTCCTGCATCATCAAACAATTTTTTATTGTAAAACAGCAAATTGTTATCATAACGAAAAGGAAGCGCGTAAGTATGTCCTTCCAGACTAAGCGCATCAACCAGACCTGCATAGGCATCCGCATCAAAGCTTTCATCGCCTGCAAGCAAATCATCCAATGCATACACATGCCCCTGATTAATCAAGGCTGCCAGACTGGGTGTTCCCTTCATAAATACGACATCGAAATCCTGATGACCGCCTAACTGGGTCGTAATGACTGTATCATACTCGTCAGACGTAAATTCTACAATTTCAATAGCTATGTTGGGATACGTTTCACGAAAAGCATCAAACATTGTCTTATAATATTCTGTACTGGAATAATCCCATATAGCCACCTTGATTGTCACATCCTCACCCGTTGCCTCTGTGGTATCCGCCTGTTGCGGCTCTGCCGGAGCCCCTTGATTTACGGCTTCCTCCTCCGCTGCTGGCGGCGCACTCTCCGAAGAACTGCTATTTCCCCCACATCCTGCCAGTAACCCGGCTGCCAGGACAACTGCCATAATGCCTGCAATTAATTTCTTTTTCATTTTTTTCCCTCTCTTTCTCATTAATAGTTAGAAATTTTGCTTTCTGTATTGAAAATGTTATCATAACAATCTACTTATTTATTGTAAAATTACACGTAGTATTGCAATATTATATTTTTTTATCTATCCATATTTTGTCATACCCATAAGCATCACGACTTTATAATCAGATGATATTGTATTCCAGGAATCTCACCATCTAAAGCAAAACAAATACCTTTCTCCGTCCTGCATCCTGCCATTTTTGCAAGAACATCCCCAACAGGACTCAAAATCCTAAGCTCCGCCTCTTTCGCTTTTACATAAAGCGCTCCTTCCAGCGTTTCCGCATATAGCTTACCTCTTGTCACTACCTTGGTGAAGATACGCCCCATCCGCTCCGTTCCTGGCTGATAGACAGTCTTGTCCATTCCCGTGCTCCCCATTGCAGCAAAAGTATATTCCTTTGCATCAGCAAGCAAATCTCCCTCTACCGGAATCAATGCCAGCGTAATCCTTTCATTTTTTACCTCCAACATAATCCGATCCGAGAGCACAACTTTATCATCAGGCACTCCGCTAAAATATGCGCAATACGGTGTGTGAATCATATATTGCAAACGAGCGGGGTCAAATATAATTTCTTTTGTGTCGGAAATGAATTTTCCTTCCACAAGACCAGTATCTTCCTGCAAAATACCCCATTCCTTCATTGCCTGATCCATTATTTTTGCAAATACACTGTAATCTCCATTCTGGGCAATTTGGGCAATCTCATCGAATACAAGTACCTGTTCTCCCAAATGCACCCCCTGATGAAGTTTTCTTGTACCTTTCGCTGCCCTCGTCATCCGATACTCCTCTTTGTACCGACGAGCCGCATCTCTGTAGGAAGACCAAGCATAATACACACTATGCTGTGCATCTGACAAATCAGCTCCATTTAAAAAACCGGCATTTACCGCCACATCTGCGTCTCCCTGATAGCTGTCTCCTCCATCCAGAAATACATTCCGCATGGCAGTCACATAAGGAAAGAAGGTAGAAGGCATTGCATGGGCAATGGGCAGTGTCCGCAAATCGTTTTGTGTATAAACCACATCCACTCGATGCTTCGCTGCTGACACCAATCTTTTCAAAAAAATAGAAGCCATAAATCCCCACTGGCACACCACAGCCGGATCATTGTAAACATCAAATATACTTAAAATTTCATCTGCAGGCTGGTCATTCCAGTGTTCAGATGTGTGATGATTATAAAGGATTAAGCCATCCCAGTCATTCAGGCAGGCATAGGCAACTGTATGCACAAGCGATGTAGAATGAAACGGATGCAGACCATATTCATTCCATTCACTGAGTATAAAAGGTTTTCCCTCTAAAATCGCTTCAGACGCAAGACTGAGCAGCGATGTGGTTTTTGGCTTCCCTCCTCTCTGCATCGTCAACGGATTTACAGACACATATTCTTTGGGCCCTAACACCTGATAAGTATTATCTTGCACCGGCAACAGCGGATGATTAAAATAACTGTTATTTTCTATGACATCTCCATCTATATGCCCATATATATCCGCTGCACCCGTCAATAAATTGCTGGTGACAATTGGCGCCTTTACTCCCAGGGAACGAAGATAGTCCTTCATCATCTGATAAAAATTTCTGTTGATCCATATTCCAAATTCCATGAAATCTGCATACCGGGCAGGATTCACCGCACTGTCCCATTCTGCTGCCGGGTCATTAACCGGCTGATAGGCATCTCCTTCCACTCCCAAGACTGTTCCCTTTTCCGGATCTTCCTCATCACCCAATGCACATATTCCATCATTGGTCCATGCTTTCTTAAGTTGCTCTCTTGAACCATATTTCATCAATAAAAAATGATTAAATTTTCTTTGCACTTCGTCTCTATAAGGCTGCATATCCTCCCGCCCGTCGGTTCCCATCGTACCATTGATGGCAGATTCCTCATTATTGATTTGAACGACAACGACTGCCGGATCATCCACCAGCGCCAACCCGGTATATGGATTCACATGACATAAGAGCTTTTTCGCATACTCTTTCTGTAGTTCAATCATCCGCCTGTTATACATCGGGAACCGCTTAAGGCATGAACCCGGATTGCCTGGATAATCCAATCCATCCCCTTCCCTAAAGTCCCTTGCTACAATCAAGTCTATATGCAGATAAATTCCTTTTTCTTTCAGCTTGGCTGCAAAATAATCAAAGCGGTCGAGACCTTCTTTGTTAAACTCTCTGCCGTTTCCATTTTGATAATCTAATAGCGGTGCTTCCATACAACTGCTCCAGCTTCCCGGCTCCTTTCCGACAGGTGCATCCGCAGCATGCAGACGGATCATATTTACCCCCATGCTTGCAAAGCGTGCTGCCATTTTATCTGCGGTTTCATGATCCGGCGTATTAGACCTTGCCGCCACATTAAACCCAAGAAATCTGGCACGGGTTCCGTCTTCAAAATAGAAATGTCCCCTTTTTGCTTTTACAAATCCATGTTTTCCCGCCGGTGCATCAAGAAGATGTGCAAAATTTAACACCCCTTTGTTTGCTTCTGCCTTATGAATACTAATATTTTTTTTCATGTGTCTTCTCCATAAATTCTATATTTGATATCAATTCTATCAAATATTCTATTTAGATTATTACAAAATACGACTTAAAATTGTAATATTATATCTTGTCTTTTATCATTTTAAAATGTATACTAAGAACATTGGAGGTATTTCGTATGAACTATATTTCTTTTTGCAAAAATTTCTTTGGTGCAACAAATATTCCCATATTTCTTCTGAAAAATGGACATGTGGAGTATTCAGCCATGAAGGAGATGCTGCCCGTAACTTCACAAGCAGCCTGGCGGATTTATCCTACAGATCATAATCCTGGATTTTGCGGTTATTCTCCTGATCTGGAATACGGAAGGGTACAAATAGAAAACACCGATTACGATTTGATTGTGGGGCCTGCTTTCAGTGTACCCGTGACCAGTCAGCTTGTTCGTCAGTTCATGCGCGAATTAACAATTCCGCTGGATGAACGTGAACGGCTTACAGAATTTCTTTGCGCCATTCCCCGAACCAGTCATCTGCAACTTTGCAGATATCTTGCCTTTCTCCACCTCTGTCTGAATCATAAAGAAATTGACTTTCCTGATTTTACTAGTATAGACACAGGTTATTCCGCTAATTCAGACCCATATCCATCAAGCGATATTATAGAATATATGGAAAACGATAATTCCCATAATTCATACCATTTTGAACTGGAAATGTATCAATATATACGAAACGGAAATATGGAACAATTGAAATCCTTTTTACATTCCAACAAAATGACATTGAAAGAAGGAAAAATGGCGCATACTCCTATGCGTCATTCCAAAAATATCTTTATTGGTTTAGCCACAAAAATTGGTATGCTCGGCGCTATTCCCGGAGGTATGGATATCGAAAAAACTTATCAGCTCATAGACTTTTACGTTCAGAAATGTGAATATCTTCAATCGATTGAAGATATTAATAAACTTCAGTACATCATGATAATGGATTTTTGCCAGAGGGTCAACGAGGCACACATACCCGAAGGCGTCACTTCAGAAATTTATCAATGCATGGATTATATCCGCAGCCATACAAATGAATCAATCAGCATTAATGACATAGCCCGGCAGATTCACCGAAGCAGTTCCTATACCATGAAACACTTTAAAGAAGAACTGGGCATGCCCATCAGCGCCTATATTACCAAATGTCGTCTTGAAGACGCAAAAAGACTACTGGCATACAGTAACAAAAGCCTGGCTGAAATCAGCAGTTATCTCTGCTTTTCAAGCCAGGCCTATTTTCAGAATGTTTTTAAAAAACAGTATGGAATCACTCCCTTGCAATACCGCAAAAAGGGATATGCATCTAATACTTCTTTAAAAAGAATTACTTGACACATGAAGCAAGGGGAACCGTCACTCCTCCCACCGGACAGTATCCCCTCTTTTAAACTCTCTGGTAGCAGATAAGATAATCACGCTTTCCTGATCCAGCATCCCTTCTTCAATGGCGGCCCAGTTTTCATTTTTATCAATCACCCTGACATTTACTTCATCCACATAGTATTCCTGTCCAAGAATCCCTTCTCTTTCCTTTAACACGTAAACATAATTTCTATCATTTTCTGTGTGAAGGGCAGTGACCGGCAGGCAGAGTCTGTGCTTTTCTCCCGTATCAGACCTTGCAATACTCCCTGCTGCCCCCGGAATTCCCATATTTTCTGGCAGTTTGACCAATACCTCATATTTCCCAGGAATGCTCCTGCTCTCCGCAAGATAGGCAACCTTCTCTTCCAGCGCGCTTCCTTTTCCTTCCAATTCCACTGAGATTTCGTCCCC
This sequence comes from Lachnospiraceae bacterium, assembly GCA_029054245.1. Taxonomy (GTDB): domain Bacteria; phylum Bacillota; class Clostridia; order Lachnospirales; family Lachnospiraceae; genus Suilimivivens. Next base: position 328,013 of record JAIDFQ010000042.1, on the reverse strand, counting down.
CAGACCAATATATTTTTTCTGCTCCTCGTCCAGGGTAACCTTAAGCTGACAGGGAAGCGTCTCGTCAGATAAAAGCAAGACTGCGGTATCCGGCACCCGGTCTCCCGGTCTTACGAAAACTTCCGTGACAACGCCGCCATAGGGTGCCATCACTGCCCCCTGCTTATCCAACACGCTCTGAAATTCATGCATTTCCTCTAAGAGCGCTGATCGCTCTAATTGCGCTCTTTCGAGCTCTGCCGTAACTTCCTCCGGCAAGAGCAGATCCTCCACTGCCCTTTCCGCCTGCTTCACCGCTTCGTCTCGTTTTGCCCTGGCATCCGCCTCATCATATGCGGCGCTTTGCAGCGCATCCTTTAATGCCTCATCTCCTCCATCTTCTTCCAGATCCTCCTCTGCCCTGACATAGCTTTCAAGGGCGCGCCCCACCTGGGTGTCCTCAATGCGAGCGGTTGTATCATAATCCTCTCTCGCCCGTTGAAGCTCTAACTCCTTTTTCTGACGGGCAATTTCCTGATTACTTAAAATAGCGTTTATCTGTAAGGAAAGCTGGGAAATCTCGTCCTGCTTCTTGTCCATCAGTTCTTTTAAGTCCGCAAGATCAATCTGCATCAGAAGGTCGCCCTCCTCCACACGCTCGCCCTCCTTGGCAAAAATCGAATCAATCCTGACCCCCGGCAGATATGTCACCGTCTTTTCCCCTCCTGCCACCACAATTCCTTGCGCTTCCACTTTGTGCTCTATGTATTTTGTCTCCGGACAACAGGTACTCACCATAGGAAGCCGATATGCGTAGACGCTTTTTGAAATCACTGTGCAAATAATCATAAATACCAGAAAAGCAGCAAACCCTGCCATTACTTTTTTCATTGTTCCATCCTTTCTTCTGCCATTTTTCCGTTACTCCTTAAGCCCTGAATAGATAATTCCCTGTTCCAGATAATCCTGCCCCATCACAAATACGAACGCCGCCGGTATCAACATGATCACGCTGGCGCAAAAGGCATATCCTGCCTGTCCTAAAGTAATTTCCGGCAGGTACAAAGAGAGCGGCCATAAGGCTTTTTCCTCCAGAAATGCCATAGGCTGTTCCATCAGATTCCAATATTCTAAAAAGCCCAGCACCATGGCGGAAAGCAGACCGCTTTTCCCCAAGGGAAGCCCCAGCTTTACAAAAATCGCAAGTTCACCGGCGCCGTCTATCCGCGCCGCCTCCAAAATCTGAGGCGGAATGCTCCGAAATCCCCCATAGGATAAGAAGACCGGAAAGGTGGAAAAAACTGCTGGAAGAATGATCGCCTGATGAGTGTTTAACAGATGAAGCTTATTTAGTACCAGATAACTGGAAAGCATGGTCACCTGAAAGGGCAGAAGCATCAACACCACATAAATGGCGAACAATGCCCTGCTTCCCTTTATCTGATAAACGGCAAATCCCCACGCCCCGGGGACTGCTACCAAGAGCTGCCCCGCCAGAATGCATGCTGCCAGTTTTATAGAATTCCAGAACAACACAAAAAACTGGGGCGTCTCAAACAAAAGCTTTTTATAATTTGCAAAGGAAGGATAATCCGGCATCAGTTTCCAACTGATAAATTCATTTCCATCCGAGAACATTGCTTTCAGATACCCTGAAAGTTCCCATATATCCATCAGTGAACCCGACAATAAAAGGAGCAGCGGCAGGATCACCAGCACAGCAGGGATAAGCAGCAGAAAAAGAGCAAAGCCTTTTTCCAAATTCATCTTTATATTCCACTTTTTTATTATTAAACCTATCATTTTCATTTGCCCGGACATTTTATCCTTCCCCTTTATCCCATAGCCTTTGCAGCAGAAGGATCACGATCATCAGAAATCCTCCCGTACACACCGCCGCTGCCGCCATTTTATCCAATTCCAGATTCACGAACCAGTTATTGAACAGATGCTGCAAAAGGTAGATGCTTTTATCAGGGTAAGCCCCCGCTGTAAGGTACGCCTCCCGGTAAATCTTAAAGGAATTTAGAAAAGACAGAACAACAATCGTATAAAGGCTCCCTTTCAGATTTGGTAGAATCACATACCACAAGCGCTGCCATTTTCCCGCGCCGTCCACCCTCGCCGCCTCCAAGAGCTGGACAGGGATGCTTAAGATACCCGCCATCCACAAAATAACGGTATATCCCATATTTTTCCACACATAACTTCCCGTCAACACCCAGAAAGCATCCCCCAGTCCTAAATATTCTCTATGCACCTCTCCCCACAGTCCTGTCCACGCACCCAGATTGGTGAGAGTGAGGTTCAAAAATCCCTGCTTGTAAAACGCCATTTTCCACACCAGTACAATGGTTGCCGTAGGCATAGCAAAGGGAAACAAATAAAGAGATTTGATCCATCCTTTTTTCTTCAGACTACAGAGCAAAAGCGCTGCAGCAAATCCCGACAAAACCAGCAGCGGTATGCCCACTAACGTAAACCGGAATGTATTTTTCACCGCCAGCAAAAATGCCTGATTTTGAAAAATGTACTGATAATTTTTGATCCCATTAAACTCTCCCGTTACCGCCCCCAAAAAAGATCTCCTCACCACATCCCCAAAAGGCGCCAGCACAAAGACCATGATTCCGGCAAATCCGGGAAATACAAAGAAGCAGAATAATCTTTTTTTCTTTTTTGCCATAGAACCGCCTCTCTACTCCGACATATAGATCGCAAGCTTCTGCCAAATGGCATCTAAGGTCTCCTCAAGACTTTGATTTCCCTGTATATACTTTGCGCCCTCTTCAAACACCGTCTCTTCAAAAACGGTATCCTCTATATAAGGTGTATCCGCACTTTCCATCCATCCCTTCAGGGTCTTTATTTCATCCTCATCCGGGAAATAAACATCCAGAGTCACTTCCACGCCATCCTCATCAATCCTTGCCATCGACCCATACAGATTATTTTCACCCAGGTATTCCTCTTTCGGTGTAAAGAGTTCTTCCAGCGCCGCTTTGTTAACGGAAAGACCGCCTAGTGCGTACTGGGTTTCTTTTCCCAGGAATGCCTTTAAGAAATCCTCTGCTAAGTCCTTTTGGGAAGAAGAAGCGCTGATTCCCAGCATGGTCTGGGGCACAAAGACGTTGCTGCAAAGCCCTGTCATAGGCACAAGCAAGGTATCCTCGTATCCCTTTGCTTTGGCAGCGGAGGTGATGTCATAATAGCCGTAAGGGTATGTGGTCATGCCCACCATGAACTGAGTATAATCCCCCACGTAATCCAGCGTGTTTAAACCGTACAGCGAAAGCTCGTACGCCCATTTATCTCCCAATTGCTCCGAATACCAGCTGCCGGAAGAGTTATACCTGTCTATGCTCTTTTGGGAGATACCATCCATCTGCGCATCGTAGATTCTTTTCACCTGTGCAAGAAATGCTTCCACCGCTTCCCTGTCTATTTCCCCATTGTCCTTTTTCCATGCAGGTGCACTCGCTACGGCAAAAATCTTCATGATTCCTTTTTCAGAACAAATGCCCAGAATATCTTTTCCGGGGTGATCCGCCCGAATCTGCTCTACTTTATCTGCCACAGAAGTAAGGTCCTTCATCCCTGTAACATACTGTTCTCTCCCCAGCATGACCGGAAAGGCTGCCTGTCCCGGCGCGGCATAGATGCCGGTATGGGCATCGTCCTCTCTTTGCAATGCCCAGAAAAGGTTTTCAAACAATTCATCCTCTTCTGAAAGCCCCTCAATTGTACCGCTTAAATCCAGAAGCAGTCCCTTGTCGATATAAGAATCCATGGGAAGCTTATCCAGCATCAAAAGGTCGGGTCCTTCCCCCGCCATGATTTCTGTATTCAGTTTTTTGAGCGCATCTTCCCTGGTCACGCCGCTGCCCTGCGCCATTCCGATTTCATATTCCACAAATACGTCAGGATGGCTGACCTGATATAAAGAAATTGCTACCCGAAGGTCATAGCTTTCCTCGAGGCTATATAATTTTAAAATATTGCCAGGAACAGAAGGCATATTGGGGTCGAAAGAAAATCTTACCAATTTGCCGCTGTTAAAGACAGCAAGGAATTTTTCCTTTTCCAACATAACCATATCTTTGATGCCATATTGAGGGCTGCCCAAACGGGAAAGCGCCCCGTCAATCAGCTGCTCAAACTCTTCTTCTCCAATCACATGGCGGTGCAGTCCTTTTTTACCCGCCAGATAAAGCGCACCCTCAGTGTCAAAGAAATACGCCAGGTCATACCAGCTTCCGCCATTAAATCCCCGCTCGCCGTACTGCTCCTCCACAAACGCATTAAGCGCCGTATCTTCTATGTACGTCTTTTTATCCATGTCGTAAATGAGAGGTGCCTTAAAGCCATACCCATCTACAATCATCTTATCCTTATTAAACGAAATCTGCATGGGTCTGCCCTCCAACGTAAGGTAAGACTCACTGCTGCCGTCCTCCTTTACCTCGTATATCGTATCCCCTAACGTGGTTACAAAAATCTTTCCTGTATCCGACATCCAGATCCTGTTAGGGTACATTTCTTCTTCGGTAACAGCCAGCGCAACGGGGATGACTGTTCCATCCGCCTTTACCAACGCACACTCCGGCGACAGGTCGAACGCGGAATCCGATTCCTGTACATCCTCTTTGGCTTCCTCTGAATCTTCTTCTGTACTGTTTTCGCTTTCTTCTCCCTCTACATCTGCTGCGGCATCTTCCTCTGTGTGATTTCTTGCCTCGTAATCGTCATAAATAATTCCAAGAGTGCCGTCTTCCGTTATCTGTATATCCATGACATAGGTTGCGCTCAGTTTATCTTCAAGCCACTGGCTGTTCTCGCTTTCCCATGTAGCTCCATTGTCCTTGGATTTCAAAACACCCATCTGACGGTCCGTAATCAGCAATGTCCCATCTGAAAGCTTTTTCATTCCGCTGACTGTTCCCACCATCTCGGCTAAATTGATCTCCTCCTCCGCATATCGTCCCATAGCAACGTCTGACTCCCCATCGGCGTTCGTTCCCTCTGTAACACTGGTACAGCCCATCGCCAACACCATCAGCGCTGCCACAAACAGACAGATAAGTCTTTTCCCTAATCTTCGTTTCATTCCTGATACTCCTTCCGTTTTCACAAGTTGCCATTATACTTTGTGTATTTCCTAAATGCAATAATGACTACTATGATAGTCTTCTTGTTAAGACTATCATAGTAGTCATATCATGTCAATCTAAAATTTATGGCAAACTCTAACATCATTCAATACTACTTCATTTTGTAATTCAGCCACAGCACATTTTAACAAAAAAAGTATTCTGCTTTCACAGAATACTTTCTTTTCACTAAAAGACACTTTTAAAAATTATCTACCACCATAACTCTGAATAAATCTTAGATTCTTCGGGAGACAAATGTATCAGGCCAACGATTTCTCCTTCCTCATTCCGATCCGTGATTACCCCCGTATCGCCGTGAGTTGCGTCTGCCGGCTGGCTCGTCACTCTTCCCCGGAACCCGATTTTCGCTTTGTTATCTGCAAAAAAGTAGATAGGCTCTCCCTCATAATAAAGCTGGTAATCATTATCATTTATTTCTGCACTGAGTCCGTATATGCCAAATTCATCAACCAGACCTTCCACAAACTGTCTTATACTGTCTGACAGGTACGCACTTTCCTCCGCCACCGCCGCTTCTGTTGAAGCGCTAACCACATACTCTGTATCTCCGCTCTCCTTTACCTGTTCAATCACATCCTGCGCACTCGCCGTGTACTCCGCACCCTCATAGGCCTGGATAACAGTCACCTCCTGTATCACATCGTCTGCATATTCCTGCTCCTGCAAAGAGGAAGACACATCTTCCGTCACATTTACCGTTGCCTCCTCTGCATAAGCCACATTGATCTGTCCACTATCAGCTTCCGATACGTCAAATGACCCTAATCTCATAGCATAAGCCTCAGAATTTGTGACAAAAAAAACAGTCAGCGCCATACTGATTGCGAAAACTGCTGCCAGCACGCCCACCAGCGTCGTCTTTTTGAATGTCATGACCGCTACAATCCTCTCCTTTACGGCATTTTTCCCAAACCCCAGCCCGGTACCGAATCCCAATCCTCTACATGATGCCATGGACAACAGCGTCATCGCATACTCCCGTCTTTCCCCGCCGCTGTGGCGCACCACAGTCTCGTCGCACAAAAGCTCCATATCCCTGTTAAAGAGCAGATACATCACCCACACAAAAGGGTTGAACCAGTGGACACACAGCGCCAGATGGGCAATCAGTTTTTTCAAATTATCATGATGCTTTATATGCACCCATTCATGTCGGAGGCAAAAACTTATCTCCTCATCTTCCCTTAACGAAAATCCTTTAGGAAAGACAATTGCCGGACGTATCACCCCATAAGTCACAGGTGTTGCTGTGCGGTCAGATGTCTGAAATCTGATTTCCCGCAGCTGCTGTTTGTCTTTCTCTTCTTTTGCTGCTAGAGCAATCAGCCTCTCCTTCTCCTGTTCCGGCATGGGAAGCCCCTCCTTAAACAGTCTGCTGTCACGCACATAAAGAAAAACAGAACCTAAAAGCATAACTGCTGTCCCCAGCAGATAAACGATTCCACAGACAGTACTTGCATCCATCCCTTCCGTTTCGTCAAAACTTATATTGGCAATTTCTTGGGTCTTCATTTCCCCAAAATGGCCATCGTATGTTGCAATCGTAACATGATACGCTTTATCGTTTGCGACCAAGCTTCTGGCATCCGCCCAGGGCTCTGGAATATCTAAGGGAATCGGGACGGCTAAGGGAAGCAGCAAACGCAAAATAGCAATTTCCCAAAGCAAAATCATCACTTTCTTCGGCAGGCGGTGTACCAATAGGGAACGGAACAGAACAATCCCCAAAATCAAAATCCCCGCCGCTGCACTCATCTGTATCAGACTCATTTCATACCCTCCTAAACTGTCATCACTTCTACTCAGTTCAAGTCATCAATTAGCTTTTTAAGCTGATCCACTTCCTGCTTCGACAATTTTCTACCATCCAAAAAGGCGGCAAAAAACTTTTCCTTAGAACCATCAAACATCTTATCAATCAGCTCTTCCGTCTCATAATCCTGCACTTCCTGCCTGGAAATCAACGGGCTGCACACAAAGCCCGGCTCCTGCCTTTTGATAGCGCCTTTATCCACACATTTCTTGATGACGGTATAGGTGGTGTTCCTGTTCCACCCGGTCTCTTCCTTTAAAATCTTTACAATCTGCCCTGCCGCCATTTCCCCTTCCCGCCAAAGCACTTCCATTACCTTTCGTTCTGAATCAAATAATTTCATGGTATCTTCGTTCCTTTCTCGCACATAACTTTCTACAGCCAGGTAAACACAGACCTTCTTTCCTTGGCAGAACGTTATTCACTGCCACAAAAATGTGACTGCTGTGATAGTCTATACATTCAGACTATCACAGCAGTCACATCATGTCAAATATAAATTCAAATTCTATTTTATCCCTTCTTAATCAAAACCTTCTTCTTCTGGGTCCCTAACCTTAAATTCTAGAAGTATCCCGTTATCCTCTTTCTTATGAGGTTCCAACATTACATCATAGCGACCAAAACCGGACTCCCGATTAGAAGTCACCGCGTAGCGTCCCGCCAATTCAACAATCAGTCCTAACACGAAACCAAGGTAGAAGCGTTCCGGCTCTGTCTTCCCTTCCTGCATACTCAACAGAAAAGAATTGCTCCACCATGCTCATCGTAAGTGTCTTGCCGAAACGCCTCGGTCTTGTAATTAACGTCACACTATCCCCGCCATCCCACCAATCACGTATAAAGGAGGTTTTATCAATATAAAAAAAATCATTTTTCCGTATCGTCTCAAAATTCTGATGCCCGATTGCCACCGTCCTTGCCATAGAATATCATCCTCTTCTTACTTCATTTTACAGCTATATAGTCCAGCCGATATGTCCATTTATACAACTAATCTTATTATAAATGGATTCCTATGGAAGCACAACTTATAGCGTAAAATTTTTATGAGATCATCTAAAAAATAAGAAGCATGTCAAGATTGCCATTGTTATAATCTACTAAAAGTGTTAAAATTAAGCTCATACACAATTAGGTACCACATTTCAGTAAGAAGGTATTCTATGAAAAATAACGCTATGCAAAAACCCATCAAACGTTCCGCCCTAAGGAGCAAACTAGGTCTTATCTACTATAGTTTTCTCCGTCATCTGCTATGGCTTACAATGAACAGGCAATTTGCCAAAACCAGACAGTCCTCTCATCTTCCCTTCGTTTATTTTACGCACAAGACTCCTCTTTTCCGAAAATTAAAAGATGTAGATATGTGGATGCAGCACAACAAAGTTACGAACTTAAGGCTTGCCAGTGCCAAAGTAAGCGGAATCCTTCTCCGTCCGGGCGAGGTATTCAGCTATTGGAAACTGATTGGAAAGCCTTCCAGGCGCAAAGGCTATTTAGACGGAATGGTCTTAAAATCCGGCACCTTTCATGCGGGGTGCGGCGGCGGTCTCTGCCAGCTTTCCAATTTGATTTTCTGGATGACCATCCACACACCCCTTACCGTAACGGAGCGGCACCGCCACAGCTATGACGTATTTCCTGATTCCAATCGGACCCAGCCTTTCGGCAGCGGCGCCACCTGCTTTTATCCCCACGGAGACTTGATGATCCGCAACAACACATCTGATACATACCAGTTGTCCATCTGGATGGATGATACCTACCTCCATGGACAATGGCGCGTCTCCTCCAGCCCGGAATACCGCTACGAGATCATCGAACGGAATCATGAAATGAGAAGCGAATTCTGGGGCGGATACAGCAGACATAATGAATTATACCAGCAAAAATATGATCTGGCAGACAATCTGCTCAAGGAACAGTTAATCGTACAAAATTCCGCTATTATGATGTACGAGCCGTTTATCAGCGAGAAAACAGTTAAATAGACTCCTTTTAAACATTATAAAAGAACCAGCCGGAAGCTTTACTCCGACTGGTCAAACGCTTTCTATCCAAGTACCTTTTCCAATTCTTCAATCACAATCTTAAGCGCTTTGATCCTGGCATATTTCTTATCCACCGACTCCAAGATATGCCAAGGTGCATAGACCGTGCTGGTCTTTTGTATCATCTCGTCCACTGCCACCTCATATTCATCCCACTTTTCCCTGTTGCGCCAGTCTTCCTCCGTAATCTTCCACTGCTTCCCAGGCGTGTTCTGTCTGTCATTAAAGCGGGCAAGCTGGGTATCTTTATCAATCTGCACCCAAAACTTGATAATCACTGCCCCCCAGTCATGGAGCTCTTTCTCAAACTCATTGATTTCATTGTACGCTCTCTTCCAGTCATTTTCGCTGCAAAAGCCTTCCAGCCGTTCCACCATCACACGTCCGTACCAAGTTCTGTCAAAAATCGCCACATGCCCCGTCTTGGGAAGCCTGGTCCAGAACCGCCACAGATAATGCCTTGCCTTTTCATGAGGCTCAGGGCTTGCAATTGGATGCACCTCATAGCCTCTTGGATCCAGCGCACCTGTAATGCGCTTAATGTTTCCGCCCTTTCCTGCCGCATCCCATCCCTCATAAGCAATGATGACAGGCACTCTTTTTCTGTAGAGACGGTTATGGAGTTCTCCTAAATGCTTTTGCAGTCTGTCTAGATCCTCCTTATATTCTTCCTCCTCCATGAATTTGTCATCCAAAGCTATCTCCGAAAGCTTCGGCATTTTTTTGAGCGGAAACACATTCTGTAATAAAGGCACTGCCAGATTTCGATTCTGCATGGCAATCTCGATTCCCTGCGTCAGCGTCTCTAAAACCTGCAGTTCCGCCCACTTCTTAGATTTAGAATCAATAATATACCACGGCGCAGAAGGCGCATTGGTGTCTTCCATGTATCGACTGAACACTTCCTCGCACTTTTTATAATGCTTGTTCTGCCACTTATCATTTTCACTGACCCGCCAGCTGGTGTCGATATCCTTGTTAAGCGCATCTATCCGCTTCTTCTGTTCCTTCTCGCTGATGTGAAAGAAAAATTTCATCACCAGATATCCGTTGTCCGTCAGCTGCCTTTCAAACCTCCTAATGCTGCCAATCCGCTGCTCGTAAGTTTTTTTGTCCATCTCCCCGTGGAGACACTTTCTGGTAACCTCATCCATCCATCCGGAATCCAAAAGCATGAACTTCCCCGCCTCCGGCAGCTTGGTAAAGTATCTGCATAAGAACGGCTTCCTGCTCTCCTCCTCTGTGGGCTGATCCATTGTCGCCACCTTAAAGAATCTGGGATCGATGTTCTGAATCATCTGCCCTATGGCGCTGCCTTTTCCAGCAGTTCCCCACCCCTCAACCAGAACCAACACCGGAAGCTTATGCTCCTTAATCTGCATCTGCTGGCTGAAAAGCTTTTCCCGTGCACTCCTCAACCGCTCTTTCAATGCCTCCTCCTCCGGCTTTTCCGTAAAAACGATGTTCTTCAGCATAATACCACCCTTTCCTTCTCCATATATATCTATTTTATTACAACCAATCCTTTTTTCCAATAAGAAAATAAACCCCTTTACGGTTCGCCGCACACCATACCGCCTGGTTGGGCTTCGCCAGAAATGCACGATTGTTTTCAGCTGCTCATGCATGCACATCCTTATATTTTAAATAGCAAATCCCAATACTGGTAAACAACAAAAGAAATACGCATAATGCTGCCGCAAAGCCAACCGGACTGGAAAGGACATCCGTGCTCTTGTTTGCATTCATACCCACCATCATCAGAGAATAAGGCCAAAACAGCCCCCATCCTTTACTGCTCAGTAGAAATCCTGCCACGCTTCCAAGCAGCGCCAGCGCAATGGGCACCGCAAAGCTTCGGATCATCATGGAAAGTACCAGCTGCAGCGCTGCCGCTATCATGCCCCCTAAACTGCCGCGCAGCAGCCAGAGCAGGATTTCAAACGGCGGAACCCCCGGCAGCCCCACAAGCTTTCCGGAGAGAACAAAAAGCAAGCCTACAAAGAGCTGCAAAATCACCGTGCAGCGCAGGGTCATCAGTAGTTTCGCAAGAAAGATATCCCTCTCCGGCGCAGGCATAGTCATCAGACTATTCCAGTTGTAATTAAGATGCTCCACTCTCCAGATATAAGAACAGTAAATGGCAATCAAAGGGCCATAGAAGAAACACGCATAGAATAAAGAATGCTGCGTCCACAGGGAATACCACCCTTCCCTTAATAAGCTCTGATTATTCAAATAATTTGCTCCACCCAGTACTGTTGGAAGCAGCGGAATTGTCGCAAATACCAGCCACAGGTGGGAATGTTTTAGTTTTTTTTGTTCTGTTTTCAAGCATGCTGCCAACATAGAAAATTCTTTCATAAAGAACTCCTTTCATAAAAATATTTTTTCAGGTCATCAGCCGCAACCCGGTGTGCGGCGCATAAACAATTGTCTGCTCCAAACATACCCGATGGACAGCGCGGCCAAAAGCGTTACCAGCGCCGTCTGGTCCAAGGGTCTTTCATAAAAGCTCACAACATGGCTGCTCTCCTCCCAATTCTGTCCGATATATGCCAGCAGATTATAGTACGACCAAACAATTACTCTCCAAAAAGGCGAAGACATGAACCAGCTGAACAGTCCCAGAAAAGAACCTGCCAACCCTACAGCCAGAGGCAGAATCTGATTGGCGCTGAACAAAGATAAAAGCATCTGAAACAGCAATACTCCCAGACTCACAAGCCCGCACTGCAGCAGGAAACAAATCAGATGCCGCAGCGTTAATCCTCCTGCAAATCCGTGCGTCCGTGCAAACACAAGCATCATTACAAGCTCCATTGCCACATAGCCTTCCACATATACAGCCCCTGTCAAAAGCTTCATATCAAATAACCGCCCTTTGCGCTCCATGGTACAGAGAAGCTTCAGCGTATTTCCCTTTAATTCTACATCACAAAGACGGCTTGCAAGCATGGCGATCATGGTGGGCATCAAGATGGTATTCACAATACTTATGCACAATAACAGCCACATCCAGCTATCCTCCGCCGAATCCACATGCGTACTGCGGACCGCCCAGGACAGCCAAAGAAAGGTAAATAAGAGAAAAGCGGCAGGTATCAGCACAATTTTTTTGCGCCGCACCTTCATCCATTCCGTTTTCCATTCACACAACATCACAGACTCCCCCTCCTTCCTGTCAAGCTTAAGAAAATTTCCTCTAGGCTCTTTTGTTTTTCCTCCACCCGGTATACACCGGCTCCTCCTCCCGAAAGAAGATCAATAAGACGTGCCGTCGCATCATCTGAAAGCCTTGGCAGTTCAAGCGCGCCCTCCTTAAGGGTACAGGAAATACCCTCTCTCTTTAAAACCCTAAGTGCCGCTGCCTGATTCATTGCACACAATCTTAAGCTTCCCCTGCTGTGCTCATGAAGGACTTCCAGTTTATCCTGAAAAATTAATTGTCCATGGTTGATAATTCCAACATAATCTGCCATCTGATCCATTTCTCCCAAAAGATGACTGGACACCAGCACCGTCATTCCCATACGCTCCGGCAATTCCCGGATCAGCTCCCTGATTTCCGAAATGCCTGCCGGGTCAAGACCGTTGGTGGGCTCATCCAATATCAAAAGAGCGGGACTGCCAAGAAGGGCTTCCGCAAGACCAAGACGCTGTTTCATTCCTAAGGAATACTCCCGCACCTTCTTATCCTGCTGCTCTTCCATCCGAACCAGTTTTAAGACCTTATCAATCTCCTGCTTTGGCACCTTTTTTAACGTCTGCACAATCTCCAGATTCTCCCGTCCGGTAAGATGTCCATAATAAGAAGGTGACTCAATCAGGGAGCCTGTATTTTTGAGGATGGCAATGCGGTTTTTTCGATTGACGCTCTTCCCTCCTATGGTCACTTGCCCGGCACTAATCTGTATCAGACTAAGGAGCATCTTAAGGGTAGTGCTCTTTCCCGCCCCGTTTGGACCCATAAAGCCGTAGACACAGGCTTTCGGTACCTTCAGATCCACATCCTTGACCACCTCCTTGCCTCTATACTGCTTCGTCAGACCTTTTGTCTCTACCATGTATTCCATACACTTTTCCCTTTCTAATCATTTTTTTTAACAAAATGCATTTTGCTGTATAAAAAGAGCATACGCCTTCTTTCTTACACGACAATGACGTATGCCTTACATTTACCTTAATTTTTGTTTAAAAAAGAGAAATCCTTCTAAATTTGTTCTATAATAATAGAAACAGACAGCAAAACCAATTCACTTACAGGAGAGTCTCGATACATGAACCATATTTATGAATGCCAAATCCTCTTAATCGATGACAATAAGGAACTGCTTTCCATGCTGACCCGCATACTGAACAGGGAAGGCTTCACAAACCTAAGCACTGCCGCCTGCTGTCAGGAAGCAAGAACGGCGCTTGCAAAAAAGCTTCCAGATCTCATCATTTTAGACGTTATGCTTCCAGATGGAAACGGCTTCTTTCTCTTCCAGGAAATCCGTGCAAAAGCAGACATTCCCATCCTCTTTCTCTCCGCCCGGGATGAGGACAACGACCGCCTGCTGGGACTAGGGCTTGGAGCAGATGACTATTTGACCAAGCCCTTTCTACCCAAAGAGCTGACCTTAAGAATCAGCGCCATTCTCCGCCGCACCTATCTTTCGGATCGTTTCATCCAATCAGAAGCCCCAGATTTAGAGTTGGGGAAACGCATCGTTCATTTTGACCGGGGAACCGTTGAAACCTCTGAGGGAGAAACAGCTTTGACCGCTAAGGAGCTGCTGATTCTAAAGAAACTCTATGAAAACCGGAATCGTATCGTGACCTTTGACGCTCTCTGCGACGCTGTATGGGGCGACGGTTACTATACCTACGAAAATACGTTGATGGTACACATCAGGCGTCTTCGCGAAAAGCTGGAAGAGGATCCCTCTCATCCCCAATGGCTCCTTACTGCCAGAGGCATCGGCTACCGCCTGATATAGTATAAAACAGAAAGGATATACAAGGTAACTCTCCATGAAAGATCTGCTTAAAATATACCGGCGTTACATTCTCACCGCCGCCTCCATCTGTGTTCTCGTTCTTATTTTTAATCTGCTGCTTTTATTCTTCTTTCTCCTGAACCAGTTTGGGTATAAAACAGCCAATAATTATGCATCCACCCAGGCAAGCCGGCTGTCTGACCAGCTGACTTTCGATCACGGAGAATATGTTCTTTCTAAAGATGCCCAAAAATTAATTGATGAAAAGCTTGCCTTCGCAATGCTGATCGATCAGGAAGGACAGGTCATTTGGAGCCGGCATCTTCCTGACCATCTTCCGCGCACTTACTCGCTTACCCAAGTGGCATCCTTTTCACGCTGGTATCTGGAAGGCTACCCTGTAAAAGTCCATGTCCGCCCGGATGGTCTCTTCGTAACAGCGACTCCCCTCCATTCCATGTGGAAACATACCGTTGAATTCAAGGAAGATTTTATGCACGCCCTTCCCCTATACCTGCTGCTGGTTTTCCTAAGCAATCTGCTGCTGATCTTTGTCTTTGCCCTGCTTTTTGGACACCGCTTTTATATTTCCTTAAAGCCTCTGGTAGATGGAATCGATCAGCTTACAGGCGATAAGGTTCTCACCCTGCCCGAGCAGGGAATCGTGGGCAACCTGGCAGGGAAACTCAATAAGGCCTCCGCCATTTTAGTTTTTCAGCGGCAGGTTTTAGAAAAGAGGGATCATACAAGAACCAATTGGATTTCCGGCGTCTCCCATGACATCCGAACCCCTCTCTCTCTCATTCTGGGATTTAGCGACAACCTTGCCGAAAGCCCTAATTTAAACTCAGAAGAAAAAAAAGAAGCTGCCTCTATTCGAGAGAACAGCCTTCTTATTAAACGCTTAATCGAGGATCTTAATCTTACCTCTCGTCTGGAATATAACTACTATCCTTTGCGAATAAAAGAGTACCACCCTGCCTCTCTTCTTCGCAGCCTGATTGCCTCCTACTACAACCATGGTCTTTCTAATCAGTGGTCCCTGGATCTTGCACTGGATACCGCGCTGGAAGGGCTCATCTTAAACGGAGATCCCGATCTCCTCCTGCGCGCCTTCCGCAATCTGACAGACAACAGCATCCGCCACAACCCGGAGGGCTGCCAAATTCAAATCTGCGGTAGAATACACGGGGACTTTTTGCAGTTAACTTTTTCTGATACAGGATGCGGCATCCCTATTCCAATCATCCAACTACTAAATCACGCGGAATCTGCAAGTGATACCGGCTCTCTTCCTCATGTGATGGGGCTTCGGATAGTAAAACAGATTATTGAAATCCACCATGGAACTTTAGAATTTGATATTTTAAAGGATGTATGTCGGTCTTTGGTAATCCGGCTGCCCCTTTCTTAAAATTCAATTAATCCTTTGATTACTTCGCCTGCCATAATCAATCCTGCAACAGAAGGAACAAATGCATTGCTTCCGGGCGTTAGTCTGTGTCTCTTTTGCTCTCTATCAGATAGCATTTGTCCGCTCTCGTCTTTTTCCCTTGCTTCTATATCCCAATCATCAGATTCGATTGGCGTAAGCGCTGGCTCCCTAGAGTATACCACTTTCAGTTTTCCAATTCCCCTCTTTTTCAACTCCCGCCGCATTACCTTTGCCAGCGGGCACACACTGGTCTCATAAATATCTGCAACCTCAAAAGCTGTAGGATCTACTTTGTTTCCTGCCCCCATAGAACTGATAATGGGCACACCCGCCCGATCCGCCCGAGCGGCAAGCTCCAGCTTACCTGTCACCGTATCAATCGCATCCACAATGTAATCATATTGCGCAAAATCAAACTGATCCGCAGTTTCCGGCAGGAAAAAGGTACGATGCTTATGGATGACTACATCCGGGTTGATCTCCTCCATACGCTGTTTCGCCGCATCCACCTTATACTGTCCGACGGTCTTATGAGTGGCAATCAACTGCCTGTTTAAATTTGAAAGACACACCTTATCATTATCAATAATGTCAATGGTTCCCACACCGCTTCTCACCAAGGCTTCCAGCGCATGACCTCCTACGCCGCCGATGCCGAATACCGCCACCCTGGCATTTTCTAATTTATCCATTGCTTCTCTTCCGAAAAGCATCTCTGTTCTTGAAAACTGCTCTGACATACGTTACCTCCGCTCCCTTCCCCTCGCATACAATATGTGCGGCAGTTTCCTGCCGCACAATTTATTCTTACTGTCTGTTTCGATTATTTTTTCTTAGGAAGCAGCACCTTATCCAAATGCCAGATATCATCCACGTATTCCTGAATGGTTCTATCCGATGTAAACTTACCGCTGCATGCCACATTTAAGATCGCGCTTCTTGCCCAACGCTTCTCGTCCCGATAAGCCGCTTCCACCTTTTTTTGCGCGTCCGCATAAGATCTGAAGTCCTTCAGGATAAAATAGGTGTCCGCCTTCGATGTGCTTATGGTGTTAAGCAGGGAATTATAAAGTGTCCTGAACCGATCGGGATCATTTTGTGCAAAGGTACCGTTGATCAGCTGCATCAGCACCCTTCTCACATCAGGATCATTATTGAAGATTTCCGTAGGATCATATCCGCCGTAATTTTCAAAATGAATAACTTCATCGGAGGATAGTCCGAAAATAAACGCATTTTCTTCCCCTACCTCTTCCACAATCTCTACGTTTGCACCATCCATTGTGCCAATCGTCAACGCTCCGTTTAACATGAACTTCATGTTTCCTGTGCCAGATGCTTCCTTGCTCGCCGTTGAAATCTGCTCTGAAACATCTGCCGCTGCAAAAATCATCTCTGCGTTTGACACCCTGTAATTTTCGATAAATACCACCTTGATCTTACCCTTAATAGCAGGATCATGATTAATCACATCTGCTACAGAAGTAATCAGCTTAATGGTCATCTTTGCATTATAATATCCTGCTGCCGCTTTTGCACCAAAAATAAATGTTCTCGGATAAAAATCCATGTCTGGATTATCCTTCAATTGATTATACAAATACATTACATGAAGAATGTTCAGCAGCTGCCGCTTATACTCATGCAGCCTCTTCACCTGCACGTCAAAAATGGAACGGGGATCAACTTCAATTCCATTGTGTTCCATAATATACTCAGCAAGACGTATCTTATTTTGATACTTGATATTCATAAATTCCTGCTGCGCCTTTTCATCATCCGCATAAATCTTCAATTTACTGATCTTCGTAAGATCCGTGATCCAGTCGCTGCCTACGTGTGCAGTTACCCATTTGGCAAGGAGTGGATTCCCGTGGAGCAGAAAACGTCTCTGTGTAATACCGTTGGTCTTATTGTTGAATTTCTCAGGCATCATCTCATAGAAGTCTTTAAGCTCCTGATTCTTTAAGATTTCTGTATGCAGTCTTGCCACTCCGTTAACCGAATAGCCTGAAGCAATTGCAAGATGTGCCATCTTAATCTGACCATCATAAATAATTGCCATCTTGCGTATCTTCTCTTGATTGCCCGGATACATTTCCTGTATCTTAAGGATGAACCTTCTGTTGATTTCTTCAATAATCTGATAAATTCTGGGAAGCAGTCTTGAAAACAGTTCAATGGGCCATTTTTCCAGCGCTTCCGCCATAATGGTGTGATTGGTATAAGCACATGTCTTTGTCGTAACCATCCACGCCTCATCCCAAGTCAGATAATATTCATCCATAAGGATTCTCATAAGCTCTGCCACTGCTACCGTGGGATGGGTATCATTTAACTGGAAGGTGACCTTCTCATAAAATTTCCTCACATCATCATGCTTTCTCATATACTTGGCAACCGCCTCCTGCACGGAAGCAGAAATGAAGAAATACTGCTGTTTTAAGCGCAGCTCCTTACCTGCATAGTGGTTGTCATTGGGATAAAGAACCTCCACGATATTCCTTGCAAGATTCTCCTGCTCTACCGCCTTCTGGTAATCCCCCTTGTCGAAGGAATCCAGCTGGAAGCACTCCACAGCTTCCGCGTCCCAGATACGGAGCGTGTTTACAATACCGTTTCCATATCCCACAATAGGGAGATCGTAAGGAATCGCTTTCACGCTCTGGTACCCCTCCTGTATAAAATTGTTTCTTCCATTTTCGTCTACGCGTACATTTACATAGCCCCCGAACTTAACCTCCTTGGCATACTCCGGTCTTCTAAGTTCAAAAGGATTACCGTCCACCAGCCAGTTATCCGGCGCCTCTACCTGATAACCATCCTTAATTTCCTGCTTGAACATTCCATAACGGTATCTGATACCGCATCCGTATGCCGGATAGCCCAGTGTCGCCAGGGAATCTAAGAAACAGGCGGCAAGACGACCTAAACCTCCGTTTCCAAGCGCCGCATCCGGTTCCTGATCCTCGATTACATTAAGGTCAAGTCCCAACTCCTCTAACGCTTCCTTCACCGGCTTATATGCCTGCAGGTTAATGATATTATTGCCTAGAGCGCGTCCCATCAAGAATTCCATCGATAAATAATACACTGTCTTAGGATCCTGTTTATCATATTCCTTCTGTGTATCCAGCCAATTGTCCACTACCATATCTTTAACGGCATAAGCAACTGCCTGAAAAATCTGCTGCTGGGTTGCTTCCTCCAGCGTCTTTCTATATAATGTTTTTACATTATAAATTACACTTTTTTTAAACTGTTCCTTATCAATGGTATGCAGCACGGGTGCAACTGCCTTTCTAATCATATCTTCTCCTCCATATTTACCAGACTTTAATGAACATATCTTTTATGAACACATTTGGTACTATTATACTACATCCATAGGAAAATCACAAGATTTCCACACCAATTACCACCTTTTCTCCGTTCACATTCCATTCTTTGCTTACCGCAAGATCCGCATCCGTCACAATCTCATCTGCAAGCACCTTTTCAGAAATAGCCGCTCTGTTCGCATCTACGATTCCTGCCACTTTTTTATTGCCATTGATTGCCACCTTGATATGATCCATCACTTCAAATCCGGCATCCTTACGCATGGTCTGAATCTTGCTGATGACTTCATATACAAAGCCTTCCTCAATCAATTCAGGTGAAAGATTGGTATCCAATACCACCGTTACATAATTGTCCGCTTCCGTCACAAAACCAGCTTTCTGCGCCACGTCAATCAGTAAATCCTCCTCTGCAAGAGAAATCTCCACGCCGTCAACTTCAAACCGGAGTGCGCCTTCCGCTTTCAACTGCTTCATCGCCTGTGTTCCGTCTACCGCAGAAAGGTATTCCCTGATGCCGCCAAGCTGCTTTCCGAACTTTGGTCCTACCGTCTTTAACTGGGGCTTGAAGCTATAGCTTGTAAGATCGCTGACCTCTTCCTTGAACACGACTTCCTTTACATTCAGCTCATCTTCAATGATATTCTTAAAGTATTCTTCAAGGGCATGAGGCGCTTTCACATACATGGTTCCAATGGGCTGGCGGTTCTTGATATTTGCCGCATTACGTGCCGCACGCCCCATAACTACGATATCCAGCACTTCTTCCATGTTCTCTTCCAGCTTCTTATCGATCATGGAATCATCTGCCGAAGGGAAGTCACACAAGTGAATACTCTCGGGCGCTGTCTGATCATTGCTCCTTACCAGATTCAGATAGATTTCTTCTGTCATAAACGGAATCAAAGGCGCTGCGCACTTACAGATATCCACCAATGCCGTGTAAAGGGTCATATATGCATTGATCTTATCCTGTTCCATTCCCTTTGCCCAGAAACGCTCACGACAGCGGCGCACATACCAGTTGCTCATCTGATCAACAAAGTTGTCCAAAACCCTCGCCGCCTCAGGAATCCTGTAATTGTCCAGATTCTCATCCACTACTTTGATTGCCGTATTAAGCTTAGACAAAAGCCACTTATCCATGACCGGAAGCTTATCATATTCCAAGGTAAACTTAGTGGCATCAAAATCATCAATGTTTGCGTAAAGAATAAAGAAAGCATAGGTATTCCAAAGGGTGCCTAAAAATTTGCGCTGTCCTTCCATCACTGCCTTTCCATGGAATCTGTTCGGAAGCCATGGTGCGGAATTGATGTAGAAATACCAGCGGATTGCATCTGCCCCGTAAGTTGCAAGAGCATCAAAGGGATCCACCGCATTTCCTTTGGATTTACTCATCTTTTGTCCGTTTTCATCCTGCAAATGCCCTAACACAATGACATTTTCGTAAGGCGCTTTGTTGAATAAAAGCGTAGATTCCGCCATCAGGGAATAGAACCAGCCGCGGGTCTGATCTACTGCCTCTGAAATAAACTGTGCGGGGAACTGTGACTCAAATAATTCTTTATTTTCAAAGGGATAATGGTGCTGCGCAAAAGGCATTGCACCGGAATCGAACCAACAATCGATTACCTCCGGCACTCTCTTCATGGTCTTACCGCACTTCGGGCAGGCACAGGTGATTTCATCGATATAAGGTCTGTGCAGTTCCACCGTCTTTGCAGCCGGATTGCCGCTTAGTTTCTCCAGTTCTTCCCTGGAACCGATTGCCTCTTGATGTCCGCAGCCCTCACACTCCCAGATATTCAACGGCGTACCCCAGTAGCGGTTGCGGGAAATGCCCCAGTCCTGAATGTTCTCAAGCCAGTTTCCAAAACGTCCCTCTCCAATGGACTCTGGGATCCAGTTTACCGTCTTATTGTTGCGCACCAGATCGTCACGGACCGCCGTCATCTTAATGAACCATGATTCTCTTGCATAGTAGATCAGCGGCGTGTCGCATCTCCAGCAGAAGGGATAATCATGCTCAAACTTAGGCGCGTCAAAAAGCTTCCCTTCTTTATCAAGATCAACCAAAATATCCTTGTCTGCATCCTTCACAAATTTGCCGGCATAAGGGGTTTCTTCCGTCATATTTCCCTTGCCGTCTACGAATTGTACAAAAGGCAGATCATACTTCCGCCCCACCTGGGCATCATCTTCACCAAAAGCAGGCGCAATATGAACGATGCCGGTACCGTCTGTCATTGTGACATAGTTGTCACATGTTACATAATGTCCTTTCTTATGCTGCTTTGCTGCAGATTCTCCCGCACAGGCGAACAAAGGCTCATATTCCTTGTATTCCAGCTCCTTTCCTGTATAGGTCTCCAGCACTTCATAGGCGCTCTCACCCTCAGAAGCCAGCTTTCCCAGCACATTGCCAAGAAGCGCCTGCGCCATGTAATAAACATAGCCATCCGCTGCTTTTACCTTTACATAGGTCTCTTCCGGGTTCACGCAGAGCGCCACGTTAGAAGGCAGGGTCCATGGGGTGGTGGTCCATGCCAGGAAATAAGCATCCTCCCCAATCACTTTAAAACGCACGACGGCGGAACGCTCCTTCACCGCCTTGTACCCCTGTGCAACCTCGTGGGAAGAAAGAGGGGTGCCGCATCTCGGACAATAAGGCACGATCTTAAATCCCTTATACAGCAATCCCTTGTCCCAGATCTGCTTAAGCGCCCACCACTCAGACTCAATGAAATCATCATGGTATGTCACATAAGGATCATCCATATCCGCCCAGAAACCAACGGTAGCGGAAAAATCTTCCCACATACCTTTGTATTTCCAGACACTTTCCTTACATTTATCGATAAAAGGCGACAGACCATATTCCTCGATCTGTTCCTTGCCGTCCAAGCCAAGCAAGGTCTCCACTTCCAGCTCTACCGGAAGTCCATGGGTATCCCATCCCGCCTTGCGGGGCACCATATAGCCCTTCATAGTGCGGTATCTGGGAATCATATCTTTGATGACACGGGTCAGCACATGACCGATATGGGGCTTTCCGTTTGCAGTGGGAGGTCCGTCATAAAACGTATAGGTGGGACCCTCTTTCCTGTTCTCCATACTTTTTTTGAAAATGTCGTTTTCACGCCAGAATTTTTCAATTTCCTTTTCACGATCCACGAAATTTAAATCTGTAGATACTTTCTGATACATACTTTCCTTCCTTTCCTGATTGAAATTTGGTTCAAAAAAGCCCCGTCCGTAAAAAGGACGAGGCTGCTCATACCGCGTTGTACCACCTGATTACCCATACGCACCGATTATGCTACGGCTTAATATGTTTTCCCTTAACGGAGGAATCCGGCATAAGCTTACTCATATAAAATTCCCTGCATAGGATTCTCCCACATGCCCGGTTTTATTTTCAGCCCGCAGCTTAGAAGTGATCTTCCCTGTTTCCCTACTAATACCGGCTTCCACCTGCTCCGGCTCGCTGTGATGTTTGAAAAACAGCTACTGTCTTCATCATTGCTTTTCTGGTATAAATATGTTAAGTAAAAATTACACCACCGGCAGGTGTTTTGTCAAGCCCTGTCCGTAAATAAATACCTGTATTTCCGCCTTTGATTCATAAGGATTGCCTTCACTCTGTTTTTTATTCCCTCAGAATAAAATAATTCTCCACCCAGCAGCCTGTCCATCGTCTTCTCATTATAAAAAAAATGAATCTTCTGACCATACATCTCTTCCACAAAATCCAGTTGTTCGTCAAAATCCCGGCAGAAAGTCTTAGCTCTTACTTCGCTTATCATCTCATCCACATCACCTGTCATCGGGTAGTCCATTGTGGTATCAGATAACAGAGCTGCACCATGGTCAAAGAAGGGGCAATAATGATATTCCCCCACATCGTCCAGAAGCACCGCAATATTATGCGTATGTCTGTCCTCGTTAAGAAACAATGCGTCAATCGTCAACAGCTTACATAAATAAGCGCCAAATTCTTTAAGTCCTGTCATCCTGATTGTCTGATCTACCAGGAATCTGATCCTTCCTGCATGATCCTCTATGGTGTAAATGGATTTGTTAAGGCTTTCTCCATACATGCTTTGAAACAATCTCTCCAACGTAATCAGTCTCCACCCCTGCGGCAGAAAATTTCTACTTTTACAGGCAAGATAACGATTCTGTTTATAAGAAATTTCTTCTGTCTGATAAGATACAAACTCTTCTGCCAAAAGACTGCTCTCAGAAAGAAGTCCGGATACCACATACTCCGTCAGTCCCTCATATCCGGTATAATCCGCCTTGTACCAGATACCATCATTCTCCCATTTTAACTGGTTGCCCTTTGATGACTGCCTCCCATCTAATTTTCTGTTTTTCTCAAAAAGCTCTACCATTCTTTTTACCTTTCAATCCGAATCCAGAAATCATCCTCCGCCATCTTCCCATTCGTCTTTTCAATAATCAGAAATGGGTCATAAAAAGGCAGGTCTAATTCCTTTAGGATGAGTTTCATCTTATCCCTGCTGCGGGGAAAACATCTGGATTCCAAAAATGCCTCATATGCCTCAAATGTAGGATGCACTTCCCTTCCAAATGCTCTTGAAAGATAATCGCGGGTATAATTATAGATTTTCACCCTTCTGTGACGCTCATCTACATCAATGATGGTGCATATTTTGTTTCCGCACATATACCAGAGCCGCAATGGATATTCCCTGTCAGGAATTTCCAACTCCTCCTTAAGCTGTGGGTACTCCGTCAGAATCTTAGCCAGTGTTACAATCGGACCGGTAATTTCCTTTTTGCCCGATTCCCAACGTTCAATGGTTTTCTTTGATACGCAGACCAGACGAGAAAACTCTTCCTGCGTCATGCCCAGCGTCTGACGCAGGGCTTTAATGTCTTTCCCTACCAATGTATCTGATATGGCAAACGTTGACATGGGTAATTCTCCTTATTAATTTATCAATTAATTTTATTATACCCTTAAAATAAGGGTACGTAAACATATTTTTACCCCTATTTTAAGGGTGTTTATGTTTTTTGTTCTTTTACCGTATTATGTGTAACGAACCAGTATAAAATACCGTTTTCTATCCATATCCTATAAGTTTTGCGCAATATAATCGAGAACAGAACGGATTGTCCTTCCATCTGCTTCCAAATTAACTTTTTCCGACATTTCCTGATCATAATATAAGTATTCATTTTTCCCTTCATAAAGCCGGATTTCCGCGCATATATTTTCAATTCCTTCCTCTGACAGCAAAGCATAATCCGCAATGATGATTACATCCGTATTTCCATCCTCATTATAATCGGCAAAGGCGACCGCTTCCACCTGATGAAAAACCTCATTTTCCCTGATATTGCCTTCAACTATCCCCTGCAGTCTTCGCAGTTCCCTCCCGTCCCTCAATATGAAAAAGGATACATCTGCAAATGGATGCACTTCTATATCAGGTGCATAAGACGCAAAAATGACATTTCCAAGCGGCTCTAATGCAACCGCAAAAGACTGCTCTTCGATAAGTCCTCGTTCCCACATCATGCGGTTTGACAGGAATCTGTATTCCCCATCCCATCTCTCTAACTTAAGCTCGTAATCCATCACATGATACCCATCGCTATCCGAACCGCCCAAATCATAAGGTCTGCATCTTAAGGTAAATACCTGCTCATCCGCCGTATAGCCTTCCACACAGGAAAAAGCCCTGTAGTTGGTGTCCCCATGCTCCGCATAATAAGCATCATACTCAGGCAGATAAGTCCACCTAAGGCGTCCATTCATCTGCTCATATGACAGCCCCGTCTTTTTCTGTAAAAAGGCATCGATCTGCTCCGTCGTAAGCTTCTCAAAATCTGTATAAATTTCATCCCATCCGCACGCATGCAGATAAGCTTCTATCTCTTCCTCTGTCACTTCATTCTGTTCTATCCCTGCACCACAATAAAAAATCTCATCCAGATCAACTTCCGCAGGCGTATCATATATAGACAATAAAAACCCATAATTATCACTTCTGCCAATCCAGCTCGTAAATGCCTGCAGTTCCTCATTCGACAACTGTCTTCCCTTCTCCCCATCACATCTTACCGGCTCTGCTTTCTGTGCTGCAACTAATTTAATCTGATCCTTTTCCGCCGTCTCATCCTGATGCACCTGTACCTTTTCGTCCCCCACATCCTCCGCCTGCACCTCTGTCTCTTCTTCGACCGCAGCTACCGATGTTTCCTCCATCTTCTCCGGCTTTTCCTCCGATATAATTGCTGTTTCCCTTACATCAGGACTTTCCTCCTGCCGTCCACATCCCCATACCATACTTCCTAAAATAAGAAATACTGCTATTTTACCAATTTTCTTCATCTGTATACCCCCTGTATACCCTGTAATTTCCCTATTTCTAACTTATTAAAACCCCTGCTACTTGTCAAGTACAAAGTATCTGGTGTAAAATAAAACAATGAGAGACAAAAAATCATGATTTTGATTCGTCTCAGAAAGGCTCACATTTATGGAAGAGAGAAAAGAAAACCCTGCTTACCTTGAAACCAGCGGTGATTTCCGAATGCGGGAGCTGGACAAAAGTGACTTAGAGCAATTCAATGCCCTGCTCCAATATGCATTCCAAGTGACCTCCTACGATTTATTCCAGACCGGCTGGAAGCAGGAAGAGATCAAATACGCCAAAAGACCGATTCTGGAAGAGGCCTATGTATTAGGATGGTTTTATAAAGAGCGCCTCGCATCCATGATCGTTGTTTATTCCATGAAAGTCAATATCCACGATGAAATCATGGATATGGGCGGCATCACTGGCGTCGCCACTTACCCTGAATATACCGGCAGAGGGCTGATCCATTCCCTTATGAGACACGCCCTCAACTATATACATGAACAGGAGATGCCCATTTCCTTCCTTTATCCCTACTCTATTCCTTTCTATCGGAAAATGGGATGGGAGATTGTCTCAGACAAACTCTCCTTTACCGTAAAAGATACACAGCTTCCCAAAGCCCGTCCAGTCACAGGGATGGTGGAACGTGTCAGTCTGGATTCTGAAGATTACCACAACGTACATTCTTATTTTGCCCTGCAGCGCCACGGCTGCCTGATCCGGGATGCCTTATCCTGGGAAGAATACTGGCGCTGGGATAATGACGATATGATCGCCGCCGTCTACTACAACAAGGACCATAAACCCTTAGGGTATGTGGTTTACTATATCGCCAATGAGATTTTCCATATCAAGGAAATGGTCTATCTGAACATCGAAGCCAATTATGGTCTATGGAATTACATCAGTGCCCATTTTTCCATGGTCACCCAGGTACAGGGAGATAATTACTCCGGCGAGCCTATGGCTTATCTTTTTGAAGACAGCGAGATCACAGAAACCATTTCCCCATACATCATGGCAAGAATCATTCATGTACAAAATTTTCTGGAGTGCTATCCTTATCAGGTGCAGCCGGAAGATTTTAAGATTCATTTCAAAGTCCATGACCATATGGCGCCATGGAACGAGGGCGATTACATGGTTTCCTGGCACGAGGGTGAAACCATCTGCGAACAGGTAGAAAATAATCAATCCATCAATGTGGTGGAACTTGACATAAATACCTTAACCGCCATGATGATGGGCTATAAACGCCCTTCTTATCTTTATGAACATGAAAAAATCCAGACAGAATACTATATGCTTACATGGCTGGAACGATTGATACCCGTTGAAAAACCTTACTTTTCTGACTATTTTTAAAGGAGATACTGTGAAAAATAAATTTTTCACAGACAAATTTGTGCTGACGCCCAAATTTGCAGGTGTTGGCAACATGGAGGATTATTATGGACAGACAAAATCTAACACTGCTTACAGACCTTTATGAGCTCACCATGATGCAGGGCTACTTCAAGCATAAGGACCGGAACGAAACCGTTATCTTCGACGCCTTCTACCGGAATAATCCCTGTGGGGGAGGCTATGCAATTTCTGCCGGATTGGAACAGCTGATCCAGTATATAAAGGAACTTCATTTCTCTTCTCAGGATATCGACTATCTGGCAAGTCTCCATATCTTTGACCGTGACTTCCTTGACTATCTGGCAGACTTTCACTTTTCCGGTGACATCTATGCGATTCCCGAAGGAACCGTGGTCTTTCCCAGAGAACCCCTGGTCAAGGTGATCGCCCCCATTATGGAGGCTCAACTTGTGGAAACCGCAATCTTAAATATTATCAACCACCAGAGTCTGATTGCCACCAAGGCTGCCAGAGTCTGCTATGCGGCAAAAGGCGACGGCATCATGGAATTTGGTCTGCGCCGCGCCCAGGGTCCCGATGCCGGCATCTACGGTGCAAGAGCTGCCGTCATCGGCGGATGCATCGGCACCTCTAACGTGCTCTGCGGTCAGCTTTTCGACATCCCCGTCAAGGGCACCCACGCACACAGTTGGATCATGAGCTTCCCCGACGAATACACCGCATTCAAAACCTATGCAGACCTTTACCCTTCTGCCTGCATTCTCCTGGTGGATACTTATGACACCCTAAAATCCGGTGTTCCCAACGCAATCCGCGTATTCTCAGAAATGCGCGCCGCGGGCATCCCGCTTACCTACTACGGCATCCGCTTAGACAGCGGCGACCTTGCCTACCTGTCCAAAAAAGCCCGTCGGATGCTTGATGACGCAGGTTTTACAGATGCCATCATCTCCGCCTCCAACGATCTGGACGAATATCTGATTGAAACCCTGAAAGCCCAAGGAGCCGCAATCACCTCCTGGGGCGTAGGCACCAACCTGATCACCGCCAAAGACAATCCCGCCTTCGGCGGCGTGTACAAACTTGCCGCCATCATGGATGCCAATGGCAATTTCGTCCCTAAAATCAAGTTGTCCGAAAACTCAGAAAAAATCACCAACCCCGGCAATAAGACCATTTACCGCATTTACGAAAAAGAAACCGGCAAGATCAAAGCCGACCTGATCTGTCTGGTAGGCGAGAAGTTCAACGAAAACGCGCCTTTACTTTTATTCGACCCCTCAGAACCTTGGAAAAAAACGAAACTGGAAGCCGGCACCTATACCTTACGCGAAATCATGGTTCCCATCTTCCAAAACGGAACCTGCTGCTACGATTCCCCCAAGGTCATGGACATCAGAACCTACTGCCAGAACGAACAAAATACCCTCTGGGACGAAACCCGACGTTTCGCAAACCCTCATAAAGTATACGTTGATCTCTCCCAAGCGCTTTACGATATCAAAATCGATTTACTCGACCAGATGAGCAGAAAGTAAGCTGTATGGAAGACCCAATGTCAGTCACCGGGGAACCCCACGGCAGGCGCCATGTGCGGCAAAGCCCCCGCAGGCAGCGGCGCATCTTATTGTTTCAAGTCTCTGGCGAAAAATCGGCAATTTCACTTACAGAATGGTGAAGCATCAGGGGAATCCGGCATGGATGCCGGATTAAGAGCCATGCGGCACGGATGCCGCCGGGCTCTGCCCCCGTGCGGTTTGAAACACCTATACCCATTCTGCTAGTGAAATCCGATTTGCAGACGAGACTTGAAACAATAAGATGCGCCGCTGCCTGCGGGGGCTTTGCCGCACATGGCGCCTGCCGTGGGGTTCCCCGGTGACTGACATTGGGTCCTGACCTCCATTAAGCAAAACCATTGATTTCCTCCTGATATAGCGCAAGCCCCTTCCTGTCAACCATGGCAGGCTGAACCCCTTGTCTTGTAATGCTCACGCCGGCCGCATAAGTAGCAAATCCAACCGCATACAAAATTTCATGTCCTTCGCTTAAAGCTACCGCCAGCGCACTGATAAAGGCATCGGCGGCTCCCGTCGTATCTAAGGGATAAAAATCTGCTGCCGGGAAATATCGTTCATACTCGGCATTTTTTAGATAACATCCCTTATGTCCCAACGTAATAATTACATTTTTTACCCCTTTTGAAAGCAAAATGTCTGCCTTCTCTTCTATTGTGGTATCTCCCGGAATCAGCTGCTTTACTTCCTTTTCGTTAGGTATAAAGTAATCGATATTTTCAAACAGGCTTTCTTTCATCTTTTCTACAGATGAGGGTTTTAAAATGACTTCCACGTTTTTCTTTTTGCATTTCTGGATGGTATATTCCACTGTTTCCTCTGCAATTTCCAAGGTGAGAAGGCAATAAGCCGCATCGTCCAGAAGCTGCGCATATTGGCGCACCTGGCTTCTGTCCAGTTTTTCGTTTGCACCGCCGTAGATAACGATCGTGCTTTCTCCATCGGGAGGAACATTTATATATGCCTTTCCGGTAGGGATGTTTTCATCAAATACGACCCCATCGGTATGGACGCCGCTGCTTACCAGACTGTTGTAGATTTCTTTTCCGTCGCTGTCATTGCCCAGCCGTCCAATCATATAAACAAGCCCCTCCAGCCTGCCTGCACCTACCGCCTGGTTTGCCCCTTTTCCGCCCGGAAGGGACACGATGTTACCGCTTCTGACTGTTTCCCCTCCCGTGGGGATGTGGGAAACGTTGATGATACAGTCCATGTTCATACTTCCAACTACCACGATTTTTTTCCCCTGATCGTGGTTTGCGGGTTTTTTCACGCTTCCCCTCTCTTTTATTTTAAGTTCAAAACGTCTCCTGCATTCATAGGCTGGCCTTCTCCCCTCAATAATCTCAATCAGGGCATCCACCGCCGCCTCCCCTATCTCATCCGCTGGAATATGTACTGCCGTCATAGGAGGGCATATTCTCTCCGCCATCTTGTGGTCTCTTGCACTAATGACGGATATCTTATTGGGGATCGTGTCCCCTCTTTCACGCAGCTTCTCATAAAGGATATTTCCAATCTCCAGATCAGCGCAAATTACAGCTGTGACATCTTCTCCAAGGCACCGGGCAATACCAATATTCATGATATCCTCGTCCGTACCCAGGAAAATCCATTCCTTTTCAGGGGAAATAAAACGTTCTTTGTAAGCAAGCAGGCAACCTGCTTTAATGCCTATATCATCTTCCCTCAAAAGACATGCGATCTTTCTATGCCCTTTTTCCAAAAGATAATTGGCTGCCGCATACCCAGCTTCCTGCATTTCAAAATAAATATCTGCCGTGTCATTCCTACCCTGTTCCTTCTTTTTGTCAAAAATCTGCACCTTGGGAATCTCTCCGTTTTCCGGAAGTTCTGCATCCTGGCACACAAAAATAATACCGTCAACTCCTTTGTTTTCAAGAACACGGCAATACTTCTTAAGCTTGTCCCTTTCTCCTTCTGTGTTGCACAGGATAATGCTGTAACCTTCCCTTGCCGCCGCAGCTTCTATGGCATAAAGAAACTCCTGCGTCCCATACGTATCCCCATCGACCAGCACGCCGATCATATTCGTTTTCGGAGCGGCGCTGTTGATTACTTTAGAATAGGGTACATATTGATATTCCTTGATAACCTCAAGTACTTTCTTTCTTGTCTCCACGCTGATATTAGAATCCTTATTGTGGAGAATTTTTGACACTGTTGACGGAGACACTCCGCAAAGCTTCGCGATATCTTTTATATTCATCTATCTGCCCATGCCTTTCCCGCACGAACTTTTCCTATAAAGCCCTTCTATAAACGTATGCTTTACCAAGAAACAGACCCCGATGCGCAAGATGAGATATTTTATACAAAATGAACAAATCCCCTCCGAACATTTATGTACATTTGAATCCGAAGGGGAATATAATCACATTTTCTACCTCCTTATTATACAATGATTATCCATTTTTTTCTACACAAAACCGTGTAACATACGGCGTTACTCTTTTTTTAAAATCCTGTCCGTCACCTTGTAAATATGCGGACGTAAAAACTGTATGGACGGTCCTGTCATGAATGCTGCCAACACGGTTCCGATTCCTACAGATCCTCCCAAAAGAAAACCAATCACCACAAATGCTACATCCGCCGAGACCCGCACCCCCCTGTAAGAGATCTTTAATTTGTTGCTGATGATCTCCGATACCAGATCGATAGCGCCTACCCCCAAGTCTGCCCTTATGTAGGTTGCGATTCCGGTACTCATAATCAAAAGACCGATTATGATTAGAATAAGCCTAACAATGATATGCTGTTCTCCTTTTAAGAAAATCCCCAAAACAAAATTGACGAAATCTGCAGTGTATCCAATTCCGAAAATAGCCAGAATGGATGCAATGTTAATATAAGACTTGTCCAGAAAAAATACAATTGCCAAAATGACCACATTGATTGCCGCCGAGGAAGTTCCATAGCTTATGTGAAAGACATTTCCTATCCCAAGTTCAAATACGCTTGCTGGATCCACCCCCAGACCGCTGTACAGGAAAATTCCGACTCCCATGCCGCAGATAATAAGCCCTGCCATGGCAACAATCAATTTTCTTATTAAGCCTTTTGTATCAAATTTCACGCCTTTCCTCCTACTTTTTTATCCTTTCGATGGCTTTTAACACCTGCTTGGCAAGATGAGAGATCGTGGTACTCTCATATCCCCGCATCAGACTGTCAAATCTGTCTCCAAAGGGGGCCGTCCATCTTGCGTCAATGCCCTTGTATCCCTGCATGATGCCGTAAACCGTCCCTATCTGGCCTGCATTACAGTCCACGTCCTGCCCGCACATGGCACAGATATACATACACTCATCAAAATCATTTCCCCCAAAGTAAAGTGACACCACCTCCGCCGCCGCATTGGGGTAGGTATGAATCCAATTATACCGTTTATATTTTTCCTCGCACGCCTCCCACGCATCCTCCCAATTGCCGGATTGCTCACAGGCATCCCAGGCAAATTTGACGACCGAATAATATTCGCTTTTTTGCGGCATCATTTTAATGGTCTTTTCCAGAATCTCTCTTACATCATTTTCCACATAGGCTAGAGATACCAAAATCGCATTGAACACTTCTCCCAGCACACCATTATTTACATGGGAAACCGTCCCATCCGTCCATGCCAGCTGTGCTGCCAGCACAGGGTTTCCAGGCGCCACCATCCCGCAGATGGATCCACGCATCTGCGCGCCAATCCATTCCCGCCAGGGATTATTCAATGTGGCGGACAAAGGCGGAAAGATCCCTCTTTTGAGATTTTTAAAGGCAACTTCCTCTGCCGTCCATGTATATTCAATTCTTCCCACCCATTCCAGACCGATATCTGCCGACGTGACATGCCTGCCTTTTTTCAGACACGCTTCCAGAAACGCCAGTTCAAACAAAACATCGTCATTGTAGGTGCTGGGCGTCCTCAAATAATCCCGTATTTCGCCAAAAGTTTTCTTAAGCTGGGCGTTGCTGTACCCTTCAATGATCGTCCCTAATGCCGCCCCAGCGATCTGTGCCTGCCATCCCGCATGGATTTTCTCAAACAATTCTTCTTCGGTATAAGAAGGAAGTTCATAGGCCAGAAACGCTACCTCCTCCTGGTGATCTTCAAATGATGTATAATAACGATAGCTCCAGTATGGATGATTCTCCGCCTTTGGCGCATTGGCAAGCACATTAAACAGCTGTGCGGTAAGCTTTAAAAACGCCACATGATCCTCTTGCTCATAAGCCTTCTCCATTAGGGGAAGCATTTCTTCAGCTTCCCTTACATCATACCCCATATTCTCCGCCGCCTGCACCGCACCGATCATGACATAGTCAGGCGCCCTGCTTCCTGGCACCTGCGTCTTCCAGCGAATCCGCGTCTCTTCTATATCGATATCGCCCAGACTAACCTTCTGCTGCGTCCATTCCTTTTCTTCTTCTGTCTGCAATATAGGGACTGCCCTCTTCGTCATTTCATGCGTATATTCCCATGCTTTCATCCGCAGCCTTTCTCCTTTCCGGCTTTTAAGACAGCGTCCACCGTTTTTTCTGCCAGAACCCTAAATTTCACAATCTCCATTCCTCTTACATAGGTTTCCATATAGTCGCCTATAGGATAGGTCCACTTTTCGTCAATACATTCTTTTCCCTGTGCCACTGCAAGGATATTCGCTACCTGAGCTGCATTGCAATCGGAATCAAGACCGCACATGGCAATAAGGTTCACAAGCTTATCATAGTCATTTTCACAATAGTATAAAGCTACTACTTCCGCACAGGCATTAGGATAAGCATGAATCCAGCAGTATTCTTTATATTTCTCATCACAGTCAAGCCATGCATCTCTCCAATTGCCATATTTCTCACAGGCTTCCCAAGCATATTCCACTACAGAATAATATTCGCTGTCTTTTGGCATCAGGTCAATCGCTTCCCGGCAGATTTCGCGCATATCGCTTTTGATAAAAGCAAGAGAGACCATCACCGCATTGAAGATTTCTCCCAGCACTCCGTTGTTGTGGTGAGATACAATGGCATCCTCATATGCCAGCTTCGCCGCCATGTACGGATCGCCTGGCGCTGCCATGCCGCAGATTCCTCCCCTCATCTGTGCGCCGATCAATTCCCTGAACGGATTTCTGAACTTACCGCTTTCGGGCGGATAAATCCCGTTTTTGATGTTCTTAAGTGCAATACCCTCCGCAGTAAATGCAAAAGGAAGCCTGGCTGCCCAATCCTCTGCCACATCCGCTGCTGTCAGATCATATCCTTTTCTTATAAACGTCTCCAGAAAAGCCAGTTCAAATGTCAGATCATCATTATACATTTCAGGATCCTTGATATAACGATCCACTGTGCCATAGACTTCTTCAAGCGCCTTCGTATGATACCCTTCAATGGCTGTTCCGATTGCGCCTGCACATACCTGAGCGATCCACCCTGCATAAATCTTGTCAAACAGTTCCTCCCTGTTCGGCGCATATGGCGCATATTCCGGGAATTTTACCGAAGCGGCATACTGTTCAAAGCTGTTGTATTCCGTGTATTTCCAATGATTATGATCTTCCTTTTTCGGGGAATCATATAAAGTCTTGAGCAGTCTGCATGTATGTCTGTATAAAGCAATATCATTCTTCGTCCTGGCAAGCTCACGCCCCTCTTCAATCATTGCCTCCGCTTCCCGCACGTCATATCCCAGATTTCCATATTCCTGTACATACACCGCGATGAAAAACAATGGCATCAAAGACTCCGTGACATTTCCGCCCCAGAGATATTTCATGTTATCAAGATCCCGTCTTCCGTCTCTGATCACATCATCCCACAGCACACGTCCTGCTCTTTCCGGAAACGGTCTTTCATTCTCAACGATCTCTCTTCCATATTCCCATGCTCTCTTACCCATAACTGCCTTCCTTTCTTCTACGCTGTTTTACTGTTATTTTCTCTAATCCGTTTTAATTCTTTTCTCTGCTTTGCGATAGAAAAGACTACCAATCCGATAATCGTTGTCACATAAGGAATGGACTGCACAAACTCTGACGGCATCTGTAATGCCTGAAGGTTGTTCGCCAGCGCATCCGCCATTCCAAACACAAGGGTTGCGCTCATTGTTCCCAGCGTGGTGCCCTGTCCCAGCTGCTGTGCTGCCAGTGCAATGAATCCACGCCCTGCCACCATATCCCGGGAGAACCAGGAAACATATCCCATGGACATATAAGCGCCTCCCATCCCAGCTAAGACACCGCTGATCAGCATTGCAATAAACTGATACTTTACCGGCTTAGCGCCCACTGAAAGCGCCGCCTGTTCATTTTCTCCCACTGCCCTTATCCTAAGTCCCACAACTGTCTTATTCAAAAGAACATAGGTAAATAAGACACCCAAAAAAGATAAATAAGTCAAAATGTTATGTCCTGAAATAATTTCACCCAAGATTGGTATCTTATTAATAAGCGGAAGTTCAACCACCGGCATGACCTTGCTTGCCAGCGAGGACGAAATTCCCTTATCGCCTGTCACAAGATACAGGATAAATACAGTGCATCCTGAGGCAAACATATTAATTGCGATACCGGTAAGGGTAATATGTGACTTTAAGACCAGCGCAACATACGACATCAAAATCGCAATCAGCACGCCCGTCACCACTGCACCCAAAAATCCTACCCAGGCGCTGCCTGAGGCGGCGCTGAAGATGACCCCGGACAATGCCGCGAACAACATAATTCCCTCTAAGCCGATATTGATCACCCCTGCCCTGGATGTAATAAGGGCTCCCATAGATGCAAACATGATCGGCGTGGAGATTCGGAGAATCGAATAAAAAAACTGAGTAGAAAAAATGATACTGATAATCTGTTTCATCCTATGACGCCTCCTTCTTCTCCATCTGCATTTTAGAATATTTTACGATCTGTTTATGTTTCAGGTTATTCAGGAACATCTTTGCAACAACAAGCATGATGATTGCCGACTGGATAACGGAAATGATTTCATATGGCACATCGCTTGTCCTGTTCATGATATCCGCCCCTGTACGTATATAAGCAAGGAAAATCGCAGCAACCGGTACAAGCGCAGGATTGTATTTTGCCATAATTGCAATCAACATACCGTCAAATCCATACTGGGGAAGCCCCTGATACTGGAATCTGTTGTACATCCCAATCATCTCTGTCGCTCCGCCAAAACCTGCCAGCGCACCTCCTATGACCTGTGTCAGCAGCACTACGCCGCCTACACCCATGCCGGCATACTTTGCAAAATTTTTATTCTGACCTATGGTTCTAATTGCGTACCCAAGTCCTGTATGATACATCATAATATAGCAGAGAATCACTGCCAAAATCACAAAGATAAGTCCTAAGTGCAGCCGGGTGCCGGGAATCAAATTCGGCAAAGATGCAGTCTCTCTAAATCCCAGGGAGGTGGTGATTCCTAAAGAAGTGTCCAGTACACGGGTTCTAATAATATAATTTCCCATATACAGGCAGATATAATTGAGCATCAGAGAGGACACCAGTTCATTTGCCTGCCATTTTGCCTTAAGTACTGCCGGAATACACATAATGATGATTCCTGTGATCGTCCCTGCTGCCAGGCACACGATTACATGAAGAAAAGTCGGCAGTTCCCACAAAACCGCAATCACCGATGTCACTGCACAGGATACATAAAACGCTCCTTCCGATGCCATGTTACTCTGATCGGCAGCAAACATGATACTGACAGCCAGACCACAGAACATAAGCGGAATCGACAGTTCAATCACATTCGCAAATCTTCTGGCATTGGTAATTGGACCAATCAGAAAATGATACAGCGCATTCACCGGGTCATCGCTGACAAGAATAATCACGACCAGCGCAATCATAAGCGCGATGATAACTGCCAATATGGTTCTTATCACATCAAATCTTTTCTCTATCGTTTTACTGTTCATGCACCGCACCTCCTATCTGCTCCTGGCTCATTTTTTTGATTCCTAACATATACTCTCCAAGCTCTACTGGATCTATCGTTTTCGCATCCTCAAAATAAGCGACAATCGCCCCGTCATGCAGAACCACAATGCTGTCACTTAAATTGATAATCTCCGTCAGGTCTGCTGATATCAACAGAATCGCTGCATCCTTATCTCTAAGCTCTAGCAGCTTTTTGTGAACAAATTCTGCCGCTCCTACATCGATTCCTCTCGTGGGCTGATTCGCAATCACAAGCTTCGGATCGCTGGAAAATTCTCTTGCCACCACCACCTTCTGCATGTTTCCGCCTGAAAGCATCCGTACCGGCTGTTCCCTGTCATCACATTTCACACCATATTCCAAAATCAGCTGGTCCGTTTCCTTGCATATCTTTTTTCTGTTTAACAGGACTCCCTTCTTAAATTCCTTTCGGTAATATCGATCTGCCATAATGTTATCTGCAACTCCTGCATCGGCAACGACGCCATAAGTCATTCTGTCCTGTGAAATGTGAGATACGCCAAGTTCCCTGATTTCCCTCACTGACTTACGGCTGATGTCTTCTCCGTCAATGAGAATCTGACCTGCCCGGTTTTTCTTCATTCCTGTTACCAACTCGCTCAACTCGTTTTGTCCGTTTCCTTCTATGCCTGCAATGCCGAGTATTTCACCCTTTCTCACCGTCATATTGATGTCATTTAAGATTTTCTGACCTGCCGCATCTGTGTAGTTTAAGTTGCTGATGGAAAGAAACGCCTTTCCCGGCTTCGCCTCGGCCTTATCCGTTTTAAGAAGGACATCCCTGCCGATCATCAATCTGGAGATTTCCTGCTCGGACACCTCATCCACCATCCTGACGCCTATCGTCCTTCCGTCCCTCATTATCGTGATCCGGTCACATATTTCCTTTATTTCCCCTAACTTATGGGAAATAAATACAACCGTATGCCCCAATTCCTTAAGGCGTTTTAATTCTTCAAAAATCTCTACCGTTTCCTGGGGCGTCAGCACTGCCGTGGGCTCATCCAGTATCAGTATATCCGCTCCTCGAAGCAGCGCTTTTAAGATTTCTACCCTTTGCTTTAATCCCACACTCAAATCTCTTATGCGTGCATCAGGGTCAATTTCCAACCCATATTTTAAAGAAACTTCCTTTGTCCTTTTTATCGCCTCTTCCTTGTCCAAAAATCCTGCCTTTTCCGGCTCCAAGCCAAGCACCATATTTTCGGCAACCGTCATACTTGGAACCAGCATGAAATGTTGATGGACCATGCCAATTCCCATTTTGATTGCAGACAAAGGACTGTCTATCTTAACCTCTTTTCCCTTAAAAAGAATCCTGCCCTCTTCACACTGCTCTTCTCCAAACAAAACCTTCATCAGCGTTGATTTTCCGGCTCCGTTTTCTCCTGCCAGGGCATGTATCTCGCCTCTTAGCAGTTCAAAGTTTACATTTTTATTTGCGATAAAACCATTTGAATATATCTTCGTGATATTTTCCATACTGAGAATGGTCTCCGCCCCTTGCCTTTTCCCTCCATTTTCCATGCCGTTCACCTCATCACTTCATCTGTTTAATATGGGGCTGTCAAAAACAGACAGCCCCATATACCTGCTATACATTACGGTGCAACTTCATTTCGAATCACTTCAAATTCTGCTGTATCCATTCCAAGCGCCGACTCAACTTCAATCTTTCCGTCAATGATCTGCTGCTCGATATCCTTTATCATGCTCTGTTTTTCTTCTGATAATTCTCTTTCAAAATTTTCACCGTAGATAATGCCTACACCTAATTCCTTAAGACCGATCACTTCCGTCTTTCCCCACGGCAGGCTTCCGTCTTCCGCCATCTTAATTGCTCGAAGCAGGGACTGATCCACTCTCTTCATCATTGATGTCACAATGACTTCTGCCATTCCTGGGTCGGAATCCTTAAATGCCGCTGCCTGGTCTCCGTCTACACCGATTGCATACAGACCTTTTTCCTTTGCTGCATCCAGTACGCCGATTCCTGTCTGGGAAGCAATCTGGAAACAGATATCTACATTCTGCTGGCTCATCTGGGATAATGCCAGTTCCTTACCTTTTGTGGAATCCACAAATGTACCTGCATAAGCAACTGCCACCTTTATATCAGGTTCAACATACTGTGCGCCTCTGATATAGCCAATCATAAAGTCATTGATAATAGGAAGGTCTCCTCCGCCGATACATCCAATAACCTTATCGGGATTAGCATTCTTTCCTTCTGTGGTCATGACCGCTGCAACTGCGCCTGCTAAGAAACTTCCTTCATTCTGCTTATACTGTACACAATAAAGATTGCTGAAATCGCCTTTGCTCCAATCTACTTCCGTGTCAAACATAATAAACTTTTTATCAGGATATTCAGGAATCAAAGCTTCTGCAATTTCCACTGCCGGGGAGGAACCTACAATGATGTAATCCCAATCCTGCTCTGCAACATCTCTGAAATACGGTTCATATTTGGAAGGATCCTGTCCCATTTCTATGGTCTTTACTTCCGCTCCCAGTTCCTTTTCGATTAATTTCATACCGTCATTTGCACTGTCATAGAACCCCTTGTCACCAAGGTTACTGGTAATCAACAGCACCACCTTGAGTCCATCCTTCTTTTCTTCCTGCTTGCTTCCGCAGCCTGCTATCCCTAATACCAATACTGCTGCCATGAGAATTGCTATCATCTTATTAACCTTTTTCATAAAATACCTCTCTTTCTTTTAAAGATCCATGATCCGATTTCGTCTTGTTTCCTTCACCGCGATGCCTTAAGAGAACGCAAACAGTTCTGCGAGAACCTCCTCCGTCTCTTCTCTTGTAGGTATGGATGTCTGTGCACCGTTCCTTGTAACAGCAATCGACGATGCCGCATTGGCGAACATGACAGCCTCATCTAGTTTTTTTCCCTCTGCAAGGGCTACTGCAAACGCTCCGTTGAAACAGTCGCCCGCCGCTGTTGTGTCCACAGCTTCTACCTTTCTTGCCGGGAACAGCTCCTCCATGTCCTGATTGACAAACAACGCCCCCTTCTTCCCAAGGGTGACAAGGACATTTTTAACGCCCTTCTCAAGCAGCCGTCTCGCCCCTTCTGCATAATCCTCCAATGAATCGCCTTCCTTCCCGCACAGCTTCATCAATTCCGATTCATTCGGCGTAATGTAATCCAGCATGGAGAAAATTTCGTCGGGAAGCGTATCCGGCACTGGCGCCGGATTCAATATGATCGTTTTTCCTAATTCTCTTGCTCTGCCGATTGCATAATAAATGGCATCACAGGCAATCTCCATCTGCAGAATTACATAATCACATTCCTTCAGAGCTTCATCGTTTTTTTTCAGATAGCTTACATTACATTCCATATTAGCCCCTGGCACGACCACCACTGTATTATCTCCGCATTCATCTACATAGATGCTTGCCATTCCGGTTCCCTGTGCCTGCGTCTGTTTGAAATCATCTGTATCGACACCACATTTCGTCAGATTGCTCTTCTGTGTTTTCCCAAAATCATCTTCCCCTATACATCCAAGCATTTTGACATCTCCTCCAAGCCTTGCTGCCGCATACGCCTGATTTGCTCCCTTGCCTCCCGGCACATAGGTCATCCGTGTTCCAAGAACCGTTTCACCTACGATTGGCATCCGCTTCATTTCAATTACCATGTCCATATTCAGGCTGCCGATCACTAATATTTTTTTCACTCCTTCAACTCTCCCCTCCTTTGCATAAAGAAATATTTTTCCTAAACAGTTTTCCTATACACTAATCATACATATTTTTCTCTTATTCGTCAATCACATTTATGCTTTTTGTATATTATCCCTATTTCAATTCTCCGATTTTGTGCA
This sequence comes from Lachnospiraceae bacterium, assembly GCA_029054245.1. Taxonomy (GTDB): domain Bacteria; phylum Bacillota; class Clostridia; order Lachnospirales; family Lachnospiraceae; genus Suilimivivens. The sequence continues at coordinate 288,041 of JAIDFQ010000042.1, read as the reverse complement.
CTATGTATATTTTTACAAAAAAAATATCGCAGACCATCTCACACCAAGATGCACCTGCGATATTTCATCTGCCAGCAGCCTATCAAAGCAGGAATTACCTGCCTCGACGACTGCCACTTCTTTATTTTTGTTCTCTTTAAGCCTCAATTCGCCTTAGCGCCCAAAAGTTCTGCCAAATATTCTGCCGTAGGAAGAATCACTTTTTTATCTACCATAAATCCCGGCTGATGAATCAACTTCCCTTTGCCTGTTCCCACCTTGATATAGCAGCCGGGCACTTTTTCTTCATAAAAAGAAAAATCATCCCCACCCATAGAGCATTCCTCCGGCACCACCAAAAATCCGCACGCCTGCGCTGTGCGCATACTCTCCTTGACCATCCCACCGTCATTGCAGGTAGCAGGCGGTCCCGCGATCCACTCTGCCTTTGCCTCCGCTCCATAAGCCCTGGCAGTATTTTCGGCAATTTCTCTTATCCTCTTTTCAAACAAGATTCTGTCCTGCCTGTCCATGGTGCGGACAGTTCCCTCTAGCACAGCAGTTTCTGGAATCACATTCCAAGTATTTCCTGCCTCCAACCTTGTAACGCTGACCAGCGCCGGATGAAATGCATTCACATTCCTGCTGACGATCGTCTGAAAAGCCTGCACAATAGCCGCTGCCACTGGAACCGGATCAATTCCATCATCAGGATGCGCCCCATGACAACCCACTCCCTTCACCGTTACCACAAACCGGTCCACTGCCGCCGTCACATACCCCTCCCGGATCCCAAGCGTCCCTGCTTCATTCGTCGGATCAGCGTGAATCCCCCATACTCGGTCCACATCCTCCATGACCCCTGCCTCCAATATTTTAAGTGCGCCGAGGGAAGATTCCTCTGCCGGCTGAAAAACAAGCTTTACCGTTCCTGCCAGTTCTTGCTTTCTTTCCTCCAGAAGTACCGCACACCCAATTCCCGCCACAATATGGAAATCATGCCCACACGCATGCATCTTCCCCTCACACAAAGAAGCATACGGCAATCCCGTTTCCTCCCGGATCGGAAGCCCATCAATATCACACCGAAGCGCCTGCACCGGCCCCGGCTTACCTCCCCTCACAACAGCCACGAGACCCGTTTCCAACTCATAAGGCAGTACCTCAATCCCCTCCTCCAAAAGAATCTCCTTTATTCTGGCTGTCGTCCCATACTCCTCATAAGACAATTCTGGATGCCTGTGAAACCACTCAAAATATCCTGTCAACCTATCCTCCAACAACATTCAACTTTCCTCCAGTCTGTTATCTTATATCATTTTCCGGCTGGTACATCTGGGCAGCTGACGGGAAGCGGTCCAGCCTCCCTCTTTATTTCCCACTATTCGGATCTAATGCATCCCTAAGTGCATCACCAATAAAATTAATTGCCATCACAAGCACCACAATCAGAATCCCAGCCGGTATCCAAAGCCATGGCTGTTTCGTAAGAACCGTAAGTGACTGCGCTCCGTTAAGCATGTTCCCAAGACTTGCAGCAGGAGGCTGAACACCGAGCCCTAAAAAGCTTAAAGCCGCCTCGTCCAACATGGAGATGGCAAGTACGGAGGTCGCATATACCAAAATAGGCGCCACCGTGTTAGGCAGTATTTCTGAAAATAAGATATGTCTAAGCGGCATTCCCGCCACGATATTGCCCTTAACAAAATTCGTTTCCCGCAGGTTCAACACATTTCCTCTCACCAGTCTTGCGATTCCCGGCCAGTCTACAAATCCCAGAATTAGAATGATATTCCAAAGTCCAGGTTTAAAGATTGCCGCTGCAACTAGCACCAAGAGAATGTACGGAAATGACATGACCATATCTGTAAAACGCATAATTACCATATCCGGCACGCCGCCGAAGTAACCGGCAACCAGTCCCAGCACTACCCCCACCACCGTAGAAATCAATGTTGCCATGATTCCCACCAGAAGAGAAATCCGCATAGCATACAAAAGTCTGCTAAAAACATCTCTTCCTATCTGATCCGTCCCTAGCCAGAATTCTTTGCATGGCGCACCGCTAAAGCTTCCCACGATTTCATCTGGCTGATAGGGTGCAATGACGGGCGCCAAAAGTGCCGCACCCCCCAGGAACACAAGTACAACCAGGCTGACCACAGCCAGATGATGGCGCCGGAAACGTCGGAAAATGGTTTCAAAATAACTTTCATTTACAATCTCTCTATTGTCATATCCTGCGATTTCATGTACCGTATATGCTTTTTTCCCTTTAAAATTAAGTTTTGTTCTGAATTTTCCCATGATTTCCTCCATATCCAAAGCGTTTTAACGCGGAGGATCGCAGTCAGAGTATCAAGCTCTGCCCTGCAATCAAAAGACATCTTCGATGTTCAAAAGTGTGCGTTTTGACACACACTCGCGCCTAAGTGCGGCTGTACTAGTCAAGCTGAATCGTAGGATCTGCCAGCGCATATAAAATGTCCGTAACCAGATTGGCAATCAGGACCACCACTGCCGACAACAGACATACACCCATAATCACCGGGTAGTCTCGGCTTGTAATCGCACTCATGGTCATAAGTCCAAGCCCTGGCCAGGAAAACACCTGCTCTATGATGACCGCGCCTCCGAACAGCACAGGAATCTCCATGCCGATCACCGTCACGATCGGCACCAGCGCATTGCGCAACGCATGCTTATTGATTACCATAAACCGCCCAATTCCTTTCGCCCGGGCTGTGCGCAGATAATCCTGCTGTAGGATTTCCAGCATTGCGCTTCTTATATATCTGATATTGCTCCCTGCCATAGAAGCCGCAAGGACCAAAACCGGCATAATCATATGTTTTAGCACATCCATAAATCCGCCCTGTGTTCCAAGCGTCGTCATTCCGCTGGATGGAAGCCACCCTAGTTTTACCGTAAAAATATAAATGAGCAGCAAAGAAAGGAAAAATCCCGGAATACTGCTTCCCAAAAAAGAAAAAGTAACTACCGCATAATCTCCCTTTTCGTATTGATGGATGGCACTGTAGATTCCTGACGGGACAGCAATCAAAAGACTTACGATAAGCGACGCCCCCATCAAAAGAAGGGTAGGTCCAAGGTGACTTTTTATCATATCGCTCACCGGCTGGTAGGATTTGATCGAATACCCCAGATTGCCATGAAAAAGCTGTCCCAGCCATACAAAATATTGAATATAAAAAGGTTTATCCAGACCCAGCGCTATTTTTTTCGCCTCCACTGCCGCCTCCGACACGCGGGGCCCCTGTAACATTTCCAGCGGACTCCCTGCCATGCACATAATGGCATAATCTATGATTGTAATGCCGATCAACACCGGAATAGCGATCAATATACGTTTGATAATATATTTAGTCAATTTCCCGCACCTCCTTGCTGTTGATCACGATAGGACAGGCGGCTTCATGCCCGGATCTGCATTTTATCTCCTGCATTCCAGGTTCCTTTTGCCTGCATATCTCTGTGGCATAAGGGCACCTGGGATGGAACCTGCACCCCGCCGGAGGATTGGTGCTATCCCCAATCTCTCCCTGAAGAACGCTGTGCTTCTTTTCCTTTTCATTTGGATCCGGCACCGGAACTGCACCTAGAAGCGCTTTTGTGTAGGGATGAACTGGATGCCGGAAAACTTCCTTCGCTTCTCCCATCTCCACGATTTTCCCAAGATACATCACTGCGATTCTGTCACTGACATAATTCACCGCTCCAAGACCATGACCCACAAAAAGGAGCGTAAGATTAAGATCCTTTTGCAGACTCTTTAAGAGATTTAGGATTTGTGCCTGTATCGATACATCCAGCGCGCTTACCGGCTCATCACAGACGATAAACGCCGGGTTAAGCGAAAGCGCTTTGGCAATTCCGATCCTCTGACGTTGTCCTCCTGAAAACTCATGGGGATACCTGCCTAAGACATTTCTTGGAAGACCTACCATATCCAAAATTTTTAAAATGTCTTTTTCCACCCTTCCTTTTTCAGATATTTTGTGATACAGCATAGGCTGGGCAAGAATCTCAAAAATATGCTTTCTCGGATTTAAAGAAGAATAGGGATCCTGAAAAACCATCTGCAACTGTGTGCGGATTTTCTGCATGTCCTTTTTGTTTAACCGGGACAGATCATTCCCTTTGTAATAAATCTTACCTTCCGTAGGTGTCTCAAGACCAACCAGCTGCCTTCCTATGGTAGACTTCCCACATCCCGATTCTCCTACAAGCCCCAGTGTCTCACCCTCTAAAATGGAAAAACTCATTCCGTCCACTGCTTTTACATATCCAGTGGTGTGATTTATGATTCCTCCTTTTATGGGATAATATTTTTTTAGATTTTCGACCCTGACCAAAGGGGTTTCTTTCTTTTCGCTCATGACAGAATACCCCCTTCCTTCATCACAATGCACTTCGCCTTGTGTCCAAATCCGAACTCATAATCCTGCTGCGGCTCATCACACTCAGGCCTTCGATACTTACAGCGATCTGCAAACCGGCACCCTTTCCTGTCATCATAATTCTCTGGCACGATACCAGGAATAGACACAAGCTGCCTGTCCGCATCGTCCCGTATGGTGGGAATGGCATCAAGAAGTGCGCGGGTATAAGGATGTCTAGGATTTTCAAACAATTCTTTTGCAGACGCCTCTTCAACAATCTGTCCCGCATACATGACAAGAACCCTATCCGCCATGTTTGCAACCACACCAATATCATGGGTGATCAGAATCATAGACATCCCCGTTTCCTTCTGCAGCTTAGAAAGCAGTTCCATAATCTGCGCCTGTATGGTCACATCCAGCGCAGTGGTCGGTTCATCGGCGATCAGCAGCCTGGGATTGCAGGAGAGTGCCATGGCAATCATCACCCTCTGGCGCATTCCTCCTGAAAGCGTATGGGGATATTTTTTCATAGCCCCATGGGCATCTGGCATCCCTACTTTTGTAAGTAACGTCTCGGCACGCTTTGCGGCATCTGCTTTGGATAAATGCATATGCGTTCTGATGCTTTCCGTAATCTGATTTCCTACAGTAAAGACCGGATTGAGAGAGGTAAGCGGATCCTGAAAGATCATTGTAATCTGATCTCCACGTATCCGATCAAGCTCCTTTTCCTCCATAGAGAGAAGATCCTTACCATCAAAGAAGACAGAGCCGTCTGTAACGGCTCCGCCCCTTCCTAGCAATCCCATAATCGATAATGAAGTTACGCTCTTTCCGCACCCGGACTCTCCCACAATACAGACGACCTCTCCCTCATCCACATGGAAGTGAATGTGATCCACGCTGATGGTCTTTCCATAATCGCCTGTAAAAGCGGTAGTCAGTCCCTGTACCTCCAGTAAATGTGACATAGCTGCTCCTCACTGTAACAATCAAGCCATACAGCTTCACCGTTAACTGTTACTAATTATTCTACCACATCCCAATTGTACACGTTATTAAAGAATCCATACTCACTGGGCTGTGCACCGGTAAGCCGGTTGCTCACTGCCCCCTGGGCGCTTATGACATACGCGGAGAACATGGGAACATCCTCCTGTACCTTTTTATCTACAACAGCATACAGTTCTTTGATCTTCTCGACATCGCTCGTCTGCTGCGTGCCTGCCAAAGCTTCGCTGATTTCATCATTGTGATAACCAGTCCAGCTTCCTTCACCGCCAAGCAGCCAGTCAACATCTGGATAAGGATCCACTGGTGCATACGTATACTGCACCGCAAGAATATCATAATCTGTCGTTCCTGCAATCGTCATGAGCGTTGCCAGGTCAACCGTCTGTACTTCTACATTGATTCCCACAGCCGCCCACTGCGCTACAAGTACCTGTGCACCGTTTACAAACGTACTATCGCCAGAATTTACATAAAAGCGAAGCGTCTGGGAGCCGTCCCAGCCTGCCTCTTCCAACAGTTGTTTTGCCTTTTCAGGGTCATAAGAAATAGGTGTCACTTCTTCGCTGAAAAAAGGACTTGCTGATGAAACAAAGCCATCCACTACTTCTCCGTGTCCCTTTAATAGCTGGTCTACCAACTGCTGCCTGTCAATGGCATAAAGCAATGCCTGGCGAACCCTTGCATCCTGAATATTGGCTGTCTGGATAAATGCCGACTGATTGGTAATCGGCGCCCCATATACCGTCGTTACATTTTCGAGGGCTTCAATGCTGTCGAAATCTTCCTGAGGAATTGCCGTCATAGTATGATGCGTGATATCAATTTCCCCAGACTGAAGCCCCGCATAAATCTGGCTGGCATCCACGATTCTGATGTTCAGCTTGTCGATCTTCGGCGCTCCCTTCCAGTAATCCTTGTTTGCTTCATATGAAATATAATGATCATTATCAAAATCTGTCAGGAAAAACGGACCGCTGATGACATCAGGATGACTGAACCAATCTGCCGTCAAAAGTTCTTCTTCACTGAACTTTTCAATAATGTGCTTGGGCATAACATGTAAATATCTGGCATAAGTGTTTTCAAACGTTGTAAGCGCCATGGGATATTTAGACGTAAACTGAATCGTCTTTTCATCAATGATCTGGAGCCCCGAAACGCTCTCTGCCTCCTTTTCCACAAACCCGTCGTCCCCCACGCCTTCAAATGCATAAAGCATCAGTGTGGTATTATTGACCACCGGACTTGCCAGACGGCGCACCGTGTATTCCACATCCGCTGCCGTAACCGGCGTTCCATCAGACCAAGTGGCAGCATCATCGATATGCACCACAAAATTAAGATTATCCTCTGTCGTAACAGAGTCCGCCAGCATCCCCTGAAAGTTCAGTTCCGAGTCCAGCTCCACCAACGGCAAAAACATCAGTCCAACCGCATATTTATTAATTTCCGTCTGGTCTATTACAAAGGGGTTGACTCCTCCAAGCGAATCCGTAACTCCCACGTTTACAATCTTTTCTCCTGCCGCTATGCTTTGCCCTGCAGCAGAATTACCATCCTCTGTCCCTGCATCCTGACCACCAGAACCGCACCCCGCCGTAATAAGGACAAGAGCCGCCGCCATTGAAAGACTCAGCAGCTTTCTGACAAATCCTTTCATAATATCTCCTCCATGATACAATACCGGACGCCAAATCCTCCGGCACAATTTTTATAGTTGGTTCATTATACTGTTACTATATAAAAATGTCAATATTTTCATATAATTATGCGTAGTAACAGGCTGGACTGAGTTTCTTTTCACAGGTCAGTCCAATCCTCCTTCATACGACCAATTGACCTTTAGTCAATTACCGCCGAACAGCGGCGTAGACAAATATCTGTCCCCAGAATCCGGCAAAATAGCGACAATGACTTTTCCTTCATTCTCCGGTCTTTTTGCCAGAATTGAAGCCGCTTTAAGCGCTGCACCTGATGAAATTCCCACCAGAATCCCTTCGCTCACCGCAAATGCCTTTCCTTCCGCAAAAGCATCTTCATTTTCAATTGCAAGAATCTCATCATAAACTTTTTCATTCAGCACTTCCGGTACGAACCCGGCACCGATTCCCTGTATCTTATGAGCTCCTGCCGCCCCTCCTGACAAGACTGGGCTGGTAGCAGGTTCTACCGCCACCACCTTTATATCTGGGTTTTGGGATTTCAAATATTCGCCGACGCCGGTAATGGTTCCGCCGGTTCCCACGCCTGCCACTAAGATATCGATCCTGCCCTCCGTCTGTTCCCAGATTTCAGGACCTGTCGTCTTCCTGTGCGCAGCAGGATTTGCCGGATTTACAAATTGCCCTAAAATCACCGCACCCGGAATAGAATTCCTCAGTTCTTCTGCCTTTGCAATGGCTCCCTTCATTCCCTTAGCGCCCTCCGTAAGCACCAATTCTGCCCCGTAAGCCGCCAGCAGATTTCTGCGCTCAACGCTCATGGTATCGGGCAGGGTAAAAATCGCCCTATACCCTTTTGCCGCTGCTACCGCCGCCAGCCCTATACCCGTGTTACCGGATGTGGGCTCAATAATCGCCGCTCCAGGTTTCAAAATGCCTCTTTCTTCCGCATCCTCTACCATCGCAAGGGCAACACGGTCCTTCACGGAACCGGATGGATTTAAATATTCCAGTTTGGCAAGAATAACTGCCTTTGTAACGCCCGCTTTTTCAGCGTAACGATTCAGTTTCATAATAGGTGTTTTTCCAACCAAATCCAATGCACTTTCTTTTACTTTGCTCATAATAATTCCTCCTCTATTTAAAATAATCATCCATTTTATTTCCTACTTTATTAGTAGGAATAATATGTTTTGTATTATATTCCAATTTTTACTTGTTGTCAACTAGTTATTAAGTACGATACTGTTATTCTGTAACGGTAAAGCTGTAAGGTTGAACGGTTACATTATTCTTGACAAACAATATAAACGGCGTTATAGTACAATCACTTTTTGACATACAATACATTGAGAAAAACCGGCGGGCAGGTATTAGAAGCAAAAATGCCCGAACGGGAGAGGTACTGGCAAAAATGAAAAATCTGCTGAATTATCAAACATCCGAATACGACTGCGGACCGGTTTCCATCTTAAACGGAATCCGCTATCTCTTTGACAGAGAAGATATCTACCCCGATATTATCAAATTTATTATGCTATACTGCATGGATACCTATAACGAGGAGGGGGAGCTCTGTAAACGCGGCACTTCACCCGCCGCCATGAGTTATGTGACGAATTGGCTAAATCACTTTGGCGCCATCAAACATTTTCCTCTTTACTGTGAGCATTATTCGGGAGAAAGGGTGACGCTGACTGCTGAAAGTCCCATAACAAATGCACTAAAAAAAGGCGGTGTTGTGGTTTTATTCCTTTACCTTGAAGTTGGACATTATGTACTTTTAACCGGGATAGAAAATGACCGGGTCCTTCTTTTTGATCCTTTTTATGAGGAAGAAGATGACCCCGAACTGGACGAAGAATATTTCACCGAAGAAATCGCCTTTATCAATGATCAACCCAAAAGAGCCAACCGCTCCATCGCTTTGGAACGGTTAAACCGCACTTCCAGAGATTACTACGAGATGGGAGAATTGCCTTGTCGGGATGCCCTTATCATGTATAACACCGATCTTACAAAATTGTGATGCCATCCTGTCTGATTTCATCACCCTAAACGCATATCAAACATTCAGCCTGCATCCAACGATCAAGCTGAATGTTTGTTTTTATGCGGATTTTGAGCTGCTCATTGCTCCATCTGTCTTCCAAGAAATCCTGACGCTGACTGTACCAGCTTTTGTTCCACTTCGCCCATTTTCCCTTTTTCCCCGTTATCAATCAGAACCACACCGCCGATAATATCTCCCTCACAGATAATCGGGCTGATTGCCTCCTGTTCAAATTCATCCGTCACATCCTGCGTAATGGGAATGAAATTTGTATCGTCTTTTGACGCAATGACCATTTCCCTCTTATTCAATTTTTCCTCCAGCTCCTTGCTGATTGACTTTCCCAGAATGCTCTTAAACCCCCCTGACACCGCAATGAACTGATCCCTGTCTGCAATAAGAGCAGTCCTTCCCGATACCTGCGCAAGACTTTCCGCATATTGCTTTGCAAAGGTATTCATTTCGCCAATGGGAGAATATTTTTTTAAAATTATTTCTCCCTCTCTGTCAGTAAATATTTCCAGCGGATCGCTTTCCCTGATTCGGAGGGTCCGTCTAATTTCCTTGGGTATTACAATACGGCCTAAATCATCTATCCGTCTGACAATGCCTGTCGCTTTCATAAAAATAAACCTCCATTTACTCTAATAGTAAAAAATTGCTCTTGTACTATTATTTGTAAAAGAAGGTTTATTATACATTAAAATTTATATCAAACTCCGGTATAAAACTCTCCTTTGCCGTATCTCCTTCCTGGATAAAAGCATTACGGATCCCTAATTCTATCGCGAAATCCACTACCGACTCATATTCTCTCTTCGTGACCTTTCTGCAAAGCTCTTTATATTCAGAATTTCCTTTCAGTCTCTCAAAAGGTGTGTACTGGTTCATCAGACTAACATATATCCTGTCCCCATAGGTTTCATATACATACCGCAAAACATCCTTGGCATTTTTCTTGTGGCCTGGGAGCAGGAGATGCCTTACAATCGTTCCCCTCTTCATCATACCGTTTACGTCAAAAACAGGCTCTCCTGTTATCTTGACCATCTCCTCCAATGCACCTTTCGCAACAGCAGGATAATCCGGCGCCTTTGAATACTTTTCAGCTAACCCCTCATCCATATACTTGAAATCTGTCAAAAATATATCTACTATTCCCGACAGGCTCTTAATCGCATCCCGTTTCTCATAACCGCTTCCATTATATACAATCGCAAGGGACAGTCCCTTCTTACGTGCCGCATAAACCGCTTCGGCAATTTGGACCGCATAATGATCCGGCGTGACAAGATTCACATTGGCAGCCCCTCTGTCCTGCAATGTAAGAAAAATTTCCGAAAGCTCTTCAATGGAAACCTGCCTTCCTCTCCTACCGCGTGCAATCTCATAATTCTGACAATAGACACACCTTAGATTACATCCCGAAAAGAACACCGTTCCAGAACCCTGACTGCCCGATATGCACGGTTCCTCCCACATATGGAGGGCAGCTCTGGCAACAAAAATCCTGCTGTCCGAAAGACAATAGCCCTTTTGCCCCTTTTCTCTCTCTGCCATGCATTCTCTAGGGCACAGATTACACGGACTGCCACTTAAGTCATACTGCTTCATATATTACTTTTCCCCATATTGTTCATTCCATTCATCCCTCGGGATTGCAGTAATATTACCAACATCATAATAGACTTCATAAAACAAATTAATCCAATATTCCTTATCATCCTCAAGATCTGACTCATGAAGATTGCTGTAGGGATTCTGAAATTCTTCCCGCAATTTAGGAACCACCACGATACCGTCCCCATTTGGATCCGCCTTATCCGCTTGTATCATGCCGATCCTTTCCTGCTCTTCTCGATAAATCCTTGCCAGATTGACCAAATTATCCAGGTAGGTAAAGAACAACCACACACATAAAATACTGACCAGGCTGTATTTCGCCGCTCTTACTGCCAATTCCATCTGCGCCATATCTGTAATTCCCTGAATACAGGCAAGAAACAGAAAGATCCCAGCCCCAAAAAATGCCCTGTTCATAGGAGTCGGTGCAATTGCAAGAGCGTAGCTTGTCGCCACCGCCGCAACCAGAAACAAAATCGTTTCATTTTCCCGTATCTGCTGCCAGCTGCCCAACCTTTTTTGAAGCGCCAAAAATACCAATGCAATCGTTGTAAGAATCATAACAGCAAAAAACAATTCCCTTATATTAAGCGTAATCTTATATATCCTGGAAATAAAACCCACTATACCAGTATAGGCTCCCTCTGACATAACCTCACTTCTGCTCCTTACACCGGGCGCAGATACCATTCCCAAAATACCGCAGCACATCCCTATAACACCGGATAACATAAACGGATAAAGACCCTTTTTGCCTGCTTTTTTCTTATTCCGCCAGAAATTAAACCCAAACATAAGCGCCAGCAAAAGACCGCCGCCAGAAGTATTTTCATTGCACCATCCGGCAAGCACGCCAAAGAAAAACATTCCTGCCGCCAAAGCCCAGGTATGCTTTATCTTCTCCGGATGCTCCAAAAAATATCGATACAACGTAACAAATCCCAAAATAAACACACTGCCCCAGAGATAATTACATGCCCCGCAAATCCACAACATCGTCTGCCCAAAACTGACTGTAAATCTCCACAAAAAGGTTATAATAAGCAGAAGGGCAAAAAGATCATATTTCCTTTTGCGGCGGATATTAACATACATCAGCAAAACCAGCGCAATAAACATCAAGCTGTTCACCACATTAAATACCTGCTTGTCCACCGCCAACGATAGCCGCACATTAAACTGCCCAATGATTCTCCCGCTGTTAGACAAATACTCCCCATACTGCTGTTTTACTAAATCCCAGATAGAGTCTGCCTTTCTCACCTCTATCGCATAAGCATAATCATCTGACATATAAGGAGTCAAAGCATTATACGCAAAAATCATAAGAAATGCGATTGCCAAAATAAACCAAAATATATGTTTTCTATGTCTCTCTACAAAAGCCGCCACGTTTTATCCCTTTCTTCTGCAATCCGATATCCTATTTTAACAAACCCAGATTGGGAATGCAATGCCAAGGTCATAGTTCGCCTTACCGCATAGAACCGCCTGAGCGCTTATGGCGTGGGCGGTTCTATGCGGTAAGGTTGAACTGTTACTAGTTTACTGCCCAAAAGTATGCTATACTTATGGGAAACAGCCAAAAACAGTAAAGGTCAGGTTTTTTATGAACGAAAAAGTTTTACACACATTAGAATATACAAAAATCATTGATTTATTAGCAGAAAAAGCATCCTCTGCGCCAGGACGGGCATTATGTCTGGAATTGAGACCACAGACAGACTTATCCGCAATCAGGACTTCCCAGCAGGAGACTGCGGATGCCTTATCCATGCTTTTTTCCAAGGGATCGACTTCTTTTGGCGGAAACCGGGATGTTTCCATGGCACTGCGGAGTCTGGAAATTGGAAGCGCGCTCTCTGCGCCGGAACTCTTAAAAATTGCAGGACTTCTTAGCAATGTAAGCCGGATAAAGGCTTATAGCAAGAGCACCCGGGATGAGGACAAGGAAACGACGCTGACTGCTTACTTCCAGGCATTAGAACCGCTTTCTTCACTCTCCGCTGAAATCAACCGCTGTATTCTCTCGGAAGAAGAGATTGCCGATGATGCAAGTCCGGGGCTTAAGCATGTAAGACGTTCAATTGTGCTTACCGGCGATAAGATCCACTCACAGCTTTCCAGCATGGTAAACGGTTCCTACCGGAGTTATCTGCAGGATGCAGTCATTACCATGAGGGATAACAGATACTGTATTCCCGTCAAAGCAGAGTACAAAAGTCAGGTGCCCGGTATGGTGCACGATCAGTCTTCCACCGGTTCCACCTTCTTTATTGAACCTGCTGCCATTGTCAATCTCAATAACCAGTTAAAAGAACTTGCCATTAAGGAAAAAGAAGAAATCGAAGCTGTTCTGGCAGATTTAAGCGCACAGGCGGGCGAACATATTTGGGAAATTTCGGAAGATCAGCGGATTATGACGTATCTTGATTTCGTGTTTGCAAAGGCATCCCTTGCCATGGATGAGAATGCCACTATGCCCCTTTTCAATACGGAACATTACATTCATATCCGAAAAGGGCGGCATCCCCTTCTTCCTCCCAAAAAAGTTGTTCCCATTGATATCCATCTGGGAAAAGAATTCGATCTGCTTGTGGTAACAGGTCCTAACACAGGCGGTAAGACCGTTTCCTTAAAAACGGTAGGGCTCTTTACACTGATGGGACAGGCAGGACTTCACATTCCGGCTCTGGATCGGTCTGAACTTTCCATTTTTACCGAAGTTTATGCCGATATCGGGGATGAACAGAGTATTGAACAAAACCTTAGCACCTTTTCCTCCCACATGACCAGCATTGTTTCTATTTTAAAAAATGCAGATGAAAATTCTTTGTGTCTGTTCGATGAATTAGGTGCAGGCACCGATCCCACGGAAGGCGCCGCCCTTGCCATTGCCATTTTGGATCATTTGCATACCCGCGGCATCCGCACCATGGCAACCACTCATTACAGCGAACTTAAGGTATATGCACTGTCCACAGATTTTGTGGAGAATGCCTGCTGTGAGTTTAACGTGGAAACATTAGCGCCCACTTACAGGCTCCTGATTGGTATTCCCGGAAAGAGTAATGCCTTTGCCATTTCTTCCAAGCTGGGACTGCCTGATTTTATCATAGAAGCTGCTAAAACCCAAATCACCACTGAAGATAAAAGCTTTGAAGATTTGCTCACAGATCTTGATAAGAGCCGCATCACCATAGAAAAGGAACGCCTCGAGATTGCCTCTTACAAAGAAGAGGTGAAATCCCTAAAAGAAAAACTACAGGCAAAAAATGAAAAAATAGACAACGCCAAGGAACGCATCCTGCGGGAAGCAAACGAACAGGCAAGAGAGATTTTGCAGGAAGCAAAAAGCGTAGCCGACGAGACCATCCGCATCTACCAGAAAGCAGGTCCTGGCGCCTCGTTAAAAGATTTAGAAAAGACCAGAGAACGCCTGCGCGGCGAAATCAACCGCAAAAACGACAAGCTGGCGCTGAAAACAAAAGAACCCCAAAAAGAAAAGCAACTAAAACCCGAACAGCTCAAAGTAGGGGATAATGTCAAAATTCTTTCCATGGGGCTTAAGGGAACCGTAAGCACCCTTCCCGACCACAGGGGCAATCTCTTTGTGCAGTGCGGCATCATGCGTTCTCAGGCAAATATAAAGGATCTTGCGCTGCTTGCAGACGAAACGCCCACCGGACTTGCCTCCCTGCAAAGGAGCCATACTAGCAAGGTAAAAATGTCAAAATCTTTCAGTATTTCTTCAGAAATCAATTTACTGGGCAAAACCGTAGACGAAGCCCTTTCAGAACTGGATAAATATCTGGACGACGCCTATCTTGCCCATCTTTCTACTGTAAGGGTAGTCCACGGCAAAGGAACTGGCGCCCTAAGGAGCGCCGTCCAAAGCCATTTAAAACGAGTCAAGTACGTCAAGTCCTACCGTCTTGGCGAGTACGGAGAAGGTGACGCAGGTGTCACAATTGTAACATTCAAGGATTGAACACGTTTCTAAGAAAGTGAGGTTCTTATGGTAAACAGGCAAAAAATCCTGATCGTAGATGACGACAGCAACATTGCAGAGTTAATTTCTCTGTATCTGACAAAAGAATGTTTTGAAACCATGATTGCAAGTGACGGGGAGAGTGCACTGCTCCTTGCAGATTCCTTTTCCCCCAATCTGATTTTACTCGATCTCATGCTCCCAGGCATCGACGGATATCAGGTCTGCCGCGAAATCCGCGCCAAATCCGCCGTTCCCATTATCATGCTTTCCGCCAAGGGGGAGATATTCGATAAAGTACTGGGACTTGAGCTGGGAGCCGACGACTACATGGAAAAACCCTTTGATTCCAAAGAATTAGTTGCCCGGGTAAAGGCGGTACTTCGCAGATACAAACCCACTTTTTCCTCATCAGAAAATTCAAACGACAAATGCGTGGAATATCCTGATCTTATCATCAACCAGACCAACTATTCTGTCCTCTATATGGGAAAAACCGTGGAAATGCCGCCCAAGGAACTGGAGCTTTTGTACTTTCTCGCCTCCTCTCCCAATCATGTATTCACCAGGGAACAGCTCCTTGACCAAATCTGGGGATATGAATATATTGGAGACACTAGAACCGTGGACGTACACATCAAGCGGCTCCGCGAGAAAATAAACGACCACGCTGGCTGGCGGATTGCCACTATCTGGGGTATTGGTTACAAATTTGAGGTACGCCAATGAGAAAGACCCTTTACCTGAAATTCCTGCTTGCCTACTTTATCTTTGGTTTTTTCGGCTTTATGGTCGTCGCCACCTTTGTGAGCAGCATGACAATGGAACATCTAAAGCGGGAAAAAGCAGATGCTCTTTACAGGGAAGCCACTCTGATTGCAAATACCTATGCCTCGGATCTGTACAACAATGAGACTTCCCTTGATACGGTAAAAAAACAGTTGGACGCTTTAGACACCTACCTTTCAGCAAATCTCTGGATCATCAACCCTTCCGGGCGGATGATCCTGGATTCCCAGTCCCCCCTTGATGTGGAAACAGAAACCGTAATCACAGATTTTGATCCCACCGTCACGGAAAATACGTACTACACCATAGGTAATTTTTTTGACAGTTTTTCTCAAGAACAATTGAGCGTATTTGCGCCCATCACTTCGGATTATAAAGTGCGCGGATATGTGGTGATTCATTATCCTATAAGCAGTATAGAAGCCTCCTGCAACAGCCTTCTTAACATCTCTTATCTGATGCTGATCATCTTATTTCTGCTCTCCATGATCATCTTGATTTTTTTCACAGAGATGGTTTATCTTCCTTTGCGCAAAATTACAGAGGCAACCGAGCAGTATGCCGCCGGCAATATGCATTATGAATTTCAAATCGACAGCGAGGACGAGATTGGTTATTTGGGCGCCACCATTTCCTACATGGCAAGCGAGATTGCCCGCTCCGAGGACGACCAGAAAAAATTCGTGGCAAACGTTTCCCACGACTTCCGCTCTCCCCTCACCTCCATCAAAGGTTATTTAGAAGCCATGCTTGACGGTACCATCCCGCCAAAGTTGCACGAAAAATACCTGACCATTGTTTTAAACGAGACAGACCGGCTGACCAAGCTGACCAACAGTCTGCTCACCTTAAATAACCTAAACACTAAGGGCATCATGCTGGATAAAAGCTTTTTTGACATCAACAAGGTCATCCGCAACACAGCCGCCTCCTTTGAGGGGACCTGCAAGAACAAGACCATTGCTATTGAACTGATTCTAACTGGAGATGAACTGCTGGTAAACGCCGACATCGGCAAAATCCAGCAGGTACTGTATAACCTTCTTGACAATGCCATTAAATTCAGCCATCCCGATTCCATCATCAAAATCGAGACCACTGAAAAGCATAACAAAATTTTTGTATCAGTCAAGGACAGCGGCATCGGTATCCCTAAAGATAACCTGAAGCTGATCTGGGACCGCTTTTACAAATCGGATTTATCCAGAGGAAAAGATAAAAAAGGAACCGGGCTGGGACTTTCCATTACCAAGGAAATCATTCACGCCCACGGAGAACATATCAATGTCATCAGCACAGAAGGAGTTGGATCGGAATTTATCTTTTCCCTTCCAGTGGCTGACGATGGGAATGAGGATTAGCAACATACTTAATAGACAAGGAGACCTATCATGCATATTATTTTACATCAGCCGGAAATACCGGCAAATACGGGAAATATCGGAAGAACCTGTGTAGCAACAGGTACCGATCTTCATTTAATAGAACCCTTAGGGTTCCGTTTAACAGAAAAGGACCTTAAGCGCGCCGGAATGGATTATTGGGAACACTTAGACGTGACCAGATATATGAATTTTGATGAATTTAAGGCTATGCATCCAGACGCAAAAATCTGGATGGCAACCACCAAAGCCAAGCTGTCTTATACGGATGCTGTCTTTGGTCCAAATGATTTTATTATGTTCGGAAAGGAAAGCGCCGGGATCCCCGAAGAAATTCTGGTTGATTATGATAAGACCTGCATCCGCATTCCCATGCTTCCCAAGATTCGTTCCTTAAATCTCTCCAACTCTGTTGCCATCGTGCTCTATGAAGCCCTGCGTCAGCAGAATTTCTCACAGATGCAGCTGAAAGGGGAACTTCATAAATTGCATTGGAGAAAATAACATACAATTCAAAAAATTTATACTCTTTCCATAAATTTCTCCCCCCTTCTGCGTATCATTAACATGACAATACAGACAGGAGGGTTTTTATATGAAAAAAACTATTTGTACATTATCAGCCATTGGAATCTTAATCATAGGACTTACCGGATGCGGAAACGCCTCTTCCGAAATCGTGCCATCAGCAGAGCAGACGGCAAGCCATTCCTCAGTGCCTGCACCGGATTCTTCTGATTCCTCACAATCCGGCAAAAGCCAAGCTTCCTATGACGCAAATTCCATCATTGTAAACAGCAGTGAAAAGGTCACTGTGGTTCCCGATATTGCCCAGGTCGTATATTCCGTCCACACAAAGGCGCAGGAAGCCGCTGCCTGCCAGCAGCAAAATACGGAACAGGTCAGCCAGGTTATCGAGCTTTTAAAAGAATTGAATGTTGCAGAAGCTTCCATTCAGACCTCCGACTACTATATGAACCCTGTTTATAATTACAGCGGAAATACCGCCCGCATCACAGGTTATGAAGCGATTACCACCTTGACCGTATCAGACCTTCCTATAGAAGGGCTTGACGAGATTTTAGCGCAGTCTGTCTCAAGCGGCATCAATACCATCTCCTCCATCACTTATCAGGCAAGCAAATACGACGAAAGCTATCAGGCTGCGCTGACAGCAGCTGTGGAAACCGCTCGCCAGAAAGCGGAGGTTCTCGCCAAGGCTGCAGGCTGCAATGTAGGCGGCGTCATAAATATACAGGAAACCAGCGGCTATTCGGAGGCTCGTTATTCTGATCACGCACTTGCCAATATGTATCGGTCCACTGCCAAGGAAGAACTTTATGCCCAGGCAGATACTGCAGGCATCATGCCCGGCGAGATACAGGTGGAGGCAAGTATCATTGTAGAATATCAACTTTACTAGCCAGACAACAATTTCCTGCTTCACCAGACATCCATATGTTAAATTTTAAGCATGGAATCGTGTTTGACATGATTCCATGCTTTTATTAAAAATTTAATTCATTTTGCCCGCCGTCTGCTTCTCTCCTTCTCTAACTTCTTTCCTTCCGAAGCCTGTCAACAAATGCCCCTATCTTATCCAACGCAATCTTCAAACTCTCAATAGAATAAGCATAAGAAATCCTAAGGAACCCTTCCCCGCAGTCTCCAAACGCGGTTCCCGGCACCACTGCCACCTTTTCCTCCTGCAGCAGTCTGTTCGCAAATTCATCGCTGCTCATTCCAAATTCCTTAATGCTCGGGAACACGTAAAATGCCCCATAAGGCTCAAAGCATTTCAGCCCCATCTCCTTGAAAGCATGCATCAAAAACCTTCTTCTCTGATTATAGGACTCCCTCATCATGGCAACATCCTCATCTCCATTGCGCAGTGCCTCCACGGCTGCATACTGGCTGGTAGTAGGCGCACACATAATTGCAAACTGATGAATCTTAAGCATCTGTTCCATGATTTTTTTAGGTGCACATGCATAGCCAAGACGCCATCCCGTCATGGCATAAGCCTTTGAAAATCCATTAATGAGAACCGTCCTCTCCTGCATCCCCGGCAAACTGACAATAGAAACATGCTTTTCCTTATAAGTAAGCTCTGCATAAATTTCATCCGAGATCACAAAAATATCCTTCTTGCGAATGATTTCTGCGATTGCTTCTAAGTCCTCCCTCTCCATAATCGCGCCCGTAGGGTTATTGGGGAAGGGAAGAATCAAAATCTTGGTCTTATCCGTAATTGCATCCTGCAGTTCCTGTGCCGTCAGACGAAAGTCATTTTCTTCCTTCAGCTCAATGATCACCGGCTTGGCACCTGCCAGAATCGCGCAGGGCTCGTAGGAAACATAGCTGGGCTGTGGAATCAGCACCTCTTCTCCCGGATTAATCATAGCGCGCAAGGCGATATCTATCGCCTCAGAGCCGCCAACAGTGACGATCACTTCTTGCTCTGCATCATAGGAAACGTTCTGGGTCCTTTTTATGTATTTTGTTATTTCTACTTTTAAATCCTTAAGACCTGCATTGGAAGTATAAAAAGTCCTTCCTTTTTCCAGAGAGTAAATTCCCTCGTCCCTGATATGCCACGGCGTGTCAAAATCAGGTTCCCCCACGCCTAAAGAAATAGCATCCTCCATCTCACTTACAATGTCAAAAAACTTTCGGATACCGGAGGGCTTGATTGTAACGATTGTATCTGATAACGGATTTCTCATGGTGTCACTTTCTCCCTTGTATCTTCATATTTTTTTGTAAGTATGGTTCCGTGATCCTTATATTTTTTCAGGATAAAATGTGTTGCTGTACTGAGCACACCGTCCAACGTAGAAAGCTTATCGGACACAAAACTGGACACTGCCTTCAATGACTTCCCGTCCAATGTTACCAGAAGATCATAACCACCGGAAATCAAATATACACTGTTTACCTCAGGATATTTGTAAATCCGTTCAGCGATATTATCATATCCCTGCCCTCTCTGGGGTGTGATCCTCACCTCAATCAATGCCGTCACCTTTTCAATGGAAGTTTTCTCCCAGTCTATCATCGTATGGTAACCGCAGATCACGCCTTCTTCCTCCATTGCCTTTAACTCATTTGCAATGTCGATCTCTTCTGCTCCTAAAATCACAGCAAGCTCTTTGATGTTGATTCGGCTGTTTTTTTCTATAATGGATAAAATCTGTTCTCTCATGGAATTCTCCTCCTTGATTATTTAGATAAATGTCATTTTTAATATTTCATCCGGTCCTGCGGGTTCAAGATACCTTGTTTCATCCTGATTCACAATTATTTTGTCATTGCTTCCATTGGTGTTCCCAATGATTGTGGCAGCAATTCCTTCTGCCTCCAACGCCCCAACAAGCCTTCCGCCGTCAGACGCTGCCATGATGAGCGCGCCTCCTGACAAAAGCGCATATGGATTCAGATGATAAAACTCGCATATCTCTATGGTCTCCTGCTTTACCGGAATCTTTTTTAAGTCAATATTAAGTCCAACGCCTATTCTACGGGACAACTCCCACAATGCACCAAATATGCCGCCGCTTCTTACATCATGCATTGCATAAACGCCGGACTTAAGGGCTATTGCAGCCTCCGATGCCACAGATAAGCATTCCTCCATCGCCTGTGCATCATGAATCAATCGGATTGGATAACGTTTAAAAAGTTCTTCTTCCTTTTCCCTTGCTATGATAGCAGTGCCTTCCATCCCAATCCACTTGCTGACGACGATATCCATACTATCTGCAATTTGATTGTCTCCGCCCTTAATAACGCTTGCGGACGCTTTTCCCATTGCCGTTGCCGTGACAACA
This sequence comes from Lachnospiraceae bacterium, assembly GCA_029054245.1. Lineage (GTDB taxonomy): Bacteria > Bacillota > Clostridia > Lachnospirales > Lachnospiraceae > Suilimivivens. Next base: position 267,313 of record JAIDFQ010000042.1, on the reverse strand, counting down.
GGTGTCTTCACTGCGCTGCTTACTTCTGTATGACCGCCTGTAATCTGAATGCCCAGCTTTCTGCAGCATTCCCCTGCCTGCCCCATCAACTCCTTTAAAACCGCTTCCTCCGCATCCGGCGGAAGCGTTATGGACAAGGATACGGCAAGCGCTTCTGCCCCCGATGCCGCCAGATTGTTCGCCGCCGCCATGACCGCCAGATAAGCTGGGTTTCTTACCGGAAGGCTAATGGTCTCCGTGGCAGATGCAAACACACGTCCGCCCTCTTTGCTGCCTGTATCTTCCCACGACAAAAAGGCGCAGTCAACTCCGATGCCAGCACCTTTTATCACTTCTCTTCTGCTATTTTCTATCAGTCTTAATACCGAGCGTTTCAATACGCTTTCAGATATCTTTCCTACCCTCATTGCTGCCCCTTTTATTGTGCCGGTTCTCCTGCTGGTGCACCCTCCGCCGGTGCTGGCGCCGGTGCCGCTCCTTCTGCTGGCGCCGGTGCTGCTCCCTCTGCCGGGGGCTGCGCCGGTGCTTCGGCGGCAGGAGGTGCCGCGGCGGCTGCAAGGGCTGCAGCAACATTCTTCACATGGTCAATGCTATTGGTAGAGATAGCTGCCATAATCTCGGCATGTGCATTGGGATCAGCAGTTGCAACACCCACCGTTGCCGTTCTGGGCGCAACCTGATAAGAGCTTGAATTAATCTTCTCCCTGCTCACTTCCACTCCATTCTCTGTAACCACTTTCCAAAGATTCGCCTTGTATCCTATATGTGCAGACTGCACGGAAATGGAACCAATCGGAAGTGATTCATTTGCATAAATCACCTCTGTATCAGGATAGGTCTTGCTGATCACTTCGCTTTCATACCGTACTGCATGACCACTGTCCCTAGTTTCCATACCATATATGGTAAAGCTGATGTGTTTATCATCTGTAGTCTTACCTTCAATATAAATAGGCGCATCCGTATTATTTACGAACCTAAAATCTTTTCCTGAAGATTCTGCAATTGCCGCATCTGCTGAAGGATCCACATAAGTCACGATCATAGAATGATTATGCCGCTCTGTAACCTCCAGTTCTGACAGAAGAACCGCATTATAAAGTGTGGTGGAAACCTGACAGATTCCTCCGCCAAGACTGTCTACCACCTGTCCGTTTAAATAAGAACCAGCCATATAATATCCATTTGCCGTGGAAAAGGGCGCAACTGCCTCATACGTTGAAAATTCATCTCCCGGATACAAAGTGGTTCCGTCAATCAAAGCACAACCATTACGTACATTAGCGCTTCTGGGCGGTCCTGAAGTACTGAAGCTGGTGGAAAACGTGCCTAAAACATCTTTCACTTTGCTAAGTTCTTCCTCTGTCCCTCTTGCTTCATCCACTATGACTGCCAGTTCCAGAATGTCATCCTCTCTGTTCCATCCATCATGGAAGAAATTGCAAATCAATTCTGCTGAAGCTGTCTCATCTACCACCTGCCCTGTCTGTCCCGGACTGATTATAAACGCTTCATTTTCCCTGACAAGGGTAGCATCCTTTGCTTCCAGGTTGAATGCCGAACACTGCTCTGATAAAATCGTCTTTACCAAATCCATATCCACATCAAATTCCAGCTCGTAGACTTTATTCTGATGCTCTAAATCCTTCGCTGCCTTATAACGTTGTACCACATTTCCCGTCTGACCGATTCTTGCTGCCTCATCTATGATCTCAGGATTGCTCCAGCTAAGTCCTATATCGGCGGGCGTAATCTGAACCTCATTTCCATCCACAGCAACCAATGTTATCACCTTGCTGCAAATGCCATCCACATAATCTTCTATCATTTTTCTGGCTTCATCAGCAGTCTTTCCTTCCAGAGACAGATCTTCCGCGTAGATTCCCGTCAATATTCTGTTTTCTTCCTGTGCCTCAACCGGCAGGACCGACACAAAAAAAGCCAATCCGAGGCAGGCAAATCCTTTAATAATCTTTTTCATAATCTTACCCCCTGCATATCGCAGACCATGCCCACAGTATTGTGCATACCACCCTCCTGCAGACAAATATGTAAATAAAATCTATATGCTTTCTACGTCATTTATCCTTCAATTGATTTATAGCAAAAAAGATGCTATAGTTGGAATTATCATAGCAAGCACCACTAAAATAATAATAACGGATGATACAATTCTTTTGTTTTTCTTGTTATAAAAATGAAACATATTGTTCCTCCAAATTATCCATCTATGAAAGGATATTATATATGAAATTCCCTATTTTTGCAAGTTTTATTGTATTTTGTATCTGGCTGGGTTATGAAATAAAAAAACACCGCCGTATAGAATCCAAAGCCTACGAGTCTTTTTGGGAAAAGGAAGCAGCTGCCAACAATACCCGCCGCAAACCCCTTGACGACCTTAATTATATAGACATCCCCTTCGATCGACTACCTATGGATCTTCTTAAAGATGACCCTGTAGTTGCTGAATACCATGAGACTTTAAAAGAACTTTCAAAATCCCCTATTGTAAACTTTACGGGCATCAGCAATACGGATTTAAAGCTTATGTACGGCGCTCCAAATATTGATCTTTTGTCTCGTTATGATCAAAGCTATACCCTGCTTGTCCGCACGCTTCAAAATCTGGCGAAGGCTTTATATGATAAAGGCTATGTAGAAGAAGCCTGCGGGATATTAGAGTTCGCGGTTGAAACCCGCACCGATATCAGTGCCACTTATAAACTTTTATCTTCCATTTATCTGGAAAATCATCAGACAGAAAAAATAAAAGCGCTGATTCCCATCGCCCAAAATTTGAACACCAGTCTGTCCAGCTATATTGTATCCATACTGGAAAACGCTTTAGAGCAATAGCTTAATACCAGTTTATGCCTCTATATCTATTTATATAACCATTCTTTTGCGCGCTGCTGTACTTTGCTGCCGCCCTTTACACATCCTTATGTTAAATCAAATAGAGGAAGGACGGCAGTGCCATTCTTCCTCTTTCTTATTTGTTAATTTTCATCTGACAGACTAATACCTTTTGCCTTTATTTCCAAAATTTCTTTTTCTTTGAATCTTTGGTATCTGTTTTTTCTGCCTGTACATTCTTTGAAATATTTAAACTGTCTCCAGTTAGGGCATCGAACTGCCGCAGCAGTTCTTTCGCTTCATGAGATAATTTATCAGGTGTCTGTACCACCAGAGTCACATAATGGTCACCGCGGACCTCTTTATTCCTCAAAGTAGGAACACCTTTGCCCTTTAGGCGCACCTTGGTGTCTGTCTGTGTCCCTGGCTTTACCTCGTAAAGTACTTTTCCGTCAACAGTATCTACCAGCACATCTCCGCCAAGCGCTGCCACTGCAAACGAAACCGGTACCGTAGAATAAATATTGTAATCCTGACGTTGGAAAATCGGATGACGCCCAACAATTACTTCAACCAGCAAATCCCCTCTGGGACCACCATTGGTGCCCGGCTCACCTTTATCGCGGATTCTGACACTCTGTCCATTATCAATGCCCGCAGGAATCGATACCTGTATCTTTTTACGGCTTGCAATATATCCTGAACCATGACAGTCCGCACACTTTTCCTTAATGACTTTGCCAGTACCGTTACATTCTGGACAAGTCTGCACGTTTCTGACCGTGCCAAAGAAAGACTGTTGCGTAAATACAACCTGCCCTTTCCCACCGCACTTTTGACAGGTTTCAGGACTGGTTCCAGGTTTCGCGCCTGAACCGTGACAGGTCTTACATTCATCCTTAAGCGTCAGTTCAATTTCTTTATCAACGCCGAACACTGCCTCTTCAAAGGTAATTCTTACGCTTGTTCGGATATTGGCGCCCTTCATAGGACCATTGCTTCCTCTGCCCTTACGTCCTCCACCAAAGAAATCACCAAAAATATCGCCAAAAATATCACTGAAATCTGCACTGTTGAAATCGAAGCCGCCATATCCGCCGCCGCCCCCTTCAAACGCTGCATGACCAAACTGATCGTACTGCCTTTTCTTCTCAGGATCGCTCAAAATAGCATAAGCCTCCGAGGCTTCCTTAAACTTTTTCTCCGCTTCCGCATCCCCGGGATTCATATCTGGATGATACTTCTTGGCAAGAGCCCTGTATGCTTTTTTAATGGCGGCATCATCTGCGTTTTTATCGATGCCTAGAACCTCATAATAATCACGTTTCTGTTCTGCCATTCTTCATTCCTCCCATGCTTTCAGCGCACAGCATGCCGCCAAAGGCGGCACGAAATTATATATAGTATACAATAAAATGGTTCAAAGCACAAGGAGAATGTAACTCGCTGAACTGTTACAGCTGGGCTGTTACAGCTAAGCTGTTACATTCTCCCTGAGATAATCAGCTATCTGCCTGTTTTACAGATCATTTTGTGAAATCTGACCACCTCGTTTTATACTTCTCTGTAATCTCCATCAACCACATCATCTGCGGGACCTGCATCTGCACCCATGTCAGGACCTGCTCCGGCACCCATATCGGGACCTGCTCCACCTGCCTGCTGCATATTCTCATACATCTTGGTGAACAGTGCCTGTGCACTTGTGGTAAGTTTTTCCTTAGCCGCCTTGAGTGCATCTAAATCGGAATCAGACATTTCCTGATCTTTTGTTCTCTCCAGAATATCCTTTACTGCCTGCATATCTGCTTCTACCGCTGATTTCTCAGAAGCATCAATCTTATCGCCAACCTCGTTTAATGCTTTTTCTGTCTGGAATACGAAAGAATCCGCTTCATTTCTTGCGTCAATCGCTTCTTTCCTCTTCTTATCCTGTGCCTCAAACTCAGCTGCTTCCTTCACTGCCTTATCGATTTCATCATCAGACATATTGGAGCTTGCTGTAATCGTGATGTGCTGTTCTTTGCCTGTGCCAAGATCCTTTGCAGATACATTGACGATACCGTTGGCATCAATATCAAATGTAACTTCAATCTGAGGCACGCCGCGCATTGCCGGAGGGATTCCGTCTAACCGGAACTGTCCGAGGGACTTATTATCCCTTGCAAATTGTCTTTCACCCTGTAGCACGTTAATATCAACTGCCGTCTGGTTGTCTGCCGCCGTTGAGAAAATCTGGCTCTTCTTTGTAGGAATGGTTGTATTTCTCTCAATCAATCTGGTTGCAATGCCGCCCATGGTCTCAATAGAAAGAGAAAGAGGCGTAACGTCCAAAAGAAGAATCTCCCCTGCACCGGCATCGCCTGCCAGCTTACCACCCTGAATGGAAGCGCCTAGCGCAACACATTCATCCGGATTCAGCGTCTTGCTGGGCTCATGACCTGTGAGCTGTTTTACCTTATCCTGTACAGCAGGAATACGTGTGGAACCGCCTACCAGCAATACCTGACCTAAATCGGCATTAGTAAGACCTGCATCCTTCATTGCGTTCTGTACAGGGATTGCTGTCTTTTCAACTAAATCATGTGTCAATTCATCAAATTTTGCTCTGGAAAGGTTCATATCAAAATGCTTCGGACCTTCTGCTGTAGCTGTGATGAAGGGAAGGTTGATATTGGTCGTAGTTGCAGAGGAAAGTTCTTTCTTTGCTTTTTCAGCAGCTTCTTTCAATCTCTGCAAAGCCATCTTATCATTCGATAAGTCAACGCCCTCTGCTTTCTTAAACTCATCGATCATCCACTGTGTCAATCTGTTATCAAAGTCATCGCCGCCAAGACGTGTGTCGCCGTTCGTTGCCAGAACTTCAATGACACCGTCACCGATTTCAATGATGGAGACATCGAAAGTACCGCCGCCTAAGTCATATACCATGATTTTTTGCTCTTTTTCATTGTCAAGACCATAAGCAAGGGCTGCTGCCGTAGGCTCGTTGATGATACGCTTTACGTCAAGACCTGCAATCTTACCGGCATCCTTGGTTGCCTGACGCTGTGCATCATTAAAGTACGCGGGAACTGTGATGACCGCCTCTGTAACCTTTTCACCCAAATAACTTTCAGCATCTGCTTTCAGCTTCTGAAGAATCATGGCTGAAATCTGCTGAGGGGAATATTTCTTGTCATCGATATTGCGTCCCCTGTCTGTACCCATATCTCTCTTAATAGATGAAATGGTCTTTTCTGCGTTGGTTACTGCCTGACGTTTTGCAGGTTCACCAATCAATCTTTCTCCTGTCTTTGTGAACGCCACTACAGACGGTGTCGTTCTTGCGCCTTCTGCATTTGCGATAACGGTAGGCTTTCCGCCTTCCATAACTGCTACGCAGCTGTTTGTTGTACCTAAGTCAATACCAATTATTTTACTCATAATGATCTCCTCCTGATTTTATTTATGATACTGTTAAATGTTTATTATTACCTAATTGTTCTGCCAAGTGGACCATCTGATCTACTTTGAAGTAAGCATCTGCTTTCAATCGCAATATGCTAACTTACCACTGCCACCATGCTGTGCCTTACCACGCTGTCCCTGTAAGTGTATCCCTTCTGCAGCTCCTGGGCTATCACCCCGGACTCATACTCGTCGCTTTCCACCTGCATGACTGCATTATGAAACTCGGGATTAAATTCCTCTCCCACAGCTGGAATCGGCTTTACTTCCATCTTTTCTAATTCTGAAATCAGCTGCTTGTAAATCATTTCCATTCCTTCTGCAAAAGGCGAATTTTTCTCTTCCGCCGGAACTGTCGCAAGACCTCTTTCAAAATTATCCACCACCGGTAGAATCTTTTCTACGACGCTTTTTGCTCCCGTTTCAAACATTGCTGTTTTTTCTTTTTCGGTACGCTTTCTGAAATTGTCGAATTCAGCCATCTGGCGTTTTACCCGATCTTCCAGCTCCTCTATCTTTTCCTTGAGTGCATCCTGCTTCTTATCGTTCTTTAGTCTTTTCTTTGCCGCCTTCTTATCAGCCTTGCTCTCCGGCTCTTTGCCATCTTGTGCTTCTTCACTTCCTGCTATAGGCTCCGCGGTTTCCAAAAGCTCCTGATCCTCCTGTACGTCTTCCATATCCTGCAATACTTCCTCTGTATCCAGATTATCTTCAACGTCCTTCTTTAATTCATCGCTCATCCGTTTCATCCCTTTCCATCTTTATGTCTTATTTTTATATAATTCATCCAACTGGTGGGTAATTGTCTTAAGTGTTCCTACAACCTTATCATAATCCATGCGCTTCGGTCCGATAATCCCTATGGTTCCACGCATTCCTTCTCCCAGCTCATAGGTCGCTGTCACTACGCTGCAGTCCTTCATTGTCTGAATCGGCGTCTCATTTCCAATGTATACTTGAATGCCTGTATTCTTCTCATCCGACAAAGTATCCTGTACCAGTTCCGTCAACATCTGCTTTTCTTCAAAGGTATTGATGATTTCGCTTGCCTTCTGCTGATCTGCAAGCTCTGGGTATTTAAAAATATTATTCGCACCGCTTGTGTAGATCTCCAGATCTTCCTCTGCCTTAATGGATTCTGCAATCGCATCTATCACATCTGCTACAATGGCACTGTGTATGCCTGCCTGCTGTTTCATAGCGGAAATCATGCCTAAATTGATTTCTTCCAATGTGAGACCGTTTAAATGTGTGTTTAGCAGAATATTTAGCTTAAGGAGTGTTTCATCATCCAACTCTCCTGATACAGAAATGATATTATTCTTAATCACATTTCCCTCGACCACCACCACTGCCAGAAGCTGATTCACATCCACCCTTGAGAGCTGTATGAACTTAATCTTATTTGCGTGAATCGTAGGCGCAGAGATCATGGTAGCATAATTCGTATTCGCCGCAAGAAGCTTTGCTACCTGCTTAAGAAGGTGATCCATTTTATCTTCCCTCTCCAGCATCATTTCCTTTAATTCTTCCAGCTCTCTGTCCTTTTCCTCCATCATAGTGTCTACATAAAGGCGGTATCCCTTATCAGAAGGAATTCTTCCAGCTGATGTGTGCGGCTGCAGGATATATCCCATTTCCTCCAAATCCGACATCTCATTACGAATCGTCGCAGAACTCAAATTCAAATCCGTATACTTGGAAATCGTCCTGCTGCCCACCGGCTCCCCCGTCTCCAGATAGTTCCGGATAATGGCCTGCAATATTTTAATTTTTCTTTCACTCAACTGCACCCCATCACCCCTTCCTATCCATCCTGCAACAGGTAATTTATTTTTATTAGCACTCGTCTCTTAGGAGTGCTAACATCTTCTTAACATAAAATATCACTTACCCTATATATTGTCAACACATATATCCCAAAATAATTATTAAAAAATTATAAAAGATGGATACCTTTAAGATATCCATCTTTCATGATTGCATTTCATATTACTCCGTTTGAACAATGTTATTCCTTCTTATGAATGAAAGAAATATTAAATAAAGAAGCTTCCTGTAACGTCGCCGTTGATTACATAATATGTAGTGTTCTCTTCCGGCTTTACATACAATTCAATGCTCTTAATATCTTCTTCTTTTCCATTTAAGTCATATTTCCATACATCCTTGCAGCTCTTTAACAAGTCTTCCGGTGTGTATGACTTGCCGCTGAACTGGAAGTTTACTGTCTCATTAACTTCAGTTTTCTTTTCTGCAGGCTTTCTGCCAACTGTCTTCTTTTCTGTCTCTTTCTTTACAGCTGCCTTTTTTACAGAAGGCTTTCTTCCTGGCTTCTTTGCCGGTGTCTTTGCTTCTGCCTTAGCAGCCTCTTTTACTTCAGGTTTCGTTTCAGCTTTAGGAGCGACCTTAGCTTCTGTCTTAACTTCTACTGCCTTTACTTCTTCTTTAACAGGTGCTGCCTTTGCTTTTTTTACTTCTGCCATGATTAAAAACTCCTTTCACGCTGAGAAAACTGTTCTCTAACATGTATACTTTGAATTAGGTATGCAGAGCACTCTCCCCCGAAAATACCCTGTTTTCTGGGAAACAGTGTACTCCATATTTTGCTTCTTGTCAACTAATTAACAACTTTTTCATAAATTTATCCCATAATCCCGAAATAAAGCAGAACTATTGTTCCTAATATAATACGGTACCAACCGAACACTTTGAAGTCGTGTTTCTTGATATATCCCATCAAAAGCCGGATTACAATGACCGACACCACAAATGCCGTGATCATTCCCGTGGCAAGTATCATAAGTTCATTTCCCGAAAAAGAAAATCCAAATTTCACGATCTTCAGAAGACTTGCGCCAAACATAACAGGAATCGCCAGGAAAAAGGTAAATTCCGCTGCCACGGTCCTAGATACCCCTATTAAGAGCGCCCCAAGTATCGTCGCACCAGAGCGGGAGGTTCCCGGAAAAATAGCGGCAATCAGCTGAAATACCCCTATCATGAGCGCTGTCTGGAAGGTAATCTCTGATAAGGAATGAATCTTTACATTTCTGCCCTTATTTCTATTTTCAATCAGGATAAAGCCTATTCCAAATACAATCAGCGCCGCCGCCACACAGACACCGTTGTAAAAAAGTTTTTCAAAATATTCATCAAAAAAGATTCCTACAACAGCCGCCGGCAGACAGGCAGCAATAATCTTAAACCACAATATCCAGATATCCTTTTTACAATAGGACAAAAAACCCGACTGCTTCACCGGCTGCGTGTTGCTATCCTTCCCAAAAGGCCATATCTGTTTCCAGAATAAAATCACAACGGCTAAAATCGCACCGAGCTGAATCACCACCAGATACATTTGCATGAAATCATCTGAAACGTTCAGCTTTACAAATTCATCCAGCAAAATCATATGCCCTGTGCTGCTGATCGGCAGCCACTCTGTAATTCCTTCTACAATACCGAACAACACTGCTTTCAAAAATTCAATCATAAATCATTCCTCCAAAATAGCAGACTCTCCGCAAGTCCTTTCTTTTATTGATAATTCTCCTTCACAAATCTATGAAGCGCCGGAAGGGAACGAACCACCTTTTCCGTATCGATACAATAAGCCATCCTGAAATAACCCGGCATGCCGAAACTGCCCGATGGCACCAGCACCAGATCATAGGCAAGCGCTTTCCTGCAGAATGCCGCCTCATCTGCCTCCAATGCCTTCGGGAAAATATAAAAAGTTCCTCCAGGTCTTACACATTCAAACCCTAGTGACACAAGTTCTTTATAAAGAAGATTCATGTTCGTCTCATAGACAGACATATCCGAAATCTGGTCAACCACCTCCGCCACTGCCAGCTGAATAATAGAAGGCGGACAGTTATGCCCGATCCCCCTTGAAATCTGACCACATATGGCGCTGATTAATTCTGCATCCCGGCACCTGGGATTTGCTGCCACATATCCAATCCTCTCTCCCGGAAGCGATAAGGATTTTGAATAAGAATAGCAGGATAGTGTGTTGTCATAAAACTTTGAAACATAAGGAGCCTTTCCCCCGTCAAACACGATTTCCCTGTAGGGTTCATCTGAAATCAGGAAAATATCATGCCCATATTCTCTCTGCTTCCTGTTTAACAAATCAGACAATTCCTTCAGCGTTTCTGCGCTGTACACTGCCCCTGAAGGGTTGTTAGGCGTATTAATCAAAATAGCGGCAACCTTTTCTGTCAGCATTTCTTCAAGCTTCTCGAAATTAATCTGAAAGTTTTCCGTATTTGCAGGAACAACTTTAAGCTGCGCGCCAGTCATATTGACGTATAAATGATATTCGGGAAAATAGGGCGCAAATGTCAGCACTTCATCTCCCGGAGATGTAACGCACCGCACTGCATGTGCCACTGCACCTGCTGCGCCGGTTGTTGGGAAAATGTGATTTCCCGTGTAATTCATTCCAAACCTGCGGTTTAGGGAATCTGCAATCTTATCCTTCACGGACGCAATGCCAAGACTGGGACTATAGCCGTGAAGCTCCATTGAATTTCTGGTCTCAAGCAGTTCAAGCATAACCTCTGTAAATTTTTCCGGTACCGGTACCGAAGGATTTCCAAGACTGTAATCAAACACATTCTCATAGCCAATCTGCCTGCCCCTGTCCGCAGCAAATTCAGACAACTGCCTGATCATAGATTTTCCTTCCAGCATCTTTTTATACTGTTCATTAATCATTCTTGTTATCCATGCCTTTCCCTGATGAAATATTCAAAAAAGCAAACGGTTCTTCCTTTTCCATCCGCAAAAACGCCATCAACAGAAGAGATGCCCGCAGGGACATCTTCTCCTCATTTAGAATCCGCAGCGCCTCTTTCTTATCCACCAACACCACAGAGATGCTTTCTGTATCTTCCAAAAATTTACCAGATATTTCACCGCTGGCATATCCAAACACAGAAACGCTGGTCTCATCCGTCATCCCTGCGCCCAAATACGACGGGCGTCGAAAACCTGGATTTCCTCCTTCATAAGGTTCAAAAAATAATCCGGTTTCCTCCTTCATCTCCCTCACCGCCGCCTGTGAGGGCGTTTCTCCTTTTTCGATTAATCCTGCTGGCAGTTCATAAATCCAGTCATTCAGCGGATATCGGTATTGTCGCAGCATTACAAGCCTGTCTGCATCTTCCTTCCAGACAGGATAAATCACGATCCCATTTGCACAAAGCTGCCCTGTCACAAGCGGCAAATCACACTGCTTATTTCTGGATGCAAAGTAATACGAAAAAGGAATACCGCTGTTTGTCAGAGCATCCATCTCATAAAGGTTTAAAAATTTATTTTCCGTCAGTTTTCTGACTGCTGTATACTTTTTTATTTGCTCTTTTTCATTCATTGGCTATATGCACATCCTCTACATATAAAGAAATTGCTTTTCATGTTCAATTTCCTCTGGTATCGGTTTGCCTGTGCTGCGAAGTTTCTGACATATATTTTCCAAACGATGACGTTTTTGTCCCATGCGGATTTCATACCGTTCTGAAATCTCACGGTACATTGGATTTGCCTTTAGTTTCTCCCTGATTGCAGCGGTAAAAGTACAGTAACTGTATAATATTCCTCTAGCAATCTTATTCATTCTAGGCGAACCATTACTCTCAAAAAGGATCCAAGTCGTATAGTCCATTATGAACATTTCCTTGAAGCTGTTCTTGGCGCGACCCATATCTGTTTTGATTTTTTCCTTGGCATCCGTGGACAATTCCTGATTTTTCTTATAAAACTGTATATAATCGAAATACTCGCTGGTAAGAGATCTCTCTGAAACATCATTCCATCTTGCTCCCTGCACACGCTTGCACATTTCCCAACGGAATTCCCCTGTCAGTCTGATTAAGATTAACGATAAGTCTTCTAGCTGGAAGATGGAAATCATCATCCTTGCCGGCGTGGTACGGCGCTTCCCTTCAATTTCCTGCCACATAACGCCTCTGATTCCCACATTCGGCATTAATATGAAATCCGGTAGAATCTCCACATTGACAAACTCCTTCTGTATCCCCTGCTCCGGCGCTGAGAACATTGTTTCCCTATAATACGCGCCAAAATCTTTGGTACGTATGCCGTCAAGCGCAGTGTGAATCGCATCCGCTGAAGCAATAATACTGTCTAATGGTTTCATCACATTGTGCTCTGAAAAAAGGGGACAGAAAGTGGTAATTCTGCCGTATGTTATTTTATTGACCATAGGGAACACATTCTCAAGTTCATAAAGAACCTTCGCCGTATTGTCCGTCAAAAGATTCTTCTCCTCTTCCTTTGTGATTTCCCCCGTCTTTCTCTGCTCTACCAGATACGCTGCATAGTCCAGGTCAAACTCATTTCTGCTAGGTTCCTTCTTCCCTTCATAGACAGCCATCAGCCATTCATATATAGAGTAAACCCCCCTATCCGGCGCCGTAGGGAGTTGATTAATAATGCTGCTTAAATAAGCGGCATTCTTCTCACCTGCCAGTTCCTCATCCACATAACCGAAATTGAATAACATTTTAACGACCACAGGAATCTCCTGATCCTGAAGACTGTTCTTAAATGCTGCCGTATAAACTTGATAAAATTCTTTTGTAAGCTTATGCCGCAGCGTACGCACATCTTCCTCTGTACCGTTTTTATTCGGCATTTGTTTATATTCCTGTACATGTTCTATAAACGATGCTTCCAGCGCGCTGTCACATTTTGCATAAGCCAGAATCTTATGCAGGGAACCTGTAAGATCCTCTACAGCAGATATCTGCACCTGAGCGCCGTCCTCTGCACCGGCGCTCATCTGTTTCATCGCTTCCAGCTTCTTTTCGAGATTACTCTTTCTGGTCTTATAATATGGCGCTTCCCCAAATCCCAGATTCTCTAAAAGCTTCATTACATCATCCATTTTTTTGCGCACAGCTGCTGTGCTTTCTGCCTCTATTCCATCTTTTCCTGCCACTTTTCCATAAAGAGCAGTGAGCAATTCCAGAAAATCCATGCCTTTTTCATTTGCTAAGAAACTGCATATGTTTTTCTTATACGTCTGCATCTGGCTGCAAAGACCTACCACCGCACACATATCTTCGCTTGCCCTTAAAAGAAAACCATGGGCAAAATCAATACTATCCTTATCAAATTCCCACACATTAAGCGCCTTCTTAAGTGTGACATAATAGCCAATCATCCAGAACGGAATATCTTCTGACAAACTGATTCTTGATAATTCACTATATCCCGGCAGTTCCCCCGGCGTGAGGCTGTACTTTGCGCATACCGCAGCATATTCTTTATAACTGTTATTCAGATAATCAAACAGATTGTTGCACTCCGACCAGAGGCGTTTATACTGTCTGAACATCTCATAAATCTGCCTAAAATGCGAAATAATAAAGTATTTTAATGCCTCTGCATTGTTAACGACGTTCTCCGGCAGCTTTATGCCTTCCAGGGGATAGGCAATGATAGACGCCGCATCTTCAGCCTTGTATTCCATGATTGCCTCACCGCGCCCAAACTCGCACAGACCGATTACATCTCCGCTGTTTAAAAGATACTTTCCTCCTGGATAAGATGCGCTGACCGTACCCTTTGTGACCAGATACAGAACATCCATTTTCTGTCCACTTTCAACTATTATTTGTCCGTGAGTGACTTCTTTTATCTCCATATTTCCTCTCATTCCGCCGCGCTAGCGGCATTTTAATCAATGGGAACTTTAGATTGATTCCTCTTCTGACCAGGCAAGTGCACATTTTACTGCCCTTTTCCATCCGTTCAGAAGTTTTTCCCTGTCTTCTATGCTCATTTCATGGGTAAATTCCCTATCTAACTGCCAGTTTCCGCATATTTCATCCCGCTGCGTAAAGTAACCGCAGGCAAGCCCTGCAAGATATGCTGCCCCAAGCGCTGTCGTCTCAATGCATTCAGGTCTGTAAACCTCCGCGCCCAAAATATCTGCCTGAAACTGCATCAAAAAGTCATTTGCACTGGCGCCGCCATCCACCTTAAGTCCCGCTATGGAAACGCCCGCATCTTCCTCCATCGCTTTAAGCACATCATAAGTCTGATAGGCAATAGACTCCAACACTGCTCTGATAAAGTGTTCCTTTTTACAGCCTCTCGTGATTCCCACCACGGTTCCCCTGGCATACGGGTTCCAATAAGGTGCACCCATTCCTGCAAAAGCAGGCACGATATAAACACCTGCCGTGTCTTTTATTCTATCAACATACTCCTGCGTCTTAGGGGCGCTTTTAATCATTCGCATTTCATCTCTGAGCCACTGCACGGCAGCTCCTGCCACAAACACACTGCCCTCCAGTGCATATTCTACCTGCTCCCCACAGCTAGCTGCAATGGTGGTAATCAGTCCATTCCTGGATGCAATTGCCTTAGGTCCCGTATTCATTAGAAGGAAACAGCCTGTTCCATAAGTATTTTTCACCTGTCCCTTTGAAAAGCAGCACTGCCCGAAAAGCGCTGCCTGCTGGTCCCCTGCAATCCCTGCAATTGGAATACTTCCGCCTAAGACTTCGCTTTCCGTATAACCATAAATACAGCTGGAAGGCTTCACCTCTGGCAGCATACACAAAGGAATGTCAAAAAGAGCAAGAAGTTCTTCGTCCCAGCACAACCTGTGGATATCATAAATCATGGTGCGGGATGCATTGGTATAATCCGTGACATGAACCTTCCCCTGGGTCAGATTGTAGACCAGCCAAGTATCCACCGTTCCAAACAAAAGCTCACCTTTCTCTGCCCGCTGTCTTGCACCTGACACGTGATCCAAAATCCATGCGATTTTGGTAGCGCTGAAATAAGCATCCGGTATCAGCCCCGTCTTTTCCCGTATCAAGTCTCCATATCCTGCCGCAACCAGTTCATCTATTTTGGGTGCGGTTCTGCGGCACTGCCAGACAATGGCATTATAAACCGCCTCCCCAGTCTTCTTATCCCATACGACAGTTGTTTCCCTCTGGTTGGTAATTCCAATACCTGCAATATCGGAAGGTGACGCCCCCACCTTAGCCATAGCTTCTGTTGCCACTGCCAGCTGCGAAGACCAGATTTCCATAGGATTATGTTCTACCCATCCGGGTTCTGGATAGATCTGCCCGAACTCCTTCTGCGCCATGCTCAGGATTTCTCCCTTTTTGTTGAAGAGAATGCATCTGGAGCTGGTCGTTCCCTGATCAAGCGCCATGATATATCTTCCCATGCTCACCCACACCTTTCTTTTCAGCTTAAATGTGTCCTACTCTATCCTGCGTACGATTTCTTGTTCATATTTCCAGTTGCGACCACCGCTACAGAGGTTCCCGCAACATTTTCAATCAGTACATCTCCCACCTTGACAGGTGCATCTATGACTGCCGCTTTTATTTCCTCCATACATGCATCTATTTTCCCTTTTGGAATCTCCGATGCCGTCTTTACAGGAACCACCGGTCCCCATCCTCCATGGACGCGTATCATGGATGTTACCGTCCGCATGGGAGCCGTCATCTCACTGCGCGCATATGACTCTCCCTTTTTACAACTGTTTCCGGTTATTGTAAAACTTCCGTCCTCTTTTTTTTGGGCTGTAATCAGACATCCAACCGGGCATCCAATACAGATTAGCTGACCTCTGGCATCTCTTCCCTCCGGCAGCGTACACTTGGTCTTTTCTGGAATTTTAGGGCGCACTGCTTCCCCCCAGTCCTCTTTCCCGTTCAGAATATAGTCTGCCGCAAAGGAGCCTGCCTCATAAGCTTCCTTGGATACATTATCAACCAAGTCATGAACATGCAACACATTTCCGCAGGCAAATATTCCCTGTACCGTAGTTTCTAATCTGGCATTCACCACCGGTCCCTGGGTAACATCATCTATTTTCGTTCCTGCGCCCCGGCTCAATTCATTTTCAGGAATCAGCCCGCAGGACAAAAGAAGCGTATCACATTTTACGAATTCTTCTGTCCCCGGAATGGGCGTCAATGTTTCGTCCACTCTGCTTACGGTAACGCCCTCCACTCTGTCTTTGCCGTGAATCTGTGTAACCGTATGGCTGAGCTTTAAAGGGATACCATAATCGTCAAGGCACTGGACAATATTTCGTTTGAGTCCTCCTGAATAAGGCATAATTTCCGCCACCAGTTTGATCTTTGCCCCCTGCAGCGTCATGCGCCTTGCCATAATAAGACCAATATCACCTGAACCAAGCACTACAACTTCCCTGCCCGGCATTCTTCCTTCTATATTTACATATCTCTGTGCTGTCCCAGCGGAATAAATTCCAGCAGGTCTGTATCCTGGTATATTCATCGCTCCCCGGGGGCGTTCCCTGCATCCCATGGCAAGCACCACTGCTTTTGCCTGAATCGTAAACATCCCCTGTTCTTTGTTCATCGCCGTTACCGTACAGGGCATGCCCCCCTGCACATCCACCGCTATGGTGTTTAACAGGCTTGGAATTTTCTTTTCTTGGATTTTATCAATATAACGGACCGCATACTCAGGTCCCGTCAGTTCCTCTTTGAAGGTATGCAGACCGAATCCATTATGAATGCACTGATTTAAAATACCTCCCAGTTCCTTATCTCTCTCCAGAATCAATATATCCGTGACGCCTTTTTCATAGGCAGCTATCGCTGCAGCCATGCCGGCAGGTCCGCCGCCCACGACAATCAACTCTACTGTCTTCATAGCTCTTCTCCCTCCTTAGGCGGCAACAAATACCATGCGCCCTCACCGGATTTTAGAATCGCGCTTTCATCTATCTGCAACTCTCTTGCAAGAATCTCCACCACCTTAGGGTTGCAGAACCCCGACTGGCACCGTCCCATTCCCGCCCTGGTACGCCTCTTTATGCCGTCTATCGTTCTTGCCCCTAAGGGTCTTCTTATGGCGTCTAAGATCTCTCCCTCCGTAACCATCTCACAACGGCATACCACATTTCCATATGCTGGATTTTCTTTTATCAGTCTATGACGTTCCTCATCAGAAGAAAGCGCCATGCTGGGTATACCCTTTCTGGTGCTGATAAAATCTGTCTTGTGTGACGGATGAAGAAGACCCTTTACCATATCCGCCACATATTCTCCTATCGCCGGGGCACAGGATAGCCCAGGCGACTCTATTCCCGCCACATCGATAAATCCAGGAGCATCCACTGCCTGACCAATAACAAAATCATCTTCTAAAGCTTCAGGATACTCTGTGATATGAGCGCGCAATCCCGCAAAGGAAGTAATCACCTGCTTTAAAGGAACCGCTTCGATGCTGAAAGATGCCTGTTTTATCACTTGCTTTAATCCTTCACTGGATGTATCTGTCCCCTCCTTATCTGAAATATCCTGGGCTGTGGGACCAGTCATCAAGTTCCCATGCACCGTAGGTGTTACAAGAATCCCTTTACCAAGGGCAGTCGGCAGCTGGAAAAGCGTATGCTTCACCATATTGCCCACATTTTTATCGTAAAGAAGATATTCCCCTCTTCTGGGTGTAATCTTCATCTTATTTTCGCTGACCATATTGTGGATCTTATCTGCGTATACACCGGCAGCATTGATTACCACTTTTGTTTCATATGACTGTTTTTCTGTGTGTACCAAATAGCCATATGACTTCTTTTGTATATCCGATACTTTCGCTCCAAACACAAACTCTGCCCCATTGACCGCAGCATTCTCTGCCAACGCAATGGTAAGCCCAAAGGGGCAGACAATGGCGCCCGCAGGCGCATAAAGAGCCGCCGCAGCGCCATCCCCTACATTAGGCTCCACCTGAAGCAGTTCCTCCCTGCTTAAAATGGAAAGCCCTTCTACTCCATTTAATTCACCTCTTTGTTTCAATTCACAAAGCTTATCTTTGTCTTTCTCGTCAAAGCAAAGTACAATGGAACCATTTCGTTTATAAGGGAAGTCCAGTTCCCTTGAGAGCGCTTCCATCTTATGACTGCCTTCCACATTAAGGCGGGCCTTTAAAGTACCCGGCTTCGCATCGTATCCGGCATGGACAATGCCGCTGTTTGCCTTAGAAGTTCCTTCACATACATCAAGCGCCTTCTCCAGAACCGCCATCTTTAGTTCAAAGCGGGACAATTCCCTTGCTATGGCACATCCGCTCACGCCTGCACCAATAATGATTACATCATACATAAGAAAATCCTTCCAATTTTTAAAACTCTACTCCCTTATTGTTTTTCAGCAGTAAAGAATACGAAGTACACATCTCCCTCGGAATCGTCATCAAACAGTTCCAGATAGGAAATAGAGAAATCTTTCTCCCCTTCAGGCACTTCAAATACCAAAAGACCTGTTTTTTCCTCGTTGATAGAAAGCTCATATGATTCGGGAAGCTGTTCATCACTCACTTCATTGCCATAATAGCTGATCGGAACATCGTAATCTTCTTCAGCATCACTGTTCCACTGAATCTGGAAATCAGAATCGAACATAGGGATAGACTCATTGAATGTATTCTTCACAGTCACATCTGCTACCAGCAAGTCTTTACCCTCTGCGGGCTGAAAACCTTCAAATTCTTCGCACACATATGCGCTGTTGACGGTGTAATCAAAGAAATAGGTCTTCATGGTATCTCCCATGCGCCCCTCGCTATAACCGCCTACGTCGCTTGCCTCTTCCTCGCTCTCACGGTCAAACAGGCTTTCCTTAATTTCCTGGGTTTCCTCACTTTCTTCTCTCTCTTCGCTTTCCTTAGTTTCCTCACTTTCTCTGTTTAAAACACTCCTCACATTACCGCACCCTACCAGGCAAATCGCCAATGCAACGCCTGCCAGTGCATAAGAGAACTTTTTCATCTCTTTCTTCCTCCTCTTTTTGTTTAATAATTTTTTATATTTCAGGCACCAAAATCAATGCCCCAAATAACGCTGTCTTACTCAATATCTAATTTCCGTTGCCAACCCATCTTAAGCAAGCGCCGTCACCAAGTCAACACCTCATGTCCGTCTTGTGTAACCGCCACCGTAATTTCCCACTGCGCCGACGGCTTTCCATCTTCCGTATAAACGGTCCAGCCATCCTTATCGTCAATATAAATCTCACTGGTTCCCATATTGACCATCGGTTCTATCGTAAACACCATGCCTGGTACCATCAGCATTTCTGTTCCTGCCTTTGTGACATAGCTCACAAACGGCTCCTCATGAAATTCAAGTCCGACTCCATGCCCACCTATATCAACCACCACGCTATATCCATTTGCCTTTGCATGGTCGTTAATCACCTGCGCCATATCCCCTAGGAAATTCCATGGTTTTACCATGGCAAGCCCCTTTTCCACACACTCTTTGGTGACCTGTACCAGCTTTTTCTTTTCTTCGCTCACCTTGCCAATGCAATACATTCTGGAAGAATCTGAAAAATAACCCTTATAGATAGTGGATACATCCACATTCACAATGTCCCCTTCTTTCAGGAAAACATCCGAAGATGGAATTCCATGACATACTACTTCATTGATGGATGTGCAGACACTTTTCGGAAATCCTTCATAATGCAACGGTGCTGGAGTTCCGCCCATCCCCGTTGTCACTTCATATACGAGATCATCAATCTCCTGGGTGCTGACGCCGGGACCTATCATCTTTTCCACCGCATCGAGCACTGCCATATTCAGAACACTGCTCTCCTTAATTCCTTCAATCTGTTCTTTTGTTTTTAAAATATCCCTTCTGGGTACAATGTGCCCCTGCAGCTCATAATGATGGATCTTTTCATCCAGCGCCATATGACATACTTTATACTTCTTTCCACTGCCACACCAACAAGGGTCGTTTCTACTTATCTTTTCCATTTTTTTAATTTTTTGATTCATTTATCCTTTTTCTTTAAATGCATCCATAAAGTGGGAAATATTCTCACTGATACTCCGTTTTTTAAACACAGCGGAACCGGCAACACAGATATCTGCCCCGGCTCCAATAACCTCTCTGACATTTTTCTTTCCAACACCGCCGTCCACTTCAATTTTTACGGAAAGGTGATGCTCGTCAATGTAATCCCTAAGCTGCCTGATTCTTCCATATGCCTCCGGCATAAAGGGCTGCCCCCCAAATCCCGGCTCCACACTCATGACAAGAACCATCTCTACCTTGTCTAAGTAGGGATACACCTTTTCGATGGGCGTTGCCGGTTTCACGGAAATGCCTGCCTTTACACCGACTGCATGAATTTCTTCTATTATTTTTTCAACATTTCCAACTGCTTCCAAATGGAACGTGATACCGTCAGCGCCGCACTGTGCAAACTCCTTGATATACCGTTCCGGATTCACAATCATCAGATGCACATCGAAAAACTGCCTGCTGGTATCCCTGATGGACTGAATCAGCGGCATTCCAAAAGAAATGCTGGGGACAAAAATACCGTCCATCACATCTATATGAAGATACTGCGCACCTGATTCCTCTGTTTCCCTAATCTGCTGTCCAAGTATGTTAAAATCTGCCGCAAGAAGAGACGGCGCTAAAATGTACATAATTTTTTCTCCATTGTCTATTTAAGAAAGTCTTTTATCTGTTCATAAATTCCCTTGCCATCCAACTTATATTTTTCAACCAGCGCTGCCGCAGAACCGGATTCGCCAAACATATCCTGCATACCAATCTTCTTAACAGGCACTGGATACGCGCTGCAAAGGGCATCACATACTGCACTGCCTAATCCGCCAATAACGGAATGTTCCTCCGCCGTCACCACTTTACCTGTTTTTCTGGCAGACGCAATAATCAGCTCCTCATCCAGCGGTTTAATCGTACAAATATTAATGACTTCGGCGCTTATTCCTTCCCCTGCCAGCATCTCTGCCGCTTCAAGTGCATTTCCAACGCAGATGCCGGTAGCAACGATTGTAAGATCCGTCCCTTCTCTCAGAACCGTACCTTTGCCAATTTCAAAATGATAATCCTCTCTGTCATTGATAATAGGACATGCTGCACGTCCGAATCTCATATAAACGGGGCCTTCATACTCTGCAGCCGCCTTGACAGCCGCCTTTGCTTCTACATCATCCGCCGGACACATAACCACCATACCCGGGATGGTTCTCATAAGGGCAATGTCCTCATTGCACTGATGGGATGCGCCGTCCTCCCCTACCGTAATGCCTGCATGCGTCGCCCCTATCTTAACATTTAAATGGGGGTACCCCACAGAATTTCTCACCTGCTCAAATGCTCTTCCTGCCACGAACATGGCAAAGCTGCTTACAAAGGGAATCTTTCCTGCTGTGGCAAGCCCCGCTGCCACACCCACCATATTGCTCTCGGCAATACCACAGTCTATATGTCTGTCAGGGAACGCCTTCTTGAACACACCTGTTTTGGTAGCTGCTGCAAGATCGGCATCTAATACCACTACATCAGGATTCTCTGCACCCAGCTCGGCAAGTGCATTTCCATAGCTTTCTCTGGTTGCAATCTTTTTTACCGTATTCTCTGCCATTATACTTCCTCCTTCAAAAGTGCTTCACTGATTTTATCAAGATCTGCCATTGCCACAGCATACTGTTCATCATTAGGCGCCGTACCATGCCATGCCACATTACCTTCCATGAAGGAAACCCCTTTGCCCTTTAGGCTGTGCGCAATAATTGCGGTGGGCATTCCTTTCGTCTGTCTTGCCTCCTTAAATGCGGCGCGGAGAGCATCAAAATCGTGTGCGTCCACATTGATGACATGGAAATTGAATGCCTCGAATTTTTTATCAATCGGATAAGGAGAACAAACTTCATCGATTGGTCCGTCAATCTGCAGTCCATTATTGTCCACAATCACTACCAAATTATCCAGCTTGCGATAT
This sequence comes from Lachnospiraceae bacterium, assembly GCA_029054245.1. Classification (GTDB taxonomy): domain Bacteria; phylum Bacillota; class Clostridia; order Lachnospirales; family Lachnospiraceae; genus Suilimivivens. Next base: position 245,177 of record JAIDFQ010000042.1, on the reverse strand, counting down.
CCCGCAAACATGGAGGCTTCCCACACCTGTCCCTCCTGCAGTTCACCGTCACCGAGAAGCGTATATACACGGTAATCCTTCTGATCCATCTTCCCTGCCAGCGCCATGCCTACCGCCGCAGAAATCCCTTGTCCAAGGGAGCCGCTTGACATATCAACACCAGGAATGTGCTGCATGCAGGGATGCCCTTGAAGATAAGACCCCAACTTACGCAAAGTCAGCAGATCTTCCACTGGGAAGAACCCTTTATTTGCCAATGCAGAATACAACCCCGGAGCAGTATGTCCCTTGGATAGTACAAAACGGTCTCTGTTTTCCATCTTAGGATTTTGGGGATCAACGTTCATTTCCTCAAAATAAAGATATGTATAAATATCTGCCGCCGATAAGGAGCCGCCCGGATGCCCTGCCTTAGCACTGTGAACCGCGCTCACGATGCCTTTACGCACTTCGTTAGCCATTTTTTTAAGTTCCAGATTGTTCATGTTAACCTCCATTCCTGTAATGAATCTCTTCATATGTTTATTATATAGAATCCGTATTCCCACACTGAATAGTATTTTATCATATTTTAAGGCTATCGTCTATACGCTCTTCCATCAAAATACTGCTAAAAAAGTAATGTCCGCCTATGATTCGCTGCTGCCCTCCGCTTCCTTTTATACTATGAGATAATGATTGCCCAGGTCATGGATTCATGTGTATTTTTTGGGTAAGGCTTTCATATACTCAAACAAACCGTTATGTGAGGTTCGTACATTGCCGCATTTGGGGAAAATTAGCAAAAAACGGAGGATAGCGCTTTTCGTCTCGCTTATTGTGTCTATCTGCCTGGTTCTGGGTATATATCTGTATACAAACGACAGCCGCCAGTTTAAGTCTCTGACGGAGGAATTGTTTTATTCGGAGCTTTCCGGCAATACTTTGAGTCTGCATTATACTTTGGCTTTTCCTGAAAATTTTGGAATTGATGAACCTGCCCATCTGCCATCTTATGAACCTGAACCAGATAACGGAGAAGGCGATATACGTGCTATGCTGGAGGGGCTGTCGGAAATCTCACCAGAGCGCTTAAGTGATAAAGATGCTTACGCATATGAGCTCTTAACCCGCTATTTGGAGCTGCGGCTTAAGGGTACTGCTTATCCTTATTACAGCGATCCACTTTCTCCCTCCTCCGGCATGCAGTCCGGTCTGCCTATTCTGCTTGCTGATTATACCTTCCGCTCTGCAAAGGATGTGGAAGATTATCTGCATATTCTGGATCAGACCGATACTTATTTTGACGGGTTGATACAGTACGAAAAAGAGAAATCAGAAAACAGGCTTTTTATGTCTGATGCCTCCGCCGGAAAAATCATCGAACAATGCTGCTCTATCATGGACAAAGATGCCCTTTCCTCCGGCACTCATTTTCTCCACACCACCTTTGAAGAGAGGCTTGATGCCATGCTGCAGGAGGATGTCATTACCGAAGAACAAAAAAGCCAGTGGGTATCTGAAAATGACCGGATCCTCACTACCGTCATGGCGCCCGCCTATGAAAAAACAGCCGACGCCTTCACAATCCTGCAAGGAAGCGGTTCAAACGATATGGGGCTGTGTTATTTCCCTGACGGACGCGCTTACTATGAATATCTGCTCGCCGCCACTACCGGTTCCTCCCGCAGTATAGCAGAAATCAAAACCATGCTGTTTAATGATTTTCAGAAAAACATGTCTGCCATAAGCAGTCTGTTTCTCCGCTATCCCGAATTATCTTCCATCTCTTCCCTTAATACTGCGCCTTTTCCCTACACTTCTCCGGAAGAAATGCTGGAAGATTTAAAAAATCGGATGGCGGATGACTTTCCTGCTTTTCCGGCTTCAGAAAATACTGCTTTCCATCCATCCTACACCATCAAAAGTGTCTCTCCTTCTATGGAGGATTACTGTAGTCCCGCTTATTATCTGACCCCTCCTATAGACGATATGAGCAGCAACATCATCTATATTAACCACAAAAATGCTCCTGATGCTCTGACACTGTACACCACGCTGGCGCATGAGGGCTATCCCGGTCATTTGTATCAGACAGTTTACAGCCAGCTCTATATGAATCAGGAAAATGCTTCCTGCATCCGTTACCTTCTTCATTACGGAGGCTATGTAGAGGGTTGGGCGCTTTATGTGGAAAATCTGTCCTATGATTATGCCAGATCGCTGGTGCAGGAAAAAAGCCCTCTGACCGCCGCATATTACGAAGCCTGCCGTTTGAACCGGAATATACAACTGTGCCTATATTCCCTACTTGATATCGCCATACACTATGAGGGCGCCACTCCCGCCAAAGTACAGGCAATCCTTCGTGAATTAGGAATCACGGATCAAGAAACCGCCTCCGCTATTTATACATACATTGTAGAAGAACCTGTAACATACCTGAAATACTATCTGGGGTTTATGGAGTTTACCATCCTTCGGAATGCTGCCCAGCGCATATGGGGCGATGATTTCAGTCTGCAACGATTTCACCGTTTTGTTCTGGAGACAGGTCCTTCTGATTTCCAGGGACTGCAAAACAGGCTGATCTCTTAACCGCTTTGCCAATCGATCTGCTTCTGCTCATTACGCCAGAAACAGATGCTTATTCTCAAGCAGCGCCGACTTTATAATCCTACCGATCCTCCTCCATCATACCTTCCATATAACCACCGTCCCAGAGCAGAATTTTCAGTTTCTTTGCCGCGTCCACTGCAGGCGCGGTAAAATACTGATTGGTCATCACAACCCCTACCATCCGGTCATAGTAATCCCTGCCTGCATACGCCTCCTGAACAGCCTTGACTCCTACCGGCGTTGTGTAACATTTACATTGAATAGCATATGTTACCCCTTCCTTTTCCGCCAGAATATCAATACCATAATCTCCACTTCCCTTCGTCACCTCAACTTCCACAAATCCTCTCTGCCTAAGAAGGTCAGCACAGAAATATTCAAACTCATGCCCTTCCATATCCGCAAATAAATCAGTTGCCCTGCGTCTTCGTACAAAAAGCTGCCAGAAAATTCCTGACAGCAAAATGACCACAACGATTATAACAATTGTTATTAATATCTTTTCATCAGATATTCCAGGATTCATCATCATTCACCTCATTTGTAATGTTATACTTCTGTACTTTAATACGTTTTCACCTTATATGTCATTATATCAGATTAAGTGTCCCATAAAAAGTACTTATATTCACATCATCATCCCCGCCAGCACCACACTCGCCACAATTCCTGCGACGGTCGACACAAGAGCTCCCTTTAACGTATACCTTGTTTTTGTAACCTTAGCCGCAATAAAATACACACTCATAGTATAAAAAATAGTTTCCGTGCAACTCATCATAATAGAAGTGATCAGTCCCACCTGAGAATCCGTCCCGTAGTTTTTAAATATATCCAGCACCAGACCAGTGGCAGCCGAAGAAGAAAACATTTTTATGAACGCAAGCGGAACCAGTTCTGCCGGGAATCCCACCTTATTACTTAAAGGTCTTACCAGATTCCCCAAAAAAGTTAGAAAGCCCGATGCCCGAAGCACCCCCACCGCAGTCATGAGCGCCACCAATGTAGGCAGGATTCCGACTACCGTCCTTAGCCCTTCCTTTGCCCCTTTTACAAAATCCTCATACACATTTGTCTTGCTGCAAATTCCATAGGCAATAATATAAAAAATAACAAGTGGTATTATAATATTGGAAATATTCGACAATACAGCCGCCATCTATTTCATCCTGATTCATTGACATTTTTACAATATATGGCTTTTCCGTCAAATATATGTTATCCTTCTCCTCCTATATGTCCAATCCAAACTGGCTTTATTAAAAATTCTCAAATTGGTAGTTTCAACAATACCATTTCTTTGTATAATAAGCAATATCAAGAGCTCTTTCAAAGCACAAGAAATAGAAACGAAATGGAGAAATTAATTATGGAAATGTTAAAAGACACAAAGGCACTGGCTGTTACTGCTTTGATGGCTGCATTTACCTGTATCGCTACCATGAGCATCCGAATTCCCACCCCGACCCTCGGTTACATACATCCCGGAGACTGTCTTGTTCTGCTTTGCGGCGTGATTTTGGGCCCTGTTGCAGGTTTCCTCGCTGCCGGGATTGGTTCTATGTTTGCAGACATTTTATCAGGGTATGTGATTTATGCAATACCTACTCTGATTATAAAAGGCGTTACTGCGCTGATTGCTTCCCAGTTGTTTCGGCGGCTGAAACAGGTATGGAATACAAATCACGCCTTCCTTTTTATTGCTGCCGGGGTTCCTGCTGAGCTTAACATGATATTCGGTTATTTTTTTAATAAAATTATTCAGACCATGTTTCTTGCTGGAAGTTACAGTTCCGAAACCTTTGCTGCAGGATTTACAAGCGCGCTCAGCGGTATCTTTACAAACTGCATTCAAGGCGCTGCCGGCGTTATTTTAGGCATGCTGCTGCTTCCCGTCCTATCCCAGATACCGGACGTGCGAATCTGGCTGACACCCAGGCCCAAAAAGATTTTATAGCAAAAATGTGGATGTATCCCTCATGAGGGCACCCCCCACGAGGGGTGCCCTTGTAAGGCTTTTCTTGTGAGGGCTTCTCTCGTAAGGGCATCCCTTTTTTCATAGTCAAAAAGAACCAGTGTGGGCTCTACGCTTCTTGCCCCTAATAAGTCCTCTCCCTCTTTCCAGACGGGATAGAAAAACACATCCATATGCGTCATTTTCATGGTCTGTCTGGCATGATACTCCCGGTAATTCTGCAAAAGTACCGGTTTTGCTTCCTCCTGTTGATAAAAGTTCCATATTTCCTCCCGATAGGGGGATAAGTCAGTGCAAAACGAGGGACGGCTCTTAGCATTTTCCCGCAAATAGTAATCATAAGTAAGCAATTCCCGATAAAGCTGTTCTTTTGCCAGCGCTTTATTAAGTGCAAACTCTAATAACACATGATAACGGCGGCTTCTTGCCGGTGAATTCATAAAATATCCCTTTTGTTCATAAAATTCCGCCAGCTGTTCAAACATCTCAAAAGCTCCACGAAATTCTCCCTCCAGAACGGAAAGGGTATGTGTAAACTGGTTGGAATTGTAATAAAGTTCCACCATTTCTTCTATGCGCTTAAGCTGTAATACTTCTTTATAAGAAAGCCATTTCGTATAAAGCACCTCATAGGGAGCTTTCTCTTGATAAACAATACCGTAATCCTCCGCCTTCTCCCGTATCAGCGTCCCTTTGAGCACCTTTAGAAAGCCAAGCTGAAGCTGCTGTGGCTTCATTCCATACACATCATTAAATGACTGTCGGAAACGATCATATCCTTCAAAAGGAAGCCCTGCAATCAGGTCCAGATGTACATGAATGTTCCTGTTTTCATGAATAGCTTCTACCACCTTCTCAATGCGTGAAATATCCGTGCGCCGGTTGATTTCCCTAAGGGTTTCGGGATTCGTCGTCTGCACCCCGATTTCAAACTGAACAAGTCCCGGTCTCATTTCCTTTAATAACGTAAGCTCCTCCGCATCCATAATATCCGCCGCAATCTCAAAATGAAAATTGGTGACACCATTGTCATTCTCTTGAATATACTTCCATATTTCCATTGCATGGTCGCGATTACAATTGAATGTCCTATCTATCAGCTTAACCTGCGGGACTCTTTTATCTAAAAAAAACTGCAGTTCCTTTTTCACAAGCTCTAAGCTGCGCAGCCGCACGCTCTTGTCTATGGAAGAAAGACAGTAACTGCATCTAAACGGGCATCCTCTGCTTGTCTCATAATAGATAATCCTGTTTTCAAAAGTCTGCAAATCATTATAAAGAAAGGGAATTGCGTTTAGATCAGTGACTTTCCTTGCCCGGCAATCCCCTTTCCTTAGAATCAAACCTGGAATCTCCACAAGGCGCTCTCTTTCCTGTTCTTCCACATAAAATGAAAGAAGTTCTTTAAAGGTCTCCTCTCCTTCCCCTGCCATAATACCTTTGACCATAGGAAACTCCTTAAGAATCTTTCTTCCTTCATAGGTCACCTCCGGTCCTCCAAGCCACAATTCCACATCCGGCAGTACCTTGGGAAGCTCCCTGAGCAATTCCTGAATCAAAGGATAATTCCAGATATAACAGGAAAAGCCAATCACATCCGGGCGTCTTTTATACAAATCTCCCAGAATCTCCTCCATTTTCTGATTAATCGTGTACTCCGCTACTTCAATATGCGATTTCAGCCCTTCCCCTGCATATGCCATAAGACTGTAAACGGCAGGATTGGAATGAATATATTTGGCATTGATAGCTGTCAGCAAGAACTGCATGATATACCCTCCTAACACAATAGCAAAACCGTAAGGCTAAACTGCCCTTTCAAAACATCTGCAGCCGCCCTTTAAGTCTGCTCATTATATCATACTGTGCCTATTCTGCGCACTACCATTCTTTTTTCTGTTACAGCATCCCTTCTTTTAGCACATTATGATCTCTCAGCACCTTTTCAATTACCGTTCCTTTGATCACGTGCAGCAAGGGTTTCTTCAATGCATTCAGCGGTCCGGGGAGTTCCATTTCCAATGGGGATTTCCCGTCCATCAGCTTGACGCTGCTGTCTAACAATTCCCGGATATCGTAAACGCTGCCCCAGACCTCAGGCACGCCTCTGTCTACGCCCAGCAGTCCATACACTGCCTCCATAGCCGTCCGCACCGAATATTCGGTGGTAAAGACCGTATCTCTCGGCGTATCTGCAAACTGACCCAAGAAGGCAAAGTTGATACAGCCATCCGGTATGACATCCGGGCGGTCTCCCTTTGTTCTTGGCATAAAGAACGCCGTGATATAAGGCATCATGGTGGGAACGCATACGGCACTGTTTTCTGCCAGCTCTTTAATCTCCTCTGCCGGGACGCCCAGATGATAAAGCCACTCCTGCGTGATTTCCATGCCTGTACACTCCTTCATTGGTTTCTTGATGAAATCGCCAGGCACATCTGTAAATAATCCATACACCCAGACACAAACCTTATCCTTATCTTGCTCCTTAAACTGCCCTTGACGGTTGATGGTCCAGCTCATCAACCAGCTGGAATCCTTGCAGCTGACGATGCCGCCGGTGACAACCTTACCGCTTTTCGGGTCACGCTTGCAGATGTTGGTGATATAAGGAATGATCCTGTCATCCAAAGTAGTGATCGTTGCGGACTCCCAGTTAGTCTTTGTCACATCAGAGCAGAACTTATCCGGATGCCCAAATGCAGGATCCTGTTCTGCAATATTTTTCCACAAGCTCCAGCAGCCGCTGGTTCTCACTTCCGCATCCCCGTTGGGCGCATGGTTCTGATCTCCATAAATCGTTCCTTCCGTACAGCTTCCGTTGGTGACAAACACAAGATCATTTTCTGTCAGCATAATTCCCTTTTCCACGCCCTTGACCTTGCATTCAATTGCTTTTGCTATTTTTTGATCACCCACAAATTCAAAAATAACATTTGTTACTTCAGTGTTAAACTGAAAATCAACGCCTGCATCCTCCAGATACTTCTTCATAGGCAGGATCAGTGATTCATATTGATTATACTTGGTGAATTTAAGGGCGCTGAAATCCGGAAGCCCTGCAATATGATGAATGAATCTCTGGAAATACAGCTTCATTTCAAGTGCACTGTGCCAGTTTTCAAATGCAAACATGGTCCTCCAGTACAGCCAGAAGGTGGAATCAAAAACTTCCTCATCAAATACATCCTCTATGGTCTTATCATACAGATCCTCATCCTTTGTCATGAATAACTTCATGATTTCCATACAGCCCTTTTGGCTCAGATTAAATTTGCCATCTGTATGGGCATCTTTTCCACAATTTATGGTTGCACGGCACAGTGAATAATTTGGATCTTCCTTGTTCAGCCAGTAGTATTCATCTAGCACCGACACCCCGGGCGTTTCAAGGGAGGGAATACTTCTGAATAAGTCCCACAGGCATTCAAAGTGATTTTCCATCTCTCGACCGCCCCGCATCACATATCCTCTGGTTGCATCAAAAATGCCATCACATGCGCCTCCTGCAATATCCATTGCCTCCAAAATGTGGATGTGCGATCCCGGCATCTGACCGTCACGAACCAGGAAACACGCTGCCGATAGCGAAGCCAAACCGCTTCCTACAAGATACGCATGTTTTTCATCCACTCCCTCCGGTTTCTTGGGTCTTGCAAACGCTTCATAATTTCCATTCGTGTAATAGATTCCTTTGCTATTTTTCTGGTCTTTGCCTCTCTCTGTGTTGCGATATTCATCTCTAAGGGTTACCCCTGCCTTTTTTCCTGCTGACTTCTTGCCTGCATTTTTGTAATTCTTTGCTGCAATGACTGCGCCTGCTCCTGCTGCGATTGCCGCTACGCCAAGTCCTACTTTCTTTTTATTTGCCATATCCATTTCCACCTTTCATTCTCGTGTTTGTTTTTATGGTTACATCCTATACCATAAATATACATTCTTCTATTTACAAAACAGGCGAAATGATAAAAAACTTATCATTTCGCCTGTTTTGATAAAACATCAATTCTTTTGCATATGCTCAAAATTAGAAATGGAAACCGCCACTGTCCCATGGAGCGTGATGATCATTTTCTCCACGATCTTCTTATAATCATCCTTCATTCCCCCATCAATCCAATCCAGCATGACGCCTACAAATCCATACTTATAGAACTCCGCAATAAATACTTTATCCTCCTCTTCTAGGTCACTTTCTGCACTCCTTTCTTCTATAACACCCGATATCAAATCATAAGTAAGCTTATGAAGAAAACTTTCAATCTTCCCCCGGCTGATGTTTCTATATACATTCAGTATAAAAGGTTTGTTTTCCATGACTGCCTCAAAAATCTGAAGAACACCCTCCCGCCATGTATCATACGTCTTTTTACCCTGCAATGCCCTGCGTCCATCTTCCACACAAACCCACTCCACCAGATCGTAAATATCCTTAAAATGATAGTAAAAAGACATCCTGCTGATTCCGCACTCAGAGGTCAGATCATTAATGGTTATCTTATCAATGGGTTTATGAAGCAGACACCTTTTGAGCGCTGCTTCCAGCGCAAGTTTCGTTGTATTCGACATAATCTTCCCTCCATATCCATTATTTTAAAAGATGGACGGCAGAAAATCAACGAAAAGCTGATTGCACCTAAGTTTCTAATATGATATTGTAATACAATATGGACAAGTGAGGTAAAACGAAATGAATAAACATAAACTTAACATGAAACCTACTCTTTTGATTCTTTGCGCTCTTTTATCTGTTATGCTTACAGGCTGCGGTCCTTCTGAAGAAAAGATCGCACAGGCGCAGGAACTCTATGCACAGCTTGCGGACTTACACAATCAGGTAGTAGAAGCACACAAGGGCATTTCCGATGACTCATTAGACCAGAATCTTATTGCATTATCAGAAAAAGTAGCACAAATCAAGCAGTATGATTTAAATGAGTTTAAAGACGAACAGATCGACCAACTTATGGAATCCATGCACTCCATTATGGACTCCTACGAAAAATATCTGGAAACGATCAACCAGATTAAAGCGCAGGAGGCTGCCGCTGTACTTACTTCCATTCCCGTGACGCTTTCAAACAACACAGAATTTATTTTTCAAACTTTACAGCTATACAGCTTAAATGAGCCCTCCCAAAATTCTAATGTTTTGGAAGACATCTCCGATTTTGCCCCTGGAGAAACGATTACCGGTCTGATGATTTACCGCGATGTATCCTCCACACCTTGGAATCTGGTTCTGGAAAATGCGGACGGTACAAGCTATGTACTTGAACTGCCTGTAAGAGAATATGACGAATCCGGTATTTCCTTATCCATTACTTACGACTCTGAAACAAAAGAAATAAAATGTTCTTGACAAATCATGCCCAATGATTGTAAAATAGTTCATGTGCTTTAAAGTAGTTATAAGTTTCAATGCGGGTGTAGTTCAATGGTAGAACACCAGCCTTCCAAGCTGGATACGTGGGTTCGATTCCCATCACCCGCTTTTTTATTTTGTCGGGAAACCACCATTTTATCTGTCCTCTTTTCAATGATTTTTAGAAAGCATTTCAATCAGTTTACCTATTCCCATATGTTTTGTGTTATACTGTTTTATATGATTTTGTTTCCCTCATTTTTCCCTTATCAAGGTTCGTAATGCTTCGCGGAAGATATAATACAAGGGAAACGATGAGGATGAACTTAATGAAAAGAAAAAAAATAGCAATATTATTATGTATTATGTCTACTTTATTTTGCAGTGGTTGTGGTGGAAAAATGGAAAAAATGCAATTTTCTATATCTGATGAGCAACTTCAATCTGAAGAGAATCGGCATACAGAAGGTGTGGATGATATAGAAGAAAAAAGTGAAGCCGAAAGTATTCAAGAAAGCATAGATATGGCGGATCCAAGCCTAAATGACGTTTTTAAGAAATTTGAAGGACAGTGGATATTTGATGAAGAGCGTGGTGCATGTGTTGGTATTGAAAGGACAGAAACATGTGCATATGGTGTTGAAGGAAGTAATTGGACTGTTTGGGTAACTGGCGGTGATATTATTTCTGATCTTGATATATATGGCTATACACGAAATAGCATCCTATTCAAGATTCCACATGATGGTTACGATGCTTTTTATGAACTTTCATTTAATTTGGCTAATTCGATTAATTTTGCATTTGGAACTTCTTTAGACGCAATGGATGAAGTTATAGTTTGTGACTAAAAATGCCGGTTTGCGAATGGTACAGGTTCTAACTACTCAATTATCGGATTTGATTATAGTATTGGATGAGCCTCTTGATGGGCTGTCTGGAGAAGAAAAGAAATCTATATTTAAGAACATAACATCGCTTGCAAAAAAGCATGAGGTGTGAAAGTATCATTTGCGGATAATTGCATGAATCTCATCACAGGTTATTCAGGAGTTGGTAAATCAACTTTATTAAGAGAGGTGTTATGATACAAATTGGTTTTTTAGAGCAATATCAAAAATAGGATTCAATATAAAATGTTCTATTGCACAAAATTACCATCGGAGGCGGGCTTGTGAATAATAAAAAAATGGACATAATAAACGATATGGAATTTGCCTCTTTATTTCAAAAATCGAAAAAACTGATAGATAATGCCAGAAGCAATATGGGGCAAATGGCAAATGCAATTACAGTCATTACAAGTTTTTTGCTTGGACGTTATATTGTCGAACAGGAGCAGCAGGGACAAGAACGCGCAAAATATGGTTCAAAGATTATTGATTCCTTATCTGCATATCTTACAAAAGAATACGGAAGGGGATTTTCCAGAAGTAATGTTGCAGGAATGAGACAGTTCTATATGACTTATAAGGACAGAGAAAATGAAATTATCCAATCGCAAATTGGACAATTGGGACAGGAAATCGGAATTGTCCAATCGGGAATTGGACAATTAGACATAGCATATTCCAAACTTCCATTTAAACTGAGTTGGACACATTATCAGATACTTATGCGCATTGAAGATAAAGATGATGTATTGCGATTGGCAAATGAGGGTGCAATACCGCAAAAGCCAGAGGACATATTACATACGCCATATGTTCTTGAATTTGCCGGATTGGAAGATAAAGCATCTTATCATGAAAACGATTTAGAATCGGCAGTCATTGATAAAATGCAGAAATTTTTGCTGGAATTGGGAAAGGGATTTTTATTTGAACAGCGTCAGAAACGTTTTGCGTTCCATGACAAAAATTTTTATGTTGATTTGATTCTATATAACCGTCTGTTGCGCTGTTATGTGCTTATTGATTTTAAGGCAGATGAACTTACTCACCAGGATTTAGGGCAGATGCAGATGTATGTCAATTATTATGATCGCTATGAAAGAATAGAAGGAGAAAATCCAACAATCGGCATTCTGCTTTGCAAAAAGAGTGATGAAGCACTGGTTGACTTGACATTGCCAGAAGATGCCAATATATATGCAAAAGAGTACGAATTATACCTGCCAGACAAAAAATTATTGCAACGAAAGTTAAAAGAATGGCTTGACGAAGAACAAGACAAAAACAGTGAGGTATAGAAATAATTGGTGGCTCTCAAGCATTAGAATAATCAGCGCAGGCATATATTAAGTCTGTTCAAGGATATTTCTGGCAGTGCACGATATTATTAAAAAACTGTTAGCAAGGCACGTTGGTACACTCTTGGTTACATTTTTTAACGAAAATGTGCGGAACGCCTTTCTACCTGGTATTTTATGCGAGTTCTGTTGGTTGTGATAGATTCGATTCCCAACACCCGCTTTTTTCTAGCATAAGGCTCGTAAACATAACATCTGTTTTCAATAAATCCGGCGGTACAGCTCTAACTCAATGCAAACTGGCTATTATACAGCTCCGAATAAAATCCCTTCTTTGCAAGCAATTCCTGATGATTCCCCTGCTCGATAATATGTCCATCCTTCATCACCAGAATCACATCTGCATTCTGTATAGTGGAAAGCCTGTGCGCCACGATAAAGCTGGTCCTGCCCTCCATCATCGCCGCAAATGCCTTCTGTATTTTGATTTCCGTTCTGGTATCAATGGATGAGGTCGCCTCATCCAAAATCAGCATAGGCGGCAGGCTGAGCATCACCCTGGTAATACAAAGAAGCTGCTTCTGCCCCTGTGAAAGGCTTCCTCCGTCCTCACCAATCACCGTATCATACCCATCAGGTAAACGCCGGATAAAGCTGTGGGCATGGGATTTCTTTGCCGCTGCAATAATCTCTTCCTCAGACGCATCCGGCTTGCCCACTGTAATATTATCCCGTATGGTTCCCTTTTTCAGCCAAGTATCCTGCAACACCATCCCGTAAGAAGCACGCAGGGATTTTCTGGTGATATCCCGGATGTCGGTACCCTCCACACAAATTGCTCCACTATCCACATCATAAAAGCGCATCAGCAGATTGATGATTGTGGTCTTTCCGCATCCCGTAGGACCCACAATGGCAATCCTCTGCCCCGGTCTTACATGTAAGTTCAAATCTTCAATAAGTTTACGGTCCTCCACATAGGAAAACGCCACATGGTCAAGATCCACTTTTCCCTGCACGTGGTCGAGGACCATCGCATCTGCTTTGTCCGGCGCCTGTGGCTCCTCTTCTATCAGTTCAAAGATTCTTGCCGCACATGCCAGCGCACTTTGCAGCTCCGTTATGACTCCGGAAATTTCATTAAAAGGCTTGGTGTACTGGTTCGCATAGGACAAAAAACAGGTTAGCTGTCCTACCGATAGCCCTCCTCTTATAACAGCAAGCGCACCTGTAAGCCCCACACCTGTATACACAAGGCTGTTGACAAATCTGGTGCATGGATTGGTCAGAGATGAGAAAAAAATGGCGCGAAGGGAATACTTTTCCAATCGTCCGTTGATTTCATCAAATTTTTCCAATGTCTCATCCTCTCTGTTAAAGGACTGGACCACTTTCTGATTGCCGATCATCTCATTGATCAGCGTTGTCTGCTCCCCTCTGGTTTCTGACTGGAGTCTAAACATGCTGAACGTCTTTTTGGCGATAAAGGCTGCCACAAGCAAGGATACCGGTGTAATAACCACCACCACGATGGTGATGGTGACATTCACAGACAGCATAAACCCAAGGGTTCCAATAATCGTGATAACACCTGTAAACAGCTGTGTAAATCCAATCAAAAGTCCATCCGCAAACTGATCCACGTCCGCCACTACCCGGCTGACAACGTCCCCATGAGAATGGGCATCCATATACTTAAGCGGCAGCGCCTCCAGCTTGCGGAACGCCTTTTTCCGAATATCCTGTATGATATTATACACGATTTTATTGTTGCAAATGCTCATGATCCACTGCGCAAGCGCAGTAAGCAAAATGACCGCTGCCATCTTCTTTAGAATGCCAAACAAATCTGACCAAAAAGATGCCTGCCCAATCTGTGAGAGCATATCCACCGCGTCTCCCGTAAGGATCGGAAGATATAAAGTGAACGCAACACTGACCACTGCCATCAAAATCGTCAATACCATCAAAAATCCATATGGTTTGATATATTTAAGAACTTTAATCAACGTTTCTTTTTGTCTGCCCGTTTTCTCTTTCATGCCTATACCCCCTGCAAATCGCAAGCCTTGCCTGCGGATGCTGCTCCAATAAGTAGTCTGTGCTGTATTGTAAATTTAATGCCTCTTGGACTCTTTACCTGTTTCTTGACTTTCAGGACGTTCAAATTGGGAATAATAAATTTCCTGATAGGTCTCACAATCCGCAAGCAACTGCTCATGGGTGCCGATACCTGCAACGCACCCATCATCCAGCACGATGATTCTATCCGCGTGCATCAGGGAAGAAGCTCTCTGGGAGACAACAAACACCGTCGCCTCAAAAGGCATCTCCTTAAGCGCCCTGCGCAGCTTTGCATCTGTGGCATAGTCAAGAGCAGAGGCACTGTCATCCAATATAAGGATCTTTGGTCTTTTAACCAATGCCCTGGCAATGGAAAGTCTCTGTTTCTGCCCGCCGGAAAGATTCCTTCCCTCCTGCTCAACCGGGGCATCCAGCCCTCCATCCTTCTGCATCACAAATTCCTTTGCCTGCGCGATCTCAAGAGCACTCCAAAGATCCTCTTCACTGGCATCCTCATTTCCCCAGAGCAGATTATCCCGGATGCTTCCTTTAAACAGCACTGCCTTCTGCATGACAATACCCACCTTATCCCGAAGAGCAGTCAAATCATAATCCCTGATATCTGCACCGTCTATTTTTATGCTTCCTTTTTCTGCCTCATAAAAACGGGGAATCAAATGTACCAGTGTAGTCTTTCCAGAACCTGTGCCTCCAATGACGCCAATCGTCTCTCCCTGCCCTGCATAAAAGGTGACATCGCTAAGCGCCTCTTCGCCTCCTTCATGGTATCTCATAGAGACATGTTCAAAGGCAACCGTCCCCTTCTCATTTCCCTCCTTAAGGTCTCCTCCTTGATGCTTCATGCCCGCTGGAATCTCAAACACGCCCGCAACCCTGTTGCCACAGGCAAATGCCTTTGTGACGGTAATAATCAGATTGGCAAGCTTGACAAGCTCAATCAAAATCTGCGACATATAGTTTACCAGCGCCACTACCTGCCCCTGCGTCAAGGCGCCGGATTCCACCCGGAGGGCGCCGGTATAAATCAATACCATCAAACCTCCATTGATAATGATATAGGTGAGCGGATTCATTAAAGCTGAGACCTTTGCCGCCAGTACCTGTACCCTTTTCAGGAAATCTGTCTGCTGGTCAAACTTTTCTGTCTCTTCTTCTTCTTTTCCAAATGCCCGAATCACTCTCACACCGGTGAGATTTTCTCTTGTAATGCCAAGCACCTGATCCAGACCATTCTGCACCCGGCTAAACAGCGGAATACTGATTAAGATGATACCAAAGACCACCACCGACAAAAGAGGGATCACCACCACAAAAATAAGCGCAGCCCTTATATCCACCGTAAATGCCATAATCATTGCACCGAATACAATAAATGGAGAGCGCAGGAATAAGCGCAGCACCATATTCACGCCTGACTGAATCTGATTGATATCGCTGGTCATTCTGGTAATCAAGGTGGATGTTCCCTGCTCATCCATATTTGAAAAAGAAAGACTCTGAATATGTGAGAACAATGCATGCCGCAGCCTAGTGGCAAATCCTACCGCCGCCTTTGCTGCAAAAAACTGCGCCGTAACGGAACTAATCAGTCCCGTCACCCCCAGCCCCGCCATGATGAGGCACATTTTGATAATATAGTTTTTATCATTGCCTGAAATCCCCACATCGATCATGGAGGCTACCACAAGCGGGACAATCAGCTCAAAAGAAGCCTCCAGTAACTTGAACAGAGGCCCCAAAACACTTTCTTTTTTGTATTCTTTTAAATAAATAAGCAGACTTTTCATCTCAAAATTCACCTATTGCCGTCGTATGGATTTTTCTCAATTTAAAAAGTTTTCTATGATGACAGCTTCCGCTTCTTCGCCATTTAGTCCAAATGTATTCAGCTTAATCAACTGCTCATTGTTGATCCTTCCAATGGCTGCCTCATGAATGATTGCAGCATCCACATGCTGTGCATCGATTTCAGGGATAGAACATACCTGTGCCTTGTCCATAATGATAGAATCACACTGGATATGCGCATGGCAGAGGGCATTGCCAATTGCCTTGGGATGAAAGACCTGCTTTGACTCCCCTCTAGCCACTGACCGAGAAGTAATCTGGGCACTGCTGCCCGATCCATTTAAATAAATATCCATATTGGAAACGGCGCTTTGCTTATCATGAGTCATAAGTTTTTCTACCACAAACAGCTTTGCGTCCGCGCCCATAACGACCTGGGTTTCTCGTTTCGTGGAATCTACCCCTTTGATCTGAGCAGTGTCCAGGGTAAAAACAGCGCTTTCTTCCATGATGATTTTTGTCACCGGATTTAAGATCCTTGCTCCCGTTCCCTCACCTTCTCCGTAATGCTTCTCCTCGTAACGCACATTGGCGCCTTTCCCCACATGAAACGTATGGATCCCATCATGGCGGCTGTCATTGCATCCACTGTTATGGATACCGCATCCCGCAATAATCGTCACCTGCGCTCCGTCCTCAATATAAAAGTCATTGTATACCTCATCCGTCATTCCCGAAACGGCGACCACCACAGGAATATGTACCTGTTCTCCTTTCGTTTCGCCGCTGATATAAACATCAATTCCCTGCCTGTCTTCCTTACGTTTTATTGTAATGTGCTCGGTATTTCCGTGACACAAGGAATATCCATTGTATCTGAGATTATACGCCCCCTCCTGCTTAAATCCCACGCTGTCGATTTTTTCCAAAACAGATTCTGTTATCTGATCTATATTTGCCACTTTTTTCTTCCTTTCTTATGAACCTTACGCTTTATGGGCTGGATTCATGCAGACACAGCCTGTATCTTCATTCACAAGATTGGGAAACACCTTTTCCCGCTCATCAAGGGCTGTAATCTTCCCATCCCTGACTACCATAATTCGGTCTGCCATCTGAATGATTCTTTCCTGGTGGGAAATGAGAATTAGGCTTTCCTTTTTATCCTTATGAAGCTGCTCAAACTGTTTGACCAACATGGAAAAGCTCCACAAGTCAATTCCTGCCTCCGGTTCGTCAAAAATACAGAGCTTATGCGGTTTTGCCAGAACCGTTGCGATCTCCAGACGCTTCATCTCGCCGCCGGAAAGTGTATTATCCACTTCCCGGTCCAGATATTCCCTTGCACAGAGCCCCACGCCGCTTAAATAATCACAGCATTTATTTTCCGGCAATTCGCTTCCTGCCGCTAAGGAAAGGAGTCTTTTTACCGTCATCCCTTTGAATCTGGGAGGCTGCTGAAACGCAAATCCGATTCCTGCATTGGCGCGCTGTGCTATGGTATATTCTGTAATGTCTTCCCCATCCATCAGAATGGTTCCGCTATCGGGCTTTTCTATTCCCATAAGCAGCTTGGCGAGGGTGGACTTCCCTCCCCCATTGGGTCCTGTGATGACCAGCATCTCACCGTTTTCAACTTTAAAACTGATATCCTCTATAATGCTTTTTTCCACTCCATTGTCCAGTGGATGAAAGACAAGATTTTTTACTTCCAGCATAATGATCCTTTCTATTTCAAATACGCTTCAAATTTTTCATTGGTTTCGTTTAAGAACACAATTCCCAAAATACCCGGACCTGTGTGGGCGCCTATGGCACACCCAACTCTTCCTTCCAAAAGCCCTTTCACATGATACCGTTCCATAAGTTCTTTCTTGATATACGCGTATGCCTCTTTGTCCATGCCATAGCAGACTCCTATCACTTGGTTCTCAAGATTCTTTCCTTTTTCACCTACCATATCAAGAATCCTCTTTTGTGCCTTCTTCCAGCCCCTTACCTTTTCAACTGCCTTCAAAGAGCCATTTTCATCCACGATGATAATCGGTTTGATATCCAGCACCGTCCCCGCCAGAAAAGAAGTCCTGCTAAGTCTTCCTCCCTTGAACAGATATTCCAGTTCCATGACGGTAACGGCATGCTCCATATGCTCGCAAAAGAAATGAGCAGCTTCCACTAAAAGTTCCTTCGGTGCACCGTTCCTCTGCATCCGAAGCACTCTCTCCACCGCAAGTCCATATCCCACAGAGGCACATCTGGTATCGATAATCGTCAGTTTAAAATCTGGATATTCCTCCAAAACCTCCTCATATGCCAGCTTCGCTGCATTGAAGGTTCCTGCTATTCCTGTAGAAAAGCACAGATACAGCACCTCATCCCCCCTTTGTGCAAAGGGAAGGAAATGCTCATGGAACATAAACTGGTTAATATGGTACGTCTTAATCTCTTTTCCAGATGCCTGTATCTCATAAAATTGATCAGGGAAAATCGTCTCCCCATCAAAATAATCTGTTCCCTCTATCGTGACAGGAGTAGGCATCACATGTAAATCATATTCTTTAATGACACTTTCCGGTATATCAGAAGCAGAGTCTGTAATAATGCAAAAGGCCATTTTTTCCCTCCATCCTATACATTTTTAAAATTTCAATATAACTATACTACATTTACCAGATTTATGCATCTTAAAAATTTCTAAGCATATGATAATGCAAAAAGAAACAGGATTATTATGATGTATTCCAATCAAACCACTCCCAGAATCCCATTTTTGCAACTGCTTACCTATGAACGTCCCGAGGCGGCAGCCTGGATTACAGGCAACGCTTCCTACCCCAGGCTTTCAGGGCTTGTTAAATTTTACCGCACATCTGCCGGCGGTATCCTTGTTGAGGCGGAGATTTTTGGTCTTCCAAATATAGAACAGGAAGGCTCTTCCAATTTTTATGCGATGCACATTCATGAGTTTGGTGACTGCTCCGGCAATTTTGACCATACAGGCAGCCATTATAATCCTTCGGCGGACATTCATCCTAACCATGCCGGCGACCTGCTTCCTCTTATGGGAAATCAGGGATACGCCTGGTCCGCATTTTATGATAAACGCTTTACCATAGAAGAAATTATAGGCAAATCTGTTATTATTCATTCTAACCGCGATGATTTTACCACACAACCCTCCGGAGACTCAGGCACCAAAATCGGTTGCGGAGAAATCAGAAAATTACTCTGACCGTATCTGATACGCTGCTGCAAAGCCCGCAAACCTTTTTATGATAAGACCCGGACCTTCTTTTGTTTCGGTCCGGGTCTGTATCTTTTCTTTTACTTTTCTCTCATGTTTATTTGCCGCTTAGCCAGTTGGTCTTGTTTTAATCAGCATTTCCCTAAATCTTTACAAAGCACCTCACGCTGTCGTGAAGCTGTTTTACCACCCCATCCATCTGCGTCACCGCCATGGAAATATCCTCCATTTCTCTCTCCATTCCCTGATTGTTAAGGGCAACTCCCTCCACCTTCTGGGTACTGTCAATTACCGTAGCGCTTATGCTGTTATTCGCCTGATTGACCCTTTTTACGCTCACCATCAATTCATCTACCGCTTGTTTTATGTTTCTCATCATATGGTCCACATTCTCAGAAGCCTCATAATAGTCTTTGCCGGTTGCCTCCAGCGTATCGTAATCTGCCATCACCTTCGTGTTTACAAAATTGAGCAGATTGGTAGCATTATCCGCCAGTTCCTGTACACTGTCAACGACCTTCATACTGATCTTTTGAATGTTATTTGCCGATTCTCTTGAGCGGTCTGCAAGCTGCCTGATTTCATCCGCCACCACTGCAAAACCTTTTCCTGCTTCCCCTGCCCTTGCCGCCTCAATAGATGCATTTAGTGCCAGCAGATTTGTGGTGCCCGCTATGCCGAGAATGTCGCCGGTAAGTTCTGTAATCTTATGAATCTGGCGGCTGTTGTCAATGGAAGTCTTCACAGAACTGTCAATCTGATGGATCACATCAATTGCTTTACGTTTGCTGACAGTGGCGTTTTCTTCCATTTTTTGCGCCTTAACCTTGATTTGAGCAGCATAGCCGCTTCCATCCTTTGCTGTCCTTAACATATCTTCAACTAAAATTTCCACGGAAACAGTATCCTCCTTTACTCCTGATACAGAATCGGACACCTGCTCCATCCCCCTCGTGAGCTGCTGCAGATTATCAGTATTTATCTTTGCACTCTCGTTTACCTTTTTAACATTTACCGTGATTCCATTCTGCTTTTCCTCCAAGCTGCTGCAACCATCCATAAGCGCGCCGATGATGCTCTGCATCTGAGAGACAAGATTATTGATTGCCATTGAAAGACTGCCAATTTCATCCTTAGACTTAATGGTAATTCTTTTCGTCAGATCTCCTCTATTATCCTCTATCCCATCTACCAGTTCATCCACCTGTGTGGTTGCTTTTTTAATCGGACGCACAATCCAAAGCTTAATAAAGATCATGATCAAAACGGTCACTGCTATCAGAGAAATACTCGCAGCGGCAATCGTCACCGGAATCGTACTGATATGATCCCCCATCTTCTTTTGCCCTTCCTGCATATCCTCCAGCGTAAAGCTCAGCATTTCATCCATACAACTTTCTATCTTCTGATTAAACATTGGCAGATTGGAGGTGGCAGAGACATATGCCTGGGTCTTATTTTCAGCGCTGGTGATCAGAAGACTTAACACTGTCTTTTTGTATTTTTCATACTCAGCTGCCGCACTGTCAAAAGCCGTACGCCTTGCATCATCTGCCGTAAGAAAAGTGGAAAACTCCTCCATCTGTCCATCCAACTTTAGCATTTCACCTTCTATTTTCTTCTGCAATTCCTCCATCGTGACAGAATTCGTAGTCATGACATGGGTAAGTACCTGACTGTTTATGTAAGTAAATTGCCTGGAAAGCTCAGAAATCTTTTCCTGCTCTGCCACCTGACTGGACACAATCTCATTGCTGATGCCAATAACAGAGGTTAACGTATTTACCAATACGCCCACACATACAATAGCCGTCACTGCAATTAAAATGACCAGCCCCATAATCTTACCCTCAATACTGCCGCGTATTTTTTTCTTTTTTCTTACTTGACTGTTTTTCATTCATCTCCCCCTGCATCCGCAGACTCTGTCTGCAATACCATACCCACAGCCTTCCCGTAATCGTCAAACGGGGATCCTAATTGCATACAGAGCATTGGATCCCCTTTGATTAGATATTGTAGAAATTAATTTTTAGCAATTAATTTTCCACCGCGTTTAGATACTACATCAAAAATAACTGCTGCAAGAAGTACAAGACCTTTAACCACCTTCTGCATATTCTGGTCTACGCCCATAAGGGACATACCAAGATTGATGACACCCATTAGGACTGCACCGACGATAACGCCGGGAACCGTTCCGATTCCGCCGTATGCGGAAGCGCCGCCTATGAAGCAGGAACCGATTGCATCCATCTCATAGTTCTGTCCATAAGTAGGCTGTGCCGAAGTCATACGGGCAATGGTAACCATACCTGCCAAAGCTGCCAAAAATCCCATATTCAGGTATGCCAGAAAATATACTTTGTTGGTGTTGATACCAGACAGTTTCGTTGCCTTCTCATTGCCTCCTACTGCATAGAAATAACGCCCCACTGTGGTATTGGAAGTAATGTATCCATAAACCATGATGACAATGAGCACCCAGATTAATACGCTGGGAATACCTTTATGCTGTGCAAGCCTGTATGTAAATGCCAGAATGACTGCTGAAATCAAAACAATCTTTCCTATGGTCGCAGCAAGACTCTCCACTTCATACCCCTTTTTGCTCCTGTCTATTCTTCCCTTTATCTGAATGAGTATATAAATGACCGCTGCCACCACACCTGCCAAAACACAAGTCATATTTATAGAACCATTTCCAAACAAATCAGGAATATAGCAGTTGGCGCCGCCGCCGAACAGATTTACAAATGTTGTACAGTCTTTGATGGATACGGTCATACCATTAAGAACCGTGTTGCTTAGTCCCCTGAAGGCAAGCATGCCGGACAAGGTCACAATAAAGGGGGGAATCCTTACATATGCAATCCAGAAGCCCTGGAAAGCGCCAATCAACAAACCTACAAACAACATTGCAAGGATGGCAACCCACATATTTACATTCCTGTTGACCATCAGAACGGCTCCTATGGCGCCTACGAAGCAGACGACAGAACCTACGGAAAGATCAATGTTTCCGCCGGTTAGGATACACAGAAGCATACCAGTTGCCAGAATGAACACATATGCATTCTGAGAAATCAAACTGCTGACGTTCATGGGAAGCAGAATCGCGCCCTCTGTCCGCCATGCAAAAAATGCTGTGACCACGATCAAAACAATTATCATGGTATATTTTTTTATGAAATCTAAGGCTTTTGTTTTACTCATACCTATTCTCCTTTGCTGCTGGCTCTTAAAATATGTGACATAATCAACTCCTGGGTAGCCTCGCTTCCTGCAAGCTCACCTACGATCTTTCCTTCATTCATAACGTAAATCCGATCGCACATGCCAAGAATCTCAGGCAGTTCTGATGAAATCATGATTACGGATTTGCCTTCTGCTACCAATTGGTTGATGATACAATAAATTTCATATTTAGCGCCTACATCGATACCCCTTGTAGGCTCATCCAGAATCAGGATATCGGGATCGGCAAACATCCATTTTGCCAAAAGAACCTTCTGCTGATTTCCGCCGCTTAGATTACCCACATTCTGCTCCACCGTAGGACATTTGGTCTTCAGTTTTTCTTTATACTCTACCGCTATCGCATATTCTTTATCCTTATCGATGATCGTATGATTACTGATTGCGTCTAAGTTAGCAAGGGTGGTATTGATCTTAATAGGATTACTTAAAATCAGCCCATTTCCTTTTCTGTCCTCTGTTACATAAGCAAGCTTGTGTTTGATAGCCTCCTGAACAGAATTTAAATGAACCTCTTTTCCGTTGATTATCAATGTTCCACTGATGCCGGTTCCATAACTTTTGCCAAACAGACTCATGGCAAGTTCTGTACGTCCTGCACCCATGAGCCCGGAAATTCCTACCACCTCTCCCTTTTTGACTTGAATGCTGACATCATCGACTACTTTTCTCTCGCTGTAAAGCGGATGGTATACGCTCCAGTTTATTACTTCCATCATAACTTCGCCGATATGAGGCTTGCGCTTCGGGAACCGGTCGGAAAGTTCTCTTCCTACCATTCCTTTAATGATGCGGCTTTCCGAGATATCATCTTTATTTTTATCCAGTGTCTCTATGGTAGCCCCATCCCTGATAACCGTAATTTTATCAGCTACATAAGAAACTTCATTTAATTTATGAGAGATGATAATGGATGTCATGCCCTCTTTCTTAAATTTAAGAAGCAATTCTAACAGTGCTTTGGAATCCGCCTCATTTAAAGAAGCGGTGGGCTCATCCAGAATCAGAAGCTTTGCATTCTTGGCAAGTGCCTTTGCAATCTCCACAAGCTGCTGCTTTCCTACACCTATATCTTTAATTAATGTTTGGGGTGTTTCCTTTAAACCTACTGTTTTCAAAAGGTCATACGCCCGTGCATTCGTTTCATTCCAGTTTATTTTGTACTTATGTCCTCTTTCATTTCCGAGGAACATGTTTTCACCTATCGTCATATAAGGAATCAGTGCCAATTCCTGATGGATGATGACAATTCCTTTTCCCTCGCTGTCCTTGATGGAATCAAATTTACAAACCTCTCCGTTGTAAATGATGTCACCTTCGTAAGAACCATAGGGATAAATACCGCTCAGTACATTCATCAGCGTAGATTTACCTGCACCGTTCTCTCCTACAAGGGCATGTATCTCGCCCTCCTCCACTTGCAAATTCACATTATCAAGTGCCTTAACGCCAGGGAATGTTTTGGTTATATTTTTCATTTCCAATAATATTTTCGCCAATTGTATCCCTCCCAGTCTGCTATTTCCACAATACCTAATCATTCTTTTTTCAGAGTATGGCAGGCGGGTAAAATTCCCGCCTGCCTGTTACAATTTTGTTTATAATCCTGTCATTATCCGCTTACTGAATATCAGCTTCTGTATAGTAACCGGAATCAATCAACAGTTCTTTGTAGTTGTTTGCGTCAGCAAATACGGGCTCGCAAAGGTAAGAAGGGATCACGCCTGTACCGTTGTCATAAGTCTCTGTATCATTAACAGGTGCTTCTCCGCCCTTCATGATAGCGTCAACCATTTCTACAACCTTAGATGCCAATGTACGTGTATCTTTGAAGATAGACATAGACTGCTTTCCATCAATCATGTTCTTAACGTTGGGCTTATCACAGTCCTGACCTGTGATGATCGGCCATTCGCCGGTGTAGTTTGCTTCCAGTGAATTTGTTGCACCAAGCGCTGTAGAGTCGTTGGAGCAAAGAACTGCGTCAAGCTTTGTGCCATCAGCATAGTTAGCGGAGATGATGGCATCCATTCTGGACTGTGCTGCTTCTGTTGCCCAGTTTGCTGTTGCAACCGTTTCAAAATCAAGCTGTCCGGATTTGATTACGATTTTGCCGCTGTCAATGTAAGGCTGAAGAACGTCGATAGCGCCGCCGTAGAAGAATCTTGCGTTGTTGTCACCAGGGTCGCCTGTGAAGACTTCCATGTTGAACGGACCTTCCGCATTATCAAGATCTAACTGCTCTTTGATGTATTCACCCTGCTTCGTACCTACCATGTAGTTATCAAATGTTGCATAGTATGTAACAGCATCAGAGTTCATGATCAGACGGTCATATGCGATTACCGGAATATTCTTTTCTTTTGCCTGCTCTAAAACAGTTCCAAGGGAATCACCGTCGATAGATGCAATAACGAGAAGTTCACAACCGGAGTTGATCATGTTTTCAACCTGGGAAACCTGTGTTGCAATATCATTGGATGCATACTGAAGATCTACCTCATAGCCAGCTTCAATCAATTGCGCTTCCATGTTTGAACCATCCTGATTCCATCTCTGCAGATCCTTGGTAG
This sequence comes from Lachnospiraceae bacterium, assembly GCA_029054245.1. Classification (GTDB taxonomy): domain Bacteria; phylum Bacillota; class Clostridia; order Lachnospirales; family Lachnospiraceae; genus Suilimivivens. Next base: position 220,100 of record JAIDFQ010000042.1, on the reverse strand, counting down.
GCATTGCCACGCCGACCTTTCCGCCGCCAGTACTTGCAGTGTCTGCAGGTGCCTCTGCTTCTTCCTGTGTATCAGCAGGCGCCTGCGCCTCTGTTTCTGTTCCAGCGTCAGCAGGTGTAGATGTTGTCTCTGAAGAACCTGAACCACATCCTACCAATAATGTAGCAACCATAGCTGTTGCCAAAATCATGCTCAGTAATTTTCTTTTCATTTTTTTACCTCCCTTTACTGAATTGGTTTTGTATAAAAAAAGGATATCATAAAACAAATAGGAATAATTTACGACTGTCTTCAAATTTTTATAGTGGAAAACAATAAAAAAGAACCGCACTAGCACATTTTTGCCCTAGTACAGTTCCTTTGCCAATAATTTCCTATTGCATTCATTTCGGCATTTTGCCGGGAACATTTAAATAGACATCCTCTTTTAAATGGAATCCGCTGCCTATTATGACTTCATTGATATTCTCTTCATTTACACTGACCGGCTCTAATCCCACGTAGGCGATTCTGTAACTGCCGTTGTCTATGGTTGTGACATCCGCTCCCTCCAAAGGCTCATCCTTTGCCAGCAAGACCGCACATTCCGCTGCGCGCTGGGCAAGCTTTTCAACCGACTTATACACCGTCATCACCTGTGTGCCCTCCACGATTCTCTGGCACGCTTCCAAATCTGCATCCTGCCCTACCACAAGAATGCTGCCTGCCATCTTTCGCTCAGCTAACGCATGAACCGTTTTACTTGCAAGGTCATCATTACCGCACATAATTGCATCTGCCTGCTCCACTACTCCCATATGATCGTAAATATAGGCGCTCGCCACCTCTGCCTTCCACCCTTCGGCATGGATGGAATCGAGAATCGTCACACCGTTTTCCTCCATCACCCTCCTGAAGCCTTTTTCCACCAAATACACATTGTTATCGGCGGCAGAACCACCCAGCATTAAAACCTTCCCACCTGAAATACCTTCCTGGACCAGCGCCTCCCCCATCATGGTTCCCACTTTTTCATTGTCAAAGGTAATATACAGATCGACATCCGCATCTATAATCAGACGGTCATAGGCAATAATCTTGATCCCCGCCTCTTTCGCCTTCTGCACCTGCTCTTTCAACCCGTCAGAGTCAATGCAGATGATGACGATCACGTCCATTTCCTTTTTAATAAAATATTCAATCTGTTTCTTTTGTTCTTCTATATTGCCATTGGCATTCTGGACATTCACTTCAGCGCCCAGCTCCTTTGCCATAGATACAAAGACATCCCTGTCTCTCTGCCACCTTTCAATGACGAAAGAATCAAAGCTCATGCCGATTTGTACCTTCTCTCCTTCCTCAGAATTGTCCGCTTCCTTTCCGCCGTCCTGCCTGCCGCATGATGCCAGAATCATTGTCATATATAATAGAAATATAATTAGGGCTGTCTTTCGTCTTTTCATGCCGTCGTCCTGCCTTCCCTGTACTCGGTAGGTGTCACACCCACATTTTTCTTGAATGACCGGCTAAAATAATTGGGATCCGAATAACCGATCATGGAACAGATTTCTTTGATAGAATACTCCGGGTTTCCCAACAGTTCCTTTGCCTTGTCTATTCTGATGTTGGTCACATATTCTATAAAGTTCTCCCCTGTGCCGTCCTTGAATATCTTGCTGAAATAATAAGGACTAATGTTGACAGCGCGGGATACTTCATCCAGGGAAAGATCCCTGCTGAAATTCAATCTGATATATTCTTTTGCCATCTCAATGATGCTGTCAGATTTTTCTGTGCGCTTGCTTAAAATATTCTGGCAGGCATCCGATATCTTGGCGATAAACCATTTTTTCATCTGATAACTCTCCGTCATCCCCATAATCTCGGGAAGATAGTCGGATCTGGTATTGAACTGATACGTCATCCCACCCTTTTCGTAAGCCAGATGCTCTGCCCATAAAATAAATTCCAATATTTTCAGGCGAATTTCCATAAGACTGTCGGGATTGGTTTCTATCATCCAGTCAAAAAAATCGTTGGCAGTTGCAATGGCATTATTAAGCTCTCCCTTTTCCACTTCACTGAACAGTTTTTTCTCAAGATGAATGGGATAATCGCCTGCATAACTGCATCCTAAAGGCAGATCGTCTGCATGCGCTACGCTTCCAGTGGTCATGATGAGCGCGTTTAAAGCTTCCCTGTAAGACCCTCCCATATCGCTAAGCTCCTTGAGACCTCCGATGCCGATCCGAAACGTAATGTCCACTTTCTTGCGCATGCGCCGCACCAGCTCCCGCGCCTTTTCAATCAGATCAATCCTCTCATTATAATCCATCCTGCTGCTTTCACAGGGAACCAGAACTGCAATCTTGTTGGACATGACAGTACCTACAATACAATGAAAGTATTCCTTAAGGCTTTCCCTAACTTCCTGGTAATGATTCTGCATTCTGATACTGCTGCCAACTGCATTTGTCATATGGTTTCCCTGTTGCTCGTCTCCGCAGACGACAGCGATCATATATGCATGATTTTGGGTAATCCCCAATATGGTCTTATAATTCTCAATGTCCTCCTCAAAATGCTCCTGTAGCAAAATATTATAAATCAATCCACTTTCAATGATGGGAACCACCGTCTCCAGTTTCTCTTTTATCAGCAGATCATTGCTTCGTTTCATCCGCTTCTGGTCAATCATCTCCATGGCATTTTTAAGCGCCGCTACAATTTTGGTGCGCTCCATAGGCTTTGTAATGTACTCCTGAACACCGCCAACCTTGATTGCTTCCTTCGCATAGTCAAATTTGTCATAGGCAGACACAACAATAAAAATCACATTGCTGTTGTTCTGCCTAATTTCCTTCATTGCATCTATCCCATTGATCCCCGGCATCTGGATATCCATAATCGCAATATCCGGTCTGAAAGTTTCAGCTAATTCAATGACGCTTCTGCCTGTCTTTGCAAATTCTACCACACAGTCCCCGCCAAATTCCTTTTCTATGATGAATTTTAGAGAGTCTATTACGATTCCCTCATCATCTGCCAGCATGATTTTATACATCCTCTTCCTCCTGTTCTCTGATCGGCAGGTAAAGTATGACCTCTGTCCCCCTGTCCTTTCCTCCGCTTATGATGGTCATCACATCTTCGCATTCCGTGAACAGCTTCAATCTTGCTATTACGTTGTCCATTCCGATTCCGTTAGAGCCTGCTGCCAATTCTTCATCCTTATATGTACCGCTTATGACCTTATCAATGGTATCCTTACTCATTCCGATTCCGTTATCTTTTACACTGATACATACATTATCATCGATGCGGTACACTGACAGCCATATCCGACCCTTTCCCGCCATCTCCCTTATGCCATGGTTCACACAATTTTCCACCATTGGCTGTAAAATCATACTTGGCATCTCTACGTGAAGGAGAGATTGATCTACTTCTTTTTCATAATGGATATCGCCTGAGAACCTTACATTTAAAATATAAATATAGTTATCCACCAGTTCAATCTCTTCCCCAACAGTAACAGTCTCATCACCTTTTTTTACATTATATCTGAAAAACTCCGCCATATTCTGCACATACTCATAAGTCCGGTCTGCCCCTTCCATCATGGCAAGCTGTGCTCCTGCGTTCAGTGTATTAAACAAGAAATGAGGATTGATCTGCGCCTGCAGGTATTTCAACTGCGCATCCTTTAAATGTGTTTCCATCATTAATTCTTTTTCTTTCAATTCCCGTTCTCGCTCCATACTCTGGCGGATACGCTCTATATACTGACGGATGCTGATGACCATCTGATTAAAAGCTCTTGTCACTACGCCAATCTCATCCCTGGAAGAGATCTCCATAAGTTCAATGTCAAAATTTCCCCTTGCCACTTCATCCGCCAGCCCGGAAAGGGTTTTAAGCGGTCTTGTAATGGTTGCGGCAAGATTTGTTATTATGGTTACATTTCCCAAAATTACAACGAACATGACCATGTAGCTGATGGTTTCAAAAATACGGAATGCACTGGATAATTTACTGTAATTCTGTGAATTATTTCTAAACTGCTCTGCATTTAAACTGTTGATGTAGGTATGGATATAATGATAAATCTGAGTAGCGCTTTCATACTTGTTTCTATACTTTTCCACATTCCGCCCACGTTTCGCATCGATCGTCTCTCCTACGATTCTTAAGTAGGTTTCTGACATGCTTTTGATGTTTCTCTCCATGCGGTCAAACGCCTTGTCTGTCACATCGACATTCAGTTCCTGTATCATCTGCTCATAATTTTGCTCACTTCTAAAATAATTCTCTAAGGAATCGCTGGTCTTGATCGTAAGGTAATCTGTCATGTTGTCCTGCACGGCGGTAAGTGTGTCCGCCAACTCATTCAGATGCAGATTATCATGATAAACCATGTCCATCTCTTTGGACATATTATTAATACCGAGCAGAAGCACCATATTTACCACAAGTACCAGAAGATTTGCAAGCAGATAGATGCTGCTTACCTTTCCCTGTAAAGAGAGATCACGGAGCTTCTGTATCATCTTCGTCACCTCCCAGATAGTCAGAGACATTGTCCTTGTCAATGATTTTTACATCCGTAGTAAAATACTGGCTAGTATACCCAAGCTCATTATACTCCGTCAATGCGTCGACGCAGAATTTTCCCATCTGCTCTGTATCAATAGAAGCCGTGGCATAAATTACATTTCTGTCAATTGCCTTGATGATCGTATCCGAATCATAATATCCCAGAATACTCACCTGACCCACCTTATTATAATCTACCACCGCCTGATAGGCGCAGGTGGTGTTCAATTCGTTTAGGCAAATGATGATATCGGGAATCTCCTCTTCCATAAAAAGATCGCGGATCGCTTCCTCCGCCGCAAAAGCATTGCTGTCATTAATAGACACCTGAGACAATTCTACCTTTACGTTCGCTCCTCCCTCCATCTTAATGGTCTCCTGGATGGTTGAAAAAAGAATGATTTTTCCGGGATCCTGAACATAGGCACTTGCCAGAACCACGATCTTTACAGGGGATTTCCTGTCGAAGTATACGCTTGTCGCTGTATCTGTCACCTGATCTACCACCATTACATTAGCGTCGTAGTTTTCTTCCTCCAAAATCTTCAGAACCTGCCTGCCGTACTCCTTTCCCAGATTATAGTTTCCCACACCCACAAAACTGCATCTCTTGCCATGGGAATTATCATTATAGCAGGTGACCACAGGAATACCTTCCTGCACAGCTTCATCAATGAGGCTGGTCATCCTGCCACTCTCATCCGCCGCTACAATAATTCCATCTACATGCGAGGAAATCGCAATCCGCATCATTTCTTCACGGGTATAGCTTTCGGAAAGATTATCCCCTAACATGTCCACATAGACATCCTCCTCCTGCCCCCGTTCAAACGCTCCCCGATAGACAGATTGCCAAAAAGAGGATTTCCGGTCCTCTGTAATCATCACATAATAACGGCTATAGGTCTTATTTTCCGTTTCCTCCTTAAATCCTCGCATATAAAAACGAAAAACAATGATTCCCACAATGACCGTTGTAAATATGGCGGCTGTTGTGATCACCAATGCCCATGGATACTCATTTTCCCTTTGCCTTTTTTTCCTCTTACCCATTCCCAAATTTCTTCTCCTCATCACTCTTCTTCCAAATCATAAAGCTGCCCTGTGGCAAAGGGGCTCCCCACATCACATCTTCCATGGTGATAGGTCTTTTGTGTAACTCCCTCCTCCACAAGATCAGAAGTCTCCACCTTCATACGACTGATCTCCTTTTCCGCCATGGCATCCAGCATTTTCATTACTTCCTCTACATGATCCACTGCTCTTCCTCCGCCTCTTCTGACTCTGTTTATCACAAAAGGGGCAGTCGCCCACCCCTTTTATAGAACCTAATCTAATGATGAAATAATCTGATACCGGTAAATGCCATTACCATATCATATTTGTCGCAACACTCGATCACAAGATCGTCACGAACCGAACCGCCGGGCTGGGCAATGTATTTGACACCGCTCTTATATGCCCTTTCAATATTATCCGAAAACGGGAAAAAGGCATCCGATCCCAGTGTCACATCCTGATTTCCATCCAGCCATGCCCGCTTTTCTTCTCTTGTAAAAACAGACGGTTTTACTTTAAACCGTTTCTGCCACTCACCTTCACGCAGCACATCTTCATATTCATCTCCGATATATACATCAATCGTATTGTCCCTGTCCGCACGTCCTAATGTATCCACGAACTGTAGCTCCAATACCTTAGGCGCCTGACGCAGATACCAGTTGTCTGCCTTCTGACCTGCCAGTCTGGTACAATGTACCCTGGACTGCTGTCCCGCGCCGATTCCGATTGCCTGTCCTGCCTTAACATAGCAGACAGAATTGGACTGCGTATATTTCAGTGTAATCAGCGCGATCTTCATATCAATCATAGCCTCTTTGGGCAATTCTTTGTTCTTTGTTACCAGATTAGAAAGCAGATCTCCATTTATATCCAGCTCATTTCTCCCCTGCTCAAAAGTGATTCCATATACCTGCTTCCGCTCAATAGCCGCGGGCACATAGGAAGGATCGATCTGAATAATATTGTAATTGCCCTTTTTCTTTGCCTTCAAAAGCTCCATTGCTTCATCCGTGTATCCCGGTGCAATCACACCGTCGGACACTTCTCTTTTAATCAGCCGTGCTGTGTCCGCATCGCACACATCAGACAACGCAATGAAATCACCGAAAGATGACATTCTGTCAGCGCCTCTTGCCCTTGCATAGGCACAGGCCAGGGGCGAAAGCTCTCCTAAATCATCAACCCAGTAGATTTTTGCAAGAGTTGGGGTAAGCGGAATCCCTACTGCTGCCCCTGCGGGGGAAACATGTTTAAAGGATGTGGCTGCCGGAAGTCCTGTTGCCTCTTTTAACTCTTTTACCAGCTGCCACCCGTTAAAGGCATCTAAAAAATTAATATATCCCGGTTTTCCATTTAAAACCGTGACAGGAAGTTCGCTTCCATCTTCCATAAAAATTCTGGAAGGCTTCTGATTCGGGTTACATCCGTATTTCAATTGCATCTCATTCATATTTTCCTCCATTCTGAAACGTATCCTACTTGCGATTATTTGTTTTTATTTACAATGCGCGTCTCATATTTACCTGTCGCGATATCAATATATCTTACAAATAAAGAAACTTTATTTTCTTCATTTAAGCTGTTCCAAATTCTGTCTGTAAACGCATCAATGGTCCCTTCTATTCCCACAAGCTTCGGCTCTCCTTCAAAGCTTGGAAGTGGATTTCCATCATGCATATAAGTGTGAATAAAATGCCCCTCTCCCGCCGCCGGATTCTCATAAGAATAGGTATATCTGTTGCAGCCTTCGGGATTACCGTTATTGCTCTTTAAAATAGACATCACATAATCATATTTTCCATCCTTTACACTCATAAGACCAGAAATCCTGGGCGTGTAATTAGGACCATCAGGTTCAAATTCCCGACACCGCAGCGACTGTTCAAAACTCTGACCCTTTTTTACCCCGTCGAAAATCGTATCTGTCTGATCCCCGTTTGTCACAATCGTCATATGATCCAGCACTCTTACCGGCGCATAAATAATCAGACTGGGGTCTTCTAATTTAGAAGGGTCAAATGCTTCCGTTCGGATTCCTTCCCCCTGTGTTGCAAAGATACGGTTACGGCTGTTGCTGCTTCTTCCCATAATAAAATAAGCCGTTACTGCCTTTGTCCCATCCTCTGACTTTCCAATGACGATACCTCTTCCCGGATATGCATTATCCGAAAGTTCCTGTGCAAGTGATAACCTGTTCATCTCATCCTCCATTCCTGCTTTACAGCATAAAACTTTTAGGGAAACTCTGATAAAAACGTTTCCTTAGAACTAAATAACGCCTGGACATTTCCTTCCAGGCTGCCCAGACGGTCGGCTCATTCTTTTATCATACACTCCCTGTAGGTTTTCCTACACAGGCATTTCCTGTTTCCGTCAGTTGTGTATTTACTTTAATAATAATAGAAGAAAAAAATAATTGCAAGCGAGAATCGCATATTTATTTTTCGTTTTTTTTCGTTTATTGCTATTCATTAAAAAGCAATACATATATTCGGGATTTAAAAAGGTACTTTTTTCCTATTTATTATCTTTAAATTACGAATTATATTGGTAACGATACACTTGGCAGTGATTCACTTAACAGTGATACACTTAAATGAGGTGGAAAAGGAGAGAGTATTTATTATGAAAAAAATGACAAAGAAAGTATTAGCAGTAGTTGCAACCATGGCAATCATGTGCATGACGCTGACAGGTTGCGGATCAAAAATGGCTCCGGCGGATCAGACAGTAAGCGCTTTATTTGAACTTGCTGCAAAGAGCAATGCCGCTCCTATGAAAGACCTTCTTGGTTTTGCATCAGAGGAAGATGTACGCAGCGCATTTTTTGAAGAAGGCGCCAACACGGAACTGGTAGATGAATTAAGCAGTCAGCTTACAAGCGCAGGCGTTAATTTATCTGACGAAGAGCTCCAGGAAATTACAGACTCCATGATGGCAGTTCTTGACAAGATCAACTATACTACAGAAATTACTTCTGAAAGCAGTGATCAGGTTACCGTTTCTTTGAAAATTTACGGCTACTCCCTGGATGACATGAACCAGGTTATGATTGATGCTTCCACAACAATGATGAACAGCATTACAGAGGAAGATCAGTTGGCTGTCGCAGGCGGTGATACAGAAGTATTGACCAAATATATGCAGCAGTACATCAGTGACTTTTTAGCTGGACTTTCCGCTATGGAACTTAAGACAGAGCCTGTTGATGTAACCGTTGTCTGCGAAAAGCTTGCAGTTGATGTAAGCGGTAAGGAAACGGTGGCATGGCTTCCTAGTGATATGAACACCTTCTCAAGCCAGATTGATGCAGCAATGTTCCAGTAAAATACATAACAATCATTACTCTATATTAAATATGAAACTCCGGCGTTCAAATGCGCCGGAGTTTTTATAATCACTTTTTACAAAGTTTTTCCATTCCTATACCCTGCATGCACCGTCAACAGACAAAATCTCACCGGTCACATAACTTGCGAGATCGCTGGCAAGGTACAAAAATGCATTGGCAACATCCTCTGGCTCTCCCGGTCTTCCCAGCGGAATCTTCGCAGATATCGCATCGACCATAGCCTGCGGAAGCGCCGCCACCATATCTGTTTTCGTCACCCCGGGCGCAACCGCATTTACCCTTATATTGTCTTTGCCAAGTTCTCTTGCAAGTGAAAATGTCATGCCGTTCACTGCCGATTTACTGGTGGGATATCCAACTCCCGAAGGCTGACCCGAAATGCTGACCATTGAACTGGTATTAATGATACAGCCGCCTCCCTGCTCCTTCATAACCTTTGCCACCGGCAGAATAGCATAAAATAGTGCTTTCACATTCAAATCGATTACCTTGTCAAACTCCTCCGGTGTATAATCATATAAGGGCGTGCTCTGCGATATTCCTGCATTATTGACAAGAATATCAATCCTCCCAAATTTCTCCTTCACATCCAGAATCGCCTTTTCAACCTCCAATGCGTCCGTAAGCTTTGGAAACATACCATCCACTTCCCAATCAGCATTTTCTTCCCTAAGCTTAGCAAGCGCCTTGTCCACAGTCTCCTGCCGCGATCCAAAAAGAACGACTTTAGCACCGTTTGCCAGATATTTACGGACAACTTCAAATCCAATCCCTCTGGTTCCTCCCGTTACAATTGCTACTTTCCCTTCTAATAACATTATACTGCTCCTTCCCTTCTCTTTTTATCCTATATTATAGCACCCCCTTCTCTAATAAAATACCTTTTTATAATATTTTCATACTTTTTCCCTTACTGATTGCCTGGATATATTTGATTACAAATTAGTAAGATGCTGTATTCTAATGTTCCGCGTTTGATCTGGATATTCGATGCAAAAATGATGCAATTCTGTTATATAATAAAACAAATGCTTTTAGCAAATATATGAAGAAAGCTAGGATGAAAAACTATGAAGGAACTGATGATACTAATAAACAACGCTCTTTGCATGGCTTTAAGCCTGCTTACTGCAGCCGCTCTTAAAGCGCCGGAAAGCTTTGCCTTAAGGGATGAGGATAACACCATCAGGGAAATACCACTTTCCCATTGCAACTGCCGATACGAAGAAGATCAATTGCTCGTCTACACGTATGATAGCCCTGACCAGAAATGCCTTTACCTTGCCTCTCCTGAAGCTGAGAAAATCATCTATCCTTTGACAGATTATCTAATCGACCAAAAGCAGGATATCATATGGATCATGGAAGAGAAAGAAGGACTTCAAATGAGCAGAATCGATTTAAGAGGAAACCCGTACTTTTCTGAGAAACCAGTTATAGATAACGAATTCATTAGACATCTTTTAGCAGATACTTACGGAATTTCCGCAGAATCGGAAGAAACCATTTTTACTAATTTGAAAATTACAATATCTAAAGAAAAGGAAAAGCAGCAAGAAGGCGTAATAAGCGGAATGGCAAGCGCAGTCTTAGCAGAGACAGACAAACGCTATTATATTCAGTTTTCATTTGGCTGCACGACACATGTCAAAGGATATTTACAAAATCTCTCACTTCCTTCCTTGTACCAGGAATTTTTGTATTACAATCTGACTGCGGAAAACCCTTTTACCGATAGAGGCAAAAGCCGCGAACTTAGTTTTTTTGATGAAGAAATCTATTCTGCTGAGTTGGGGGAATGCTGCAAACGGTTTGCATTATATGATTATAATGAAGACGGAAAGGGAGAACTTCTTTTTCAGATAAAGAGCGCAGAATATCAGAAGGATACTGGAGAATCTGTCAATAAAGAAGTCATTTATATATTTGGAGAACAAGCAAAAAATCTTGTTTGCCTGGACATCATTGAGCGATTGGGGATACAGGGTATGGATGAATCAAAGAAGAAAGAAAAAATGGATTATTTGAACCAAGAGGCTGTATGGTTTGACTGTGAAACATTTTGCGATATTCCCGAAAAAAGCAGTGGAGATTTTCTGTCTCGGGACGAAGTATTTTCTGCAATAGAAAGAGGGGATTTTTCTTACGCAGAAATGGGAGAAAAATATTCTTATATAGAAAAAGAGGATTTGACCGAGGAAAACTTTTCTTTTCAAAGATGTGATGTTAATCAGGACGGGGAAGAGGAATTAATCTGTCAGGTGGAGAATGAAATTTGGGAAGACGGTATGATAAATTACATTTTTACCTGCCGAAACGGAAAAGCGCACTGCATTTATTTTGATGGAAGCGATGGAAATGAATGGTTATCGCTGGGGAAAAGCGGAAACCTGTATTACAATCTGATTATTTCCGCCCCTTATCACGTCAGGGCTTTTTACCCCTGCTTTCTTGACACAGCAGGGAATAAGTTTATTGATTCCGGGCTGGAAGTCATCACTATTTATGACGCCCAAGGCGGTCAAATGTTGCGCGAAAAGTACCCTGAAATGGTTGAAAAATATCCTGAAATGATCGAAGAGGGAACCCATTACATCACCGTACAGCAAGACCAGACAGAAAATTCAGGAAACACTAATCGGAAGGAAGAAATGATTTCCCATTATGAATTTCAAAGAGAATATCAAAATCTTACAGGAAAAATATGGAATGGTTCTTAAAAGCGGTAACAGCTCAGTCCGTAAGGGCTGAACTGTTACACGAAACAACGTGTCTCCTTTGTCATTTTATCGAAAGAGCAGGAAATTTTTAGATGCCCGCTTCTCATATTTCAGTACAATAGCTGAAGTTTTCGGAAGCGTTATGCCAATCTTGCCTGCAACTACCGGATACTCATGGGATTGTGTGGAATATCCCCCTTCATCGGTAAACATCAGGCTTTTAATCACACTCTCCTTGGGGATACCCAGCTGCCATACCGACACCTCTCTGGTCACCTCATGGTCATTGTTATTGATCAGCACAACAATCGCTGATTTACGGTTGAATCTGCCATACCCCAGCACATTATAAGCGTGATCGATAAAACTAAGGGATCCTGTCAAAATCTCAGGATTTTCTTTATGAATGCGTATCATTTCCCTGTGGAACTGAATCAGTTCCTGGTCTTCATGTCCCCATGGATAAGTTCGCCTATTATCAGGATCCGTGAATCCGCATACCCCTGCTTCGTCACCGTAATAAATCGTGGGTGCCCCCGGCCAAGTCATCTGAATGACCACCGCTTCACGCATGACCGCTTTATTAACGCCTTCGTCAGCCGCCTGCGCGCCCAATGTGTTTGTCCTGCCCACCTTTTTGTTGGTCCTGGTCAAAAATCTGGAATGATCGTGATTGGAAAGCTCGTTCATTGCAATCTGGAGCGACGGCGTTGTAAAGCTTGCCATATGGTGCCGCATGGCTCCCATAAAGCTGTCCGTATTTCCATACAGATCCCCGCGGTAATCGTCACTATGTTTCTGCATACCTGTTAAAAACCAAGTAACTGGCTCCATAAAGGCATCATAGTTCATCACCGTATCCCATTCTTTTCCATTCAGCCAATCCCTTGGGCTTCCATAATGTTCAGCCAGAACGATGGCATTCGGATTTGCCTGTCTTACAGCTTTTCTAAACTCCTTCCAAAAGTAATGATTAAACTCAGGACTATGACCTAAATCCGCCGCAACGTCCAGGCGCCATCCGTCCGCATTATAAGGAGGGGAAACCCACTTAGCCGCAATCCGCAGGACATAATCAAACAATTCCCGGGATTTCTCGTAATTTAGTTTCGGAAGCGTATCATGCCCCCACCATCCATCATAGCTGGTATTATACGGCCATGCGTTCTCATTATAAAATTGGAAGTAAGAATTATAAGGGCTCTCTTTGATGATATGCGCGCCCTTTTCATACCCTTCTGCATTTTCGTATATTCTTTCCCTGTCCATCCACTTATTAAAGGAACCGCAATGATTGAACACACCGTCTAAAATCACCTTCATCCCTCTTCTGTGCGCTTCTTCAACCACTTTGGCAAACAAGGCATTGCTGGCATCCAAATTCTTCTTATTCGTAACTCTGTCGATATATCTGCTGGCAAACCGGTTCTCATGCTGATCATAGGAAAGCAGTTCTCCTTCATCGCTTACAATCTTGCCAATATGAGGATCAATACAATCATAATCTTGAATGTCATACTTATGATTAGAAGGAGAAACAAACAGAGGATTGAAATAAATAACATCAATTCCCAGCCCCTGCAAATAATCCATCTTATCTAACACACCTTGCAGATCGCCGCCATAAAATTCGCGGACTCCCATCACTGCCGGATACTTATTCCAATCATCCACCTTTACTGTCTTATCGCCAATATACTCATATTCCGAGGTCAGCACATCATTGGTGGGATCGCCATTATAAAAACGATCCACGTAAATCTGATACATTACCGCACCTTTTGCCCACTTAGGTGTCTTAAATCCAGGAATGATTCGGAAATCATATTCCGGGGATGTTTCCTTTGTCACTCCTCTTGTATCGTAAATGCAGGTAATCTTTCCTATCTGAACTTCAAAATGATACGCATATTCCACCTCTTCCACTTCTGTCTGGCAGGCAAAATAGTCAAAAACGTCATCATTGCTTTCTTTATGCATAATTGTTCTAGTTCCCTGGTGCACCATAAAGACTCTGTCAACGTTATTGAGCGCCGCACGAAATCTAATGGTGATCTGCGAATAGGGATTCGGTTCTGCAGGGGATAAATAATTCTCCGTCGTGTCACTGAACAATGCCTTCCTATTAAAAACAGGCCGCATACTTTCTATGTATTGCCTGTTATATTCCGCCTTCATCAATCGTTCAAAATCCATAAATAGTCAACTCCGTTTCTAAAAAATACAGTTACATCTATATATTATACTATACCCATCAGATTCGCAATATACATTCTGGCTGATCACTACAGGGCAGTAAAAAAGACAGTAACGAGTTACTGTCCTTTTTAGAGAAGGTATTTCTTTCTTATGGGGTATAGCAAAAAACTATATAATGTATTGGGGGGGGTTACAAGTAGTATAATAGCATACCCTACACTTTGCGTAAATACCCACGATTCACAAATATTACAATTTCAGCTTTTATTTTTTGTGCAATTTGTATATTCACTCTTGAAAGAAAGCTTCCGGTGAGGTATCTTTCCTCTCAAACAGAGCTTCAAATTCCTCTCTTCCAATCTTTTCCTTTTCAAGAAGAAGATCTGCACACTTATGAAGAATATCCGTATGCTCCACGATAATTGCCTTAGCTTTATCGTAGCAACCGTCGATAATGCTCTTTACTTCTTTATCGATTTCTCCTGATATCAGTTCACTGTGACTCTTGGCATGCGCCAGATCCCTTCCAATAAATACTTCATCATCGTCACTGTTGTAATTGATGACACCGATGTTCTCTGACATACCGTATCTCGTCACCATGTCTCTTGCCGCCTTGGTCGCCTTCTTGATATCACTGGAAGCGCCCGTCGTAATATCACTGAATATGATCTCCTCCGCTATTCTTCCACCCAGAGAAACCATGATATCCTGCAGCATCCTTCCCTTTGTAATGAACATATCATCATTTTCAGGCAGAGGCATTGTATAGCCCGCCGCTCCTAATCCCGTGGGGATAATGGACACCGTATAAACTGGTCCTACATCAGGCAGTACATGGAACAAAATCGCATGACCAGCTTCGTGATAAGCTGTGATCTTTTTTTCCTTGTCCGTGATGATACGGCTCTTTTTTTCTGCACCGATACCTACCTTGATAAAGGCTTTCTTGATATCTTCCTGCATGACAAAGCTTCTGTTCGTCTTAGCAGCCACAATGGAAGCCTCATTTAAAAGATTTTCCAAATCCGCTCCCGTAAAACCTGCTGTAGTCTGGGCAATCTGTTTTAAGTCAACATCCTCTGCAAGAGGCTTGTTTCTGGCATGTACCTTTAGGATGTCTTCTCTTCCACCCACATCTGGCCTGTTGACGCTGATCTTTCTGTCAAATCGTCCCGGACGGAGGATTGCAGGATCCAGAATGTCTACACGGTTGGTTGCGGCAAGCACAATAATCCCTTCATTTATGCCAAATCCATCCATTTCTACAAGCAGCTGGTTTAAGGTCTGCTCCCTTTCGTCGTGACCGCCTCCCATGCCGGTTCCCCGGCGTCTTGCCACCGCATCAATTTCATCAATAAAGACAATACAGGGCGCATGCCTTTTTGCATCCTCGAACAAATCTCGCACTCTGGATGCACCGACGCCGACGAACATTTCCACGAAATCGGAACCAGAAATACTAAAGAAAGGAACGCCCGCTTCCCCTGCAATCGCTTTGGCAAGCAGCGTTTTACCGGTACCTGGCGCCCCTTCTAAGAGCACCCCCTTTGGAATCCTGGCTCCTACCTTGGTAAACTTGGCAGGGTCCCTTAAAAATTCCACGATTTCTTCCAGTTCTTCCTTTTCTTCCTTCAATCCGGCAACATCCTTCAAGGTAATCTTCCCGTCTCCCATAGATAACCTTGCCCGGCTTTTTCCGAAATTCATCATTTTGTTGTTACCGCCGCTATTTTGGCTGTTCATGATTACAAAGAAAAAGACCATCACAACAATTGCAATCAATACGGGAAATACACTCGTCAAAAACCAGCTCTCTTCCTGTACCTTTTTGACCTCCGGATCAAGACCATGGGAGAGCAAAATCTCCTCAATCTCAGATACATCCGTCACGTAAAGCGTTCTTTCTGCCCCATTTTTTAACACAAAGTCAACCTCGCCCGTGGGTGTCTGCCGGCTGGGGCTGATACCCGCGTACACGATATTACCGTCCTCTAAATCCTGAATCATTTCGCCCCGGGTATACTCTACATGCCCATTGTCCAGAAGGCTTGGTATGATTAGAAGCGCCAGTAATAATAAAATGAGTATAAAATATGCATTATATCCTCTACTTTTCTTGTTCAATGTTGTTACCTCACTTGCCAGAAAGATTCCGGCTTTGTCTTTACTTATTCAAATTCTACTATCCCAATATAAGGAAGATTCCTGTACTTCTGGGCATAATCCAGTCCATACCCCACTACAAACTCATCTGGGATCTGAAAACCGGTATAATCTACATGTACGTCTATCACCCTGCGCTCCGGTTTATCAAGCAGGGTACACAGTTTGATGCTGGCAGGTTTTCTCTCCTTAAGCATATCCAGCATATAGCTTAACGTACGTCCCGAGTCCACAATATCCTCTATTACGATAACATCCTTCCCCATAATAGGTTCATCGAGATCCTTTACAATCCTTACCACACCGCTGGATTTTGTCTCGTTCCCATAACTGGAAACAGACATAAAGTCCAGGGAAACAGGCACCGTAATTCTTTTCGCCAGTTCGCACATAAAAAAACTCCCGCCTTTTAAGGCACAGATCAAATGAACCTGCCTGCCCGCATAATCCCTGCTGATCTGTTCACCAATCTGTTTGATTTTAGCATCTACTTCCTCCTCCGAAAGCAGTACCTTGATTCTTTCAGCCATACTACCAGCTCCTTTCTCTTTTATGACAGATATGCACTTATATCCGTCACCTGTATCTATCTTTCGCAACCATTTATTACCTTCACAGTCACCTGCAAAACAGTCCGGGTATTCTTATGTATCTTGTAATATTCGCTTATTCGGTAACCGGGAATCCATATGACATGCCCGCCCTCCGCCAACAGATAAAGCCGGCTTCTGTCCTCTTTGGGAATCTTTTCATTTACAAAATAATCCTGTAGTGATTTATGCCCCATCTGCCGATTAATCGTAAGAAAATCCCCCGGTCTTTTCGTTCTAAACATAACAGACGAAGTTATTTTATCATAATCAAACCATTTCGTATACGTTTTTTCTGGAATAATTTGTGAATCTTTTTTGAAAAATACGGTAAATTCTGCCACTCCGAGCCCTGGTATCCTGACGGATACAGGTTGGGAAATAGGAATCGGTATCTCGTATGTTTCTTTCTCCTGCCGCGCTAAAAGATGGTCTCCCTTTTCTTTATCCTTCCTTTGTATCATACCCAATTCGTATTTTTTATAAACCGTGATTCCATAAGGAAGATGTATTTCCTTATTGCCCTCTCCTTCTAAAAGCGCTTCTACACTTTTGATATGCACTGCTGCAATATCCTTTTTACGCCCTGCTGCCATCGCCACGCTTTCCAAAAGGATACGCCCTCTGATATACGCATCTTCCTTAAGAAGCTCCGGTATTCTTATGATAACCTTATTCCGTTCCTCCTTAACCTGCACGCATCGTTCCATTGCCATCTTTGTCTGCCTTACGATATACTCCTCGGCGCCCAGCAGCTGATCCGCCGCCCGATTCATATTTGCGACTGCTCCCTGACAAACTTCCTGTTCCGCATAAGTTAAGATGTGGTGTCTGATACGGTTCCTGGTATATAGATCCTGCTCATTGGTACAATCCTGGCAGAAGGAAAGACCCTTCGTACCCAGCCATTTTTCTATCTCATTTCTTCTAAGGCATAAAAGAGGACGGATAATCTTCTCATTTACCGGGCGGATTCCTCCGGCTCCTGTGAGCCCCGTTCCGCGAAACAAATGAAACAACATCGTCTCCGCTCTGTCATTGCTGTTATGTGCGACCGCAATTTTTCCCCTTTTCTCTCCAAGCACCGTTTCAAATGCATGATATCTGACGGCTCTCCCCTCTTCCTCCTGGCTGACACCATGTTTTTTGGCTCTTTCCTTTACATCCTCCTCCACCAGATGAAAAGGAAGTCCCCTCTGCGCACAGAGCTCTCTGACAAAGCAGGCATCCTTTGCCGCATCCTGCCGAATTCCATGATTAATATGCACGACCTCTATCAAAAAGGGAACCTGCTTCTGTATTTCAAGCAGCATAAAAAGGAGGCAGACAGAATCTGCGCCCCCTGAAACTCCTGCTACTATGGTATCCCCTGATTCAATCATTCGATACTTTTCAACATACTCCAATACTTTCTTGACCATACTATTAATATAGCGGAAATATAGAGAAAAAGAAAGAGTCAATCCTCTTTTTTCCATATCCCTATCACCAAAATCGTCATGTCATCCCGAATGCGCCCCCTGCACTGATGAATGCAGAAATTCAATATGGCATTTGCCATCTCACCTGGATTTTCCAGATTTGTGCTGCCAATAATTTCAGAAAGCATGTCCTCCCCAATTCCTTGAGAAAGGGCATCTAAAACCCCATCTGACACCATGACAATATAATCCCCATCCATCAATGTCCTGCCCACTGCCTCCATATCCGGCTTCTGGAAAATTCCAAGAGGAAGATTTCCTGAAGAGATTCTGTCCACTAAATGCTGACGCTTGATATAGGAGCTGGCGCTCCCCACCTTTACAAATCTACATTCCCCGCTGTATAAATCCATGCTGCACAGATCCAGCGTAGACATGTTTGAATTTTCTTCCCCGGTAAGCAGCGCGCTGTTAATCATCTGAATCGCCATTTCCATTTGGAATCCCGCTTCCAGGAACTTCTGCATCAGTTCCACCACCATGGTACTATCACTACATGCCTTATCGCCTGAACCCATTCCATCGGAGAGCACGGCAGTCAGATTTCCCGCTCCTGAGCGGAAAAATGCATAATTATCCCCTGATATCTTTTCTGTCTCCTTAACCGCACTCGCCACTCCCGTCAGCACATGGAATCTGGCCTCTTCCACGTAGTAAAAGGTTTTCCAGTCTGCTCCCACAAAAAAGGCATTATCCTGCGCGCTTATAAGGCGCATATTAAGAAGCACTGAAAGAAGATCTCCAATCTCCTCCGAAGAGAGATTGTTTTTCTTTATATTTCTCATGGTGAGCGATACTTCCATCCGCCCCGCCTCATTTTCAATCAGATATAGATTTTTGAGCTGGATATCCACTTCCCGGAGCGCATGTGAAATCTGCTTAAAACGCCGTTCTCCCATAGGCACACATTTTCTTGACTCCTCGGCAAGCTGCGTCATGATCTGCGCCATTTCCTGAAGATGCTCCACCATCAGATTCTTGTTCTCATTGAGACGCTTCTGCCATATGTAATCTCTTCTATCCTCTCCGGCTTCCCCCGCCATGACTTCCCTGCCATGCTCTCTTTCCCTAAAGCTTTCTGCCAATTCCCTGATGGAATCCGCATAGGTGAGCAGTTTTCTTCTTCCATACTCCGGCAGTATACTGTTAAATTCTTCTCTTTCGCCTGATATCTGTCTTTTCATAACCGCTTCCTCCTGCAAAGGATTATTATACACAGTAAGCAGAAAGGATTTTGTCAGAAATACGTATCAAAATCTAAAAATATTTTGACAAAAAAAGCAGGTGGTCCATCCGCCTGCTTTAATTCTCATCTTCAAATAAAATTTCGCCCTCATACACAAGTCCCAGTTTATCTCTTGCCACCTCTTCTATATACTTTTTGGTATGTGTATATTTCTCAAATTCTTCTATTTCTTGCGCCCGCTCCAGCTCAGATGCAATCTGTTCTTCCAGTGTCGCTTCCTTTTGCTGATAGGATGCCTTTTTCGCCATAAGACCTATGCTGTTGAAAGCCACTACGATAAGCAGCATCACCACCACCAGCGAAACCAGAAACATGCCAAAACGGTTCTGCCGTCTTTTCCTGTACGCAGCTTTCCTTGCCATACAATTCCTTTCATTATTTCATGTCCCAAGGAGATAACTCCACTAATGTTTACATAATGTTATTTTAAGTAATTTCATTCTGTCAGTCAACTTGTTTTTTACACATTTCCCCGCTTTTCTTCCCTTCTTGGATGAAAACCTCAAAGCTCTGCCCACTTTTCGGCATAAGAAGCGAAACGGTTTCAATAAAAAGCGGATCATACCAAAAAGCATCCGAAAAATGCGCGCTATCAACGCTGAAAGAAAATCAACGATAAGGCGGCTGAAACTCTTTTTATAGACAATCATTCCCAGCGTGGCGCCGAACACGGCAAACCATCTTAAAATGCCGTTATTTTCTTCATAAAGCATATAAAATACGCCAATAGCACAGGCAATCCAGAAAATCAGATCCTCAACTGATATCAAAAAGAGGCTGTGTCTGATCAGTCTGCGCAAAATCAAAAAACCATCATACACAAATGTAATCGCTATCCCCAGCAGGAAGGAGTGCAGAAGAAAGACTACTTCATTTATAATATTCTGGCTCATAGACACCTACTTGAACAATCTGGACAGCAAAGACTCTCCCTTAGCGCTCATACCTGACTGTTCTGAATAAGTAAAGCTGTCTATCCTTCCATCCACATCCACTTCTCCCTTATCCAGCATAAGCCTGTTCACATGTAATTCCATCCCTTTGATCATCAGCATTCCCTGTTCTGTTTCCAGAATAATCTCATGCTCGTCAAAAGACAAAACATCATTGACTCCCGTAAGGTTGCAGCTTCTTCTATTATTCAGTATCAGCTTATGCGCACGCTTATTTACATTGGTCAGATCTTCCATAACAAGCCTCCTGATACAATCTTCTCTAACAAATTATATTAGAAGACTTGCTGTTATAGAATCACTTTTTAAAAATTATAGATAGCGGAATAATTCTTTTGCTTCTTCTTTTCTGACCGTTTCCTGCACGTTCAGGACTTCTACCCTGACATCTTTATTTCCAAACGCAATGGTTATGATATCGCCTTCCTTTACATTGGCAGAAGCCTTTGCCGGCTTATCATTAATCAGGACTCTTCCTGCATCACATGCCTCATTAGCGACTGTCCTTCTTTTAATTAATCGGGAAACTTTTAAGTATTTATCTAATCTCATATCGTTCCTTTCCTAATTTCCTATGGCGAGACAAACTTAAGTTAGCAAAAAGGACCTGCTCGGCAGGTCCCTTCTAGTCTTTCGTCTTATTCGTTTACTAAATCCTTTAAAGCCTTGCCAGCTTTGAATTTAGGAGCCTTAGAAGCTGCGATAGGCATAACCTCGCCGGTCTGAGGATTTCTGCCTTCTCTTGCTGCTCTCTTGGATACTTCAAAAGTACCAAAACCAACTAACTGAACCTTTCCGTCCTTCTTTAATTCGTCGGATACAACATCAATAAAAGCCTTTAAAGCCTTCTCTGCATCTTTCCTAGATATTTCGGCCTGATCTGCCATAGCTGCGATTAACTCTGTTTTGTTCATTTCGAACTCCTCCTCTTTATATGAGTGTTTTTTTCATAGATGTCTCTTTTGAAACGCCTATATTTATATATATCGTTTTTGACTATATTTGTCAAGGAATATTTCCCGTTTATGCTCTTTTTATGCGGTTTTCAAGGTTTTTTCTTCCTAATTTCTATCAACAATCGAATTATCGCTTACCGAATTACCGCTAATTGTATTGCCGCTTACGGTTTCCTTAATCAACCTGTTGCCGCTTACGGTATAATTCCCCAATATATCTTCCGCATTTTCAGGATCTAAATTCGGGAAGGAATACGTCACATCCTGATTGTCATCCGGAACTGTGATGCTGTAGCTTCTGGTAATATATCCGGTCTTTCTCAGCGTAATCGTATGTTCGCCCGCTGTCTTGGTATATGTAACCGGTGCAATTCCCTTATACAGGTTATCCTGATACACATCAACGCCTGCCGGCGCTTCAATCGTTATCCTGCCGTCTTGGCTGGTGCTTGTCGTAATGCTGTTTCCAGAAACGCCCGTACTGTCACGTTCCTCCAAGTTCATTCTAACTGTGGTCATCGCTCCCTCTACCTGGAAATACTCTGAAAGCGTATCATAACCTGAAGCCTTTGCTGTCACCTGATGGAGTCCAAGGGAAAGTCTGATCGGATAAGCTGTGTCTATCTTTTCATCATCTACATACACTGCTGCCGTTTCCGGTATAATTTCAAATTTGACGGCTCCATTTTCCGGTTCCGGTATTTTAATATCTTTAAGGTCAAGCACCGTTTCTTTATTTCTTTCAATCGTTATCTCCCGTGTTTCGTCGATGCCTCCGCTTGTAAGCCTGACGCTATAAGTTCCTTCAGGTACCGTAAAGAGCATATCCGGTGCAATCTGAGAAATAACGGTTTGTCCGATTTCAATCCATCCCCCCAAAACTGCATCTTCATTCACGAGATCCAGATATCCATGTCCTTTATCCACAGTAATGCTCACTACCTCATGTCCTTTTCCATGGAAGGTAAGAACATCCTGACGGATGATCTGATCCGCCCCAATCGTTCTGCCGTCCGAAAACGCCAGCACCTCTCCGCCCATGCTGTAAATTTCATCACCGATGGAAACGCTTCCTTTTCCCGTATCCAGATTATATTTCACTACTCCTTCATAACTCCATGCATCCCCGGATAGGGTAACGGATCCCGCCCTGTCAAGTTCACTGTTGTAGGTGAGGTCCGCTACATCCCCAGCCATAAGCTGAGCCATGCTCATAGAACTTCCATATTTATCCTGAACCATCGTGGCTCCGTTATAGCTTAACGTTTTGTTTTCGTTTCTTTCGATCAGGTAAACAGATATCGTCTGATCCTGTTCGTTAACAGATTTAATAACCACCGATGCCGCAGAAGTATAAATGTTAACCGGCTCCTCCTGCTCACCGTTTTCGTAAGCGCTCTCAAAAGTTGATTCATGCGCCATGCTGGCGGCACTACACCCTGTCAATATCAGGCACAGTCCGCAAAGAGATACTTTCATTATCTTTTGTATTTTGTCTCTATTCATCATTTTCCTATTCCTCAAATCCGAAACACCCCTGTATAAAAGCGAGTGTTTCATAACAATCTGCGTGTTCTCATTTAGAGTATACCACGTCGCCGCAATTAGTCAAACCCCTGTATGAATTTGTTAAAAGCTGGCATATCGCTTTTTGAAGCCCTTCAGAAATTCTTGTTTGTCTTTTTCCTGTTCCGCAACTTTATTTAATTTCTCCAGATTTTTTCCGGGAATCCATGCTTTACCGGAATTATAATAGAAATTAACGATCTTCCAGAACTTTTCCGGATAAGCAAGCCGATAAAGCAATTGCCGGTATTCTTCTTTTTCCATAGGACGCACTTTTTCATATGCATCCACCAGCTCATAACCTATCTCCTCTGCCCATCCGCTTTTCTCAAGAAGTTTTCTCATAAATAAATATAAGTCCCTGACCGGGCTCTCGCAAACACATTTTTCAAAATTTATCAAATGCATCTGATTACCGGCAACAATAATATTATGGTATTGATAGTCCCCATGGCAGACAAACTGTTTTTCTTCCTTTTTTTGATGGAACCGGAGTTCTTCCGTAAGCTGCAGCGCCAAGTTAAAGAAATAATCATAATGCTTAATCAGGCAAATTTCAAAATCTGTCTTCTGCCCTCTGTCTCGTAAATACTTTCTTACCTTTCTAAGTTCCTTATTATGTTTCTCAAATTCCATATAGGCATAGCGCGGCTCTCCTGTACCGGATAATAGAGAATCCTCCACATAAGATGCATGATGGAACTGCGCAAGTGTCATTACCGCCTGCCTGCATTCCTCCATATCCTTCACGTTGCATTCCCGACCTTCAAAATAGGTTTTAAGAATATAGAGCGTGCCATCCTGATCCCGGGTCAGAAGCTCCTGATCCTTATTTTTCAGAATACTCTCTACATTCGTAAATCCTCTTTCCTTTACTATCGTAAGCAGTTTATCCTGAAAAACGGCTTTTTCCTTATATCCCGCATATTCTTTCAAAATTAAAATCCCCTGCTTTGTTTCACAAAGAATAGCGCCCCGCCCCTTCCAGGTACGAAGCACTTCTATATCATAATTTTCCAGCAGACTGATGCTTCTGTCATTCACGGCGATTACCCCCAATTCGTGTCATATCCTATCTTATGAGTAACCGCCTTAAAGTATTACTGAAATTCCTTTGCCGCTTTCAGAAGAATTTCCCTTTCATTGCGGGAAGGATCTTCAATCACAAAATCCAACAGCCTTTTAAGCATATCGCCAATCTCTGGTCCAGGCGGCATCCCTATTTCCTTAATCAGATCTTTTCCTGTAAGCGTGAGCATTTTTAGAGAAACACATTGCCCTTGCGCTATGATTTCTTCATAGACCCGCCGTACCGATGCAAGCCGTTCTTCCTTCTCTTTGCGCATGTAACCACTCTGAGCTCTCATATCTGCCTGTTTGACCTCAAATAAAAGTGGAAAAATATCTTCGCCTGCTTTCATGATTGCCCGTCGTACACACTTAGGTTCCGGTTCCACATCATAATCATGATATCTCACCAGGCTTGTCACCATGTAAATGGTATTATTATCAAACTTGAGCCTTTTTAAAATTTCCCGGGTCATCTTCTCGGAAACAGCTGGATGTCCATGAAAATGGACAA
Source organism: Lachnospiraceae bacterium (assembly GCA_029054245.1). Classification (GTDB taxonomy): domain Bacteria; phylum Bacillota; class Clostridia; order Lachnospirales; family Lachnospiraceae; genus Suilimivivens. The sequence goes on along the minus strand of JAIDFQ010000042.1, from coordinate 195,652 downwards.
TTCCCTCTGTATCTACTGTAAGTGTTTGGGGTTTCCCAATATCATGAAACAGCATGGCAAGACGCAGCGCCTTATCCTTTCGTATCTCCTGCATGGCTTTAAGTGTATGCTCTCCTACGCTATAACAATGATGGGGATTGTTCTGCTGCGTTTCCATGCACGCGTCAAATTCCGGCAATATCACTTTCGTGATTTCTGTCTCATAAGCGACTCGCAGCTTTTCTGGATGGGGAGAAACTAGGAGCTTTACAAGCTCTGTCTGAATCCTTTCTGCACTGACAAAAACCAGATTGGGCGATAGTTCCCGCATTGCCTCTAAGGTCTTTGTCTCGATTTCATATCCAAGCTGGGCAGAAAAGCGCACTGCGCGCATAATGCGCAGTGCATCCTCTCCAAACCGCTGCAAAGGATCTCCCACACAGCGGATGACCTTCCTTTCTATATCCTTCATTCCTTCAAAAACATCCACCAGCCCAGCTTCATCATTGTATGCCATAGCATTGATTGTAAAATCCCTGCGCTTTAAATCCTCCACGAGATTTGACGTAAAGGTCACTTCTTTCGGATGTCTGCTGTCTTCATATTCACCGTCAATACGATAAGTAGTGACTTCAAATCCCTCCTTATCCAGCATCACCGTAACCGTTCCATGCTGTATTCCAGTATCTATGGTCCGTCCAAACAGCGCCTTTACCTGCTCCGGCTGTGCGGAAGTGGTAATATCCCAGTCATCCGGTGTCCTCCCTAAAATCATATCACGAATGCAGCCGCCTACTGCATACGCTTCGTAGCCGGCTTTCATGATCGTATCTATGATAAATTTTACTCTTTCAGGAAGTTGTATCATGACTGTACTCTGCATCCGTAATATTCCTTTTACCTATTTCATAATCATTAATATGCTCTTCCCCAGTATACCATCTTCTTCGCTGGTTTCCCACAATAAACACAAGTTTCAGACAGACATTCCTGTTCATAAGGCATGCACCTGCTGGTGACCGCCATATTTTCTTTAATGGCTTCCTCACATGCCGTTTCTCCGCACCACATTGCCTTTACGAAACCTGCCTTTTCAGCAAAAATCTTCTCAAATTCATTCCTGTCAGCTGCTGTATAGGTATGTGCTTCAAGGTGCTTGCTTGCTTTCTCCAGCATATCACCTTGTATCTTCACCAGTAACTCTTCTATGGTTTCTTCCAGTTTATCAAGCTCCACCTCAATCTTTTCCCTTGTATCGCGGCGGCAGATTACACATTTTCCTGCTTCGATATCCTTCGGTCCAATCTCCACGCGCATGGGTATTCCACGCATTTCCTGTTCGGAGAATTTCCATCCAGGACTCTTATCACTATCATCCACTTTCACACGGAACCCCTTCAATCTGTCGCGAAGCTCATATGCTTTATCAAGGACGCCTTCCTTTTTCTGCTGAATCGGAATAATCATAACCTGCGTAGGCGCAATCTTAGGAGGCAGCACCAGACCTGAATCATCTCCGTGCACCATGATGATTGCACCAATAATTCTTGTGGACATGCCCCATGAAGTCTGATGTACATACTTAAGCTGATTGTCTTTATCCGTAAACTGAATACCAAAAGCCTTTGCAAAACCGTCTCCAAAGTTATGGCTGGTACCGGACTGCAATGCCTTTCCGTCATGCATCAGCGCTTCTATAGTATAAGTCGCCTCTGCCCCCGCAAATTTCTCCTTATCTGTCTTGCGCCCTTTGATTACAGGAATAGCAAGCACCTCCTCACAGAAATCTGCATATACATTCAGCATCTGCTCTGTCCTCTCCTGCGCCTCCTCGGCAGTAGCATGAGCGGTATGCCCTTCCTGCCACAAAAACTCCCTTGAACGGAGGAAAGGTCTTGTTTCCTTCTCCCAGCGCACCACGCTGCACCACTGATTATATACCTTAGGCAGGTCGCGGTAAGAATGAATATCTCCTTTATAAAAGTCACAGAACAAGGTTTCCGAAGTAGGTCTGACACACATTCTCTCCTGAAGGGGATTCAATCCACCATGCGTCACCCAGGCAACCTCAGGCGCAAAGCCTTCCACATGATCTTTTTCCTTCTGCAAAAGACTCTCCGGAATGAACATAGGCATATAAACGTTCTCCACTCCGGCTGCTTTGAACCGGTCATCTAACTGCCTTTTAATATTCTCCCAGATTGCATATCCGGCAGGTTTAATTACCATACATCCCTTTACATTAGAATAATCGATCAATTCTGCCTTTTTTACCACATCCGTATACCACTGCGCAAAGTCCTCGCTCATAGATGTGATTGCTTCTACTAATTTTTTCTCAGCCATTTTCTCCTCTTTTCTGTACGGTCGTTTTTCTTCACCATTCAAACAAACACTGCCAAAAATCCGTGTTCCCGTACCAATCACAGAATTTCCAGACAGCCTCACACTTCTTTGCACTTTCGTGCAAAAAATAACACAAAGGGCGGCACACCTCTCCACCCCGCAAGGGACCGGAAACCGGCGGTACCACCCTAATTAATGCAACAAACCAAATTCTGTTGTAAACATTCTCTTTTCTTACCGTTATCGCCGGTGCTACGCTGTATTTTCATACAGGGCTCCAAGGCAGGTTCCAGATATTTCACTTAAAAATCTTTCAGCTCCTTTATGACAGATGATACTGCGCAATCTGCCCATTAAGGGATTTTCTCTCTGGAGGCTTCCTATCTGTACTAATCCTTTTCTTCGCCACGTCTGTGATGCTATTTTATTCTGACCTCCGCTGTCGCGGAACTGTATCATGATTGTAGAAAAAAAATGAAGATTTGTCAACAGACTTTAACGCATTATTTGTCTCCTCTCCCCCATTCCCAACATCAAAAACAAAAAAGGAAGATTCAGCACTTGTGCAAAGCTCACCATATTATGGACAAAATAGCAGATAACACACACTGCAAAAATTAACTGTTCTGGATTTTGTTGTCCTGCTTTCATACATTTTTTTGCAAAAGAGATAAAAATACCTACAAAAAGACATACGCCAGCCACCCCCGTATTGACGAGTGCGGTGAGCAGTTCATTGTGAGCATTGGTCAAACGGTTCGCTCCGAAATAATCTCGAAGCCCGCCTGCAACCTCCGGAAGAGAATACGCATACATCGAAAAACAGTCCGGACCTATCCCAAACAATTTATGAAACACCGGCATTTGACCATACATCTGTAAACCACTGTAAATCGCAGCTCCTCTTCCATTTCCCCACTCTCTGCTAAATAAAAAACTACTCCTGCCCGAAAGCCCGGGAATTCCTCTCCATGTATTGAATCCCGTCACTGCTATGAAGCATAAAATCCCGCCAATCAGAAGAAAAATCATTATCTTATGCGCGTTTCTCTGCTCCCTTTCATCTATGCGCCCCTTCCATTTCAGATGCAGAAAAAAATATGCTCCCAAAACAACAGCGCCCACTAACAAAGTAAAATTAGAATTCGTCAAATAACTACACAAATTATCCATATCATAATTATATCCGCCCGGCACGATCAAACGAATCAGGCGTACCAACTGTGCCGAAAAATTCCACAAAAACAAAAGCAGAAAATAGTCCACCGCCCACTCTCTTTTTTTGATAGCTATCCACAATAGAATAAAAAATAAAGCGCCCCAAAAAAGAAAAATACTATTTCCCCCCTGACAAAATCCTGCCATAAATGAAATTACCGTATAAACGCCGTATAACTTCCTTCTTTGTTTCTGAAATAAAAACAAACAAATTCCTACAGGCGCCAAAACTGAGAGGTACCCGCAAAACCAATTGATATTACCCAGCGTAGAAATAAAGGCGGGATCCCTTACTTCTAAGGGAATCAAATAGAGTGAGAAGCGATCCAAAATACCAATCAGGAAAACAATCCCAGATACTGCCACCCCTACATACCAAACAATCCTTTCCCCTCCCCAGAGCCTGGAAATAAGAAAGTATAAGCCGCATAAGGTGAGTAAGAGTACCAAACCGATATACCAGCCCTTTGTGCCCCAAAGCGCCTCGTTACGATAATCAGAAAATGCGTAAGAAATAAAAAGCTCTGTCGCATATAGCATCACCATCAGATCTACCGCCGATACCCCATTCCAATCAATCAGATAAGCTTCCTTTCGCCTGATGCGCCCACAAAGAACCTGCCCTCCGTAAATTGCTCCAATCAACCCCAAAATTCCTAGTGCCGCCAACGATGCATAAATAAAGAACAAAAACTTTGCCTCGCCGATTTCCACATACCCCTGCTTCATGTACAATGGATATACTCCAAATATCAATAACAAATATGCAGTTGAAAACAAATTCCCTGCTTTTTTTACCAATGTGCCACCTCTTCTCGCCCATTTACTGCGACACATTCAGTATAACAGCCTCCCAACTATCCTGCAAACATTACATCTCATTTTTTTGCCTGCTCCAGAGATATTTACAAGTCTCGCATATGATTACCAGTGACAGCGGTCCTTTAATAATCCCCCAAACACCGAACAACTGTATCCCTGCAAAAACAGCAAACAAAATTCCAACCGGCCATACACCCACCTTCTCTCCAATCAGCTTTGGCTCTAAAAATTCCCTGATCAATGCACACACCGCATAAAGGCAAAAGCAAAAAAATGCCTGCCAGTAATTCCCACTAATCAACCGAAAAACTGCCAGCGGTATCAGCATAATACCCGTCCCGATAAAGGGAAGCATATCCATAATCCCTGTCAGGATTCCATAGAAAATGCCGCCCTCCATCCCCATTAGTGCAAGCGCTGTGGCACAAATCGTACTGATGATACCAAGAATGATAATCTGCGCTTTAACAAAGGTTTTCACATAGAGAACTACTTTCTTCACAACCTCTCTCACGCCAATAAGTTCCTTTTCGTTTTTCAACCGGGCAATATATTGATCATAATCCTTCATAATCAGCAGTACAGCTATCATCATGACAACCACAATGCTGATAAAGCTTACAATGCTCTTCATATAGTTTACAGATTTTCCCATCATTTCAGGCAGAACATTTACCTCAAGATTGTCAATAAAAAGATTCACCTGCTCTATAATAAATTCTTCAATCTGGACACCATCCACTCCAAATTTCTGACCCATCATGCTGCAACAGTCTCCTAAGAAGACATTAAATTCTTTCTGATAGTCTGGTATCTGCCCTGCAAGGCGACCTCCGCCAGAGATTAGCGCTGATAAAATTACCCAAATCAATATGACCATAAAGATGCCAACTGCAAACAAAAGAATTCCTGCAAGAACTGACTTCCGTAACTTTATTTTATCGTGAAGGATACGTACCACTGGATTTAAAATTCCTGCCAACAAAAACGCAAAAAGAAATGGTGATACCACGGGGCTCACATATTTCATAGCCAAATATACCAAAAAACTGACTGCCGCCGCCGTCAAATATTTCTTTCCGCCTTCGCTCAAGTTTATATTATTCATGCCAATTTTATCCATAAAAAAATCACCTATACCTTACCAGCTTACACAAAAGACTACTGGTAGTATGGGTAATTTTAATTGAAATATGACCCTAATTTTTTTAAATTCCTTTGGTAAAGAAAGGAAGAAAAATGTTCTCCTCCGGCTGTTTTTCAAACATCATCTCTTTTTTCATTAATGGATGCTCCAATACCAGTTTATACGCACTAAGCGCCACGTTTCTGCATCCGATCTCTCTGCCTAGCTGCTTTGAACTTTCATTTCCATACTTGCTATCCCCCAAAAGCGGCATGCCATTGTGTGCAAATTGCGCGCGAATCTGGTGATGCCGTCCCGAAAACAACTCTATCTCTACCAGTGAAACCTTCTGCTCCTTTTCCAGAATCATAAGCGTTTTTATTTTTTTGTAAATCAAAAGCGCCTTCTTTGCATTCGGAAAATCTTCTTTTACAATCATGGACTGGTTCGTCTTGGGGTCCTTGTAGATATAGTCCTTAAGCCGTTCCTCGTCCTTGCGGGTATCCCCGTAAATCACCGCATAATAATACTTATGCATTTTACCGCTGCTTACCTGACTGCTTAAATCAGCCGCTGCCTGCTTTGTCTTGGCAAAAACCAATATTCCCGAAACCGGCTGATCCAGCCTGTGAATGACTCCCAAATATGGCTCGCTGTTCCTTTTGTGTTCCGGTTTCCCTGCAAGATAATTTTTCAGTTCACTGACCATATCCTGCTGGCCAATCCTTGCCGTTTGGGTTGCGATTCCTGCTGGCTTAAACACTACAATCATATGTTCATCTTCATAAATAATATTTTTCTGCACCTGTTTTTCCGCCCTTACACTTTAAACCGATAGCCAACTCCCCAAATTGTCTCAATATATTGGGGCTTTGCAGAATCATATTCTATCTTCTCACGTATCTTCTTAATATGCACTGTTACCGTTGCAATATCTCCGATAGAATCCATATCCCAAATTTCCCGGAACAGTTCCTCTTTCGTGTATACATGGTTTGGATGCTCTGCCAGAAATGTCAAAAGGTCAAATTCCTTTCCAGTGAACGCTTTTTCCACACCATCCACGATTACTCTTCTTGCGGTCTTGTCAATTCGTATACCGCGAATCTCAATAATGTCATTATTTTTCTGCGTGGATCCCACAAGCCTGTCATATCTTGCCATATGCGCTTTGACCCTGGCGACCAGTTCGCTGGGGCTGAATGGCTTTGTCATATAATCATCAGCGCCCAGACCTAATCCTCTTATTTTATCAATGTCGTCTTTTTTCGCCGATACCATGATAATTGGGATATTCTTTTCTTCTCTGATCCTTTTACAGATTTCAAATCCATCCATACCGGGCAGCATTAAATCAAGCACAATTAAATCAAAATCTTGGGACATTGCCGCCTTAAGCCCTTCATCCCCTTTATTTTGGATTTCAACATCAAATCCACTCAGCTCAAGATAATCCTTTTCCAGATCAGCAATTGCCTCTTCATCTTCAATAATTAAAATTCTGCTCATTTTTAAACCATTCCTTTCAATTTGTTTCTTTTTTAAAACCAAAGTGCCTATGCACACCAATACTTCTTATTCCGCCTCCTGATATTTGCGGATTACAAAATGCATACAGGTTTCTTCCCCCTCTTTACTGGTCGCCCAAATGTATCCTCCATGGTCTTCGACAATTTTCTTTACAATGGATAATCCAATTCCGCTTCCTCCCTGGGCAGAATTTCTGGAAGCATCAGATCTGTAAAACCGCTCGAATATCTTAGGCAGATCTTTCGCTGCAATTCCTTTTCCGTTATCTTCTATCTCCACACGTATAGAATCTATCTCATCCAAAATGCGGATATCAATCTCGCCTTTTGGCTTATCAATATACTTCACACTATTTCCTATAATATTGTTGATTACTCTTTTAAGCTGTTCCGGGTCTGCAATGATCTGCGTACCCGGCGCGACCAGATTAGCGTAATTCAGTTCTATATTCTTGGACTCAAGGTCAAGTCCCACTTCTTCAATACAATCTCCAAAATATTCGGCAACATTGATTTTGTGAAAGTGATAAGGAATCCGATTGGAATCTATCCCTGAATATACCGTCAACTCATTAATCAGTCTGTCCATATCGTTTGCTTTATTATATATGGTTCTGATATATTTATCTATTTTTTCAGGTGTATCCGCCACGCCATCCATAATTCCTTCCACATAACCCTTAATAGCGGTAATCGGCGTCTTTAGGTCATGAGATATATTGCTCACCAGTTCCTTGTTCTGTTTTTCTGCCAAGATCTTTTCATCCGTCGATTCTTTCAGCCTGAGCCGCATATCCTCATAGTTTCTATAAAGCTCCCCTATCTCTCCATCATCCTTATCAGGAAGTCTGTATTCAAGATTTCCCTCCGCAATATTCTGCATGGCAATATTCAGCTGATTAACAGGAGCAAAGACACCCCGGCTAATCCAATTTGTCAGGAACATACTCGTTAAAATCAAGATCAGCATAACAGCGATTGCCATATCCACAAACAGCTTCCTTGAAATAATCGAATTTGCCCTCGTAATCACGAAAAAACTGCCCTCGCTGCCGTCCGAGAAATAAAAATCCATCTGTCTTACCAGCTTTTTCATGTCATCATAATAGACACTGGGTCTTTCCCACTGCCCTATATTTTCTTCCTGGAACTCCGGCAGCTTTTCAAAAATCTGTTTTGCCGCCAATTCATTTCCTGTATAATACAGGGTATCCTGCTTACGCACAATAACATAAGAAGATTTATTGGCAATCCTTTCATTGATTCTAATAAGAACGCCTTCTTTTTCAAGTCCTTCCGTGTCTTTTTGCAGGATTTCATCAACTTCCCGGAATATTTCATCTGAAATAAGGCGGGATGCCTGCGTGGGGTCAATCAACATATTATAATCGTTGTTCTGAAATCCGTACTCCTCCTGCTCTTTTATGAGATAGCCTCCTATACAGATAAATGCTGTACAGGCTAACGCCAGAGGGAGCAGGATGATCGTCAGAAATGTTATTACCAATCTGGTCTTAAATTTCATACCATACCTCCTGCACACCGCACCCTTCATCTGCGGCACTGCATTCGCAAATTCCAGATCTGTTCTTCATTCTTAACATGTCTTTTATACCGATTATATCACATACCATAAAAAGCTGGTTATTAAAGAATCAATGAATCTATAAAAAATTTATAAATTGTTAAGTTGATATTGACTTTCAATATATATTTTGTATAATAAAACAGTAATCATTACTATTTTAGAACCAGAAAGGAATCTTATGAATCTGAAACACAGTAAACAGCGGGATTCCATTATTGCATTTCTGGCCACCAGAAAAGATCATCCCACTGCGGACGTTGTTTACAAAAATGTCCGTCAGTCTTTTCCGAATATCAGTCTTGGAACGGTATACCGGAACCTGACTCTTCTCGCAGATCTCGGTGAGATAGCAAGAGTCCGGGTCGGCGATGGTGTAGATCATTTTGATTACGATACCTCACCTCATTATCATTTTATCTGCTCTGAATGCGGAGGTGTATCAGATTTGGATCTTCCAATAATGACGCGAATCACCAAAGCAGCGCAGGAGAATTTTAAGGGTGAAATTGAAGGACAGGTGACCTACTTTTATGGCCGCTGTGATAATTGTATTTCCAAAAATTAATATAATAAAGAAAAGGAGATAAGTATTATGAAATTTGTATGTCAGGTATGTGGTTATGTTTACGAAGGAGATGCAGCACCGGAAAAATGCCCCGTTTGTAATGCACCGGCAGAAAAATTCACCGCTCAGGGCGATGAAAAGGTATGGGCTGCCGAACATGTGGTAGGTGTTGCCAAGGGCGTAAGCGAAGACATTATCGAAGATTTAAGAGCAAACTTCAATGGTGAATGTACAGAAGTTGGTATGTATCTTGCTATGGCAAGAGTTGCCCACAGAGAAGGCTACCCTGAAATTGGTTTATACTGGGAGAAAGCTGCTTATGAAGAAGCTGAGCATGCTGCCAAATTTGCTGAACTGCTCGGTGAAGTTGTGACTGATTCCACCAAGAAGAATCTCGAAATGAGAGTAGAAGCCGAAAACGGCGCTACCGCTGGTAAGTTTGACCTTGCAAAACGTGCAAAAGCTGCAAACCTTGACGCAATTCATGACACCGTTCATGAGATGGCAAGAGATGAGGCTAGACACGGAAAAGCATTTGAAGGTCTGCTTAAAAGATATTTTAGCTAAGAAAGGAGCAATTAAAAATGAAAAAGTATTTTTGCAACCCTTGTGGTTACACCTATGATCCTGAAAAAGGAGATCCCGAACACGGCATCGCCCCTGGCACCGCTTTTGAAGATCTTCCTGACGATTGGTGCTGTCCTCTCTGCGGAGTTTCCAAGGACATGTTCCAGCCCTGCATAGACAATTACAATTAATCCATTCTTAATTTAAAGAAGGAGTATTGATTATATGACATCAATACTCCTTTTTCATACCTTTTTAAATCCGCACCTATATCACCGATTGATAATGGAATACCCAAACCCATTTGCAAATGCATCTATTTTCTTTCCGTCCCTGCACAAAGAACACCCTTCAGGGTTATATGTTTTATAATCCGGTATATCCGTAATCGTGAACAGGGATTTGATCGGGATTCCCATAACACTGTTGGCAGCGCTGAAAACTGCACTGATACCCGTAATGGTTGCACCATAATAGCTCAGTGCCTGAGCCGCTTTTACAATCGTCTGCCCCGTCGTTGCAGATGCCATTAGCAGAAGGATATTTTTATCCCGAATCATTGGAATCATATTCTCCCTGAATACAAGCTGTCCAGAATTTACATATTCCGGCGTTACAATATAGATAGTATTATGGGAATTCATAGAATAAACCCCCGCTCTCGTCAGATCTTCGGCAAGAAAAGCGCCAATAATCTCACATCCATCAATGCATACGATTGTATCAACAACGGTAGTTGCCGTTATCTGCTCGCTGAGCGCCTTCGCTGCCGCAGAGGCTTCGCTTAACCTGGACTTTATGGTCGTCATATCCAAAAAATAGTTTACATGGGAGTTCGGCGTTACAAAATGTCCGGGAATAACTTTCAGCACAACGTTCCGATGATTTGGTGATTTGATTTTAATAGTCTCTTGCATAGGCATATCCCCCTTGTTCAATATTATTTACTTTTCGCCCACAATTGTGAGATAACGGTATATTAATATAGTAAATGATATGACATTATTATGCAATCTTTTCTTTTGTCAGATAGTGAAAAAATGCAACAGTGAAACCCTAAGGCTTCACTGTTGCATCATCATCCCAATTTAAATTTGTTTACTTCATCATTCAATTGCTGTGAAACATCTTTGTTGGCATCCGCCTCGCTGCTGGATTCCCATAATCAGCCAGATTGCAATGACAAGCCAATTATTGATACGTTCGCTGTTTTACCCCAATGTATAGCTATTCAGATATTTCTCCTGCTCCGGTGTAAGTACATCAATCTCCTTTCCAAGGAATGCCAGTTTTCTTTTTGCCACATCCTGATCCACTGTTCTTGGTACGTCGATCAGTTTCTCTTTCAGCTCGCTTCCATGTTCAACAAGATATTTGGCAGACAATGCCTGGATAGCAAAACTCATATCCATAATCTCAGCCGGATGTCCATCGCCAGCTGCCAGATTGACCAGTCTTCCTTCTGCCAGAACAAATATCCATTGTCCGGAAGGCAGCTTGTATCCCATAATATTTTTTCTTTGCTCTCTTGTCTCAACTGCAATCTCGCGAAGCCTTGCCATATCGATTTCGCAATCAAAATGACCTGCATTACAGAGAATAGCCCCATCCTTCATAACCTTGAAATCTTCCTCGTCAATTACCTTATCGCATCCTGTAACCGTTACAAAGAAATCTCCGACCTTTGCCGCTTCGCTCATAGGCATTACATCGAATCCGTCCATCACAGCTTCTATTGCTTTGATCGGGTCAATCTCTGTTACAATGACCCTTGCCCCAAGCCCCTTGGCTCTCATAGCAGTGCCTTTTCCACACCATCCATAGCCTGCAACCACCACGATCTTACCTGCCACGATCAGATTCGTCGTCCGGTTGATACCATCCCATACAGACTGCCCGGTACCATAACGATTGTCAAATAAATGCTTGCAGTCTGCATTGTTCACGCGTACCATGGGGAATTTCAGTTCCCCCGCATGATTCATTGCTTCCAGACGAATGATACCTGTTGTCGTTTCCTCACAGCCGCCAATAATATTCGGTATCAGTTCAGGCATCTGCGTGTGCACCATGTTTACCAGATCACCGCCATCGTCAATGATGATATTGGGACCCGCCTCCAGCACATGGCGGATATGAGTGTTATATTCCTCAGGTGTACAATCGTACCATGCATGAACCTCAAGACCTGCCTTTACCAATGCAGCAGCCACATCATCCTGCGTGGACAATGGATTAGAGCCTGTCACATACATCTCCGCTCCGCCCGCTTTCAACACCAGACAAAGATAAGCTGTCTTGGCTTCCAGATGCACGGAAAGTGCAATTTTTTTGCCTGCAAAGGGCTTTGTACTTGCAAACTCTTCCTCAAGTGTGCGGAGAAGATCGCAATTCCTCTTTACCCACTCAATCTTACGCTCCCCTGATTCGGCTAAATGAATGTCCCTGATTTCACTGTTCATCTTTTTTCCTCCAAATTTTAAATTTTCAGCCGAATTTTTATTATAGTGATGGTCGTCTGACCTATCATCACTTCTATTCTAACTGCAAAGCAGCCGTTAGCTGCAAAGCAGCTAAGAACTTTTTAAGGCTATTATTAATATTCTTTTTCATGAAGACCCATACGGGTTATAATGTCGTGGATCTTTTTGTATACAAGCTCCTCGTCCATAGTCAGGATCTTTCTGTTTTCCATGGTAATCTTTCCATCAATGAGAACCGTTTCCACTTCTGAACCATTTGCAGAGTAACATAGCCCGGCAAGAAGGTTGTTTCTGGGTGTCAGAGAAGGCGTATTTAAATTAAGAATTACAATATCCGCCTTCTTTCCTGCCTCCAGGGAACCTATTTCTTTTTCAAGTCCAAGCGCCCTTGCTCCGTTTATTGTTGCAATCCTGAATGCCTCTCTTGCACTGATACACTGCGGTGTTTTATGAACGCCCTTATGGATCAGCGTCAGAAGACTCATTTCGTGGAACATATTAAGGCTGTTATTGCTCGCCGCTCCGTCTGTTCCGAGACAGACATTGATTCCTTTCTCCATCATGGCAGGAACCGGTGCAAAACCATTTCCCAGCTTCATATTGCTTGCGGGATTCGTCACCACGCTGACGTTCTTCCTCTTGAGGATGTCCATATCATTTTCTGTGATCTGTACACAGTGGGCAGCTATAGCAGGCACATCGAACAGTCCGTTTTCATCTGCAAGTTCAATGGGTGAGCAGCCGTAATCATCATCAATCTGCTTAATCTCATTTTCACTTTCTGCAAGGTGGACGTGAATTCCCATATGATTATCTTTTGCTTCTCTTGATACAATGCGCATATAAGCATCATCGCATGTATACGGCGCATGCGGTCCCAGCATAAAGGACAGTCTGTCACAATCTCTTGCATCGTCTCTTTCATCGTAAGCCTCTCTCAACCTAGACCGTCCTGCCTCGTCATTTCCTTTTCCAACCAATCCACGGCTTACAACAGCACGCATACCAGACTCCATCACCGCTCTCGTGGTCTGGTAGATGTTCATCTGCATATCATTAAAACAGGTGGTTCCACTCTTCATCATTTCAATGATTGCAAGACAGGCGCCCCAGTAAGCATCCTCGTCTGTCATCTGTTGCTCAATCGGATCGATCGAACCGAAAAGCCAATCCATAAAGCTCAAATCATCTGCCACATTTCTCATAAAAGCCATGTAGGAATGCGTATGGCAGTTCACAAGTCCCGGCATAGCAAGCCTGTCTTTTCCTTCAATTACTTTGTCGGCTCTAAATCCCTCCGGCGGTGTGCCAATAGCAGCAATTCTGTTTCCCTCAATGTAAATGTCTGTTTCTCTGATTACATCTTTGTCTCCTTCCGGCAATATAGCCAGAATATTTTTTAACAATATGCCCATATATCAAAGCCCTATCCTTCCTGCATTCTGCAATTTTAATCCAATTTTCTTTTTTATTTTATCACATCATATTAGCTGAAACAATAAAAAGCCCCACAGGTTTTTAAATGAATTTTTCTGTGGGGCTCCTATAGATAATCATCCTTCTTTTATTATTATTTTTTGTACTTTTCTACGATGGCTGCCATGCGATCCCATTTCGCTTCCATATCCGCTACCAGCTTAAACTGTGTCCTTGCCCGGTCAAGGTTGTGATCTTCCCTGTGAATCTTAAAATAGACATCCCCTTCTAAATAGTCTGCCAAAAAGCGTATACCGCACTCATAGGTCATAAGCTTTGCACCCATAGGAAGCATTTCAATTTCCTTTTCCGTCAGACTTCCTTTACAACCTTCCAAAAATCCTTTTGTAAAGGTTTCAAACAACGCTAAATCCAACTCAATCTTGCTCAGATCCTTTTCGTCTTCTGCTCCTGTGCTGGCGCCAAAGCGAATGGAATCTCCAAAGTCATAGTGGGAAAGTCCCGGCATTACCGTATCAAGGTCAATGATGCACAATGCTTTCTTCGTATCAGAATCAAACAAAATATTGTTTAATTTTGTGTCGTTGTGCGTTACGCGAAGGGGCAGTTTCCCCTCTGCTAAAAGATCCAGCAAAACTCCCGTATCCTTTTCTCTTTCAAGCGCAAATGCTATTTCCTGCATAGCATTCTCTGCCCTTCCTATCTTGTCCGCCTGCACGGCTTTTTGAAAATCCCGGAAGCGGGAAGGGGTATTATGAAAATTCAGAATCGTCTCATGAAGATCTCTGGCAGGATAATCCGCAAGCATTCTCTGAAAGTTTCCAAATGCTACGGCACTGTCATAAAAATCCTTGGCGCTTTCTACCTGTTCAAGGCACAAGGTCCTCTCTATGTACAGGAACACTCTCCAAAAATTATGACTACTGTCCTCATAATAATTCGCTCCATCACGGGTTTTAACCACATTCAACGTCTCTCTGTCCGGATCCCCGCCCTGTCTGCTAATCACCTCACGCAGGTATTCTGTGACATTTACCACATTTTCCATAAGCTGCTGCGGATTTTTAAAAATTGAATGATTCATTCTCTGCAAAATAAATCGTCTACTGCCTTGCCCTGTTTGGCTGGTAATCAGGAACGTATCATTGATGTGACCATTCCCATAGGGCTTCACATCTACCAGCTTTCCCTCTAAATCAAACGCCGCTATCGCTTCTTCTATTTTGGCACAAGCCGGATTCTCTATCTTCATATCCTCTGCTCCTTATAATCTACCCAGCGCATTTCCATAGGTTCCATATCAAGATGCTGCACCCGTTCCCCTTGCACATACAAGTCTGTCTGCCTCGGCTCTTTAGAATTATTTATGATGGCAATTTTCCCTGTTTTTTCAAAAACAGCAAGCTCTGTATCCACATTTGTGACATAATATTTCTTCATTTCTTCTTCCTGATGCGCTGCATAATAAATCGCACGCAGCAAAATACGGCAGTTCTGAGGAGAATAAGGTAATCCCGCAAAGTAGACGCTTCTTCCTTTTCCGTATTCGTTCACTACCAGGCGGCTATAAGGTTCATCCATATTAAGTATCTGATAGTGATCCCCCTGAGCGTAGATACGGCTCTTGCCTTCTCCAAAATCAATCTCCCCGGGCGTATCTTCCAAAATAAAATGGCTATTATCTACCTCGTTATATTTATCCGTACTCATGGAAAATCCCAATTCCCTGTCTACACCAAGTACATCACAAAGCTGGAAATAATGCCCTTGGTACTGGCATGCGCTGGGTTCGCCCACACCAATAAATCCGCCGCCTTCATCCACAAACCTGCGAATGGCACACACAATCCTTTCATCCTTCCAGTTTTCTGCGCCGCTCCATGATGTGTAGGCATCTCCCGCATTAATGATAACCTTAATGTCAGAATCAATTCCTTTCCGTACCTGGTCAAAGGTGATGAACTCCACCTCTACAGGCATACCGCTCAAGCACTCAATCACTCCCACATAAGAATAAATTTCCCTATACCACAAGGCATGATGAACCTGATTAGACATCCACCTTCTTAAATTACCCCAACAATTTAAAATACCCACTTTAAAAGGAGCAGTGTATGCTTTACTTCCCTGCATGTTCTCATGAATCTGACGAAATTCGCCTACTACGCGACCAATCTGATCTATAAATCCCGGCCACTGGGCTGCCAACTTTAGATACCCCCCATATCCAATCCGGTCTAAAGGAGAACGCAAAATGGCTCTCCTTGCCTTTATCCAGTTGTCCTGGGCTTCCCCTATCGGGTCTTTGCCTTCGGTAAACACATCAGGGAAAAAGTAAGGCAGAAGGCGCCCTTCTGTATACTTCACCCCTTTAATATCAGAAATCATTCGCAGCGTGACGCCATCCCCTACAGAACCCACAACGGCATCTAGGCCAATCCCCTCAAAGTACTTTCCGTAGGGTTCTGTCCCTATCCAATGATCTCCGAGGAACATCATAGCTTCCTTACCGAAACTGTGTACAATATCCACCAGCTCCTTCGCAAGGGCACATACCTCCATCTGCTGAAACTCTATAAAATCCTTGAATTCCTTTGACGGCACCCGGAAAATAGAGTTATGATATCCTTGATCTACAATAAATTCAGGACGGAACTTATATCCTGCCCACTTCTCAAATTTTTCCAGAATATAAGGACTTACACTGGCACTGTAGCCAAACCATTCCACAAACTTCTCTCTCTTCTGATCGTCGAAAGTCAATGTAAATTGATGAAAAAACGTCGTAAACCGCACCACATTCACATAGGGATTTTCTTCGCACCACTTTTTCAGCTTTTCTTTTACATAAACCTGTGTTTTAGGCTGCCTTACATCATATGTCAGCTGATGGGGTGCATTTTTCCAGTCATTTGTAATGAAATTGTACATATGTACCGGATCCCATATCAAAAATGCCAGAAAGCTTACTGTATATCGGTGATAGGGAACAGATGAAATAATAACCTCCCCCGAAGCCTCATCATATTCCCATTGATCTATGGGAACCACCTCCCCCATAGTCCTGTCAATTACCTCCCACCAACGCTTGGGAGAATCGATCGTATTCACCTTAAGCTGCTCTGTGTGGAACCCTTTCATGATTTCTATACGCAGGCAATCGCTCTTCGCCGTAATGCAATCACTGATTAGATATTCCTGCTGTACTTCTTCCGGATTTTTCATTGCCCAGTCATTATCCTTCCGGGTTGTATAATAAGTCGCATATATTTTTGCATCCTGGTCAAGAAGCTCTTCCGGCATGGTCGTACCGTCACAATCCCTTAAAGCATCCGCACCCAGTAGATTTTTTAAACGTATTGTTTCGTCAACCATATCTACATCTGTAGGCAGTGTCAGTCTGCCTGCATTTTCCATATCCATTCCTCCATTCTTTCGCTTGATAATCATTGAAATTTCTTATTATATAGATAAAGGAGTATCAATATTCCTGCAAGCCCTGCCAACATGAGCAAAAGCCCTGCGGGACCGATATTGCGCTGCCCTGTTACAATAAGCGCCATACTGCCAATAAAAACAATGATATATACCAATCTGATGATCCATTTCATAGCATTTCCTCCTTTAACCTTTCAATCCGCCAAGGCTCATACCCTGAGTCAGCTTCTTCTGAACCATAATGTACAAAATCAAGGTAGGAAGCATTACGATTACCAGACCTGCATAAAGCTGCCCGTAATTTGCCGCCGCCTTCTGCGCCTGCATAAGCTGCATAAGACCTACCGGAAGGGTCTTGGCATCCTTTGTAAGCAAAGTCATGGAAATAATATATTCATTCCAGAAGGACAGGAAATTAAACAAGATAACCGTAATGATACTTGGCAGCGCCATGGGCATCATGATCTTAACCATAGTCCTGAAGTAACCGCTTCCGTCCACATACGCCGCCTCTTCATAGTCTCTCGGTATCGTAACGAAAAAGCCAGACAATAGGTAAATAGTAAACGGCAATGCAGTGGATGCATACACCAACGCCACCACCAAAAGATTGTTCAGGAAAAATCCATCTCCCCCAAGGCTCTTTAAGAACTTATCCGCATCCACGAACATCAAGAAAATAGGCACTACAATGTAGTTCACGTTGATAAATAATCCGCCCATGAACATCACATTAATGAGCCGGCTCCCCCTAAACTTATATCTTGCAAGCACGTAAGCAGCAGGCAATGCCACCACCAGCAGTATGGCAAGCGCCAGAGCTGTCACCAGGACAGAATTCATAAAGTACTCGCCCATTTTTGCTTTTTCAAAGGCATCGATAAAGTTCTGAAAATAGATGCCCTTCGGCATCGTCCATGGATTACCATAAAATTCCGAATTTTCCTTTATAGATGCAAGGAATACCCATCCTACCGGAACAATGATGCTAACTGCAAGCGTAATCAGGGCAACATAGATAAAAAGTTTATACAAAGCGTCAAAGCTCATTTCTTTTCTCTTTTTCATGTGCACCCCTCCTTAAAATTCCAATGGCTCTCGTTTGGTGGCAAAATTGACAACGGCAGACAAACCAAAAGAGAATAAAAATACGACAACACCAATCGCCATACCATATCCGTATGATGAATTTGTATATGCCTGCTTATACATATAACTTAAAAATACTTCCGTAGCCCCATCCGGTCCTCCGCTTGTCAGCGCTTTTACAAACAGGAAACTTAAATTAATGGAACTAATGACAAAGAACGTCAATGTCGTTCTCACATTGGTCCAAATCAGCGGAAGGGTTATGGAAAAGAATTGCTGAATCCGTCCGGCTCCCTCCAAATTCGCCGATTCATAAAGACTTTCCGGCACGCTCGCCATACTTGCCATATACATGACCATGTAATAGCCGATTGCCTGCCAGATCATGGCGATCACAAGACTGTAAATGACCAACTTCTGATCCCCCAGCCAGAGGATCGGTGTCTTATCGCTTCCTCTGAAGATTCCGATAATGCTGTTTAAAAGACCATTGTTGGGATCATAGATTGCTGAAAAAATTGCTGAAATAACCACTACCGACAGAATATTGGGAATATAAAATATAATTCTGTAAAAGTTCTGTCCCTTGATTTCTTCTCTTGATAAAATCGCTGCAAATATCAAAGAAAGCGCCATTGTTACAATCGTAACACAGACAATCAATAGAACCGTATTTTGGAAAGAACGGAAAAAGTTCATATCCTCCATCAAGATCTTAAAGTTATTTAGTCCCACAAATTCCTTCGTATTGGAATATCCTCCCCATTTGTAAAGCGACATCTTAAATACATTAAAGGTTGGAATCAGCATAAAGATGATAAATAAAATAACCGCCGGTGTTACACATACCCCAATGAAAACGCTTCTTGCTCTGCCCTTTTTCACATTCATACCTCCGTTTCCTACAACAGCGGATGCCGCACTTTACGGGTCATCCTTAGGTTAAAAAAAGCGCTCCAAAGGCGGAAACCTCTGGAGCACCCCTTAAACTCTTATTCCATTGCCGCTCTTAATTTATCACTTGCTTCTTCCACAGCTGCCTGCCATTGAGCAACAGTCTTATCACCACTTACGATACTGTTGACTGTTCCACATAAAGTATCCAGCATGTTAACGCCTTCTACCGGTGCGGTAGCTGCAAATCCACCCATAACTGCGGTTGCGCCGTTGTCATAGATGCTGTAGAACATCTTGTTGTCGCCTTCAAGATAATCGCTGACGCCAGCAATCGGCTGAATTGCTGTAGATTTTGCAAAAATCTGTGCTGCTTCATCTGAATACATATATGCTACAAATTCTTTTGCCATATCCTGATTCTGTGCTGCTGCAGGAATCCACATCTGTTCAAACCAGCAGAAGGAACAGCCTGCTCCGCCATCGTTCACTGCGGGAAGTGCCATGAAGCCCCACTCAAAGCCGTCTGCTCTGGGTGCATCTGCCATCTCGCCAGGCAGCCATGTGCCGTTCGGGCAGAAGATTGCTTTGTTGTCAAGAATCAGCTGCTGATTCTTTGTAAAGTTATCATTGTTTGCGTTTGCTACGGTAGTTGCCTCTGTATATCCAGCCAGTGTGCCAACCAGTTCAAATACCTTGGTTGCGTCTGCGCTTTCCCAGATACCATCTTCGTATGTCATACAGCTGTCAAAGAAATCTGATCCTCCTGCTGAAGCCAGCGCTGCATAGGTGAATGCATCAAAATATCCAGTTGTAGGATATGTAAACAGTGCAATACCGTCTGCTGCTGCCGTATCGCCTAAAGCCCACATTTCACTCCATGTAGTAGGTACATCCCAACCTTTTTCTTTAAACAATCCTGCATTGTAGAACAAACCGCAAGGGCTGTAGAACATAGGCGCGTAGTAGGTCACGCCATCCCCGTAAGGATTGGTTGCCAATGTATCAAGGAAACCAGGAATGATTTTGTCTTTTACTTTTACATCTTCGCCAGGTACTGTCATCTCAAGTACATCTGTCAGAGGAAGCAGTGCATTTTCTTTCGTCAATGTTTCTGTCAGGGCTGCTTCACGTCCTGTAGCAAGATGTACAACATCCGGATAATCGCCTGCCTTCATGCTGGGGCTGATTACGTCTTCCAGCTTCTTGTCGATGGTAAGTTCTACCGTTACACCGGGATGGGATGCTTCAAAAGCCGCCACAACCTCTGACCACATATCTGCGCCGTAACCGCCTTCAAAAGCTGCTACCTTAAGCACTTGCTCTTCCACTTCCGGCGCTTCTTCTGAATCTGCAGGAGCAGGCGCTTCTGCCTGTGCTGAATCTTCTGTTGCGGGTGCCGGAGCTTCTGCACCGCCGCCTGATCCGCCGCATCCTGCCAGCAGTGCTGCTGTCATGGTCGTCACAAGCAATGCTGAAATCACTTTTTTCACTTTCATAATAAATTCCTCCTTAAAATTTGTGCCAAGCACTTATTTTGATCGGTTCTACTTCTAAAGATAGTTTAAGTATATTAAAGATTTTTTTATTAATCAATCTTATTGTTGCTAGATATTTTATATATCTTGCTTTTATGCAATTTTATTTAAATTTTTCATGTTTTTTCTTTATATTTGATAATTTGCACATTTCATTTTTAATATTTTTGTATTTTTTATTCATAATGAATTATAATTTGTAATGACAACAAGTTTTTTATATGTCATTTCTATATATTGTGGTTTGTTTTTTAACTATATATCTTTATATGATTTTTTATTCTTTTTAATACATTTAAAACCATGGACAAAATATATAAATTCTGATATATTATTTAAGCCACATTTTTTACTATAACTCTTTTGCACAGAAATGGAGAAAACAATGGGAAATACCAGACACCGTATAGAAAATAACAAACTTTCCTACTCAGAACGTTCTAAGCTTTTATACGTTTCAACTTCAAAGTATGAAAATGACTGGCAGAGCATTCTTCATTCCCATCCATTTAGCGAACTGTTCTTCGTTGTGAATGGAAGCGGTTCTTTTATTGCGGAAGGTTCCGAATTTCCTGTAGGAAAAAATGACATGGTAATTATTAACCCTCATGTTCAGCATACCGAAAAGTCCCTGCACACTACACCTCTTGAATATATTGTGCTCGGAATAGAAGGTCTTTCTTTTTCATTTGAAAACATTGCCTCCGCCCAGGACGGCATTTCTATGCAGACTGCCCTTGGCAGTGTTTATAAATATAATATACAAAGTTCCAATGTCTATGCTTATTTGAATATTATGCTGGAAGAAATTTCCCGAAAGGAAGAAAATTATGAGAATGTCTGTCAGAATCTGCTGGAGGTGCTCTTAATCTGCATGCTCAGAAATGACAATCTGTCTGTAATCCAAAGCAACAATTCGATTTTAAACAGAGAATGCACCCAGATTAAAAACTATCTGGATGCAAACTACTCAGAAAATATCACGCTGGACACGCTGGCTTCTCTCACCCACATGAACAAATTTTATATGGCACATGCTTTTACCAAATATACAGGTCTTTCCCCCATCAACTATCTTCTAAAGAAGAGAATCCAAGAAGGAAAGTCCCTCCTAGAGTCCACAACGCATTCCATTGCGCAGATTTCAACCATGCTGGGCTTTTCTTCCCAATCCTATTTTTCCCAAGTATTCAAAAAAGCTACCGGGAAGACCCCCATCCAGCACAGGAATGAATATAAGAAACGCAAATAACTATCTTGGACAAAAACCAACGCTGTCTGATTTGAGAAATCAATCATCTACGATGAGACATTTACGATGATTCATCTACAATCAGGCATTTACAATGTTTCTGTCCTCCCCTCTTAAGAAGGCTTCAATATTTTTGCAGGTTTCAAAAACACATCTATTTCTTGCCTCGTTGCTCGCCCAAGCAAGATGAGGAGTGATAATCAATTTATTACTGTCCATGATTTTGCTTAAAGGATTGCTGTCCCTCATAGGCTCTGTACTGGTCACATCCAAACCGGCTCCTGCAATATACTCTTGTGTCAGCGCCGTGTATAAGTCTTCATCATTCACTACCGGTCCCCTTGCCACATTGATCAAAATTGCACTTTTCTTCATCTTCTTTAACGCATCCAGATTGATCAGATTCCTCGTCTTATCACTCAGCGGACAATGAAGAGATAAGAAATCCGATTCTGCAAGCAATGTATCAAATTCAACTCTCTCATAAGCCGTACAGGTACTGTTGCCGGAGGCAGAATAAAAGATGACTTTACATCCAAACGCTTCTGCTATCTGCGCCACCTTTTTACCGATATTACCCATACCCACGATTCCCCATGTTTTTCCTGCCAGCTCTGTAAAAGGAAGGTCAAAGTTTGAAAAACGGTCCTGTGCCGCATATGCACCTGATTTAACATACTCATCATAATGACGAAGTTTTTCAAGAACATAAAAGCAAAGCGCAAAGGTATGCTGCGACACAGCATCTGTGGAATAATTCACGACATTTGCCACCTTGATCCCCCTACTCTTACAATACTCCAAATCCACATTATCATAACCGGTAGCAAACTCACAAATCAGCTTCACCTGCCCGGCACCCTTCAAAGTATCTTCATTTAAAGGCGCTTTATTGGCAACTATGATTTCTGCATCCGTTATCTTTTCCTTAACATCTTCTGCCGTGGTATTTGGATAGACTGTCATCTCCCCCAACTCCCCAATGGCATCCATCGAAACATCCTGACCTACACTGTTTCTTTCCAAAACGACAATCTTCATCTGTTCTCTCCTTTTCACATTGATATTAGTCGTAACAATTCAGCTATCAGCTTAACTATTACATTTTCTCTAAACAATTTTTCTCTGATTTGCATTATACCTAATCCGCCACAAGATGAAAAGTTAAAAAATGTCATAAAGAAATGCCATTGACATTTTGATATCAAAATGATATCATTCAAATATCAATAAGAAGGAGATATTACACTATGGAAGAAAAAATTCTCGACAACAAAAAAAATGGTATGGCAATGTTATTTCTTTTTACACTTTTATACGTGATTGGGATTGCATTCATTATCGCGGGCGGATTTTTGATTAACGCTTTCCAAAATCCCATCCTGCTCATTATAGGTATTCTATATACGGCGCTGGGGTGGATTCCCTTCTGCGGATTAAAGGTCATAAAGCCTCAGGAAGCACTCGTACTTACACTCTTTGGAGAATACGTGGGAACCTTAAAAGATGCAGGCTTTTATTTCATTAATCCATTCTGTTCGGGCTTTAATCCTGCAGCAAAAACGAAACTGAATCAGAGCGGTGATGTAAACGAGAAGAACCTTCTCGGCACACTTACCATTGGCACGGAAGGCAACGCTTCACAGATAGAATCCCTAAACAAAAAAATCTCCCTCAAAGTCATGACTTTGAACAACAACCGCCAGAAAATCAACGATTGTCTGGGAAATCCCGTGGAAATCGGCATTGCGGTGATGTGGAAGGTGGTAGATACTGCAAAAGCAGTTTTTAACGTGGATAATTACAAGGAATACCTGTCTTTACAGTGTGACAGCGCACTTAGAGACATTGTAAGGATGTATCCTTACGATGTGGCTCCCAACGTAGATACCACCGGTGACGGTATTGCAGATGAGGGTTCCCTGCGCGGTTCCAGCGAAATTGTAGCAGAAAGGATCCGGTCTGAAATCCAGAAAAAGGTAAACGATGCAGGTCTTGAAATCATCGAAGCCAGAATCACTTATCTTGCCTATGCACCGGAAATCGCGGCCGTTATGCTGCAGCGTCAGCAGGCATCCGCCATCATCGATGCCAGAAAGATGATTGTAGACGGCGCTGTGGGTATGGTGGAAATGGCGCTTGAACGGCTCAGTGAAAATGAAGTCGTCACGTTGGACGAGGAGAGGAAAGCCGCCATGGTATCCAATTTACTGGTGGTTCTATGCGGAAACCGGGATGCCCAGCCCATTGTAAACTCAGGAAGCCTGTATTAATATGGCAGACAACACCAAAAAACAGGTTCCTCTCCGGCTTTCTTCCAAGCTTTATGATGCCATAGCTGCATGGGCAGAAGATGATTTCCGTTCCGTCAATGGGCAGATTGAATATTTACTGACGGAATGCGTCAGGCAAAGAAAAAAGAACGGGAAGCCGATTCCCAGCGAATTTGATATTCCGCCGGAGTTAGACATTCAATAAAATTAAAATATATAAATATAAAGGAGTAAAAGAAATGATTTTAGTAAACACAGATTATATCAACGGAAAAGAACTTGAGATGCTGGGGCTAGTTAAAGGCAGCACCATCCAGTCAAAAAATATCGGCAGGGACATTACCCAGAGTTTCAAAACGATTGTGGGCGGTGAATTAAAAGCTTACACCGATATGATGAACGAAGCAAGAGATTTGGCAACGCAGCGAATGATAGCAGAGGCGGAACGCCTTTCAGCTGATGCAATCGTCAATATCCGTTATGCCTCCTCCGCGATTATGCAAGGCGCTGCCGAAGTCATAGCTTACGGAACAGCAGTTAAATTTAAATAATGCTTCTGGGTTTCAATCAAAACTATAGGGCTGATGCTTTATCTATCATTTCAGCATCAGCCCATTTTCTTAACATATATATTATTTATAAAATATAATTGCTTTTTTATTTTAACTCTTCTGGGAAAACGCGGGTTTTGAGCATAAATAAAATCTTATATAAGGGCTTTCCAAGCACCGCTGTCAAAACAAAATTCCACACCCCATGCCATACATCCCATGGAAGACCTGATATCCAGTAAGCCAGTGCGTAAGACGGATCTATGGGAAGATAAGCTATGGCAAACAACCCACCAAATATCAACCCAAAGCAGCCTGCTATCACGCTCCAGATCAAGAATTCCTCTTTCACCAGTCTCTTAAACAACATAACTCCTAAACAGAGTAGAGGCCACACATACAGATAACTCACCCACCAGCTTCCAAATCCCCACTGTATCAGTTCAAACAAATTAAACACCGTTATCGTCAAAAATGTTTCCGCTCCAAAAACCAATGTGTACACAATTACAAGAACAGATATCAGTTCTACATTCGGGAAAGCTTCCAATGCTACCTTTGACACATAAAGGATAGCGCTAAGAAGCGCTATCCTTGTCATTTTCCTGACCGGCATTTTACCACCCCTGCTTTAAGGTAAAGCTATACACATCTCCATCCGCAAGGGGAATCTCGTCCGCACCCGTCATGCTGGATTCTCCGTTGACAAGCACACACCACCAGTATTGATTCTCTAAATCTTCCTGCATTCCATCAAATCCTGTGATATAAATTCCATAGTCGGACTCCTGCCATTCACAGATCTCCAATGTCCGCAGAAATTCTCCCAAATATTCCGCATATGACCGATACGTTTTCACCTGTGCATATGCATCCCTTTCAGAAACGATCTCAACCTGAAATTCTTTCATGCCGGATTGTGTTGCACGGTAATTCAACGCTCCTGCCACTACTGCTGCAATCACGAGAATCGCCGCAAATACACCTACCAAAGTAATCTTCTGTTTTTTGTTCATCCTTTTCTCCTTTCCTTCCTACCAAAGAAACAGATTCATGATCACGGCAAGTCTTAGGACTTGGCTTCTTCTGATCCTCCGCCTTCTCATATCTATGCTTTTTGTAAAACAGCATTCCTGCTGCCGCATATTCGATACAATGGCTGGCATTCCTGCCCCGGAGTCTCATCCGCCTTACCTCAGAGTAAGCTGTCAATGATTTTCACATTGTTCCTTTTTAAGCCGGTCAAAAATCCGACACCGCAATCATCGACGGATTTCCCGTCTATTACCAAATTCTTATTTTAACATGAAACCAAAAACATGCAAGAAAAAATTTTTATTGACAATCCTTTAGCACTGCGCTATGATAAAGAAAATTTAAGATTTAAACCGTTGACGCGGAGATAACGGTGACGATGCTCCCACAGAGAGCCCGGATTGCTGAGAACGGGCGGAAAACAAATCATCAAATGGACCGCAGAGGGTGCAGTGAAAAACAGTTATAATCTGTCTAGTATTCTGCAACGTAAGACACACGTCAGTTGTCAGGGATATGTTAGTATCCTGTTAAGTGTACAGCTCAGGCTGTAAATCAAGGTGGCACCGCGGATAGTTTTTATTCGTCCTTGACAGAAATTATTTCTGTCGAGGGCGTTTTTTATTCCCGCAAAACTCCCTCGCAGCATAAATCGCAACAGCCGCAGGCAGAAAGGAGTCCTATGATTCAACCCGAATTAGCAACTTTAAAAGAACTTCAAAAAGAAAAAGTGTATAAGACTGCTCCTGTCAGCATGGAAATTCTTTCTGACATAAGGACGCCCATTGAAGTTTTGAAAATCCTGAAAAATGTTTCCAGCCATTGCTATCTGCTGGAATCTGTTTCTGACCATGAAAAGTGGGGACGCTACACGTTTTTAGGCTATGACCCCAGCCTCGAGATCACCTGCCAGAACGGACAGATGCAAGCAGGTGCGCTCTCATTTGAAACCACAGACCCCGGCAAATACATTCGACAGGTAATCAAAGAGCATAAAAGCCCCATTTTCTCTTACCTTCCCCCCTTTACGGGTGGTCTAGTAGGATACTTTTCTTATGATTATCTAAAATATGCAGAACCTTCATTAAAGCTGGATGCTGCTGACACAGAAGGATTTAAGGATGTGGATTTAATGCTTTTTGACAAAGTCATTGCTTTTGATAACTTTAAACAAAAGATTATCTTAATCGTCAACATAAATCTCGAACACCTTGAAACGGAATATAACCGGGCTGTTCTGGAATTAAGACAGCTTTCCGACTTGATAAAGCAAGGCACCCCTATTACCGAAGAACCCGGTAAATGCACCACAGATTTTCATCCTTTATTTCTAAAAGATGAATACTGCGCTATGGTGGAAGAAGCCAAACACCATATTAGAGAAGGAGACATTTTCCAGATTGTTCTCTCCAATCGTCTGGAAGCTGGATTTGAAGGAAGCCTTTTAAATACCTACCGGGTCCTTCGCACCCTGAACCCATCCCCTTATATGTTTTATTTTTCCAGCAGTGATTTGGAGGTGGCAGGCGCTTCTCCTGAGACTTTAGTCAAACTGGAAAATGGCGTTCTCCACACCTTTCCGCTGGCTGGAACCAGACCTAGGGGAAAAACCAAGGAAGAAGATCAGGCATTAGAAGCCGAACTTCTTGCCGACTCAAAAGAGCTTGCCGAGCATAACATGTTGGTAGATCTTGGCAGAAATGATATCGGAAAAATCAGTAAATTCGGAACGGTGAAAGTAGAAAAATATCACTGTATCGAAAAATATTCCCATGTTATGCACATCGGCTCCACTGTCCGGGGAGAAATACGGGAAGATGAGGATGCGCTTTCCGCCATAGATGCCATCCTTCCTGCGGGAACCCTTTCAGGTGCGCCAAAAATCAAAGCCTGTCAACTAATCAATGATTTGGAAAACAACAAACGCGGCATCTACGGAGGCGCAATCGGCTATCTGGATTTTACAGGCAATCTGGATACCTGCATTGCTATCAGAATTGCATACAAAAAAAACGGTAAAGTCTTTGTCAGAAGCGGCGCCGGCATCGTAGCAGATTCCGACCCCGAAAAAGAATTTCAAGAATGCCTTAACAAGGCGGCTGCCGTTGTAAATGCACTAAAAACCGCGAAGGAGATAGACCCATGATTTTATTGATTGATAATTATGACAGCTTTTCCTACAACCTGTTTCAACTGATAGGCTCACTGAATTCGGAAATAAAAGTCATCCGCAACGATGTTCTTTCCGTAAAAGAAATCGAAGAAATGGCGCCCGATTCCATCATTCTCTCCCCCGGTCCTGGGAAACCAGAGAATGCCGGCATATGCATTGAGGTGGTAAAAGAGTTAGGAAATAAATTTCCTATTTTAGGCGTATGTCTAGGGCATCAAGCCATCTGCACTGCCTATGGCGGAACCGTGTCCTATGCCAAAGAGCTCATGCACGGTAAGCAGTCACTGGCAAAGCTTGACAAGGAATGTGCCATTTTCCAAGGACTTCCCGAAACCATACCGGTTGCCAGATATCATTCTCTGGCACTGTTAGAAAACACCCTTCCCCAATGCCTGTCCATAACCGCACGGGCAGAAGACGGCGAAGTAATGTCAGTAAAACACATAAACTATGATATTTATGGATTGCAATTCCACCCGGAATCAATCCTTACACCGGACGGAAAAACAATCGTTAAAAATTTTCTAATGCAGACGATGCAAAGGAAACCTATACCATCACATCAGAAAGGAATTTAAATAAATGATCAAAGAAGCAATTGTAAAAATCGTAGACAAACAGGATTTAACTTATGACGAAGCTTACGCCGTCATCCATGAAATCATGAGCGGCGAAACCTCCCCTACACAAAACGCCGCTTTTCTGGCGGCTTTATCCACTAAAAGCACAAAGGCAGAAACCACCGATGAGATTGCAGGCTGTGCCGCTGCCATGCGGGATCATGCCACAAAGGTATGCCACAACATGGATGTTATGGAAATCGTAGGAACCGGCGGCGACGGTGCCCAGAGCTTCAATATTTCAACCACCGCCGCTCTGGTAACTGCTGCCGGCGGTGTCAAAATCGCCAAGCATGGCAATCGTGCTGCATCCTCGAAATGCGGAACTGCAGATTGCCTGGAGGCTCTAGGCGCAAGCATTGATCAATCCCCTGAAAAATGTATTAAACTTCTTGAAAAAGTTGGCATTTGTTTCTTGTTTGCACAAAAATACCACACCTCCATGAAATATGTGGGCTCTATACGCAAAGAACTGGGCATTCGCACCGTATTTAATATTTTAGGACCCCTGACCAATCCCGCATCCCCAACCAGACAGCTCCTTGGTGTTTACGATGAATCCTTGGTAGAACCTCTTGCCAGAGTCCTTACCAGTCTGGGCGTAAGACACGGAATGGTAGTCTACGGAACCGATAAAATGGACGAAATATCCGCCAGCGCGCCCACCATGATCTGTGAGTTCCACGAAAGCGAATTTAAGACATACACCATCACCCCGGAAGATTTTGGTTTGTCTTCCTGCAAAAAGGAAGACCTGACTGGCGGCTCCCCTGCCCAAAACGCAGAGATTACCCGCTCCATCTTAAAAGGGGAAAAGGGCCCTAAGCACAATGCCGTACTTTTAAATGCCGGAGCCGCCCTCTACATCGGCGGAAGGGCAGCATCCCTGAAAGATGGCATCACCCTTGCCGCCGAACTGATCGATAGTGGTAAAGCACTTACCGTATTGGATACTTTTGTTACAGAAAGCCAATCCTAAATTCACTCTCAATTCTAATCATTGCAGAAAGGTTTAAGTAAATGGCAACCATATTAGAAACCATAGCAGAATACGCCAAAAAACGGGTAGCAGAAGCAAACGCACGCCACCCCCTTGCAGAAATAAAGGAACTTGCCCTTTCCATGGATTCCGAAAGCGGATTTCCCTTTGAAAAAGCATTGTCCCACGAGGGCATCAGTTTTATCTGCGAATGTAAAAAGGCCTCCCCTTCCAAAGGATTAATTGCAGAAGACTTTCCTTATCTTACCATTGCGAAAGAATACGAAGCGGCAGGCGCCTCCTGTATTTCTGTACTGACAGAGCCTAAGTGGTTTTTGGGCAGAAATGAATATCTGAAGGAAATTGCAGAAGCTGTCTCCATTCCCTGCATCCGCAAGGATTTCACAGTGGATGAATATATGATTTATGAGGCAAAGCTTTTGGGGGCAAGTGCGGTTCTTTTGATTTGTTCCCTGCTAACTACCGCAACCTTGAAATACTATCTTGAAATTTGTGACCGCTTGGGATTGTCCGCTTTGGTGGAAGCGCATGATGAAGCAGAGATTGCTTCTGCCATAGAAGCAGGCGCCCGTATCATAGGTGTAAACAACCGGAACCTTAAAAACTTTTCGGTAGATTTGGGCAACAGCGCCCGTCTCCGATCGTTGGTCCCCCAACACATTCTATTTGTTGCAGAAAGCGGCATCCACTGCCGAGAAGATGTGGCTTCCCTTGAAAAGGCCCATGTGGACGCCGTGCTGATTGGCGAGACCTTCATGCGCTCCCATAACAAAAAAGCTATGTTAGATGAATTGAGCGGACGAAAGAAAGGCGTATCATGACAAAGATAAAAATCTGTGGGCTTAAGTCAGAAGAAGACATTTCCTACGCAAACGAGCTTAAGCCGGACTACATTGGATTCGTTTTCCTACAGGGAAGAGCACGCTACATTTCTCCCGAAAAAGCTGCTCACTTAAAGAGTCTTCTGCATCCTTCCATTCAAAGCGTCGGCGTTTTCGTAAATGAACCCATTTTGCATGTCGCCTCGCTTTTACAAAACGGAATTATCCAATGTGCCCAGCTCCACGGGCAGGAAGATGCAACTTATGCCCAGACCTTAAAGCACCTGTGCCAAAAGCCTATTATCAAAGCCTTTATCATCAAAACCATGGAAGATATAGAAGCGGCACTTGCCTATCCTTGCGACTACCTGCTGCTAGACAACGGGCTGGGAACAGGAGAAGTCTTCGACTGGTCTCTGATACAAGGTATTGACAGACCCTTTTTTCTGGCAGGCGGACTGACCCCTGGGAACATAAAAGACGCCATATTAAAGACCCACCCTTACGGTGTGGATACCAGTTCCGGAGTAGAAACAGACGGATGCAAAGACTACGCTAAAATGAAAGCCTTTATTCATGCTGTCCGGGGCAGGAAATAAACACCACCTTGCACACGCACAGGTTAAACAGCCTTTTCGGGCTTTCTACAAACGACAAACAAGGAGGAACAACATGTCAGATTTCAAAGGACGCTTCGGAGTTCACGGCGGACAATACATTCCTGAAACACTCATGAATGCCGTCATCGAGCTGGAAGAAGCTTACAATCATTATAAGGACGACCCAACATTTAACCAAGAGCTCACCTCTCTTTTTCATGAATATGTGGGACGCCCCAGCCGTCTGTATTATGCAGAAAAAATGACAAAGGATTTAGGCGGCGCAAGGATTTATTTAAAGAGAGAAGATTTGAACCACACTGGCTCCCACAAGATCAACAATGTGTTGGGTCAGGCGCTTTTAGCCAAAAGAATGGGGAAGATGCGGCTGATTGCCGAAACCGGCGCCGGGCAGCATGGTGTTGCCACCGCCACCGCCGCTGCACTCCTTGGCATGGAATGTGTGGTCTTTATGGGTGAGGAGGATACGAAGCGGCAGGCACTTAATGTTTATCGTATGCGGCTTTTGGGCGCCGAAGTCATTCCTGTGACGACCGGAACCGCTACTTTAAAAGATGCTGTCTCCGAGGCTATGCGGGAATGGACCAGCCGGATCGACGATACCCATTACTGCTTAGGATCGGTTATGGGACCTCACCCTTTCCCTACCATTGTAAGGGACTTCCAAGCAGTCATTTCCCGTGAAATCAAACAGCAGATTCTTGAAAAAGAAGGACGCCTTCCCGATATTGTCATGGCGTGTGTGGGCGGAGGAAGCAATGCCATGGGAACCTTCTACCATTTTATTGAGGATAAAGTGGTAGATTTAATTGGCTGCGAGGCTGCGGGACGGGGCATCGATACCTTTGAAACAGCCGCCACCATCAACACCGGAAGGCTTGGTATCTTCCACGGAATGAAGTCCTACTTCTGTCAGGATAATTACGGACAGATTGCCCCTGTCTATTCCATCTCCGCAGGTCTGGACTACCCCGGCATCGGACCGGAGCACGCATGGCTCCATGATACAGGAAGGGCAAGCTATGTTCCCGTCACAGACGAAGAAGCGGTAAATGCTTTTGAGTACCTCTCCCGCACAGAAGGGATTATTCCTGCCATTGAAAGCGCACATGCTGTTGCACACGCCATGAAAATTGCACCTATTTATGGCAAAGATAAAATTATGGTCATTACGATTTCCGGACGCGGCGACAAAGACTGCGCCGCTATCGCACGTTACAGAGGGGAGGATATTCATGAGTAAAATTGCTGACGCTTTTGCTGACGGCAAAGCTTTCATTCCATTTATTACCTGCGGCGACCCGGACCTTGCTACCACTAAGGAAATTGTCCGCAGCATGGCTGCAAACGGCGCCGATTTAATTGAACTGGGCATTCCCTTCTCAGACCCTACCGCAGAAGGTCCAACTATCCAGAATGCTAACCTGCGCGCACTAAAGCAGGGTGTGACAACCGATCATATTTTTGATATGGTGCGGGAACTGCGCACAGATTCTGTCCATCCTATACGCCTTCCCATGGTGTTCATGACTTACGCTAACGTGGTATTTTCTTATGATGCGGAAAAATTTATCCGCACCTGCCGAGAAATCGGCATTGACGGGCTCATCCTTCCTGATTTGCCCTTTGAAGAAAAAGGGGAATTTGATGCTATCTGCCAAAAATATGATGTGGATCTCATCTCCCTCATTGCTCCTACTTCCGAAAACCGGGTGGCAATGATTGCAAAAGAAGCCAGAGGCTTTATCTACATTGTTTCCAGCTTAGGCGTCACTGGCATCCGCAGCGAAATCAAAACAAATATTGCTTCCCTTGTTAAACTGGTGCGGGAAAATGCTTCTGTCCCCTGCGCCGTGGGCTTTGGCATTTCGACTCCTAAGCAGGCAGCTAAAATGGCAGAAATTTCAGACGGCGCCATCGTGGGCTCGGCTATCATAAAGCTGGTGGAACAGTATGGAACAGATGCTGCGAGACCAGTTGGGGAGTATGTTCGGAAAATGAAAGAGGCGATATGAATTAGAAAATCAATTGCCCTATAACAAATGGCTCTGGAGCGGTAACCCAGAGCCATAAAATATTTTACTTGCTTTATTATTTGCCTTTTTGCCTGTATATCACAGATCTGACGCTTTTGCGTATTCCAATTATAACTCTTTTTGTACTGGAACAATGGATTCCTAATCTTCCCACTTTCTACACCAGAGCACAATAATGACCGGCACAACAAAAATCGGCATAGTCCAGTATAGATCAGAATGATCCTGCTCTTCCATGTAACTGACATTAATCGTATACGGCAGCGTACGTTCCTCTATTTCCTCCTTTGTCCAGCCTGCTTCTTCAAAGTACGCTTCAAACATTGGATACTCCTCTGACGACATCCTGTTAATAATTCCAACATATTTGACAGAATCTGCGTGTTTTCCCTCACTTACGGCTTCCGCTATTTCATCCATAACAGACTGCTCAGAAACAGGCACCTTTATTCCCATATACCGATAATCTTCTGCATAAGCATCCCCTGTCCAAATCACATAATATAGATCCGTTGTTTTAGTAGTGGAGAAGTAATTACTATAATAAGTGCTTTGTTCATTACTTGCATATGTACCAAAGTTGATATCAATGGAAACCTCTACTAGTAATCCGCCTTCAACTTCATCTGGACTAAGGCTTGCAAATTCGGTTGGTCCAAGTAAATGTAGTTTAATGTTTGGATAATCCAATATAAGCAGAACCACTCCTGCCAACAGTAGAATAAAAATAGTCAGCTTCAGTTTTTTTATTCCATGCTCTTTTCGATATTGCTGCATCTTTCCCCTCTCCATACGCTTCTCTTTATTTCTTCCAATATGAAACATTATAACACAAAACATATGGACATGGTGAACTGACTGAAATGCTTTCACAATAGATGAACCAATTGCCTAATTCTTTATCTGGTCTATCATATATGCCGCATATTCTCGCGCACAATTCCCGTTCCACTGCGTCGACTTTCCAGATGCGTATTCCTCCAGTGCACGCAGAATCAAAGGATGGTATTTCTCAGGAACATGGTTCATTCCCCAATTCCCGCCCTCCTGCTTTGACAAAATAAGCTCGTCTTTCTTATATGCCAATACTCTGCATAAATTCAGAATAATATAAGTGGGATTTGTTATGATTTCTTCTTCCGCATTCGCGATATCATTCCAAATACTGTCAAAATAAAATTCCCTGCCAGGCTTTTCAAAAACATCTTTTATATTTTCCCCACAAAGACGCTTCCCTTTGTGATAAATGATTGTAAAATGCGCCGCCAAATCTTTATCAAGTCCATTCATCTTTTGAATATAGTCTGGCGGATTTGTTTTATACCATTCCAGATGTGCAACAGAAAAATGCAATTCAAAAGGTGTAGGATAAATAAAGGGTTTGCATACATCTTTCTTAACAATGCTTAATTCAATCCCTTTTTCTGGCGCATATGTGTTTAACTCCACAACCATATCCATAAACTGCCGTTTTATTTCATTTGGAATACCTGTATTTACTACAACCAATAAGTCAATATCACTCTTTTTCTCATGAAAGCATCCCATTACAGCAGAACCATGAAGATAGATTCCAACTAAATTATCCCCCAAAATTTCCTTGCTTTCTTTCACAAATTGTTTCGTTATATTATCTAATAGATTCATATGCGCTTCACTTTCGTTTGTAAACAGATCCTTTACTTGACAATCCCCTCTCTGGCAACTATTCCATAGACAAAAGCCCCTTCATGTCCTCCCGTCCATTCTTTTATTTTCTTTGTTGCGCAGCACGCAAAGTAATTCCCCTGCCCTTTGATTTTTCTTTCTTATGAGCATCCTCTGGCGCCCTAGCGCCACTGGTAAGCAGCACGGCAATCAGCAGCATCCCCCCCAATGAAACCATTGCCAGCAAAACACTTCCTTTATTTGATGTCCCAGTATAAGACGTAGTATCAAATCCAATCATCGTCAAAGCCGCCGAAAAAGGATATACTTGCCGAAGCAGTCCCGACTTGAAGAAAAGGATGCAATATCCTGCAAGAAATGCCATGACGG
This sequence comes from Lachnospiraceae bacterium, assembly GCA_029054245.1. Lineage (GTDB taxonomy): Bacteria > Bacillota > Clostridia > Lachnospirales > Lachnospiraceae > Suilimivivens. The sequence continues at coordinate 160,615 of JAIDFQ010000042.1, read as the reverse complement.
AACCCCCCATAAACATTCCCGGCTTTCTGCTGCAAATGACAATAATCGGCAGAACCACAATATAAATCCAGAAAGCAAGCCCCATCATTTGAAGCAGTGCAATTGCCAGGATGGGAATCTTTATATTGGGAAGCCCCGTTAAAATTCCCACCGCCACCGTCACGCCAAAAAGGTAGACGCCAAAGAGCACCGCCAGCAGCCCGATTGCGACCAGCTTTCCTGCCAGAAACTTTCTAAAGGAAACGGGAACGGTCAGTATATTTTTTAAGGTATCGTCTGTATATTCCCTGCTGATCAAATAGCCTCCAATTAAAGTAAATAATGCTGGCATAAAGACCTGTGCACTTCCCCATACGGTCATCTCCGCCAGCGCGGCAAAATCAAAATTCGGTCTTTTATATTCCTCATTCACGGCCATTTGCGAAAATAGCTGAAGTAATGGCGCACACAGCATGCCAATCAAGCCAATCAACAGAATATGATATCTTTTTATCTTTATAAACTCCGTTTTGATCATCCGTAACATTGTGCTTCGCCTCCTTATACGTTTTGTTTTTGATAAACCTTCATCATTAACAGCATGAAAACCGCTGCTTCACCAATCAGTATCCCAAAAACTGCCGGGGTTGAAATAAAATATGGACTAAACCGATGATAAAATTCACGCATAATTTCCCCATCTATTGAATGAAACTGATATATCCATCGAAAAATAACGGGAACCGGAAGAAAGGTGGCAGCATTGAGCCCCAGAGGTACCATTATAAATCGGTCGTTGATATGGAGAATATAATTTAATACGGTATAAGCAAATGCAATTATTACAGAAATAATATAAGATTTATTACACCACACCACCAAAAAGATACAGGGCATTGCTGCCGCCCAGAGCAGGACTCCGGTTCCTAGGGTAAGGAAAAGCTGCAGCCCCCAGCCGGTAAGCGGGACGCCTGCCACAGCTGTAAGCAAAATAGCAATTCCATATCCGGCAAGCATATAGCCCACGTCAAAAAGAAGAATCACCACAAATTTTGCCAAAGCCAGCCTGTTCTTTGAAACCGGAATACACATCAGATTTTTTAATGTATCATGGTCATGTTCTTCAAAAAAGAGATTAGCAGCTAATATAACAGACAGGGGAATCAGAATCAGAAAACCATTTTCTTCCCTTACAACCGACATCATAACATCCAGATCCGTATCCGATAAAATCATGGCATAGAGTAGCGGCACTATAAAGGTCGTTAGAAACGCCGCCTGAAATAATTTTCTTCGTTTTATTTTCCAAAATTCACAGGTGATTAATCTAAGCAATGCCCTCACCTCCCGTAATCCGTTTGAAGTAATCCTCCAGACTCTCTTCGCAGGTATGCGCCTCCGATACTTCCAGCCCGTTTTCCACAAAAGCCGTAACCATCCTGCCCACAGGTATGGCAAGATTATGGACCTGCAGATTGTGGTCATCCTGTATGGAAAACTGATTTTCCTGAAATTGAAGTTCCAAAATCCTTGCCGCCTGCGCCGTATCCCCAAGCGTAAAGTGGATGTGCTTATTGCTTTTTTGTTCCAGCCGGGCAAGGCTTTCCTCCTCCAACAGTGCTCCATGATCGATAATGCCGATATCGTCAGCCAAAAGAGAAATCTCAGAGAGGATGTGGCTGGAAATTAAGATTGTTTTCCCCCTTTCATCGCATAACTGCCGGATAAAGGAACGCACCTCAGCAATTCCAATTGGATCCAGTCCATTGATCGGTTCGTCTAAAATCAAAAGTTCTGGGTCATGCATGATTGCAAGCGCTATCGCCAGCCGCTGCTTCATACCAAGGGAATATTGGGAAAACAACTTCTTATCCTTGTAAGGCAGACCCACCAGATTTAGTGCATCTTCAATGGCATGGCTATTGGGCACACCCCGAAGAGTCGCAAAAATGCGTAGATTCTCCGTACCCGTCAAATTGGGATAAAAACCGGGGGACTCAATCAGGCTTCCAATACGGGGCAGAATTTTTTTTTCATTCCCCCGCAAAGACTTTCCCCAGATTCTAATCTCACCGGACGTGGGAGCGGTTAATCCAAGAAGCATTTTCATGGTGGTGGTCTTTCCGGCTCCGTTTCTTCCAAGCAGACCGTAAATCCTTCCTTTCTGCACATGGATATTTAAGCTTGCAACGCTTTTTTGCGCGCCATATTTTTTTGTAAGATTTTTCGTTTCTATGATATACTCTGGCATATCTAAACCTCCTTATCTTACCACCTTCAATTTCTTTGGCGGCTTTACATGCTTTATTCTATCATGCCAATCTTACATTAACCTTGCCGCAACCTTGCACGAACCTTGCATTTTTACTTTTCATCCTGCTAAAGGAAAAGTAAGTATAAAAACGGTTCCTTTTCCCGGTTCGCTTTCCACCGTCACCTCGCCGTTCATTCTCTTAACCAACTGGTATACGATGGCTAATCCTAAACCGCTACCTTTTTCACTTCTGCCCTTATCGCATTTATAAAGTCGTTCAAAAATATGCTTTAGGTCTTCCTTCTCAATGCCTGTTCCATTGTCTGATAAAAAAATCTTTACATTTCTGTTTTGTTTTGCCAATGCAATCTTAATCTTATCTGCTTGCGCATGGGAGAGCACATTTGATATGAGATTATTGAGAACCCGCATATAACCGTCCGCATCCAGTTTGACGCAAAAAGGCTGTTCTGGAATATCGATGGTATACTCCATTTGTTTGTCTTCAAAAATTGGGATCCAATCAATCAAAATGTTTCTGGTCAGCTCTGCCGCTTCAACCACCGTTGTCTTTAAAATAAACTCGTTGGAGTTCAGCTTGAACCAGTCAAAGAGCATGTCGATGTATGCCTTCAAATCATGGGCTTTCCGGCGGGCAGTTTCCATATAGTCTTCAAGGTCTTTTCCCACAACGACTCCCCTATGCACAGCATCAAGATAGCCGATCAGTGTGGTAAGGGGCGTCCTCACATCATGGGAAAGGCTTGTCATCAACTGTTTGTTGGTTTCCTCCGTCTGTTGAAGGGATACGATTTTGTCTTCATAGGACACAATGATCTCGTTGATTTCATAGGCAAGCGGCGCCGTCAGTTCCTGCGATGCTGCCAAGATACGCCTGTTTCCATTTCCCTTTTTTACGTCTCTTAGCACTTCTTCCATTTCTGCAATCTGTTTTTTTACACGCCGGATCATCAGGAAGGATCCTGTGACAGAAGCCCCAGCAGCCGCTATTGAAAGGATAACGATTAATTCCATGTACAATGGTCATACCTCCTTATTAAAACGATAGCCGATTCCTTTCACCGTCTGGATGTACTTGGGATTTCCGGGGTTTTCCTCCAGCTTTTTCCGCAACCGGCTGATTATCGCCATAATATTGCTGTCATCAAAGCAGTATTCTTCTCCCCACACCTCTTCATAAATCCGCTGTTTTGTCAGAATCTTCCCCTGATTTTCAGCGCAAAACAAAAGTAGGTCAAATTCTTTTTTTGGCAGTTCAAAAGTTCCGCTTTCTGTAGTAACACAGCGGGCATCTAAATCAATGGAAAGTCCATCAAAATTTAACGTCTTAAGTTTCCCCTCCATAGGGTTGAAGCGTGTGTATCGTCTTACCAGCGATACCATGCGGGCAATCAGCTCATCCATTAAAAAAGGCTTTGACAGATAATCATCCGCCCCTGCGCGCAGACCTCGTATCTTTGATATGCTGTCGCCTCTGGACGTAAGCATCAGAATAGGAACCTTGCTTTCTGCCCGGATCTGCTCTAATGTTTCAAACCCATCCATACCGGGCATCATAACATCTAAAAGGACTGTCTGATATTTGTTTTCTCTTAACTTCATCAAGCCGTCTTTTCCCGTATGGCAGACATCAGCTTCCATATTTTCCACCAAAATGCTTTGCTTAATAAGCGCACATAATTCTTTATCATCATCTATAATCAAAATCTTATTCATAGATCTTTCCTTCCTTTTACAATCGAGCAGGGAAGATTTCCCCTATCGCCGCGCGATTCGTGCGTGCTTTGGCGGCATACTGCCTATGCACGGATCTGCGCATATAGCAATACCCGGAAGAAGACTCCTCCGGGTATCCATTACCGATGCATCATACAATCGTTAAATTATAATCTCTTAAGCAGTTCCTCTCTCTGTGCCTCATATCCCGGCTTACCGAGGAGGGCGAACATGTTCTTCTTGTAGCTTTCCACACCAGGCTGGTTAAAAGGATTTACCCCAAGCAGATACCCACTTACACCGCAGGCAAACTCAAAGAAGTAGAATAACTGTCCTAAATAAAATTCATTTACGAAAGGAACGGTAACCATAAAGTTCGGTACCTGTCCATCTGTATGGGCAAGAATGGTACCATTCATAGCGCTCTTGTTTACAAAGTCAACGCTCTTACCTGCAAGATAATTCAATCCGTCAAGATCTACCGGCTCTTCCTGCAGAATAATCTCTTCTCTGCTGGTCTCAATATTGATGACCGTTTCAAACATATTTCTGGAACCGTCCTGAATAAACTGTCCCATAGAGTGCAGGTCTGTGGTCAGATCAACGCTTGCAGGGAAAATTCCCTTCTGATCCTTGCCTTCGCTCTCTCCATAAAGCTGTTTCCACCACTCTGAAACATAATGGACACTAGGTTCATAGTTTGCAAGAATTTCAATTCCTTTCCCTTTTCTAAGGAGAATATTGCGCAGCGCTGCATACTTCACTGCATCGTTGTCTTCAAAATCATTTTCCAGTGCAGCCTTGCGTCCTGCCTGTGCGCCTTCCATAAGCTTGTCAATATCAGCGCCGCTTACTGCAATGGGAAGCAGACCTACCGCTGTGAGAACGGAGAAACGTCCTCCCACATCGTCCGGTACCACGAAGCTCTCGTAACCTTCCTCTGTAGCAAGACTCTTGAGAGATCCCCTTGCCTTGTCTGTGGTGGCATAGATTCTCTTTGCTGCCTCTTCCTTGCCATATTTCTTTTCCATCATTTCTTTGAATACGCGGAATGCAATGGCAGGCTCTGTGGTGGTTCCCGACTTGCTGATCATATTGATGGAGAAATCTCTGTCACCAATCACATCCATTAAATGTCTGATATAAGTGGAACTGATGGAATTTCCTACAAAGTAAATTTCAGGTGTTTTTCTGATTTCCTTGCTTACCGTATTGTAGAAACTGTGTCTTAAAAATTCGATGGCTGCTCTTGCACCTAGGTAAGACCCGCCGATACCGATTACCAGAAGGACCTCTGAATCGCTCTGGATCTTTGCTGCTGCCTTCTTAATCCTATCAAATTCCTCTTTGTCATAGTCTACAGGAAGGTCAATCCATCCAAGGAAATCATTTCCTGCCCCGGTTTTGGAAACCAGCAGCTCTTTTGCATCCATAGCCAGCTTTTTCATGGATTCTACTTCATGATCTCCTATAAAGGAAGCTGCCTTGGAGTAATCAAATGTCACTTTGTTCATAATATTCGCTCCTTTTGCACTAAAAAATGTTTTTCACAATATTTCCCAGTTCTAAGTGTAACAAAAGAAACCGAGTTTTTCAAGAATTTTGCTAAAATCACATAAATTCAAAACAGCGGGTTTCTTAAAGAGCAAGGGTTTTTTTATTATCTCAAAATTTTTCATTTATATACTCGTGCCATATTACTCCTTTTTATATGTGACAGGTCAGTTCTGCAATTCCGACCTTAAAGATCTGGCATTTTCCAAAAACAGAATTTGTCTCTTTCATCCGCCCCATATTCTGATTCCCCGCAAGCGCTGCCGCACAGTCCATAAAATGTCCTATCCATGCAGGAGAAATAGGAATCCTATTATGACCTGCATATATTTTCTGTATTTTGTCCTGAATAGCAGCCAGTTTGTTGAGACTCGTATAATAGCACTTTGCGCTGCAGGATTCCGGAAAAGACAACATGACCCGATTTTCACAAATCGTGTCTCCGCTGTAGAGCGTTTCTCTTTCTGGCTCCCACAAACAGACACTTCCTTCTGTATGTCCGGGTGTCTCAATTATGATTAACCGGCGTCCACCCAGGTCAATTTCCTGCTCTACGTCCTTTTCCTTGATAAAATTTATTTTCTGAGGGATTTTTATGTTGATACAGCTCTTAACTGCTTCCTCCTTAAGCTTTAATCCCACCTCCTCGGTAAGCCCTCGTATAATCTGTCTATAACCAGCATTTTGGTGCATACCAAAAGTGGAAATCTCCTTTTCATGAATCAAAACTTCCTGCCAGTATCCGCAGCCGCCAATATGGTCCAGATGCCCGTGGGTCAATAAGACCCTGACTTGCTTATCTGTCAGCTGCCTTATCGCTTCCTCAAATCCCGGGAGACCGATTCCTGCATCGATTAGCAGAGCACTTTCCTCTCCTTCCAGAAGATAGCAGTAATCACCATACAAATCTCTGATTAGCCAGGTTCGATCTTCTATTACGCGGCACTGGTAATAATCTTTCCATCCCCCATCCATTTTTCGCTATACCTTCCTTTCTGAAAACATCCATTCAAAAACACGGAACAGCTTTTTTTCCCAATAATCCCATTCATGAATGCCGGGTTCTTCCTCATATGCCAAATCAATTTCCAGCTCTTTTGCCTTTTTTAGAAATGTTTGATTAATCTCATACAGAAAGTCTTCCGTTCCCACACACTGAAAGATTCTAGGAAGTTTCATCTGACGCTCTACTGCACGCTCTAATAGCGAACACAAATCATTTTCCTGTGCTTTTGCTCCGACAAAATCACCATAGCACCATCGGAGCACTTGGTCTAGCTCTATTTCTCTTGTCAGTTCCTCTTTTTTCATAAGCCCTTCCACATCCAGGACCCCCGACATGCTTGCCACTGCAGCAAAACGCTCAGGAAAAGTAAGACCAAGCTTCATCGCTCCGTATCCTCCCATAGAAAGACCTGCCGCAAAGCGTTCCCCCGGATTATCGGTAATGGGAAAGACCTTCTCCATATACCGGGGCAGTTCTTCAGCCACATACGTAAAATACGGACTTCCATACTTCATATCTGTGTAAAATCCCAATCCCACAGACGGCATCACGACTGCCACCTGATATTCATCTGCCAGCCTCTCCACAGAGGAATAGCGAATCCAATCCATATGATTGCCGCCTGCACCATGTAAAAGATATAAAACAGCAAATTTTTTATTCCAATCATAAACTTCCTTTGCAGCATCCTGGTAACGTACATTGGGAAGACAGACACTTAAAAGAGTCTCTTTTCTGAGAACCTTTGATGGATATGATATCTGAAATAATGCCATAATCTCCTCCTTTTAACCTTTCACCGCACCGGCAATCATGCTTTCCATAATCTGCCTCTGCAAGAACAAATACACGATAATCGTAGGCAACATGCAGAGCACCAAAGCGGCAAGCATTGCAGAATAATCGAATCCGAAGGTCGTCGTGAAAAACTTCATGGTCAGCGGCAGAGTACGGTTCTTTTCGCTTGATGTCAAAAGCAGCGCAAAGACCAGTTCATTCCAATTCCCAAGAAACATCAGGATTGCTGAGCTGCTCAATGCCGGTTTTGCAAGCGGCAGCATGACCGACCAGAAGGTTCTTAAAAAACCTGCTCCTTCTATAGCGGCTGCCTCCTCCAATTCCTTCGGACACCCAAGGAAGGTGCTTCTTAATAAAAACAATGAAATCGGCATCCCAAATCCTATGTACACCAAAATCAGACCGGCTTTGGTATCATACAGCCCCATACGAACCATCATTAGGAAGATTGGCTGTAAAAGCGCATTGCCGGGAATCAACATAGAGGAAATGAATATTGTAAAAATAATTCCTTTTCCAATAAAATTTTTCCTCGCAAGCACATACGCTGCCATAGCATAAATCGTCACACCAATTACAGTACTGACAGATGTTACAATGAGTGAATTTAAAAACCGTGCAGGTATATTCACTTTGCTCAATGCCTCCTTATAACCTCCCAGATACAGACTGGTGGGAAGAGAAAAGGATGAGGAAAGGATTTCCTTATTTGTCTTAAATGAGGAAACAAGCACCCAGACGACCGGCAGCAGAGCGATAAACACAACAATCAGCATGACTGCATATTCATAGACAGTTTTTCCTGCCTTATGCTTCTTTTTCATATATACCTCCATTCCGAAGCGTTCTAATCTTCTTTATCCATTGCAAACAGTTTATTACAAATCACCAGAACGCCAATTGACAGTAAAAGCAAAAGTACACCCAGCGCATTTGCATAGCCATATTGGCTTGAATTCATGATTCTGTTATACATCATCATTGCCAGATTCATGGTAGCATTGCCCGGTCCTCCGTTGGTGGTGATAAAGATGGTTTCAAATTCCTTAAACACCCCTACTACCGCAATGACTACCCCAGTTCCAATAATCCGTTTTAATAACGGTAAATATATCAAGAGATCAATCTGCAGATCCGTTGCCCCGTCTATTTTGGCTGATTCCGCCAGCTCTGAGGAGAGCATGGTAAGCTCTGAAAACGTGATTAATGTAATCAGCGCCGCATACCACAGCCAGATATTTGTGATGGAGAAAAGCGCTGTCGCTTCTTCCTGTAGCCAGTTGTGGGTCCATTTTTCCAGACCGATTCCCCGAAGAAAAGAATTTAAAATTCCCACATCCGGCTTGAATATGAAGGTAAACATTAGTGCAAGCGCCGTCTTTGAAATCATGTTGGGAATCATAAAAGAAGAACGGACAAATTTCCAGCCCTTTCTTTTTCTAAAAAGCACTAACGCCACAATGACGCCAAAGGGTACATGTATAAAGGCTGCTGCCGCTGCCCATATCAGGGTATTTTTAAGCGCTGTCAAAAAATCCTTGGACTGAAAAATTTTAATATAATTATCCAGCCCCACAAATTTCATTGGTTCCATTCCGTTCCATTTCGTAAAGCTTGAAATGACTGTCGTAAAAAGCGGTACTGCAAACAGCAGGCAGAATACGACTGCCGTCGGAATCAGAAATAAAATAATCCATATTTTTGTACTTGTACTATTCTTTTTCAAATCTGCCTCCGTTCCACATGCTTAAAGCATAGTTATTTGATGATAACAGGGGTTGTGCTTTAAAAGCACAATCCCTGTAACATTTACTCTTCATACTGTCTGACTGCGTCGTCCATAATTTGGATGAACTGATCCATATCGATAGAACCCTGCACCAGTGCAGGCAGATCTGTAGTGAATACTTCATTTAATATGATAGAATTCCATTGTGTCTGATAGTTCGGAATTACATGCTCAATATCCTTGAACATATCTGCATATTCCTTCATCGTCGGCATTAAGTTATTATAAGTTTCCTCAGGAAGTTCAACCTTGCTTGAGTAACCTCCGGTAAGCTCAAAATAGCGGATCACATGTTCCTGCGTACTTAATGTTTTCATGTATTCTACTGCCGCCTCAATTTCTTCCTCTGTGGCGCTGGCACTGATTACGCGTCCCACCTGATTCCAGGAATATACAACAGTTTTTCCCGGCAGCGTGGTAAATCCCACATGCTGCTCAAACCCTTCCGGGGAATAATTTGTATCGCGCAGCGTCTCCATCATCCATGCGCCATTAATCATCATGGCTGCTTCTTCATTCGTAAAATGATTCTGTGCCAGTGAATAATCTCCTCCGATGGCGTCAGGATTGCAATACTGGAACAGCTTTACATAAACCTCCATCATTTCACGGAATTCAGGAGTATCATATGTTTCCGGAAAATTCTGATTCATAAAGTCCATTCCTTCCTGACTAGAAGACATATAGCTGGTGGCAATAATCATGCTGGTCCAGGCAGAACCTGCCGTTTGCAGCGCTAACGGGGTAATTCCAGCTGCCTGCAGGGTATCGCATACTTGCCAGAACTCATCCCATGTTTCAGGAAAACTTTCGATTCCGGCTTTTGCAAACAAATCTTTATTCCAGAAAATTCCAACTGGGCACATGGCTGCCTCGGGAACCATATAAATTGCTCCGTCATCTTCTATAAACTGTTCTATACAGTCATCCTCCAGACGCGCCTTCCACTCGGAATCTGCATCTATATAAGGCTTTACATTTACCAAACGCCCATTGTTTTTCAGAGTATTATATAAAGAAATGTCTCCGCCTGCATCAAAAATCGTAGGAAGCTGATCGGCTGCGTTCAGCATTCTGAGCTTATTATTATAATCAGGGGAACTTCCCTGCACTTTCCTGTGTTTTCTCTGTGCCGCTGTCAGCTGCCGATGTCCCGTTTCCGCAGGCGCTCAAAGTAACCATCATGGTCATCGCTAATGCAAGCGCTGTCAGTCATTTTAACTTCATCTCTTATCCTCCTTTTATGCTGCTTACCTATTGTTCCGTTCGATAAGTAAAGTATAACAGCTTCGTCCTTTTTACCCGTACCAAAAATAAAATGCAGAATATAAAAAAATAAACCCCTGTAAATATACTTTTTGATATTTACAAAAGTTTATTTTTTGATATTTCCCTTTTCCTATTCGTCAAGTAAACCTTTTCTGGGATTTAACAGGCAGGTAGAGTGTACATAAGGTCCCCCCGCCTTCCGGTATGGAATACACAATATCAAACTCTTCGCCATATTTCATCCGCATTCTAGTAACAATATTATAGATGCCGAATCCTCCTTTTTCCGTAACCAGGCTTTCTTTCAATCTCTCCGGCGCCATCTGCTTAAGATGATTCAGTTGCTGCAGCTTTCCTGCTTCAATTGACTTCCCATTATTGTAAACAGAAAAACAGATCCTTCCCTCCTGCATCTGTGCACTAATCAGAATGACGCCTTCTGACTGCATACCTGCAAATCCATACTTTACGCTGTTTTCCACAATCGGCTGTAACAAAAGCTTCATCGTCTGGCAATCCTTCACATCCTCCCCACATTTCACTTGATAGCGGAACTTATCCCCGAAACGCATTTTCTGGATTTCCAAATAAGACGCCACATGCTCCAATTCTTCCTCCACCGTAAGCATCCCATCGCCCTTATTTAAGCTGATCTTCAAAAGCCTCGACAAAGCATGAATCATATTCATGATTTCCTTCTGCTTTGCAATACGTGCCATCATATAAATATTGTCAAGTGTATTATAAAGAAAGTGAGGATTTAATTGATAATAGAGAGAATCCAGTTCCAATGACCAAACCTCCCTCTCCTTTTCCTTCACCTTTAACATAAGCTGTTCCATCCGGGAAAGCATTGTGTTGTAGGAGCTTCCTATCGTGTCAAGCTCTGTTTTCGTATTGATTCTAATTTTATCATCAAAACTGCTTCCATCAAAATGCTCCATGGTCTGGCTGATTTCTGAAATAGGCTTTGTAAAATGGTAAGCCATTCCCAAACTGGCAGCGGCAGCAATCAGAAACATCACGGCTGCTATCGCCAGTAAAGTCAGGTTTACCAATCTGGTCATTTCATAAATGACATTGTCAGGAACCTCTGTAACTACTGTAAGTCCAAACCCAGGTTCATAACAGGAGAATAAAATTCCGCCATGCACTGGATTTACTTCAATTTCTGACTTCTTTGAAAAATCCAATACATTAACAATCCTTTTGATCTGCTCCTCCTGTTTTTCTTCGTCTCTGTTTTCCCAGCCCTTTTCATAGCAAAGCTGCCCTTCTCCATCAAAGATATAATAAAACAAATGCTCAGAAGCATCTGCCTTATTCATAGCCTCTTCCATCAGATAGGGATTCAGCTGAAGAATCAAGACGCCCGAAAGTTCTGGTCGATCCACATTTCTCACATTCCTGATTAAAAAGATCCCCGTCTCTCCCGTTCCGAAAATCGTATCTTCCATCCAGACCCACTGCAGCTTCCCATAGCTTTCCTGCGTTGCAGAAAACAGCTTACTCGCCTCATAGGCATCCCATGAAAATGTCAAACCACGGTTTCCTTTTATGTAAGCATGTCCCTTATTATCCAGATACACGCCATTTTTCACATATTTACTGCTGATGCGGTTCCACACATTAGAAATCCTGCTCTCTTCCAGATACGTAAGCGGCGTCGTCTCCAATGAACGTTGAATAATAGAGTCAAAAACAAAGCTCTCTGTTTCTGATTCGATTTTAGAAAAGCCTTCTTCTACATATCTATTTAAGATTTTGCTGGAAAGACTATATGTTTCAATTGCTGACTCTTCCAAATAATGACGCATGACAAAGCCCACTGAAAACGCTGTAAGAAGCAATGTACCCACCACGATTCCAGTGATGCATAAAAACATTCTCCATCGAATACTATAAAAGAAAAATTTTTTCTCATATAGATTACTCCCTTTCGGCTTCCTCCTTCTGGAACTCTTTTTCCTGCTTTCTAAATTCGCTGGGAAGACAGCCACCGTCTGTTTAAATGCACATTACGCACAGTGCCAACTACTACGGAATCCCCCTATCTTTCATATCTTTTTATAAATTCTTAAATTTTCATTAGGGTATTGCATTATCACCCACAAAATGTTAAGATATTTACATGCCCACAAGATGTTAAGATAAAAGGAGGACAAAATGGCACAGCAAATTTCTGAATCCGAATTGGTACTAATGAAAATCATTTGGAAGAATGGAGGGGCAGCTTTATACTCCCTCATCATGGAGGAATTGGAAAAAGACAAAAACGAATGGAAGAACAACACCGTACTCACGTTGCTTTCCCGATTGGGCGAAAAAAAGTTCTTGAAAGTCAAAAAAATCGGCAGGAAGAATGAGTATGTGGCTACGGTAACAGAAGCAGAATACCAGACCATGCAGACCCACAGCTTTCTTGATAAAGTCTACGGCGGGAATGTGAAAAACTTAGTGTCAACCTTGTTGCGGCAGGATATTCTTTCGGCAGACGAATTGAAAGAGATTGAAACATTTTGGAGAAAAGAAAATGAATGAGTTTATAAAAATATTATTGTCGTTGTCTGTTTCCGGCGCACTGTTACTGCTTCTCATTTTGGGATTGAAGCCACTGTATAAAAACAAATTCAGCAAGCGTTGGCAGTATTATATCTGGATAGTTGTTGCGCTGCGGTTTCTCCTTCCCTTTACTCCCGATACTACGATGATTGGAAGTCTGTTTGAAAAATTCGACACAGCAGCAATAACAAATGAAATCCCTACAAATCCCAATGTACCCGTTCCCGCAGATACGGGTAACAGCAAAGCAGAGCCGATACAGACAAACCGGGAAGTAACCACCGCTACCATGCGTGAACCATTTAACAAATATGTCTGCCTGTTTTTTATCTGGTCAGCACTGGCACTGGTTTTATTTGTCCGCAAAGTAACGGTTTATCAAGGCTTTATCCAATACATCAAAGCAGGAAATAAAGAAGTATCGGATATAAAAATCTTGAATCTGCTATCTGATTGTGAAGAAAAATTGAATATTAAGACAAGGGTAGAACTATCCTGTAATCCGCTGATTGCTTCCCCTATGCTGATTGGTTTCTTTCGACCAAGAATCATTTTGCCTGTTGGCGAATGGGAAGATAAAGAGTTATCTTATATCTTTGTGCATGAGCTGATTCACTACAAGCAGAGGGATATGTTTTATAAATCGCTGATACAGATTGTTGTGTGCGTCCATTGGTTCAATCCTTTTGTATATTTGCTGGAAAAGGAAGTGAATAAATCCTGCGAATTGTCATGTGATGAAAAAGTTATATCTATACTTGACGATACCGCAAGACGTGAGTATGGAGATATACTAATTTCCTTTTTGAAGTCAAACAATCTCTACAAAAGTTCTTTAGCTTCCGTCACTTTGACAGAGGGAGCAGAACAGTTAAAAGAGAGGTTAGGTGCGATTATAAAATTTAGGAAAAAATCAAAAGTGATTATTGCCATTACTGCTATTTTCACGGTTGCCGTTTGTATCTGCTTTTTTGTAACTGGTGCATACGCTGCCCCTTCTATTGCTAATGAAAAGAAATCATTCATGGAAGCTGCCGCAGATATTTTCGGAAACGATGAAGAAAAAAAACAATTTACTGAAATTATTTCAGCTTCTGGTGAGATGATTGGTATTATTGACAATAATAAAGAAATAGAAAGGTTCATAAAACAACTGGATATTGAATCTTGGAATTATATGGAACAGTTGCCTGAAAATATAGACTTGGTATATAGTTATATATCATATGAGGTAATTGATGAACCTATATTTTTACAGGATGGAAAACAGTTAGTTAATATGAGTACCTTAGAATTTTATATTTCCAGTAAAGGTGAATATATTATACGAAATTATAATCAAGAAGTAGAAACAATAGCTAGAATATCAGAAAAGGCGGGACGGTTTCTTAATGCGCCGGAAGACTTAGAGCTAAATAAGAATATAACAGCGAAGGATATATTGGATGGGTGGGGATTTGATTTTTATGTGCCAAATAATGATATTGAAAGTGATATTGAAAAAACAGATGATATAGAGACTGCCCGATATTATGAAGGAGAAACATCATTTACAGAAAAGGAACTACTCAAGACTTCTAAAGAGCAGAAGATACAGTTTTACGGAGCAGACAAAAATACGGTACTGAATGAAATAGACGATATTTCTGAAATAGCGCAATATCTAAACGGGTTGGCTCTGGAACAGTGGGAATATGCAGATAATGCACCAAATCCCGAAGAAGTTGAATGTCAAATTGTTAGATTTATGTTATCAAGGGATAATAAAAAAGAGTTAAAAGAAATGTATACCGAGATACTTTATAAAAGCAATGGTAATTATTATATTGAGGTAATAATTCCGGGTGAATATAGTGATCGGGGAGAATTTATAACACATTATCAAGTGTCAGAGGAGATAGCAAAATATATTTTATCATATATAGAAACTGCATCAAATTGAAGCAAATGTAAAAGTATCGCTTAGCGGTATTATCAAAAAATGAAATGACTATTTATCCTAAGTGTATTTTTCCCATGAGCTTTCCGTTTTGGCGGACAGACTACATGACAAGGGGGTGAGATTTGTCGGTAAAATAATCGTGCTTACATTCAACGACACAGAGGAAAAAGCGGTTGAGAAAGCCATAGCCGCCCTTGCCGATATGATACCGCTGGAAGCCATACAGCCGCCGCAATCCCCCGCATTGGTTTTTCCGGGATTGGAAATACGGCTGCACCAACGCCGGGTATTAAAAGACGGGGCAGACATATATCTCACACGTTTGGAATACGGCGCACACAATTGCAAAGCAGCTTGTATCGCACAATTCATATCCCATCAGCCCCATTAATCTGGAAAATTCTTCGGAGCTGATCATATTTTTAAAATACTTCTGCAAAAGGATTCCAGATAATCCTATATTCTCCTCAAGCAGAAGCTGTCTCCAATTCTCATGTTCCTTTTGCAGCGCCGTTTCTTTGCTTATCTTCTTTTGGAGTTCCCCCATCACCTGTTCCAGCTTTTCTTCCTCTATGGGCTTGAGCAGATAGGAAAATGCTCCCCTTTCACAGGCGATATGCGCATATTCAAAATCCCTGTAAGCGCTCATAATAATGAATTGGAGATCTTCTTTGATTCTCTTTCCCTTTTCAAGAAGCTCCAATCCACTCATTTCCTGCATCTGAATATCTGTAATCACCACATCCGGCTGTTTCTCTTTAATCAATTCCAACGCCGCCTCTGCGCTGGTTGCAGTGCCTGCGACTTCACACCCCATGCTCCCCCAATCATAGGTCGTCTCCAGTCCCTTTAATATAATCCATTCATCATCCACCAAAATCAGCTTCAGCATCAAATCATTCTCCTTAAAATAGCAGCGCACCAAGCAGCTTAGGAAGCACCACGGACATTCCTACGCCGTAAAGCAGATCCAGCCAGACCATGGAACCGATCGCCCCCAGATAAATCAGACCGATAAAGGGCGCCGTCACGATTTTTGCAAACACGCCGACTTCTTTATTTTTAAGCACACTCACCACCAGCGCCTGGGCATCCCCAGTGCTTGGAAAAGCATGCATCAGAATCGATACGCCGAGCCAATAGAGCAGCCAACTGCTTACGGTCACATAAGGACCCAATGTGCCGCCTACATAATTATAGCCAAATACATTGGCATAAGCAGGTAATGTAATCAGCATGCCCAGAATCGTATTTAAGAAGAACGGACCTAAACTAGTGATCAGATTTTTCCATGGATTTGGAGTAGCTTCATGCAGGACGTAGCCACAGGGATTGCTCACCTGAAAATATTTTACCTCATAAACCGGTATCCTGCAGATTCTGCAGCAGATTTGGTGTGCCAACTCATGCACGGCAACACCCGGAAAAGTTACAACTGATATCAATATCCCCGGTATAATCATTTTTATCCTCCACTATTCTCCTATATAATAGTCTTCCAGCGTTATCTTTCCGTCAAGGAAATCATAAAAGTCATCATCGAACTCATAACCCTTATCTTCATATTCTTCCACCAGCTCCCATGCTTCCTCCATCCTGTCGTTCGCTGCCAGTGCGACCGCGTAAGTATCTACTACATAATCACCCTCAGGATAGGCTTCGTATGCCCCGCGTGCATAACCAATGCTATCCCTTATGTTTCCCTCTGCAAGTTCCAGTGTCGCATAAGCCCTCAAAATGGAATAGTCCTCTCTATTTGTGGCATAGATGTCTTCTAAGATCTCTCTTGCCTTATCCAGATCCCCTTTCCTGCGGTAGTAAACGGCAATCTGTGCCTGAGCCTCATAATAACAGGGATTGATTGCCACGCATTCTTCCAGATATTCCGTCCTGCGCTCTGCGTCCTCTGTCATGCTTGCCAGATAATAGTACAGCAATGCCTGATCATAGTCTGCATCCCCTAAATACGCCGAAATCTCTTCACAATAGGCATTCAATATACGGGAAACATCCTCCTCATCTTCCCATTCGGCGGCAATCTCCTCCCAGATACTGTCGCTTAATTCAATGGTATCATAATAGGTATTGAGTTCATCTATATATCCATTGATCCGATAATATGCTTTGTCCGGCACTTCTTTCCCTACTAAGAAGTTCTCTATGGTATAGGCGGCATGTTCATAATAGCTGTACTTCATTGCCAAATCTGTAAGCTCTATTGCCACATCTATATTGTCAGGATTTCCATCCAGAATGGAAATCAGATTATCCATAATAGTCACCACGAACCCTTCTTCCGAGTTCTCCTGCGCGCTTTCATAGGAAAAGACATTTACAAATCCTCCCATGGAAGGAAGCATCGTAAATACCATGAGGAAAAGAACGATTACTGCATTTAAATAAAACGCAGGCGGTATCTTTAGTTTAATCAGTTCTTCCCTGCACTCTTTACACAATTCAGAATCAGGATTCTCACTCCGGTCTATGGTTCTGTGCCTGCATTTCTTACACAGACCATAGTCCATCTGTTCAAACGGGTTTCCGGTATATCCGTAAAAATCCCCTCCGGCAGTTTCCTGTCCATAGCCTTGGTTTTCTTTTTCCATGGTCCCCCTCCATTTTCTCCAATGCTTCTATCTCTGCCCTTATAGCATTTCCTGATTATATACGGCTCTTTCACCGCCGATAAACTTTCCTCTGGTTCTGGCACAAACCAAATGTGCCTGCCCAATCTCCTTAACCGAAATGCGGACAGGAACTGCCACTTCTGTAAGATGCATACCAATCAACGTATCGCCAATATCCATTCCTGCCTGTGCCTTAATATGCTCTACTGCCGCAGGATGGGTAAACCGTTTATAGGCTGTGGTTCCAAAAGAACCTCCCGCTTTGGGTTGGGGAACTACGTTGACAATCGGCAGCCGTTCTCTTTTTGCAAGCTCTTCTTCAATAATGATCGCCCTGTTTAAATGTTCACAGCACTGCGCAGCGAGATAAAGCCCCTTTTCTCTGACAGCTTCATAAATGCCTTCAAACACCGCCTCCGCCGTCTCAAGACTGGATGAGGTTCCTATCCGCTCCCCTGTCACTTCACTGGAAGAACATCCAACCACCAGAATGTCTCCTTTCGTCATGCGTGCTTTTCCAATCAATTCTTCAGCCGCTTCATGAGCCTGTTCTTTTACTTTTCTCAGAAATGCTTCTTCCATTTTCCTGCCTTCTTTCATCTTTATTCCAATTTACTCTTAACTGTATCACAATTTTCTTACCTTGTCTGCGTTTTTGTAATCGCCATTCTGATCTCCCTGCAGGCTGAACTGTTGCTTTCCAACTCAGCTCCTATTTTAATTGTATAATCAACCAAGATTAATATACGCTATCGTCCTGGCAAATTTATCCTCCCAGGCACATACAGACACTTTGTACCCAGGAATATCATATTCCATCACGTGACAAGAAAGGATTCTGCCGTCCCGGCGCACTTGTATTTCACCCGATTCTGTCAAAAAAACAAAACGATCAAAGGATAGACGCATGCCTTCTCCGGTCATCTTGATATAGCTTTCTTTCATTGTCCATATCTGGAAAAACCGCTCATCTCTCTCCAATCCCTGGCATGCATAGATATATTCTATTTCATCCTGATGGAAGAACCGATCCGCCACCCCTTCTGGCATCTTTGCAATCTTTTCCACATCACATCCTAC
This sequence comes from Lachnospiraceae bacterium, assembly GCA_029054245.1. Taxonomy (GTDB): domain Bacteria; phylum Bacillota; class Clostridia; order Lachnospirales; family Lachnospiraceae; genus Suilimivivens. The sequence continues at coordinate 142,018 of JAIDFQ010000042.1, read as the reverse complement.
TTCTTTTTCCGCCACTGCACAGATAACCATATTTCCTGCATGAGACAGATTAAAGCAGATTCCCTCCGCCTTAGGCTTTCCATCTTGCCCAACGCGGATACCGGCAGGAGAAACCCCATAGCGGGGAAGCACTTTGTTTAATATAAGACCTGCCCCAAGGCTTCTTTTCCGGTCCTCAGCCTTTAAGTATTTCATAATTCTGCTGGCTCTTTCATTCGTCAACTCATCAAGCAGTCTTGGATCCTCCTTAGGATCCGGCAGATTTGCAATATCTGCTCCATATAAATATACCATATTTTGCCCCCGTCTGCGTACTTTGACACCTACATCAATTTGGAAAATCTCAGACGCTTTCTTCTGCTATTATCTTTCTTCTTTACTCGAATATTTCCAGTTTGTCAAGAGCCCTGACGATATTTGCCAAATATCAGAACATGATCCTTTTCATTCTCTGGATAAAACTTTTTTGCACCAGCTTTTTGCTCCGCAGCACGGGCATTTCAATCTCCTTCTTGCGAACACATGCACCCCCATGGAATAGGCGTAAAAACTTGGAACAAATGTCTTACCACAGTTTTGGCACTTAAAATAGCCAATCGTCCTTTCACCCTGCATTGCCACATATACTCCCACTGCAAAAATCGAGCATGCAATTGCTGCCAATACCATCTTAACCGGCAGGCTCATCACATCTGTATACATTACTACCACTAAAATTAAAGTAATAAATGAAACCGTTGCTATGATACCGGTCAATGTTGATAACCATATTTTTTTCTTGTTTTCTTCTTTTTCATGAATAAAATCCACCATATTTTCCTCCGCTTTCTTTTTGTAATCCATCTCCGTCAACCTTTCCCCGGAAAGCAGTTCATTGACGTTGATGTTAAGTTCCTCACAAAGCGGAAGCAATAATGAAACCTCGGGAAATCCATTACCGCATTCCCACTTTGAAATTGTTTTGTCGCTGATTCCTAAAATTTCCGCCAGCTGTCTTTGTGTGTACTTTTTCTGCTTTCTTTCCTTGGCTATGAATCTGCCAATCTTCACTTGATCCATGGATTTCCTCCTTTCTGGTTTCATTATGCCTGCAGGCAGCGTGATTTAACACCCACGCATCGTAGAATATGGTGTTTTTCTGCTTTTTTTATTTAAACATGGAAATTCCATATTTAATTTTTCTATGTATCTTATATCCAATGGTTCCAAACAGGGATACAACGATTGCCAGTGTGGAACCAATTCCCACCACTGCACCAACTAAACCAAAAATAAGTACGATAATATGAAATAAAGACATAATATTTCCTCCGTTAAGATTATTTTTTCATTGCAAAACAGACCTATGCTTCCATAGGTCACTATGCCGCCCTATAGGACCGCATATCAAATCGGAATCATACTATATTCTTTTTTTACCGTCCTTATTGTGGATATAATTTAAGACCACGGCGCCAGGGCAAGACTTAAAAGACAACACACTGCCTGCTGCCGTAAGAAAATCAGAATAGAAATGCAGATGGGAATCCTCCCACAAATACTCCAAAACTGCCTTTGCATCTTTTCTTGCATGTGTATTTCTGCTTACATACTGTCTAATGCCCGAAATACCACGGATGCACAGCATCTCTGTCGTACAGGCTTCCTCGCAGGAAATTCCGGCACTATGTAAAATGGCATCCGTCCCCTGCACCTGCATAGATGGGTACTCTAAGGAGGAATCTGCTTTTACATTTTCAAAGCACATTCCAGAAAACAGCATCGATAATGCCAGTATGAAGCTGACAATATGTTTTCCTGCTTTCCTCACAGAGTTCACCTCAGTTACCACTATAGCACAAACCACTTGCTCTATGCTATATAAACGTGTAACCTTTTTGTGGTAATGTATTTTCAAATAAATCTACAACATCATCTACTATGGCAGTTTCTGTCCGCAAATAGGACATCATCCCCTCAAACGGTGTTACTTCTTTACAGGACGTAAACTCATAATCTATGTATTCATAAAAAAGTTTTTCATCTCCTACAAGATCCACTTTGAATACGCCATATCTAAATCCAAAATCTTTTACGATCTCTAAATCCTTCTGTAGATAACCGCCCCATGTCAATGACAGTGCCAAATCATACAAATCATAAGCAAAATGTTTTCCTAAAATTTTATCTAAAGGCATCCCCTTTTTGAACGGCACTAAGCTTCCAAAATAAAAAGCTGTATTTTCCTCGTATTCCACTTCAATAAAAAAATACGGAATCCAGTTCATAATATTGTTGTCCTTTATCATCAGATAAATACTGTAAATGATATGCATTGGATTATAAATGTAAATCTTTCCATTAAATATCTTCTCCTCCGCCTCACTTAACAGCATATCTACAATATTCCTAATCGGTACTTGCCACTGCTTATTATCCTGCAGGCAATAATCTACCTCCTTTTTCATACTTACAATGCCTGCCCGATTTTGGGAGTCAAATGTCTTAAAATATTTTTGCTTTGTCCGACCCTGTGCCCCCATCAACTCATCCAGAATCGTTATATCATCCAAAAACTCATTATCAAGTATACTCCCTCTTATGATTTTCTGTACCGTCCAGTTCTGATTATGAATATAATCATCTAACTTTGCTGCATATCCTATTTGAAGAAGATCACATGCAGGTACTGGCGCCACATTATCAATTGCATAATCATGAAGCGTATTTATTCTGTCTTCCCCGCTATAGTCGTCTATGATTTCCATAGCTTCCGCATATTGATTTGCATCCGTTTTGACAATCTCCCAATACTTTTCTTCTGTCTGCAATTGCGTCGCTGAATAAATGATAAAATCATAGCTGGGATATTGCTCCGCCATCCTGCGAATCACATCATCTTGATCGGCTTTTGCTATACCCATCTGTAACAGCCCTGCTGCCATTGCCTGCAACTCTCTTTCTCTATGCCCATGCGGCGCTTCAAGAATCAGCAGAACATAATCATCTATTCCCTTATTTTTAAATGCCTCCACATGTTCCTCTATGCCATGCTGCAGTCTTTCTGCCGATGTATAGGCACGCAGCATATGATGTTCGCAAAACAATCTCTCCGATCTATATAGAATTGGTTCCACTCTTTTTACGGATGAAATAGCCTGACCCTCTTTTATTTCAATGCTATATCCCTGAACATTTACATCACTGTTTTGGCAAAAAGAAGAAAATGGCACCATTAATTCCCGCCAATCCGTAGATATGATCAGCAGGCGTATTTCTTCGTTTTTTAACCCTTTATTGACTTTTACTCCTTCTAAATACTTGAAAACCTCGTGTATTGCTTCTCTTGATGCGGCGTCGCTCTTCTTAACTTCAATGATTACCAGATGTCCATCTTTATCTTTTGCAAGGATATCGATAAAGCCCTTTGTACCCATTTTATTAGGCAGATAATGTTCTTTATCAACAATCTGCATACCGTCTTCAATTAAATGTAAGTTACACGCTATAAGGTCCCTGATCATCGATTCTGAATACTGTTTGTCCATGTCTTCCCCTGTTACTCTATATTTTTTTGTACGATTTCTTCTCTTTTTCCTTCCCAATCTTTTATTTTTTTCTTATTATTTTCTATCTGTTTTTCCAGTTTACTCATCTTTTTTACGATGTCCTTTTGCACATCAGTAGAAGGAACCGCAATCTGATATGCCGAGATTGTCTCCTTCTTGCCCCGCGGCATTTTCATTCCCTTAACATCGGACATAGCCCACTCAAAAAAGGCATCTCTTCTCATAGAATAGTAAACAAATTCCGGAAGTACTTTCTTTTTATCTTTTACCCGGAACACCAGCACGTCCGGCGAACAGCCGCCGTTTTTATCCGCTATCCAGATTTTTTTCAAATAGGGACGGATATTTGAAACCAGAATATCGCCAGCTTTATATGCAATTACCTTATCCGCATTTGTAGTCCCTTCAAATTCCCTGCACCCCTCAAACTCAGGAAGCATATTGTCGGTTGTTACATAGGAGGATGCACTGATTTCATCATAGGCAACTCTATCCGTTGTATAGGGAGCGATTTCAGATAATGGTTTCCTGTCTGCCGAAAGATTTTTCATCATCTCTTCCATCTGCAGTTTTAATTTTTTGTTATGCGCAGATGCTTTGCGGGATTCTCCATCCACTTTCCTGCATTCCCGTACAATATGATCCTGCATATCCATAGGCGGGACAGGGATCTGAATCGTTGATACTCTTGCTATATTCAGATTTTTCACCACGCCTCCCCGTGCATTATCCCTTAATTGATTTTGAATCATCTCCGACGACAATACATAATATAAATATTCCTTATCCACGTCATGAGAAATATGAGACAAAAGAAGCCATCCGTCATGTATACACCCCTTTATCTTCAAGATGTACGGTCTGCCTACACTCATGGAATTTGAAATGACAAAATCTCCCTGTAAGACTCTTTTTGATTTTTGCGCGCCCTCTTTCGTTATTCTTTGCGCCGTTTTGGTAATGTATTTTTCTCCTGCCGCTACATCCCCAATCTTGATCCAGGGAACGCCATTCTTATCTTCTGTCAGATAATCTTCTATGGGACGGGGTGATGCTCCTCTTGAAATGTCAGCCAGCTGGTCTAAGGTTTTTACACTGTATTTGCTCTTTAACTTGAATTTCTCTTTGCTGATTCCGCTTGTCCGTATCGCCTTATCAAAATCTACTCTGGAAAAATCCAGCATATCAACCAAATCATAGATATCCACATAGGCTTTTAATTCATCAGGAATATCCACACATCCATTTTCAAAATTGCTTCTGATGATGGTATTTAACTTTTTATCATTTTCGTAGTTATTAGGATCAAATAACGGGGTCTTTATACTTTTAATCCCCTTATTTTTGATAATGATGTCATCCTCATTCTCTTTTGATACACTCACACCCAGATATTTAATGCCTTCACTGCCCTTCGCGCCGCTCCATTCATATCCTAGGAATTCCTTCATCAACCTTCTGTTTTTGTCCTCCTTATGATCAGAGGGACTCCTTAAAACAACCACCCGACTCAATTGATGCCGGGCAAGCAGAAAATAATACAGCTTTTCTTTTTCAATTCTTTTTATATAAACTTGTATATACATTTCTGATTCAATTACTTTGTCCTTTTCTGAATATTTCTTTGTCACCTTCTTTTTTTGAATATTCTTGTACCTGACAGAATCCTCTGCTTTCTTTACATAAGCACGAAAGATTTCAGCCTGGGGGAATTTTCCGCCGTTTATCCATTGGCGGTACTCTGCTGCATCGATTCCACAATGATTACAATACTGATCGATATTATCCCCATCCTTAAAAACAACGTCCTTCGTGGTGTCCCCATCAAACCACGCATTTACTCTGTATTCAAAATGCTCTGCTATGTCGGGATTGTCGCTCTTGCGTCTCATAAAAAAGGTGGCGGTATTTGTCCCTGTTTTGCCAAAAGTACCACTTCCAAGCTCCGCAATCGCGATGAGATCAAAATATTTTAACAGAATTTCTCTACAGGACGTGTAGATGTTTCCATTGGAAAGGACGCTGCTTGGTAATACGATTGCTGCAACCCCTCCGCCGACAAGCAGTTGCTTTGCCCTTTCAACAAAAAAAGTTTCTATGCTATTATTTTTAGAAAGATCCGAGACAGCATTCATAAGCGAATACTGATTGCGTTCCTTTTCCGTCAGTGTTTCTAAAAATCCTTTTACGCTATAGGGCGGATTTGATATCAACACAGAAAATTTTTGATCCGTAATTTTGGCGTTTTCTGCCAGCGCGTCCCCATATATAATTTGAATATCATCTTGTCCATACATAAAGGCAGAGACCTTTGAAACTTTTGACAGACGGTACTCTTTTTCTATTCCATAGGTCCCCTTGTAATATTCCAAAATAGATGTGGTCTTATATTTTTCAACATACTTTTTAATGCATGAGGCATACTCTGTCAAAAAATGCCCTGCTCCGCAGGCATAATCAATCGCCAGCGGTACTTCTTCATTATTTTTAATGATACTTTCCAGCGGAAGGGACGACACCAAAAACTTGACAATTGGCAGCGGCGTAAAAAATTGTCCCTCACTTTGCTTTACGCCATCATCCAAAAAGCCTTCAAACAAATCTCCCAAAAACTGATTCTGCTCTTTTGTTTTGAGTTTTATATCTTCCAGCATCTTTACAATCTTTTTCAGTATCACCGCATTTTGGTAAAAAAGATCCTCGTTATGCACATCCAAAAATGCAAAATCGCTATTTGTATAAAATTTAAGCTGCCTGAAATATTCAAGCACTTTATTTCTTGTGGCATCAGGATCGTCCTTGAACAGGTGAAATGCGTCGTTTATTTCTTTTTGATCAATATAAGTAACCTCTTCCCCTAAAAATTTCTCCATTCCTTCTTTATATAACTTTTGAAGCCGATCCTGCAGGTCGTAATAATCGTCATAGGCAGCTCCCTTCCAATGGAACTGCAGTTCCTTGGGATTAATTGTCTCATCCACAATTTTTGCCAAAAAAAGATTGACCAATTTGTCAAATGCATTTTCGTGGCTTCCCACATTATGCTGCCTTAATATGGTGGCAAACTCATGATACTTTTTTTGAATCCCATCATTATCCACCTCATCTAAATCACCAACCGTATATTTCAGCTTGCCAATCGTATATGCATTTATATCTTCTTCAAAGATTCCCCTTGTAGCAAAATCCTGCCCATAGGTTTCTTTCCATACCTTAAAATAATCTTCTTTATCACCATTGTCTGACTGCACCTGCTTAAAACTCTTTAAAGACGGATCTGTCAATAAATAGTCATCATTATCAATCATTGATATGATATTTGTTGTACGCTTAATGCTGCCTACATCGGAAAAATCAGACGTATACATGCACAAAGCCTGCGCCTGGCGATAGGAATTGAAATATCTGAATAACTGCCCACCGTCTGCCATGGTTTTTTTCCAATATTTATCAAACTCATCTGCTTTCTTGCACTCAATGAGCAAAAACGTTTTTTTCTGGTTGTCTTTGATGAGAATATCACAATATCCGCCTGTATCCTCATGCCCTCCGGGCATAGGCTTTTCCAGTTCGATATGTTCCGGCTTATATCCTTTGTCAAGCAGGCTTGTAATACACTCCAATACAACAAAATTTTCATTCTCAGAAAAATTACATGTGTTTTTTCTATGAATGACCATACCCTTGTTTTCTGGATATGTGATTTTTTTATTTTCAAAATCCACCTTGATTATGCAGTCAAAATCTGGAAACTCTTTAAAATAAATATTTTTCTTCCTGCTTTTCACATAATGAAGTTCTTCTAAAACCTTCTTTAGATTATCTGCCGTTATCATCTACTGCTGCACGCTCCATGCTCTTTTACTGCAATTGTACCATAGTTTTGTATTTTCGGATAGAAATTAGATGCCAAACTCTTTTGCATAGATGACTGCTCCGCTGATTGCATCAGCACTTTCCTGCAGCTTGATTGCCATAAAATTTTCGGCAGGAAAACCTTCAGGAACAATAATGCCGAACTGCTCTGCGGGCATATATCCAACCCGCGGATAGTATAATTCGCTTCCCAATACCAGAGCATATTGATAGCCTAATCTTTTGGCGATTTTATGTCCTTCAATAATTAAGGCAGTTCCAACACCCTGCCTTTGATATTTCGGTTTTACCGATAAAGGCGCTAAGACAATCACTTCATCCTCGCCTACCTTTGCTTTTGTGAACAGAATATGCCCCGCTATTACTCCGTCTATCTCTGCAACTAAAGATAACTCGGGAATAAATGCATTACCTTTTCTTAATGCGGCAACTAAATCCTGTTCATTGCCGTCGGCGTGGTCTGCGGTTGCGAACGCTTCTGTGATGAGGTTGTGTATTTCTTCTTGATCTTTTGCTTTTTCTTGTCTGATTAACATTGATTATATCCTCACAAATTTTAACTGCTGACTCTACTGATTTTTTCAAAGCATCTGCTAAATTTCGTGCAATATTAATTATGATTTTCCCTGCAATTAAAAGATACCTAATTCTTCTAAACGCTCCACTGCTTATATTGACTGGATTATCCAGCATCCGCTCGATATAGCGTACAGACCAATCCGTAATAATCCTCCCACGAGCGTTCTTGAATGGCAGTTTTGGGGTTCAATATGTGTCGTCGTCCTCTTTCTTCTCGCCGACAACAACTCTGTCAATGATACATTCAAATATTTAACGGTCAAATTCTCTCATAGAGTTTATCCAATCTGTTATTTACCTCTACAACTTTCATCTGATAAATTCTATCTACCAGAATGATTATACTCTGAATGAAGTATAATTTCTTTTCCCTTACTTTTAGCAAACTCTATTTCTTTTGAAACCTGATTGCCAATGTATCCTTGAATATCCACAACATAAATAGCATCCGAGAGTTCAATTTTCCTAATATGTGCATTTTCTAGAAAACCTCTCTCCGTCTCCGAAATCTCCAAATTATCTGTATTATATACGCATTGTAAAACATTTAAGTCATGTTTCGTTTCTAACAGAAATGCTATCCTTTGCATTTCTTTCTCAAATTTCATGCTTCCACATATTGTAACCGTCTTCATAATTTACCTCGACATCAAGCAGACCGTCTCCACATGCACCGTCATCGGAAACATATCCACCGCCCTACACCTTTTCACTTCATATCCCCCATCGCACAACACCCTAAGGTCTCTCGCCAACGTAGCGCTATCGCAGCTTACATAAATAATCCTATCCGGTGCCATCTTAATCATAGTCTCAAGGCAAGCCCCATCGCACCCCTTCCTGGGCGGATCCACAACAATCACATCCGCCGCGATTCCCTCCTTCTCAAACTTTTCCGGAAGCACTTCTTCCGCCTTTCCCACCAGAAACTGTGCATTACGAATCCTATTGCTCGCTGCATTCTCCCTGGCATCCTCCACCGCCTGGGAGACGATTTCTACTCCATACACCTGCCTTGCATCCTCTGCCAAAAACAGAGAAATGGTGCCAATTCCGCAATAGAGATCCCACACCGTTTCCTTTCCCGTAAGCCCTGCATAAGAAAGTGCCAGACTGTACAGCTTTTCCGTCTGCACAGGATTGACCTGATAGAAGGACAAAGGAGAAATGGCAAAGGTAATACCACGTCCAAAATCTGCAAAGTCATTTTCTACGTCGCGCACATGAATGGTATCCCTAATGACATCTTTCCCCCAGATTGTATGAATCTCCTTCCCCATAATAACATTCGTCTGATCCGTATTGATACTGACCGACACGCTGGTCATACCCTGAATCATGGCAAGCGCCTGTGTCAGCTTTTCCTGTGAAGGCAGGTAAGCTCCTCCCTTGGCAACACCCTTGCCGACTCCCCTGCGGGCTCCTTTTCCGTCCCCATGACCTTTATCATTAATCACCAGACAAACCATAATTTCACCGCTTGTAAACCCCTTGCGAATCAACACGTGGCGAATCAACCCTTCTCCCCTCGTTTCGTCATAAGCAGACACATGATAATCCTTCATGTAAGAAAGAATCACTCTCAGAATCTCTTTATTTTCTGCTGCTCCCAAACAGCAATCTGTATTTGCAATAATATCGTGGGTTCTTCCGGCATAAAAACCGGCAACGGGATTTCCCTCCTTATTCATACCGATTGGATACTGTGCCTTATTTCGATAGTAAAAAGGCTCCTCCATCCCTACGATGGGCTCCATGATTTGATCAATATATTCCGGCGAAAAGCCTCCGATGCGGATTAAATTATTCCGCACCTTGCGCTCCTTAAACTCCAGCTGACGCCCATAATCCATAGCCTGTATCTGACAGCCGCCGCATTGCTTATGAAACATACACTTTGCATCTACACGAAAAGGAGAAGGTACATAAACCTTCTCTAATCTGGCATAAGCATAATTCTTTTTCACCCGCGTAACACGTATCTGCGCCTGATCTCCAATTACCGCATCCTTTACAAAAAAGGGGAATCCGTCTACCTTCCCGATTCCTTCCCCCTCTGATGTAATATCAATAATCTCTACCGTCAAAACCTGATTTTTTTCATAACCTGCAGACTGTTTCATATTTCAAAGCTCTCTTCCATCATAAGTTTCAAATCCGAGTCAAAATACCACGTTTACATACTGTTTTCTCGTGAAATCATTATATCATAACCTAGACAAAAAGCAAAAGCCAGAGGCTTTCTATAAAATAGCCTCTGGCCTTTGCTTTTTTATTTCGTTTTATCTGTTACCTCTTCAAGCCTTCTGCCGTCTTTTCACCTTTGACCAAATCTGCGGATTGCTAGTAAGCGCCATCAATACCAGAATAATAATGGCAATACATGCATTTACATAAGCGGTAGGTATTCCGGCAACCAAGAGCAAAAGCTTTACGTCCTGCATGACGAGCGCGCCGGCAAACATGCTTACCACCAGATTATTCCTGTTAAAGCTGATTGCTTTACCTACAAGATAGCTCATCATTGCATCAAATGCTGTGGACATGGTCCCCATTTGTGTCGTTGCTGCTGTTATGCCTGTAGAGCACAAGGTTGCGGCCGCATAGGCGCCGGCAAAAGCGCCAGATATAACCAGACATAATGCCTTTATTTTTGTTGCGCTAATTCCATTTGTCCGGGCAATATTTGCATCGTTCCCCACGGCTCTCACCTGATATCCGAACTTCGTCCGGTATAGCAGGAAATATGCCAAGAACATCGCCGCCAGCCCATATATAATATTTTGAGGATACATACCTAATACGACATAGCCTGTACTGGAAATATTAATACCCGCACCGCCTGAAATCAGCGATCCCAGACATTCATATACAAACAATAGACCAACCGTTACGATAATCGTCGGTACCTGCGTAAAATAATAAATCAAACCTGTTACACTGCCACATATTGCACCTACGATTATGCTGCCAATAATAATGCCGGGCAGTCCTAATCCCATCTCAACCGAAAATCTTCCCGCTAAAATCGCCGCCAGGACCGCTTCCGACCCTATTGCCAGATCCCAGTTTCCACAGGCAAAATTAAACATCAGACCGCAGGAAAGAACGGTAGGAAAAAGCGCCTGCTTAAAAAGCGATGGTATGTTTGCAAAGGTGATTTCCGGAAAGGAAACCAGCATTACTGCCAAAAGTCCCATAGGAATTGCAAACATTGCAATATAATTGCCTAGATATTTTATGAATCTTTTCATAGATTAACTACCTTTCAAGCTGTAACTGTTCAAACTGTTTTCCTGCCTAATTTCTTGAACTGATTTCTTCTTTGATCCAATCCATGCTGTAAGAAGTGCTCAAATCCTTTAATAAATCTAAGGATACATCAGGATTGTATCTATACAGCATACTTTTAATGAGTTCTTCATCATAAATCTGCACTTCCGTATTATTGTAATACTGCTCAAACAAGTCTAAATCATCAGAATCTGTCAATACAAGGAATGGGAATAATAACGAAACCTTCTCATCTGACAGAGGATGTCCATCAACTGCATTGTACAGCGCTGCAAATGCCTGTAAGCAAAGGGGCGCCTGTCCGCCTACTGCTCCCCAGAGAATATCATCTTCAAATGCTGCCGCCATTCCCTCAAAGGTATCAAAAGTCACTACGCCCACCGTCTTTCCGGTAGCATCCTGATGTGCCTTTAATGTATTTACCGTAATGTCGGCAATGCCAAGGGAGCCGGACATAAGCCAGATTGCTTCCACGTCAGAATAAGAGTCAAGAATATTCTGAACGTCTGACTGAATACTGGATACATCATTTCCTAAATCGAACTGCGCCAGAACATCAATATTAAAATCTTCACAGCCTTTTTCCATACCGTTCATACGTAAAGTAGATGTAGCGCTATGTGTATTTCCGCCTACTCCAATCTTCCCAATTCCTCTGTCCGCCATGATCCGAACCGTTTCATAGCTGGTATTTTCTGTATCTTCAATAGCATATCCTACATAATATTCATACGTATCGAGAACTGCCTTTGTCTCTTCCTCGGAAGGCATTCTGAACATTACCTGGAAGTAAACTTCATTTTCATTGCACAGATTTGCTATTTGTTGCATAGCAAGATCGTCCAATGTCAGACACATGATGCCATCAACGCCTGCTGCAATTAGATTTTCTGCATCCGCTACCTGTGAAGCCGCATCATAGGAACCAAATACCCATTGTATTTCCAAATTGTCAATTACCTCAGCAGCATAATTTAAGTAAGAATATACAAGCTGCCCCAGCGAATCATCTTTACTGTAAAAAATGACGCCCAACTTGACAGGATCCGTACTTACCTCCTCTGCGGCGGTATTTCCTGCCGCGTCTTCTGACGAGCCTTCTGTTGTATCTTCTGTCTTATTTTCTGCTGCATCTTTTGCAGAATCTTCCCTTTCTGTGTTTGCATCAGCTGTATCTGTATTGGCAGCCCCGCCAGAGCAGCCAATCATTGTAAGCGTCAATACGATGCACAGAATAATCGCTATCATCTTTTTCATTTTGTAATCCTCCTTTTTGCTCTTTTGATTTTATCGTTTTGGTTAACCTGTTACCTGACCTGCATTCTGACGGGAGGAGATCAAAACCAAAGTTAAAAATACCATACCCTTTACCACATTGACAAAATCTGCATTTACCCCCCACAGAACCAATATATTATTTAAAATAGTCAGTGCAAGGGCTCCAATCACAGCCGCTCGGATAGATGCTTTTGATCCTCCTGTTAACGGCATTCCTCCAATGGTTAATGCAATCAGCGTATCCACCTCATAATTTCCTGTGGAAGAACTTAAGCCCCCTGTCCTGACCGTAGTCATAAACGCTGCAACTCCGGCACAAAGCCCGCTGGCAGCAAAGGAATAAACAAGATACTTATTTACATTAATGCCACTCAACGATGCAGCGTTGCGGTTCACGCCAATCAATTTATTATATTGCCCAATCTTTGTAAACTCAAAAACAATGATACCCACAATGACCATACCCAGACAAACCAGCATATAAAACCACGGCTTATTGAGTTTGATTACATCTGCTGGAGCCAGCCATGTCTTTTTATTGGTGGTAGTATAGAGAATTGCGGAGCTTAGCCGCATGACACACATTCCCACAATGAACGCCACTACACGGAGCCTCGTCACCAGGAATCCAATTAAGATACCAATGATAGTTCCTACTGCAAGGCACATGGGAAATACTGCCCAGGAAGGAATCCCCTTACATAATGCCAACGTTACCACCATTGCAAGCCCCATTGTCCCGCCATTTGCAAAATCCATATCACCGTGTGCCATAACAAAGGCTGTTCCCACAGATACCACCATCAAAATTGATGACTGTGTCATAATATTCCGCAGATTCTTTGCCGTAAGAAAGGATTTTCCGCCGGTTGCGATTGAAATCACGATCAGCAGTACAAGTCCGATATATGGCACCGCTGTACTGATAAATTGTCTAATATCTGCCTTTTTCTTCATCCTTAACATCCTTAAATTATCTTCTCGACCAACATATGTTCCGTAAGTGTTTTATCCCGGAGAAATTCTCCCTGTACTGCCCCATCCTTGATCACCAACAGCCTGTCTGCCATACCAATCACCTCAGCCATCTCCTCAGAAAGCATAATAATCGACTTTCCTGCCGCTTTCATCTGACAGATCAGATCGTATATTGCTGCTTTGACTCCCACATCGATTCCTCTGGTAGGACAATCCATAATCAGGATGTCTGCCTGATTCGCCATCCATTTTCCTACCACTATCTTCTGCTTATTTCCGCCTGAAAGCTCTGCTGCCAGTTGATTGATGCTGCTGCATCTGATATTTAAGCTTTCCGCCTGCTGCTTTGCCACTTTCTTCATATGACGCTTATTAATCAGCGGACCAATCTTTTTTTGATCAAAGCAGGTTACTGAAATATTATCTTTTATGGAGGTATGCATAAACAGTGATTCTGAATCGCGGTCTTTGGGAAGATACGCAATCTTATCCCTCACTGCCTGTGTGGTATTTGTTATCACCTCGCTGCCGTTTTTAATCGTGACAGTTCCCGAATCCAGCTTATATGCACCAAAAAGTGCTTTTGCCAAATCATGCATGCCGCTGTCCGATAGCCCACAGATACCCAGAATTTCCTGTTTATGCAATTCCAGACTCACATCCCTGATAACTGTCTTATAATTCAAATGTTCCGCTTTTAAGACGACCTGCTTTTCATCATAATCAGGTTTAAAGTCCGTCCGGTAATAATGCCCCAGATTTTCCCTTCCAATCATTAGTCCCCTCATTTTTGCCGGATTCATGTCATCCCCGGAAATTGTCGTAACATATTTTCCGTCCTTTAAGACAGTTACGGTATCACAGACATGCACAATCTCGTCCAAATCGTGACCAATGAAAATGACGCTTTTATTTTTCTTTTTAAAATCCTTGATAATGTTGTAAATATACTCACGCCCCTGTAAGGATAAAGCTGAGGTTGTTTCATCTACGATAAGGACTTCAGGATTCGTATAAAGTGCCCGCCCAACTTCCACCAGCTTCCGATCCTCAAATTTATAGGCATTTACTAGGTCAGCAGGATGAATATGGTCAGCGCCGATCTCATGCAGAATTTCTTTTGCTTTTTTCTGCATTTTTTCTTTATTAACGCCGAAACGTCCCTTAAAATCATCCTCCATACCGATAAACATATTTTCGGCAACACTCATACCGTCAATCGTCCCTCTCTCCTGCAGCAAAATCGCTATCCCGCTGCTTCTTGCATCAATAATCGACTTGGGACGGAAGGTCTTTCCATCAAACGTCATTGATCCATGATCCGGTTTCAACGATCCGCAGATCATAGCAGACAAGGTGGATTTACCGGATCCATTTTCGCCAATCAGACCCCTGACTTCCCCGGCATGTACTTCCAGAGAAACATCCTGCACCGCCTTAACAATTCCAAAGCTTTTGGACATATGTTCAACAATCAATCTTGGTTTTCCGGCATTTTCCATATTCAGCCCCCTTTCCTCAATAATCATTTTATTAAATAGTCTGAGATTCCGGCTCATCCCAGGTAACCGTATCCGGTGTCTGCCACAAATACCAGGCATATCCCTCGCTGTCTTCAATCACTGCCCATAACTGCTTGTTTTCCTCATAAGGTTCCCTGAGAACCTTTCCTCCAAATGAAACCACCTTTTTCAGCGTTTCTTCCATGTTGTCCACTTCGATCATATACAGAGGGTCTGCCCCAGTCACATCGTCCTTCTTTGCCCGGAGATATCCATAAATGAAGCTGGGCACACTTGGCTCCCAATTGGCATTGCCGGGACCAGTAGCGCAATACATTAAAGGATTTTCAGAATCTGTATCTTCGCATTCAAAAATATCCCACCCGAAAATATCTTTATAAAAATCTCTTGACACCTTCGCATCATCATAACTCAAAACAAATCTTCTGATACGTCCATGGCGAGAACGCTCCGGGAAATGTCTGGGCGGATGGTATTTGGTATCATACCTGTCCCAATCCGGTATGGGCTTAGGAGGATCTACATGGATTCTTCTTTTAGAAATATCTTCCCCCGGCTCCGATAAATAATACTCAGGACCCAGCCCGCATGTAGGGCATACATGGGGAATATGTTCCTCATCACATTTCCAAACAAAACCGCAATTATAACATGTATAAATCCTATTCATACCCTCTACACCTCCTCTTTATCATAACCTGCCTCAGGTTCTTCCCATGTGCGCGATGCAGGACATTTCCAAAGATAAATTTTATGTCCTGCCGGATCTTCAATATATGCGCCGGAAAACCAGTTTGCATCCTCATTGCCGTCGTCTGCCGCCGATTGATTGTATCCTATCACTTTTCCTCCATAAGCTACCACCTTGTCGAGGGTCTTAGTGATCGGTTCATCCATATGAACTTCCATCATGAAAAAGGGTTTTTCCTCTCCGGTAGCATCGTGGTATAGTCTGGTATTCATGTGCCCGGGAATTAAGCCCTCATATCCGATTTGAGACGGACCAGTGGCAACAAACAGGGGTCTGTGCTCATAATCATCAATGCCAAGGATGACTGCGTCTATCATGTCCCATCCAAACACATTTACAAAGAACTTCTGTGCTCTCTCAAGGTCATGATAAAAGATTCTTCCAAAGCGTACACGTCCATGTAAATCCTTTTGCGGATATTTTTTAGGGGGACGGTAGGGATAAGTGTTGGTTGTTTTCTCTGCTTCTGCCATAATAAACATCTCCTTTTTTATTTTTGCAAAATAACGCTATTGTTATTTTGTCATTCAGAATAAATTTCCACAGGCAGCAATCAAATTTAAGCTTGCTGTAAGATATCTGGTTCGTGAAGGCTCTGCCCCTTTGTCTCAATCACTTTCTTATACCAATAAAAGCTCTTCTTTTTGTAGCGGTTTAAGGTTCCGGTGCCATCGTCATTTCTGTCAACGTAAATAAATCCATATCTCTTAGACATCTGACTGGTAGATGCACTCACAAGATCGATGCATCCCCATGCCGCATACCCCAGCACTTCCACGCCGTCATCAATGGCTTTTTCCACCTGCAGAAGATGCTGTTTTAAATAATCAATCCGGTAATCATCCTCAACGGTATAACTTCCATCCTTTTCAATCAGTTCATCCACAGCGCCCATTCCATTTTCCGCTATGAACAGGGGTTTTTGGTATCTGTCATACAATCGGTTCAAAGTCAGCCGAAGTCCCTTGGGATCGATGGGCCATCCCCACTTGGTATTTTTTAAGTAGGGATTTTCCGCTGTGGTTCCAAAAAATTTAACCGATTCTCTGGAAGTATCGGAAGAGACGCATAAACTCATGTAATAACTGAATGAAATAAAATCCACCGTATTCTTTAATATTTCATCGTCTCCGTTTTCCTTGTTCAATATGATATTATTTTCTTTTAACCACCTTTTTATATAACCGGGATAATATCCTCTAACCTGTACATCTGTGAACAAGTAGCCAAATTGTTCTTTCAGCATTGCCTTAATCATATCCTCAGGATCAGGTGTTGCAGGATAGTAAGGCACGCTGGCTATCATACATCCCACTTTATTTTTCGAGTCTATTTCATGGGCAAGTCTGGTTACAGCTGCTGAGGCGACAAGCTCATGATGGATTGCCTGCAGTTTGTCACCTAAGGTAAGCTTTTCTTTAGACGTCCATATCCCGCCGCTTAACAGTGGATGATTCAGTACAGAATTGATTTCATTAAAGGTGAGCCAGTAACGGACTTTTCCTTTATACCTCTGAAACACCGTCTTGCAGTAGCGCATATAAAATTCAATCATGCGCCTGTCCCTGAAACCGTCATAGGTTTTGGCAAGATAAAGAGGCGTTTCGTAGTGGGACAAGGTGACAACAGGTTCCATACCGTAAGAAAGGCAGGCATCAAAAACCCTATCATAAAACGCAAGCCCTGCTTCATTGGGAACTTCCTCATCCCCTTTTGGGAAAATCCGCGACCAGGCGATGGAAGTGCGGAAAGCCTTAAACCCCATCTCCGCAAACATTTTGATATCTTCCTGATAGCGATGATAAAAATCAATACCTGTAAGCTTTAAGTTTTCCTTGACAGGTTCTTTCGTAGGTTCCCCCATAACCCCTCTGGGCATCACATCAGCGATGGAAAGACCCTTGCCGTCTTCTGCATATGCCCCTTCACATTGATTTGCAGCAACGGCGCCTCCCCATAAAAACGATTCTGGAAACATAACTTTACCTCCCGTATCGATCCATAAAACTATACATAGCTCCTAAAAGATTGCATTCATCCAGATACCTGCTTTTTTGCAGATTTGCATGCAGCGTATCAGGAATACAACACTTCGCATAAAACTTTTCCAATTCTCTGTTAATGTCCGGCATTAACCGTTCCACCCGGCTTAATCCTCCGCCAATAATAATCTTAGGCGGTGCAAAGCAGGTCTGTATGTTGTGAATCAGCATCACCATGGAATTTAAGAACTCCTCATATACCTTTTGCGCATCCTGATCCCCTTCTTCTATCCATTTAAAAATCTGCTTTCCATTCACTTTGATTTTTCTTGCTGGTTGTTCATACACAGGATAGTCTGCTTTCAGCAGCTTGTCATATTTTACAAGAGTATCTCCTGCATCCTGAACAGATAAATCAAGGTTCTTCCATTTGCATAATTTATAAGTCATACCAACAATGCCAATATGCACCCATGCTTCATCTGTGATGGTATATCCATTAAATTTCGTTAATGTAAAGGAAAACTCTCCCGCAGAGAAGTTAAGACCTCTATGTATTTTTTTATCGATGATCACACCGCCGCCGATTCCCGTTCCAAGGATCAGTACCGCTCCATCCTTCACATCCGAAAGGGCGCCGGTCCACGCCTCTGAAAGAGCACCGCATTTCCCGTCATTTTCCACCGCTGTCTTGGTTTCACACGTCTGACTTACCAGCTTTATCACATTTTTATCTTTTAAAATTTGACTGTAGGCTCCCGATCCATAATGAAATCCGCTTTCACTGTCCACGATTCCCGGCAGACTTAAAGCAATTCCATCAACCTCCGTTCCGTATTTTTCATACTGACTTTTTATGGTTTGGATAAATGCCTCCACAGAGCCAAGCGGAGCAGGCATCTTATCAGAAAATAAAAGGCGGGCTTGGTCATCTACAATTCCATATTTTACTGAACTTCCTCCAAAATCAAAAACAAGACATTTCATTTTTCTTCATTCCTTCCTGCTCTTTTGCATCCCATTTTTTGTCGCATTGACAGCGCCTTAATTCTCATCTATAATCAGCCTAAGCATAATTATTTTTACATGAAGGAGAATAAATTCATGGCTTCTGCTTCTAATATAGAAATCAAAATTCAAGATGCCTTTTCAGATTTAATGGAAAAACAATCCTTTTCCTCCGTCCGTGTCACCGCCATCATTGAAAACAGCCATATCAGCCACCGTTCTTTTTATCGTTTTTACCAAAGCAAGTATGATCTTGCCATCGACTTCTTTTCCAAACAGCTGGCAAGCGCTGTAATCATAGGCGGCAAAAAGGCAACCTTCAAAGATGTTATGATCATCATTCTTACCATCATCAAAAGCCATCCCAGATTATACGGCAATCTGCTCAGCGATGATGAAGGAGCCAAAATACTTCCTGATATCTTAACCCGACTTTCTACCAATTGGACAGGATTCTCCCCCGCATGGGCAACCACCATCATTAACACGAATTTATTGATTGATTGGTCCAACAGCCATTTTGCAAGCCCTGTTGAAAAGATTTATACCCAGTTTGTATACAACCTTCCCGCCTATGAACTTCTCACAAAGGAAGAACTGGATGTACGTATTCAACAATATGAAAGTAAAATGAGCGGAGATTTTGTAAAACATACCAACAAGAATCTGCACAAATAATTTTTTCTTGTCTTTCTGCACAAAAATCACGATGCATTTTCCTTATTATGTGAACGATTATAACATTGATGTTATTACTGTTAAAGTTATAGTTTCCCCATTCACTAACCGGCAGGAAACAAAAATATATTTTTGTTTCATTTACGACAAAAAAAGAGCCGCCTTCCCAATCGGAAAGCAGCTCTTATACGCTTTCATAACAAAATCTGAACCTTATCTTCTATTACGATCTTCCATGTAAAATACTTACTCCAACTTTGTTCCTCTCAAATTAGAATCGAACAACCGATTAAATCCCATCCACCCTGTCTCCGTGGAATTTTCCAATAACTCCGTAAAAGTCTGCATCTTTGCATCCGTATTATCTGCAAAGTTAAGCGCCACAGCTTCCATAATTGCAGGCTTTTTAGGAGATCCAAATTCATATTCCCCGTGATGGGATAAAATACAATGCTTCAATTCGCTTGCAAGAATAACCGGAAAGCCTTCTATCCTGCTTATTTTTTCGCCAAGCATTTCTGTGCCGAT
This sequence comes from Lachnospiraceae bacterium, assembly GCA_029054245.1. Classification (GTDB taxonomy): domain Bacteria; phylum Bacillota; class Clostridia; order Lachnospirales; family Lachnospiraceae; genus Suilimivivens. Next base: position 121,995 of record JAIDFQ010000042.1, on the reverse strand, counting down.
TACGATATGCCCCAGGAACTGCCCCTCATCCGTGTAGTCGTTTTGAGGGAAAAGAGAAAGTTCTCTGGTCTTTCCGATATCGTGGCAGATTGCTGCGCTAATCAACAAATCCTTATTGAGCAACGGATAAGCGCTGCAATAGTAATCACAAAGCTTTGCCACACTTAACGTGTGCTGCAAAAGCCCGCCTACAAAACCATGATGAACTGTTTTCGCAGCGGAAGACTGCTTAAATGCCTTGATAAATTCTTTGTCTTCCACAAAAAATGCCTGCAAAAGTTGTTTCAAATATGGATTCTTAACTCCTTCAATAAACCCAAGCAATTCCTTAAACATTTCCTCAATGTCAAATTTACTTACCGGAAGATAATCAGAAGGAGCATACTCTCCTTCCTGACACTTTCTGATTCTCTTGACATTTACCTGCAAAGCGCTTTGAAAGCTTGTGACATCTCCATACACTTCTATGTAATCAAGGGCATCAAATTCACCAATGCCCGCATTATTAGGATCCCATACCTTGGCGTCTATGGTACCTGTCTTATCCTGCAAAATAAGGCTCTCATAGGGCTTTCCGTTTTTCGTGACTGCCGAAAGCTTATGCTTGCACAGATAAATATCAAATACTCTATCACCGTCTTTATAGTCTTTAATATATTTCATCTCTTCTTACGGACCCTTGCCCGCATCCTCCCTTTTTTTATTCTTTCATCGAGCCAAGCACTACGCTGACTTCCATTTCAATATATCCGTCCGGTCCCTGCCGCATGAGTCCGATGGACAAGGTCTTTTCCGGTTCCTCCAAAAGAAGCGCTTTCACAAGGTTCTGATAATTTTTAATTTCTGTTCCCTTTACCCGTGTAATCACGTCCCCGCTTTGGATCCCTGCATTCATCGCCGGGGAATCCATGTCAATTTGCGTGATATAGGCGCCAAAAGGAACACCCAGCTCCTGATTTGCCTTCTCTGTTACATCTGTGCCATAGACACCGAAGTAAGCAATATCTCTGTCGTTTGAAAGACTTTCAATGACCTTTTTAAGCTCCGTGATGCCAACCGCACTGACCAGATTTTTAATGTCGCTGGAATTATAAGACATGTCAATGATACCAACGATCTGCCCTCTTAAATTAACCAATATGCCGCTTGCATTACTGCTGCCGTATATATCCGTCGTCATATACTTATAATTAGAATCCGGAAGCTTAATGGTATTTCCAACGGAGGTGATATTACCAAAACAAAGAGAACCTTCCGTACCTACAGGTCTTCCCAGCGCAATGACCGGACTTCCCGTTAAGCTGCTCCCGGACGCCCCAAGCTCCGCTGCCTTTGCAATATCAAGTGTACCATTTTTTATATTTCCTTTTGGTATGGCTATAATGGCTAGCCCTGTGTTATTATCCTTCTTTTTGATAGTCGCCTGATACTCTTGCCCATCTGCAAAAGCTACCTTCAAGGAATCCGCCTCTTTGATGCTGCTGACATTTGCCAGGATAAGCAATTCTCTTCCATTATCCGCCACCACAGCACCGGCTACCGCCCCTTTGCTTTCATACTCATTATCAAGCCATCCCACATCAGAAGTGACCCCTACCACCGTCACCACAGAATTTCGCACTTCCTTCGCGATTTCTTCAACACCCTTCAAAATGGAAAGATAATCTTCCACTCCCAACTCCATTTCAAGTTCCATCTTTGAAAGAAGCTGCGCAATCTGCTCATCTTCTAATACCGGCGGTTCAGAAGGTTCTGACTGCATCTGGGAATCATCCGCAATCATATCTTCAGGAAGAATCTCATCTTCTTCCGTCTCTTCTACGAATACCACTGTCTGAGGCTCTTCTTCTGGATATAACCTGTTGCTGATGACCGGTTCAAGCAGCAGAAAAGTAAAACATGCCACCATACCAAACACCACAGCCATTGCGGCGGTAATCAGTGTACGTTGTACCAGTTTCCTTTTGTTCAGAGGTCTTTGTTTAATTTTCTCTATCATAAAATCAGTGTTATCCTGATTTTTCTTCTCTTCCATCTATCGACTCCCTTACTCTTTTACCATTGTAATGACAAGCACTGCTAATTTAAACAACGGATGCCACGCTTTGCGGGGCATCCTTGTGTTAAACAATGATGGCAGCATAACATACGTATGCTGCCATTTTAAAGTAATCGGCGTGACAGGATTTGAACCTGCGACTTCTACGTCCCGAACGTAGCGCTCTACCAAGCTGAGCCACACGCCGTAAACTTATAACCTTGTACATCATACAATTTTTACAACAAAATGTCAATATGAACGCAAATGATTTTTCTTTTCTAAAATAACGTTTAGTCCGCACAGGATAGGGAAATATGCCATAAGGAGTCCCCATCCTGTGCTGCGTTACTGGTTCGCCAGTAAAAGGACGCTTACACTAATAAATAAACCACTGTAATGATCAGTCCTACACAGAACAGCAGAAGTCCAAACGACAAGCTCCTCCCTATAATCGTCTGTTCCTCCGATAATTCTTCATGTATCAAAGCATATTTATGCTCGTAGTCAACCATCCGAGGATGTTTCCTCCAAACCGTTGCATTCAGCAGCCGCTCTACCCCATTGGCCAAGCATCCCGCTATATGGGTAAACCTGTTTCCTTCCTCCAATTCATGAGGCAGCCTGCTGTCCCTGTAAACTGTCTTGCGCAAAAATACCACAATCGCATCTACCAGACTATCCAGCACTCTGCACACCACACCAAGCACAAACGGCAGTGCCTTTAACAGAATCGGACGGTAAATCAGATTTTCTAAATCCAGATATTTGTTCCATCGGTTTACATATATTGTCCTGCCATTTTCTTTCTTGGTCAGCCAAACCCTCACTACCAAAAGATATAGGACTGCTCCAATCAAAAGTGAGATTACCGCACCTTCCAGGCTCTCAAATGCAAACCAATCCACTTGATAGGCGTCACCCGTAACGTGCATAAAACCCTGTCCTAAATCTGCAACGGCACCCATAATTTGATTAGGAAACAGCCCCATGACCGGAAGCAGCACTGCACTTATGGTCAAAGCCGATGCACTGGCTTTGTTCATATAATTTCCTTTTATAGAATCAAAATCTTCCTGTACCCGCGTATCATTATTTTTCTCCCAAAACAATGCAATATAAAGCTTGAGCATGTATGCCGCCGTCAGACCTCCGCTGATTAAGAATACCCACTCAACACTCTGCATGAAACGAGCATCAAAAACACCAGATACCGCTTCCATTCTTACTAATGCCAGATATTCCACAATACTTTCATGAATAAGCGTCTTGCTGATATATCCGTTAAAAAGAGGCACACCGCTGATTCCCAAAGCCCCCATCAGGAAAATGAAATGAAGGAGCGACTTCTTTCTTCCAAACCCGCGTATTTCATTTAAATTCAACTTATGAACATTCATGAACACCACACCTGCTGCCATGAACAGCACCAGTTTGATTATAGAGTGATTTACCATATGAAGAAGACTTCCTCTTATCGCAGATGCATTTTCCGCTCCTAAAATCCCAGACATTCCCACACCCACAAGGATAAAACCAATCTGAGATACGGAGGAACACGCCAGCGTGCGTTTTAAATCTACAGAAAACAAAGCAAGCACAGCGCCTGTCACCATCGTGCAGACACCAATTACCAGAATCATACTTCCCCAATATTTGTCCCCAAGAAAAAGATAACCCGTCAGAATCAAAATTCCAAACATCCCTGCCTTGGTAAGAATGCCCGACAAAAGTGCCGATGCAGGCGCAGGCGCCACTGGATGCGCTTTGGGAAGCCAGATATGAAGCGGAAATGCTCCCGCCTTGGCGCCAAATCCAAAGAGCATACAGATTCCTGCCGCCCACAATATTTGTAATAAAACCGGTTCTAAAGCATACCTGCTCTCGCCTGATAAGCTGATCAGTTCATCAAACATCAGCGTTCCCACTGTATTTTGTAACAGAAAAATGCCCATCAGCATCACAAGTCCACCAATCACCGCCACTGCCAGATACGTATTCGCGGCACGCATGGATTCCTTTTTCTCATCATGTGCGACCCATACATAAGAAGTAAAGGACATGATCTCAAAAAAGATAAAGACCGTATAAAAATCAGCCGACAAGAAAACGCCCTCCGTGGCGCCCAGCGTGAGGAGAAGAAACAGATAATATCTGTTCCTGTTCCGGTAATGGGCAAAATATTCCTCTGAAAACAAAGTTGTCATGAACCACATAAATGCGGCTATGCAGGCATAAAGCGCTCTGAAACCGTCCAGCGTAAAATGCAGCCCCATGCCGCATATTCCAGAAATCTCCAAATAAATGCGGCTGCCTCCCCCATGAAGGACAATGACCAGCAGATAAAGAGCTACAAAAAATTCTATTCCTGCCGCCGCATCCGCAAAATAATCCCGCATATTCTTTCTGCTTTTTCCAATCACATATCCTACAACAGAAGAAACCATGGGAAAAAATATCATACTGCCAAGCAATAGCTCCATACCTCATTCCTCCTAATACACGCCAGCTGCCACATTCGTAAAAAAATTCACCAATGGTGCAGAACAAAGTCCCAGCATAATCATATTTATTGTAAAAATAAACAATGGAACCAACATTTTCCAGTTGGGATCTTTTATTCCAGAAAGCATTTCCATCTCAAAATCCTTTTGTGGGAAAAATGCCCTTACCACAATGGTGAGCATATAAATCGCCGTAAGCAGGGCGGAGAGCAAAAGGCATATGATTCCTCCGTACGCAATGCGGTTTCCACTCTCCACCGCAGCCGTTGCCAAATTCCATTTACTTACAAAACCGGCAAACCCCGGCACGCCCATAAGTGCAAAGGAAGAGACCGTAAATATGCCAAACACGCAGGGCATTTTATATCCCATTCCGTCAAGTTCATGTACATACTGTTTCCCTGTCTGATGCATAACCGCCCCCGCACAAAAGAAAGAACTGATTTTCATCACTGCATGAAAAACCAAATGCGTAAGCGCACCCACCATGCCAAGAGGCGTCATAATCGTCACGCCAAATAAAACATAGGAAAGATTGCTGATTGTGGAATAAGCCAGCCTCCTCTTCAAATGTGTTTCTTTTACCGCACGGCTGCATCCGTATACAATTGTGAACATCACCACCAACATGACCGTCGTCTGCGCCCAGGTTCCTTCCAGAAAGGTCGTTCCAAAACTGTAATACGTCAGACGGATAATTGCAAACGCACCAGATTTTACCACCGCAACCGCATGAAGCAGCGCCGTCACAGGCGTAGGCGCTACACCCGCATCCGGCAGCCAGGAATTAAACGGACAAACTGCCGCTTTCACACCAAACCCCATAAAAGCAATCACGTAAATCAGCAAAAGCACATTCGTCCTATCCCCTACTTTTTCGAGGTCAAGCACGCCGCCAAGCACAAAGTCCGTGGTGCTTCCATATATAATAATAAAAATCAGACCAATGAATGCAAATGCTGCGCCGCCAAGAGAATAATATAAATATTTCCTGCTTGCCAATATGGCTTCCCTTGTCAGTGTGTGCATAACAAGCGGAACGGTTACCAATGTAAGCAGCTCGTAAAAGAAATACATGGTAAGCAGATTCGCTGAAAGGGCAATTCCCAAAGTCACTCCATAAGTCATGGTAAAAAAGGTGAAAAAAATCTTTTCATGTTCTTCTTTTGTCATATATTCAAATGCATATAATGTGGCAAAGGGCCATAATGCAGAAACAAGACCGGCAAACACCATACTCATTCCATCCACTTTAAAGCCAATAGAAAGGTTTCCTGTAAAATTCGCTAAAGTAACGACATGATCTGGGCGATGGACCAAAAGATACAAAACCAGCAGACTATTAAGGACGATCCATGTTTCCAGAAAAACCTCCATGTGCCGCCGTTCTTTAAAAGGAATCAGGGAAATCAGCGCACCGGCTATAATAGGAATTGCAATAACCAACAAAATCATAACTGTTCTCCTCCCCTAAATTAGCTTCTCGATCATCTGTGACAGATAGTAGATCAACCCCTCGGGAAGCAAACCAATTACTACAGACAGTATCGTCAATGCCAGTACTGGAACCGTCATAAACCATGAAGGTTCCTTTTTCTCTAAGGCTCCATAAGGATAGTCTGCCCCTGGGAAAAATCCCGAAATGGTAACCGGGAGCAGGTAACCTGCCGTTAAAAGCGCGCTGAGAAGCAGAATTACCGGTCCAATCCAGGAAAATCCGTATAGTGAACTGGAAAGTGCACCCTCCGCCAGATACCACTTACTTACAAAGCCGCACATTGGAGGAATCCCAATAAGCCCTAAGGATAAAATCGTATAACACCACATTAAAACCGGCATTTCCTTTCCAATCCCACGCAGCTGCTCCACTCTTGTCTTTCCTGTTTTATAGATAATGGCGCCCGCACAGAGAAACAACCCTGCCTTAATGAATCCATGGCAAAGCACATGTAAAAACCCGCCTGTCAAGGAATCTGCATTCATAACAGAAAGACCGAATAAAATGTAGGACACCTGACTGACCGTAGAATAAGCAAGACGCTTTTTAAAAACCGGCTCCCTGTATGCCAGCACTGAACCCATCAAAATCGTAATCAGCGTCAGTACCATCCATGTCTTTTGAACCCAGGTTCCTCTTAAAAAGGAAGCGCCGAATATATAATAGACCACACGCACCACCGCCAATACACCTGCCTTTGCAATTACGGCTGAAAGAACTGCTGAAGCCGGCGCAGGCGCTACCGGATGGGCTGCCGAAAGCCATGCATGCATGGGAAACATACCTGCTTTTACGCCAAAGCCAATTAACATGGCAAACGCAATGCAAAGAAGCATAGCACTGTGTCCTTCTGCCGCCTGACTGCTGATCACACCGCCAGGGCTAAAAGTCAGCGTATTCCCATATCTTTCAATAAAATATAATCCAAAAAGCGCCATATACGCGCCGCTTAAAGAATAAAATAAATACTTAAGACCTGCCATAATGGCTTCCCGGCTGCCGTTATGCAGTACAAGCGGCATGGAAACCAACGTCAACATCTCAAAAAATAAGTAAAATGTAATCAGATTTCCTGCAAAGCAAAGCGCAAGCAGAACACCAAATGCAATCAAATAAAAGCCATAATAACGCTTTTCCTTTTGCTCATGTTTCATATATTCAAAAGAAAATAAACCTGCACAAAGAAAGATGATTACCGCCATCACAGAGAAGACGACGCTTACCTCATCTACCTTAAACAGAATCGGAAGCCTCTGCGTCAGACTGAATAAAGCAAATATCCCGCCTTCCCAGGTATAAAGAGCCAGCATTACAAACACTGCTGTTATGACAAAAAAGATCCCTGTTGTCCATAACAGATTTTTCCTGCTTTTCATTTCCTTTCTCACAAGAAGGTAGACCCCTGAAAGAACCGGAAACAGAATCGACAATATTATGTAGTACACGCAGCACACCTCCTTATGAGAACATCACAAGACCCTGCTCTATCAGATCCACGATTGGCTGGGAGCTTACGCCCAGAATCACATTAAGGACGACGAAAAAGACCAGCGTCAGACAATACAGCTTCATTTTGTTAAACGAAATGCTTTCATATTTTCCGCTTTCTACTGGCGTATAGATACGGATTACTGTCTTCATGAAATAAATCGCATTTAATATGGTGCTGACACCAAGCACAATCAAAGCCGGCAGCATCTTCGTTCCATTCTGCACTGCCGCCTGTGAAAACAATAGCTTACTGATAAATCCTGAAAACAGCGGAACACCTACCATGGACAATGAACCCACCGTAAAAGCAGCGCCCGCCCATTTATTCCGATATGCAGCGCCAGTCAGTTCTACCAGCTTTCTGCTGCCCCCCGATACATCCGTAAGTCCAATTGCCGCAATGAACAGCAAAGACTTTGTAGCCGCATGGGAAAGAATATGAAATACGCTCGCTGTCATACCTGCCTGGGTTCCCATTCCAATACCCATATAAATATAGCCAATCTGTGCCACCGATGAAAACGCGATCATTCTGCGCACATCATTTTCCCTAATGGCGCTGAAGGAACCAAAAATCATGCCCATCAGACCAAAAGCAAACAGTACATCTATGATTCTGCTGTTATAAAAAACATCAAATCCAATCACCCGGTAAATAATCTTAATCAGTAAAAGAATATATCCTTTAGAAACCAAACTCGATAAAATAGCAGCAGAAGAAACGGTTGAATACCCATAGGCATCTGGAAGCCATGCGTGGAAGGGAAACAATGCACTCTTAATGGCAAGCCCTACCGACATTAGTGCTATCGTAACCAAAAGCGGAATCCGATATTCCCCCGCTGCATAAAGATATATCACCTGCTCCCTAATATTACTCATAAGAAGATGTCCCGTCATATCATACAGCATACAGATTCCCATAAGCAGAAGACCGGAACCTAATAGGCTCATAATCATATATCTTGCCGCCGCCTCGATGGTTCTCCCATTCTGCCTAATCATAATCAGACCGCACGCGGCGATCGTATTAATCTCCACAAACACATAAGCTGTAAATAAGTCATTGGTATAAATCAATGCAAGCAAGGAGGCAAGCAGCAGATCCATGAGCACATAATAGAGAAATGTTTTTTCTTCTTCCACCTCGTCTGCCAGCTTTTTCCTTCCACCCTCTAAGGACAGAAGCATAATGACACAGAAAAACAACGCCACTAACGGACCTAACACCCCTGCACGGATTTCATTTCCCCAAGGCGCCGGAAATCTGCCCATCACGTATACAAAAGCTTCTCCGGTACGCATCGTGTATAAGAGGGTACAGGTACTTAAAAATGCTACGATCAATATTAAAATTGTATTTACTCTTCTCGCTGCCTTCTTCTTTAAACCGGAGCTGATGATTCCGGCAAACAGACAAAGCAAAATGGAGGCAGCAGGAAAATTCTGTACAAAATCCATTTACAGCCCCTCCCTTTTCAGTCTCAAAGAAATTTCGTCCAAATCCAGCGTGTGATAACGCCGATACAGGCGAATCGTTATGGAAAGCATCAGTGCACTGACAGATACCGAAACCACAATACCCGTAAGCACCAGACCGCTGGGAATCGGATTGATGTACACTTCCATACTCTGCACCCCATCCTTAACGATTGGCGCTGCCCGTCCTGCAATATATCCTTTTTCCGCAAGAAACAAATAAATTGCCGTATCCATGATATTCAGTCCAATGATTTTTTTTATCAGATTACTCTGCAGAAGCAGATTTCCAAATCCAATACCAAACAAGATCATGGCAACCGCTTCACCGTAATTGGCAAAAAGATTTGCTCCCATTCTACAGACCTCCTCTTCTGAACAATGCATAAAATGCATACATGGTACACGCCACCTCAAGACCTACGCAAATATCGATAGGCAGGATAATACCCCCGCTTAAGATATGACCTGGTATACCTAAAGGTATATGATTGTCAAAGCCATTCGCACCCATAATATAAAAATAGGAACCTATGATGCCATACATGCACAACGCCGTTATTTTTGCAATTTTATATATTAGTTCATTAAAAAATCTCTGTGTCTTCTTAAAACCAAAAGCACTGGTATAAAGAATCAGACCTGCGCCTAAAATCGCCCCGCCGGAAAATCCTCCGCCGGGAGAAAGATGCCCATTTAAAATCACATAAATACCAAAAATAAAAATAATCGGACACAGGACAAACGCTGTTCCCTGCAATATAACATCATTTTTGGGCTCAAAACGCCTATCATCTTTATCTTCCTGTTTCTTTAAAATAGCGTCATCCACCATCAGAAGAATCATGACACAGCAGGTTGCAATAAAAAGTACATTGGTTTCTCCAAAGGTATCAAACGCCCTGTAAGTCAGAATCATACCGGATACGATATTAAGCGCACCTGTCTCTTGAAGACCCTTCTCTATATATCTCTCGGAAACAATATTGTTATCGGGATTGGCAGAATTGCCGATTCTGGGTAGAAAAGATACGGTATAAAGCAATAGCCCCACCAAGGCAATGCAGAACACTATTGCTGCTGCCACATAAATTTTGTGAAAAAGCGTTAAAATCTTATTATTTTCCACATCATATACTTTATCCCGCAGCATTTGTGTTTCATTCATACGTTCGAGAATGGTAGACTCTTGTGTCTGCAGCTCCTTCTGAGGCTGCATTTCCACCTCACCCACATAAGGATCCTTGCTTCCCGAAAGCCATCTGAAAAAATGAAAAGCACCCGTTTTTTCATATTCCTTATCCGGTTTCAATCTACTCATTTGATTCCGCCTCCTTCTGGTCGGCTTTTTCTTCTTTTTCCTTTTCTATCTGAATTGCGTGAATTTTCTTTAAAGTAGCAAAAAATAAAATACTGGTAATACCTGCTCCTACCGCCGCCTCGGTAATTGCCAGATCAGGAGACTCTAAACAGACCCATATAATAGACATGATCAGACTATAAGACATATAGATCAATATGGAATTCAGCAGATTTTTTGAAAAGCTCACCGATATCGCACAGACAATCAAAAATCCCATAAGGATGCACTGAAATGTGGTCATTTCTCTTCTCCTCCTGCTTCTTTCTCACGTTCTTGTTTTATTTCTTTTTCCAGATCTGCAAGGTTTTTATAAACTTGGCAATGACTCTTTAAATTTTCGTTGGTAGTAAACTCAAGTCTTGCCAACAAATGTGAAGAAACTGGGGAAGCAAACCATAAAAAAATCACAATCAGCATCATCTTAAGGGTCGTAAAATTAAATCCCGAAAAAATCATAAGTCCTACAAGCGAAACACTGATACCTAGCGTATCTCCCATAGCTGCCGCATGCATTCTATTCAAAACATACCGAAAATGAAAAATGCCATATAATTCAATTAAAAATATTATCAGACCGCATATAATCAGTGCGCCTCCTATCACCAATTTAACCCATTCAAGAATTTCCAAGCAGATCATCCCCTTCCTTATTTCCTTCCGCGCTTTCTTCCTCCGCTTCCGGATTTAATGCCTGTCTTTTTTCCGCATAAACGCCTATATAAACCTTTGATATGACGGTAACAGCCAGGAAGCTTACCAAAGCGTAGATCAGACATATATCTATCAAAAATCCTTCCTTGAGCAGGAGGGAAAGAACGGCTATCATAACCATGACCATGGTGCCCATCATATTCACTGCCACAATGCGATCCGCAATCCGAGGTCCCTTCACCGCACGGATCAGGCAGGCAAACAGCATCACTGCAAGGATGATCAAAACTGCTATGTACATGCCTTGATAGATTTTGTCCAAAGTATTGAGATTTTCACTCATCTGCAATTTCATCCACCCCTTCCATTTCCTGTAGAAGCGTCACAAAAACCGAACTATTGATTCCCTCTGCCAGACTTTTATCCAAACAATGCACTACATACTCATCCCCGTTTAACGCTACTGTAATGGTACCTGGTGTAAGCGTAATAGAATTCGCCAGCAGAATCCTGGCAGGTGTGGTTTTCAGATCCGTTTTGAACCGCACCACAACCGGCTCGATTTCATACCTTGATGACATAATCATTTTGATAACGGCAAAATTGGCCTTAATAATTTCTGTCACCAGCACAAACACATAATGTATAATCTGAATCAGCTTCTTACCTAAAATCAAGTCCTTTTCCGGTCTGTAATCTAAAAACTTACAGATAAACCAGTACATCAACCCTGCTATCACAACGCCGAAAGCTGCAATCTCCAATGTAAATTGTCCATTAAATATGATCCATATAAGGAAAAAAATTAAGTACATTTTTTATCCACGCCTTTCCCATCCGTACTAAAGCAGGTGAGGCTTACGCCAGCACCTGCTTTATTTTTTCTTCTAATTCACTTTTAGAAACGGCTCCTATTACGGTGTCTGCCAGCTTTCCATCTTTAAAGAATAAAAAGGTGGGAATGGACATGATTTTAAATTCCCTGCTAAGATTCGGGTTTTCATCTGTATTGCATTTGCCTATTTTACATTTGCCGCTGTAGCTTTCTGCAAGTCCTGCTACAAGAGGCGCCATCATTTTGCAAGGTCCGCACCAATCTGCATAAAAATCCACCATAACCGGTAAATTGCTTTTCCTAACTTCCTCTTCAAAATTGCTGTCTGTAATTTTCAGCTCCATATCTGCTCCTTTCCTAAACCATTAAATTATTCATTATTTTTAGTTTAACCAATTCATTTATCTTTTAATTATATATTTATAAATGGGATTGCCTTGGGATGAAAATTTCTCTTCGTATTCTGTCATGACATTTCCTTCTGCCATTTCGGAATCGTGATGAAGGTCATAAGTGATATTGACTGTCTCCCATCCCGCCGCAGAAAGTTCCCCTACAGCAAAATCAAACAGTTTCCTGTTATCCGTCTTAAACTCTAACATACCATCCTTTTGAAGGAACTGATCATACCTTGAAAGAAATTCCTTCGATGGAAGGCGTCTTTTTGCATGCCTGTCCTTAGGCCAGGGGTCTGAAAAGTTTAAATAAATCCGCTCCACCTCTTCTGTGCCAAAAACCTCTAAGATCTCTTCTGCATCCATACGGATGAACAAAAGATTTTCAAGCGGTTGTACTTCCATTTTTTGCAATGCTCTTAGCAAAACACTTGAATACTTTTCTATTCCTATGTAATTTATCTGCGGATTCTTTCCGGCAAGCTCATACAAAAACTTTCCCTTTCCCATGCCGATCTCGATTCGGATAGGATGGTCATTTCCGAAAACTTCCTTCCATTTTCCCTTCCTCTTTTCCGGCTCATGGACCACCAGCGGACTTTCTGCTATGACATCCCTGGCGCCTTTAATATTTCTAAGTCTCATGAACAATTCCTTCCAAATATAAGACAATTATCATCCTTTTTCAGTCATTTATTTTACAACATTTTTTACCATATGAAAAGAGGAAAATAAGTCGGAAAAAAGGCTTGTCAAGAACATCTGCAAAATGTAAACTAATAATTAGATTTTAAACGCAGATACTAGAGTCAAAACAGTTTGAGGAGTCACTATGAATTACCATAAATCCAAACGGATAGGACGAAGAATACTATCCGCATTTTTATATATTGCCATCTTTGCCTGCACAGGGCTCCATACCTATGCTGCCCCCGCAAGTTTAGAAGAAGCGAATGAACAGGCGGAAGAGCGTAAATCCCTTCCCATCCAAAGCAATCAGATTGAAAACTGGCCTGCCGGTCCTGCCATTGGCGCCCAGTCTGCCATTTTGATGGATGCGAATACGGGTGTTATTTTATATGCTAAAAATATTGATGAAAAAGCTTATCCTGCCAGTACCACCAAATTAATGACCTGCCTTCTTGCAGCAGAAAACTGTAAACTGGATGAGATGATCAAGTTTTCCCACAATGCCGTCTTTAGCATCGAACTCGGAAGTTCTAATATTGGAATCGACGAAGGGCAATCCATGCCTTTAGAAGAATGCCTTTATGGCATACTGGTTGCATCTGCCAACGAGGTGGCAAACGCCGTAGCTGAACACATTGCCGGAAGTACAGATGAATTTGCCTTGATGATGAATCAGAAAGCGGCTGAACTTGGATGTGAAAATACACACTTTACCAATGCACACGGATTATTTGATGAAAATCATTATACTTCCGCTTATGATCTCGCCCTGATTGCAAGAGCTTTTTTCCAAAACGAACTGCTTACCAAAATAGGCAACACCCCTTCCCATCATTTTCAGGCAACAGCCACTCAGCCCGACGACTTTATTGAGAGAAACAAACATAAGCTGATTACCGGCGAAATCGCTTATGATGGAATCAAAGGCGGCAAGACCGGCTACACTGACGAAGCAAGACAGACCCTTGTGACATGTGCAGAACAAAACGGCATGAAGCTGATCTGTGTCATAATGAAAGAAGAAAGTCCAGAACAATTTTACGATACGGTAAAGCTCTTTTCCTATGGCTTTACTAATTTTTCTGCTGTAAATGTTTCAGAAAACGAAACCGATTACTCCATACAAAATTCTAACTTTTTTAACACATCAAATGATGTATTTGGGAATTCAAAACCAATTTTGACTTTAAACCAGAACAGCTATCTGATTATGCCAAAGACCATCACCTTCGATGATCTTGATTCCCAGATTTCTTATGATACATCCAAAAAAAACGAAGTTGCCGTAATCAATTATTATTATCACGGCGCTTATGTTGGCAACGCAACTGTAGATCTTGCAGAAGATACCCCTGTCTCTTATGACTTCACAGAAAAAACCCAGGCAGGAGAGCCAGAAAAAACTCAGGAACCAAATGTAATCGTTATAAATATAAAAACCGTATTAATGTCCATATTAATCATTGCCATTATTCTGATTGCTATTTTTGTTATCCGCTCCGTTATCAACAGCTATAATTTCTTAGACGGCGGCAGAACCACCAGAAGACGCAGAAGAATGCAAAAACAACGGATGCCTCGCTTTACAAAACATCCGTATGTTAAAAAGAACCGGAAAGACGGACCTCGCTTTCCTTCTTCCCGGTTCAATGGTTTTGATCTTTGATTTTTGATTTTGCTTTTTTGGCTTTGCGGTGCTCCTTTGCCTGTTCCTTCTTTTGCACGATTTTCTGAAAATCCTCTTCTGAAATAAGCTTTGCAGTTTTGACCACATATACTTTGTCGTTTTCAGATTTGCGGATCCGTATTTTAGACTTCATATATCCATGAACAGGACACAGGGCGACACTATAATAATTTCTTCCGTTGGGTGAAAACCAGCGGATTTTTTTGCGGATATTTTTATGACACATATAGCACTTTGTGCTGATAACCTCTCTATCCTCCAACGCCTTCTGCTTGTCCTCAAACTCTCTGGAAATATATTTCACATAATCCGAAAACAGAACATGAATCTCTTCTTTTCTGGTCTTTGGCAAAATATACGTATCTATAGAATAATTCTCCAACACGCTATCCTCTATACACGCCAAAATCTCCGCCGTATAATAGGCATCCCCAAATGCCCTGTGAAAAGGAATATCCTTCTTGATATTCAGATAATCCGTCGCATACTCCAGACTTCTTCTTGCTTTTTTGTCCTCATAAGCAATACTGAATAACTTCTGTATATCCAGAAAACGGATAGGCTCACCGCTAAGCGGCTCCATCCCATAATAATGCATATTTCTCTGCAGCTCAAACAAATCAAGAGGACCCCACGTACAAAAAATATAATCCTCTCCACAAAAGGAAAGAAATTCCTCCATCATATCCACAAAAGGTTTTCCTTTTTGCAGATCCTTCATATGAAGATGGATCAAATCGCCGGTTATCCTGTGCATATGTTGATAAACGGTAGGCTTAATCAGCTGATTATATTCACCCACCATAATCTTCTCTTCATTCAGCTTAATTGCTCCGATATCAATAATTTCAAATGGCATCGTCTTCACTTCCGGTTCCATACCGGTATTGCTCTGATTCCATTCTAAATCCAGTACAATATAATTCATTACTTGCATTTCCTCGTCTCAATACAGTTAATGTAGTTATCATACCACACTTTCTTAGATTCTACTACTGATAGTGAGTGATACTTTACTTGTTTATTTTTAGTGGTTGATATTTGAAGATACCCATGCGCCTATGATAGACCAAAAAGCTTTTGATTTTATAAAGTATGCTAAGTATAATTAGTTATACAAAACATACTTAATAAACGGGAGGTTTATTTATGAAAAAGCCAAAAAGAAAATTCGCATGGACAGTTACAGTCGGAGAAAATATGGACATTATGTGGAAAAGTAAATTTGCTTGTTATATTACTTCTTTTTCTTTTAATTTTTGGAGCGGCACAAACTGTTGTTTGAAGGAGTGATTATACATGACAAAAGAATTGTTTTATCAAGCAATATGGAAATTCATACTTGGTGTAGTTGTCATAGGGATTTTAATATTTCTGCCTGCGGTAACATTTTATTATTGGAACGCATGGCTGTTCATGGGAATATTATTTATTCCAATGTTTTTTGCTGGAATTGTAATGATGTTCGTGGTTTGATGTTTGTTTTTGGATTTGTCATAGCGGGATTAAACTTTCGCTTTGAATGGATCATGTTACCTAATAGGGTTTCATGGATAGCGACCGCTGTATTTTTACTTTCTTATTTGCTTTATGCAGAGGTGTTAAGAGAGAATATCTATTTATCACGGACTGTAGAAGTTCAGCAAGGGCAAAAGGTGATTGATACAGGATTATATAGCATTGTTCGTCACCCCATGTATAGCGTGACGATTATTCTGTTTCTTTCTATGCCATTGGTGCTTGGTTCTATTCTTTCTTTTGCTATTTTTCTTGTATATCCTATAATTGTTGCAAAGAGAATTAGAAACGAAGAAATTGTTCTTGAAAAAGGATTGGAGGGGTACGCCGAGTATAAAAAGAAAGTAAAATATAGAATAGTTCCATTTGTGTGGTAATATAACGACTGCTTTCCAATTTGTCGGGGAGATATGTTAAGCACTTGGGAGGAATCTTAGGTGCTGCAGTGAGATAAAACAGGCTGAATACAAGATTTGTTGAGGTAAGATAACGTAACCTTTTTTGCCGAGGGTTATCTTACCTCTTTTTGATGTATGTTAGATAGCATAACTCTTTACGTCAGCTGTGCGTCTGGCTTTATAATGATATATTTTTTCTCAACAAATTTCTAGTGTATATCTTCTTACCATCGTTTTTCAAATGCAATTCTTGTATGTGCACAAAAACCAATTATTGTCACTATTCCCGTAACACACTTTTCAAATGTTGTGCCTAAAAATTGTTGAATAACTCCCACTAATGTTATGGGTAATGTAATAATTAAAAATGCAGAAAGTAATATCCCCCAAAACTTATTTAATCTAACGGGAATAATACGGCTTGCAATTAAAGTAATCAAAATAATAACAAGAGTCATTACGATAGAACTCGTTGAAATATGCTGTGCTGCTACAAATGTCTCGGTTCTCCCGCCATTTACCCATAAATAAGGAATAATATTTGCAATAACCAAAATATGCAATATTATAT
The DNA here is from genome assembly GCA_029054245.1 of Lachnospiraceae bacterium. Taxonomy (GTDB): domain Bacteria; phylum Bacillota; class Clostridia; order Lachnospirales; family Lachnospiraceae; genus Suilimivivens. The sequence continues at coordinate 104,877 of JAIDFQ010000042.1, read as the reverse complement.
TTATTCCACCTATAGCAACACCACATATTCCAGCTTTCCTTAAATCAAATTTTCTAATCCATTCTAACATCACTATACACCTCTGCAAATCTCTATTTTCGTTCACCTTTCCGTAATTTTTTCAATTTTTTACCCTCCTAAAGAATAAATGCGTTATGCTATTTGGTACGATTAACTATCATATCCATAAGCCAATCTATCTTTGGTAATGGTGTGTCGGGGATTCTGACTTTTTCCTGTGCAATTCCTTGTATAGCACCCAATATAGCGACACATAACGAATGAGAATTACCTGCTCGAAACTCGCCGCGCCGTTGCCCTTCTAAAATGACAGGAATCCACTGCCTGCAAATATCTATTGATTTCAAAAGCAACTCTATTTCTTTATCATTAACTGTTGTATATTGAACATTATCCATAAACACAAACATCTTCCCAAATGAGGGATTGCTTTCTAACTGTTCAAATACATTCTTCACGGTTTGAAAAAGGTATTCGCAAGGTGCTTCCATTGCTATTTCTGTATCTATTTTCATTTCTTCGACACCAATCTTTACCAGTTCAAGATAAATACTTTCTTTATTACTAAAATAGTGAAATAACAAGCCAGAACTGACACCAGCTCTTCTTGCAATTTCGCGTGTACTTGTACCGTAGAAACCTCTTTCGATGAATACATCTAGTGCAATTTGTAAGAGTTGTTTTTTTCTTTCATCTCCTTTATCCATGAATATCCTCCTGCAAAATTAAGCATATGCTTAATTTTATGCTGTTATTTAAATATTGTCAAGAATTTAAGAGAAACTTTCACCAAATTTTCATTTTTCCGAAAAACGGTATAGCATAAGTAGGAATTATTTTAGCCATCTGATAGAACTGTGTAGATATATCCAAGAAGAGAGGTGAACAGTAAAATGTAACAGGAACAGCAGATTTTGGACTATTACAGCACCACCGGCAAATATATCCGTAGCAAAACACACTCCAATGCGCATCAGAGCGTATTCACTAAAGAAAGCGATAAATACCAGTGGCTTGTGTTGGAACAGAAAAGCCAGTGCGAAGTCGAGGTAAGGCAGACCGACAGTCATGGAACAATCACAGCGAGGGATAATTACGAACTGACAAGGAATATCCCTAAGTGCGTGGGCGTGGAGCGTTTATGCGAGGGCGCAAATTTTCAGATACCCTTTAACGCTGATGAAATTAACTTAATCTATCAGTTTGGGGAGCAGGGCAAGGCAGATGATGATTACTAATAATAAGGCAAAAAGAGATTAAACAGAATTTAATGGAATTGCGAGAATTCTTGTGGTAGAATAAAGTCGTTGAGCGAATCAATAAATTAATGGCTAAGGAGACCAGCTATGATAAACAAACGCATATCAATCAGTGTTACGATACTGACAATAATAATGACATTTATGGAAATGACCGCATTACCTGCGGCTTTATTCTGCAATATACAAATTAGGGATATTGAACCGATTTATTTCTCTTTGATGATAAATTTTGTATTGGCTTTTGCTTTATGTTATGTATGTAGGAAAACCATTATAAAAGAGTGGGATTTTGGATTACAATTTCAAAAAATTCCGAATGGTTTGAAGAAATATGGTATTCCTTCCCTTGTTGCTACGCTTATAGTGGCAGTTGCTTTTTGCATAGGACTTTCACCATTTAACAATAAACCAACAATATATAGAGTTATTGTAGAGGGCGTTGTGTATTACATAGGTGTTGCAATAATGGAGGAAATTTATCTGAGAGGATTGTTGCAGAATATCATTGAAAAATGGTTTGGCATACGAAATAATGCTACATTATTTGCAGTTATTATATCATCTGCACTATTTGGGTTTGGACATATTTTTGGCGCACTTGGGCAACCGATTTTGACAATTATATGCAAAGCTGTTTGGGCTACTGCATTAGGAATTTACTTTGGGGCAGTTTATGTCAAAACCCGAAATTTATGGATACCGATTATTTTACATTTTATAGTGGATTTGTGCGGCATACCTTTTTGCTTTTCTAAAAGTAATCAATATCCGACAATAGGATTGGTTTGCTGTTTATCAATGTATTTGTTATTAGGAATATACGGCATTTATATTATTTTCAAAAAATAAGATAGCTTCTGCCCTATTTGCAAGCATTAAAATTGTAAAATGATTTAACAGGGCGGAAATAAGCTGTGCGTCACCATTTCAAAAAAGCAAGGTAAGTCAAAACAAAGGAAGGTCGATTGTTTCAGATTTTAAAGGTAGTGTGCTGGCACAGACCGATTACTTTCAGTCTGATACAAAGACATTATCTGCACAGGTTACAATGAAAGGACGCTTTACTCTCTATTCGTATATTGGAAATTTATTTGTTTATCTGTGTAGCATATATTTGTTAGGGAGGAATAAAAGCTGCTATACCAATTAAAAGGCAATTAGATCCCAGTTTGTCGGGAAGTCAAGTATAAAAAGAAATCGGAATTTCATAAGGTGAGGATAATGGTTAGAGAAGTAAAATGGACAAAATATTTATGGATGAGCCTGCTCTCATTTGGAGCATTTTTGCTTGAATATCTGTCAATATTCGTAATTGAAGTTATATTTCTACATGTAGATATACAGAATTATACAACGCACCAAAGAAGCATTCATTGTATCATAATGGTTTTTATGTGGGCGCTTTTCATTGGCGCTCTCCTGCATTTTTCAAGGAAACAGTATCATTTTCCAGTAAGAGGAAACAAAAGAGACAAAATTTCTTCGAAAAATTGGATAGTAACGCTTGCTTGTTTCATTGGCTGTAAAATTATCACTTTCATCGATTGGCATACATTAAAGATTGTCGGAGAAGCACAAGGTAAAAACATATTCCAATTTTGTGTGCAATATTTATACTATATATTTGAAGTAATGCTTGTTATTCTAATCATAATATATGGGCAAAAAGCGATTGAAACTTTGTTGAAAAAAGAAAGCCAGATTCCTTTTGGCGGTATTATATTGGCTGTGACATGGGGAATGTTTCATTTTGTGTCAAGAGGGGTAGGACTTGAAATATGGAACGGAATTTCTACTATGATATTTTCTGTTCTTAGCGGTGTAATGTATTTAAGATTAAACAGGAAATGCTTGTATAGCTATCTTTTCATCGCTATAGGTTATTTACTATAACTTTCAGTTTATCAAGAAAAAAATTGTGGTACTATAAGAAATATGAATAGGGCATTGGAGAGGGCTTACAATGATTGATTTTATTGTGAATGTATTTGCGGAGATTGCTGACTTCTTTATTGATTTGTGGGTAGATAAAATTATTTTGAAATTTGCAAAAAGAAATAAGTAAAATTTGGTTCGTATAAGCAGACATTATGACAATACAAAAATTATATAAACATATCTGCAATAAGAGAGGTAGTAAAATGGCACAAAACACGCCAAAGCGTAAAATAAAAGACAGCGGTAGACGCAGAAGTGAAAGTATTGTATCAAGAGGACGAGCAGATTTTGGAAGCATATGCAAAAGATATTGATGACAATGCTACTCATAAGGTAAATGTAAAAGAATAAATTCAGAATGTTGAATCTCTAGGGAAAAATCGCCATGAATGGCGATTTTAGGAGCCTCGCGGCACGGATGCCGCTGGCTGCCTATAACACCCACAATTATTCCGACCACCTAACTGTATCACCCTTCTTAAATTCTTTGTCCGCCGAAAGAATAATTTTACTTTCACTGTTAAGCACCGCTGATTCAATTGCTGCCCAATTCTCATTTTGATCGAGTATTCTAACAGTTGCTTCTTCTACGTAATATTCTGGTCCTAAAATGCCTTCTCTTTCTTTCAGGACATAGACATAGCTTCTACCATTTTCCGTATAGATTGCGGAAGGCGAAACGCAGGACTGATATTTTTCACCTTTTTCTGAACGGGTCAGGGTTCCTGAAAGTCCGGGGATTCCTGTATCTTCGGGGAGGTTGATGAAGGTCTCAAAACTGCCGGGAATCGACTTGCTTTCAGAGAAATAGTCAATGGTCATATCCATCCCCCGACTTTTACCATCCAGTTTTACGGTGACTTCATCTCCAAATCCTATATATTTTTTCTGCTCCTGATCTAATATGACCTTAAGCTGGCAGGGCAGGCTGTCATCCGTCATCATCATGGCGGCTGCATCCGGTACCCGGTCGCCTACATCTACATAAATATCTGTAATCATACCTGCTGCCCTGGCTGTCACATAGCCTTGGCTGTCATACATTTCCTGATATAGGGACAGTTCTGACTTCATCTGTGCAATATTCGTCTGAGCAATGGGCAAAGAGGCATCCTTATCTTCCGGGAACAAAATATCTTCAATATTTCTCTGTGCTTCCTTCATGGCACCGTCCCGCTCCCTTTTTGCATCCGCTTCTCCATAGGCAGCGCTTTGAAGGGCATCCAAAAGCGCCTGGCGTTCCTCCTCGCTCATTCCATCTGTATCTTCCAGATCTTCCGCCGCCCGCGCATAGACGTCTGCTGCCCGTCCAATATCTGTGTCCTTCTGCCTTGCAGTAGTATCATAATCTTCTCTAGCCCGCGCCTCTTCGATCTCTTTTCTTTGTCTGGCAAGCTCCTGATTTTCTGAAAGAGCATTTGCCTGGAGCTGGACTTTATTTATTTCCGTCTGCTTTTCCTTTATAATTTCCCAAAGGTCTTCAAGATCGACCTGGAAAAGCACATCCCCTTCCTCCACCCTATCGCCCACATGGACCATCAGTGCTTTTACCCGCAATCCTTTCAGGGCTGTAACTGCCTGTTTTCCGCCTTCAATCACGATTCCTTCTGCTTCCACCTTGTGCTCTATATATTTTTCTTCCAGAAATACCGTACTTACCATCGGAATCGTAGTGGCGTAAATGCTTTTTGAAATTAAAGTACAAAACCACATAAATCCCATAAATAACACAAAACCAACCAAGATCTTCTTCTTGATCATCCTCTTCCTCCTACTCCTTTAATCCGGAATAAATAATTCCCTGTTCCAGATAATCCTGCCCCATTATAAAGACAAAGGCTGCCGGAATCAAAGTGATGAATGAGGCACAAAATGCATATCCCGCCTGCACCCATGTGATTTCCGGCAGATATAAGGATAAAGGCCAGAGAGCCTTCTCATCCAGAAATGCCATGGGTTGTTCCATCATATTCCAATATTCCAAAAATCCCAGAACAATAGTGGAAAGAATACCGGTTCTTCCAAGCGGAAGCCCTGCCTTTAGAAAAATAACAAACTCCGATGCTCCATCTATCCGCGCCGCTTCAAAAAGCTGGACAGGTATGCCCCTGAATCCTCCATAAGACAAGAAAATCGGAAAGGTGGAAAAAACAGCCGGCAAAATCACGGCATACTGTGTATTCAGCAAGGAAAACCGGTTCAACACCAGATAATTTGAAAGCATGGTAACCTGAAAAGGCAGGAGCATCAACACCACATAAAATGCAAAGAGCGCTTTTCCTGCCCGTACTCTATATACAGCAAACGCCCATGCTGCAGGCACACCGATTAAAATCTGCCCCGCAAGAATACACACCACCATCTTCACAGAATTCCAGAACAAAATAAAAAATTGAGGTGTAAAAAACAATAACTTTCCGTAATTTTCAAAGGACGGATAATCCGGCATGAATTTCCAGCTGATAAACTTCATGCTTTCTGTAAAAATAGGATTCAGATATTCCTTTAATTCATAACGGTCCATAAATGACCCAGTAAACAATATAACCACTGGAAAAAGAATCAGTGTGCCCGGCAGTGCCAACGCTATAATAGTAATTGCCTTTTTTATACTTTTTATCATGCCTCATCCCTGTCCCATATTTTTTGCAAAAATAAAATCACAATGAATATAAATGTACCTGTGCATACAGCTGCCGCTGCCATCTTGTCAAATTCCAGATTCACATACCAGTTGTTAAAAATATGCTGCAGCAGATAAATACTTTTGTGGGGATAAGCGCCTGCCACCAGATAAGCTTCCCTATAAATTTTAAAGGAATTTAAAAAAGATAAAATCACGATAGTGTAAAGCGTTCCCCTTAAATTTGGAAGAATGATGTACCACACTCTCTTAAAACTTCCTGCTCCGTCCACTTTCGCGGCGTCCAAAAACTCCTCTGGAATGCCCAGTATTCCTGCAAGCCACAAAACCACCGTATAACCGGTATTCTTCCAGATATAACTACATATAAGCACCCAGAATGCCGCTTTTGTCCCAAGATAGTCTGTGTGAAATTCTCCCCAGAGTCCCGTCCACATCCCTGCCCTGGTAAGAAGCAGATTTAAGAAGCCCTGCTTGTAAAAAACCATTTTCCAGACAATGACAATTGTCGCCGTGGGCATGGCAAGAGGAAATAGATAGATTGATTTGATCAATCCCGCATTCTTAAATCTGCTCAAAGGCAGAGCAATCAAAAAACCAATCAAAACAAGCAGCGGTATGCATACCAGCGTAAACCGAAAGGTATTTATAACAGCTGTCAAAAAAGCTTGATTTTCAAAGATCGTCTTATAATTTGCAATCCCTGTAAACTTCCCCGTCACCGCTGTGGTAAAGGATCTTCTGAACACATCCATAAAAGGAATAATTACAAAAACCGCCACTCCCAGAAAGCTGGGCGCCATAAAGATCAAAAAAGCCCTTCTGTTTTTCTTCACGCATACCTCCACTTTTTTATTCTGACATATAAATCGATACTTTCTGTTCGATTGCATCCACTGCCTCTTGCAGGCTCTGTTCTCCTCTCATGTAGCGGATACCTTCACTGTACACTGCATCCTCTAACACCTCGTCTTTCACATAAGGCGTATCCACGGTTCTTACCCAGTCGCGTATAAATTGTTTCTGTTCTTCATCAAACCAATAATCAGCAAGAGATAAATACCCCCCATCTGCATTTGAAATTCCAAAGGATTGATATATACCATCCTCTGATAAAGTGCTTGCGTTTTTTAAAGTCAGGGTTCCATCCTCAATCCCTGTTTGATTTACCGGAAGACCATTATAGAGAGAGGTTTGGTTTTCTTTTCCAAAAAGAACCTTTAACATTTTTTCTGCTTTTTCAATTTCAGAAGATGCCGCATTGATTCCAATCAGTGACTGGGGGATAAATATTGTTTGATCTCCTTCATTCAGCGGCATTAAAACCACATCCTCAAATCCTTTTACCTTGCTCAATGAAAAGGATGTTGTCAGATCGCTTCTCCACTTTACTGCACCGCATTGTACCTGACAATAATTGCCAAGAATTTCTGCCCAGCTTGTATTTCTTATATAATCCGATTCATCATATCTGTATCCATAATATTCTAAAAAGCTTTCTTGTTTGCTTTCATACGCTTCCATCACTTCATCTGGAATTCCATCCGTCTGCGCATCAAAGATTCTCTTCGTCTGCTGCAGGAAATTTTCTATGGCGTCTTTATCGATTCCACCTTCCTCCGTTTTCCATGAAGGTTCTGAAATCATACTAAATAACCGCATAATACCTTTTTCTGAGGAAATACCCAGAATATCCTCTTCGGGATTATCCTTTCTGATCTCCTCCATCATATCAGCTACGCTTTCTAAATCCTTTGCCTTTGAAACATACTTTTCCCTTCCGACAATGATAGAGAGCTGCATTTCGCACGGTATCATATATACTTTATCTTCCAATTTAAAGGAATTGATAATGTTTTCAAAAGGTCTGCTCTCCTCCTCCATGCTGTTTAAACAATCGCTCAAATCCAGAAGCATTCCCTTTTCAATATAAGAATCGATGGGCATATCATCCAGAAGCAAAAGATCAGGACCTTCACCTGCCATAATCTGTGTATTTAACTTTTTTAATGCATCATCTTTCGTGATGGAACTGTTTTCTCCCATCCCTATTTCATACATAACAAAAATCTCAGGATTCTCTAACTGGAAAATCGTAATTGCCTGACGCAGCATATCATTTTCTTTCAGACTGTATATCTTTAACTTGTCATTAGGCACCGTAGGAATATCCGGGTCATAAGTAAAACGCACCAGCTTATTGTCAGCAAACAAACCTAGAAATTCATTATCGGGAAGCGCTACCATACCTTTCAACAAAAAAGAGGGATTACTTAAACAGGAAAGATTCCCGTCTATTACCTGTTCCATAACACTTCCCCCTATCACATGGCGGTGCAGACCTTTTTCGCCCGCTAAATAAAGTACATTGTCTTCTCCTGGGAAAAATTTTATCGAATAACAATCCTCGGTACTGTAATCTCTATTTTTGTAGTTTTCATTTACAAAATCATACAAGACCTCGTCTTCCACATAGGTTTCTTTTTCTATATCATATAATAAAAGTCCGTCAAAACGACTGCCGTCTATGACCATCAGATTTCCTACAAACTCTATCTGTATGGGTCTTCTATCTATTGTCAGAAACTTTTCACTGCTGCCATCTTCCATGACTTCATAAATCGTGCCGTCAAAAGATGAGGTAAAAACTCTTCCTGTATCTGATACCCATATTCTATTCAGCCAATCTTCTTCTGTAAGTGAAATCTCAAATGGAATTTGTGTTCCATCCGGTTTTTCAATAAGACCTACTGTATGAATATCTCCATTATCTTTGTCATTATCATAAAGAACAGCCTTTGTTCCATCTGCCCCCACGGCAACTGACGGGACGAATAATCCCTCTTTTGCAATCTTCGCAAACCACTCTTCGTCTTTCACTTCCCAAGTAGTTCCCTTGTCAGCAGACATAAAAAGACCTACACTGGCATCAGGTATCAAAAGACCGTCATCCGGCAATCGATAAAGTCCCTTTGTTTGCCAGCAATCCGTCAGATCCATAATTGTTTCCACATATCGTCCCATGGCTGCATTTTCCTGCGATTCATTTCCGCTTGCCGCATTTTGGTCGCTGCTTTCTTCTGTTTCAGTACTTGACCCATTTTCTGTACTCACATTTGCCTGATTACCGCTGCATCCCGTAATTAACACTACAGCCATAACAAAAATCATAATGCATGCACTTATTCTCTTTAATCCTTTAAACCTGCACAATATTTTATCCTCCTTCTACTTATCCAACTTTTCTTTGCTGATACTAAACAAAGTTATATATGATCACATAATCCGCTGTATATTCTTTTTCTTCCGCTGTGAAATGTCCGGTAAGCTTAAGACTTACTCCTTCCTTGATATCTGCAAAAGAAGCTTCCTGCTTTGTAACATCAGAATCTCCATTTACTCCACTATTTTTTACCGTCCATAATTCATACTTTGTGTTTTCAGAAAAGCTTACCGTAACAAGCACCTGATCTCCACTCTCATCTGCTCCGCTTACCATTACTAATCCTGAACCATCATCCGTCTCGTAGGTAAATGCCCTGCTTAGAATTACCCCTTCACTGCTTATACTTTCAACATTTCCTTCCAGCTCTTCCTCATTTTTCTGTGTGCTCTCCGTTTTAGTAGCTTCATCTGAACTACTGCTTTGTTCTCCTTCCACTTTATTATTTACACCATCATCACTCTCCGGTTTTTCCTCAGGTTCTGTGATTGCTTCTACAGCAAGTACCGGCTCTTCCTCCTTTCCTCCGCATGCGGTTAAACCTGCCAGACAAACTGTACATAAAAAAATAACGATTTTCTTTTTCATAAACTCCTCCTAATCTGATTTTGAAATTATCATAACAACTAAATCTCTAAAATATCTCTAAGAAATAAAAGTACAATTTCCCTGCATATAAAAACAGCCAGTAAATCCTGGCTGTACAATTTTTTCCTATATTTTTCATTTACTACTCTTTATTCTGTCTTCAAATATTCCAAAATATTTGAAATAATACTGCCCATTGATACGTTTGAGATACCGAGGACAATGTTATCGCATTGATTGGTTGGAATCAAAAGGCGCCTGGCACTGCTCTGACCAACCGCTGCCGCCATCTTAGGAGTGACCTCTCCATACATAGAATCTGCTATGACAATGCCAATTGGACCAATGATGATATCAGCTTTTCGGCATCCCACAATGATTGCATTTTCTCCCGTGGCAACGTGGTCCGCACCTGCCTTCAACATATTGGATGCAGCCACAGAATTTGTGCCTACAGCAGTTATCATCATATCAGGATATGCTTTCTTAATGGTAGAGACGATCTGTCTCCCAAGACCGCCGCCCTGTGCGTCAATAACCAATATATTCATTACTAACTACTCCTCAAGTTAAATCCTTACAAAAAGGTATTTTTGTATCGTTTTAACATTATATCTTTTTTTTAATATCATGTAAATAATACTTAGAGTATTTTTAGAGATTTCCATGATAATATAATGTATAATACTGAAAGAGGGAACAATTATGAGAATTTTACTTGTAGAAGACGAAGAACAGCTAAACGAGACCCTTACCCTGCAATTAGAAGCAGAAGGCTTTCTTGTTGATTCCTGCTTTGATGGAGAAGAAGCTTGTTATTATGGAGAACAAAATATTTACGATGTGATCCTTTTAGACCGGATGCTTCCAAAAATGGACGGCACAAAGGTTCTGACCATTCTCCGTAAAAAAGGAATTACAACCCCTGTCATCCTGCTCACAGCGCTGGGTACCCTGACCGATAAAGTGACCGGACTGGACTTAGGTGCTGATGATTACCTTGTAAAGCCTTTTGCCATTGAAGAACTGCTGGCAAGAATCCGCTGTGTCACAAGGCGCCCTAATACTTTAAATCCGGACAATGCATTGTCTATTTCCGACATCACTTGGCATATAGATGAAGATTGCCTGGCAGGACCTTCTGGCACCTGTACTTTATCTAAACGAGAAGCTGCACTTTTAGAAACCTTCCTGCGCAGGAAAAATCAGACCCTTTCCAGAAATCTCCTTCTTTTAAAAGTCTGGGGACCTGACAGTGATGTGGAAGAAGGTAATTTAGATAATTATATTCACTTTTTGCGAAGAAGACTAAAAAGCGTTGGAAGCCAGCTTTCTATTAAAACAATCCGTGGAATTGGATATTGTATGCAGGATGAAGCCGATTCCTAAATGGTTCATTACAATTATCACTGGAGATTTTTCATGTATAAAAAAGTTCATTTGCGGTTAACAATCCTATGTGCGGGAATCACAGCAGCAATTATGATCATCATGTCCTTTTGTTACTTATTTGTTTCTGAAGCAGGGCTTTATAGAAATCAAAACAATTCATTTAAAAATGACATGAATACGATTACTACCAATTTAGAACACCAGTCCGTCATATCCATGGAGTGGCTTTCTAAAATGGAGGCACAGGGAAACTATACCCTTTTCGTACTGGATAATGGCGTCCCTTTTCTTTATAATCAGCTGACCAGCCTGCCAGAATCAGAGAAATATGAACTCTTAAATGAAAGTCTCGATGCTTATAACAATAGTTTCCTTACATTGCCGTTATCAACTGCTTCAACTCCTTATACCTCTGATCATGTTGAATTTGAATTTACTTTTTCCCAAAACCAGGAAAAATATTTTTGCGGCGTTACCCAAATAGAAAGAGGATCCTCACTTCTGCAGGTTGTAGTTCTCTCTTCTCTCAATCCGTTAAAACAACAGATTCTGGAACAGCGTATGCATTTTATATTCATCAACATCTTTGCTATCCTTTTACTTTCTCTTTTTTCGTTCATTTTTACAGGAAAACTTTTAAGACCAATTTTGGAAAACCAGCAGAGACAAACTGCTTTTGTTGCCTCTGCATCCCATGAGCTCCGTACCCCTCTTGCGGTAATTCTTTCTTCCGCAGAATGTTGTATGGACGCTCCTATTGAAAACAAAGAAAAATTTTTAAAAAACATAAAAAAAGAAGGTCTACGCATGTCTGCTCTGATCAATGACCTGCTTACTTTATCAAATTCAGACAGCCAGTCTTTCCCTATTCGCAAAAAACCTACTGAACTAGATACTCTTCTAATAAATGCCTATGAATCCTTTGAACCTCTTGCGAGGGAAAAATCTCTGTCACTATCTATAGAACTCCCCAATAATACTCTGCCTTTATGTAATTGCGACCCTGACCGTATCAGCCAAGTCGTTTCTATCTTTCTCCACAATGCAATTTGCTATACTCCAGAAAATGGAAAAATTCATTTATCACTTTTCTACAAAAAAGGAATTTATTCTATTTCTGTAAAGGACAATGGCATTGGTATCTCTGATGAAGAAAAAAAGAAAATTTTTGACCGCTTTTATAGGGCAGAACAATCCCGAAGTACCAAAGGACACTTCGGGCTGGGATTGTCTATTGCTTATGAGATTGTAAAATCACATAATGGAACGATTGGGGTAAAGGATAGTGTATTAGGAGGAAGTGAATTTTTTATATCGCTGCCTTCCTCCTAATACAAATCTTTACTGAAAATTTCAGCACTGGAACAATTACTGGATCTGCTTACCATGCTGACAGAAATAAAAAAAGCATTGAAAAATCCAGTGTTTTCAATGCTTTAAAACGTCCCCGAGACGACTTGAACGTCCGACCTATCGCTTAGGAGGCGATCGCTCTATCCAACTGAGCTACGAGGACTTCTATATAGATATTATGAAAGCAAAATTATTTTATCACAAACCTTCCCCTCTGGCAACCTTAAATTAATCGGGAAAGTTAATATGACCCTGCATCCAGATCGTACCTTTAAATCTTCTGCCGGCACAAGGCTCACCATAAACATCTTCTTTATTAATGCATAAATCAAATAAAAGATCATTGCAGCTTAAGGTCATAAAATAAATTTCTTCTTCTGTAAGATGATTCTTGATTAAAGTAGAATCTACAATTTCTCCTAAAATAGAATAATGATCGCATTCAACACCATAGGGCATAAAATAAGTATCTACCAAACTGAATACATCTTCTTTTTGTATCTTTTTGGAAATTGTTGTATAGGTATCCATATCATCCAAAGTGAGACTTTCAATTGCCTCCTCATCCCCTTTTCTGGCGGCATTGATAAGCTGGGTCCTATTCATAGAAACTCGTTTGTTTTTAATCAGATCTTTTTCACTTTTATTAATTGGCATCATAATCGTACCGCTTGTTGACAAAGCAGAAAGTGTGAGTGTGGTTCCTCTAATCGGCAATATCCCTGAATTTTTTGCTTTAACATAAGGTATCATATTTTGAAGATAAAAAATAAGGGATACTCCGATTCTCACATCATCACAGACACCGGCATAAGATTCCTGGGCAGCATGCCTTTCAACCGAAACATCTTCCTCTGAACTTATACCAGTTCCTTTCAGATAAGGAAAATAATAATCATAAGTAAACTTATCATCATTGTCAAACTCACCGCACACCGCAACTCCAATAGATGCCTGCATCCCATTTCTTGTACTTACAGCAAAATCCTTACAAAATTCAGCTAAAAGAGTCTCCTCACCGTTTGAAGTGTAGCAGCGTTCTGTTCCCTCTACTACTACATCTGTCACAAGCTTCTGCAATTCTTTTCTGTCGGTCAATTTACTAAAACCGATAGCTCTCATATATCTATGCAAGGATCTCACCTCCTGTCAAATTTATAACAACAAAAACCATTTTATTTACACTTACCTGATTTCTTTTTTGCCGCCCATATATGGCTGAAGCACTTCAGGAATCTTAATAGACCCGTCTGCCTGAAGATTATTCTCCAAAAATGCAATCAACATTCTGGGAGGAGCTACTACTGTATTATTTAATGTATGTGCAAAGTACTTTCCATTTTCACTATTAATACGGATTTTTAACCTTCTTGCCTGAGCATCCCCTAAATTAGAGCAGCTTCCCACCTCAAAATACTTCTTTTGTCTGGGAGACCAAGCTTCCACATCATAAGACTTTACTTTTAAATCGGCAAGATCACCTGAACAACATTCTATCGTTCTTACCGGAATATCTAAAGAACGGAACAAATCTACAGTATTCTGCCATAATTTTTCAAACCACATAGGGGATTCTTCTGGCTTGCAGACTACAATCATTTCTTGTTTTTCAAATTGATGAATTCTGTATACGCCTCTTTCCTCCAATCCATGGGCACCTTTTTCTTTTCTAAAACAAGGTGAATAGCTGGTAAGTGTTTTTGGAAGTTCTGGCTCCTGAATAATCGTATCAATAAATTTCCCAATCATGGAATGCTCGGATGTACCGATGAGATATAAATCTTCTCCTTCAATCTTATACATCATTGCATCCATCTCGGCAAAACTCATAACACCCGTTACGACATTACTTCTGATCATGAAAGGAGGTACACAGTAAGTAAATCCTCTGTCAATCATAAAATCTCTTGCATAAGAAATCACTGCAGAGTGCAATCTTGCAATATCTCCCATCAAATAATAAAATCCATTGCCAGCTACTTTTCTTGCACTGTCTAAATCAATTCCATTTACTTTTTCCATAATCTCAGTATGATAAGGAATTTCAAAGTCTGGAACAATAGGTTCACCGTACTTTTGGATTTCTACATTTTCACTATCATCTTTTCCTATCGGCACAGTGGGGTCAATGATGTTTGGAATTACCATCATAATCTTGGTAATCTTCTCATTTAGTTCTTCTTCTTTTTTTTCCAATTCGGCAAGTCGTTTTGCACCTGCAGCAACTTCCGCCTTTTTGTTTTCAGCTTCTTCCTTTTTGCCCTGTGCCATAAGCGCGCCAATTTCTTTTGAAATCTTATTTCTGTTTGATCTAAGATCATCTGCCTCTTGTTTTGTCTTACGGCTTTCTACATCAAGTTCAATTACCTCATCTACAAGTGCAAGTTTACTGTCTTGAAACTTTTTCTTAATATTCTCTTTTACCGTTTCAGGATTTTCTCTTAAAAATTTTATATCTATCATAATAGACTCCTCCCTTTAAAACATCACTTTATGACATTGTAATGTTATTATGTATCTTATTTTTATGCAAGTACTTTTTCTATAAATATATTATTCACTTTTATGAGATCTACTTTCATCTCTTCATTTATGGTTTTTCCATTTTTATCTTTTATAATTTGAATGACAGGTCTGTCAGGAAATTCCTTATTTTGACGAATTACCTTTCCAATCCTATTATCGCTTAATAAAACCTGACTTCCTGCAGGATACACAGCTGTAAATTCCAAAAATGTATCAACAATTTCAGAATTAAATTTTACGCCTCTGTATGATTTCAAATATTCAACCGCTTCATATACTTTAATTCTTTTACACCCTATTCCACAGATCATTTCATCAAATGTATCACATATATTTACAATCTGCGTTTCAAAGGGAATTTCTTTCGCTTTTAGTGGGTATCCTGTTCCATCCAATCTTTCATGATGATATAAAATAATATTTTTTCCTGTATTTGAAATCCAATTTTCATCTTTCAATGCAGAATATCCATAAACAGGATGTTTCATATATTCTGCAAGTTCAATCTTTGATAAAGTTGAAAGCTCCTGGTCAGCATACTCAATCGTGAGATATCTTAATCCTAAATCATGTAAAAGACACCCCACTCCGATATCATGTACTTTTTCTTTCGGAAGTTTCAATTTTAATGCTGTCAATGTAGCAAGAGAACATATGCTGATAGAGTGCTCATATATATCAGAACTTCTCTCTTTAATATCATAAATTTTTTCTACTACTTCTTCTTCCTGAAGAATATTTGTAATAATATTATCTGCTGTCTGACTTAATTCCATTAATTCATCATTTCGGCTATAGGTATGTTTTTCAAGAATGCTTTTTACTCTGTCCTTAAAAAAACCTTCCGTCTCAGATTTTAGTAGAACTACTTCTTCTGTAAGAATCTTTTCTTCTTCTTTAATATAAACTTCTGAAATTCCCAATCGATTAATCTTATCTATATATTCTGGACGTAATACTGTTCCTTCAGATAATAAAACTCTGACATCAGAAGTCATTACATCCCTAGACAGTACTTCTCCGCCTTTTAAATCTTCTACTCTGCACAATTTCATGTTGTCACCTCTGCCTTATTATTCAGTTATTCCCATTGCCATATTCAACGCTTTTGATTCTTCTTCACCTAAAGAAATCTTGCACTCTCCGTTTTCTATTGATTTTGTATAGGAATAACATCCTTCTGTGCTATGAACAGAATTTAATATAAATCCATTATTATTTTCATCTAAAAGTGCAAGACAAAAGCTTAATTTTCCACCCATCTGATTAAATGCATCATATTTTATTATACCGATTTTCTGGAAGGTTGATTCAAGCTTATGATAAAGTGTTGTTATATCCTTTTTGTTTTTTTCAACGGCATTCTTTATGAACTTATTATCATCAAAAAGACCAATTATTTCATTTTCAAGACTCTTGGCATTTTTTCCCTGCATAAATTTATTATATTTCTTTTTCAGCTTTGATATAGAACACATGTTTACTATATTTAAAATAAATAAAATCAATACTATGACTGCCAGAACCAATGCCAAAATTCCAAAGTCAATATTTCCAAAACCAATACTGGTAAAAAAGGAATTATTCATTTTTCTTCTCGTACCTTTCTGCATCTTTTGTTTTGTATAAATTATTTGAGTTTACTTTGAAAGCAGATCCATAAGTTTTTCTAAATCATCATGATTATAAAATTCAATTTCTATTTTTCCTGCGCCATTACCTTTAGAAGTAATGGTGACTTTTGTACTGAGTTTTTGTTTTAAATTTTCTTCAATATCTTGGTAGACAGCTTCAAGGCTTGTATCTGTAGAAATTGCCTTTTTAATTTTAACCGGCTTATTCAAATTTTTAACCAGTTTCTCTACATCACGGACACTGAGTTTTTCATCAAAAATTTGTTGCGCAATAGCATATTGCTGGTCTGGATCTTCAATTGTAATAAGCGCTCTGGCATGTCCTGTAGAAATCATATCGTCAATGATCATCTGCTGCACATTATCACATAATTTCAATAAACGCATAGAATTTGTAACTGCCGTCCGGCTCTTAGATACTCTTTCTGCTACTTCATCCTGTTTTAAATTAAACTCAGTTAATAGACGTTTATATGCCTGTGCTTCTTCAATTGGATTTAAATTTTCTCTTTGAATATTTTCAATTAAAGATATTTCAACAATTTCCTGTTCTGATAGATTTTTGATGATTACAGGAACTTCTTTTAATCCAGCCTTTTTTGCCGCACGCCATCTTCTCTCTCCTGCAATGATTTCATAATAAGTATTTCTATCCTGAACAAGAATCGGTTGTAATAAACCAAACTGTTTAATAGACTCAGCTAATTCCTCAAGCGCATCTTCATCAAAATTTTTTCTTGGCTGTTCTCTGTTAGGTTCTACTTTCGTGATGTTCACTATTGTTTCACCACTATTTTTTTCATCTGCTTTTTTTTGAGTTGAACTGCTATCAGAATGAGTTTTCTTTTCATTAATACTGCTCGGTATCAATGCATCCAACCCTTTACCCAATCCCCTTGCTGCCATAATTAGTCATCCTTTCCGCTAATAATTTCATCTGCTAATAACATATATGCTTCTGCTCCTGCTGATTTTCCATCATACATATTAATAGGTATACCATAACTGGGTGCTTCTGCTAGCCTTATATTTCTGGGAATCAATGTGCGAAATACCCTTTGACTTAAGTGGCTTTTTACATTTTCAACTACCTGCATAGACAAATTTGTTCTGGAATCATACATAGTAAATACCACACCTTCCATGTCCAAATCTGGATTTAAACGTTCCTTTACAAGATTGATTGTATGAATCAACTGACTTAATCCTTCCAATGCATAATACTCACATTGTATAGGAACTAATACGGAATCTGCTGTTGTCATAGAATTGATTGTTAAAAGATTTAAAGAAGGTGGACAGTCTATCATAATATAATCATAACAATCTTTTATCCATTCTACTTCTCTTTTTAATATGTATTCCTTACGATCGACTCCTATCAGTTCAATTTCTGCAGCTGCAAGATTTACATTTGAAGGGATAATAGATACCCCTGGAATTACATCATTTAAAATACATTCTTTAATAGAACACTCGCTTAGCATTAACTCATAGATTGTATTTTCTAATTCATTCTTTTCTACTCCAAAACCACTGGTTGTATTTCCCTGAGGGTCTGTATCTATGACCAATACTTTTTTTCCTTTTGCTGCCAATGCAGCGGATAAATTAATAGAAGTTGTAGTTTTGCCTACTCCTCCTTTTTGGTTTGCAATTGCAATTATTTTTCCCATTATCTTGTTCCTTTCATATCTATAGGTATCTTCTCTCTTCTCGCAAAGGTTTCTAAATGATTATATCACTTCTTAAATTTATATGCTATATGCTTTTCTAAATAAATTACATTATAAAAAAGTTTTTAATGGTTGGTTATGAGGACGAGTAAAGCAAGCTGATATGCCAACGTCGCCGCGCTCTCGCTCCATGAAAAACGTAGCAGACGCTAAGCTCGTGATGAACTTCGCTAAGCGCTGACGTTTTTCAAGGGGCTCCTTATGAAATATCAGCTTGTTTTACGCTTAAGTTTTTCTTGTGTTTTATATGTTTAGCACCACAATATATTGTATGGATTATTTGGGGTAAATGATGTTTCACGGAGGATCTTTTGGAATATTATGGGATGTTTCACGAAGGGATTTCTATATTTTGTGGTTTATTGTTTCACGTGAAACATTATATTGTGTTGGATATATTTATAATTATAAAATGTTTCACGTGAAACAAATTAAGAGAACTTCAATTTACAATATCCATTATTTTATTGGGATAGTGTATAATTTAAGTTCTCCTGATATGCTTTTAATACAATCTTACTATATTATTTCTTATTGCAAAGACAGCAGCTTGTGTACGATCGGATACGTCTATTTTTTTAAAGATATTTGAAATATGATTTTTGACGGTTCGTTCACTTATATTAAGATTTATAGCAATTTCTTTATTGAACATTCCACCAGCGATTTGCTTAAGGATTTCTACTTCACGTCTTGTTAATGATTTTAACTTTTCTTTGTCAGTATCTCTGTTTATGAGCCTCGAATTTAATGCTGGTAATAAACTAGGTTGAATATAAGAATCTCCATTTAGTATAACATCAATAGCCTGTTTCAACTCTGAGGAACCTGAATCTTTTAAAATATACCCATTTGCACCAATATCTACTGCATGGAGTAAATATTCAACCTCACTGTGAACGGTAAGCATTAAAACTTTAATTGAATTTTTTTTGCGTTTCAACTCTTCGAGAACATCCAATCCATTCATGACAGGCATATTAATATCTAATAATAATAAATCAGGATTAATAGTTTTTAATTTTTCAAGACATTCAACTCCATCGTTCGCTTCTGCTATTACTTCTACTGTACCATCGAATTCTAATAAATGTTTTATTCCTTCACGCATCAGTGCATGATCATCTGCTAACATCACTTTTATACTCATTTCTATTTTCCTCCTGGCTCCATTAAGGGAACTTCTATTACAATTTTGGTTCCTTTTTCGGGTTCTGTAATAATTGAAACATTACCATTTAATAATTCGGCTCTTTCTCTCATCAAAGATACTCCAAAATGTTTATCATCATTTTCACCAGAATGATTAAAGTCAAACCCTTTTCCATCATCTGTTACACTAATGTAGCATTTTTCATTTTTAATTTCAACATTTAGAGTTACTTTGCTTCCATTTGAATGTTTCAATGCATTCAAAACTGCCTCTTGTACAATCCTATATATTGTTACAAGAAATAAATTATCTTTTTGTTTATCATTTTGATGAAAAATATCCTCTTCTAACTCACATACGTGATATTCTATGTCAAAATTTTTAAATTCATTTCTTGCGTTTGAAATCAAATTATCAATGCAATTTTTAAAACCTAAATCATCAAATGTCATAGGTCTTAAATTAAAAACTGTATCACGAATTTCTCCTATAATTGATTTCAAAAATACAATACAACTTTCTAATTCCAATTTTGCTTTGATTGGGTCCTGACTAATATACATTGAACTTAATTCTATCAAATGAATTAAATGTGTTAAATTTTGTATAGAAGAATCATGCAATTCACTAGCTATTCTTTGACGTTCTTTTTCCTGAATATTAAGAATATCATAGATTTCTAATTGACTCTTTTTCATATTAGAAGAATAATCAAAATCATTAGATTTAAAATTGTTAATTAATTGTTGTAATTTTATAATATGTTTATCGTACTCTTTTATCTTTAATAATATAAGTTCATTGTTTTTCTCTATTACAAGTTTATCACTTTGATATGACTTTATTTTATCATTAAATATATTTTCTTCTCTTCTGGGAGAAAATATATAGTGATCTAAGTCACCATTATTATCTACAGTATCTAAATAAGAATTTATGTCTTCAATTCTTTTCAAATTATTCTGTAATTTTTCATTTTCATCATTTCTATTCTGCACACACATGTCATAGATTTCCTGCAGAATATTAAACTTGTCTATATTCATAATTTCCTCTATTTCATCATTATCTAATTCATTATATGTAAAAATTTTATTATTCTATTTAAAGATATAATATAATAAAAAATAGGATTAGAAAAGTTAAATTTTATTTTGTAATAGGATCCTTTGATGGAACTCCAGCTTTTCTTGGAAATTTAACTGGTGTATTATTTTCCTTTTTAATGATAAAAAGATTTCTATAAATATCCGAATTAGGCAAATGAAACTCTATTTGACTTTCATATCTTCCTCCCAATATATCAATTGCATCCCTTGCATCTTTATATTCTTCAATAATTTTTTCAGATTTATAAGAAATAAAGTAACCATCTTTTTTTACAAAAGGAAGACAATATTCTGACAAAGTTGCAAGATTTGCAACAGCCCTTGAAACACACAAGTCAAAAGATTCTCTTAATTTACCAGGTTTTGCATAATCCTCTGCCCTGCCATGATTCGCAGAAATATTTTCAAGATTCAAAACAGAAATTACTTCATCTAAAAACTGAATTCTTTTATTAAGAGAATCTAAAAGCGTAATTTTCAAATTAGGAAAAGCTATTTTAAGCGGAATTCCAGGGAAGCCCGCTCCAGTACCCACATCAATTAAAGTATAAGACTTCTCATTCAAATCCGGCACTGCATTAATCAACGACAAACTGTCTACAAAATGTTTTTTTAAGACCTCATCAAAATCAATAATCGCCGTAAGATTCATAAAAGAATTCCATTCTTTTAATAGATCATAATACTGCAAAAATTGTTGTATTTGTCTTTCTTTCAACTGAATATGAAATTTATACAAATCTTCTTGAAATGATATTAAATGTTTATCCACTATTATTTAAAATCCTTTTCATTTTTTCTTTTATATTGTTCTAAAAAAACGAGTAACACGGAAATGTCAGCAGGTGAAACACCGGAAATTCTTGATGCCTGTCCAACTGATATAGGATGAAAAGATTTAAGCTTTTGCCTTGCTTCCAGACGCAGACTTGGAACATCATCATAATCTAAATCATAAGGAATCATTTTCTTTTCCATCTTTTTAAACTGTTCAACCTGACGCTGCTGTCTTTCAATATACCCCTCATATTTTATTTCTATTTCTACCTGTTCAATGATATCAGAGGGCAATTCAACTCTTTCAGGATCTATTTCTTTCAAAATATCATAACTTAATTCTGGTCTGCACAACAATTCGGCAAGATTTGTACCTGTTTTTAAAGATGCACTCTTATTTCTTTCTAAAAATTCCTGATTATTCTTTGCAGCGCCTATTTTTGTATCCTTTAAACGCTGTATTTCTTTTTCTATTTTATATTTTTTATTTAAAACTTTTTCATATTGATCCTTTGAAATTAATCCAACTTTATATCCCTTTTCTCGAAGTCTTAAATCTGCATTATCCTGACGGAGCAAAAGACGATATTCTGCACGGGAAGTCATCATACGATAGGGCTCGAAATTATCTTTCGTTACAAGGTCATCAATCAAAACGCCAATATATGCTTCTGATCTGTCAAGAGTCAATTCTTCCTTTCCAAGTATAAACATTGCTGCATTAATTCCAGCAATAAGTCCCTGGGCAGCTGCCTCCTCATAGCCACTGCTTCCATTAAACTGACCTCCACTATAAAGTCCTTCCACATTCTTAAATCTTAAAGTAGGATAAAGCTGCCTTGGATTTATACAATCATATTCTATAGCATATGCATTTCGTACTATTTTACATTTTTCCAAACCGGGCACAGTTCGATACATTGCAAGCTGTACATCTTCAGGAAGAGAAGAAGACATGCCGCCAACATACATTTCATTTGTATGGATTCCTTCTGGTTCAATAAAAACCTGATGCCTTTCTTTATCAGAAAATTTAACTACTTTATCTTCAATAGAAGGACAATATCTTGGTCCAGTTCCCTCAATAATTCCTGCATAAATAGGAGAACGATCAAGATTATTTTTTATAATTTCATGTGTTCTTTCATTAGTATAAGTAAGATAACATGAAACCTGGTCAATCTGTATTTCATCAGGATCAGTAGAAAAAGAAAAAGGAACTATTCTTTCATCACCAAACTGTTCTTCCATTTTAGAAAAATCAATACTTCTCCTATCCATCCTTGCAGGCGTACCTGTCTTAAAACGACGCATTTCAATTCCCATAGATATAAGAGAATCTGTCAAATGATTTGCGGCATGGAGTCCATTAGGTCCAGTATAAGTAATCGCTTCACCACATAAACATCTTGCTTTTAGATAAGTCCCTGTACATAAAACCACAGCTTTACATTCATATATGGCACCTGTAAATGTCTTAACACCCTTTATTTTCTTGTAAGACTCCTTTTCTTCCCATATAAGTTCACACACTTCTGCCTGTTTAATTGATAGATGTTCTTGGTTTTCAAGAACCTTCCGCATGGAACGGCTATATTCTGCTTTATCTGCCTGAGCACGGAGAGAATGAACAGCTGGACCTTTTGAAATATTAAGCATCTTAGACTGAATAAATGTTTTATCTATATTTTTTCCCATTTCCCCGCCCAGAGCATCCAATTCTCTTACAAGATGGCCTTTTGAAGATCCACCAATATTTGGATTACAAGGCATGAGAGCAATACTGTCTATACTTACAGTAAAAATCACTGTATCTAGACCAAGCCGCGCACAAGCTAAAGCAGCTTCACATCCTGCATGACCAGCACCCACAACACACACATCTACTTTTTGAATAAAATCACTTTTTTCATTTAACATACTACTCATCCTATTTTCCCATACAAAATTTAGAAAAAATCTCATTTACCAAATCATCAGAAACTTCTTCTCCAATAATTTTTCCGAGGCTGCTGTACGCATTCATCAAATCAATGGAATAAAAATCTTCCGGCATTCCTGCTTCCAAACTCTTTTCGACTAATTTCAAGCTTTCAAGTGTCTCTTTAAGAGCTTCCTTATGCCTTAAGTTTGTAATCATGACTTCGTCATCGGAATAAATCTCTCCTTTAAAAAACAAACTCTTTATGGCAGCTTCAAAATTTTCTATCCCTGTATTTTCTTTTGTGGAAGTTTTTACTATTATAACATCTTTATCTAAAAGATTCCTTAAATCTTCTAAAGATACTTTTGAAATCAAATCAGATTTATTAAATAAAACAATACTCTTTTTATCTTGAATCATTTTCATAATATCATAATCATTTTCATCCAGAGGAACAGAAGAATCTATCACATAAATAATTAAATCAGCATCTTGTGAGTATTTTTTTGCTTTTTCCACTCCTATTTTTTCAATAACATCTTCTGTTAAGCGAATACCTGCTGTATCAATTATATGAAGGTTAATTCCTTGAAGAATAATATTTTCTTCAAGGATATCTCTGGTCGTACCGGCAATATCTGTAACGATTGCTCTTTCTTCTCCAGCTAATATATTTAATAAAGAAGATTTTCCTGCATTTGGCTTTCCAACAATTACCGTATTAATCCCTTCTGTTATTATTTTTCCATTTTCAGAAGATAATAATAGGTTATCCACATCATGAATTAAATCTGATATCTTTATACCTAACTTTTCAGGATAACCTTCGAGACTTATGTGCTCAGGATCATCCAGCGCTGACTCTATAAATGCTATATCATAAATAATCAACTCACGGAGTTCCTTTATTTTATGATAAACGGATCCTCTAAGTTGTTTAACAGAACTCTTAAGTGCAGTATCATTTTTGGATGATATAATATCCATTACTGCTTCCGCTTCTGACAAATCAATTCTCCCATTTAAAAATGCACGTTTTGTAAATTCACCAGGCTCTGCCAATCTTGCACCACTTTTGATCACAAGCTCCAATATACGGTTCATAACTAATATACCGCCATGACAATTAATTTCAACGGTATCTTCTGTAGTAAAACTATTAGGTCTTTTCATAACAGAAACCATGACTTCATCCAGAACATCTTCTCCATCACAAATAAACCCATAATGAATGGTATTTGTCATAAAATTTTTCAAAGATTTTTGATGATTCCTATTTACGTAAATAGAATCAACTATATTTATGGACTCTTCCCCGCTTACCCTGATGATTCCTATACCCGAATGACTCATAGCAGTCGCAATAGCAGCTATCGTATCAGTTTTCATATTAACCTCTAAAAATATATTTTTTTTATTTAAAAAATGCTGGAGGACAATTCCCCCAACATTTTTATTTACATCATATTCATTATCTTTTCAATGTTACGACAACCCGCCTAAAAGGTTCTTCTCCTTCACTATGAGTTGTTACAAATCTGTCATTTTGTAATGCAGAATGAATAATTCTTCTTTCATATGGATTCATAGGCTCTAAAGAAACAGAACGTTTTGTCCTCTTTACTTTATATGCAATATTCTTTGCGAGGTTTTCAAGCGTTTCTTTTCTTCTTTCTCTATAATCTTCTGTATCTACCTTTACTCTGATATACTCCTCAGAATCTTTGTTTACCACTAAAGATACCAGATATTGGAGAGAGTCAAGTGTTTGTCCTCTTTTTCCAATCAGGACACCCATCTCATCCCCACTTAATTCAATGTTCATATTTCTATTATCTTCATTATATTTTACATCAATAACCACAACCATGTTCAT
Source organism: Lachnospiraceae bacterium (assembly GCA_029054245.1). Lineage (GTDB taxonomy): Bacteria > Bacillota > Clostridia > Lachnospirales > Lachnospiraceae > Suilimivivens. The sequence continues at coordinate 79,721 of JAIDFQ010000042.1, read as the reverse complement.
TGCGCTAAAAACTTCATTTAAAAATTCTTTTGCCTTATCTGCAACAGAACCTTTCACCCTTGCTTTAATCATGGCAGGTTTTGAACCAATACCAAGAAAACCTGATGAACCTTCTTCAACTACAATATAATCCAGTTTATCACTGGTAACAACAAATTTCTGACATGCTTCTGTAATCGCGTCATTTACTGTTTTAGCTGTAAAATCAATGTACTCCATAATGATACCCCCTATTTGTTATTCTTTTCATTATACTGTCTAACCATATTTGCCTTTGCCGCAATGCTTCCAGGTTTAGCATTTTTATTATAATACTCAGTAGCATTTTTCATTGCTTCATTTTTTTCTTCCTGCGTCATAGGCTTTACATTTGCTCTAGCTGACATTGAAGATTTATAAGTATTTACATTTTTTGTATTTAAAGTAGCATTTTTGTTCACCGTTCTTGGATCTATTCCAGCTTTTTCAAGCTTCTTTATTCTCTTTTCTTCATTATTTTTAATAAGCTCGTCTACATCTATCTTGTCGATATGCTTATTGATAATGATCTGCTGAATACTTCTTACAACAGAACCAGAAATCCAATAAAGCCCCATACCTGCCGGAAGCGTAAAACAAAAGAACGCTGACATAAGAGGCATCATGGTATTCATCATTTTCATGGACTGTGCCATTGAATTTTGTTGATCATTCTGACTATTAGATGTATCAGCCTGAGGCATTAGCTTTGTATTAATCCATTGCGTACTAGCCGAAAGAACAGGAATAATAAGAGCAGCTATAATAAGCAGCCATTGTATTCCATCAGGAGAATTCCATGCCTGGCTCACCATATAAGAAGGAGAATTACCTATGTTGATTCCAAGGAAATTATTATAAGTATCAATTAACCCACGAGTCGTATCATTGCTTAAGATCAATTGTCCTTCATAAGTAAGCTGTGAAAGATCATAATGATCAGAAATCACGCTCATATCAGAAGAAGATACCTTATTTAGAACATCAATTACACCATTTGCTAAGTTAGATTCAAAATTTTTGCTGTACATTCTCACAGCACTTACAACACTGCTAAGCTCAGAACTCTGTAAAAATGCAGCATTATCAACAGAAATAATCTTTTCAGCCAATACTCTAAAAGTATCACCAATCTTTGTAACATAAGCAGGCATAGCCTGGATGACGCGGTAAAGTGCAAACAAGATAGGCATTTGTATTAAAAGCTGAATACAACTGCCGCTGGGAGATACACCATATTTTGCATATACAGCCTGTGTCTCAGCATTCATTGCCATCATAGAATCATTATCTTTTTTATTTTTATACTTTGCCTGAATTGCCTGAAGCTCTGGATTCATTTTGGCAGAAAGTTTGGAAAACTTCTGCTGCTTAATGGTTAAAGGCATCAACAATAAATAAATAACGATTGTAAATAATATAATAGATAAACCTACATTAGGAATTCCAATTAAATCTAAGAGAGAAAAAATTCCTTCCATAAGATATCCAAGAACCTTGGCAATAGGACCTAATATCAAACCATCATCCTGAGTTAAAATAATCCCTGTCAATTTATTTCCTCCTGTTTTTGATTTTATCAATTAATCCTATGGTACAGGATCATAACCTCCTTTTGAAAAAGGATTACATCTGATTATCCTCCACAAAGCCAATAAACTGCCTTTTAAAGCTCCGTATTTTTCAACAGCTTCAAGTCCATATTCTGAACAGGTAGGAAAATATGGACATTTGGTGTGTTTCATTGGAGAAATATACTTTCTATAAAATTTAATCAATAAAATCAACAAATTTTTCATTTTATTTTCTGATTTCCTCATCACATTTATTTCTTAATAATATGATGAAGCTTTGCAAGATGTAATAAAGCGCTTTCTATTTCCCAATATGAAACAGAAGAAGCACTGCTTCTGGCTATGACTACTATATCTAAACCACTATTAAATATATTTTCATGTAGTCTGTAACTTTCTCTTATCAATCTTGTTACCTTATGTCTTACAATGCTGTTCCCAACTTTTTTACTCACACTTATTCCCAGTCTGTTCTTTTCCATTCTATTTTCCAGAACATACATTACTAAATATTTGTTGGCATACGATTTGCCCTTCTTATAGACAGACTGAAAATCAATATTCCTTTTTAAGGATTCCGAAAATTTATAACTCATAATTTATATGCCTGCATAGAAAAAAAGGCCACGTAACGCGGCCTATGCTGATAATCTTTTTCTTCCTTTTGCTCTTCTGGCTGCTAAAACTTTTCTTCCGCCGGGAGTACTCATTCTGGCTCTGAAACCATGAACTTTAGATCTCTGTCTTCTTTTAGGCTGGAAAGTCATTTTCATGTCTGATGCACCTCCTTTACTGAACCTTAATGTATGATAAGGTAAACAAATATTTTAATGTCCTTATTTGGAAAATATCATATCGATTATATAAGATTAGAGCATTTCCGTCAAGTAAAAATGAATAAATTTAATCTGAAAAAAATACATAAAAAACAACATAAAAATCGTGATTTTTGACACATCAACATCTAGTGATAGCATTCTCATAAATACCACAAAATATAGATAAATTTATTATTTTTAATTTACATAATTATATCCACAACTTGTGGATAAATTGTGGATAACTTTATTTTTTTCAACATTTCAAAAGAAATGATTTCATATTTTGTTGATTTTAAAGGTGTGTAAACTGTTTATTTCTTTTTTTAAGTTATTCACAAAAGGAAACAAATCATTAATAAATTATGTAAACTAAAAATCATTTGAAATTTTAAACCATTTATATTAATATATAGTAGAGGAAATTTGTTTTTATTTATTAATTGGGGGCAATAATGGATTTCATTAAAGAAAATTGGGAATTGATCAAAGAGACTCTTAGAACAGAATACGATCTATCAGACATTTCTTATAATACATGGGTAAAACCTCTTAATTATCACAGCGAAAAAGATGATATCGTAACGATCATGATTCCATCTGATCAGGCTCATGCCCTTAAATATATCTCTTCTAAATATAAAAGCTATTTTCAGGTAACGATTTCTGAAATGATGGATCACACCTATGATATTTCTTTTATTCTGGAAAAAGATGCAGAAAATGAAATGCTTACTTCTCCCGGAGCTGTGTACAACATCAATTATGAAAATGCCAACCTAAATTCAAAATACAGATTTGATACTTTTGTGGTAGGAGGAAATAACAAATTTGCTCACTCAGCTTCCCTAGCGGTAGCTGAATCTCCCGGCGTAGCATACAATCCTCTCTATTTATACGGCGGAGCAGGACTTGGCAAAACACACCTTATGCATTCAATCGGTCATTTCATATTAAATCAAAATCCAGATATGAAAGTCCTTTACGTTACTTCCGAACAATTTACCAATGAGGTAATTGAATCCATAAGAAGCGGTAATGCTGCTAAAATGAATAAACTGAGAGAAAAATACAGAACAGTAGATGTACTACTCATAGATGACGTTCAGTTTATAATAGGTAAAGAAAGTACACAGGAAGAATTTTTCCACACCTTTAATGTACTTCACTCTGCCGGAAAACAAATCATTCTTTCCTCTGACAAGCCTCCAAAAGAAATGGAAACCTTGGAAGAAAGATTCAGATCCCGATTTGAGTGGGGACTCACTGCTGATATACAGCCACCTGACTACGAAACAAGAATGGCCATTCTTAAGAAAAATGCTGAAAACTACAATAAAGAAATCAAAGAAGAAGTTTTCCAATATATAGCCACCAATGTTAAATCAAACATAAGAGAGCTTGAAGGCGCCTTTAATAAAGTAATTGCTTTCTCTAAATTAAATAAAGTTGAAATTACACTTGAAAACGTAGAAGAAACCTTAAAGGATATTATATCCCCTGATGTTGTAAGGCAGGTGACTCCTCATCTTATCATCGATGTTGTAGCAGAGCATTTTGGAATTACACCGGAAGACATTGTATCCAAAAGGCGTAATTCAGAATTTGTTCTTCCAAGACAAATCTGTATGTATCTTTGCAGACATCTTACCGAAGAATCCTTACAAAATATAGGTAAAGCGCTTGGCAAAAAAGATCACACCACAGTTATCCACGGAATCGATAAGATCACCAATGAATTACCGGATAATGAAGAATTAAAGAACAAAATAGAGATTATTAAAAAGAAAATTAATCCTGCCTAACTTTGCCAATTGTGAATAAGTTAAAAGTTATTATAAAATAAAATTGAATTATCCACACGTTTTACATTTATTTTTTAACTGGAAAATAGTATAATAAAAGAGTTATACACATATTAACATCCATTATTAATGATATTATTAAATTCATTATATATAAATAGGGCTCAAGGCACAGATACCGATCAATCAATTACGCACAAAAAAGAAAGGAAGTTATACACAAATGAAATTAGTATGTAGTAAAGCAAACCTGTTAAATGGAGTACAGATCGTATCAAAAGCTGTTCCAAATAAAACAACTATGTCTATTCTTGAATGTATTTTAATAGATGCTACAGGAGATGCAATTAAATTAATCGCAAATGATATGGAACTTGGCATTGAAACGATTATAGAAGGCGATATAGTAGAAAAGGGACAGATAGCGCTTGATGCAAAAATACTTCTTGATATCGTAAGAAAGCTTCCTGATAATGAAGTGAAACTTGAAACAGATAAATCCTTTAAGACAAATATAACCTGTGAAAAAGCAAAATTTACTATTATAGGTAAATCGGGAGAAGATTTTTCTTATCTTCCTTCCATAGAAAAAATTGATTTTATTACAGTTTCCCAATTTACATTAAAAGAAGTAGTAAGGCAGACGATATTTTCAATTTCTGATAATGACACAAATAAACTTATGGGCGGTGAATTATTTGATATCAGCGGAGATACTTTAAAAGTGGTTTCTCTTGACGGTCATAGAATCTCAATCCGTAGAATTAAATTAAAAGACAATTATTCTTCCAGAAAAGTGGTAGTTCCCGGAAAGACATTAAACGAAATGAGTAAAATTCTTTCAGGGGATACAGACAAAGATGTCAATATTTTCTTTACAGGGAAACATATTTTATTTGAATTTGACAATACAACTGTTGTTTCAAGACTGATAGAAGGAGAGTATTTTAAGATCGATCAGATGCTTTCTAGTGATTATGAGACAAAAGTTACGATTAATAAAAAAGAATTATTAGAATGTATTGACAGAGCGACTCTGCTTGTAAAAGAAGGAGATAAGAAACCAATCATTATAAATATTACAGATGGAATGATGGAACTTAAAATTAATTCCACAGTTGGTAGCATGAATGAAGAAATTGATATTACAAAACAGGGAAAGGATTTGATGATAGGTTTTAATCCTAAATTCATGATTGATGCCCTTCGCGTAATTGATGATGAACAGGTCGATATTTATCTTGTTAATCCGAAAGCGCCTTGTTTTATAAGAGATACTGCGGAAAATTATATTTATCTTATTCTTCCTGTGAATTTCACTACCGTAAATTAAGTATAAAAGAGGAAAAATATGGAAAAAATATATTTAAGGGATGATTTTATCAAATTAGGGCAGGCGCTTAAAGCTGCCGGCTTGGTTGAATCCGGAGTTGATGCAAAGTACGCCGTTTTGGATGGTCTGGTGAAAGTGAATGGTCAGATAGAGGTGCAGAGAGGAAAAAAACTGTATCATGGCGATATTTTTGAATTTGAGGGAAATCAAGTTGAAATTGTCTCAGATTCATAAATAGAAAGGTTAAAACTTAAGATGATTATTAAATCTCTTGAATTGGCAGATTTTAGAAATTATGAAACATTAGATATTCATTTTGATAAAGGTACAAATATTCTTTATGGTGATAATGCCCAGGGAAAGACAAATATATTAGAGGCAATTTATGTTTCAGCAACTACAAAATCCCATAAGGGAAGCAAAGACAAAGAAATCATTAACTTTGAAAAAGAAGAAGCTCATATAAGAACTTACCTTGACAAAGAAGATGTTGAATATAAAGTAGATATGCATCTTCGCAAAAATAAATCCAAAGGTATAGCGATAGATGGGAAAAAAATAAAAAAAGCAGCAGATTTAATGGGACTTTTAAATATTGTCTTCTTTTCTCCTGAAGATCTTGCCATTATTAAAAATGGTCCTTCAGAGAGAAGAAGGTTTGCAGATATGGAATTGTGCCAGTTAGATAATTTTTATCTTTATAATTTAAATCACTACAATAAGATTATTAATCAGAGAAATAAACTTTTAAAGGATATGTATTTTAATCCTGGATTGAAGGAAACTTTAAATATTTGGGATTCCCAGTTAGTTTCTTATGGAAGTAAGATTATTGAAAGACGCTCTATTTTTGCAGATCAGCTTTGTGATATCGTAAATGAAATACATAATAAATTATCTGGAGGAAAAGAAAAGCTTACTGTAAAATATGAGCCTGACGTTTCCATTGAAAATTTTGAAGAAAAAATGAAATTAAACCAGGAAAAAGACATACGATCTAAAATGACTTCTACGGGACCTCACAGAGATGACTTTTCTTTTATCGTAAATGGCATTGATATTCGTAAATACGGTTCACAGGGCCAACAAAGGACAGCAGCCCTTTCTTTAAAGTTATCAGAGATTGAATTAGTTAAAAAAATTACAAAAGATACACCTGTTCTCCTTTTGGATGATGTTCTTTCAGAATTAGACAGCAACAGGCAGAATTATCTTTTGAACAGTATAGGTAATATACAGACGATTATTACCTGTACAGGTCTGGATGAATTTGTAAATAACCGATTTGAAATAAACAGAATTTTTGAAGTCGCAAATGGTGTTGTAGAAAGGAAATGATTTAAGTATGAACAATAATGATTATGGAGCAGACCAGATTCAGATATTAGAGGGACTTGAAGCAGTCAGAAAAAGACCTGGTATGTATATTGGTTCTACATCCAGCAGAGGTCTTCATCATCTTGTATATGAGATTGTGGATAATTCCGTTGATGAAGCGCTTGCAGGTTATTGTGATACCATTACAGTCATCATTAACAAAGACAATTCTGTAACTGTGACGGATAATGGAAGAGGAATTCCTGTAGGAATTAATCATAAAGCAGGTCTTCCGGCTGTAGAAGTGGTATTTACGATACTTCATGCAGGCGGTAAATTCGGCGGCGGCGGATATAAGGTTTCAGGTGGTCTTCATGGAGTAGGTGCTTCTGTTGTAAATGCTTTGTCAGACTGGCTTGTAGTAGAGATCCGCATGGATGGAAAAATATATGAACAAAGATATGAAAGAGGACATGTATGTTATCCTTTGAAGGTCATAGGCGAATGTGAAAAGGAAGAGACAGGGACAAAGGTTATCTTTAAACCGGATGCAACAATCTTTCAGGAAACAATTGAGTTTGAATTTGATGTTTTGAAACAAAGACTTCGCGAAATGGCTTTTCTGACCAAAGGTCTTCATATCATTTTAAAAGATATGAGAGTAGAAGAAGGTTCAAAACCTGTAGAGAGAGCATTTTATTATGAGGGCGGAATCAAGGAATTTGTTACTTATTTAAACAGAAGTAAGACGCCTTTGTATGATGATATTATGTATTTTGAAGGCAGCAAAAATAATGTTTATGTTGAAGTTGCTATGCAGCACAATGATTCTTATACAGAAAGTTCTTATAGTTTTGTAAATAATATCAATACGCCTGAAGGAGGCACTCATCTGGTAGGTTTCCGTAATGCGCTTACCAAAACATTTAATGATTATGCAAAAACAAATAAATTGTTAAAGGAAAATGAACCCAATCTTTCAGGTGAAGATATAAGAGAAGGTCTTACTGCGATTGTCAGTGTAAAAATAGAAGATCCTCAGTTTGAGGGACAGACCAAACAAAAATTAGGAAATTCTGAGGCAAGAAATGCAGTAGATAATATTGTCAGTGAACAGCTTACCTATTTTCTTGAGCAGAATCCGTCTGTTGCAAAGTTGATTTGTGAAAAATCGATTCTTGCCCAGAGGGCAAGAGATGCCGCAAGAAAAGCAAGAGATTTAACAAGAAGAAAGACAGCTCTTGAAAGTGCTGCTTTGCCTGGTAAATTAGCAGATTGTTCTGATAAGAATCCTGAGAATTGCGAGATTTATATTGTTGAGGGAGACAGTGCAGGGGGAAGTGCAAAGACGGCAAGGAGCCGTGCAACGCAGGCGATTCTGCCCCTTAGAGGTAAAATTTTAAATGTAGAAAAAGCAAGACTTGATAAAATTTATGCCAACAATGAAATCAAAGCAATGATTACAGCATTCGGTACCGGTATTCACGAAGATTTTGACATTTCAAAGCTAAGATACCACAAAATCATTTTAATGACAGATGCGGATGTAGACGGTGCCCATATCGCAACGCTTCTTCTTACTTTTATTTATCGCTTTATGCCGGAACTGATTAAACAGGGTTATGTTTATTTAGCGCAGCCGCCTCTTTACAAATTAGAAAAAAATAAAAATGTATGGTACGCTTATAACGATGAAGAGTTAGATAAGATTCTCTCAGAAGTGGGGCGTGACCAGAATAATAAGATACAGCGTTATAAGGGGCTTGGTGAGATGGATCCAGAGCAGCTTTGGGAAACCACTATGGATCCTGAACGAAGAATTCTCTTACGTGTTACTATGAATGAAGAAGCAGAATCGGAAATCGATCTTACCTTTACGACTCTTATGGGAGACAAAGTAGAGCCAAGACGTGAGTTTATAGAAGAAAATGCCAAATTTGTTAAGAATCTTGATATTTAATCTTAAAAAGGTTAGGAGTAAAAATGGAAGATAATATTTTTGATAAAATCCATGATGTTGATCTGCAAAAGACCATGGAGACCTCTTATATTGACTATGCCATGAGCGTTATTGCTTCCAGAGCTCTGCCGGATGTCAGAGACGGGCTGAAACCTGTTCAAAGAAGAGTTCTTTATTCTATGATAGAACTGAATAACGGACCGGATAAGCCTCATAGAAAAAGTGCACGTATCGTCGGTGATACAATGGGTAAATATCATCCTCATGGTGATAGTTCTATTTATGGCGCTTTGGTTAATATGGCACAGCCTTGGTCTTTCCGCTATCCGCTGGTTGATGGTCACGGAAATTTTGGTTCCGTGGATGGCGATGGCGCCGCAGCCATGCGTTATACGGAAGCAAGATTAAGTAAGATTTCTATGGAACTCTTGGCTGATATCAATAAAGATACGGTAGATTTTGTTCCTAACTTTGATGAAACAGAAAAAGAACCTTCCGTTCTTCCCAGCCGTTATCCTAATCTCTTGGTAAATGGAACCACCGGTATTGCAGTAGGAATGGCGACCAATATTCCTCCCCATAATTTAAGGGAAGTAGTAAGTGCCATAATTAAGATTATCGACAATAGAATTGTTGATGATAAGGAAACGGAAATAGAAGAAATTCTTTCTATCGTAAAGGCTCCTGATTTTCCTACCGGAGGTATTATACTTGGTACAAGGGGAAGCGAAGAAGCCTATAGAACTGGACGCGGGAAAGTAAGAGTCCGTGCGGTGACAGATATTGAGACCATGGCAAACGGAAAGACGAGAATCATCGTGACAGAACTTCCTTACATGGTCAATAAAGCAAACTTAATCCAGAAAATAGCAGAACTTGTAAAATTAAAGAAAATTGATGGAATTACAGATCTCCGCGACGAATCTGACAGAGAAGGTATGCGAATCGTCATAGAGCTTCGCCGTGATGCCAATGCCAATATTATACTGAATCTTCTTTTTAAACATACGCAGATGCAGGATACCTTTGGTATTATTATGCTTGCGCTTGTAAATAATGAGCCTAAAATATTGAATATTCTTGATATGCTTAAGGCTTACATAGCACATCAGGAGGAAGTAGTCACAAGAAGGACAAAATATGATCTGAACAAAGCGGAAGAAAGAGATCATATTTTACAAGGATTGTTGATTGCTCTTGATAATATTGATGAAGTAATCAGAATTATCAGAGGAAGCCAAAGCACGCAGATTGCAAAAGAAAGTCTGATGGAACGTTTTGCGTTGACAGAAGTTCAGGCTCAGGCAATCGTAGATATGAGACTTCGTGCTCTGACAGGTTTGGAACGCGAAAAACTTGAAAATGAACATCAGGAACTGCTTGCAAAAATTGCACGATTAAAAGAAATCCTTGCGGATGAAAAGGTATTGCTTGGCGTGATTAGAACAGAAATAAAGGAGATTTCTGATAAATTCGGAGATGAAAGAAAGAGCAGAATCGGTTATGATGCGTTTGATATTTCAATGGAAGATATGATTCCAAATGAAAATACAATTATTGCAATGTCAAATCTTGGATATATTAAGCGTATGACAATTGATAATTTTAAGTCTCAGCATAGAGGCGGTAAAGGCATTAAAGGAATGCAGACAATAGAAGATGATTTCATTGCAGACCTTTTGATGACTACGACCCACCATTATATTATGTTCTTTACGAATTATGGAAGGGTATACAGGTTAAAGACATATGAGATACCTGAAGGAAGCCGCACATCAAGAGGAGTGGCAATTGTAAATATTTTGCAACTGAATCCTGGTGAAAAAATAAATGCCATAATTCCGATTAAAGATTATGAAGAAAATAAAAATCTATTTATGGTCACTAAAAATGGTATTGTAAAGAAGACAAATATCGTTGAATATAGTAATGTCCGTAAAAATGGTCTTGCAGCAATTAATTTAAGAGATGATGATGAATTGATTGAAGTCAAGATTACCGATAAAAATACAGAGATTTTCCTTGTCACAAAATATGGCATGTGTATCAGATTCAAAGAGACAGATGTGCGTGCAACAGGAAGAGCATCTATGGGTGTTATTGGAATGAGCCTTGGAGACGGTGATGAAATTGTTGGTATGCAGTTAGACCATCAAGGTGATTCCCTTCTCATTGTTTCTGAAAATGGAATGGGTAAGCGCACATATCTTGATGAATTTACCGTTCAGAAGCGAGGCGGAAAAGGAGTAAAGTGTTATAAGATTACCGAAAAAACAGGATATCTGATTGGGGTCAAGGCAGTAAATGATGAACATGAAATCATGATAATCACCACAGGCGGTATCATTATCCAGATACCCATGGAAGACGTTTCAACTCTTGGCCGTATTACTTCAGGAGTGAAACTGATCAATATTGATAAAGGAGTAACGGTTGCACAGATTGCAAAAGTTAGGGAAAAAGTTTCTGATGGAGATCATGAATTTGAAAGCATTGATGATGCATTAGAAGAGATTCCTGAAGAAGATAGTGAATCTTAATAAATGATTTTAAAATCCCCATTGGATATTCTGATGGGGATTTTTAGGAGGATATTTTTGAAAAAACAGATAGAAGGACAAATGAATTTCTTTGATTTTATATCAGAAATAAAATTTTCCGACGAATTTCCACAATTTATTGAATGTAACGATTGTTGGTGTTATGATTGTAAACACAATGAAAGAAATGAAGCCGTTCCAAGAGATTTTGCAGGTGAAAAAAAACCGTGTCCTCCATGCAGATTTTGCATCGATCAGAAAAGGGCAGAAAAATGTGAAATCGGTTCTTATAAAAATGGCTGTAAGCTTCGGGCTGTGGAAGAAGGAATCAGTCCTGAATAAAATAAAATAATAAAATATTTTTGAGGAGAGAGTGAAAAATGGAAACTTATCTGGTACTAAAGGATCTTGCAATTATTGTAATTGCAGCAAAATTATTTGGCATTGTGGCAAGAAAATTAAAGGCGCCTCAGGTAGTAGGTGAAATCGTTGCAGGGCTGATTATAGGACCTAGTATTTTAGGATGGGTCAATCAGACAGATTTTCTTATGCAAATGGCAGAAATAGGCGTTATTTTACTGATGTTCTCGGCTGGACTTGAAACAGATTTAAAGGAACTTATGAAGACAGGTCCTATAGCAACTTTGATTGCCTGTGCAGGTGTTTTTATTCCTCTTGTTTTAGGAGCAGCATATTATATGTTGTTTTATGGAATTTCACCTTGGGGATCAGAAGAATTTTACAAAGCAGTTTTTGTAGGAACGATTCTTACGGCGACTTCGGTCAGTATTACAGTACAATCTTTAAAAGAAATGGGTAAATTAAAGGGAAAAGTAGGAACGACAATCTTAAGCGCTGCCATCATTGATGATGTAATAGGAATCATTGTTCTTACTTTTGTTATCGGTTTTAAAAATCCAAATTCTAAGCCGTCTGCTGTAATCATTAATACAGCTTTGTTCTTTGCACTTGCTTTGGTAGTTGGATTTATTTCTTATAAAATATTTAAATATTTAGACAAAAAATATCCTCATACAAGAAGAATCCCTATTGCAGGTCTGGCATACTGCTTTTTATTAGCTTATGTGGCTGAAAAATATTTTGGCATTGCAGATATCACGGGCGCTTATGTGGCAGGCATTATTTTATGTTCTATTAATGATTCAAGTTACATAGAAAGAAAAGTAGATGTAAATTCTTATATGTTGTTTGGTCCTGTATTTTTTGCCAGCATCGGTTTGAAAACAAATATAGATAGTGTAACAGGAGGTATTCTCCTATTTTCATTAGGATTTGTATTGATTGGACTTGTAAGTAAAATATTAGGCTGTGGTTTAATGGCAAAAATATGTAAATTTAATGGAAATGATTCTCTTAAAATCGGCGTAGGGATGATGACGAGAGGTGAGGTTGCCCTTATTGTTTCCCAGAAGGGTCTTTCCGCTGGGTTGTTAGAGCCTGTTTATTTTACGTCTGTCATTTTATTGATTATTGTATCTTCAATAGCAACACCTATTATCTTAAAGATTTTGTACTCAAAAGATAAAGGGGAAAAAGAGGTTCAAACAGCGTAGGCTGAGAAAATAGAACATTCAATTTAATACTAAGGAGGTATAGCATGTTAGGGTTTATTATTGCAGTAATTATTGCTATTTTTGTTCTGATCATTTTGGTGACAGGATACAAAAAAGCGCCGCCGGATACAGCATTTATCATATCTGGTCTTCGTAAAAAGGTAATCATAGGAAAATCAAGCATTAAAATTCCATATTTTGAAAGAATGGATAAGCTAAGCCTAAAGCTGATTCCCATTGATGTGAAGACATCTAATGCAGTGCCAACCGCTGATTATATCAATATTCAGGTGGATGCAGCAGTAAACATTAAGATCAGCAGTGAAAAAGAAAAATTGTCCCTTGCAGCAGAAAACTTTTTAAATCAGAATACGCAATATATTGCCGGTATTGCAAGAGAAGTTCTTGAAGGTAATATGAGAGAAATCGTAGGTCGTATGAGATTGGAAGAAATGGTGAGCGATCGTCAGAAATTTGCAAATCTTGTAAAAGAAAATGCAGAACCTGACTTAGCAGCCATGGGTCTTGATATTGTAAGCTTTAATGTTCAAAATTTTGCTGACGGTAATGGCGTCATTGACGATTTGGGTATTGATAATATTTCCCAGATTAAGAAAAAGGCAGCAATTGCCAAGGCAGAGGCTGAAAAAGAAATTGCAGTTGCCAAAGCGGAAGCTGACAAACAGGCAAATGATGCAAGAATCAATGCAGAACGTGAAATTGCAAAGAAAAACAATGAACTTGCCCTGCAAAAGGCAGAACTTCAGAAATTAGAAGATACCAAACGTGCCGAGGCAGATGCAGCTTACAGCATTCAGGAACAGGAACAGCGCAAGACGATTGAAATTGCAACTCAGGAAGCAAGTATTGCAAAACAGGAAAAGGAAGTCATCTTAAAGCAAAGAGAAGCAGAAGTAAAAGAAAAAGCTTTAGATGCAGAAATCAAGAAAAAAGCAGAAGCAGATAAATTCGCCCGTCAGCAGCAGTCGGAAGCAGAATTATATGAGAGAATGAAAAATGCTGAGGCTGATAAGTTTGAACGTGAAAAAGAAGCAGAAGCTTTAAAAGCAACAGCAGAAGCCCAGAAGTTTGCTAAAGAGCAAGAAGCTGAAGGTATCAGAATGGTGGGTGAAGCAGAAGCGGAAGCCATTCGCGCAAAAGGTATTGCAGAAGCGGAAGCAATGGAAAAGAAAGCAATTGCTTACCAGAAGTATAATAATGCCGCTATGGCAGAAATGCTGATTCAGGTATTGCCTGAAATAGCCGGCAAGATTGCAGAACCTCTCACCCAGATCGATAAGATTACAATTATCGGCGGTGATAACAGCAATGGAATAAGCACGGTGGCAGATAATGTTCCTGGGGTTATGACAAAGCTGTTTGAAACCATGAAAGATACAGTTGGAATTGATTTGGCTGAAATTGTGAAAGCTGGTACATACGATGCGAAGGTAAACCGCAATATTAATTTTACAGGGCTTTCAGATGAGGAAAAGGAAGAAGCGGTGGCGGCTGTTTCGGGGGCTGTCGCTGGAGAAGTTTTGAATCAATCTGACAGAGTATAAAAAATTTATGTAGGTAGTTTGGAATAAGGGTGTCCTTTTTTGTAAATGAATTTATAAAAAGGGGCATCCTTTTTTATGGAGCGGAAGCGTGACGATGTTAGTATATTCATCTATCCTGTGGGACTATTAGCCAACAACAAAAATCCCTTTATAGAAACCATGCAGTGATTCAATAATTATGGTATGATAAAGACAAGTTAAGCACAAGTTGATTGACAGGTGAATGCGTATGATACCAAATATAGATACCCAACAAAGACAATTAAAGTATTTCCAGTTAATGGAAGATTTGAAAAGCAAGATATTGAACAACGAAATAAAATCAGGTGACAAGCTTCCATCTGAAAATGAATTGTCAGCTAAGTACAATGTCAGTAGGCAGACTGTGAGGAAAGCATTGTCTATTCTTGCAAATGCCGGTTATATCTATGCCGAGCACGGAAGAGGCACCTTTTGTTCTGATATGGTGCATCACAGTCATCATTCAAAAAACATTGCTGTCGTGACGACTTACTTGTCTGATTATATATTTCCCCGTGTTATACAGGGGATTGATACGGCATTGACAAAGGAAGGTTATAGCATCATCTTAAAAAATACAAGAAATTCAAGAAGCCAGGAAGCAAAATGCCTTGAGGAGCTTTTGCAGAAAGATATTGATGGAATTATTATTGAGCCAAGTAAGAGTCAGATTTATTGTAGGCATGTGAATCTGTATCAAAAATTAGATGAATATAAAATTCCTTATGTTTTTATACAAGGATGTTTTGCCCAGATGAGGGATAAGCCGCAGGTGCTTATGGATGATTGTAAGGGCGGTTTTATGATTACGAAATATTTAATTGAAAACGGGCATAGGCATATTGCAGGAATTTTTAAAGCAGACGATATCCAGGGACAAAACAGGCATAAGGGATATGCTATGGCTTTGCAGGATGCAGGACTTTTTTATGATCCTGATAAGGTAATCTGGTTTCACACAGAAGATCGGAAGATTCACCCATATGAAAGTATTTTTCATATGGTTCAGAATAATCACACCATAGATGCAGTTGTCTGTTATAATGACCAGGTTGCTATGAGAGTCATTGAGGCGCTGCACGATGCGGGGTTTAAGGTGCCGGAGGATATTTCTGTTACGGGTTATGATAATTCTTATATGGCAAGCAGTGATGGATTTCAGTTGACTACGATTGTACATCCCCAGGAAAAGTTGGGAGAGATGGCAGCAGAGCTTTTGCTTAATTTGATTCAAAATTGGGAGGAATCGGAAAATAATAAAAAAATACTGATTGAACCGGAAATTGTTGTGGGAAATTCCTGCAAAAAAACAACTTGTAATAATAAGCATACAAGTTATACCATTTAATTATAGAAAAGAATGTTTTAAAAAGATTGCTGAACATTTGAAATAAGTAAACAAAAATTGGAGGGAAGGTATGGACAAAAAAGAAATTGTAAAAGAAGGAAGAACATCTCTGGGAATCGAATTTGGTTCTACCAGAATTAAGGCAGTTCTTATTGAGGAGGGAGGCACGCCGCTTGCTTCTGGAAGTTATGAATGGGAAAATCAATATGTAAACGGTATATGGACCTATAATCTTGATGATGTGTGGAAGGGACTTCAAAGCTGCTATCAGGATCTTGTGGGGGATGTAAAGGAAAAATATGATGTGGAACTTACACAGATAGGGTCTATTGGTTTTTCTGCCATGATGCATGGGTATCTTGCTTTTGATAAGGAAGATCATCTTTTGGTTCCTTTCAGAACGTGGAGAAACACGATTACGGAAGAAGCAGCAAGCAAGCTGACGAAAGAATTTAATTATAATATTCCCCAAAGGTGGAGTATTGCGCATTTATATCAGGCTATTTTAAATAAAGAGGAGCATGTCAAAGATGTTGCATTTCTGACTACCTTGGCAGGTTATGTTCATTATAAGCTAACCGGGAAAAAGGTTCTTGGCGTAGGTGACGCATCCGGTATGTTCCCTATCGATATAAAAATAGGAAATTATGATCAGACAATGACCCGTCAATTTAATCATCTTATTCGTGAGGAAGGTTTTTTATGGAAATTAGAAGAAATTCTTCCGCAAGTATTGATGGCAGGTGAGGCAGCAGGAAGTTTGACAGAAGAAGGTGCCCGTCTCTTAGACCCTTCTGGCAGACTGGAAGCAGGAATCTTAGTATGTCCTCCTGAAGGAGATGCAGGTACGGGTATGGCGGCAACGAATAGCGTAGGCGTAAGAACTGGAAATATATCTGCAGGTACCTCTGTATTTGCCATGATTGTTCTGGAAAGGGAACTTAGTAAAGTATATCCCGAAATTGATCTTGTAACAACGCCGGACGGCGCTTTAGTTGCCATGGTGCATTGTAATAACTGTACATCCGATTTAAATGCATGGGTAAATATTTTTGATCAGTTTGCTAAAACCATAGGTGCGAAGATTGATAAAAATACATTATTTTCTGTTCTTTATAACAAAGCGTTGGAAGGGGATGCAGATTGTGGCGGTTTGATTTCTTATAATTATTTTTCAGGTGAGCCTGTTACCGGATTTGATGAAGGAGCTCCACTGTTTGTCAGAAAAGCAGAAGATCAGTTTAATCTTGCAAATTTTATGAGGGTACATTTATATTCTTCATTGGCAGCTTTAAAGGCGGGTCTTGATCTTTTATTTAAATCAGAATCAGTGAAAGTAGATAAGATGTTTGGTCACGGCGGTTTGTTCAAGACCAAGGGCGTTGGTCAGAGAGTGGCAGCAGCAGCTATGAATACTTCTGTTTCCGTAATGGAAACAGCAGGTGAAGGCGGTGCATGGGGAATCGCCCTCCTTGCAGACTATATGAAGAATAAAAATGAATATGAAAGCCTACAGGATTATTTAAGTCAAAAAATATTTGCAGATCAAAGCGGCAGCAGTATGGAACCGGTAAAGGAAGATGTAGAAGGTTTTAATCAATTTATGAAGCGTTATATGGCTGGTCTTAAAATTGAACATGCGGCAGTAAATGCTCTTAAGTAATGGGAGGAAAATAATGTTAGAAGAATTGAAAATGCAAGTTTATAAAGCAAATATGGAACTGCCCAGATATGGTCTTGTTACTTTTACATGGGGAAATGTAAGCGGCATCGACAGTGAGAGCGGATTGTTCGTTATCAAGCCAAGCGGCGTGGATTATGATAAACTGAAGCCGGAAGATATGGTGGTCATGGATTTGCAGGGAAATAAGGTAGAGGGAAACTATAAACCTTCTTCTGATACTGCCACTCATTTAGAGTTATATAAGGCTTTTTCAGAGATTGGTGGCATTGTGCATACGCATTCTTCCTATGCGACTAGTTGGGCTCAGGCGGGAAGAAGCATTCCATGCTATGGCACGACACATGCGGATTATATTTACGGAGAAGTACCATGTCTTAGATGTCTTACAAAGGAAGAAATTGAAGATGCTTATGAAGAAAATACGGGACATTTGATTGTAAATGAGTTTAAACGTTTGAATAAAGACCCTATGGTAGTTCCGGCAGTGTTATGTAAAAACCATGGACCTTTTGCCTGGGGAAAAAATGCCATGGATGCAGTGCATAATGCAGTTGTACTGGAGGAAGTGGCAAAAATGGCATACCGAACCGAAATTATTCACCCCAAAGTGTCACCTGCACCTTCGGAGTTACAGGATAAGCACTACTTTAGAAAACATGGCACCAATGCCTATTATGGACAATGACAGTGGTTGACTAAAAATTATATATTGATTTATACAAAGCATAAGGTTGTTAAGTTTATTTGATAGCTTTATGCTTTTATAAGTCAAATGAATGGGAGATCAATATGAATAAGTATAACAGATTTTTCTTATTAGTTATCGCATTCGTATTTTTATTATATGGATGTTCTGCTATAGAATCAGAAAAGAATTGTAAAGAAGATCATATTATTTCTATTGTTTTATCGGATGAAAAAATAATAGTAGATGGCAGGGAGGCGTCCGAAAATAAAAAGGATGCGGTGTATACAGGAGCAGATATCGTTTACTATGAGGAAGGAAAAGATAAAACTTACGGCGAAGGAAGTAAAAAAGATGCGCATAGCGTGCAGGAGGCAGAGGCACATACGGTCATCACCATTACTAAACCTGGAATTTATGAAGTGAGCGGAAAGATTTCATACGGTCAGATTGCAATTGATCTTGGAGATGAATCCAAGGAAGATGAAGATGCAGTAGTAAGCCTGATTTTAAATAATGTGGAAATTCACTGCAGTGTTGCTCCTGCGATTGTGGTTTATAATGCCTATGAATGCGGAAGCAGCAATAAAAAGGATGCTGGTCCCATTGTGGATACCAAAAACGCGGGCTTTCATTTGATACTTGCAGAGGATAGTGAAAATGTGATTTATGGTTCATATGTTGCAAAGATCTATGAAGATGGTACCACAGAGAAAGATATGAAAAACAAAGATGTTAAAAAGAAATATAAATTTGACGCCGCCATAGACAGTCAGATTTCCTTTAATATAGATTCTGAGGAAAACGGTAAATTGATTGTAAATGCAGAAAATGAAGGAATATCCAGTAACCTTCATATGACGATTAATAATGGGGAGATCATTATCAATGCCGCTGATGATTCTATTAATACAAATAAAGATGATGTATCAGTCTTTACCATGAATGGAGGAACTCTCATCTGTAATTCTGGATTTGGAGAGGAAGGAGATGGAATTGATTCTAACGGTTATCTTGTTATTAACGGGGGATTCGTGATAGCATGTGCAAATTCGGAAAGTATTGATAGCGGTTTGGATTCCAATAAAGGTATTTATATCAACGGAGGCATACTTTTTACTACTGGAAATATGTATGATGAAGTGAGTGAAGATTCCAAGCAGCTATTTATAGTACTTGAATTCAATGAGAAAATAAAGGAAAACGATTTAATAATGATGACGGATGATAAAGAAAATCCTATCATGGCTTTTTGTGCGGTTAATGATTATCATATTGCAGTATACAGCAGTCCTGAACTTATAAAGGGAACTTATTATTTCTATCAGGTGTCGTCTATAGAGGGAACTTTAAATAAAAATATTTATACAGATATAATTGATTATCAGGATAAAGTTCAGATATTGCGTATTGTTTTATAAGCATCTTTTCAGATTGCCTGAACGTGCGGCAAAATTAATTATGATGCGTAAGCGTTCCAATAATCATATTAAAAACATGGTCAAATAGAGCGAAGAAATGGCTCTGCACTGTAAGAAAGCGAGAGCCGAAACTTTTTGCCTATTAAAGCAATTTATATTCATTAGCGCTGTTGCGTTCTATTAAGTGGGTGGAAATTGCAACACGGTAGACACCGATTCGTTTGCTGTTTAATGCATGAGTCCCCTCTTGTATCCGATGGTGTAAAATTTCCATGGCAACCATACCCATCTGTTCTTTCATGATTTGGATTGTGGTTAGAGGAGGGTCAATCATGGTGCACAGGGGCATATCATCAAAGCCGACGATAGAAACATCTTCTGGTACTCGATAATTATGAGTTTTTAATGCTCGTATGCATGCTGCAGCAATGATATCATTTTCTGCAAACAGGGCGGAACAAGGCTGATTGCCTGTGTCCAACCAATGACACATATCGTTATAGGCATCTTCGGAAGAAATGCCAACGTCTATGATTATTGGTTTAACATGTTCTGGAAGTCCATGTTCTCTTCGGGCTTTCAGGTAACCAAGCTGACGTTCATCAAAACTGTCGATTCTGCTAGTAGAACGCAAATATCCTACGTCTTTATGTCCTTTGTTCAGCAGGTAAGTGACGGCGTGATAAGCCCCCCGCAGATTGTCAGCGACTACACTGTCAATGTTTGTAATACTAGTGGCATTGTCTACCATAACGAGAGGAATATTGATATTCCCAAGTCCATTTTCGATTGCAGTGTAGATATGCCGGTCTTCTACTTCGGTTCCCAAAACAATCAATCCCGATACATCCTTAGTAATGGTTGCAATCTGTTCAGACCAGTTTTGCTTGGCATCAAAATAGTTGATCAGTACGTTATATCCATATTTTTTGGCTGTAACTTCAATTCCATGCAACAAAATAGAATAAAAGGAAGTTTCTTTTACAGTTGCTTCTCCCTCCAGAAAAATCACATATCGAATGTTCTGGTTTTTAGCTATGGGCTCTTTTTTGACGCAATATCCCATTCGGGCGGCTTCAACCAGTACCTTTTCTCTAGTTGCGACGCTGACTCCAGGTTTTCTGTTCATGGCCAGTGAGACGGCAGAGGTAGAAATGCCTAAATTCTTTGCGATATCTTTAGCAGTTATATTCATTTGCGTACCCTTTTAATTTATTAGTATTTTTATTATATAAAAGAAAAAAGTAAAAATCAATAAAAAACGAGTAAAGAAATTTAGATAAATATTTAGTTCTTGAAAAATGAGATATACTACAAAAAAGACGAAAAGAATTTGTTAAAAATGCTGAATATAGTTAAAATTGCTGAAAAAGCTTGAATTATGAAATATAATTAAGTATTATATACTAAAGCAATTGAGTAAATGATATAAATAGTAACTAAATATTTATATCATCAAAAGATTTAAAACAACATAATTAAAAGGAGGATCAATGATGAAAAAAGTATTAGCGTTTGTCTTGGCTATGGGTATGGCAGTATCGTTGACAGCCTGTGGCGGTTCTAATGGAAATGAGGCAACTGGAAATGAGGCAAGTGGAAATGTCAACGAAAGCACGGAGAATAGCCAGGAGGAGGCTTCTTCATCTAATGATGAAGGTAAGGAAGAAGAAGTAAAAGATTCTGACATTACAATCGGTGTATCTATTTGGGGAACCAGCGATTCTCTTGGTTCATCTTGTAAGGCAATGTTGGATGCAGCAGCGGATACGCTTGGTGTTACCTTGATTTATGATGAGCAGGAACATGTTTCTGAGCAGGTAGTAGCAGGTGTGGAAAATCTTTGTGCAGCAGGTGTAGATGGTATTGTAATCTGTAATTCCGCGGATTCAGAGATGGCTTCTGTCATCAAAACGTGTGATGAATACGGCGTATATGTTTCACAGTTTTTCCGTGTAATCAGTGATGAAGAAATTGCAGCACAGGCGTTGGCTTCTTCTTATTATGTGGGATGTACCCATGAGGCAGAGGTAGATAATGGTTATAACTTGGGTAAAATCCTGATTGAAGAAAAAGGTGCACGCCATATTGGTTGGACTGCATGGCGTGTAGGTGATACCACTAGCCTTGCAAGGCAGGAGGGATATCAGAAAGCAGTTGAAGAATGGAATAATGAAAATCCAGACGATCAGGTAGAGTTGTATCCGTTGGCTGATGATAAATACACCTCAGAAGAAGCACGTGCAGCTGTTGAAGGTCTGATTGATACATATCCAGAAATGGATGCAATCATCGTAGTCGGCGGGGGCGGAATGGCTCTGGACGGAACCCTTGCAGCTATTGATGGACGGGGAAAAACAGGTGATTACTATGTTGTATCCACAGACTTTACTGCTACTTTGGGTGAACAGCTGGCAAATAATGAGCTGGCAGCTATGTCCGGCGGACATTATGCAGATCCCTTGTTCTCCTTCATGATGGTTTATAACACGATTAAAGGAAACTATACCAGATCAGAGAGCTCTTATTATGAGGTAATGTTCCCTTATCTGTATGTAGCATCTACAGATGACTATGCAGCCTATGAAAAATATTTTGTAGACGAGCTTCCTTATAATGCGGAAGAAATTAAAGCTATGGCAGATGGAAGCTTTGAAGAATTACAGAAAACTGCTGCAACACTGTCCATTAATGATGTTACAGAGCGCCATGGAAAATAATTATTAGTAAAGGGTATAAAAATGCAAAAGTTAAATGTGAAAAAGAATCGTAGTACAGGTTTTGGAATAACAGTGCTGTTAATTTTTGCAGTTTCTATTTACCTGATATTTAAAATATTGACGCCGAATAACTTTGGGTCATTAGCGAATTTATCTTCTTATGCGCAGCAATGTATTATTCAGGCAACGGCTGCGTGCGGATTTTACTTCATTATGGTAATGGGACTGTTTGATTTCAGCTTAGGTTCTAACATTATTTTATCAGCCATTGTAGGCTCCATTTGTGCATCTGTTGCGGGATATCCAGGCTTGATTCTTGGTGCAATTATCTGTGGTGCCTTAATAGGACTTATCAACGGAATAATCTATATCAGGCTTAAAATTCCGTCCATTATTGTAACAGTTGGTATGATGATGTTGTATGAATGTATTGCATCTATGATTTCTCAAGGAAAACTGATGGGAATCAGCAGAGATCTGCAGGCATTTGCCAGAACTCCCTGGAATTATATACTAGCAGTAATTGCCTTTGTTTTAGCAGTTGTTATTTTGCGGTATACGAAAATTGGAACTTATACATATGCAATCGGAAGCAATGAGTCAGTTGCGAAAAATATGGGTATTCGTGTGGATAAGTATAAAGTACTTGCTTTTGCTATTTGTGGTGGTTTTGTTGGCATCATGAGTATCCTGACAATTAGTTACGGAAGTTCTATACAAGCAGAGACGGGTATGGCCAGCGGAGGAAGAAATTATATTCCGGTTATGGGATGTTTTTTCGGTATGGCATTTAAACAATATAATTGTCCGATTACTGCTATTGTAGTGGGTGAATTTATCATCTACATGATGCTGAATGGTCTGCTGGCTCTGGGTGTTCCGTCAACGATACAGAATGTGATTGTAGGTGCGATTTTACTGCTGATCGTGGCTGTGACAACAAAGCGCGTGAAGGGCACCGTTGTAAAATAAGGAGGGAAATATGGAAGAAAGGCAAGTGGTTTTGCGGGCAGAAGAAATTTGTAAAACCTTCGACATCACAAAAGCGGTGGATCATGTTTCTCTCCAGTTGAATAAGGGAGAAATTCGTGGTCTGATTGGAGAAAATGGATCCGGAAAATCTACATTTGTATCCATGCTTTGTGGAATCTTGAAAATAGACAGTGGTACATTTATTCTGGACGGCGCACCTTATGCGCCTTTGAATCAAGTGGATGCGAACTATCACGGGGTTTCCATTGTTGTGCAGGAAAGCGGTACTCTTTCAGGTCTGACGGTGGCGGAGAATATTTTCCTGGGCAAAGAAGATAAATATGTTAAATTTGGAATTAAAAATGTCGGGAAAATGAAGGAGGATGCAAACCGGATTTTAAAAAGCTATGGCTATGATTTTATTGATGCAGCGGCGTTGATTGATACCTATGATTTTGAGACGAGAAAGTTGGTAGAGTTGGTAAAAGCCACTTGTTTCGATTTAAAGATTTTCGTTGTAGATGAGACGACGACTGCCTTAAGCCAGAGCGGACGTGAAGAGCTGTATAAGCAAATGAAACGGATTCGGGATGAGGGCGGTACGGTTGTATTCATTTCCCATGATCTGCAGGAAGTGCTGGATAAAACAGATACAATTTCAGTATTTCGTGATGGTCAGTATATTGATACAGTCAATAGCGCGGATATGACGGAAGATGACCTGAAACGTTTGATGGTGGGTCGGGAGCTGGATGAAAAGTATTTTCGTACTGATTATACGGCGTCATCTATGGATGAGGTGGCTCTGTCAGTTGAACATGTATCTGTTCCAGGTCTTTTGGAAGATGTTTCTTTGACGTTGAAAAAGGGAGAAATCCTGGGCATCGGAGGTTTAAGTGAGTCTGGTATGCACGAGTTGGGCAAGGCATTATTTGGTGCTTCCTATAATCGGTCGGGGACAGTTAAGACAGGAGAGGGAATATCCATTGATTCGATTTACACGGCGATTAACAGTGGAATTGCATATGCTTCGAAAAATCGGGATACAGAATCTTGTATTTTGAATCAGAGCATTCGCGACAATATCTGTCTTCCGTCTCTGAGCGAACTTTCTGGAAAAGTACTGATAAGCGATAAAGTGCAGAATCAGTTTGCTCAAGAATATGCGGAATTAATGAGCGTTAAGATGCAAGGCACAGATCAGTTTGTGTCAAACTTAAGCGGCGGTAATAAACAAAAGGTGGTCCTAGCCCGTTGGATAGGTAAGGATTCTGACATTTTGATTTTGGATAGTCCAACCCGTGGCATTGATATTAAAGTAAAAGCAGATATTTATGCTTTGATGGAAAAAATTAAGGCAAAAGGCAAGGCAATTCTGATGATTTCTGAAGAAATAATGGAATTGATCGGCATGAGCGATAGGATTATCGTCATGAAAGACGGCAGATTCAGCGGAGAGTTTGAAAGAAGCGAGTTACTGTCTGAAGAAGATATCATCAAAGCAATGGTGTAGGGAGGACAACAATGAGCGAGAAAAAAGTAGCTGCGAAAAAAAGCAGTGTAATACAACGATTCGGAAGCATGCTGTTTCCTCTGATTGGTCTTGTAGCCATGTTAATTGTTTTTTCTATTTTGACTAAAGGTCGTATTGTGGGGGGCAGGAACCTGCTGCTAATTTTGAATCAAGCCTATGTGCTTCTAATTGCTGCGACAGGCGTATTCTTCATTATGACAATTGGTGGACTGGATTTTTCTCAGGGATCCATCGTGGGAGTAGTGGGGATAGTGATTGCAACGCTGGCTCACTATAATTTGATTCTGGCGATAATCTGTGGAATTTTAACCGGAGGTGTGATTGGTCTATTAAACGGCTTTATGAATGTATTTTTAAAGATCCCCTCCTTTATTGTTACAATCTGTACAATGTTCCTGTTTAGGGGTGTGTGTAAGTATTTGACAACCAACGCTCCGGTTTCGGCACCTTTAAGTATTATGGACTATGACATTCACTCGATAAAGCTGCCTATTACGCTGGTGGTATTGGTGATTGGCTATATATTGTACCGGCATACGACGCTGGGAATCAAGATTAAGGCCATAGGTGCAGGAGAAACGGGTGCCCGCTACTCTGGAATTAAAGTAGATAAAATCAAATTGCTGGTTTTTACAGCGGCAGGATGTTTGACAGGTTTGGCGGCGTTTATCAACCTTCTTAAAGTAGGTTCCATTACCGCTACTGGCGGAAATCTGATAGAAACCAATATTTTGATTGCTCTGGTTCTGGGTGGTATGCCGATTAATGGAGGAGCGAAAGCACACTTTTCAACGGTCGTTATTGGTTGTCTGCTGTGTGCGGTTATGAACAACGGTCTGGTTATGCTGAAATTGGATCCTAGTGTACAGCAGTTGATTCAGGGATTGATTTTCCTGGCAGTTGTGGCGATTACAACGGATCGGAAAACAGGAAGTGCGATTAAGTAACTAGAAAACCAAATAAATCCGCCTAGGCTTATTGCCTGCGGGAATAACACTCTAAGAAAGAAGGAAAATGAGATGAACAAAATAGTAATTATCGGCGCGGGAAGCGGCATGTTTTCTAAAAAATTAATCTGTGACGTACTGACCTATGATGATATGCACATTGATGCGATTGGTCTGGTAGATATTAATGAACATAAGCTTCATGTCATGGAGCAGGTTGCTAATAAAATTGTAAAGCAGCTTGGAAAAAATACCGTAATCGAAGCGAGCACAGAGCGCAGAAACGTTTTGAAAGATGCTAAATATGTTATTAATACCATCGGTGTCGGCGGCGTAGAGCTTTATGAGAAAGATTTACAAATTCCAGAAAAATATGGATGTATTCAAAATGTGGGCGATATCATAGGACCTGGCGGTATGTTCCGTGGTCTGCGTGCATTCCCGGCAATTCTGGGAATGTGTAAAGATATGGAAGAGCTTTGCCCAGATGCTTATTTCTTCAACTATACGAATCCCATGGCAGCGCTTTGCCTGGCTTTAAGCAAGGCGACAAAGATTAAAGTATTTGGATTCTGTCATAACGTACAGAGTACAGCTCTGCAGCTGTCTGCTTATCTGGGAACTACTATGGATCATGTATCTTTCTGGGCAGCAGGTATTAACCATATGGATTGGTTCCTTCAGTACAAGGTAGATGGAAAAGATGCCTATCCGGAATTGTTTGAGATTGCAAAAGACTGGAAGAGAATTGAAGAGCTTCAAAAGGTAGAGCCGGATTACTGCCATTATGACGCCAAAGTATACGATTTTGTACGTTTTGAAATTATGCAGAACTTTGGAAAATATGTATCTGAATCCCCATTCCACATGGGCGAATATTGTCCCTATTTCCGTAAAAATGAGGAGATGATCAAGGAATATAAGATTGAGGACAGATGGTGGCTGCGTCAGGAACAAGGAAGAGACGAGTATTTTGAGGAATTGGAGGCATTGATTCGTGAAAATAAAGAAATTCCAATCAGCAAATCCTTTGAATATGCGCCGGAAATTATCCATGCAAATTTGGCAGGAAAGCCGTTCCGTGCGAATTTGAATGTTCCAAATACAGGATTGATTACTAATTTGTCCAACGATTCCGTAGTAGAAGTTCCCTGCTATGCAGATTCAGAAGGAATTCATCCTTGTTATGTAGGAGAGATTCCGACACAGCTGGCAGCTTTGAATACAAGCAATATCGTGGTTCATCAGATGATGGCAAAAGCAATGGTGGAGAAAAAGTATGAATATATCTATGAAGGTGTGAAGCTGGATCCGATGACAGCGGCAAATTGTACCTTAAAACAGATTACTTCAATGGTGGACGAGCTGATTGAAGTGAATAAAGCATATTTGGAAGGATTTAAATAATGCGTAAAAAGGCAGAAATCTGAGAGGCAATTAATTTCCAGCGTTCGACAAAGGGGCATTTGCTTGCCCCTTTTCGAATTTGACAGAATACATATACGGAGGATGTGCAGGGCTTTTGCGCATATATGAATTCTTTTAAGATTATGTTAGAGACATAAAAAGGCAGTGATTGAGAATTGTAAATTAGGAAAGGTAGATAGCAATGCTTAAAGATTATGAGTTTTGGTTTGTGGTAGGCTCCCAGCTTTTATATGGATCAGAGGTTTTGGATACCGTAAGGGAGCGGGCAGAGGAAATGGCAGTTCGATTGAGTGGAGCGTCAGATATTCCCTGCCGGATTATATATAAAGCCACGATTAAAAATGATAAAGAGTGTATAGAGGTAATGAAACAGGCAAATATGGATGAGCGTTGTGCGGGTGTGATTACTTGGTGTCATACGTTTTCTCCGTCTAAAATGTGGATTCACGGACTTAACCTGCTTCAGAAACCTTGGTGTCATTTTGCTACTCAGTATAACCGTAAAATTCCCAATCTAGAAATAGATATGGATTTTATGAACCTGAATCAAGCAGCCCACGGGGATCGGGAGCATGGATTTATTGGAACAAGGATGCGGAAAAATCATAAAATCGTGGTCGGATATTGGGAGGATAGAACTGTCCAGAAGGAGCTGGGAGACTGGATGCGTTCTGCCGTAGGGGCTGCATATTCGAGAAAATTGAAAGTTGTTCGCTTTGGTGATAACATGAGAGACGTAGCGGTGACAGAAGGAGATAAAGTAGAAACAGCTATAAAATTTGGCTGGACGGTGGATTACTGGCCGGTAGGACACTTGGTAGAAACCATGGATGGGGTAACAGAAGCAGAAATTGATGCCAAAATGGAAGAATATGAAGAAAGGTATGAATTTGCAACAGAGAACAGGGATGCCGTGAGATATCAGGCAAAAGAGGAACTTGCGATTCGTAAAATCATGGAAAGAGAAGGGGCGATGGCTTTTTCCAATAACTTTCAAGATTTATACGGAATGGAACAACTACCAGGTCTGGCTTCGCAAAATATTATGGCGGATGGTATGGGTTATGGTGGGGAAGGCGACTGGAAAGTTGCAGCCATGACCACTATTATAAAACAGATGGGTGAAGGATTAGAAGGTGGTTCTGCATTTATGGAGGATTATACCTATGATTTAGAGCTTGGAAAAGAAGTTTCTTTGGGTGCGCATATGTTGGAAGTATGTCCTTCTGTAGCAGCGGAAAAACCGCGGATTGAAGTACATCCCTTGGGGATTGGTGACAGACAGCCACCGGCAAGGTTGGTATTTGAAGGAAAACCAGGGGAAGGTATTGTAGTTTCTGTGATAGATATGGGTGGTCGCATGCGGATGATTGTACAAGACATTCACTGTATTAAGCCAATTTTAGAAATGCCGAATCTTCCAGTGGCACGGGTTATGTGGGAAGCAGAGCCGGATCTGCTAACAGGACTAAAGTGTTGGATAATGGCGGGCGGCGCGCATCACAGTGTATTGAGCACGCAGGTAACGGCACAGATGATGGAAGATTGGGCAGACATTATGGGTATAGAATTTATTCATATTACCAAAGAGACAACGATAGAGAGTATGAAACAGCAATTGTTCTTAAATGATTTGGCTTGGAAGCTACAGTAAGGAAGTTGTCGGTTAATACTGATTTTTAATTCTTTTACCGAAGAATAGGAATATCCCGTGGAAATCATTGTTTTTAACAAATGATTTTCTATGGGATATTCTTTTTTGAGTTCTATAATATCAATCATAAAATGTGACATTCATGATATTTTTTAAGGATTTTTTAATATTTACTGTTTTATAATGTTCTCATACCGGTATAAAATATGCTATGGCAAAAAGGAGAAGAGGCATGTTGTTTCACATACTAAAAAAGGATTTAAAAAGAAAACGGACAATGAATATGATACTGCTATTGTTCATTGTCCTGGCAACCATATTTCTCGCAAGCAGTGTAAGTAATCTGATTAAGATTATGGGTGCAGTGGATTATTTTCTGGAGACTGCAAAGACGGCTGATTATCTTATCGTAGCGGGCAGTGAGGAATCTGAGACGCCGATTGAAAAGTTTCTGGAAAAATGTGAGTACGTAACAGAATACGAGGTAATCGATGCTTACATGCTTATGGATGAGAACATAGAAATCGTTAAATGTACGCAGGATTTGGGAAGGACAAAATATGAAAAAGGGGATATCTTATCCCTTAATCCTGTGCCAGAAAATTTTGCGAAAGTTTTTGATGAAAACGGAGAGCAGCTTTATCTAAGTACAGGGGAAATTGCATTTCCCAAAATTCAGGCAGAAAAGAATAACCTTCAAGTAGGAGATATCATTAAAATAAGCTGTGAAGGAAGGGAAAAAGAATTTACCATACGGACCATTGTTAAGGATGCCATATTTGGCACTTCTCATATGGGATATAAAAGATTGTTTATTTCCAAAGAGGACTATGAAGATCTTGTGGGTGAAGAGCCTTCCTTTCACACACTGCTATACAATGTGAATTGTTCAGATGAAAAAGAATTTTTGAAGGAATACAGGAAAAACAGTTTTGAGGTTTTCAGTATGCTTGATAAAGCTACCGTAAAAATGTGTTATATTTTTGATATGCTATTGATCGGTATTCTGATTGTGGTAAGCATTTGCCTTATTTTAATTTCCTTTTTGATTCTACGGTTTACGATTGTTTTCACTTTGCAGGAAGACTATAAGGAAATCGGTATTATGAAGGCGATTGGCATAACAGATATGGGCATCAAAGGAATTTACTTAATGAAATATTTAGCAATTGCTTTAGCAGGGGCAGTGATTGGACTGGTGTTTAGTTTTCCTTTTGGAAGGTTTTTGATTTCTGAATCTATGGAAAATATTATGGCGCCTGACACAAACAGCAATATTGGGATTCATTTGTTATGTGCTCTGGGAATTATCGTTATTATTCTGCTGTTTTGTTTTTTAAGCACAGGAAAAGTAAGTAAGTTTACGGCGATAGAAGCCATTCGCAAAGGCGGTAATGGTGAACGGTATCAAACAAAAAATTTGTTGAAGTTATATAAAAGAAAAAGAATGCTTCCGGCTGTCTATATGGCATTTAATGATGTGATGAGCAATACGAAAAGATATCTTGTATTAGCAGCAGTTTTTTGCATGGGGACCATTTTAATTCTTCTTCCCCTTAAGGCGGTTCATACCTTGCAGGATGAAGGAATCATACGGCTTTTTGGTTTTCAGTCTTCTTCTGTATTTATAGAAACAAGTGATCTGGAAAAATATTTGGTACAAAAGGGCAGGTCGGGAATGAATTCTTATATGGAGCGCATAGAAGAAGAGCTGAAGCAGGAAGGGATGGATGCAAATGTCTGGGTGGAGCTTGATTATATGATTCCATGTTATGGAAATGATCCTAATCAGAAAGTTTCTTATTACACCCAGCAGCAGATGGGAAAGGATGAGGATGATTATGAGGTGATAAAAGGAACAGTACCTGTATTTCCTAATGAAATCATGGTGACAGAAAAGACGGCAGAAGAACTTGCCGTTAAGATCGGTGATATTGTTTACTTTGAATTTCCCACAGAAGTCAGGGAATTTATTGTGACAGGAACCTTTCAATCTATGATGAATATGGGAAATGGATTAAGGGTGGGCAAAACGGCAGAATTGCCTGATCAGTATTTAAGCGGATGTTTTAGTTTACAGGCGGATATTGAGACAGACTTAAACTCTATAGAGCTTTTGGAAAAGATGCAGGATTGCTTTCCTAATTATACGATAAAAAGCGGAAAAGAATATATAAGTGAGATGATAGGGATATCAGATCAAATGGATGATTTGATATGGCTGATTACGGTTACAGTCCTTTTTATCAATATGTTGATTACATTGCTCACCATGAAGAGTCTAATTACCAGGGAAAGAGGAGAAATTGCCATGTTAAAGAGTATTGGTTTTGCAGAAAAAACCATCAAAGGATGGCAGTGTACGCGGATATTGCTTGTCCTTATTTCTGCCATTTTATTAGGGACGATGCTTTCTCATTTTTTAGCGCCTGTGACAGTAGGACCAATTTTTGCCATGATGGGAGCGACCAGCATAAAGCTTGTCACAGATTCTCTTGAGGCATATGTGATCTATCCTTTGATTTTACTTATTGTTACGGGAATCACATCTTATTTATGTGCTTTTGAAATTACAAAAGTTGATTTAAAAGAAATCAATACATTGGAATAAAGCAGAGAAAGGAATGGATATCAGAATGAATCAATTAGCTGTAAAGGACTTGTGTAAAACATATATTGTAAATAAAAGGCAGAATAATGTGCTGCGTAATATAAATTTGACGGTAGAGGCTGGGGAGATGGTTGCTGTGATGGGTCCTTCCGGTTCCGGTAAATCAACTCTTTTATATACCGTCAGCGGAATGGATACTGCAACTGCGGGGGAAGTGACCTTTCACGGAAGGAAAATAGATAGTTTAAGCGCCAAAGAGATGAGCAGGATTCGTCTTACAGAAATGGGCTTTATTTTTCAGCAGATGTATATGTTAAAAAATCTGACAATCTATGATAATATTATTTTGCCGGCTTATCAGGCAGATAAAGAAAAAGCGGGACGTGCCAGAATAAACGAACGGGCAAAAGAGCTTATGCGCAAGCTTGGCATTATGGAGATTGCCGAGAACGATATTACGGAAGTTTCAGGCGGGCAGCTGCAAAGAGCATGTATCTGCAGAAGTTTAATCAATAATCCAGAGATGATTTTTGCAGATGAGCCTACCGGAGCGCTCAATCAACAGAATTCAAAGGAAGTTATGAGGGAACTAAACAGAATTAACAGGGAAGGTACGACCATCATGCTGGTTACACATGATAGCAAGGTGGCAGCCAAAAGCGACAGAGTGCTTTATATAGAAGATGGAACAATCAAGGGAGAGTTAAACCTAGGAAAGTATAAGGAAGAGGACGGAGCCAGAGACAGGGAGAGATGGCTTTCGGGATGGCTTTTAGAGATGGGATTCTAAATGGAATGGAAAAGGATAGATAGATGATGATGGATATTCTTCTCATAGAAGATAATAAAGAGTTGGCAGGATTAATCAAAACCTTTCTTGAAAAAGACGGATATTCGGCAGTTGTCCGGGAAAGCGGAGAGGATGCTATCGCTTTTCTTAAAGAGCATAAAGTAAAAATGATTCTTTTAGATATTATGCTTCCGGGGATGGATGGATTTGCATTTTGTGCAGCTCTAAGAAAAAGGAGCAATGTCCCTGTCCTCATCATGAGTGCCAGAGTGGATAAAGAGGATCAGATGAACGGCTTTGCGCAAGGGGCAGATGATTATCTGGAAAAGCCTGTGGATATAGATCTGCTTCTTGCAAAAATCAAAGCGCTGATGAGGAGGAACTATAGCCTAAGGCAGGAAAACAGGCTGCTGCATTCTGGCGCTGTTTTAATCGATCAAGATGCAAAACAGGTATTTTTCCATGACAAAGAGCTTTACCTTACGGTAAAAGAGTATGAACTTTTGCTGTTATTTGTAAAAAATCCCGGGAAGACATTGAGTAAAGAATATCTGTTTGACCAAGTTTGGGGAGCAGACAGTTTTAGTGAAAATCAGACCCTGACCGTGCACGTGAAAATGCTGCGTGATAAGATCGAAGAAGAACTGGGAAAGCCGAAAAGGATAAAAACCGTATGGGGTGTGGGGTATCGATATGAAGAAGCTTAATTTGTGTATGGCAGGTGTCGTCTGCTTTTATCTGGTTTTGCTCTTAGCAGCAGGAATGCTTTATAAAAGACAGACAGATGAGACCGGAAGAGAATATCTGGTGGAAATTAATAGAATCATGAGAGGCATGGAAGAGCAGGGCAGTTTTTCCATGCCTGATTTACGTGAAATGAAGCAGATAGAGGTAGTTTCCTTTTTAAAAATAGAGGACAGCAAAGATTTAAAAAGTATAAATACGTTTTTTAAACATAGAAATCAGTATGATACCCATATAGAACCTTTGACTCTGGGAGACGAAGTATACGGATATGTACGTTTTGATTATAGACGCGTCGTGGAGGCAGGAAATGTATTTTGGCTGATGGAGGGAATCATCGCATTGTCGGGGATAGCGTCAATTCTTGTTCTGGTCTATCTGAAAGAAAAACTAATCAAACCTTTTCTGATCCTGCGAGATATGCCCTATGAGTTATCAAAGGGCAGGCTTGAAGGGGAGGTTAGGGAAAATAAGGATCGTTTTTTTGGGAAATTCGTATGGGGTATTTCCATGCTTAAGGATCATTTGAAGACCTCCCAGATGCAGACACTGAAATTGGAAAAGGAAAAGAAGATGTTATTGTTATCTATTTCTCATGACATTAAGACGCCTCTTAACTCTATCAAATTATACGCTAAGGCTTTAAAGGAAGGCGTTTATGATACAGATGAAGAACAAAAAAAGGCAGCGGGACAGATAGAAAATTTATCGGGGGAAATCGATGCATTTGTAAGAGAAATCGTAAAGACATCCAGTCAGGAAATCATTCCCATAGAAGTGGAGGCGTCCGAATTTTATATAAAAGATCTGGTTGATATGATCCGGCAATATTATGAACCTAAGTGTAAATTGATTATGACGAATTTTTTCATTGGAGCCTTTGAAAATAAGCTTTTAAGGGGCAACATAGATAGTTCTTTTGAAGTGGTGGAAAACATCATGGAGAATGCGTTTAAATATGGAGATGGAAAAAGAATTGAGATTTCTTTTTATGAAGAAGAAGGCTGTCTGTTGATGAAGATTAAAAATACAGGAAAACCTGTTAAAGAAGAAGAAATGCCTCACCTTTTTGACAGTTTTTTCCGGGGAAGCAATGCAGACGAAAAGGAAGGAAATGGTTTAGGTTTATATATTTGTAGAGAAATTATGCGGAAGATGGGAGGAGAAATTTTTGCAGTCAGGGAAAAAGATGGAATGAGTCTTCATTTGGTTTTTTAATTGACAAACCGTACCGCAGTTCATACAATAAATATAATTTTATTTAATTTTTAGGGAGGAAACTATGAAGAAGTCAAAAAAGTTACTGGTAATTTTAGTGTTATTGATGGCGATTATGCTTGCCGGATGTGGAAGCGGAAGTAATGTGGAGTTAAAAGAATTTATGCTGGATGGGGATACGGTGAGTATCTGTATGGATGAAAGCTGGGCAATCGATGATCTTGATACAGGCATTGATTTTGGTGCATTTACAAGCAATGGCAATGAAGGAATCGTTGTCATGCAGTATGAAAAAGCACTTTATGGAAGTAACATTGCGGATATGAGCAGCCTAAAGTCATTGACAGAAGAATCCTTTGGCATACAAGATCCGGAAAAAACAGATAATCCGGCTATTGCTGATCTTGAAAATGTAGAGACTTATAAATGTACTCTCGTATCAGATGGAACAAAGGGAAGCGGTATGATTTTGTATGGTGAAACGGATTATGCATATTACAGTATTATTTATATTGCTCCAAGAATAAGCGCAAAGAAGACAGAGTATTTTAAAAATGTTTGTGAAACCTTTAAGGAGATAGCGCCTGAGGTGGAAGCAGGAGCTTCTATAGAGACTACAGATACGATCCTCTGGTTTAACGCAACCTGTGCAGTTTTGACAGATTTGAATGGATGGGATTGCACTATATTTGGAGGACAGCCTGCCAGTGAATCCGTAATGGCTTTAAGGCAGGAAGGACTCGATAGTTCTTGGGATGTTACAGACCGTGCTACAGCGGATGAAACGATGGACTGGCTCCTTAGTGAGGGACACCGCGCTTCTTTTGTGGTAGATATGCAGTTCTTTGAGGAATCTGGAATTGGTGATGTTGCCGAAGAAGAATGGGCAAAGTTTATTTTTGATAACTTTGAGGTAGAAGAGGAAGAAGCCCAGTGTTATGCAAATGGGTATGGAGCATATAAACAATATGGCGACGATACCATAGCGGCATGGGACTATAGCCGTGCAATGTGGCTCTATGCAAGTTATTACCTTTCAGGGTATTATACAAAAGAAGAAGCACTGGATGCTTCATTGGCTTTGGCTGCCCAAATCCAGAGTTCATTTGACTCATGGGACAGCTTTATGGAAAGCTATTTCATCGGATATGAATACTGGGCAGAGGAGCTTAGCGATGAAAGACGCGGAGTTTATGAAGATTTGAAATCGGCATCTGACAGTCCCTTTAATGTTGACTGGAATTTAGCGTTTGAAAAGACGTGGTAAAGACTTTTCATGTAATGGATTTGTTGCATTTTAGCCTGCTATGGTGTATGATAAAATATAATTAATTTGCATTTTTTATAGCATACAGGTGGAAGAGTGGACAGTAAAGTGTCGGAAGCAAAATCCGGAAATTTTTTAAAGAAAATAGTAGATTTTATTGGTAAAGATGTAAAAGCGAAAAACGAGACGAAAAAACTGACGGTTGTCATAAGGATTTTATTGATTTCCGTTATGGTATATTTTTCTATAAACGGAATATTTAATAATACAAAATTAGATCTTGCGGTTATATTGTTTTATACTTTGTTTTTTGCTGTTTTTGCAGGTCTTTTTGCTATTTCTTATTTTTGCAGATCGATAGTTACTCTGGGTGTTTTCAATCTGGGGATGATTGTCTGGATCTGCGTGATTCTTCATTTGTTTGGATGGAATATAGGGGTTCAGCATTTTCTGATGGTGCTGCTGGTACTATTTTTCTTTTCAAGTTATAAGCAGTATACAAAAAAAATCATGTACGCTGTTTTTCTGTGTGCCTTCCGTATCCTGCTTTTTTATATTTATCGCTACAGGGAACCCTTGTGGTCTTTGGCGGCAGCAGATGAGAACGCGCTTCAGATTATAAATACAATTACGATTTTCTGGTGTTTATCTGTGGTAGTATTTATATTCAGCAATAATAGTCAGGAACTTGAAAGAAAATTGATGGACTATAATATGCAGCTGGAAGAACTAGCAAATACAGATGCGCTTACGGGTCTGAATAACAGAAGAAAAGCTTTGGATTATATGGGGATTCTTGTAAAAAGGTCAGCAGAATATGGGGCATTTAGTATTTGCATATGTGATATAGATTTTTTCAAGAAGGTGAATGACACTTATGGTCATGATTTTGGGGATGAAGTATTAAAAGGTATTTCCAAAGTTTTTAACAAGGAATTAAAAGGGAAAGATTTTGCGGCAAGATGGGGCGGTGAAGAATTTCTTTTGTTATTCCCTGACTGTAATGGTGACGATGCCTTTTTAAAGGTCTCTCATCTCCGTAATAAAATAAAAGAGATGAAAGTAAAAAAGGACGAGACTGAGGTGGGTGTGACCATGACATTTGGTCTTACAGAATATGATTTCAATAGTGATCTGTCAGCCGCCATTAAAGAGGCAGATGAAAAGCTGTATCTAGGAAAAGAACAAGGAAGAGACAGAATTGTTTATTAGTGATTGACAAACGAATCCTTTTTTGATAAGTTTGTTGTAACATATGGAAAGGAGATGTATGGATGTTTTATTTTTCCGCTCAATAAGTAACTTAATAGTTTGTGTGTGGAAGAAAAACATCTGAGTCTCTATATTACGATAAACAAAATATTTGTGATTTATATTTCATTACTTCTATTATTTGTGATGATACATGATGATATACGCGGTGCAGAGTTTAGGCTTCTGCACCGTTATTTTGCGTTGTAGGAAAGTGCATTTTATAAAGCACAACGCGCACTATTTATAAGGAGGAATGTGTATGTCACAAATTAGTGTAAGCAATTTAACTTTTTGCTATGAGGGAAGTTATGATTATATTTTTGAGAAGGTATCTTTTCAAGTTGATACCGATTGGAAGCTAGGGTTTATCGCAAGAAACGGAAAAGGGAAAACCACCTTTTTGAAGTTACTGATGGGACAGTATGAATTTCAGGGAAAAATCAGCGCGTCTGTTTTATTTGATTATTTTCCGTTTGAGGTTAAGGATAAAGATAAAAATACAATTGATGTAATCGAAGAAATTTATCCTGATTATGAATTCTGGAAAGTGTGCCGGGAGCTTAATTTCTTAAAGGTAGATGGGGAAGTTTTTTATAGACCGTTTCGTACGCTGAGTAATGGGGAACAGACAAAGGTCATGCTGGCGCTTCTTTTTTCCAAAGAAAATCATTTCCTTTTGATTGATGAGCCTACCAATCATCTGGATATGGAGGCAAGGGAGCTATTAAAACAGTATTTATGCAGCAAAAAAGGATTTATTCTGGTTTCCCATGACAGAGACTTTATGGATGGCTGTGTGGATCATGTGCTTATAATCAATAAGTCGGATCTTGAAGTACAGCAGGGAAATTTCAGTTCCTGGTGGGAAAATAAACAAAGACAGGATGCTTATGAGCTTGCAGAAAATGAACGGTTAAAAAAAGATATTAAGCGGCTGACACAGTCTGCCAGAAAGGCAAGCCAATGGGCGGATAATGTGGAGGCTACAAAAATAGGAGTAAAGTCTCTTAAGTATGAAAAGAGTATTGATACTAGGGCATATGTAGGTGAAAAATCCCGCAGAATGCAGATGCGCCGAAAAAATTTGGAACGCAGACGGGAAAGGGAAATAGAGGAAAAGTCTGGTTTACTAAAAAATCTGGAAACAGTAGAAGATTTAAAAATCATTCCCTTAAGCCACTATAAAGAAAAGCTGGTCGTTATGGAAGGCTGCACAATCGGATATGGAAAAAGCAGCGAAATCATTCGCGATTTTCATCTTGAGGTGAGGCAAGGGGACAGAATTTTTCTAAAGGGGAAAAACGGATGCGGAAAATCTACCATCATGAAAGCGATTCTGCATCAGATTCTTGAACAGAATGGAGAAACCAAATCGCAAAGTTTTGTAAATCAGACCATGGCGATGCCTGCTTTAAAAAATGGGCAGATCGTGACGCCCAATCAGATGGTTGTTTCTTACTGTTCTCAGGATACTTCTATGCTTCATGGGACAATAAAGGAATATGCAGCGGACAATGGTATCGATGAAACATTGTTTATGGCGCTTCTTAGAAAATTAGATTTTTCCAGAATCCAGTTTGAAAAAAGGATAGAAGATTACAGCGGCGGTCAGAAGAAAAAGGTACTTTTGGCGGGAAGTCTTTGCAGGCAGGCACATCTCTATATCTGGGATGAACCGCTTAATTTTGTCGATGTATTTTCAAGAATGCAGATAGAAGATTTGATTTTAAAATTTAAACCCACCATGATATTAGTGGAACATGATAGAGCATTTATGGAAAACACGGCAACGCAAATTGTCCAATTATAATTGGTGCAATTGTAATTGGTGCAATTGTAATTGGTGCAATTATAATTCTTGAAATGATTATGTACAAAGGAATAGGCACATGCTACAATGTTTTCAAATATAACAGGTATAAGAGTAAGAAAGAAGGAAGTGATGTAATTGAATCAGGAAGAAAAATATATACAAATGACGACCACGCCGATTCCGAAGCTGGTCTGTTCTCTGGCAGTGCCCACTATCATCAGTATGCTGGTCACGTCCTTTTACAATATGGCGGATACGTTCTTTGTGGGAAAACTGGATACTCAGTCCACAGCAGCAGTGGGTGTGGTATTTTCTGTGATGGCGATTATTCAAGCAGTGGGATTCTTTTTCGGACATGGTTCGGGGAATTATATTTCCAGAAAATTGGGAAGTAAAGAATTAGAAGACGCTTCTGCCATGGCAGCCAATGGATTTTATTTATCTCTCCTTTCTGGTATTTTGATTGCCGTCTGCGGAATTTTGTTTTTGAATCCTTTGTCAGTTGCACTGGGTTCCACCCCCACGATCCTGCCTTATACCAAAAAATATTTAAGGATCATTCTTTTGGGCGCGCCCTTTATGACCTCTTCTTTGGTCTTAAATAATCAGCTCAGATTTCAGGGAAGGGCTTCCTTTGCAATGGTGGGAATTGTGACGGGCGCAGTGCTCAACATAGTGCTTGATCCTATTTTGATTTTAAGTTTTCATATGGGCGTTTCGGGAGCGGCAATCGCTACAGTGACCAGTCAGCTTAGCAGCTTTGTGCTTTTAGTAGTAATGACGAGAAAGGGCGGAAGCATCGTTATTAGCTATAAAAATTTAAAAATAAATTCCTATTTTTTAAAAGAAATCTTCCGGGGAGGAATTCCTTCACTTTGCAGGCAGGGGCTTGCAAGTATCGCAGTCATTTTTTTGAATCACGCGGCAGGCGTATATGGAGATGCGGCAATAGCGGGCATGTCTATTGTGAACAGAGTAACTATGTTTGCAAATTCCGCACTTATTGGATTTGGTCAGGGATTTCAGCCAGTTTGTGGATTTAATTACGGCGCCGGTCTGTTTAAGAGAGTCAGAGAAGGGTTTTTCTTCTGTGTAAAATATGCATTTGTATTTTTAATTTTTATTTCTGCTCTCTGCGGAATTTTTGCACCGAATATCGTGGCTTTATTCCGCAAAGAGGATCAGGCGGTGATAGAAACAGGGGCGCTGGCGTTGCGACTGCAATGCATTACGTTTCCGCTGAATGCCTGGATCGTCATGAGTAATATGATGCTGCAGTCCATTGGCAAGGCATTAAAGGCTTCCATCATCGCAGGGGCAAGGCAGGGGTACTTCTTTATTCCGCTTATTAGGATCCTGGCTTATGCATTTGGTCTTTTGGGTGTACAGATGACGCAGGCGGCAGCGGATGTAGGTACGTTTATTCTCTCTGTTCCGCTTGCAATCAGTGTGTTAAATGAGATGAAAGCAGCTTCATAGCCATCCATCGGGAAAGGTTCCAACTTCTGATGGACGGTTTTCCCTCCTCCCATTCAGAAATTTCCTCTTTTATATTATCTGCATAAATGAGGAACCAGTTTTCTTCTTTGTAGTCCAACTTTTCTGCGTTTGCAAAAATCACAGGCGCGGCATCATCGGACAAATGCATCAGATAATAAAAGTCGTCATATCCATATCGATACTGATATTCTGTTGTGGTTTCCTCGGGCAGATAAATATGGCTTAGATTATATTTTGCAATCCAGTAATCAGGACGGGAAAAGGAAAATGCCAGATAGAGTATGGTAATCGTTATCACATAATATCGGGTTAGTGGGAAGGATCCTCGATAAATCATGACCAGAGCGCCTGCCATAAGCATGGACAGAACAAGCAGCATCCACAAAACAAAAAGGCGCAGAAAAGTCAGGTAATAAGTCTGAATGTAGAGTATCATCCGGTAAGCGCTGGAGGCAATCATGATGTAAGTGCAGATAGAGATAAAGGTAAGGATGCCTTTTAAAATTCTATTCTCCCTGAACCGTCTCATACAGATAAGTATCAGTGCCAAATTGATAAAACATACAAACACCAGCTGGAAAAATCCTTCTCTTGCGTAGGAGGCATAGGTGTAGCCTTCAGGCAATGTACCAAATCCCCCAAAAAGATAGACCACCTGTATATAGCAGAAAACCAGATATACCAAAGAAATCAGAGCGGTAAAGGTGATGCCTGTAACAGGTTCCGCCGTCCGTTTATCAGCAACCTCTTCCTTTAAATCATGAATTGAGATGCGGGTTGTGATGCAGTAGGATGCAAAAAATATAAAGAGGAATAGAAAAGTAATTCCCCATATATGATCTGAAAAATCAACATAAATATGAAAAAAGATGATTTGATCAAATAAGTTGGAAAATACAGCGTCCGCTTCGTAGAGAAACAGCAGAATGACAAATAAAAGGGGGATTGCAATTAAAACACCTGAAAATACGTATTTTCCTTTGCCGCCAAATCTGTGGTTTTGCTTTTTCTGTTCATTCAAAAATGCATAAAAGTCTGTAAAGGGTCTGAAAAGAAACACCAGGCTGGTAAACACAAGGGTGATGATGGAACCTAAGTACTTGGGTATATTCCAGTCCTTATCCTTATACAGATTGTGCAGCACCATGTAAAAAAACAGAAAGAAAATACCCAGCTTATTGTAAGTAATCAGGACATAAGAATCTGTCAGGCAGGTGTTAAGACCAAGTAAGATCAGGCTAGCGGTGAGAAAAAGGGAGAACTTTTTGGCGGTAATTCCTGACTTTTTCAAATAAAAGAAGAAAAACAAGCAGGTTCCGCCTACGAAAAAAGGGTAGGTAATACCTGAACTGTTCTTATACAGACAAAATGTATAAAACGCAGCATAAATAAGACTTCCGATGCCTATAAAGGGAAACAAGGGATTTTTCTTCTCCTGGTTATCTTTTGGCAGAACTTCTTCTTTGATTGGTTCCATTTACAGATCCTCCATTTCATGATTATTTTCAGCATCTTCCACATATTCCAAAATGTCGCCGGGCTGACAGTTAAGTGCCTTACAGATGGCATTTAAGGTAGAAAACCGGACGGCTTTTGCTTTATTGTTTTTCAAAATAGAAAGGTTTGCAAGGGTGATGTCAACTTCGTTTGCAAGCTCTGTTAATCCCTTTTTCTGCTTTGCCATTTCTACGTCAAGGTTGATTTTGATTGCCATAAGAATCCTCCTAAATCGTCAGGTCATTTTCCAGTTTGTAAGTTACAGCTTTGTCAAATACATAGGAAAGTACTTTGCTGAAAAGTCCTGCAATTATGAAAACCAGAATGACAATAATGACAGCGGGCGTAATATAGAGATACAGGCGGCAACAGGTGATCAGTGCAATCAGGAAGCTGTAGGTGCCCATTTTGTTAAGGCT
This sequence comes from Lachnospiraceae bacterium, assembly GCA_029054245.1. GTDB lineage: Bacteria > Bacillota > Clostridia > Lachnospirales > Lachnospiraceae > Suilimivivens. Next base: position 37,690 of record JAIDFQ010000042.1, on the reverse strand, counting down.
TTTTACATTTTCTCGAATGAAACAGTCATCTTGCAGCACAGATTTGAATATCCTGCGCAGTTCACGGATGATTAAAACTGCAAAGATACCGGAAAGGATGAAAATGACGCTCAGCTGAGGAGCATTATGCGCAAAGTAAGAATTGTAGTCTCCGTATTTGATGATGATAAAAGGAACAAAGATCGTGACGATGATTCCGGTGTAAAATAGAAAGTCTAAGAGCACTTTCGTAAATATGATTAATTTATTGTTCATATGAAACCTCCCTGTCTATGGATTGCTTTATTTGCACTATAACATTGATGAAATTGATTGTCAATAAATATTTATTGATATTCAATAAAAATTTATTAGTGATCAATAAGAACAATAAAATTAGATAAATATTATTTTGTAAAAAAAATATTAAAAATGATTCAGATACTAAGAATTTTCTTTTTTTTATGGTATGATAAGTTCAGACCATAATTTAAGAGAAGTAAGCATATATATTATAGTCTTAGTCTATTGTGTTTTAATCTAATGAAAGCAACCATGAAGAGTATCATTATCCAGTAAGAAAGGCGTCTGATATCATTGCAGTTTAATCGTTCAAAGTTAAAAGAAAAATTATCCGAAACTTTAAAAGCAGTTTTTCCCATCCTTGCAATCGTTTTGATTTTATGTTTTACGATTGCGCCCATCCCTCCTAGTATTTTAATGGCATTTTTGATAGGAGCGGTGTTTTTAATTGTGGGAATGCTGCTTTTTAACGTTGGTGTGGAATTATCTATGACACCTATGGGTGAAAGAGTGGGTACCATTATGACGAAATCAAAAAAGCTTTCGATTATGCTTTTGATTGGTTTTATCATGGGATTCATTATCACTATTTCAGAACCGGATTTACAGGTTCTTGCCCAGCAGATTCCTTCCATACCAAATATGATCTTAATTTTGGCAGTAGCCACAGGTGTGGGAGTTTTTCTGCTCATTGCGTTAATGCGTATGCTTTTTGGAGTTGCGCTTCCGCATTTGCTGGTGGTCTTTTATGTAGCAGTTTTTCTTTTGACCTTTTTTGTGCCGAAAGATTTTCTTGCCATTGCTTTTGACTCTGGGGGTGTTACTACAGGACCTATGACGGTGCCCTTCATTATGGCATTTGGTATTGGTATTTCAGCAATCAGAAGTGATAAGCATGCAGCTGATGATAGTTTTGGTCTGGTTTCCCTATGTTCCATCGGTCCTATATTGGCAGTTCTAGTGTTGGGGATGATTTATAATCCGGGGCAAAGCGAGAGCGTTTCTGAAGCAATTCCTGTCATTGATAATACCGTAGAACTTGGAAGATTGTTTACCAGGGAAATTCCCACCTATTTAGAAGAGATGGCGATGTCCCTTCTGCCCATTGTTTCTTTTTTTGGATTGTTTCAGCTGGTTTCCAGAGATATCAATAAACGTACACTCATTAAGATTGGGATTGGTCTGGTTTATACATACATAGGTCTGGTACTTTTCCTTACAGGCGTCAATGTGGGATTTATGCCGGCGGGTAATTATCTGGGGCAGACAATTGCCGGATTTTCCTATGCGTGGGTAATCGTTCCCATAGGCATGATAATTGGATATTTTATTGTACGCGCAGAGCCGGCTGTATTCGTCCTCACAAAGCAGGTAGAAGAGATGACGTCCGGCGCCATATCTGCCAAAGCAATGGGAACCAGTTTGTCTTTGGGTGTATCTGCATCGGTAGGGCTTGCCATGGTGAGAGTGCTTACGGGCATTTCCATTATGTGGTTTCTGATTCCCGGATATACCATTGCACTGGTATTGACCTTTTTTGTTTCCAAAATCTTTACAGCCATTGCCTTTGACTCTGGCGGTGTGGCATCTGGTCCCATGACGGCGACTTTTCTACTGCCATTTGCCATGGGTGCGTGCGGAGCTTTGGGAGGAAATATTATAACGGATGCTTTTGGAATTGTAGCCATGGTAGCAATGACGCCGCTTATTGCCATCCAGATCATGGGTCTGGTATTTAAGTTGAAGGAAAGCAGTCTGCACAAAAAGGCATTCCACAAGAAAGGTCTGGTTCCGCTGGAAGCTTTTGGAGATATGGAAATTATCGAATTGTAGAGATGGGATGACATATGGGTAAATTGTATTTAATGACGACGATTGTCGATAGAAAAGTAGGAAAAAGATATTTGGAATTATATAAGGCAAACGAGCAGCATGTTATGTTTACAAGTCTGGGGGAAGGCACTGCATCTAGTGATATGCTGGATTATCTTGGTCTGGATAAGGCGGAAAAACTGGTTGTCTTTTCTGTTCATGAGGAAGATGATTGGTTTCTGATTAAAAAGCAGCTACAGCAGAAACTGAAAATCGATGCTCCGGGAGGGGGAATTGCCTTTATTATTCCTTTGAGCAGTATCGGAGGGAAGAAGGCGCTGCAGTTTCTTTTAGAGAAGCAGGAATATCAGAAAGAGGAGGAGTCAACCTTGAAGGATACAGAACGGGAACTTATCATCGTGATTGCAAATCAGGGAAATATTGAATTGATCATGGATGCTGCAAGAGAAGCAGGTGCATATGGCGGCACAGTCATTCACGCCCGTGGAACCGGCATGGAAAAGGCGGAACAGTTTATGGGTGTTTCGCTGGCAGCGGAAAAGGAAATGATTTTCATCGTTGCAAAGAAAGAACAGAAAAATGATATCATGAAAGCAATCATGGAAAAAGCCGGCATGGACAGCCGGGCAAAATCCATCGTTTTTTCGCTTCCTGTGACGGACACGGCAGGTCTTAGATTAATGGAGGATTAGCCGACGGCTAATCCTCTAGGATAAGTCCTACAGGACAATGGTCTGATCCTAAGATATCCTTGTAAATCAGTGCGTCCTTTAGGGAAGTATTTAAAGATGCGGATGTTAGGAAATAATCGATACGCCATCCGGCATTTTTTTCTCTTGCTTTAAATCGATAAGACCACCAAGAGTAGGCGGCTTCAAGGTCAGGATAGAAGTAACGGAAGGTATCGGTAAATCCGGCATCTAAAAGTGCTGTGAATTTGCTGCGCTCTTCGTCTGTAAATCCCGCATTTCTGCGGTTGGTCTTTGGGTTTTTCAGGTCAATTTCCTTATGTGCCACATTCATATCGCCGCAGACGATGACGGGTTTATTTTTCTCCAGATTCTTGAGATAAGATAAAAAATCATCCTCCCATTCCATCCGGTAATCCAATCGCTTCAATTCCTCCTGTGAATTGGGGGTGTAGACGGTAATCATATAGTATTGCTCAAATTCCAGAGTGATGACGCGTCCTTCATGGTCGTGCTTTTCTATCCCTAATCCATAGGAGACTGATAAAGGTTCCTGTTTTGTAAATATGGCTGTTCCTGAATAGCCTTTCTTTTCCGCATAATTCCAATACTGATGATACCCAGGCAGGTCTAAGTTGATTTGCCCTTCTTGAAGCTTGGTTTCCTGCAGGCAGAAAATGTCAGCATCCGCTTCCTGAAAGAAACCCCGAAATCCTTTTTCCACGCAGGCACGCAGACCATTGACATTCCAGGAGATAAATTTTTTCATAGGTATAATCCTTTCCAAATAGTGTATTAAATATCTATTATTATACTTGAACTTAAGCATAAAAAACAGATATAAAATCAAAAATTAGGAGTTAAGGATCTGCTTTTCGATAATATCCAGGGCACGTTCATTTTCCTGCTGACAATAGGCAATCATCTCTTCTTCTCCCTGATTTTCAAGTAATGCAATATTTGCTCCAAGCTGGATATAGCAGACGTAATCGTCTATGATTTCGATTCTGGATGCGAACACTTTCGCTTTATTTTGAGGCTGCTGCTCATAAATTTTTAGCAGCACTTCACGGTATTCGTTTAGGTAATGTTCCACGTTTTCGATTTCTCCCGGTTTTGCTTTGACAAGGATCATCATGTCAATGCCTGCCTCAGTGTGCTGATATTCCGCCATAAAATCTTCATACATATTTTCAGATACACCCGTCCGTTCCGCTAGTTCTTCTGCACTTAAGAGAGTGTCCGGCCAATAATTTTCGCCTAAGATACCCACAACGGCATCCTTCAAATCATCCATGGGACCGACGATTTTGTACTTGCTTCCTATTTGCAAAGTGTTGATGGCATCCTCCTGCCCGTTACCCTCGTCTACATAGGCATTACTTCCTTGATTTTTATCATAATTATCTGTACATCCGGTAACAAATAAAAGTGTACAGAAGATTACAGCAAAGAAACATTTATTTTTCATAATCTGCCCTCCTTTTTGCATTAATGCCGGCTAAATGTTACTATTTACAGGTTAGCCAGTAACACTGTTTAAGCTAATTTTCTTTTGTTACTAAGTATTTCCATGTATTAGACAAAATATGTAGAGTTGTGATAAGATATCCCTACAGGGAGAGTAACTATGCTGTTCAATTCATATATTTTTATATTTTTGTTTTTGCCGCTGACGCTTGCCGGCTGGTATATATTAAATCATTTCAAAGCATATGAGCCTGCCAAACTTTTTCTGGCAGGTATGTCATTGTGGTTTTATGGGTATTTTAATCCGTATTATCTTGCCGTCATTGTTGTCAGTATATTGGGAAATTATGCGCTCAGCTACTTGATGAAGTTTTCGTGTGCGAAGTTGACCTCGCGCCTTGGGCTTGCTGCCGGTATTTTGCTAAATCTGGGATTTTTGTTTTACTTTAAATACTACGATTTCTTTTTTGAAAATATTAATTTTATCTTTCATGCCGACTTTAACTTAAAGCATATTTTACTTCCCCTTGGAATCAGTTTCTTTACGTTTCAACAATTATCGTTCATTGTGGACAGGTGTACCGGAAAGGCGGAGCATTATTCTTTTATTAACTACCTGACTTTTGTGACCTTTTTTCCGCAGCTGATTGCGGGACCCATTGTGCTCTACAAGGAAATGATGCCGCAGTTTGAAGACAGATCGAACCGGAAATGGAATCCAGATAACTTTGCACAGGGAATTGTGCTTTTTACACTGGGTCTGGGGAAAAAGGTATTGCTTGCCGACGTACTTGCACTGCCAGTCAATTTCGGATTTGAGCAGACCGCGTTTCTCGATACGCCGACCACGTTATTGATTATTCTGGCATACACTTTTGAGATTTATTTTGACTTTAGCGGATACAGTGATATGGCGATAGGTCTGGGAAAAATGTTCAATATAGAGCTGCCCATAAACTTTAACTCTCCTTATAAAGCCTGCTCTGTAAAGGAACTTTGGCAAAGATGGCATATGACGCTGTCAAGGTTCTTTATACAATATGTTTACATTCCCTTAGGAGGCAGCAGGAAAGGAAGAGTAAGGACGATTTTTAATACCTTTATGGTTTTCTTTTTAAGTGGTCTGTGGCATGGGGCAAACTGGACGTATGTAGCATGGGGAACGATGCAGGGGCTTTTGGTGATCTGGGATAACTTGGGAATTGTAGGAGTGAAGGGCAGCAATGAAAAGGTTCCTGCCAGATTCTATATTCCGAGATGGCTGGGGTGGTTATTTACATTTGGTTTCTTTAATTTATCCTTGTTCTTTTTCCGCAGTGACAGTATGGCGAATGCCTTTCAAATGTTTAAAAATATTTTTGCGTTTAAAAATACAGGATATATTTATAAGGCGGCGGAGAAATTGGATGTGCCTGAATTTTATCTATTTAAACAGGTAATTAACTTAACGAAACCAGAACTGCTTAATTATGCTTATCTAGCAGTATTTATTTTGCTTTTGGCAGTCAGTGCATTCATTTTAACGCGGAAAAATGCGCTTCAGATTGTCCGTGAGCATCCATTGGATAAAAAGCTATGTTTTTTTGTTGTGATTATTTTCGTATGGTCTGTGATTTCCTTTTCACAGGTCAGCACCTTTATTTATTTCAATTTTTAAATCAAAGCCGTTTGACCCAATAAGCGACAGCGTTTGGTCCAATAAGCGACAGCGTTTGGTTCAATAAGCGACAGCGTTTGGTTTGATAAGACAAGAATGGAAAAGAAAGATGTCACAGAAATTTATAAAACGATTTTTTTTCGGTAGTATCAGTTTATTGCTTCTCTGCATTCTGGCAGTGGTGTTGTTCGATCCCTTTTTTCAGTACCACAAGCCATTGCCGGGACTAAAAGCCGTGCTTACAGACAAGGAATATCAGTGTGTGGGTTCCCTTAAGACGTTGGAGTATGACAGTGTGATTGCAGGCTCCTCTGTTGCAGAAAATTATAATAACGGTTGGTTCGATCAGGGTTTTCACTGTAAGACGATTAAGGCGATTCGTTCTTACGGTGCAACGGCGGATTTATGCTATCTTTTGGATATTGCATTTGAGCGTCGGGAACTGAAGTATGTTTTCTACAATCTTGATCCTTCAGCGCTGGTAGCTGATCCTGAGACCACCTATGAACTTACGGGATGTCCCATGTACCTATATGACGATAATTATATCAATGATGTGGAATACTGGCTGAATAAGGGTGTTCTTATGGAAAAGATTCCGTATCTGGTTGCCCATTCCCTCGTAGGGGATTATGACGAAAGTGATTCCTATAACTGGGCGCAGTGGAAGGAATTTAATTCTGACATGGCATTAGGGCTTTATATCCGCAAGCCTTCTGTTTCGGAGATGAAACCGGAAAATTATTATGAGGATGTGCGAAATGAGAATATTGCTTTGCTTACAAAATGCATCAATGCCCATCCAGACACTCATTTTTATGTATTCATTCCGCCCTATTCTATGTTGTGGTGGGATAATATTTATCGGGAAGGAGATACAGAGGCTTATCTTTATAATTTGGAAAAGGCAATGGAAGCGTTGCTTGCATGCAGCAATGTTAAGCTTTTTTATTTCCAAAATGACGCAGATGTCATAACAAATTTGGAAAATTACATGGATATCCTTCACTTTTCACCACAGATTAATCATTATATCTGTGACAGCATGATTGACGGGAAAGGTCAGATCAATATAGACAATTACAAGGAAAACATTGATGATATGCGATCTTTATCTTATAAGATAACAGAAGAACTTATAAAGCCATATGAGGACAGAATAAAAGTTGATATTTATGATGAATAAGAAAGCTTTAGTTTATACGACGCCAAAGGTTTTCAAGATTGCCCAGATATAAGGCGCACCGAAAACATTTAAAGATTTCGGACCAGTTATTTTATTTGGATTATCGTTTAGCTTATTTAAAGCCTGTTCAAAGGTTGCTTTCGTGATAGACTTAGAGCGTCTGTCCACGAAAATCTCACCGCCCTTCACGTGGTAGCAGAAAGGCAGTTTTTTCATGGTATAAAAAGTCTCAGTTTGATGATCGATTAGCATTTGCCATAAAGTATCTATTGTCATGTTCTCTTCTGTGCGGTCTCATTTTGAATCAGATTCATAATCGCTTTGATTGATCCGAGTTGACCGCTTTTCCCCATAGCATCTATATAAGTCTGTCGCATAAAGTATAATTCCACTACTTTTTCTACTAGCAGATCAGGTGAAAGGTAATCGTCATCAATCACCATAGAAAATCCCTGGGATTCAAAGGATTTAGCATTTAGAATCTGATCACCGCGGCTGTTTTCAGCGGAGAGCGGAATCAGAAGGTTGGGTTTTTTCAAAGCTAAGAGCTCACAAATGGAGTTTGCGCCTGCCCGGGAAATGACTACATCAGCCATTGCAAAAAGATCCTTCAATTCTGCTTTTACATATTCAAACTGAATATATCCTTCAACATGTAAAAGCATGTTGTCTATTTTGTCTTTTCCACAAATATGCACGACCTGAAAATCCGTAAGGAGTTTTGGCAGCGCCTCTCTTACTGCCTTGTTGATGGAAGCAGCGCCGAGGCTGCCGCCAATTACTAAAATGACAGGTTTATTTGCCGTAAAACCACATAGGTCGAGAGCTGATAATTTGTCGCCTTTGGTCAGTTCCTCACGGATAGGTGAACCTGTCAGCACCGCCTTTTCCTTAGGCAGCATGGAAAGGGTCTCAGGGAAATTGCAGCATATCTTTTTGGCGGCGGAAAGGCACAGTTTATTGGCAAGACCAGGGGTCATATCCGATTCATGAATGATGCAGGGGATATGCAGTGCTGCGGCAGCGCGCACCACCGGAACGCTTACAAATCCGCCCTTTGAAAAAACGATGTCTGGGTTGATTTTTTTCAAATGTTTCTTTGCCTGGGTAAAGCCTTTGATTACCCGAAAAGGATCGGTCAGGTTTTTAATGTCAAGATAACGCCTAAATTTTCCTGTGGCAATTCCGTAATAAGGAATGTCGAAATCTGTGATCAGCTTCTTTTCGATTCCCTCATAGGAGCCAATATAGGAAATTTCATATCCTGCCGCCCTTAGCGATGGAAGCAGGGCAATATTGGGTGTTACATGCCCGGCAGTACCGCCCCCGGTGAGAACTATTTTTTTGGTAATATTTGAGTTGCTCATGAAGAAGACCTCCCAATTTTAACAATCACCATTTTTCATCTGTTCCAGTGCATGTGCCAGCTGATCCGGGCAGGAAGTAGGTTTAAAGCCACAGCGGATGCCCTTTAACTTGGATATGGCATCATCTACAGGCATGCCGGTTACCAGATTTGCAATACCCTTTAAATTTCCATTGCAGCCCCCAAAGAATTCAACAAATTTAATTTTGCCGTCCTCTACCTCGATATCAATAGCGGTTGAGCAAGTACCCTTTGTTTGATATTTCATAATCACTCATCCTTTCTTTAATGGATAAGTATAGCAGAAAATGCATCTTATTTCTAGTATGAAAAGGGATTTCTGTTTGGATTTATCATTTTTTTGGAGAAAAATGACGATGCCTTACAGCCTCTTCTTCCTTGAGGGAAAAACAGCCTTCCACTATAATATAATAAGGGAAGGAGGAAATATGTTTACAATATTATTTGAACACAAATTGCTTACAGGTTTCATTTCTTTTTTTCTGTTATCCAGTATCATATGCCAAATTGTGTGTGGTGTGATTTATCAGAAGATGATTTCGGAGACAGATAACATGTCTGCTACGGAAAACAAGCTGCTGAAGCAGTGCAAGCAAAAATATGCCAATTATTACAAGTTAAATGGCAAGATGGTTAATACAGATGTATTTGTGGACAAGTTTTTGCAAAGAATCTGTATTGCAAGAATACAGCTGGTTAAAATTTCTCATATCTCGGGGCAGTTAATGATGTTGTCTATATTGGCGGCAGGAGTGACCATCTGTCTGCTGCTTGCGGCAGGAGACACCTTATTTCAGATTATACCCTATTATTTAATGAGTATACTGGGGCTGTATTTGTATTTTTCTATTTCTGGAATTGTAGATATACAGGAAAAAAGAAAAGTTCTGAAGATAAATCTGATGGATTACCTGGAAAATCATTTTACACCCAGACTGGAGACAGAACGGGAAAATGCTATGGAAGAAGGAATCCGGAAACGGGAAAAATATGCAAAAGAATTTGCAGGTGAATTTGCAAAGATAGAAATACAAAAGGAAGCGCCAAAAGAAGCGCTTCAGAAAATGACGGAAAATCCCAAGGAAGCAGTCGCTGTGTCTTCTTCAGGATCTTATCAGGAGGAGTTGGAAGATCTCCTGGAAGAATTTTTTGCGTAAAGGCTGGAAAAGGGATAAGATTTATGATAAAGTTTATGCGGATTTGTCAGAAAAAATGAAGTGGGAGCATAATAGAATTAATTATTACATATGAAAATGAATAAAGAAGAAGGAAAAAAAAGCTTTAGATATGGTCTTCTTGATAGTCTAAGAGGGCTTGTATTGATTAGTATGATACTATATCATGCATGCTGGGATCTGGTCTATATTTTCGGGAGAGATTGGAATTGGTATACAGGGACGGGCGCATATATCTGGCAGCAGAGTATCTGCTGGAGTTTCATTCTACTTTCCGGCTTTTGCTGGTCGCTAGGGAAACATCCTGTAAAGCGAGGCAGCATTGTATTTGCCGGGGGAGCGGTCGTTTCCCTTGTTACCATTTTACTTATGCCGGAAAACAAGGTAGTATTCGGCGTTCTTACACTGATTGGAAGCTGTATGCTTTTTATGGCAGTTTTGTCAAAAGTAATAGAGAAGGTTCGTGCCTTTGCCGGTTTGATATTGAGTGCGGGATTGTTTTTTCTGACTCGTAATATCAATGGTGGATACTTGGGATTTGAAAGATGGAATCTGTTAAAACTACCTAAGTTCCTTTATCGGGGCAGCATCATGACTTTTCTCGGATTTACAGAGCCTGGGTTTTACTCTACCGATTATTTTTCTTTTTTACCATGGTTTTTTTTGTACCTTGTGGGTTATTTTTTATTTCATGTGATAAAAGAAGTAAAAGACGGGCAGTACATGGATCTATTCTTTAGGAAAGAATGCTCTCTGCTTTCTTTTTTTGGCAAACATTCTCTCATTATTTATATGTTACATCAGCCGCTGATATACGGAATTTTAGCGATAATTTTTTAGTTGGTAAACATCCTTTTATGTGGTATACTTTGTATGCTGCAAAAAGGATGTTATTGATTTATAAAGGAAAAGGGATAATGCAAGATATAATCATTGATACTTTGTCAGACGGAATAAAGCTTCTTCCGTTTTTGTTTGTAACTTATCTGATAATGGAATATATAGAGCATAAAACTAGTCGGAAGGCTCGGAAGGTTATGAAAAGATCGGGGAAATGGGGACCGGTTATCGGAGGTATTCTGGGAATCGTGCCGCAATGTGGGTTCTCAACGGCGGCTTCCAACTTATACGCGGGACGTATTATCACGCTGGGCACGCTTTCGGCGGTGTTTTTATCCACTTCCGATGAAATGCTCCCCATATTGATTTCACAAAAGGCGCCTGCCAACACGATTTTTCGCATTCTTTTGGTGAAGGCGGCAGCAGGCGTTTTGGCAGGACTTGTAATCGATTTTATGATACAAGTTAAAAAGGGGATGGAGCAGGAGGAACTTCGCATTGAGCATATGTGCGATCATCAGCATTGCCATTGCGGAGAGGGAAAGATTGTAAAGTCAGCGGTAAGCCACACGCTGCAGATTTTTGTTTTTATCATTCTTATTTCTTTTCTTTTGAATCTGTTAATCGGGTATGTAGGGGAAGATATGCTGGCAGCGTTTATTTCAGAAAAATCTGTTCTTGGACCGGTAGTAGCAGGGCTGATTGGTCTGATACCGAATTGTGCTTCTTCTGTCGTACTGACACAGCTTTATTTAGAGGGCGTTTTAGGAGCCGGTTCTATGATTGCCGGATTGCTTGCCGGATCAGGCGTGGGACTTTTGGTGCTCTACAGGGTAAATGATAACTTGAAAGAAAATATAAGGATTACGTTGATGCTTTACGGAATTGGAGTCGTAATGGGTATTCTGATTGAAATGACAGGATTCGTGTTTTAAGAAAAAAAAAGCACCATCCCCAAGGCTCATAAGTCCTCAAAAATGGTACTTACAATGCGTCTTCAGGGGCTCGAACCCTGGACACCCTGATTAAGAGTCAGGTGCTCTACCAACTGAGCTAAAGACGCGTACAAGATTTATTAGTTGTCTCATTTACAACGCAAGAGTTATTATAGTATAATGTTTTGTAGTTTGCAAGTATTTTTTTAAAAATTTTTTAACAAATATTTTAATGAGAAAGTGCGGGAATAAATAAATGATATTTGATACGCATGCACATTATGATGATGAGGCATTTGACAAGGACAGAGACGAGCTGCTTAAGGGGATGAATAGAAATGGCGTGGAATTTATTGTAAATGTGGGAGCAAGCATGGATTCCACAAAAAAAGCGCTGGAACTTGCTGATAAATATCCCTTTTTATATACGGCAGTAGGCGTGCACCCGTCTGAGAGTGGGGAATTGACCGAAAAGGACATTGTCTGGTTAAAAGAAAAGGCAGCAAAACCCAAGGTAGTTGCAATAGGGGAGATTGGTCTTGATTATTATTGGCCAGACCCGGATAAGGCGATTCAGAAGAAATGGTTTGAAAAGCAGCTGCAGCTGGCGGGCGAAACAAAGCTGCCTATTATTGTGCATTCAAGAGATGCGGCACAGGACACGCTGGACATACTGAAAAGCTGGAAGAAAGATCTGACAAGAGGGGTCATTCATTGCTTTTCCTATACCAAAGAAATCGCAAGAGAGTATCTGAATATGGATTATTACTTTGGCATTGGCGGGGTGCTTACCTTTAAAAATGCCAAAAAATTGATTGAGGCTGTAGAATACATTCCTATGGATCGGATTTTACTGGAAACAGACTGCCCTTATCTGGCGCCGGAACCATACCGGGGTAAGCGGAATCAATCGACCTATCTTGATCTGGTGGCAGAGCGGCTTTCAGAAATCAAAAAAATAAGCAAAGAAGAGATATTTGTTCAGACCATGCAGAATGCAAAGAATTTTTATTTTGGCGGGAGTCTTTGACTGCCGCAGGGATGAGATAAAGGAGAAAAGGGATGGCTTATCTGGCAACACCTACAGCAACATCGGAAATCATAAGGAAGCATGGTTTTCATTTTCAAAAAAAATTTGGACAAAATTTCCTGATAGATGCTAATATTTTAGAAAAAATTATCCGGGCGGCAAAGATTACAAAGGACGACTGTGTGATTGAGATTGGTCCCGGCATAGGAACCATGACCCAATATCTGGCGGAACATGCAAGGGAAGTGGTGGCTGTGGAGATAGATAAAAATTTGATCCCCATATTGGAAGATACACTTTCAGAGTATGACAATGTGACCATTATCAATGATGATATTCTAAAAGTAGATATTGCCGGACTTGCAGATAAAAAAAATGGGGGAAGACCGGTCAAAATAGTCGCCAACTTGCCATATTATATCACGACGCCTATTATCATGGGGCTGTTTGAGAGCAACGTGCCTTTATCAAGCATTACCATCATGGTTCAGAAAGAGGTGGCAGACCGTATGCAAGTAGGACCCGGCACAAAGGATTATGGTGCGCTGAGTCTTGCAGTGCAGTATTATGCAAAACCGGAAGTGATCATGAATGTGCCGCCAGCATGTTTTATGCCGAAGCCGGGCGTGGGCAGCAGTGTGATCAGACTTACCAGATTTACAAAGCCGCCCGTAGATGTCGCCGATGAAAAAAAGTTTTTTTCCATCATACGGTCAGCGTTTAATCAACGCAGAAAGACATTGGCAAATGCACTTGCAAATTCATCTGCGATTATAAGAGAAGACGGCAAAAATAAAAAGATAACAAGGGACGAAGTATGTGCCATTCTTGATCAAATGGGCTTAAGTCAGACAATCAGAGGAGAAGCGCTAACATTAGAAGAATTTGCGAAGTTCAGCAATCTCTTTTGACATCCAAATGAGCATATGGTAAACTAAAAAAAATAAAATTAGGATGACTGTGCCTTGCGGCAAGAGTATATATGAGGTGAGTACCTTGGATAAGTATGAATACAAAGTACGTGCAGATGAAATAAAGTCCCTGATTTCTCAGGGAGAGTATGATGAAGCGGTGAAAATAGCAGACAGCATCGACTGGCGAAGAGTAAAAAGCGTAATGATGCTGTGCACCATCAGTGATTTATATAAAATCAATAGAAGATACGAAGATAGTAGAGACATCCTTCTGCTTGCCTATGAAAGGCATGCAGGGGGACGTCTGATTGTTTACTCCTTATGCGAACTATCCATTAAGCTTGGTGAGTTTGTCCAGGCGCTTGAGTATTATAAGGAATTTGTCCAGCTTGCCCCTAAGGATAGCGGAAGATATATCCTTCAGTACAAGCTATATGAAGCGCAGGAAGTGAGCTTGGAGGAAAGAATCGAGGTACTCGAGGAGCTTAAAAAACGGGATTATCGGGAAAAGTGGGCTTATGAACTGGCATATCTTTATCACAGAGTCGGTCTTGCTTCCAAGTGTGTTGAGGAATGTGATGAAATGTTCCTTTGGTTTGGCGAGGGAAGGCATGTATTAAAGGCGTTAGAGCTTAAGATGCTTCATGAACCTTTAAGTGAGGAGCAGCAGTTTAAATATGACCAGATGAAACAGACAGGAGGCTTTATCACGCCTGATTATGTTGTGGATCAAAAGGAGATACAGGAAAAGGCTGGAGAAGCAACAGAGGATGAAGAGGACAATGAGTTCAGCCTGGAAGAAAATATCCTTACAGATGATACCCAGGAGATTCCCGGAAAAGAAGAGATGGATATACAGGTAAAGACGGTTGATGTAAGCCAGTATAATACCATCAATCTGCAAAAAGAACTTGCAGAAAGCATGAAGGAGTTTTTGGAGCAGAATAAGACTCAGGAGATTCCGGTACAGGAGACGAATGAGCTTTTAAAAACCAAGGTATATGAGCCTGTTACAGGAATAGACAGCCCGGTACCTGCTGAAAATGAGGGATCGAAAGCTTTGCTGCATCAACATACAGATGAGATGCAGATGACTACAGATGAAGAATTACATAACAGCAGGAAAGAAACAGATACACCCGCAAAAGAGGAGGATGCAAGTGAAGGATCCGAGGAAGTCTTTTTTGGAAATACAGAAGAAGTAAATATTCAGGATCTGGTTACTGAACTGGCGCAGAAAAACGGCTCTGGTACGTTATTTGCGCCTGTGAGCGAGCAGGTTGAGATGCCAAAGATACCTATTGCGGACTCTCAGCCCAAGGAGCAGAAACCTTCCCTTGCGGCAGCCAGTCCCAATCCGGCAATCAGTAATACGGGTGTAATCAGGACTTTTCATAAGCCTTCAGGATATGATGATATGCTTACGCAGGAATATGATGGTCAAATTTCGCTGGTGGTTCCAGAGCAGGAAAAAGTAGAAAAGCAGATTACTGGTCAGCTCAGCATTGAAGATATCATGGCTGAATGGGAAAGGATGAAGCAGGAGAACGAGCGAAAGCGCATGGAAGAAATTCGTAAGCGTGTTCAGCAGCAGACAGATACACTTTTTGCCGACTTTGATGAATCCACCAAATCCGGTCTTTTAGAAAACCTTGAGAAGGCGATGGTAACAGCCGCCATCAAAGAGGAAAAGAAAAAGGCAGCACAGGAACGTCCTAAAGTGGTCAAGGTAGCTGATATTGATAAGCAGGAAGAAGAACAGATCCTTACGAAAGAACCGGAGGACATTGAGGAATTAGAGGATCTTAAGGAGGTACAGATCGAAGAACTCGAAGAAGCAGAAGAAATTGAGGAAATTAGTGAAACAAAAGAAGCAGAAGAGATAAAAGAAGAATTACCGGAAGATGCGGCGGTCAAAGAATCTTCTGAGGAACCGTTACAGGATGCACAAGCGCCAGGAGAGGGCGAAGAGGCAGCAAAGACTGGATCTGGACCTAGGAAAAAAGGGAAAAAGAAAAGAATAGAAAATAAAGATACAGAAAAAGCTTTAACCAAAGAAGAAGCCGGGAACGAACATGAGAAAGCAGCTGTTTTAGAATTTCCCGGAGAACAAAAGGCAAAGGAGGAGGAAGAAGGAGAAAACAAATATACTGCTAGAGAAATGACAGGCAGTGAGAAGGAGCAATTTGCACCTTTTATACATCATAAACGTACCAGAAGGCAGATTGTGGAGGCAATTGACAACATCAGCATGGCATCTTACACCGGAAATGTGGTTATCACCGGAGAGGAAGGTACGGGAGCAATTGAACTTGCAAAGCTTCTCGTAAAAGAGATACAGCTTTCGGACAGTAATTTTTCCGGAAAAGTGGCAAAGATTTCAGGTGTGACCATGAATAAGAAGGATGTTGCGTCAACTTTGTCCAAACTATCGAACGGTGCACTTATTATAGAAAGTGCTGCCGGCATGAGAAAAGCAACGGTGGGTCAGCTTTTGAAGGAATTGAATCAGGAAGAAAAGGGACTGATTATCCTTATGGAAGACACCAAAGCAAGAATGAATGATTTTCTGGCAAAATACGCCGATTTGACAGGTGCTTTTAATTTGAGGGTGGATCTAGAGGCGCTGGATGATCAGACGCTGGTAAAATATGCCAAAAAATATGCACTTGATCAGGAATATGCCATTGATGAGCTGGGTGTGCTTGCGTTACATACAAGGATTGCAGATATGCAGACCAGCGATCACGAAGTTACGCTGGGTGAGATTGAAGAGTTGGTGGATGAAGCGATTTACTATGCAGACAAAAAGACACCGAAGCATTTCTTTGATGTGTTGCTCGGAAAGCGTTATGATGATGAGGACATGATTGTTCTGAGAGAAAAAGATTTTATGCATTATTAAATTGGGGGTTTTAAGGTATGGAAGTAACAGGGAAAAAGGCAGAGACGGAAGTTTTTATTTCTGAGGCAGATCAATATCTGTTTGCACAGGGAACGCACTATGATATCTATAAAAAATTGGGTGCGCATCCTTCTTGGAAAGACGGGCAAAAGGGTATGTTCTTTGGCGTCTGGGCGCCGAATGCGGCAAGCGTTCATGTCATAGGCACTTTCAACGGATGGAATGAAACGGCAAATCCCATGACGAAGCTGGGACCGGGGGGCATCCATGCAGTATTCATTCCGGGAGTCGGCGTAAATGAACTGTATAAATTTTTGATTACCACACCTTATGGTGAAAAACTGTACAAATCAGATCCCTTTGCAAATAGCGCGGAGCTTCGCCCAGGGACGGCTTCCCGCACAACAGATATTTCTGGATTCAAATGGACAGATGATGCCTGGATGAAAGAGCGTGAGGGAAAAGATTATAATCATGAAGCTCTGGCAATTTACGAATGCCATATTGGTTCCTGGATGCGTCATCCGAAACCGGATGCACAGGGATTTTACAATTACCGCGAGTTTGCGGACCGGATCGTGGAGTATTTAAAAGAGATGAAATATACTCATATTGAACTTATGGGTATTGCAGAATATCCCTTTGACGGTTCTTGGGGATATCAGGTAACAGGCTACTATGCGCCTACCTCTAGGTATGGTGATCCGGAAGATTTTATGTATCTTATAAATAAACTGCATAAAAATAAAATAGGTGTCATTCTTGACTGGGTGCCGGCACATTTTGCCACAGATGCCCATGGACTTGGACGGTTTGACGGACAGTGTATTTTTGAAGATCCCGATCCCCGGAAAGGAGAACATCCTGATTGGGGAACAAAAATCTTTAATTACGGCAAGACAGAAGTCAAGAATTTCCTGATTGCTAACGTTTTATTCTGGATCAAGGAATACCATATTGACGGTATCCGTGTGGATGCGGTGGCGTCTATGCTGTATCTTGATTATGGTAAAAAAGAAGGTCAGTGGGTTGCAAATAAATATGGCGGAAATAAAAATCTGGAAGCCATTGAATTTTTCAAACATCTGAATTCCGTGGTGCTTGGCACTTATCCTGGATTTTTGACGATAGCCGAGGAATCTACGGCGTGGCCTAAAGTGACAGGCAAGGTGGAAGACGATGGGCTGGGATTTTCCTTTAAATGGAATATGGGCTGGATGCATGATTTTTGTGAATATATGAAGCTGGATCCCTATTTCAGGAAGGACAATCATTATGCGATGACTTTTGCAATGTCTTATAATGACAGTGAAAATTATATTCTGCCTCTTTCCCACGATGAGGTGGTGCATTTGAAATGTTCCATGGTTAATAAGATGCCTGGCTACAAGGTGGATAAATATGCAAACTTACGGTGCGGTTACACTTATATGTTCGGTCATGCGGGTAAGAAGCTTCTTTTCATGGGACAGGATTTTGGACAGGAAAGAGAGTGGAGTGAAGAAAGAGAGCTGGACTGGCATCTTCTGGGCGAAAATTTGAATAAGGGACTTCACGAATACATGAAGGAGCTTTTAAAAATTTACAGGAAATATCCTTGTATGTATCAGTTTGATAACTGTTGGGATGGCTTTGAGTGGCTTAATTGTGACGACAAAGAAAGAAGCACTTACAGCTTTTGCAGAAAGAGTGCGACAGGCAGGAATAATCTGCTCTTTATCATCAATATGACGCCCATAGAATGGAAAGATTATAAGCTGGGTGTGCCAGCAAAGAAAAAATATAAACTGCTGCTAAACAGTGCAGAAGAAAGGTTTGGCGGCACGGGCGCGGCGCTTCCTAAAGAGGTTACAGCGGTAAAAGATTACTGTGACTACAAAGATTACAGCATTACGCTTGATCTTCCTCCTTATTGTGCAGCGATATTTGTTTTTTAACAGATATTAAGAAAAAGAAAATATATGCCGAAATAAAGGGTGAATGTGTAAAGCATTTGCCCTTTTTGCACACAATGAGGTGTGCATACGGCTGCAATATATGAGAGGATTTTTATGAATATTATACTTGAAGGGGCAGAAACCAAGACTGCCCAGACCCATGTAAATGCAGGCACCAGAACAACTTCATATCGTACCCCGCAGGAGACGGAGAAGACAGAGTCAGGCGGGTTTGCATTAGACATTTCTGGCACAGTTATGGATAACAGCGCATACGCAGGTCACGGACGGACCGCAGAAGAGATCATGCTGGCAGCAGGACAGGAAGATATCACTGTCCAGCGCAACTATATGGCAGTAATGTCTAATACTATGTCAGATGAGGATTTTGCCAAGCTCCAGAAGGAAGGGTTTCATCCCGGAAGCACAGACATTGAGACAGTCGTGACGATAGTAGATCACATTAAAACGGCGCTATTAAAAGGTGGTGAACAAATCACCGGATATACGGATACCGTCAGTGATGATGCAATTCGGGATATTACGGGAAGCGAAGCTTTCACGGAGGAATTGAAAAAGCAGTTTGCCAGACGGGATATTCCTTTGACGGAAGAAAATATTACCGCTGTTACAAAAGCTTTTCATATGCTGACGGAAGCAGGTACACCTTCTGACGGAAGCGTGAAATATATGATTGAAAATGATCTTTCGCCTACGCCGGAGAATTTCTACACAGCAAAGTACTCGGCGCTTGATGATACCGACCGTCAGGGAAGGGGCTATTATGCAGCAGGCGGAGTTGCAGGTTATTATGCAAAAAAGCCTGAACAAGTGGATTTTGAACAGCTGCGTCCTCAAATGGAAAAAGTCATTGAAGAGGCGGGTTATATAGCAGATGAAGAAAACCTTCAAAATGCCAGATGGCTGGTAGAAAAAGGCATTCCGCTAAATGCAGAAACCTTTTCCTTGCTTTGTGACATTAAGAAGCAGCAGTTTCCTATAACTTATGAGGCGTTTGCCGCTACTGCCGCCTGTGCGATTGCCGATGGAACGGCGCCGGTAAAAGCGGATTTAGGAAAAGAATCGACCTTTGCAGAAGAAGCAGCGGATCTTGTGGAGAAAACAGCATCCATTGAAGCGGAAGCAGCTGATGTAATTCTTGCAAGGGATCTTCCGCTTACATTGAAAAATCTTCTTGCTGCACAGGACGAAATATTCGGCAGGAATGGAAGGGCTTTGGAGACGAAGGACCTTACAGAAAATATACGAGGACGGCGGCTACTTGAAGAAGTCAGATTGTCCATGACGATAGAAGCCAACATACGTCTTTTGCGTAGCGGATATCAGATAGAGACAGCTTCCTTAGAGGCACTGATTACAAAACTCAAAGAGGCAGAAAGCAGTTTTGCAAAGGCATTGACCGGGCAGATAGATGCCTCCGAAGCAGAGGAAAAGAAATCCTTGTATCAGGAAACGCTTAAGACCTTGCAGGGCATTAGCGCTTCTCCTGCGGCAATTCTTGCGGAAGTTTCATCGTCAGATAACTTGCGGGAAATATATGCTTATGGTAATAACCGCCGGCTTGCATATGAAAAAGCAGGGCAGACCTATGAAGCATTGATGACAGCGCCCAGAAGAGATATGGGGGATTCCATACAAAAGGCATTCAGGAATGTGGATGATATTCTGAAAGATATGGATTTGGAACTTTCGGATGCAAACAGGCGTGCTGTCCGTATCCTTGGCTACAACAGCCTTGAAATTACGGAAGATAACATCAGAGAAATAAGAGATAAAGATGATTTGCTCGGCAGTGTGGTAAAAGAGATGAAGCCGGGGCGGGTTTTGAATATGATCAGAGAAGGGGTCAATCCCCTCACAATGTCTTTGGATGAACTTAAGGATTACTTTAATCAACAGGCGGATACGGCGGATGAGATGGAATCTTACAGCAGATTTCTTTATAAGCTGGAAAATCAAAAAGGGATAACCGAAGAAGAAAGAAGTGCCTATATTGGTATTTACAGATTGGTTCATCAGGTTGAAAAGGCAGACGATGCGGCGATAGGCGCGCTCTGGCAGGCAGGTGGTGAATTTACACTGGGAAATCTCCTAAGTGCTCTGCGCAGCAGCAAACGCGGCAGGATGGATTATTCTGTGGATGATACCTTTGGCGGGGTGAATGCCCGGGATACTGGAAGGGAAAGTATTACCGATCAGATTGCCAAGGGATTTACCAAGCAGGAATTGGAACAGTTTCTTGATGATACAGGAAGTGACCGCGCTGGGGAAGAATTTGACCGCATGATGTATGAGCAGGTACGTGCGGCAGTAAAATCCGAAGAAACTGTGTTAAAGTATCTAAGTGATTACAATCAGCCGGTAAGCGCTGATTACCTTATGGCAGCCGGAGCCCTTTTAAAAAATCCAAAAGAAATCTGGAAAGAATTTGACAGACTTAATAAACAGGATAAAACAGATGATGTTTTAGAGGGAGCTGGAGAAGAAATCATAGACCATCTCGTAGATCAGGAAGGTGCACAAAAGGCGTACCAAGGATTTGTAGAGAAGCTTCAGGGAATGATGAAAAATATGGCATTTTCTGATTCTTATGCGGCGCTGGATGTGAGGACCATGAGTGTTCTTTATAAACAGATTTCATTTATGGGCAACATGGCAAGAGAAGAAAATTACGAGATACCTACAGATGTAGGCGGCGTGCTTACCTCAATCAACTTAAAGATCATACATAATGATGCTAAGGAAAGCAAAGTTGCCATAACCTTTGAATCAGAATTGATTGGCAAGACTGCCGCTGAGTTTAAGATGACAAAACAAGGGCTTTCGGGGTTTGGTATCTGTGGATCCAAAGATGGATGCAGACTTTTGAATGATAACAAGGATATTTTGGAACGCAAATTAAAAGGAGAGAAAATTCAGGTAGGAGAGATTTATTTTGCTGTTGGAGAGAATCTGGATATGACGGAGTTCTCTTTAAAGGAAACACAGAACCGAAAGACAGGAAACGATTCACAGATGCTTTATAAGGCAGCTAAGGCATTTATTGGATATGTACAGGAAATTGGAATGAAGAAAGGAAATACAGCTTATGAGAATCAGTTATAATGCATCGGCAGCTATTGCCACAAACCAGTTAAACAGAAATGACAACAGACTTCAGCAGTCACTGGGAAGATTATCTTCCGGTCTAAAGATCGTAAATGCAAAAGACAATCCATCCGGTCTTGCGATGTCAAAACGTATGAATGCCCAGATTAAAGGAATTGATCAGGCGACACAGAATGCTTCTGATGGTGTTTCCATTATTGAAATTGCCGACGGCAGTCTTTCGGAAATCCATGATATGCTTCAGAGAATCAATGAGCTTTCTGTGAAATCTAACAACGGAATCCTTACAGATGATGATAGAAGACTGATTGATGCGGAAGTTCAGCAATTGATGGAAGAAATCACCAGAATTTCTTCTGAGACAGAGTTTAATGGTCAAAAGCTTCTGGATGGCTCTTTTGATTTAAAGGGTTACACAGATCAGGAAAATGTTAAAGTAACATATTATAGTGACGCAATAAAAAGTGGGATATATAATATATCCTTGACAGGGGTCACCTTTAAAGCTGACGGAACGATTGATGAGGTAGGAGGATTTACCGGAGGTCCCGAATTTCCCGCAGATGCTGAAATCAGCCAGATTGATGGAAACATGGTAACAATCAAGGGAAGTCAGGGATTTGAGCTTAAGCTTCATATTGAAGACGGCGGATCATCAACTATAAATGCGACTATGGATCTGGTAGGCTTTGGCGCTATGGATATGCAGGTTGGTGCAAATGAAGGGCAACAGCTGGGCATTCGGATTCCGAAAGTGAATCTGGAGAATATCGGAATCTCTTCTATCGATTTATCGACAGCTGAAGGATCAAAGGATGCTCTTGGCAGAATGGAAAGCGCAATAAAATATATTTCGTCTGTACGCAGTGGTCTTGGCGCATACCAGAACCGTTTGGAACATACAATCAGCAGCCTGGACATTTCCAGTGAGAGCATGACGGCGGCATATTCTCGTATTATGGATGTAGATATGGCAGAAGAGATGACGGAATATACGACCGTGCAGGTGCTGACCCAGGCAAGTACTTCCATGTTGGCACAGGCAAATGAACGTCCTGCGCAGGTACTCCAACTATTACAGTAAGCCCCGTGTCATATTTTAGCACTGCCATCATAGGAAGGGGTTGCTGGATGTGATTTTTTGATAAGTTTGAAGAGGTAAAAGTAATGACGAAGGAATTAAAACAGCAATTCACACTTAAGATAACACAGGCAAACAAGACGCAGCTGGTGGTTATTCTTTATGAAATGCTCCTTGCTTATATTGAAGAAGCCAAAGATGCACATGAAAAAAGTGATAGAGATGGTTTTAGAGAAGGCATTAGGAAATCGAGAGGATGCCTCAACGAATTGATGGCATCCCTCCATTTTGAGTATGAACCGGCAATGAATTTATTGCAGCTTTATCTTTATGCCAACAGAGAACTGGCAAGGGCTGATATACGAAATTCTGTGGAGGAATTGGATCACGTAGAAAAAACGATGAAAAAGCTTCATGATGCATATGAGGAAATCAGCAGTCAGGACGCTTCTGGTTCTGTTATGTCCAATACTCAGACGGTTTACGCCGGTCTTACTTATGGCAAAAATACATTGACGGAAAGCCTAGCCAATCAGGGGAGTGAGCGGGGTTTCCGTGCCTAAAGGTGCAGAATGTGTATCTTCTTCAGGCAGCAGGCTTAAAGCCGCTGCCTGTTCTAATAAGAATTTATAGCGTTTTAAGACAGAATTCACTTCATAAATGTAGCAGTCAATCAGATCCGGCTCTGTTACGTTGTCAAAACCGGAATAAGCAATTTCCAGTGCCTTTTTTGTTTTTTCTAAATCAGACAACAACGCATTTCGTTCGATTTCTTTTTCTGAAAGTGTACGGTTCACGCGGGAACTCTGGCTAAAATACATTTTCATGGCATACCTCTTTTTATAAGATTTTGAGCAGTCTGTGTTGACAATGCTTTTCTCTTTACATATTATTCCGATTTTATCCATTAATTACCTGTATGTTATGAGTATAAGCATATTTTTTCCTTTTATTCGGGTATATGCATTGATTTTTGGACATATATTGAACGGAAAGGAGGGAAAAGCAATATGGATACCTATACAGGCGTTATTCTGATAGCTGTAATACTAGTCGTGGTGCTGATGATTGGCACAATGAAAAGCCGGGCAGAATGGATGATCAATTTTTTGCTCCGAGGCGTCTTGGGTATGATGTCTATTTATTTTGTGAACTTCCTGCTTGCAGACGTGCTGCCAGGTGTGCAGATAGGTTATAATGCAATTACGTTTCTGACGACCGGGATACTAGGATTCCCAGGAATCGCGATGCTTTATGGAATTAATTTTTACATGCTTTTATGATTATTAAATGGAAGACAAAGATTTGCTGCAGCAGGTTTTGACATTCAAAAAACTTGATTTTTCAAGGTTTAAGGGAGTTTTATAAGACAAATTATTTTGTATTTTGTAAATATTTAACAAAAATTGAAAATTTATTGCTTATCTATAGACAAGCTGAAATATTTTTTATATAATCCATTTTACAAACAAGAACGTTCTTGATCTAACATTTTTCTTGACCAATATAACTGTATACTAAGATGCAGAGAAATTTGGTTCATTTGGAAGGATTCCTTCCGAAATTCAATTTTAAAATTTATGAAGTCTACAGAAGTATTTTGATTTTTAAGAATCAGAAAGGGGGCTATTGTTGGATAAAAGAGTCCTTGCAATTTTTGACGGCGAGGAGGGATACGCATACCGATTGATGGAATTTATCAGCGGAAAGATGAATCTGCCCTTTGAGGTCTATGTTTTTACAGATGGAAACAGGTTTTTTTCCTGTGCCAGGATCAAAGAGATTGAATGTCTCCTCATTTCAGAAAACGCTTATAAACAGGAAGTGGAAACCTTAAATATTCCACACATCATCATTCTCAGCGAAAGCGGAGAAAATCTGAACAAAGCTCTGCGTCATATCAATAAGTACCAATCATGTGAAAACATTCTTCACGAAGTCATGGAATATTATACCGATCAGTCAGATAAGGTACCCGCAGCACTGCGGACGGGATTAAAAAGAATGAAGATCATTGGTGTATATACACCTGTAGGACGATGTCTGCAGACCACATTTTCTTTAACACTTGGGCAAATGCTTGCAAAGCGCTACAAAACCCTTTATTTAAATTTTGAGATTTATTCAGGCTTTGCCCGAATGATGAGCAGGAGTTTTGACAGTGATATTGCAGATCTTATGTATTATTTTTCCTGTGCTCGTGAAAAACTGGTGTATCGAATGGAAAGTATGATAGAGACGGTGAATGGGCTTGATTTTATACCGCCTGCGGAAATCTACCAAAACTTGGCTGGAATCAGAGGAACACAATGGATTGATCTGTTTCAAGAAATTGAAAAAAGCAGCGAATATGAGTTTATGATACTGGATCTGTCGGATGGAATCTTGGATTTATGGGATGTTCTTCGGGAATGTGATTATATCTATACCATTTCAAGGGAAGACGGGGCAGCGCTCGCCAAAATAGAACAGTATGAAAAAGTGTTGGAAAGCATGAATTATGGTGATATCACAGCCAGAACAACAAAATGGAGACTTCCGATTTTTAAACAGCTTCCGTTACACTTTGAAGAGCTGACTTACGGAGAACTGGCAGGTTATATCAAGTCAAAGGTTTTCCCAATGCTTTTTGGAAAGGAGTCAGATGGATAATAGTAAAGATTTACAGGAAGTGATCATAGAAAGGCTGAATCTGTCCAGGGAAATGACGGAAGAGGAAGTTATGGAATTGATAGACGAGCAGATTCAATTAGAAAGTAAAAAACGATACTTGGAGGTTTCAATCAGAGAGCGATGCCGAAAAGAAATATTTCATTCCATAAGACAGCTTGGAATCTTACAACAATTGGTTGAAGATCCGCAGATTACGGAAATTATGGTCAATGGAACACAAGGTATCTTCATAGAACGAAAAGGCAAAATGGAGAAGCTTGCCATATGCTTCGATTCAGCAGAAAAACTAAAACAGGTAATTTGGCAGATTACCTCAAAATGCAATCGCGTAGTAAATGAAGCGTCGCCAATCGTAGATGCCAGACTTTCAGACGGGGCAAGGGTAAATGTAGTGCTAGATCCAATCGCTATCAACGGACCGATTCTCACAATCAGACGTTTTCCGCCGGATCCAATTACTATGGAACAGCTTCTTTCCATGGGATGCCTCTCGGAAGAATGTAAAGAGGAGTTAAAAGAGTTGGTTGGGGCAGGATGCAACATTTTGGTAAGCGGAGGAACAGGATCGGGAAAGACAACATTTTTAAATGTTTTGTCAAAATTTATTCCTGAAACAGAGAGAGTAATCACAATTGAAGATAGTGCTGAATTACAAATCAGGAATATTCCTAATCTGGTCAGCTTAGAAACCAGAAATGCCAATGTGGAAGGATGCAGGGAAATAACCATTCGGGATTTGTTAAAAGCATCTTTGAGAATGCGCCCTGACCGGATCATTGTAGGGGAAGTGCGCGGGAAGGAAGCGGTAGATATGTTGCAGAGTATAAACGTAGGGCACAGCGCAATGACGACGGTACATGCAAACAGTGTCAGGGATGTGGTCAGCCGTCTGGAAACAATGGTGCTTATGGGAATGGATATGCCGCTTTCGGCTATACGCAGACAGATTGCATCAGGGTTTGATTTGATGATTCATTTAGGAAGGCTTAAGGATGGAAGCAGGCGTATATTAGAGATTGCAGAGCCAGAAGGAATTTTGGAGGGTGAAGTAAATATGAGAACGATTTATCGGTTTGAGCAAAAGGGAATTTCTGAAAATGGAAGAATATGCGGTGATTTTAAAAAAATAGGAGAACTTAAGCATGTGGAAAAATTTAAAATGGCTGGGCAGTAACAGAAGAGATTTTTTTGAACTTTCCGCTCCAGAAAGAAGATATCTACTGGGAAAAACACTTTTGGTTACCTTATTTTTGGACTATTTTTTTTACAGATCGTTTTGGGCGTTTCTGCCGCTTTGCGGGATAGGAGCTGGATACTATCAATTGGAAAAAAGAGTACGCTGCCAAAAGAAAAAAGAAGCTGCTAGGGAAGAATTTAAAGAACTGATGTTGACTGCTGCTACAGGACAGAAAGCAGGATATTCGGCAGAAAATGCGTTTCTTTCAAGTTATCAGGATATGAAAGGATTATTTGGCGAAGACAGCAGCGTCTGTCGTATATTGCGTTTTTTAAAGTCGGGAAGGGAAAATAATACTTCTTTTTCCGTACTATGGATGCAGATGGGAAATCAAATAGATCTTGAAGAAATAACGGAGTTTGCGCAGGTGTATGAGATTTCGCAAAGAAGCAGCGGCAATATGGCAGCAGTAATGGAAAAAACAGCAGATATTATTATCCAGAAAATAGAAACTGAAAAAGAAATTGCAGTTTTGATAAGTGCCAGAAGGCTGGAGCAGAAAATTATGAATATAATGCCTTTTGCCATTATGAGTTACATCAACATTACATCTCCTTTCTATTTTCAAGATTTGTATCATTCTTTTGCGGGGGCTCTCATTATGAGTTTTTGCCTGTTTGTTTACATATGTGCTTATGTATTGTCTGTACATATGATTTCCATAGAAATCTAATAAAATTTTGCATAATAAAAAGAGGTATCTAATGAAAAATCCATTTTTACCGCTGGCAGAAAGGCTATATAGAAGATGGAAACCATTTATCGTAAAAAAGCAGAATCAAAAAGTGTGCAAAGAGCTGCAACAATTATATCCATTGGAGAATATGGAAAAACTGCATGATTATTTTCAGGTAAAGAGACTGGCGGTAATGTTTATGATAGTAGGTATCGGGATTGCGTCTGCCATCTGCCTTTATCTGAGCAGCCGGATGGAGGGCAGGCTCGCAGAAGGGACACGTCTTTTCAGGAATGAATGGAACGCGGGGGACTATCATATAACATTGATTGCCGAAGCCGAAAATTGGAACAGGGAAATTCCTTTTCTGGTGGAAGCAAGAAAACTTTCCAGAGAAGAACAAGAGGCACTACAAAAGAATCTTTATACAGAGCTGCCGGATCTGATTAAAAACGATAATACGGATCTTGAGCATGTGGTCAGTGACTTGCATCTTCCTGTATTTGCAGAGGGATATCCGTTTCGCCTTACATGGGACAGCAGCAATAAGGAGAGAATAGATAGAAATGGAAAAATAAATCGAAAGGGAATGGATACAAAAGAAACAGTTAGTTTGACAGTGACAACCTCTTATGGACAAGAAAAAAACAGTTTTACTTATGAACTATCATTATTGCCGGAAATGTCCAGCGAAGAAGAGCGTTTCTTTCGATTATTGGAAGATTTGCTTTGTGACATAGATTTAGCGAACAAGGGTAGTGAACAGATTATACTTCCAGATCGTCTGGATGGGAAAGCCATTGCATGGAAGGAAGGCGGAAAGAATTATACAGTTTATCTTCTTTTCCTGACAGCACTAGGCTGTGTGATAGCGGCAAAGGGAATGGAAAAGGATTTGGAAAAAGACTGCAAAAAAAGAAATAAGCAGCTGCTTTTAGATTATCCGGGGTTTGTCAATAAACTTAGACTATACATATCTGCTGGACTAAGCGTCCAAAATGCATTTTACAGAATTATGAAAGATTATGAGAATACGCAGAAACGGAAAAGAAAATATCTGTATGAAGAAATGAAAATATCCTGCTGCCAGCTGGAAAATGGTGTAATGGAGGAACAGGTCTATCGAGAGTTTGGAAAAAGATGTGGGGAGATGAGGTATCGAAGGCTAAGCTTTTTGCTGGCGGTTCATTTAAAACAGGGAAATGGACAATTGCTTACCTTTCTTTCAGAGGAGGCGGAAGGAGCCCAGGAGGATAGGAGGAACATGGCAAGAAAAGCAGGCGAGGAGGCAAGTACAAGGTTATTATTTCCAATGATGCTGATGCTGGTAGTGGTCATGTTTTTGGTTATGTTGCCTGCGTATCTAGACTTTGGAAGCATTTAGCGGTTGTCTGTGTCAAAGACAAGGCAATGTTTAGGGGCAACTGTAATGCCCTAAAAGGAATACAATTAACAAAAATAGTAAAACTACAAATGGAGGAAAGGTATGAAAAAAAGAGTAATAAAAATAATAAAGAAAAAAGGCAATAATCAGGGGATGGGAACTGTGGAAATGATATTAATTATTGTAGTTCTAATTGGTCTGGTGCTAATCTTCAAGACACAGATTCAGGATCTTGCAAGTACGATATTTGAAAAGATTGCGGTAGACAGTTCTGCTATTCTGGCATGATGAGGGGAAATTTAACGGTATTTTTATCTCTTTCGTTGTCCTTGTTGACAGGTTTTATCCTTTTGCTTACGGGAAATGCCATTAAAAATGCGGTAAAGGTCAGATATGAGTGTGCGGCTGATACTAGTATGAACGCTGTTTTGTCCGAATTTCATATAGCGCTTTTTGAGAGATATGGGCTTATTTATATAGACGCTTCTTATTTGGGAAGTCAGCCCTGCATTTCTAATACGGAAGACAGACTCCGGTATTACATAGAAGAGAATACGACTAAGATTCTGACAGGAAAAGATGCACCCTGGGGAAAAATAAACACTCAACAGGTAGTCATCCCTTGTTTTGAAACGGCGGCAGCAGGTATGGGTGCATCTATGAGGAATCAGGCAATTTGTTACGTAGAAGATACTGGAATTTTCGGCAAGGAACAACAAGTACTGGAACAAATAGGAGAGATCCAGATACTTAGTCAAAGTACGCCGATGGAAGAATGGAGCAATATTATGGAACAGTTAGATGGCATGGAACTTCCCTGTATTTTAAATGAAGAAGGAATCTGGGAGGAGGTTCCGCTGTCTAATCCAGCAGACGGAATCTATCATCTGGTGCAAAGTGATGTCTTATTTTTAGCTGGAATAAATTTAGAAACAATTAGTCCCGCAAAACTTTCTCTTGAAAATTACATATCGCACAGACAAGTAGAAAATACTGGCAGTATCAGGCAGGCGTTCAAAGAGGAAGATGATTTGTTTTTATCCTATCTTTTTAATAAGATGGGGCATCTGGGGAATGCAAGGCAGTCTTCCCTTTTATCCTGCCAATTGGAATATATCGCAGAGGGAAAGGCTTCTGATTTGGAAAATGTAAGAGCATCAGCAGAAGAATTATTTAGGGTGCGTTTTGCCGATAATACAGCTTGTGCCCTCGCTGACGGGGACTTAAGGGCAGAGGCGTTTGCGGCAGCAGAGGAGCTTTTGGCTGTTTCCTTAAAGGAAGAATTAAAGGCACCTGTTGCCGAAAGCATTTTATATGCTTGTGCGTTTCTTGAAAGCATAAGTGATGTTAGGGCAATTTATGAAGGAAAGAGTATTCCTGTAAGGAAGTCTGGTCATAGTATGTCCGTTACGCATGTACTTGATGGTAATTTCTATTGTACGGGCGGTAATCAAGGTTGGTCTTATGAGCAATATCTCGCAGGATTGATTTTGCTTGCAGGAAAAGAAGCCGTCAATCTGCGTGCAATGGATATTATGGAGATGGATATAAGACTTTCCGACGGTAATCACAATTTTAAAATGGATTGGTGTATAGAACGGTATGAAGCAATTGTAACTGCCGTAGGGGATTATGGAAGCTGTTATGAATTAAGGCGGACATACGGATACTTTTAGGAAATATGGAAGAAAGGAAAAGTGCTCTCTTTAGACAAAGCAATGTAACTGAAAACAATGACAAGGGTCTCTTCTCTCAAAGCAAATAAAAAAAATAAAGCAGCGTTTAAAAAGAGAGCATTTTTCTTTTCTTCCAAAAAACTAAAGGGAAGTATGGCATTGGAAGGGAGTTTGGTACTTCCGGTTTTCTTGCTTTTTATGATGACGGTGCTCTTAAATCTGGAGGTCGTACGATTTCAATCTGATATGCAGGAAGCAATACATCAGACCGGAAATCAATATGGGTTTGCAAGTTATTTGATTAAGTACGCCAATCAATCACCTATACCTGTTGAGAATCGTGTAAAAGAGTACTTAGAAAGTCAGATGCATCCATACCTTTGTGTGTCTGGTGGAGAGAATGGGGTGAAGATTCAAGATCTGTCAGCCATACAAGAGAAGGGCAGTATTGAATTTACTGTAGAATATCAGATAAAACCGTTTATTGACTGGCTTCCTATCGGAAAGGTTGTAATTAAAGATCGTTTTTTTAGTCATGCCTTTACAGGGTATACAGGTTTTGAGGAGCAAGAACAGGGAAAACGTCAGGAAACTTATGTTTATGTGACAAAAACGGGCAGTAAATATCATATTTCATATGATTGTACTTATTTGAGAGTACAGGTAAGGTCGGTAGATTATGATAACTTGTCTTCTCTGAGAAATCAAGCGGGAGAAAAGTATTACGCCTGTTTAAGATGTCGCCCTCCAAAAAAGGGTATCGTTTATATTACTGAGGATGGAAATCGATATCATGGTCAGTCGGATTGCTCTGCTCTTAAAAGGGTGGTATATATGATTCCTTTAGGCGAGGCGGATGGCTATAGCGCCTGCAGCAAGTGCGGAGGATAAAATGACGGCATATTGTGTTAGTCTTATGTTTCTTGCAGGATTATCGGCAGAGGATATTAAGGAAAAGAAAATATCTGTTTATTATGTACTTATTTTTGCTCTTTCTGGCATAGTCTTCCGAGTATTTACACAGTTTTTGTGGAATGAAATTTTGTGGAATGAGATTTCATGGAGTTTTTTTCCGGGAAGCGTACTTTTATTGCTGGCGTTCTTAACAAAAGAAGATATTGGGTATGGCGATGGGATGTGTGTGCTGGCATTAGGGCTTTGGACAGGAGGCTGGTTTGCCTTAACCGTCATGTGTATTGGAATTATGTTGGCAGGAATATGGGGAATGGTTTGCATTTTCAGAAGGAAAAGAGAGACGATTCCCTTTGTGCCTTTTTTATTATTAGGAATGGAGGTGGCATTGGTGTATGCGTAAGAAGTGGAAGGGATCCTTTACGGTAGAGGCATCTTTTATTATGCCGATTGTGTTGTTTTTATATCTGCTTATTATTCTTAGTGCATTGTTTTTATATTGCCGTTGTGCAATTTCTCAAAATAACTTTTTGCTCGCTATGCGCGCAGCAAGATTTACGGAGGGAAAAGAACATTATGGAGAAGTAATTTATGGTCTGGAAAATGATACACTTTGGCAGCCGAAGCAGTATGTGGAAGAAAGAATAGAGCGCAAAAGGGCATTTTATCCTTTTTTTCCTACAGAAGAAGGGGAATGTATCGTATCCAAGGACTGTATTTTCGTGCAGACCAGACAAAGGGGGAGCGGTAAAGTTATAAAAAAGACATCACAGAAATGGAATCCTGTGTTGATGATAAGACAGTGGAGGAAGGAACAAAATGCTTGATGTAAAGTACTATAAAGATTACAGACATAATTACCTCATTATAAAGGATAATGGTAGTTTATCTGAAAATGTGTATCAGAGAAAAATGGTAACGGAAAACAAGATACAAGGGCTTTTAGCAAGTCAGGAAAGATATATTAATGGAGAAATTCTGCTGTATTATGAAATCACCTCAAGGCAGAGCCTTCTGAGCATTTATGATGGAAAGAAAATCAGAATGGAGGAGCTTTGCAGATTTTTCTTACAGTTGAAGATTGTAAATGACATGCTGCAGAAATATTTGTTAGACGGGAGCTGCCTTCTGCTTTTACCGGAATATGTTTTTCAAAATATTGAAACGGGAGAATATTCTTTTTTGTACTATCCAAACGCAGAAGAAAAAAGTTTTTTTCAGTTGATGGATTTCTTTATTTCCAAAGTGGATAATGAAGATATGAAGGCGATGGAAACGGTTTATAAAATAGCCGATTTGGTTCACCGAGAACAGTTTGTTTTAGACGAAGTATTGAAATGGTTTCAGGATGATGTTGCGGGAGAAGAAAAAAATGACAATGAATCCCGATGCCAAGAAATCAAGTTCGAAAAAAATGATTGCCAATATGAGGAACTCAACGAAAAAAAAGCAAAAACGGCGCCGCAGTCTTCATTAGAAGAAACAAAAAATAAATGTACGATAAGTCCAATTGCTGTGTCATGGGGAGCAGGAATTGCAGGGGCAGGAATTTTAGCTTACATCAAGTATTCCTATCAACTTTCTTACCAGGAAGAGATTTATCTGATAGCGGGATGGATTGTGTTGGCAGGGCTGCTTTTAGGATCATCTGCATGGTATGTTTATTCGCGGATAACCAAGAGAAAATGTCATGAAGAGCAAAATGATACAAAAGAGATATATCGCTATGCACCTACCTATGAAAATGACACATCAATACCCGATTCGGATTTTGGAAATACTGTGTATATTCCTTGGACAGAAAACTATGAGAATAAATTATACAGTTTGGATAGAAAGATGAAATGCCATATCGATCTTGGGAGACTTCCGCTTATTGTTGGAAAACTGGCAGGCGCTGTTGATATGGTCATTGATGAACATAGTATTAGCCGCATGCATGCCAAATTTTTTAGGGAAGGAAATAAAATCTATGTTACAGACTTAAATTCGACCAATGGAACTTTTAGAAATGGAATGCGTCTTGCCCCCAATGCATCAGAAATAATAGAACCAGGTGATGAAATCCGCTTAGGAAAATTAAAATTTATTTACAGATAGAAGAAACCGCTTTATACTAAATGTAGTATTTTAGTGAAAGGCAGGGGCAATATGAAGATTAATATCTATTATGGCGGCAGAGGGTTGATGGATGACCCTACATTGTATGTAATCAATAAAATGCAGGGAGTTTTAGAGGAACTCCATGTCACTGTTGAGAGATTTAATTTATATGAACTGAAAAATAATATACCTACGCTGCCACAAACGATAAAAACAGCGGATGGCATCATTCTTGCATCTACAGTGGAATGGTATGGAATTGGGGGTTATATGCACCAATTTTTGGATGCCTGCTGGTTATATGGGGATAAAGAGAAAATTGCAAAGACCTATATGTGTCCAGTTGTCATGTCTACTACTTATGGGGAGAGAGAAGGAAAGCTGACTCTTTCTGAGTCTTGGGAAATTTTAGGAGGACTTCCCTGCAGCGGCATCTGTGGTTATATTGCAGACACATCCATTTTTGATGATAATGACAATTATATTAAAATCATTGAAAAGAAAGCGGAAAACATGTACCGCACAATCAATCAGAAAATGGCATGTTTTCCTGCAAGTAATCAGGCAGTAAAGCAGATGGTCTCGATTGATAAAAATATTAATCTTACTCCGCAGGAATCAGAACAATTGTCTCAGTACGTTTCTGATGATATGTATGTAAAGCGGCAAAAGAAAGATATTCAAGAGCTTACCAGCATGTTCAGGGATTTAATGGGCAGCAGCGAACAGGAGGAGAACAAGGAGGAGTTTATCGAAGAGTTTAAAGAGCGATTTACACCGCAGGCAGGTTTTAAAGCTGTTTACAAAATCCAGATAGAAGGAAAAAAGAAACCGTTGATTATAGAAATTGACGGAGCAGAGCATAATTACTACTATGGCGGTGTGGAGAATCCCGATGTAGACATGCAGATCAGCAGGGATACGATGAATGATATCATTTATGCAAGAATGACGTTCCAGAGAGCATTTATGGGTGGTGCAATGAAGATGAAAGGTGACTTTAAGGTTCTTCGTACATTGGATCAGATATTTAATTTTATGGAAAGACCATTTTAACGTTTGAGAGGAGAAGAAATATGAGACAGGACAATTGCATTTTTTGTAAAATTATTGCAGGAAAGATACCATCACATACACTTTATGAGGATGAACAGTTTAAAGTCATTCTTGATGTGGGACCAGCTACAAAAGGACATGCACTTATCCTTCCTAAACAGCATTATGCAAATCTGTACGAATTACCGGAAGATACGGCAGCAGATGTCATGAAGCTGGCAAAAAAAATGATGAAGACCATGACTGATAAATTAAAATGTGATGGATTTAATCTTGTTCAGAATAACGGAGAAGTTGCAGGTCAGACTGTTTTTCACTTCCATATGCATTTGATTCCAAGATACAAAAATGATGGAGAAATCCTTAAATACATTGCAGGGGAACCTGATCAGGAAGAATTGGCACAAACAAAGAAAATAATTACCGAATAAAAATGAGGGTTGCTTAGGATGAGGACAATTCATGTTGAAGAAATTATAAAAAATGTAAAAGAGATGTGTATTGAGGCAAATCATTATCTGACAGAAGATATGATAGAAGCGTTGAAGCGTTCGGTCAAAGAAGAGGAAGCGCCTCTTGGGAAACAGGTTCTGGGTCAGCTCGAGGACAATCTTGAGATTGCGTCGAACGACAAGATTCCTATTTGCCAAGACACCGGAATGGCAGTTGTCTTTTTGGAAGTAGGTCAAGATGTGCAGGTACAAGGTGGTCTGTTGACAGATGCAGTTAATGAAGGTGTGCGGCAGGGTTATGAGGAGGGATTTTTGCGTAAGTCGGTGGTAGGTGATCCTATTTTCAGGGAAAATACGAAGGATAATACGCCGGCAGTAGTCCATTACGATATTGTGGAGGGTGATCAGATTAAAATCACTGTAGCGCCTAAGGGGTTCGGAAGCGAAAATATGAGCCGGATTTTTATGCTGAAGCCGGCAGATGGTATAGAAGGCGTAAAGGATGCCATCCTTACAGCAGTAAAAGATGCGGGACCTAACGCATGTCCGCCAATGGTGATAGGGGTTGGCATTGGTGGAACCTTTGAGAAGTGTGCACTTCTTGCCAAAAAGGCGTTGACAAGACCGGTAAACCAGCGTTCATCTGTTTCTTATGTATGTGAGATGGAAGAAGAGCTGCTTGATAAAATAAATAGAACAGGAATAGGTCCGGGCGGATTAGGGGGAAGTACAACGGCGCTTGCAGTTAATATTGATACTTACCCTACGCATATTGCGGGGCTTCCGGTTGCAGTCAATATCTGTTGTCATGTGAACAGGCATTGTGTCAGAGTACTATAGAAAAGAACAAGAGGGAATAATTATGGATAGATATATTACGGCGCCATATGATGATCAGACAGCAAAGGAACTACACAGTGGTGATTATGTGTACATAACAGGTACCATCTATACAGCAAGAGATGCCGCACATAAGAGAATGTACGAAGCATTAGAACAGGGGAGAGAGCTTCCCTTTGACATAAGCCAGAATGTAATTTATTATATGGGTCCTTCTCCCGCAAGGCAGGGGCGCCCGATTGGGTCAGCAGGTCCGACAACTGCAAGCAGAATGGATAAATATGCGCCTTCTCTTCTGGATTTGGGGTTAAAAGGTATGATTGGGAAAGGAAAGAGAAGTGATGATGTAAAGAAGGCAATCATCCGTAATGGTGCGGTTTATTTTGCGGCTGTAGGCGGTGCCGGTGCGTTGCTTTCAAAATCAATTATAAGCTCTGAAGTAATTGCATATGATGATTTAGGTACGGAAGCAATACGTAAACTTCAGGTAAAAAACTTTCCGGTTATCGTAGTGATTGATTCTAATGGAAATAATCTTTACGAAACAGCGATGGAACGGTATAAAAAGGATTAATTGTAACGGGAGCAGGCAGGATGAGAATTGCATTAATGGTCATCAGACTTTTTTGGATAGCTCCATATTATCTTATTAGAATCTGGTGGTGCGGAGTAAGCAGTAAAATTTCGTTTGATGAATCTTTTCAATTTATTAAAAAAGTAACCCAAATCGCTAATCATGCAGGAAGAGTAACGGTTGAAACATATGGGATCGAAAATATTCCCAAAGAAGATGGATTTATATTTTATCCTAATCATCAGGGATTGTTTGATGTGCTTGTGTTTTTGGATTCTTGTCCCAGACCATTTTCCTTTGTTGCCAAGAAAGAAGCAAGTGATATTATTCTTTTAAAGCAAGTTATCAAAGCGCTTGGTGCATATGCCATGGATCGAGAGGATATCAAGCAGTCCATGAAGGTGATTATTTCTATGGCAGAAGAAGTAAAAGGGGGAAAGAATTTTCTTATTTTTGCAGAAGGAACACGGAGCAGAATGGGAAATCAGCTGCTGGAATTTAAGGGAGGCAGTTTTAAAAGTGCGGTCAAGGCAAAATGCCCAATTGTCCCATGTGCACTGATTGACTCGTTCAAACCCTTTGATGAAAAATCGATTCGACCAGTTACGGTTAAGTTGATTTATATGTCTCCTATTTATTATGAAGAATATAAAAACATGAAGACGGTAGAAATTGCGCAGGAAGTTAAGAGGCGGATTGAAAATACAATTGCTGAGTATGTGGATTAAAAGATAATAAGGATGTAACAGTCCAGCCCACAGGGGCGGTGCAGCAGGGGCGATATGACACCTACAGAAAAGAACCGCTGCCGCTGACATCGCGCCCTATCGTTTCAAGGCTCTGGCGAAAAATCGGCAATTTCACTTACAGAATTGGTGAATATCAGGGGAATCCGGCATGGATGCCGGATTAAGAGCCATGCGGCACGGATGCCGCTGGGCTCTGTCCCGTCCGTATGGAATCATCTATATCCAATTCTGTTAGTGAAATCCGATTTGTAGACGAGACTTGAAACGATAGGGCGCGATGTCAGCGGCAGCGGTTCTTTTCTGTAGGTGTCATATCGCCCCTGCTGCACCGCCCCTGTGGGCTGGACTGTTACATAAGGATTATTTTTTGCAAGAAAAAGCATTGACAAACAAAATGTGCTTATGTATAATAATTTTTGCGTCACAAAAGAATAATAAAATATTGGTAGCGGTGTAATTCAGATTATGGAGAAATACTCAAGAGGCTGAAGAGGCGCCCCTGCTAAGGGTGTAGGTCGTTCACGCGGCGCGAGGGTTCAAATCCCTCTTTCTCCGTTTTAGCTGCCAATAGAATTGGAAGTATCTGAATTGAATGATACTTCTAAATTTTTGTTTGATGCTAAAGCATATAGCATAATTGACAAATGTGTGCCATTATTTTTGGCTAAATAAATTGAAATAAGTTTATTGACAAGCTTTTGCAAGAAATGCTATAATGTAAATCCACCGTGCGAGAAACAAACGGCGGAAAATAAAAATTAAAAAACATCTTGACATGGATATGAACTCGTGATATTATATCAGAGTTGCGTCTGAACAAGATGAAAACACAGGACCTTGACAAATGAACAGCAATGCAACCCTGAAAATTCAAAAGAATTATTCAGAAACGAACGGGACAGAGAGAT